>NZ_CP108080.1:0-1227500 GCF_036181745.1 Streptomyces sp. NBC_00259 | reverse complement strand
TGAGTCCGCGCCGGTCATCCGCGAGTCCGGAGGCGACCGCAGCGCCGTCACCGGCGGCACCCGTGTGCTCTCCGACCGGCTCGTCGTGCGGATCACCCAGGAGCCCGGGGGAAGCTTCCTGGACCGGATGATCTCCCTGGTCGAAGGCGCCAACCGGCAGAAGACCCCCAACGAGCTGGCGCTCAACCTGCTGCTCGTCATGCTGACCTTCGTCTTCCTGGTCGCGGTCGTCACCCTGCAGCCGATGGCGATCTTCTCCAAGGACGCCATGGCGGCCGCCCCCGACACCGCGGCCCTGACCGCCGACGGCGTCACCGGCATCGTGCTGGTCTCGCTGCTGGTCTGTCTGATCCCGACGACCATCGGCGCGCTGCTCTCCGCGATCGGCATCGCCGGCATGGACCGCCTCGTCCAGCGCAACGTCCTCGCCATGTCGGGACGGGCGGTCGAGGCCGCGGGCGACGTGAACACGCTGCTGCTCGACAAGACCGGCACGATCACCTTCGGCAACCGGCGGGCGAGCGCGTTCCTGCCGGTCGGCCAAGTGCCGGTGGAGCGCCTCGCGAAGGCCGCGCTGCTGTCCAGCCTCGCCGACGACACACCCGAGGGCCGCTCGATCGTCGCGTACGCCTACGAGAAGCACTGGCTGACCGACCGGACCGTGGACGGCGCCGAGTGGGTGCCGTTCACCGCCGCCTCCCGGATGTCCGGCGTCGACCTGCCCGGGGACACCCTCCGGCCGCAGCGCGGGGGAGGCCGGCAACTGCGCAAGGGCGCCGCGGCATCGGTCGCGGCCTGGGTGCGCGAGCACGGCGGCGAGATCCCGGCGGCGCTGGACGAGACCGTCGACGAGGTCTCGGCCTCCGGCGGCACCCCCCTGGTCGTGGCGGAACGGGACGGCGGCTCGGCCCAGGTGCTCGGCGTCGTCCACCTCAAGGACGTCGTCAAGCCCGGGCTGCGCGAGCGCTTCGACGAACTGCGCCGGATGGGCATCCGTACGGTGATGGTCACCGGCGACAACCCCGTGACCGCCAAGGCGATCGCCGAGGAGGCGGGCGTCGACGACTTCCTCGCCGAGGCCACCCCCGAGGACAAACTCGACCTGATCAAGCGCGAGCAAGCCGGCGGCCATCTCATCGCCATGACCGGCGACGGTACGAACGACGCCCCGGCGCTGGCCCAGGCGGACGTCGGCGTGGCCATGAACACCGGCACCTCGGCCGCCAAAGAGGCCGGCAACATGGTCGACCTCGACTCCGACCCCACGAAGATCATCGAGATCGTCGAGATCGGCAAGCAACTGCTGATCACCCGCGGCGCGTTGACGACCTTCTCGATCGCCAACGACATCGCCAAGTACTTCGCGATCCTGCCCGCGATGTTCGTCGCGGTGTACCCGGGGCTCGGCAGCCTCGACATCATGGGCCTGCACTCGCCGCTGTCCGCGATCCTGTCCGCCGTCGTCTTCAACGCGGTGGTCATCGTGGCGCTGATCCCGCTCGCCCTGCGCGGCGTGCGCTACCGGCCCAGCAGCGCCTCGGCCCTGCTCACCCGCAATCTGTGGATCTACGGACTCGGCGGCATCGTCGCGCCCTTCCTGGCCATCAAGTTCATTGACGTCGCCCTCGTCCAGTTCATCCCGGGGATCTGACATGACACGCATCCCGCACTGGCTCGCCCAGCACATCGCAGCGCTCCGGGTGGTCCTCGTCCTCACGCTGCTGACCGGTCTGGCCTATCCGCTCGCGATGACGGCCTTCGCCCAGGTGCCCGGCCTGGACGGCAGGGCGGAGGGCTCCCGTATCACCGGGGCCGACGGCAGGCCGGCCGGCAGCTCGCTGATCGGCCAGTCCTTCACCGACGCCGAGGGCAACCCGCTCACGCGGTACTTCCAGTCCCGGCCCTCCAACGCCGGTACGGGCTACGACGCCGCGGCGTCCGCGGCCGGCAACCAGGGCCCGGAGTCCGTCGTGGACACCGCGGACAAGCCGAGCCTGCTGACCCTGGTGTGCGGGCGCAGCAAGGCGGTCGGCGACCTCGAAGGCGTCGACGGCTCGCGTCCGTACTGCACGGACGACGGCGTCGGCGCGGTCCTCGGCGTCTTCCACGACGGCGGCACGAGCGGACGAGTCACCCGCGTCGTCAGCCTCAACCAGCCCTGCCCCGCACGGCCGTTCCTCGGCTCCTATCAGGATGTTGCCGTCGAATGCGCCAAGGACGGCGCGGACTACAGCCGCGCCACGGCCGTGCCCGTACGCGGTGAGGCACCTGCGCACCCGAAGGTGCCGGCCGACGCGGTCACCGCGAGCGCGAGCGGTCTCGACCCGCACATCAGCCCGGCGTACGCCGAGCTGCAGGCGCCGCGCATCGCGCGTGAGCGGTCCATGGACGAGGCCGCCGTCCGCGAGCTGATCGCGCGGTACACCACCGGGCGGGCGCTCGGTGTGCTCGGCGAGCCGGGCGTCAACGTCGTCGAACTCAACATCGCGCTCGACCGCACCCACCCGGTGCCGTCCCCGAAGCAGGGAGCCTGATCATGGCGGCCTGGATCCAGGCATCGCTCGTTCTCGCCGTGGTGGTGGGGCTGCACGTCCCGCTCGGCGACTACATGGCCCGCGCCCTCGACGGCGGCAAGCACGCGCGGGCGGAGAAGGCCCTCTACCGCGTCTGCGGCATCGACCCGGACAAGGAGCAGACCTGGCGGCACTATCTGACGGCTCTGCTGGCGTTCTCCTTCGTGAGCATCGCCGCGCTCTTCGCCCTCTTCACCGTCCAGGGCCGGCTGCCCTGGTCGACGGGGCACGAGGGCATGCCGTGGCGGCTCGCGCTGCACACGGCCGTCTCCTTCACGACCAACACCAGCTGGCAGAACTACGCGGGTGAGTCGACGACCGGCCACCTCGCCGTCATGGCCGGCCTGGGCGTCCAGGCGTTCGCCTCGGCGGCCGTCGGCATCTGCGCGGCCCTCGCCCTGATCCGGGGCCTGGTCCGCCGTTCGACGGGCGATCTCGGCAACTTCTGGACCGACCTGCTGCGCACCGTCTTCCGCGTCCTGGTGCCGATCGCGGTCGTCGCCGGACTGGTCCTGATGGCCGGCGGCGTGGTCCAGGGCCTCGGCGGCGGCCAGACCGTCACCACGGTCGCGGGGGGCCGGCAGACCCTGCTCGAGGGACCGGCGGCCTCGTGGGAGGGGCTCAAGCTCTTCTCCGGTGACGGCGGCGGTGTCTTCAACGCCAACAGCGCCCACCCTTTCGAGAACCCCTCGGCGTGGACGAACGCCTTCGAGATCGTGCTGATGCTGCTCGTCCCCACGGCCTGCATCCGCATGTTCGGCCGGATGACCGGCGGCCTGAAGCACAGCTGGACGCTCCTCACGGTCGTCGGCATCCTCTTCGGCCTGCTGCTCGCCGCGGCCTCGCTCGCGCAGAGCACCCACACCGGGACGGTCACGGAGGCGGTCGGCGGTCCGTACGAGGGCACCGAGACACGCTTCGGCATCCCGGGCTCCACGCTCTTCGGCGTGGCCGCCACGGGCTCCGCCGACGGCGCGGCCAACTCCGCGTACGACAGCTTCTCCAGCCTCGGCGGAGGTGTGCTGCTGGCCGCGATGATGCTCGGCGAGATCGCCCCCGGCGGCACCGGCAGCGGGCTCTACGGCCTGATCATGGTGGTCCTGGTGGCCGTCTTCATCGGTGGTCTGATGGTCGGCCGCACGCCCGAGTACCTGCGCAAGCGGATCGGGTTCGCGGAGATGCGGTGGGTCGTCGTGTACGCGCTGATCCCGCCCACCGTGATCCTCGGGTGCGTGGGTCTCGCGCTCGCGCTGGGCCACGGCCAGACGTCGATGGGCAACCCGGGTGCGCACGGACTGACCGAGCTCATCTACGCGTACACCAGCAACACCAACAGCAACGGCAGTGCGATGGCGGGCTTCAACGGCGCCACCGACTTCCACAACCTGCTGATGGTGGTGGCGATGCCGGTCGGACGCTATCTGCCGATGGTCTGCGTCCTGGCGCTGGCCGGCCGCCTCGCCGGGCAGCAGCCGGGGATCGTCACCGCGGGCACCTTCCGCGCCCAGGGAGCCAACTTCGTGGTCCTGGCCACGGCGGCGTCCGTCATCCTGGCGCTGCTCAACTTCCTCCCGGCTCTCTCGCTCGGCACGATCGCCGACGGGCTGCTGTAGCGGTACTGCCCAGGCAGGAGGTCGCGCGGGACGGCGCCGCGCGGGGGCGTACGCTCCCGCTGTCACATGGTGATCGGGAGGGGAAACAGGGTGGGGAAGATGGGGAAGACTCGAAGACACAGGTTGGCGGCCGCGGTGGCCGTGGCGTGCGCGGCTGTGGCCGGCTCGGGCGTGGTGGCCCCCGCCGTGGCGAAGCCCATCGCCGCGCCTGCCGATCTCAACGGGGACGGCTACCAGGACCTGGTGGTCCCGTCACCCACGGCCGATGTGGGGACCAAGCGGGGCGCGGGGGCGGTCGTCGTCCTCTACGGCTCCAGGACCGGGGTGTCCACCCTGCGCAAGGCCGTCATCACCCAGGACACGGCCGGTGTGCCGGACGCCGCGGAGCCTCAGGACCTTTTCGGGGCCTCGACGGCCTTCGCCGACCTCGACAAGGACGGCTACAGCGACCTGGTCGTGGGAGCGCCCGACGAGGACCTGGCCGGCGATGCGAACGCCGGCGGCGTCACCGTGCTGTGGGGCGGCCGGAACGGCCTGGCCGCGGCGAGCGGGCTGCCCGTACCGGTGGTCAAGGGCGGCCGCTACGGACTGGACGTCGCGGCCGTGCGTGACACCTCCGGCCCACGGGTGCTGGTCGGCGGGTACGACGGGTCGATCGAGTTCAGCGGAACCTTCACACGCGACGGGTCGGTCGGCACGTCGCAGTGGAACCGGGACACGGCCTCCGTCGCCGTCACCGACTACGCGATACGCCACGACGGCCGCGCGGTGCGGATCATCACCACGGTCAGGGTCGGCGGTTACAGCGGCGGCCTCGTGTACGTCGACCCCGCGACCCTCAGCGACCCGCTGCGCATCGACGGCACCACCACTGCCGTCGGGGACGTCAACGGCGACGGCCACGACGACCTCGTCGTCGGCGACCCCGATGAACCGATCAGCGGCACCTACGGTCACAAGGGTGGTCAGATCACCCTCTGGTACGGCGGCGCGAACGGTTTCGCGGCAGCACCGGTGCGCATCACCCAGGACACGGCCGGCGTGCCCGGCACGTCGACGAGGTACAACAACTTCGGCACCGCCGTCGCTGTCGCCGATCTGAACAAGGACGGTCTCGGCGACATCGTCGTCGGTGTGCCGGGACAGACACAGAACGGCCAAGGGCGTGCCGGAGCCGTCGTCGTCATCCCCGGCAAGAGGACCGGCACGCCCGGCGCCGGCTCGTACCAGATCTCCCAGGAAACCGCTTCGGTGCCGGGCGTCTCGGAGCAGGGGGACACCTTCGGTTCCACGCTCGCGGTCGGCGACGTCCGGGCGGACGGCCGCATCGATGTGATCATCGGCGCGGAGTGCGAGGACCGTTGCAACGGCGCGGTGTGGGTCCTGCCCGGGAGCGCCACCGGTCCCACCGGAACGGGCAGCGTGGAGCTGACCGCCGGGAAACTCGGACTGGCCGGAGAGATGCCCCAGGTCGGCGGCTTCCAGCCGAGCTGAGCACCCAGCCGCCGCCGCCCCGACCCGTGTCGGGGCGGGGCGGGCGTGGGTCAGCCGGACCGGGGGAGTACCTCGCGTGCGCGGTCGAACGCCGAGTCGCGGTTGCGTGCGAACTCCTCCTCCGTGAAGACCGGTTCGGTCAGGTGCGGGGGGATGCCGGGGCCGTCGAAGGTCCGGCCGTCGCGGGTCAGGAACTCCTCGTTCGGCAGGAGGAACTGCCAGCCGTTCGGGAGAGCCCTCGGCAGGACATCGGAGTAGACGCCCTGCGTGGGCTGCCCGATGCGGATGGTCCGCCCCGGCCGTTCCATCAGCGCCTGGGTGAGGGTCTCGCCGGCGCTCACCGTCGAACCGCCGGTGAGGACCGCGACAGGACCCGTGTAGCGCGGGCCCTGCGCCGGGCGGACGAGCTGGGGCTGGGGGCGGGTGAAGAGGGACGGATCGGACGCGTCGTTGCGGGCGCGCTTGGCGTAGGCGAAGTGGACGCGGTCGGTGAGGCGGCCGGCCAGCCGCAGGCCGAGGCTGTCGGAGCCACCGCCGTTGACCCGTAGATCGATGATCAGGCCCGTCAGAGCGGTGGTGCGCTCCCGGGTGAAGACCGTGTCCAGGGCATCGTCCAGAGCGGCGAGGCTGTCGGCGTACGTCTCCGGCTTCGCCTCCGTGTAGCCGCCGAAGCCCGTGACGCGCAGATAGCCCTGCCCGCCCGGGAGATCCGCGTAGCCGATCCGGCCGCGCGCGAACTCCTGGAGCGGCCGGCCGCCCAGGTCCCGCTCCTGGATGTACGCCTTGATGGGCTTGTCCATGTCCGCGGTCGGAATCTCGGTACCGGGACGCTTCTCGTAGAAGAAGCCCTGCTCGCCCGCGCTGATACGGACATGCGCGTCGTACAGCGGCCGGACCATGTCGCTGAGGACCGCGAACAGCTCGGCGTCCGTCGTGCCGGCGTCGATGCGCGGGCGATGGCGGTCGCGGACCGCGCGCCGGTCGATGCCCTTGGCGGCGAAGAACGGATAGTTCTCCTCGAAGGTCTGCCAGAACATGTCGAACACGGCGACCGGCCCCTGCGGCGCGGGTCGTGCGCACGCAGCGGGAAGCGATTCCAGGCGCCGCAGTCCGCGCTCTCCTGGCGAGCTGGCGATGCGCAGTGCGCCGGGGCGCACGGTCAGGACGGTGCCGTCCGCGGTCCGGTACGAGGCCGAACGGTCGCCGCCGCCCGAGCGCTCGGCGCTCGCGCCGGGCAGACAGCCGGCGGCGCTCGTCTGGTACTGCCGCAGCACGTCCCGGTCGACCGACAGGACCGTCCCGTAACCGTCCGTGCGCCACACCCCCTCGACCGGTGCGGTGAGGGCGCCGCGGAGGCCGGGGCGGGAGCCACGGCCGTGCCTCCCGCGAGTGCCAGGGCCACGGCGGCCACGGCGGTCCGGCGGACGGTGGTCCTACGGTGCGTCATCGTGCTCTCTCCCCGAGTAGTCCGAGTCATCCGAGTCATCCGAGCGACTGGATCAGCACCACCACGATCGAGGGAGCGGGGAACCGGGGACATCCGGCAGACAGGTCGGTCCGGGGTGAAGGCAACCCCCGGACGACTCTACGGACGAACCCGCGGGCGGGCCGCCCTCAGGCGGCCCCGAATGCCGGGAATGGGCGGACTGCGCCGCTCCGCGCGGCCCCCGGTCACGAGGAACGGCCCTCTTCCGTCCCCACCGAGGCCGGGAAGTGGGCGCGAGCATGGCAGTCTTGGCACATGGCCCAGATCAACCCCAGCATCCTGTCCGCCGACTTCGCCCGGCTCGCCGAGGAGGCGAAGGCCGTCGAAGGTGCCGACTGGCTCCACGTCGATGTCATGGACAATCACTTCGTGCCCAATCTGACGCTGGGCGTCCCGGTGGTCGAATCGCTCAGCCGCGCCACGGACACCCCGCTGGACTGCCATCTGATGATCGAGGACCCGGACCGCTGGGCACCGCAGTACGTGGAGGCCGGCGCGGGCTCCGTCACCTTCCACGTGGAGGCCGCCGCGGCCCCCGTGCGGCTGGCACGCGAGATCCGGGCCAAGGGCGCGCGCGCCTCGATGGCGCTCAAGCCCGCCACCCCCATCGAGCCGTACGAGGACCTGCTCGCCGAGCTCGACATGCTGCTGATCATGACCGTGGAGCCGGGCTTCGGCGGCCAGGCGTTCCTCGACATCATGCTCCCGAAGATCCGCCGTACCAGGGAGCTCATCACCAAACACGGACTCGAGCTGTGGCTCCAGGTCGACGGCGGGGTCTCGGAAGCCACGATCGAACAGTGCGCCGAGGCGGGCGCGGACGTCTTCGTCGCCGGTTCCGCGGTGTACGGAGCCGAGGACCCGGCCGAGGCCGTCCGTGCGCTGCGCGAGCAGGCGGCCCGGAGGATCGCCTCGGCACCCTGGGCATGCAACCACTGAGCCACAGCTCGGTGAACGGGGCCCGACTGGGCTGATCAACATCACCCGGATCTGTCAGGATGGCGGTTCCGGAGTGTGAACAGCAGTGAGGAGATCGCGGTGTCTGCTATGTCGGCGGGACGGTCGGCCCTGCGGATGGGACCCGCGGAGCTGGTGCAGGCGGCGGCCATGGCCCGACGCTTCTACCTCGAGGGCAAGTCCAAGATCCAGATCGCGGAGGAGTTCGGCGTCAGCCGCTTCAAGGTGGCCCGGGTCCTGGAGACGGCGCTGGAGCGCGACCTCGTACGGATCGAGATCCGCGTTCCCGCCGAGCTGGACGCGGAGCGCTCGGACGCGCTCCGCGCCCGCTACGGGCTGCGGCACGCGGTGGTCGTCGAGTCCCCCACGGAGGGCGAGGACGAGTCCCCCGACCCGGAGAACCTGGGCGAGGTGGCCGCGGAGCTGCTCGGCGAGCTGGTGAACGAGGGGGATGTGCTCGGGCTGGCCTGGGGCCGCTCGACGATCCATATGGCGGCGGCCCTGGACCGGCTGCCGCCGTGCACGGTCGTCCAGCTCACGGGGGTGTACGACGCCGGGACCGCGGAGCGCGGCTCGGTGGAGGCGGTGCGCCGTGCCGCGCAGGTGTCCGGCGGTGAGGCGCACCCGATCTACGCGCCGATGCTGCTGCCGGACCCGGCGACCGCGGCCGCGCTGCGCAACCAGACGGGGATCGCGCGGGCCTTCGAGTACTTCGACAAGGTCACGGTCGCGTGCGTGTCCATCGGTTCCTGGGAGCCGGGCATCTCGACGGTGCACGACATGCTGACCGACGAGGAGCGCTCGCACTACGCCTCGCTCGGCGTCGCGGCGGAGATGTCGGCGCACCTGTTCGACGCGGACGGCCGACGGGTCGGCCGGGACTTGGGCGAACGCTGCATCACCGTCGAGGCCGACCGGCTGCGCCGGATCCCGGAGGTCGTCGCCATCGCCGGCGGCCAGCGCAAGGCGGCGGCGATCGGGGCGGTGCTCAGATCCGGGCTGGTGACCAGCCTGGTGACCGACACGGCGGCGGCGGACTACCTCCTGACGGAGTCCCGTCCCGCACCCCGCCCCGCCCTGGACCGCGCGGACCCGGACGACTGACCCCACGGCCACAGGCCCGGTCCCGGCTGCGGCTGGGACCCGGGCCGACCCGGGCCTCCCTCACGGCCCCGCCGGGACCAGGCCGTACAGCCGGGCCGCGTTCTCCGCGGACACCATGCGGGCGACGCGGGCCGCGTCCGGTTCGGACCAGGCGCCGGACGAGGTCCAGGAGTCGGTGAGGCGGGTGAGCGCGTCCTCGAAGACGCGGGCGCCGACGACGTACAGCTCCGGGAGCGCGTACGCGTCGCTCGAGTAGAGAAGCTTGCCGAACGGAGTGAGTTCCAGCGCCTCGGCGAGGACCGCGGCCGCGCGGGCGCCCGTGTGGGAGAGCGCCAGGCCCACGTCCGCGTACACATGTGTGAACACGTTGGCGAGATAGGCCGCGTGCCGGTGGTACGGGTATCCGTGCAGCAGCACCAGCGGGCAGCCATGGGGCGCGACCGCCCGGATGAAGTCCGTCAGCAGCAGCGGATCGCAGTGGTCCAGGCGCAGATCGGGATCGCCGAACCCGGTGTGCAGCTGGAGCGGCAGCCCCGTGCGGACCGCCGACCACAGCAGATGGCGCAGCAGCACGGGGTCCGTGATCCGGCCGCCCGGAGGCCGGTCCGTCAGCCAGCGCGCCGCGGCGGCGTGCACCTCCGCGCCACCCGGCGGGTCGGGGTCGAGCCCGAGGCCGTGGCGGTACGCGGCGATGGACTTGAAGCCGGCGGCGGTGCGGGCGGCGGCAGTGACGGCGTGGTCGAACACCTCGAGGAACGACGCCGCGTCCTGGCCGGCATCCGCCGTGCGCTCCGCCAGCGACTCCAGGCGTACGATCACGCCCGCCTCGCCGCCGCCGAGCCCGGCCAGCTCCCCGGGGCCCGTGAGATCGCCCGGCAAGCCCGTGTCCACCAGATACGTACCGGTACCGCTCGCCCGCAGGAGCAGCCGGGTCGACTCCTCGGCGCCCAGCTCGCCGCGGCGCTCCAGATACCGCTCCGCGGGGCAGTGGGCGTCGAGGCCGAGGAGCGGCGGGCACCAGCGCAGCACCGCGAAGCCCAGCTGGGTGTCGAAGAAGGTCGTGCCGGGCGCGGCGGGGGCGTTCGACTCGGTCAGGTACGAGGCGAACCCGTCCGCGTCCACGTCGTGGCGGAGCACCCCGTGGCAGTGGTGGTCGACGAGCGGCGGCAGCGTGAGGGGCATTCAGTACCGCCCGCGGGTCGCGTCGGCGATCTGCTGCGGGGCCCTGCCCGCGAACAGTTCGTTCTCCGCGCGGCGTACCGCGAGGACCGCCTCGAACAGCGCCTCGCCGAGCGCGTCACGCAGCACGTCCGAGCGCTCGAAGTGGTCCAGCGCCTCGGGAAGCGACCGCGGCAGTCGCGCGGGCGTGCCCGTGCCGCCCCGCGTGGCCTTGTCGCCCGCCGCCGTGCCGCCGGCTCCGTCGGCCGACGCGGCCGCGCCCGGACCGTCGGCGCCGGTCACCGCCGGATCGCCCCGCACCGGGTCCGGCAGCCGTGCACCCGCGGCGATGCCCGCCAGTCCCGCCGCGATCACCGCACCCGTCACCAGATACGGATTGGCCGCCGGGTCGAAGCACTTCACCTCCGCGTTCGCGCCGTCCGGGTCGTCCGGTGCGCCCGTGATGAAGCGGAGGGCGGCCTCGCGGTTCTCCAGGCCCCAGCACTGGAACACACCCGCCCAGTGGGACGGCTGGAGACGGAGATAGCTCGCCGGGGTCGGTGCGCCGATGGCCATCAGGGCCGGCAGCGCATCGAGCACGCCCGCGAGGAACGACTCGCTGTCGTCCGTCATCCCGAACGGCCCCTCACCGTCCCGGCACAGATTGCGGCCGTCCCGCCACAGGCTCAGATGCAGATGGCCGCCGTTGCCGACGCCGCCCGCCTCCACCGCCGGGCCGAACAGGGCGGTGAGCCCGTGCCGCACGGACACCGCACGGATCGTCTCGCGGACCAGTACGGCGAGATCCGCCGCGCCGACCGGGTCCGCGGGGGCCACGGACACCTCGAACTGCCCTGCCGCGTACTCGGGATGGATCTGGAGCACCTCCACGCCCTGCGCGGCCAGCGTCCGCAGCACCTCGTTCACGTAGTCCGACAGCTCGACCACCCGGGCCATCCCGTACGCCGGCCCCGCCCACGGGTACGCGCCGTCCCGCTGCACGACCCACTCCGTCTCGAAGCCCATCCGCAGCTCGATGCCCCGCTCCGCGGCCCGCCGGGCCATCCGGCGGGCGAACAGCCGCTGGCACGCCGGGTACGGCCGGCCCTGCTGGTCGTACCGGTCCACCGGAGCCCACGCCCAGCCGGGCTGACCGGCCAGCACCGTGAGCCGCTCCAGGTCCGGTACGAGTCTCAGGTCGCCGTCCGGGCCGCCGATGTGGCGGCTGGTGGTGTACGAATCGTCCACGAGGTAGACGTCGAAGACCGGGGACATGCCGACGCCGCGCGTCGCCGCGTGGGCGAGGCGGCCGACGGGGACGGCCTTGACCCGGGTGAGTCCTGCGTTGTCCACCCAGGTCAGCGCCACCCCGTGGACGCTCTCGGCGGTGAGCCTTGCGGACTCCTGACGGGCGGCGCGCTGTGTCTCGTCACTGTGCTGCACGGGGCATTCCCTACCCGCGGGGACCGATCCTCACCGTCTTCGCCACCCGGGCGTGACAGCATCGGCGGCATGCTGAACCGGCCCTTCCGGCTCTCGTACCTCTTCCGGTACCTCTTCCGGCTGCTGACGGCACTGGTGGCCTGTCCGGTCCTGCTGCTGGTCGGCTGTTCCACCGGCTCCGGCAGCGACTCGGGCCCGGTCCCGGGGACCCGGAGCCCCGCGTCCACGGTGTCCTCGCCGCCGGCCCCGGTCTCCGCCTCCGCGACCGGACTCGCCACCGTCCGGGCCGCCGATCTGCCGCCCGAGGCCAGGACGACCCTGCGGCTGATCGACCGCGGCGGGCCGTTCCCGTACAAGAAGGACGGCTCCACCTTCGGGAACTTCGAGGGCCTGCTGCCGGACCACAAGCGCGGCTACTACCGCGAGTACACGGTGCCCACGCCCGGCGAGCGCGACCGCGGTGCCCGACGCATCGTCACGGGGCAGGAGGGGGAGGTCTACTACACCGACGACCACTACCAGACGTTCAGGGTGGTACTCCGATGAGAAACGGCCCCCTCGCGGCCCTGTTCGGCGCCACCGCAGGCCGGAACATCACGGTGCTCGACCTGCACGGTGTCACGGACAAGGCGGCCTTCATGGAGCGCTGCGCGAGCGACCTGGAGCTGCCCGCCTGGTTCGGCCGGAACTGGGACGCCCTCGCCGACTGCCTCACCGACCTGCCGGGGGAGGAGGGCACACTCGTCCTCGTCCGCCGCTGGCAGGAGTACGCCGCGGCCCGCCCGCGCGACTGGCAGACCGCCCAGGACGTCTTCACCCAGGCCGTGGACACCATGCCGGGGCAGCTCGCCGTACTGCTCGCCCTTGGAGGATCCGACGAGAGCCCTTCGCGCGGTCCTGGATGATCGGCCCGCACGGATCACCGCCCGTGTCATGGGACAATGAAGTACGTGCGTTTTCCTCGGGTGAAACCTCCGGGGCCCCTCCGATCGACTGGGATGTTCAGCACGTGCGTTTCCTCAATGACCTCAAGCCGCCGTACGACCTGACGTACGACGACGTGTTCATGGTGCCGAGCCGATCGGCCGTGGGCTCCCGTCAGGGCGTCGACCTCGCCTCTCCCGACGGCACGGGCACCACCATTCCGCTCGTCGTCGCCAACATGACCGCGATCGCCGGCCGTCGGATGGCCGAGACCGTCGCCCGCCGTGGCGGCCTCGTCGTCATCCCGCAGGACATCCCGATCGAGGTCGTCACCGAGGTCGTCTCCTGGGTGAAGACGCGCCACCTCGTGCTCGACACCCCGATCGTGCTCACCCCGCACCAGACCGTCGCCGACGCGCTGTCCCTGCTGCACAAGCGGGCGCACGGCGCGGGCGTCGTCGTGGACGAGGAGCAGCGACCGGTCGGCGTCGTCACCGAGCACGACCTGTCCGGCGTGGACCGCTTCACCCAGCTGTCCGAGGTCATGTCCAAGGACCTGCTGCTGATCGACGCGGACATCGACCCCCGCGAGGCGTTCACCAAGCTCGACAACGCCAACCGCAAGATCGCCCCGGCCGTGGACGAGGACGGCCGGCTCGCCGGCATCCTCACCCGCAAGGGCGCCCTGCGCGCCACGCTGTACACACCGGCCACGGACGCCGACGGCAAGCTGCGGATCGCCGCCGCGGTCGGCATCAACGGCGATGTGGCGGGCAAGGCGAAGCAGCTCCTCGACGCGGGTGCGGACACGCTCGTCGTGGACACCGCGCACGGCCACCAGGAGTCCATGATCTCCGCGATCAGGGCGGTCCGCGGCCTCGATCCGAAGGTCCCCATCGTCGCGGGCAACATCGTGGCCGCCGAGGGCGTCAAGGACCTCATCGACGCCGGAGCGGACATCATCAAGGTCGGTGTCGGCCCCGGCGCGATGTGCACCACCCGCATGATGACCGGCGTGGGCCGGCCGCAGTTCTCCGCGGTGCTGGAGTGCGCCGCCGAGGCCAGGAAGTACGGCAAGCACGTCTGGGCCGACGGCGGTGTCCGTCACCCGCGCGACGTCGCCATGGCGCTCGCCGCCGGCGCGTCCAACGTCATGGTCGGCTCCTGGTTCGCTGGGACGTACGAGTCGCCGGGCGATCTGCAGCAGACCGCCGACGGCCGGCTGTACAAGGAGTCCTTCGGCATGGCCTCGGCGCGTGCCGTCCGCAACCGTACGAGCGAGGAGTCGGCGTACGACCGGGCCCGCAAGGCGCTCTTCGAGGAGGGCATCTCCACCTCGCGGATGTTCCTCGACCCGCAGCGTCCGGGCGTCGAGGACCTGATCGACTCGATCATCGCGGGCGTCCGTTCCTCGTGCACCTACGCGGGCGCGGGATCGCTGGAGGAGTTCGCCGAGAAGGCGATCGTCGGCATCCAGAGCGCCGCCGGCTACGCGGAGGGCAAGCCGCTGCACGCCAGCTGGAGCTGACACGTCACTCGCCTCAGGGGCCGCGCCGGATCACCGGTGCGGCCCCTGAGGCGTTTTTGGCGCGTGGACGGCGCCATTCGTCAGACACGACCCAGCGCGCTCACCACGGCGGCCGCGAGGCGGGCGTGGCCCGCGTCGTTCGGGTGGAGCCCGTCCGCCAGGTCGTCCGGAGTGAGCAGGTCCCTGCCCGGCAGCAACGTCAGGTGCTTGTCGCCCGCGGCGGCCAGGTCGCGGGCCGCCTCCTCCATCGCCGCACGGAGCTCGGCGAGTGTGGCGCCCAGGGCGTTGCGCGTCGACTCGGCGTCCGGGCGCAGCACGGGGGAGACCAGCAGCAGCGGCGTCGCGGGGTGGCCCTCGCGGACGAGGGTGACGAAGGCACGCGTCGTCTCGTACAGCAGGGGGGCCGAATACGGCACGGACGACCAGCAGTTGGTGCCGAAGGCGAGCGTCAGCAGCTCGGCGGGGAGCGCCGCGAGCTGCTGGGCGGTCGGCAGCTCGCCGCGTGCCGCGCCCGCGTACCCGAGGTTCACGCAGTCGAGGCCGAGGGCCCGGCCGGCGGTCGCGGGCCAGGAGTGGGCGGGCCGGGTGGACCACCAGCCTTCCGTGATCGAGTCGCCGTGGACCAGCCATCGGGGCTGTCGGGGCGCGGGAGTCACCGTCCCGCCGAGCCCGCGCAGTCCGAGGATCACCGGGGACTGGGACTCGGGCGGATGGATGGTGAACGGGCCGGGGCCGGCCGGCAGGGCGATCGTCACCGTGGCCTCCTCGGCCGGCTCGGTGAACGACTCGTGCAGGCAGCGGTCGCCCTGCCACAGGGCGAAGCAGTGCGCGAGATCGCGCAGTGCGTCCGTCGGGCCAGGCACCCGGGCCCGGTAGCGCAGTTCGACCGCCCGCGCGCCGTCCGGCGCGGTGAACTCCAGCCGTACGCCGACGGGCAGCGCCGCACGCTCGCACGTGTCCCAGGGCAGCCGGGCGGTGTCGCCGGGGTCGGCCCGCACCGTGCGCACGCCGTCGCACCAGGCCACGCCGCGCAGAAACGGTGCGGGATCGAGCCAGGTGGCGTCCGGCGTCACGTGGGTCCTCCGATCGTCGGGTACGGGAACCTCACTCCTACCCCGCCGCCGCGAGGTCCTGCCTGCCGTCCCCGATGCCGGCGGCTGCGCGGCACCGTGCAGCAGAGCTGACGAAGTGTCAATGACCAGCGCCGGTAACGGCTACGGGCGTTACCGGCGGGAGCATTGCGCCATCCATGACGGATCGCGTAGCTTGACTGCCCCTACCGGTCGGTAACCAGCCGCTGACCGCTTGTCCCGAACGTCCTGGGGAGTCCATGCGCCGGCGACTGCGCCGTCCCACGATCCGTGGCCGGATCGTGGCCCTCACCGTCCTCCCGGTCGTCGCCCTGATGACGCTGTGGAGCTTCGCCATGGTGTCGGTGACGGGGGATCTCCGGGCCCTGATCCGGCTCCAGAGCATCTACGAGGGCTTCGGCACGCCCGTCGACACGGCCGTGGGGCAGATCCAGATCGAGCGCCGGCTCGCCGCCGCGTATCTGGGAGCCGGACAGCGCAACGGCGGCGCGGCCGACGCCGCGGCGCTGCTGGACCAGCAGCGCTCGACCGATCGCGCCGTCGAGGCCATGCGCGACGCGATCGGCGACCAGGAGCGGCGCGAGGACCTCTCGGCGCGGCAGCGGCAGTCGCTGGACGCCATGGACGGTGCGGCCGCGCGGCTCGACGGTCTGCGGGAGCGGGTCGTCGACCGGCGGATCTCCTGGAACGAGGCCGTCGACGCGTACACCACGATCGTCGAGCCCACCTTCGATGTGCAGTCCCAGCTCACCGCCCTGCAGGCCGGACAGCTCGCCCGGGAGGCGCAGGTCGTGGTGGAGCTGGTGCGGGTGCGGGAGTTCGTGTCCCGGGAGGACGCGCTCGTCGCCGGTGCCCGCGCCGCGGGCAACCTCACCGACAGCCAGTACGACACGCTCACCGCGACGATCGAGGACCGGCGCGTCTTCCACCGTACGTACGTCGCCGATCTGCCCGCCGACTCGCGCGAGCTGTTCACGGACTTCCAGCGCACCGCCGAGTACCGGGCGCTGACGTCGGGTGAGGACACCCTGCTGCGGGCGGGTGCGGCGAACGCGGGCGAGGCCATGGCCTCCGAGTCCTGGCGGACCACGACCGACCGCGCGGTCAAGCGCTACATGCTGCTGTGCACCGACTCCGCGCTCAACGCGGCCGAGCGCGGGCGGGCCTTCGCCTACCGCGAGATGGTCAAGGCGGCCGTCGTCGGTGTCGTCGGCCTGATCGCCGTCGGGCTGTCGATCTGGCTCTCGGTCGGCGCGGGACGGCGGATCGCACGGCGGCTGGAGGAACTGCGGGACGCGGCGGACGTGCTCGCGACCCGTCAGCTGCCCGAGGTGATGGAACGGCTCGGCGCGGGCGAGGACGTCGACGCGGCCGCGGCGGCGCCTCCGCTGGACTTCGGCGACGGCGACCGGGAGCCGGACGAGATCGCGCAGGTCGGGCGGGCGCTGAACGCGGCCCGGCGGGCGGCCGTCGAGGCCGCCGTGAAGCAGGCGACGCTGCGGCGCGGGATCTTCGCCGTGCTGCTGAACATCGCGCGACGCAACCAGGCGCTGGTGCACCGGCAGTCGAAGCTCGTCGACACGCTGGAGCGGCGTACGACGGACCCGGACACGCTGGAGGACCTCTTCCGGATCGACCATCTGACGACCCGGATGCGGCGCCACGCGGAGGGCCTGATCATCCTGTCGGGCGCGGCGCCCGGGCGGCGGTGGCGGGCGCCGGTGCCGCTCGTGGACGTCGTGGCCGCGGCGGTCGGCGAGATCGAGGACTACGCCCGGGTCGTGGTGCCGCCGATGCCGGCGGTGGGGGTCGGCGCGGACGCGGTGGCGGACGTGGTGCACCTCGTCGCCGAACTCGTCGAGAACGCGGCGGCGTTCTCCCCGCCGCACACCCAGGTGACGATGCGCACCGGCGCCGCACGCAACGGTTTCGTCCTGGAGATCGACGACCGCGGCCTCGGCATGGACGCCGACGAACTCGCCGAGGCCCACCGCACCCTCGCCCGCCCCGGTGACTTCGACCCGGTCCAGGACGAGCGCCTCGGCCTGTACATCGTCGGCCGCCTCGCCGCGCGCCACGGCATCACCGTCACGCTCACGCGCTCCCCGTACGGCGGCACCACGGCGGTGGTGCTCCTGCCGAACGCGATCACGGCCCCGGACCCCGGCCCGGCCCCCGGATCGGCTCCGGCTCCCGTACCTGCGCCTGCGCCTGCGCCGGAGCCCACGCCGACTGCCGCGGCCGGCGCCGTCGTCCGCGCCCTGCCTGCACGGAAGGCCTCCCCGCACGGCGGGGGCATCGGGCCGGACAACGGGCAGTCCGCGCTCCCCACCCGCACGCGACACCGCCCGCTCCCGGCACAGCCGCGTGACGGCGGCGAGTCCGGGCCGCGGGCCGGCGTCGAGGGCGGCGTCGAGGGCGATGCGCCGGCGCCCCCGCAGGACAGCGGCGGGCCGGGCGCCGGCGCCCGGCCGCGGGTGCTGCCCACCAGGATCCGGCAGGCCTCGCTCGCCGCGCCGCTGCGGGACGGGCCCACGGAGCCGGAGGGACCCGAGCGGGAGGTCGGCGCGGAGGAGATGCGGGCGATCTTCGGGGCGTTTCAGCGGGGGCTCGACCGGGGGCGGAAGGCCGGCCCGGCCGGGCGCGAGAGTACGAACGACGAAGGGACGGGCGACCATGGCTGAGCCGCACGACAGAGAGCCGGCGGGGACCGCCGCGGGCGATCTCGGCTGGCTGCTCGACGATCTGCTGGCCAGGACCGATCACGTCCGGCAGGCCGTGCTGCTGACCGCGGACGGCCTGGTCACCTGCGCCTCCCGCGGCATGCCCGCACGGGACGTCGAGCATCTGTCCGCCGTGTGCGCGGGCTTCCACAGCCTCGCCAAGGAAGCCGGTTCCCGATTCGCGGCCGGGAAGGTCCGGCAGACCATGGTCATGCTCGACGGGGCGTATCTCTTCATCACCCCCGCCGGGGACGGCAGCCGCCTCGCCGTGCTCAGCGACGTCCGGACGGACGTCGGACAGCTCGCCCACGAAATGACGCTCCTGGTCAAGCGGGTCGGCCGGCACATGACCGTCCCCGCGCGCTCCGTCACCGGATCCACCGAGTCCACCGGATCCACCGAGTCCACCGAGGCCGTCGACGCCACCGGCGCATAGACCCGTGAACGATCACTGGTACGAGGACGAGACCGGGTCGATGGTGCGGCCGTACACCGTGACCCGGGGCCGGACCCGTCCCGCCGCGGACCATCACATCGATCTGATGTCGCTGGTCACGGCCGTGGAACGGGACGACGCCGACGAACGGCCCGAGCCAGGGCTCGACCACGCCCGCAGTGCGCTGCTGCGACTGGTCCGCCGCGCGCCGCGGCCGGTCGCCGAGGTCGCGGCGGACGCCGACCTGCCGCTCACGGTCGTCCGCGTCCTGCTCGCCGACCTCGTCGAGGCGGGGCTGGTCCGGATCTGCGCCCCGACCGCCCGGCAGGGCACGCACGACCCGTCCCTGCTGCGCGAGATCGCCGACCGTCTCCGCGAGATCTGAAGACTTTTGCGCGGCCGTGCAACGTTCCCCCGCGGCCGCCCCGAGTACGCAACGATCTTGCGCAGGTGCGCAAAGCTCATGCATTACGGTCGGGAACGCGAACCTCGTAAGGTCCTCGCTTAGTACGTGGAGTGGCGGGGACCGTCTGCTCGGCGATCCCCCCGCGCTTCGCGCTGCGCTCAGCCGCGTCCGCGCCCAGGGGTCGCCTCCGGTCGCCGCCTCACCGACAGGCAGCGATAAGGAGCCTCCCCAGTGTTGGACGCAGCGCCCCCCGTCACCCCCCAGCGGGACCCCGGCGGCCCCGCTCTCGGGCTCGGAGCCCGGCTGATGCGGCGCAAGCCCGTAGAGCAGCTCGTCGCCGAGGGCGGGCAGGGCGAGGGCGGCACCCTCCGCCGCTCGCTCACCATGTGGCAGCTGACGATGATCAGCATCGGTGCCACCCTCGGCACCGGCATCTTCGTCGTCCTCGGCGAGGCCACTCCGCTGGCCGGGCCGGCGGTGGCGATCTCCTTCGTCGTCGCGGGCCTGACCGCGCTGTTCTCGGCCCTGTCGTACGCGGAGCTGGCCGGAGCCGTCCCCGTCTCCGGCTCCTCGTACTCGTACTCCTACGCCACCATGGGCGAGCTGGTCGCCTGGGTCTGCGGCTGGTGCCTGGTGCTGGAGTACGGCGTCTCCGTCGCGGCCGTCGCCGTCGGCTGGGGCGAGTACCTCAACGAGCTGCTCGACGGCACGATAGGCGTGACGATCCCCGAGGCGGTGTCCGCGCCGCTCGGCGAGGGCGGTTTCATCAACCTCCCCGCGCTCGTCGTGGTGCTGCTCGCCATGGTGTTCCTGATGGGCGGCGCCAAGGAGAGCGCCCGCGTCAACACGATCATGGTCATGGTCAAGATCGTGACGCTGGTGCTCTTCATCGGCATCGGCTTCATGGGCATCAAGGCCGGCAACTACGCCCCGCTCGCCCCGCTCGGCGTCACCGGGATCAGCGCCGCCGCGGCCACCCTGTTCTTCTCGTACATCGGCTTCGACGCCGCCTCCACCGCGGGTGAAGAGGCCAAGAACCCGAAGAAGGACCTGCCGCGCGCCATCATGCTGTCGCTGCTCATCGTCACCGTCCTCTACTGCCTGGTCGCGCTCGTCGCCGTCGGCGCCATGCCGTGGCAGGACTTCGAGGGCACGGAGGCGGCGCTCGCGCAGATCATGAAGGACGTCACCGGCCAGAGCTTCTGGGGCGTCGTGCTCGCCGCGGGCGCGGTCGTCGCCATCGCCAGCGTCGTCTTCGCCGTGCTGTACGGCCAGACCCGCATCCTCTTCGCGATGTCCCGCGACGGGCTCGTGCCCAAGGTGTTCGCCAAGGTGAACGAGAAGACCGGCGCCCCGCGCGCCAACACCGTGATCGTCTCGCTGTTCTGCGGCGCTCTCGCGGCCTTCATCCCGCTGGGTGAGCTGGCCAACGCCACGAGCATCGGCACGCTGTTCGCCTTCGCGCTGGTCAACGTCGCCGTGATCCTCCTGCGCTACAAGCGGCCCGACATGAACCGGACCTTCAAGGTGATGCTGTTCCCGATCACCCCGATCCTCGGCTTCGGTTTCTGCGCCTACATGATGTTCAGCCTCCCGGCCATCACCTGGGTGTGGTTCGGTGGCTGGATGGTCGCCGGGCTCGTGTTCTACTTCCTGTACGGCCTCGGCCGCTCCCGGTTGGCAACAGCAGAGAAGTGATCCACCCCCTGTGCGACTGAACGATCTCGACGAACGCATCGTCCACGCCCTCGCCGAGGACGCCCGCCGTTCCTACGCCGACATCGGATCGCTCGTCGGCCTGTCCGCGCCCGCCGTGAAGCGGCGCGTGGACAGGCTCCGGGCGGAGGGAGCCATCACCGGCTTCACCGTCCGGGTCGACCCGGCCGCCATGGGCTGGGAGACCGAGGGCTACATCGAGATCTACTGCCGCAGCAACACCTCGCCCGAGTCCATCAAGCGTGGCCTCGCGCGGTATCCGGAAGTCGCGTCCGCCTCCACCGTCACCGGGGAGGCGGACGCGATCGTCCAGGTCTTCGCCTCCGACATGCGCCACTTCGAGCGCGTGCTGGAGCGCATCGCCGGCGAGCCCTTCGTGGAACGGACCAAGTCCGTGCTGGTGCTGTCCCCGCTGCTCAGGCGGTTCTCCTCGGGCGCCCCTGCGTAGTCGCCCGGTCGGCGAAGGACCCCGGCCCCGGCCGGAGCGGACCTCCCGCCGGGGATGCGCAACGAATCGCCGCCCGACGGGGCAATCGCGCAACGGATCGAGTCTCGGAACGCAACGGTCCCGCCTTGTCCCGGCCAACGGCCGGAACGTACCGTTTTGACGTCGTCCTGACACCCACCACACCCCTTCCGAGGTAGGTCCATGCCGCCGCTGCGCACCGCCCTGCTCCAGAGCTCCGGGACCCCCGGCGACATCGCGAAGAACCTCGAGATCCTCGACACCCGCGCCGCGCAGGCCGCGGCGGGCGGCGCCGGCCTCCTCGTCTGCCCGGAGATGTTCCTCACCGGCTACGCGATCGGCGCCGACGTACCCCGCCTCGCGGAGCCCGCCGACGGCCCCTCGGCCGAGGCCGTCGCCGAGATCGCCGTACGGCACGGAATCGCCGTCCTCCACGGCTACCCCGAGCGCGGCACCGGCGCCGACGAGGAGCGGGTGTACAACGCGGCGCAGCTGATCGGCCCCGACGGCGCCCGCCTCGCGAACTACCGCAAGACCCACCTCTTCGGCTGCTTCGAGCAGGAGTGGTTCACGCCCGGTGACGAGCCCGTCGTCCAGGCCGACCTCGGTGGCCTCCGCGTCGGCCTGCTGATCTGCTACGACGTCGAGTTCCCGGAGAACGTGCGCGCCCACGCGCTCGCCGGCACCGACCTGCTGGCGGTGCCGACCGCGCTGATGAACCCCTTCCGGTTCGTCGCCGAGAAGCTCCTTCCGGCCCGCGCCTTCGAGAGCCAGATGTACGTGGCGTACGCCAACCGGACCGGCCCCGAGGGCGAGTTCGACTTCGCCGGGCTCAGCTGCCTCGCCGGCCCCGACGGTGTCACCAGGGCCCGGGCCGGCTACGGCGAGGAGCTGGTGACCGGTGACGCCGACCCGGCCCTCCTGGCCGCCTCCCGCGCCGACAACCCGTACCTGCGCGACCGCCGTCCCGGCCTGTACGCGTCGCTCGTCCGCTAAGACCTCTCGACCCGCCCCGCCAGACCAGGAGCAACACCCCATGACGTCCACGGTGCCCACCGCCGTCCCGCACACCGACGCGCAGCCGCCCATCACCATGTTCGGGCCGGACTTCCCGTACGCGTACGACGACTTCCTCGCCCACCCGGCGGGCCTCGGCCAGATACCGGCGACCGAGCACGGCACCGAGATCGCCGTCATCGGCGGTGGGCTCTCCGGCATCATCGCCGCCTACGAGCTGATGAAGATGGGCCTCAAGCCCGTCGTCTACGAGGCGGACCAGATCGGCGGGCGGCTGCGCACGGTCGGCTTCGACGGCTGCGACCCGTCGCTGACCGCCGAGATGGGTGCCATGCGCTTCCCGCCGTCCTCGACGGCGCTGCAGCACTACATCGACCTGGTGGGCCTGGAGACCAAGGCGTTCCCCAACCCCCTGGCCGAGTCCACCCCTTCGACGGTGGTCGACCTCAAGGGCGAGTCGCACTACGCCGAGACGATCGACGACCTGCCGCAGGTCTACCGCGACGTCATGAACGCGTGGAACGCCTGTCTGGAGGAGGGCGCGGACTTCTCCGACATGAACCGCGCCATGCGCGAGCGGGACGTCCCGCGCATCCGCGAGATCTGGGCGAAGCTCGTCGAGAAGCTCGACAACCAGACCTTCTACGGCTTCCTCTGCGACTCCGAGGCCTTCAAGTCCTTCCGGCACCGCGAGATCTTCGGCCAGGTCGGCTTCGGCACCGGCGGCTGGGACACCGACTTCCCCAACTCCATCCTGGAGATCCTCCGCGTCGTCTACACCGAGGCCGACGACCACCACCGCGGCATCGTCGGCGGCTCCCAGCAGCTGCCGCTGCGGCTCTGGGAGCGCTCGCCGGAGAAGATCACGCACTGGGCGTACGGCACCTCGCTCGCGACGCTGCACGTCGACGGCGAGCCGCGGCCCGCCGTGACCCGGCTGCACCGCACCGCGGGCAACCGCATCACCGTCACGGACGCGTCCGGCGACATCCGCACCTACCAGGCAGCGATCTTCACCGCCCAGTCCTGGATGCTGCTCTCCAAGATCGCGTGCGACGACTCGCTGTTCCCCATCGACCACTGGACGGCGATGGAGCGGACCCACTACATGGAGTCCTCCAAGCTGTTCGTGCCCGTCGACCGGCCGTTCTGGCTGGACAAGGCCGTCGACGACAGGGGTAATCCGACCGGCCGCGACGTCATGTCGATGACGCTCACCGACCGCATGACCCGCGGCACCTACCTCCTGGACGAGGGCCCCGACAAGCCGGCCGTCATCTGCCTCTCGTACACGTGGTGCGACGACAGCCTCAAGTGGCTGCCGCTGTCCGCGAACGAGCGCATGGAGGTCATGCTCAAGTCGCTCGGCGAGATCTACCCGAAGGTCGACATCCGCAAGCACATCATCGGCAACCCGGTGACCGTGTCCTGGGAGAACGAGCCCTACTTCATGGGCGCGTTCAAGGCCAACCTGCCGGGCCACTACCGCTACCAGCGGCGTCTGTTCACCCACTTCATGCAGGACCGGCTGCCCGCCGACAAGCGCGGCATCTTCCTCGCGGGCGACGACATCTCCTGGACGGCCGGCTGGGCCGAGGGTGCGGTGCAGACCGCCCTCAACGCCGTGTGGGGCGTGATGCACCACCTCGGCGGCACCACCGACACCACCAACCCCGGACCGGGCGACGTCTTCGACGAGATCGCCCCGGTCGAGCTCCCGGAGGACTGAGCCGCTCCGGGCACCCATGAATGAGCCCCCGCCGCCGACCGTGATCCGGCCGGACCCGGGAGGTCACCCCAGCCGCCGTCGTCCGGAAACCCCGGCCGACGGCGGCTTGCGTGTTCCGGCAGGTCAGATGCCCGCGGCCCGAGCGCCCTCGTACACCGCCGCAGCGACGTCCATCAGCTCCTCGGCGTCGCGCGTGGTGGTCTGAAGATCGATGTGGAAGTCGTCGAGGCCGGGGGCGACATGCGCCGCCAGGTCCTCGACGATCTGGTCCACACTCCCGTGGAACGGCTTGCGGTCGTCGCCGTCGAGCGGCTTCGCGCGGTACCTCGCGTTGGCGCGGACCGACACCTGCAGGGGCCGCTCACGGCCGCGCTCGGCCGCCAGGTCCTGCAGCCGCCGCCATTCGCCGGCCAGCTTCCGCGCCCCCATCGCCACCGGCAGCCAGCCGTCGGCCCGGTCCACCACGCGCCGCGCGGCCTTCGTGCTGTTCGCCGGCAGCAGCACGGGGATCGGCCGGGCGGGCTTGGGCCCGACGACGGACGGGGCGATGGTCGTCAGCTCGCCCTCGTACGCGACCGGGTCCGGGCCCCACACCGCCCGGAACACGTCCAGCGTCTCGTCCAGGACCGCTCCGCGCCGCTCGAACGGGGCGACGCCGGCCGCGGCGTACTCGTCGAGGGCCCAGCCCGTGCCGAGCCCGGCCACGACCCGGCCGCCGCTCGCCGCGTCGAGGGTGGCGAGCGTACGCGCCAGCTGGAAGGGAATGTGCAGCGGCGCGATCAGCACGCTGGTGCCGAGCCGCGCCCGCCCGGTCACGGCTGCTGCGAGCGAGAGCGACACCGTCGGCTCGGCGACGTTCCGGTACTGGTCGGGCCAGGGCAGGCCCGGAATCCCGTACAGCCCCTGGGTCGCGGGCTCGGGGAAGATCACCCGCTCGAACACCCACAGGCTGTCGTAGCCGGTCTCCTCGGCCGCCGCGGCGACCGCGGGGATGTCGCGGCCGATGTCGTACTGCCTCATCTGCGGGAGGCCGAGTCCGAGCCGGATCGGCATGTCCACTCCTTCACGTCGGGGTGCGTCAGGACCAGGGAGTGAGCAGACAGCGCCCGACGAGCCCGACACCCGTGTCCAGCCTCTCGGTGAACTCGTCGGCCATTCCCGGGAGTTCCTGGAGCCGCCACAGCAGCCGTGCCGCCGACCATGCGCCGTCGCGGGCCCGTTCCAGGCTCCACGAGCCCAGCAGATGCGTGAGCGGATCGGCGATCTCCAGCACATCGGGGCCGGGCATCAGATCCTCGCGGATGCGCTCCTCCAGCATCGTGAGGAGATCGCCCACGCGGTCGAACTCCCCCTCCAGGTCCGGTGGTTCGCAGCCGAGCGTACGGCAGGTGTCCACGACGGCCAGCGCGAGATCGTGTCCGATGTGCGCATTGATTCCCGCCAGCGCGAACTGCAGGGGGCGTACGCCGGGATGCCTCCGGTACTGGAACAACGGACGCCAGCAGGCGGGCGCCCGGCGCCCCGCGGCGGCCGTGTCGACGGCGGAGAGATAGCGCTCGGCGAAGAGAACGCCCAGCGTGGAGGCGGCGCGGCGGTCCGGGAACCCGCCCCCGTCGACGCACCGGTCGACCTCCTCCGTGACCGTCAGATACACGCGGTTGAAGACCGCAACCCCGTCGCCCGCCGGCCAGTCGGACCGGAACTCCCGCATCCGGGTCATCACCGCGTCGACCGAGGGCGGGCGGGTCCCGGTACCGGCCGCGGACTGTGCGATCTGCGCCATGGGGGCAGCGTCCCAGCCATAGGCTCGCACCGGCGCCGCCCGGCCGAACGCGTCCCCGGAACGGGGGAACGCGACGGCCTCGGGCCGCCGGAAGAGGGGGATCGGCACGTGTCAGGCGTACGTACCCGGCGTCGCGCGGAACGCGGCGAGCGGCGCCGTGCGGTGCGCCGTGGGGTCATGGCCGCGGCCGCCTCGGCGGTCGTCGTCGTGGGCACGGTCACCGGGCTGGTGTCGGCGAGCGGGGGTGAGGACGGCGACGACAGGGCGCGGCCCGTCGTCACGCGTTCACCGGTGACCGTTCCGCTGCCCGGCCGGCCCCGTGCCGCCCGGACGACGCCGGCCGAGCCCGCGCCGCCCTCGCCGGCGCCCGGCGTCCATGCCTCGCCCACGGCCCGGCCGTCGGCGACGCGGGTGTCCCCGCGCCGGGAGGCACCGGCCGCCGGGGCCTCGCTGTACCGGCATCCGCAGTCGCAGGTCCTCGACTGGGTACGGGACCACCACGACGACCCGCGCCGACCGCTCATCGAGTCACGGATCGCCGCCCGGCCCGCCGCGGTCTGGTTCCCCGGCCACAACCCCGCCGGGATCACCGGCGAGGTGCGCTCGGTGACCTCCGGGGCGGCGGCATCGGGCCGCGTCCCGGTCCTCGTGCCGTACGCCATCCCGGACCGGGACTGCGGAGGCGCCTCACGGGGCGGCGCGCCCGACCTCGCCGCGTACGACACCTGGATAGGGGAGTTCGCCGCCGGTCTCGGCGACGCACCCGTCATCGTGATCCTCGAACCCGACTCGATCGCGCTCTCGGACTGTCTCTCCGACGCCGGGCGGTCCGCCCGCTACGCCTCCCTGGCCCGGGCCGGCCGCACCCTGAAGGCCGCCGACCCACGGGCGAAGGTGTACTTCGACGCCGGTCACTCCGGCTGGCACCCGGCCGCGAAGCAGGCCGCGCTTCTGCGCGCCGCGGGCGTGGCGACCAGCGGCGACGGCATCTTCACCAACGTGTCGAACTTCCATCGCACCGCCGACGAGGCGCGGTACGCGCGCCGGGTGCTCGACGCCCTCGGCGGCCCCGGCCACCTCGGCGCCGTCATCGACACCAGCCGCAACGGCAACGGCGCACCGGCGCCGGGCACCTGGTGCGACCCCGCGGGCCGCGCGCTCGGCAGGGCACCGACCACCGCGACCGGGGAGGCCCGGATCGACGCGTATCTGTGGGTGAAGCTGCCGGGGGAGTCGGACGGGTGCAAGGGCGCGGCGGGCACCTTCACACCCGACTACGCCTACGACCTGGCGACCGGCTGACCGCCGCCCTCGCCCTCGTCGTCGTACGTGGAGGTACCCGCGTCCAGCAGGGGCCCCTGCGGCTTCATGTGCGCGGGCGCGAAGGCCCGCAGGACGTGGTAGCCGGTGATGACGACGATCGTGCCGAGCGCGATCCCGCCGAGCTCGAAGGTGTCGGTGAACTTCAGGCTGACGCCGCCGACTCCGATGATGATGCCCGCGGCCGCGGGGACGAGGTTCAGCGGATTGCGCAGATCCACCTTGGCGTTGATCCAGATCTGCGCACCCAGCAGGCCGATCATTCCGTACAGGATGACGGTGATCCCGCCGAGGACCCCGCCGGGGATCGCGGCGACGACCGCGCCGAACTTGGGGCAGAGCCCGAAGAGGAGCGCGAAGAACGCGGCGGCCCAGTAGGCGGCCGTGGAGTAGACGCGGGTGGCGGCCATGACGCCGATGTTCTCGGAGTACGTGGTGTTGGGCGGGCCGCCCACGGCGGTCGACAGCATCGACGCGGCGCCGTCCGCGGCGATCGCGGTACCCAGCTCGTCGTCCAGCGGGTCGCCGGTCATCTCGCCGACGGCCTTGACGTGTCCCGCGTTCTCGGCGATCAGGGCGATCACGACGGGCAGGGCGACGAGGATCGCCGACCACTCGAAGCTCGGGGCGTGGAAGGCGGGCAGCCCGATCCAGTCGGCCTCGCCCACGCCGGACAGGTCCAGCCGCCAGTGGTCGACGGCCTCGGCGCCGCCGACCGGTGAGTGGATCCTGCCGAAGACGCGGTCGAAGACCCAGGAGATGCCGTAGCCGAAGATCAGCCCGAGGAAGATCGCGATCCGTGACCAGAAACCGCGCAGGCACACCACGGCCAGGCCGGTGAACAGCATCACGAGCAGCGCCGTCCACTGGTCCTGCGGCCAGTACGTCGAGGCCGTCACCGGCGCCAGGTTGAAGCCGATGAGCATGACGACGGCGCCCGTGACGATCGGCGGCATCGCGGCATGGATGATCCGTGCGCCGAAGTGCCGCACGGCGAGGCCCGCGAGGAACAGCGCGGCGCCGACGACCAGGATCGCGCCGGTGACGGTGGCGCTGTCGCCGCCGGTGGCGCGGATCGTCGCGGCCACGCCGACGAAGGACAGCGAACAGCCCAGATAGCTGGGGATCCGGCCGCGGGTCGCGAGCAGGAAGATCATGGTCGCGACACCGGACATCATGATCGCGAGGTTCGGGTCGAGGCCCATGAGCACCGGCGCCACGAACGAGGCGCCGAACATGGCCACGACGTGCTGGGCGCCGAGGCCCGCCGTACGTGGCCACGAGAGGCGTTCGTCGGGCCGTACGACGGCTCCGGGAGCGGGTGTTCGTCCGTCGCCGTGCAGGCTCCAGCGCACGCCGAGGTTCATACGGGCTCCAGTTCGCGGGGGGTCGTGCTGATCAGCGCAATGGTACGGGGAGCCTCCCGTTCCGCTTCCGCCCCACCACGCGGCCGGGCCGATCGGCCCGGCTGCGGCGCGACCTAGGCGCGGACGTCCCGCGCCGATGGTGTCGCGGTCGTGGCGGGCGCCGTCGGGGTCGCCGTGCGGCCGCTGCCGCGCAGCACCCCCGCCCCCAGCACAAGACCGAACGCCAGCACCGTCACCAGACCGAACGACACCACCAGCGACGTCAGATCAGCGATACCGCCGATCGCGGACGGTGCGATCAGCCCCGACGTGTACGTGATCGTCGCGACCCCCGCGATCGAGAGGCTCGGGTTCGTCCCGCTGCGCCCCGCCGCCGCGAACGCCAGCGGCACCACCACCGCGATGCCGAGCCCGATGCACCCGAACCCCGCCATCGCGGCCACCGGATGCGGCGCCAGCACCACCAGCACACCACCGGCGGTCGCCAGTACGCCGCCGACGCGGACCGTGCGGACCGGGCCGAAGCGGTCCACGACCCGGTCGCCGACCAGCCGCGCCACCGCCATCGTCAGGGCGAACGCGGTCGTGGACGCCGCGGCGAGCCCGGCCGACGTGTCCAGCACGTCCCGCAGATACACCGCCGACCAGTCCAGGCTCGCGCCCTCCGCGAACACCCCGCAGAAGCCGATCGCACCGATGACGACCGCGGACCTCGGCGGCAGCGCGAACCGCGGCGGCGCCGCCTCGCCCTCCGCGCTGCGCAGGTCCAGGACGCCCTGGCAGGCCACCAGGCCGATCACGGTGAGCACGGCGGACGCCAGGAGGTGGTGGAACCGCGCGTCGCTGCCGACATGTGCCGCCAGCGTGCCCGCGGCGGAGCCGACGAGCGCGCCCACGCTCCACATCCCGTGCAGCCCGGACATGATGGAGCGGTCCATGCGGTTCTCGATCTCGACGCCCAGCGCGTTCATGGCGACATCGGACATGCCGGCCGTCGCGCCGTACACGAACAGCGCCGCGCACAGCGCGTACACGTTGGGGGAGAGCGCCGGGAGCGTCAGGGCCAGGGTCCAGAGCGCGAGCAGCCCGCGCAGCGATGTGCGGGCCCCGAAGCGGTGGCTGATGGCGCCGGCGAGCGGCATCGCCAGGGACGCGCCGATCGCGGGAAAGGCGAGAGCGAGACCGAGCTGGCCGGCGCCGACTCCCGCGTGGTCCTGGATCCAGGGGATACGCGTGGCGAAGCTGCCCGTCACGGCACCGTGCACACAGAAGACGGCGGCCACGGCATACCGGGCCCGGCTCAGCCGGCGCTTGTCGAAGGCCACTTCAGTCGGCATCGGTGCCGTCCTCCCCGTGAAGCGTGGTCTTTCGCGTAAACTATCAGGAACCCTGCCTGATAAATAGCCCTCCGGCTGTGACACGGCGGAGATCTGGAAGGATCCCGGCATGCCCGCATCCCCGAGCACCGCCAGGGCCATCAACGACCGGCTCGCGCTGCGACTCCTCCAGGACGAGGGCCCGTTGACGGCAGGCCAGCTGAAGACGTTGACCGGGCTGTCCCGGCCGTCCGTCGCCGACCTCGTGGAGCGGCTGCAGCAGTCCGGCCTCATCAGGATCGTGGGCGAGGCGGGCGAACAGCGCCGCGGGCCCAACGCCAGGGTGTACGGGATCGTCGCCGACCGGGCGCACCTCGCGGCCCTCGACGTACGGACCCAGGGCGTCTCCGTCGTCGTCGCCGACCTGCTGGGCGCGACGCTCGCCGAGGCGACGCTTCCCATCGACAGCGACACCGGCACCGAACCGGCCGTGGAGCAGGCCGTGGCGCTGCTGGAGCGCACGGCGCGCGACGCGGGCGTGGCGCGGCTGCACAGCGTCGGCATCGGGGCGCCGGGGCTGATCGATCCCGTCACGGGGGAACTGCGGGACTCCGGCAGCCTGCCCGCCTGGCACCGCAGACTCGTCGCGGCCCTTCAGGAACGTCTTCCCGCCACCGTCCTCGTCGAGAACGAGACCAACCTGGCGGCCGTCGCCGAACAGCGCCTCGGCGCCGCACGCGACCAGGACGACTTCGTCCTGCTCTGGCTCGGCCAGGGGGTCGGCGCGGCGGTCGTCCTCGGCGGGAAGCTGCGCCGCGGTGCGTCGGGCGGCGCCGGCGAGATCGGCTTCCTCCCGGTCCCCGGCACGGGCGGCCTGCCGTCGGCCACGGGCTGCGACGCCGGCTTCCACGCCCTGGCCGGTGCCGCCGCGGTCCGCGAACTCGCCTCGCGTCACGGCATCGAGGCCGACGCCGAGGAGGCCGTGCGCGTCGCGGCGGCGGGCGACAGCGGCGGGCCGGACGGCCCGGGCGGCGCCTTCCTGGACGCGCTCGCCGGGCAACTGGCCGTGGGGGCCGCGGCCGTCGCCGCCGTACTGGACCCCGGGTGCGTCGTCCTCGGCGGCGAGATCGGGCACGCCGGCGGGACGGCTCTCGCCTCCCGGGTCGAGGCACGCCTCGCCACGCTGTCGCCGGTGAGCACGGAGATCCGGCCGGCGGCACTCGGCGGCGAGGCGATCCTCAGGGGCGCCCTCCTTACCGCCCGCGACGCGGCCCAGGCCGAACTCTTCGCCCCGGCGCACGTGTAAAGGCCCGTCCGGCCTCCGAGGGCGGACGGGCCCGGCGGCGTCGGCGCAGCCCCGTCTCCCGGGGTCACGGGAGCCATGAGGACCCGGCGGCGGCAAGGGCCGGGAACCGCCGCCGGGCGTTCTCGCGCTGAGGGTCAGCAGGCGCCGAGGTCCTGCCACACCCCCCATTCACCGGTGGTACCCGGCTCCTCGCCCTTCGTCCACCACTTCGCCTTCCAGCTGCGGGAGTTGTGGGAGACGGTCGTGTTGCCCACGTACTCGGTCGTCGGGTTCCACGCGGGCGCCGTGCACTGGCCGCCCCCGCCCGTCGTGCCGCCGGTGTTCGTGCCTCCGGTCGTCGTACCCCCGTTGTCCGTGCCGCCGGTGGTCGTCCCGCCGGTGGTCGTCCCGCCGGTCGTGCCCGACCCGGGATCGACCAGGCTCGTTCCCCGGGCCAGATCACCCGCCAGCGCATACGTCTTCCCGCCGAAGGTCACCGTCCAGTTCGACGGCGTCGACACCGGCAGGTAGTACACGAAGTCCAGCTGTACGGACGCCCCGGGCGCCAGCGTCTGCCAGCTCGGCAGCTTCAGCGAGACGCGGTGGTGGTCGCCCTTCAGCCCGCCCACGTTCGTGCCGGTGTGGTCGCTGCGCACCACGGTCGTGCCGAAGCCGGACTGGTCCTTGGCGTTCCCGGGAGCGGACGTGCCGTAGTCGAACTGGAACTCCGTGCCGCCCGGGAGCGTCGCCGTCGTGTTGTTGGTGATCTTCAGCTTCGGGCTGATCGGGTAGTTGGAGTCGCCGAGCGGGAACTGCCCGAACTCCACGCCCAGGTCGACCGCTTCGGCCGGTGTCGCGGCCGTCGCACGCCGCGCGCCGTACGGAGCCGCGGACTTGAACTTCTCGTACATGGCGGTGGTGAGCGTGTCGCCCATCTCGTACTGGCCCTTCGCGGCGTTCCAGCCGTAGTCGCCGGCCAGTTCCCAGATCATCGTGCCGCCGATGCCCCTGTTCACCACGTAGTCGGCCTTGGCGTTCACCGACTGCTCGTCCTCCGTCGACAGGAAGACCTTCTTCTGGGCGTTCCACAGCCATGGAGCGACCAGCGTCGAGTCGTACTTGCGGGCGTACGTGCCGGTCAGCGTCGTCCCGGCGGGGAAGCCGTACCGCGTGACGTAGTCGCCGACGACGCCCCGCTCCAGGTTCTTGGCGTGCCACATCGGGTTGGAACCGGCCGGGGACTCGTTGCCCGCGGTGTCCTTGTCGTGCCAGAGGTTGTCGATGCCGACCGCGCCGTCACCGCACTTGGTCAGTCCCGAGCCGGCCGGACAGCTCGTCGAGGGAGCCTTGCCCCACAGACCGTCCGTTCCGCCCTGCACGTTCCTGAAACCGCGTGTGTAGTACGGGAGTCCGATGTTGATCCGGCCGGCCGGCATCGAGCCGCGGAAGTAGTGATAGGCCCAGTCGGTGTTGAGATAGCCGATCCCGCCGTACTGGGAGGTCGAGTAGACCCCGGCCGCCGCGAGTTCGCCGTCCTTGCCGTCGTCGAAGAGCGAGGCGTTCGGGCCGACGTACTCGTTCCACGCGCCGTGGAGGTCGTAGGACATGATGTTGACGTAGTCCAGGTACTTCTGGACCTGGAACGTCTCCATTCCGCGCAGCAGATATCCGGACGACGGCGCCGCCACGGTCAGCAGATAGTGCTTCCCGTCCGCCGCGCCCGCCCGGTCGAGCTTCTCGCGCAGTGTCTTCATCAGCGCGGCGTAGCCCTTGACGAGTCCGGCGCGCCGCGCGTTGGCGACGGTGTGGTCCAGCGGATTGCCGGCGTCCTTCATCGTCGTCGGGTACTCGTAGTCGATGTCGACGCCGTTGAACCCGTACTTCTTGATGAACGTGACGGCGGAGTCCGCGAAGGTGTCGATCCCGGCCTGGTTCACCGAGCCGTCGGCGTTGGTCGCCATCGCGTAGAAGCCGCCGGAGTCCACCCGCCCGCCGTTGTCGTCGAAGTAGCCCCCGGTCTCGGCCCAGCCGCCGACCGAGATCAGCGTCTTCACGTCCGGGTGCTGCTTCTTGAACTTGCCGAGCAGGTTGAAGTGGCCCTTGTACGTGTACGCCGGGTCCATCTCCGCGCCCGCCACGCCCGGCCAGGTCATGCCGGTGGCGGCGTTGGCCGGACCGTCCGTGCCGACCGACAGTCTGTTGTCGCCGCCGATGTGCCCGAAGGCGTAGTTGATGTGGGTGATCTTGTCCCAGGGAATGTCGGAGGCGAGATAGGCGGGCTCGCCGTTGTTCCCGGTGCGCCAGCCGGTGAAGTAGCCGATCACGCGGCGCTTGTGGTCGGCGCCCATCTTCTCGCGGCCGTCGGTGTCGTAGACCGAGCAGTAGGGGACGTCGACACCGGGGGTGGCGTAGAGCCCGTCGGGGCGACAGGACTCGTTGTCGGCGGCGTGCGATACGCCGCCGGAGAGCGAGCTCAGCAGCAGTCCTGCGGCGGCTGCCGCGGCCGCGAGGAGCGTCGCTCTCGCGCGGGTGGGGGTGAGCACGGTGGTGGCCTCCTGGGGAGGGAGTGGGGATCACACAACTGGCGGGCGAGTGGGTCGTGTTGGGCCCGGGCGTGCGCACACCGGCTGGGCCGCTCCGCGGAGGTGACGCAGAGATTAAGAGGACTAGACCAGTGCGTCAATAGGTCTGGACCATTCCGGTCCGAAGGGATCCTGTGAGCCAGGACACAGAGGCTCGCCCGTATGGCTCACCGGAGGCCGTGGCACACTGGCCCTGTATCAGCAGCAGCGCGCTCCGGGGTCGGTGCAATTCCGAACCGGCGGTTACAGTCCGCGACCCGTCCGCATCCAGCGGCCGGTTGACCAGGTGAAATTCCTGGACCGACGGTTAAAGTCCGGATGGGAGGCAGTGCGCGGCGGGCGGCCCTCGTGGTCCGTCGGCCATGGCGGCTGATCGTCCTCGCGGGACACTCGAGGGCGATCCGTTCCGTCGGCGTCGGCGTTCCCCTGAGGCGTTGTCCCGCTTTCTCTGTCGTCATCGACAGCCCCGGAGTCCGTGCCCGAAGAGGCAGGAGGACCCGGTGGCCACCCCGGCCGACACGCACGCCATGCGCCGAGCCGTCGCGCTCGCCGCCCGTGGACTCGGCTCCACCAGCCCCAACCCGGTCGTCGGGTGCGTCATCACCGACGCCGCCGGACAGCAGGTGGGCGAGGGGTTCCATCAGCGTGCGGGCGGCCCCCACGCCGAGATCCACGCCCTCCGGGACGCGGGCGAACGCTCCCGCGGCGGGACCGCCTACGTCACCCTCGAACCCTGCAACCACACCGGCCGTACCGGCCCCTGCGCCCAGGCCCTCGTCGAGGCCGGGATCGCCCGTGTCGTGTACGCCGTCGCCGACCCCACCCCGCAGGCCACCGGGGGCGCCGACACCCTGCGCGCCGCCGGCGTCCAGGTCGAGCAGGGCCTCCTGGGGGACGAGGCCGAGGCCGGCAACATCGCCTGGCTCACCTCCGTACGCCACCGCCGCCCCTACGTCCTGTGGAAGTACGCCGCCACCCTCGACGGACGCATCGCCGCAGCGGACGGCACCAGCCGCTGGATCAGCTCGCCCGAGTCCCGCGCCGACGTCCACCGCCTGCGCGCCGAGGCCGACGCCGTGATCGTCGGCTCCGGCACCGCCCGCGCCGACGACCCGCACCTCGCGGTCCGCGGCATCGACGGAGTGACCCAGCCGCTGAGGGTCGTGATCGACACCGACGCCACCGCCGTGAGGCCCGGTGCCCGCGTCCTCGACGACACCGCGCCGACCCTGATCGCGGTCGCCGAGGACGCCGAGACCGCCCTCCCGGACGTCGTACGGCTGCCCAGGGCGGGCCACGGCCTGTCCGTACCCGCGCTGCTGGACGCCCTGTACGCGCGCGGCGTCCGCTCCGTACTGCTCGAAGGCGGCCCGACGCTGGCCGGGTCCTTCGTCTCCGCGGGAGCCGTCGACGCCGTCGTCGGCTACCTCGCCCCCGTACTCCTCGGCGCGGGCCGGCCCGCCCTCGCCGACGCCGGAATCACCACCATCACCGAAGCGTTGCGGCTCGACGTGACCGAGGCCGTCCGCCTCGGCCCCGATCTGCGCATCACCGCGACCGTCCCCAAGGGAGCCTGAGAGTGTTCACCGGAATCGTCGAAGAGCTGGGCGAGGTCACCGCCGTCGAGGACCTCGGTGACTCGTCCCGCTTCCGACTGCGCGGACCCGTCGTCACCGAGGACGCGAAGCACGGCGATTCCATCGCCGTGAACGGCGTCTGCCTCACCGTCGTGGAGACCGGCGACGGCGAGTTCACCGCCGATGTGATGGCCGAGACGCTGAAGCGCTCCAGCCTGGGCGCGCTCGCCGTCGGCTCCCGGGTCAACCTGGAGCGGCCGATGGTGGCCGACGGCCGGTTCGGCGGGCACATCGTCCAGGGACATGTCGACGGCACCGGCACGGTCGTCGAGCGCACTCCGTCCGAGCACTGGGAGCTCGTCAAGGTCTCCCTCCCGGCGGAGCTCGGCCGCTACGTCGTCGAGAAGGGCTCCATCACCGTCGACGGAGTCAGCCTCACCGTCGTCGACGCGGGCGCCGACCACTTCACCATCAGCCTGATCCCCACCACCCTCGCGCTGACCACGCTCGGCATCAAGCAGCCCGGCGACCCGGTCAACCTCGAGGTCGACGTCATCGCCAAGTACGTCGAGCGGCTGCTCGGCGCGGACGCGAAGGAGAGCGGCGAGTGAGCGCCCTGGACTGGCTGAACTCCGAGGCCTTCACGGCCTTCGACCAGCACATCAAGTGGTCCGACATGATCGGCAACGTGATCGGCCTGATCGCCCTCGCGCTCGGCTGGCGCCGCTCCATATGGACCTGGCCCGCCCAGTTCCTGTCCGGCCTCATCCTCTTCGCCGCGTTCGCCACGTCCCATCTGACCGGCAGCGCGGGCAAGCAGGTCGTCGTCATGGCCGTCGCGGCCTGGGGCTACTGGCAGTGGACCCGCGGCCGGCAGCAGGCCCAGGACGGTTCGATCGCCGTACGCTTCGCCACCTGGCGCCAGCGCGGCGTGATGCTGGCCGGGGCGGCGCTCGGCACCGTCGCCGTCGCCCTGCTCTTCACCGCCTACCCGTCCCTGTCCTGGGACCCGTGGCCGGACGCGTACATCTTCGTCGGCACGCTGGTCGCCATGTACGCCCAGGCCCGCGGCATGGTCGAGTTCTGGTTCGCCTGGCTGCTGGTCGACCTCGTCGGCGTACCGCTGAACTTCGCCAACGGCTTCGCGTTCTCCGGGTTCGTCTACGTCATCTACGGCGCGCTCGTCCTGTGGGGCATGCGCGACTGGTGGCTGCGATCCCGTACGACTCCCGCCCTGGAAGGAGCGGCAGCATGACATCCCGCCCGTCTCCCACCACCCCGACCGAGGCGTTCCACGCCGCACCTGCGATCCACACCACCTGGTACCCGGAGGAGGAGCTCGTGCTCGACCCCGTCGACCAGGCCATCCGTGACATCGCCGCGGGCCGCCCCGTCGTCGTCGTCGACGACGAGGACCGTGAGAACGAGGGCGACCTCGTCATCGCCGCCGAGAAGGCCACGCCCGAGATCGTCGCGTTCATGATGAGCGAGTGCCGGGGCCTGATCTGCGCCCCCATGGAGAGCGACGAACTGGAGCGGCTCCAGCTGCCGCAGATGGTCGAGCACAACACCGAGTCGATGAGCACGGCCTTCACCGTCTCCGTCGACGCCGCCCCCGCGCACGGTGTCACCACCGGCATCTCCGCCGCCGACCGCGCCACCACCCTCCAGCTGCTGGCGAGCGGCACGGCCGAGCCCACCGACCTCGTGCGCCCCGGCCATGTCTTCCCGCTGCGCGCCAAGCCCGGCGGCGTCCTCGTGCGCAACGGGCACACCGAGGCGGCCGTCGACCTCGCCCGGCTCGCGGGACTGCGGCCCGCCGGCGCGATCGTCGAGATCGCCGGCGAGGACGGCGTCATGCTGCGGCTGCCCGAGCTGATCCCGTTCGCCCGCAAGCACGGGCTCACGATCATCTCCATCGAGGACCTCGTCGCCTACCGCCGCAGCTCCGAGCCGACCGTCCGCCGCGAGGCCGAGGTCAACCTGCCGACCGCGCACGGCGCGTTCACGGCGTACGGCTACCGCTCCACGACCGACGGCGTCGAGCACGTCGCGCTGGTCCACGGCGACCTCGGCGACGGCGAGGACGTCCTCGTCCGCGTCCACTCCGAGTGCCTCACCGGCGACATCTTCCACTCGCTGCGCTGCGACTGCGGCCCCCAGCTGGAAGCCTCCATGAAGCGCATCACCGAGGCGGGCCGCGGGGTCGTCGTCTATCTCCGCGGCCACGAGGGCCGAGGCATCGGACTGGTGTCCAAGCTGCGGGCGTACGAGCTGCAGGAACGCGGTCGCGACACACTCGACGCCAATCTGGAACTCGGCCTGCCCGCCGACGCCCGGGACTACGCGGCGGGCGCCCAGATCCTCGAGGACCTCGGTGTACGCAGCCTCCGCCTGATGACCAACAACCCCGACAAGATCAGCGCTCTCGTGCGGCACGGACTGAAGGTCCAGGGCCGTGAGGTCATGCCGCTGCAGGCGGGTGAGCACAATCTGCGGTACCTGCGCACCAAGCGGGACCGCATGGGGCACGACCTGCCCTGGCTGGACGGCGCCACCGCCTCCACCTGCGGCAACCAGTAGGACCCGTCGGCCGCCACGACCGGCGGCATCGGCAGGACAGTCAAGACAGCAAGAACCGGATCGAGGAGAAACGTGAGCGGCAAGGGCGCACCCGAACTGTCCGTACGCAACTGCGGAGACCTCCGCGTGGCCGTCATCGCGGCCCAGTGGCACGAGAAGATCATGGACGGTCTCGTCGACGGCGCCCTGCGCGCCCTCCACGAGCTGGGCATCGACGAACCCACCCTGCTGCGGGTCCCCGGCAGCTTCGAGCTGCCCGTCGTCGCCAAGGTGCTGGCAGGCCGCGGCTACGACGCGATCGTGGCGCTCGGCGTCGTCATCCGCGGCGGCACGCCCCACTTCGACTACGTGTGCCAGGGCGTCACCCAGGGCCTCGTCAAGGTCTCCGTCGACACCGGCGTCCCCGTCGGCTTCGGCGTACTGACCTGCGACACCGAGGAGCAGGCACTCGACCGGGCCGGTCTGGAGGGCTCCAACGAGGACAAGGGACACGAGGCCGTCACCGCCGCCGTGTCCACCGCGGCCACGCTGCGTTCAGTATCTGAACCCTGGCGCTGAGGAGGGCCCACTTCCGCGTAGGGTGGGACCACCATGTCCAAGAAGACGTTCGAGGAGCTCTTCGTCGAGCTCCAGCACAAGGCCGCCAACGGCGATCCCGCCACCTCCCGCACCGCCGAACTGGTGGACAAGGGCGTCCATGCCATCGGCAAGAAGGTCGTCGAGGAGGCCGCCGAAGTCTGGATGGCCGCCGAGTACGAGGGCAAGGACGCCGCCGCCGAGGAGATCTCCCAGTTGCTGTACCACGTCCAGGTGATGATGGTCGCGCGCGGGATCAGCCTCGACGACGTCTACGCCCATCTCTGAGCACACTCGTTCCGTACGGACCGAACCGGCTCACCCTCCCTCCGCACGCTCCTCCGCACACAAAGGAAGCCCGCCTCATGCTGCGCATCGCCGTCCCCAACAAGGGTTCACTCTCCGGACCTGCGGGGGAGATGCTCCATGAGGCGGGCTACCTCCAGCGCAAGGACTCCAAGGAACTCGTCCTGGTCGACCCGGAGAACGAGGTCGAGTTCTTCTACCTGCGCCCGCGTGACATCGCGATCTACGTCAGCTCGGGCCGCCTCGACATCGGCATCACCGGCCGCGACCTGCTGCTGGACTCCGGTGCCAACGCCGAGGAGATCCTCCAGCTCGGCTTCGCCCGCTCCACGTTCCGCTACGCCACCAAGCCCGGCACCGCCTCCGGTGTCGAGGAGTTCGGCGGGCTGACCATCGCCACCTCGTACGAGGGCATCGTCGCCAAGCACCTCGCGGACAACGGCATCGACGCCTCCGTCGTCCACCTCGACGGCGCCGTGGAGACCGCGATCGAGCTGGGCGTCGCCCAGGTCATCGCCGATGTCGTGGAGACCGGCACGAGTCTGCGCAACGCCGGCCTCGGCGTGATCGGCGAGCCGATCCTCACCTCCGAGGCCGTCGTCATCCGCCGCACCGGCGCCAAGGCCGACGACCCCAAGGTGCAGCAGTTCCTGCGCCGCCTCCAGGGCGTTCTCGTCGCCCGCTCCTACGTGATGATGGACTACGACTGCCGCGTCGAGCACCTGGAGCAGGCCGTCTCCCTCACCCCGGGACTCGAGTCCCCGACCGTCTCCCCGCTGCACCACGAGGGCTGGGTCGCCGTCCGTGCGATGGTGCCGGCCAAGGAGGCACAGCGGATCATGGACGATCTGTACGCACTGGGCGCCCGCGCGATCCTCACGACCGCGATCCACGCCTGCCGGCTCTGAGGCTCCGAGGAACGCACCGAACATGACTGTGGAACAACAGGAGCTGCCCGCTCTCCCGGTGACCTTCAGGCCGACCCGCACCCGGGCCGTCCTGCTGTCCGTCGGAACGGTGATGTTCGTCGTCATCACCGCCGTCGCGTTCGCCCTGGACAAGCTCGGTCCCGGCGAGCGGATCAGCTTCGTCCTGACCGCGCTGCTCTTCTTCGGCGTGCTGGCGCTGCTCAGCCGCCCCAAGGTCGTCGCCGACGAGCTTGGGGTCACCGTCGTCAACCTGACCCGCAGCCGCCGGCTGGAGTGGGCGGAGATCCTCCGTGTCAACCTCCGTCCGGGTGACCCCTGGGTGTTCCTCGATCTGAGTGACGGCACGAGCCTCCCGGTCCTGGGAATCCAGCCGGGAGTCGCCCGTCGGCACGCCATCCGCGACGCGCGCGCCCTGCGCCTCCTCGCCGAATCGCGCGGCACCGGCACCGACAACGGCTGAGCCCCTGCCCCTCGGGGCAGACTCGTGATTACTCTTGAGGCGGAGGCGCCGAGTGCGCCTCCGCCTCACACCCGCGCGGCCGACCGTGGCCCGTGAGGCACCCTGCGACCCGAGGAGTGACTCCCTCCAGCAATGGACGGATCGTCCGGTAGTACCTGCGCCGCCCCCTCACCGGAGGCGGCGGCATGATCATCCCGCTACTGCTGCTCTGCGCGGCATTCCTTCTCATCCTCGCCAACGGCTTCTTCGTGGCCGCCGAATTCGGCCTGGTCACCGTGGAACGCGCGGACGCCGAGCGCGCCGCCGCCGAGGGCGACCGCCGCGCCGGGGGCGTCGTACGAGCCCTGCGCGAGCTGTCGTTCCAGCTGTCCGGCACCCAGCTCGGCATCACCATCACCTCCCTCGTCGTCGGCATGCTCGCCGAGCCCGCGCTCGCACAGCTGCTCGACGCGCCGCTCACCGCGGTGGGCATACCCGACGGTGCCGTCCCCGGCGTCGCGGTCGTGATCGGCATGCTGCTCGCCTCCGCCGTCCAGATGGTGGTCGGTGAGCTCGTCCCAAAGAACTGGGCCGTGTCGCGGCCGTTGCAGGTGGCCCGGTTCGTGGCCGGCCCGCAGCACCGCTTCTCGACGCTGTTCAGGCCCGTGATCACGCTGCTCAACGCCGCCGCCAACCGGCTCGTACGGGCGTTCGGAGTCGAACCGGCGGAGGAGCTGGCATCCGCCCGCACCCCTGGCGAACTGGTTTCCCTGGCCCGTCACTCGGCACGCGCCGGCACGCTGGAGCAGGACACCGCCGATCTGTTCGTACGGACGCTGTCCCTCGGCGGGCTCACCGCACAGCACGTGATGACCCCGCGCGTGAAGATGAGCGCGCTGCAGTCCGACGCGACCGCGGCGGACGTCCTCAACCTCACCCGCGCCACCGGCCTCTCCCGCTTCCCCGTCTACCGGGACCGCATCGACGAGATCGTCGGCATGGTCCATCTGAAGGACGCGCTCGCCGTGCAGGCGCACCAGAGGCAGCGCACCCCCGTCGGCCGGATCGCGGTCCCCCCGCTGCTGGTGCCCGAGACCCTGCCGGTGCGGCAGCTGCTGGAGCGGCTGCGCAGCGAGCAGCCGATAGCCGTCGTCGTCGACGAGTACGGCGGTACGGCGGGGGTGGTCACCCTGGAGGACATCGTCGAGGAGCTCGTCGGCGAGGTCCGCGACGAGCACGACCACCACGGCGACGACCGGCCCGAGCTGGCCGCGATCGCGCCCGAGGACGGCAACCCGGCCTGGGAGGCCGACGGCAGCTGCCGGGTCCTCACCCTGCGGCGGATAGGCCTCGACGTGCCCGACGGTCCCTACGAGACCGTCGCCGGGCTCGTCGCCGACCTCCTCGGCCGTATCCCGGTGCCCGGCGACCGGGCCGAGCTGCCCGGCTGGCGCCTCTCGGTGCGGCAGGTGGACCGGTACCGGGCCGAACGGGTGAGGCTGGTCCGTACCGCGGACGGCCAGGCCCTCGCGGAGACCTTCGCGGAGGCCGTGCGATGAGCGTCCTCCAACTGCTGTTCGCGCTGCTCCTCGTGCTCGCCAACGGCTTCTTCGTCGGCGCCGAGTTCGCCCTGGTGTCGGTGCGCCGCAGCCAGATCGAGCCCCTCGCGGCCGGGGGCTCCTCGCGGGCCCGGCAGGTCCTGCACGGGCTGGAGAACCTGCCGCAGATGATGGCGGCGGCGCAGTTCGGCATCACCGTCTGCTCGCTGACGCTCGGCGCGGTGGCGGAGCCGACCGTGGCGCATCTGCTGGAGCCGGTCTTCCACGCCGTCCACGTACCCGAGGCGCTGATCCACCCGCTCGGCTATGTCATCGCCCTCGCCGTCGTCGTCTTCCTGCATCTCGTCGTCGGCGAGATGCTGCCGAAGAACCTCGCGATGGCCGCGCCGGAGAAGACCGCGCTCTGGCTCAGTCCCACGCTGGTCGGCTTCGCCCGGCTGTGCCGCCCGGTGACCGCCGGGCTGGGCGCGTGCGCCCGGCTGGTGCTGAAGCTGTTCCGGGTGGAGCCGAAGGACGAGGTCGAAGCGGTCTTCACCAGCGACCAGCTGGGCCAGCTGGTCGAGGACGCGGGCCAGGCCGGTCTGCTGGACCGGGAGGAGCAGGAGCGGCTCGGCGACGCGCTGGAGCTGGGCAGCCGCCCCGTGAGGGATGTCCTCATAGTCCGCTCGGCGCTGGTGAGCGTGCCGCCGTCCGTGTCGCCGCGGCAGATCGAGGAGCTGACCGTCCGTACGGGCTACTCCAGGTTCCCCGTCCGGGGCGAGGGCAGCGGGCCCTTCATGGGCTACCTCCACGTCAAGGACGTCCTCGACCTGGAGGACGGCGAGCGGGCCGTACCGCAGCACATCTGGCGGCCCATGGCCACGCTGCGGGCGGAGCTGCCGCTGGACGACGCCCTCACCGTGATGCGGCGCGCCGCCACCCATCTGGCGCAGGTCGCCGACGCGTCGGGGCGGGTGCTGGGTCTCGTCGCCCTGGAGGACGTCCTGGAGAAACTGGTCGGCGAGGTCCGTGACCCCGCCCACCGGACGCCCGTCGTCCCCGTCCCGGCCGCGCCGGCTCCGGACCCGGTGCGCGCGCTGGCGGGCTGAGCGCGGGGGAGGGGCGGGGAATCCTGCCCCTCCCCTTCCTCCCCGAGCCGGGGCTCGGTCCGGAAATCCGTCCCGGGCTCGGTCCCGGCCCTCGTGTCCTCGCACCCGGACCACGCCGGCGCCGCCCCGGAGGCGGCGCAGGACGTCACAGGCCCGGTGGGTCCTGGGAGCTGCGGCCCGAGAGGACCTCGCCGTAGGCCTGCATCAGGTCGGGCAGCCGGAGCGTCGCCAGGTCCTCGCGCGTCGGGGTGCCGGCGTATCCCGAGAGCCGCAGGTCGCGGTACGCGCAGCTCTTCTCGTACAGCGTGCGCAGGAAGCGGCCGTTGCCCAGCTCGTCGATCCAGTTCTGGTCCACCACATGACCGCTGATCGAGCGCAGCTCGTCCAGCGACTCCTCGTCCCACAGATCCCCGTTCGCCGCCGCGAGGACCTCGCCGATGGCGGTCAGCTCCAGCGGCCGGTACGAGGGGAAGTCGACCCGGGTGGTGAAGCGGGAGGACAGCCCGGGGTTGGTGGCGAGGAGACGGTCCATGCCCTCCGGGTAGCCGGCGAGGATGACCACCAGATGGTCCCGGTTGTCCTCGGCGCGCTTCAGCAGCACCTGCAGCGCCTCGTCGCCGTACGCGTCTCCCTTGCTGTAGCCCGTGTTGGAGAGGGAGTACGCCTCGTCCACGAACAGCACACCGCCGAGCGCGGAGTCGATCAGCTCATTGGCCTTCACGGCCGTCTGGCCGAGGAACTCGCCGACCAGGTCGGAGCGCTGGGCCTCCACGAGATGGTCGCCGCCGAGCAGCCCGAGCGCGTAGAAGACCCGGCCGAGGATGCGGGCCACCGTCGTCTTTCCGGTGCCGGAGGGGCCGGAGAAGACGAAGTGCCGTTTCGGGGGCTGCACCGGAAGGCCCTGCCCCGACCGCAGCCGCGCCATGTTCAGCTGGGCGGAGAGCGCCTTCACCTGGCGCTTGACCGGCTCCAGGCCCACCATCCGCTCCAGCTCGGCGAGCGCCTCGGCGAGGAGCACGGGATCGGTGGGACCGGACGGGAACTGCGGCGGGGCCGCGGCGGGCGCGGCGGCCTTCTCCCGCACCCCGTCGGGCGGCCCCGCGGCCGTGGCCGGGGCCTGCGCGCCCAGCGGGGGCTGCGGGTCGCCGCCGAACCGGGGCTCGGGCACGTACGGCGGATCGGCCTCGGCGGGCTGCGGGTCCATCGAGTCCTGACCGAAGCCCGCGCCGGCGCCTGCCAGTGACACCGCCGCGAGGCCGACCGCCTCGTCCGTCCCGTCGATGCCGTCGTACTCGGCGATCGCCGCGAGCCGCGCCGAGGTGTCCATGAAGGCCGGGTCGACCCGGTGCACCGCCCGGTACAGCGGCAGCGCGGCGGCACTGCGGCCGGTGCCCTCGTGGGCCCGCGCCAGCCAGTACCGGAGTTCCTTGCGCTGCGGCTGCTCGCTGCGGCAGCGCATCAGGGCGGTGGACAGCAGGGGTTCGGCCTGCCCGTACATCTCCAGCCGCACCCGCGCCATGCCGCCGAACAGACCGGCCTCGATGCCCAGCAGCGGATCGTTGACGAGTGGCTCGGTGTACCGGAGGAGCTGGTCCCAGTCCTTGACCAGATACGCCCGGCAGGCGTGCAGGAACCGCACCTGCGGATCGGCGTCGACGGGCGGCAGCCCGGCCAGCGCCCGGTCCAGCTCCGGCACATGGCGCCCGTCGAGCCAGTGCGAGGCGTGTGCGAGCAGCAGGTCGCGCGGACTCTCCAGCACCGGCTGCACCCACCAGCCCAGCCAGTACCAGGAGTTCAGCGTGCGGCGGTGCCGCGTCCGCTGCTCACCGAAGCGCTCCCGGTTGCGGTACATCCGCAGGAGGGCGGTGGTGGTGTCGACGCGCAGCGCGTGCAGGCCGAGCCAGCCGTCCGCCATTCCGGGGTCGAGCCGCACCGCGGTTCTGAACTCCTCCTCGGCCTGCGGATACGCGCCCATGGTGTAGGCGTCCACGCCGCGCACCCAGGCGAGGTCGGCCGGGGCCGGTGAGCCCTGCGTGCCGATGTCCATCGGGTCCCCCACATACCGTGCCCCCGTGCTGTCCCGACGGGCGGATGCCCGTCGGAGCGTGCCGAACCACCTTGTCGCGGACGGGATTTGACCGCACCGAGATGCATCGTACCTGCGCAGGGGGCAGCAAATTAAGGGTGGCGCGAGCGTCCGGCGGACGGTGACCCTGGGTGAGCGTGGGGTGCCGGGACGGCGCTGAAAAAGGGTGCTGAGGGCAGAACGAAGCCCCCGATCACGGGGGAACAACCGGGGGCTTCGCGTCCGGGCGGCTCCGAAAAGCCGCACATTGAGAACGTAAGACCTGTAAGGGCCCTGGGTCAAGCGGAGTTGGGCACTCGACGGGGTGGATTTCCGACTGCTCAGTACGGCGGTGTGAGGTGCTCACGCTCCGTGACGGAATGGTTCGCTCCCGCTGTCACGTTCGGCCCCAGGAGCCACTCGTAACCCTCGGGCAACTCCCGTACCAGCGTGTCGGCAAAGGGCCGCGAGGGGTCCCCGGCGAAATGACGCGTCTCCGCCACCGTCCAGCCGTCCCAGAAGCCGGACAGCGCCGGCCCGTCGCGGCGCCGGCCCCGGAGCCATGAAGCCTCGGGCTCCCGGTCCATCCACAGGAGCCGGGCGAGATGAGGCCGCAGCGCCCGCCGGCCCGACCCGACTCCCTCGACCAGGACGACCTCAGCCGCCGGCAGCGGACGAGGGGTGCCGAAGCGGCGCAGCGTCCAGTCGTAGGGCCGGTACAGCGCGCTCTCGCCGCTGGACAGGGGCGCTATCACCTGGTCGAGCAACCGGCCTGTCCACTCGAAGAGTTCGTCGTGGGTGGCGAGGTCGTCGAGACGGAGCACGGGTGCCCCGCCGAGCGCCGCCGCGAGCAGCGTGGCGAAGGTGCTCTTCCCCGAGCCCGCGTGACCGTCGACCGCGATCAGCCGCACCGGCCCGCAGGACGGCGGCAGGGCACGCAGGACCGCAGCGGCGCGGTCGAGGGAGACGAGAGGGCTCATGGGGTCACCCTAAGGGGGCCGGTTCGATGGCGGGCCGGGACCGTCGCAGGTCATGCCACTGGTCGAGACCAATATTGGTGGGTGCGACGCGCTGCGAATCACTGGCCGAGGCCGCCGGGGACCCGCGATAGTTGGCCCACTGTCGCCCTCACCGTCCGCGTCCCGCGACCGCCTCCGGAGGTCCCATGAGCACTCCCGCCTCGCGCAGAACCGTACTGACCGCGGCCCTGGCCGCAGCGGCGGGCGGGAGCGCCCTGTCCTCCGCCGCCCCCGCGGCTGCGGCGGCCGCCGTTCCGGCCCGTGCCGGCCGGCCGCGCCCGCTCGTCGACAACCGTTTCTGGAACTCGTACACCGACTGGCGCAGCGGCGCGGCGGCCGGCACCCGGGCGGTGGCGGGCCGCCGTCCCGGGCTGGTCATCGACACCCTCGCCGGGCGCACCGAGTACGCGGATCCGCACACCGGGCTGACCACCGCCTGGGAGTACGCGACGTGGACCTCGCCCGTCCACCGGCCCGGGGTTCCCGCGACCGAGGTCATCGCCTCCTGGAACGCCCGCACCCCGTCCGGCACCTGGCTGCAGACCGAGCTGTCCGGCACGTACACGGACGGCACCCAAACGCCGTGGTTCGTGATGGGCCGCTGGGCGGCGGGCGACGGGGACATCCGCCGCACGTCCGTGGACGACCAGACCGACGGCCGGAGCACCATCTGGACCGACACCTTCTCGGTGGACGATCCGGCGAGCGGACTGCGGCTGGCCTCCTACCGCCTGCGTCTCACCCTCTACCGCACGCCCGGCACGGACCTGACCCCCACGGTGTGGCGTGTGGGCGCCATGGCCTCCGACGTCCCGGACCGCTTCACCGTGCCGGCCTCCACGCCCCGGATCGCCCGTGAGCTGGCGGTGCCCCGCTACTCGCAGAACGTCCACGTGGGCCAGTACCCCGAGTACGACAACGGCGGCGAGGCCTGGTGCAGCCCCACCTCCTCGCAGATGATCATCGAGTACTGGGGCCGCAGGCCGTCGGCGCAGGAGCTCGCCTGGGTGAATCCCGCCTTCGCCGACCCGCAGGTCTGCCACGCCGCCCGTCACACCTTCGACTACCAGTACGACGGCTGTGGCAACTGGCCCTTCAACGCCGCCTACGCGGCCACGTACCGGGACATGAACGCCGTCGTCACCAGGCTGGAGTCCCTCGACCAGCTGGAGGCGCTCGTCAAGGCCGGAATCCCGGCCATAACGTCCCAGTCGTTCCTGAAGGAGGAGCTCACCGGCGCGGGCTACGGCACCTCCGGCCATCTGATGACCGTGATCGGCTTCACCGCCGACGGCGACGTGATCGCCAACGATCCGGCGTCGCCGAGCAACGAGGCCGTGCGCCGGGTCTACAAGCGGGCCCAGTGGGAGACGATCTGGCTCCGTACCAAGCGGTACAACGCGAGCGGGAACGTGGCGTCCGGCACAGGCGGTGTCTGCTACCTGTACTGGCCCGAGCACCCGACGGCCGCGCAGCGCAAGGCTCTCGCCGCCCTCGGCATCGACTGAGCAGCTCCTCGGCGCCCGTGGGCAGTGAGCGGTGTCACTGCCCACGGGCCGTCGGGCTGGCACTGTGGTCGGGTCACCCGCTACGCCCCCAGGGCGTGGAGGGACCGTCACGGGGGGCGTCCACGACCACGACGACCGAGTGAGCAGCCATGACCGCGACCACAGCCAACGCCACCGACGCCCGGGCCCGCACGGGCGGCCCCAAGGACGACGGCCCCAAGATCGTCGAGCACATCATGGGCTGGGTCCTCGTCGTCGTCTTCGCGATGCTGGTCACCCAGGCCGGGCTCCTCTGACGTTCCGGCGTTCCGGGCACATGAGTGAGGGCGGGGAACCGGACCGGTTCCCCGCCCTCCTCACCCCGCGCCTCAGCCGATCGACCTGATCAGCTCCCCGTCGGTCGTGTCACCGCTGAGCTCCCAGAAGAACGTGCCTCCGAGCCCCTGCTGGTTCTTGTACGCCATCTTCCCGGCGATCGTGGCGGGCGTGTCGTAGCTCCACCACTGGCTGCCGCAGTGCGCGTACGCCGTCCCCGCGACCGTGCCGTTGGCCGGGCACGTGGTCTTCAGCACCTTGTAGTCCTCGATGCCCTGCTCGTACGTCCCCGGGGCGGGCCCGGTCGCCGTACCTCCCGGCACCGACTGCGTCACACCCGTCCAGCCGCGCCCGTAGAAGCCGATACCGAGCAGCAGCTTCGACGACGGGATCCCGAGCCCCTTGAGCTTCTGGATCGCGGCGTCCGAGTCGAAGCCGGCCTGCGGGATGCCGGCGTACGAGGTGAGCGGGGAGTGCGGCGCCGTCGGGCCCTGCGCGGCCCAGGCGCCGAAGAAGTCGTACGTCATCGGGTTGTACCAGTCGACGTACTGGGCGGCGCCCGCGTAGTCGGTCGCGTCGATCTTTCCGCCGCTGCTGGCGTCCGCGGTGATCGCCGCGGTGACGAGGTTCGAGGAGCCGAACTTCGCGCGCAGCGCGGACATCAGATTCCCGAAGGCGTCACGGCCGCTGGTGTCGCAGGAGAGGCCGCAGGCGTTCGGGTACTCCCAGTCGATGTCGATGCCGTCGAAGACGTCCGCCCAGCGCGGGTCCTCGACCAGGCCGTAGCAGGACTCGGCGAAGGCCGCGGGGTTCTTCGCGGCCTCGGTGAAGCCGCCCGACCAGGTCCAGCCGCCGAACGACCAGATGACCTTGAGGCCGGGGTGCAGCTTCTTCAGCTTGCGCAGCTGGTTGAAGCTGCCGCGCAGCGGCTGGTCCCAGGTGTCGGCGACGCCGTCGACGGACTGGTCGGCGGTGTACGCCTTCTCGTGGTCGGCGAAGGCGTCGCCGATGACGCACTTGCCGCCGGTGACGTTGCCGAAGGCGTAGTTGATGTGGGTGAGCTTGCTCGCGGAGCCGGACGTCTCGATGTTCTTGACATGGTAATTGCGCTGGTAGACGCCCCAGTTGGTGAAGTAGCCGACGACGTTGGAGCCGGCCCTGGGGGCGGCGGAGCCCGCGGTGGCGGCCGGGCCTGCGGTGGCGGTGGTGGTGGCGTCGGTGGCGGTGGCCGTGCCGGCTCCGGCGAGCAGGCCGGCGCCGAGGACGGCCGTACAGACCGCGGCGATCAGGGCCCGGAAGCGGGCGCGTGGGGGTCGGGGTCCGAGCATCGTGTCTCCTCGTGGGGGAGGGAGAGCGGGTGGGGGGAGGTGCTGCGGCGTGAACACGGTGCACATGACATGAACCGGTCATGTGCTGCTGGGAACGGTAGGAGGACTAGACCAGTTGGTCAATGGTTCGGACCAACTTCGACGAGTGCGAAGGTGACGCAGGTGGCGAAAGCGCCCCGTGACGGACGCCCCCTGATGGGGCATACTCAACGCGCCACAGCCGCTGGTCAGCCACTTCCGTGATCCGGGAGGGCAGCATCGGCGCATCAGGTGACATCCGGCGGCGCCGCCCAACCCTTCGCGCGCGACCGCCGCAGCGCCCGACAGGGAGGAGAGCGCCGCTATGCCCGACCGCGCCCCGCAGCCGGTGGACCGCATACTGCCCACCGAGGAGGCCAGGGATCTGATCACCCTGGTCCGTGAGATCGTCCAGCGGGAGATCGCTCCACGCGCGGCCGAGGAGGAGGACGCGGGACACTTCCCGCGCGAGCTGTTCTCCCTGCTCTCCGAGTCGGGACTGCTCGGTCTTCCGTACGACTCCGAGTACGGCGGCGGTGACCAGCCGTACGAGGTCTACCTGCAGGTTCTGGAAGAGCTGGCCGCGGCCCGGCTCACCGTGGGGCTGGGCGTCAGCGTCCACTCCCTCGCCTGCCACGCGCTGGCCAACTACGGCACCAAGGAGCAGCAGGGCGAGCATCTCGCCGCCATGCTGGGCGGGGGGCTGCTCGGCGCCTACTGCCTCTCCGAACCGTCGTCCGGCTCGGACGCCGCGTCGCTGCGGACGAAGGCCGTGCGGGACGGCGACGACTGGGTCATCACCGGCACCAAGGCCTGGATCACGCACGGCGGGGTGGCCGACTTCTGCACCGTCCTGGCCCGCTCCGGCGGCGAGGGGGCCCGTGGCATCACGGCGTTCCTGGTGCCGGGCGACGCCGAGGGGCTGAGCGCCGCGGCTCCCGAGAAGAAGATGGGCATGAAGGGCTCGCCCACCGCCCAGCTGCACTTCGACGGAGTGCGGGTCCCGGACTCGCGCCGGATCGGTGACGAGGGGCAGGGCTTCGCGATCGCACTGTCCGCTCTCGACTCGGGGCGCCTCGGCATCGCCGCCTGCGCGATCGGCGTCGCCCAGGCGGCGCTGGACGAGGCCCTCGCGTACGCCACCGACCGGAAGCAGTTCGGCCGCCCCATCGCCGACTTCCAGGGGCTGCGCTTCATGCTCGCCGACATGGCGACGAAGGTGGAGGCGGGCCGGGCGCTGTATCTGGCCGCAGCGCGGCTGCGCGACGCCGGCCGGCCGTTCTCGCGGCAGGCGGCCATGGCCAAGCTCTTCTGCACGGACACGGCGATGCAGGTGACGACGGACGCCGTGCAGGTCCTCGGCGGCTACGGCTACACCGCGGACTTCCCGGTCGAGCGGCTGATGCGCGAGGCGAAGGTGCTGCAGATCGTCGAGGGCACGAATCAGATCCAGCGCATGGTCATCGCCCGTCACCTCGCTGGGCCAGAGTCCCACTGACCCAGCCGGTCCGCCCGGTCCACACCGGTGCCGCCGTGAGCCTGTTCCACTCCTGGTCACGGCGGCCCGGAAGGGTCCGTCCCGCACTGGCCCAGCGATGCATCAGATCGCTGTAGATGGGCGGATCGGCCGCATGCGGAACCGATTCTTCCTGACGTGGCGTCATCAGCCGGCGGCGGCCCGGGCCGCTCTTGGGGTGCTGCGCTGTCATGTCCGTCCAAACGGCGATCGGACCCGCGGGGTCACCGCCGGTGCCATTCGAGCCCCTGTTCGTGACGTACCCATCGGGTGCCGGGGTGCCGGGGTGCCGGGTGCCGGGTGCCCGGTCCGCCCGTTCCCCTCGCCGGCACGCGTATGGCTCCCCCACGGGATCTGACGTACCGTCATCCTCCCGCCCGGCGAGGAGGCCGTCGTGTCCCAGGATCGTCCCATCGCGCTCGACGAGTACCCGGTCCATCAGGCTCCGCTCTCCATGAAGCACGTCGTCACCGGCGACCGGAACGCCTACGACCGGTGCATCTTCCAGGTGCTCGACCACCGGGGCCGCGCTCTGCTCGTCGCAGGGCTGGGGGTGTACCCCAACGCCGGGGTCATCGACGCCTACGCCACCCTGCGCACCGGCGACCGGCTGCACGCCGTACGCGCCTCCGACGCGCTCGGGGACGACCGGATGCGGCTGACCGTCGGGCCGCTGAGCATCGTCGTCGAGGAGCCGCTGCGCCGGATACGCCTGCGCTGCGCGGACGATCCCGCGGATCCCGGGTCGTTCTCGTACGACCTCGTCTGGGAGGCCGACTTCCCGGCCGTCTGGGAGCCGCATCATGTGCAGCGCCGCGGAGACCGGCTCACGCTCGAAGGGCGGCGCTTCGTCCAGGCCGGCCGCTGCACGGGCACGATCCGGGCCGCGGGCGAGGAGATACCCGTCACGGCGGGGGAGTGGACGGGCACGCGCGACCGCAGCTGGGGCGTGCGGCCCCTGCCCGGCGAAGAGGCGGGCCGCGGCGACGAGTTCCGCCCCGAGGGATTCCACTGGCTCTGGATGCCCGTCCGGTTCGACGACCGCTTCCTGATGGTCATCACGCAGGAGGACGCCGACGGCCACCGCTCGCTCAACGAGGCCGTCGTCGTCCGCGACGGGGAACGCGACGTCCAGCTCGGCTGGCCCCGGACCGAGATCCACTACCGCCCGGGCGGCCGCCATCCCGAACGGGCGGTCGTCCACCTCACCGATCCTGCGGGCAAGCCTCTCGAACTCACCGCGGAAACCCTCTGCTCCTCCCCCCTGGCCGTGGGGGCGGGCTATCCACCCGCCACCGACTGGCAGCACGGCACCTGGCAGGGCCGAGGATGGACCGACCGGCGCACCTACGACCTGTCGGACCCGGCGGCCCACCCCATGGCCGCCTTCGGCGTCACCGACCACGCCGCCCGGTTCACCCTCGAAGGCCGGACGGGCTACGGGATCTTCGAGCACGGCAGCTTCGGCCGCCACGACCCGAGTGGGTTCACCGGCTACGACTCCGTCGCCGGCTGACCCTCCCGGAGCCCGGAGCCCGGAGCCCGGAGCCCGGAGCCCGGAGCACGGAGCACGGAGCACGGAGCACGGCGCACGGCGCACGGAGCACGGCCTATGGCGCACGGCCGCCGACCGGCCGACTCCCGTCGGCCCGCCCGCAGTTGAGCGAGGAGCAGAGGAGCACCGACATGGCCACGGCACCACGCCCCCGCACCACCACCCGCGACCCGGAGACACTCGCCCTCCGGCTGACCGCCTGGCTGGACGCCCGGCTGCCAGGCGCCGAAGTCACCGGCGTCCGGGCCCCCGAGTCCAACGGCATGTCCAGCGAGACGCTGCTCTTCGACATCGACCACCCCGGAACTCCGCTGCGCGCCTGCGCCGTGCGACTCGCGGCCGACCCCGACGCGTACACCGTGTTCCCCGTCTACGACCTGCGCCGGCAGTACGAGACGATGAGGGACGTCGCCCGGCACACCGATCTGCCCGTGCCACGGGTGCTCTGGCTGGAGGAGGACCCGGCTCCGCTCGGCGCGCCCTTCCTCGTCATGGAGCGCGTCGAAGGCCGTGTGCCGCCGGACGTGGTGCCCTACACGTACGAGGGGAACTGGCTGCACTCGGCGACCGACGGCGAACGCGCCCGGCTGGAGGAGGCCACGATCTCCGTCATCGCCCGGCTCCACGACCAGTATCCGGTGGGGAGTTGCGAGGGGAGCGCGCTGCGGCGGCACGTGGACGCCCAGCGCGACTACTACGCCTGGGTGGTGGACGGGCTCCCTCGCTCACCGCTCATCGAGAGCGCCTTCGACCGGCTGGAGGCGCACTGGCCCGCCGACGAGGGCCCGGCCGTTCTCACGTGGGGCGACGCCCGCATCGGCAACATCATCTACGACGGCTTCGAGCCCGCCGCCGTCCTCGACTGGGAGATGGCCGCCCTCGCCCCGCGCGAGGTCGACCTCGGCTGGACGGTGTACCTGCACCGCTTCTTCCAGGATCTGACCGTCGGCTCCGGACAGCGGGGGCTGCCGGACTTCCTGCGCCGTGAGCACATCGAGCGGCGCTACGCCGAACTGACCGGCCACACACCGCGCGACATGGACTTCCACACCCTCTACGCCGCCCTGCGGCACGCCATCGTGATGCTGCGCGTGGCCTACCGCCAGGTGCACTTCAAGGAGGTGGCGGTGCCGGAGAACCCGGACCGGATGATCCTGCACCATGACAGCCTCGCCGCCATGGTGCGGGGAACCTACTGGTAGCGCCGGAGGAACCCGGCGGACGGTCCGCTCAGGCGGCCCGTCGCATCGGCGGCATCTTGAACGGGCGCGAGCCAGGACCGCCCACGTGCGAGAAGGGCTGCGTCCGCCAGTCGAGCCCCTGAGGGAGCGTCAACAGCAGTGCGGTGTCCTGCTCCTGGACCTCCAGCGACTCGTCGGCCGGCCGTGCCTCCGTGGCGGACCGGCCGGTCCCGGCACAGACCGAGAGCACGAACGGGTTCCACGGTGTCGGGCACAGCGCGTGCTCCGGCAGTGCGACCTCGTCGGCCAGCAGCGCGATCGGCTGCGCGCAGTCCGGGCAGATCACCCGGTACATCTCGAAGGTGTCGTAGAAGTCCAGCTCGTCGTCCTCTTGAGGACCAACGGGTTCAAGAGGCTCCGGTTCGGTACGTCCGGTGCGCTTCACACTCTGCATGCAGTTTCTCCCCCTCGGGTGGGGCCGACCAGGCGCTTGCGGCCTCGACCACACCAAGCACTTCCCTTCGCGCCCCGGGGGTAACCGCGAGGTCCCGAAGGACACGGTCGCGTGGCTGTGGCATTCGTCACATGCCCCCCGCAGGTGCCCTTCCAGGACGCCGCCGACTGTGCCGATGGGCATCCGGGGCAATAGGTTGACCTGCATGGAGGAGCTGGATCGTCAGATCGTCGAGTTGCTCGTCAAGGACGGGCGCATGAGCTACACCGACCTGGGCAAGGCCACCGGCCTGTCCACCTCGGCAGTGCATCAGCGCGTCCGACGGCTCGAGCAGCGCGGCGTCATCCGGGGATACGCCGCTGTCGTGGACCCCGAAGAGGTCGGACTGCCCCTCACCGCGTTCATCTCGGTGAAACCCTTCGACCCCAGTGCCCCCGACGACATCGCCGAGCGCCTCGCCGGCGTGTCCGAGATCGAGGCCTGCCACAGCGTCGCCGGTGAGGAGAACTACATCCTCAAGGTCCGTGTGGGCTCCCCGCTGGAGCTGGAGGAGCTGCTCGGCCAGATCCGCTCGCTGGCCGGAGTCTCGACCCGGACGACCGTGGTCCTCTCCACCCCGTACGAGGCACGGCCGCCGCGAATCTAGGCTGTTCTCCATGAGTGAGAGCGTGCCCCCGGCCGAACACCGCACCGTGCTGCTGCGCGGTGGAGACGTCCACAGCCCCGCCGACCCCTTCGCCACCGCCATGGTGGTCGAGCGCGGGCACATCGCCTGGGTGGGCTCCGAGGGGGCCGCGGACGCCTTCGCCTCCGGCGTGGACGAGGTCGTCGATCTGGAAGGGGCTCTGGTCACTCCCGCGTTCGTCGACGCGCACGTCCACACGACGGCGACCGGACTCGCGCTCACCGGACTCGATCTGTCCGGCGCCGAGTCGCTCGCCGGGGCGGCGGAGCGCGTCCGGTCCTACGCGGCGGCCCGCCCCGCCGACCGCATCCTGATCGGGCACGGCTGGGACGCCTCCCGCTGGCCCGAGCAGCGGCCGCTGAGCCGGGCCGAGCTGGACGAGCTCACCGGAGGCCGTCCGCTGTACCTCACCCGGATCGACGTCCACTCGGCGCTCGTGACGACCGCGATGCTCGATCTGGTGCCCGCGGTCCGCGGCATGGACGGCTTCCGTGACGGCGAGCCGCTCACCGGCGACGCACACCACGCCGTGCGCTCCGCCGCGTACTCCGCCGTGTCGCCCGAGCAGCGCGCCGAGGCCCAGCGCATCGCCCTGCGGCACGCCGCGTCGCTGGGGATCGGCACCGTCCACGAGTGCGGCGGGCCCGACATCTCCTCCGAGGACGACTTCACGGGCCTGCTCAAGGCCGCCACCGACGAGCCGGGGCCGCGGGTCGTCGGCTACTGGGCCGACACCGACGTGGAGCGGGCTCGCGCCCTCGGAGCCGCCGGAGCGGCCGGAGACCTCTTCGCCGACGGCTCGCTCGGCTCGCACACCGCCTGTCTCCACGAGCCGTACGCCGACGCCGCCCACGCCGGCGTCGCCCACCTCGACGCGGCCGCCGTCGCCGCGCACGTCACGGCCTGTACCGAGGCGGGGCTCCAGGCTGGCTTCCACGCCATCGGCGACCAGGCGATCACCCATGTCGTCGAGGGGATGCGGGCCGCCGCGGCCGCCCTGGGCCTCGCCCGCGTCCGCGCCGCCCGTCACCGCGTCGAACACGCCGAGATGCTGACCCCGGAAACGGTCGCCGCCTTCGCCGAGTTCGGTCTCACCGCCTCCGTCCAGCCCGCCTTCGACGCGGCCTGGGGCGGTGACACCGGTATGTACGCACAGCGCCTGGGCATCGAGCGTGCCCGCACCCTCAACCCGTACGCGGCGCTGCTGCGCGCCGGAGTCCCCCTGGCCTTCGGCTCCGACAGTCCCGTCACCCCGCTCGACCCCTGGGGCACCGTCCGGGCCGCCGCGTTCCACCGCACACCCGAACACCGGATCTCCGTACGCGCCGCCTTCACTGCCCATACCCGTGGCGGCTGGCGCGCGATCGGACGGGATGATGCGGGCACCCTCGTGCCCGGCGCGCCCGCCGACTACGCGGTCTGGCGCACCGGTGAACTCGTCGTCCAGGCCCCCGACGACCGGGTCGCACGCTGGTCAACCGACCCCCGTTCCGGCACCCCCGGCCTGCCCGATCTCACCCCGGGCAGTGCCCTTCCCGAGTGCCTGCGGACCGTGGTGTTCGGACAAACGGTCTACGTACGGCCGGACGAGTGACATCGGGTCGATTCGCACCGTGGGCCACTGCTCCATGTGCTCCGTCGCGACCTGCGGATCTTCGTCGCTGACCAGCCGAATCGGTCAATCGCCGCAGATCGCACGACTGTTGACAGAGTGCGCCCACCGGCCGGTAGGTTCGGCCGAGTCCACCACAGGACGTCCGACCGGTCGAACCCCCACGCAGTCGTCGAACGCCGCTGGGTCATGGGGTGGCGCGCCGCACCGGCGCACCACCACTGGGAGCCAGGTTCAGCGCCCGCGCCTCGGGGGCGAGGGAGGGTCTCGACCGGTGGGGGTCCCCCCTGCTCCGCAGGAGCTCGGGGGAAGGTGCGACCCGGGTGGGGCCCGGCGTTCAGTAGACAACGGCTCTCGGTCGACCCGCAGCCAGCGGTTCCCAGGCCGGCCCGAAGGACGCCGGGCCCGATCCGTTCCCGATTTCGTCCGGGCCCCTTCTCCCACCCCTCCGCCCACGTGTCCGTGCCGTCGCGGCTCCGTCACCGGCGCTCGCTATGGTGGGTCTCTGCGTACGAAAATTAAGGGGCAGCAGTGAACGACGGCGGTCAGAGGCGGTACGGCCCGCTCGGCAGAGCCTTGGTGATCATTCCGACCTACAACGAGGCGGAGAACATCAAGCCGATCGTCGCCCGTGTGCGCGCCGCCGTTCCGGAGGCGCACATCCTGGTCGCCGACGACAACAGCCCCGACGGCACAGGCAAGATCGCCGACGAGCTCTCCGTCGAGGACGACCACGTCCACGTCCTGCACCGCAAGGGCAAGGAGGGCCTCGGCGCCGCCTATCTCGCGGGCTTCCGCTGGGGCATCGAGCAGGGATACGGCGTCCTGGTCGAGATGGACGCCGACGGCTCCCACCAGCCCGAGGAGCTGCCCCGGCTGCTCACCGCCCTCAAGGGTGCCGATCTCGTCCTCGGCTCCCGCTGGGTGCCCGGCGGGCGCGTCGTGAACTGGCCGAGGTCCCGTGAGTTCCTCTCCCGAGGCGGCAGCACGTACTCGCGGCTCCTGCTCGGCGTGCCGATCCGCGATGTCACCGGCGGCTACCGCGCCTTCCGCAAGGAGACCCTCGAAGGGCTGGGGCTCGACGGCGTCGCCTCCCAGGGCTACTGCTTCCAGGTCGACCTCGCCCGCCGCGCCGTGGAGGCCGGCTTCCATGTCGTCGAGGTCCCGATCACCTTCGTGGAGCGTGAGCTCGGCGACTCCAAGATGAGCCGCGACATCGTCGTGGAGGCCCTGTGGCGGGTCACGGCCTGGGGCATCGGGGCACGGGCCGGAAAGATCATCGGCCGCAAGCCCTTCTGACCCTCGGATTCCGTGGGATTTCCGCACGGGTCCCGCCTTTACGACACTCCTGCGAGCGCCCAGGCACACTGGAGCCATGACGACCGGCGTAACGACACCGACCGCCCGCAGGCGCTCACGCGCGCGCACCTTCCTCCCCCTCGGCATCGCCGCCTGGCTGGTGCTGGAGATCTGGCTGCTGACCGTCGTCGCCGGAGTCGCCGGCGGGTTCACCGTGCTCGTGCTGCTCGTGGCCGGCGGTGTGCTCGGCGCCGTGGTGATCAAGCGGGCCGGCCGGCGTGCCTTCCGGAATCTCTCGGAGACCCTCCAGCGGCAGCAGTCGGGCGTCGCGCCGGCCACCGGGGACGACCGGCCGAGCTCGGGCAACGGCTTGCTGATGCTCGGTGGAGTGCTCCTCATGCTGCCCGGGCTGATCTCCGACGCGGCGGGTCTGCTGCTGCTCCTTCCCCCGGTCCGCGCGGCCCTCGGCCGCTATGCGGAGAAGTCGCTGGAGCGGCGGGTGCGGCAGGCCGCTCCCGGTTCCCTCGGCGATGCCTTCCAGCAGGTCCGCATTCACCGCCCGGACGGAAAGATCGTGCAGGGTGAGGTCATCCGCGAGGACGCGCCCACGGCTCACCGCCATGAGCCGGATCCGCGCCCTCCGCTCACCTCGTAGCGTCCGAGCCGCCCCACTCGCAGCCCGGGCCCAGCATGTGGCCCGGGCGAGCATGTGGTCCGGGCCGGGCAAGCAGCCCGGCTCACCTCGCGCAGTCCGACTCATCTCGCGGTCCACCGGTGCGCTGTGCGCGCCGGCGGAGCGACGCAGACGCAAAGGAGCCGCGGGCTGCGGCACACCATCCGTGTGCGGCAGCCCGCGGCTCCTGTGTTCTGTCGCGCTCCCTAGGAGCGCTTGTGGTGCGTCGTTACGCGGACTTCCGGCTGTCGCGCGGATGCACCGCGATGTTCATGGCTCCGGAGCGAAGGACCGCCAGCCGCTCGGCCAGCACCTCCTCGAGCTCCTCGCGGGTGCGCCGCTCCATGAGCATGTCCCAGTGCGTACGCGCGGGCTTGCCCTTCTTCTCCTCGGGGCCATCCCCGTCCACCAGGAGTGCCTGGGCGCCGCACGCCTTGCACTCCCACTCCGGCGGAATTTCCGCCTCTACCGAGAACGGCATCTCAAAACGATGTCCGTTCTGGCATGCGTACTCCACCGCCTGGCGCGGGGCCAGATCGATGCCGCGGTCGGTCTCGTAGCTGGTCACCACGAGGCGCGTGCCGCGAAGAGCTCGCTCACTCATGAATCGTGCCTCCCGGGCTTGTCGCCCACAGGACAGGTGTCGCTGTCGTCGTCATCCGGTCAACGTCCGGTCGGCGGTAAAGATTCCCGTTGCCGGTCATGCGTCGTCGCCCGTCGTGCCGCTGCTTTTCCAGGGTTTGGGTACCCACCAGTGCCCGGTTTGTCACATCTGGCAGAAAGTGTCACCCAGCGTTCTGAGTTTCTGAGCGCGCAGTAACGGTCCGCCTGGCAGGCCAAAGGCGTACACTACCGGCCTTTCACTTCAACGTCTAAATCCGTTCCGGGACGGGGTTCCCCGCAGCGGCCACCGCGCGCCGTACCGGTACCCGTGCGAGCAGCACGAATCCCAGTGCGAAGAAGATCACCAAAGAGATGATCGCATCCCGGTAGCTGCCCGTCAGCTGGAACGTCAGACCGAACAGGAGGGGCCCCATCCAGCTCAGTCCGCGGTCGCTCATCTCGTACGCGGAGAAGTACTCCGCCTCCTTGCCGCGTGGCACCAGATGCGAGAACAGCGACCGCGACAGCGCCTGGCTGCCGCCCAGCACCAGACCGATCGCGGCGGCCAGCGCGTAGAACCACACCGGTGTCCGCGCGGGCAGGAAGTACCCGGCGACGAGGATCAGCGTCCACACCGCGAGCGAGCCGAGGATCGTGCGCTTCGGCCCGTACGAGCGGGCCAGCCGGCCCATCCCCAGCGCGCCCGCCACCGCCAGCACCTGCACGAGCAGCACCGCCGTGATCAGCGTGGTCTGATCCAGCTTCAGCTCCTCCGAGCCGTACACGGACGCCTGTGAGATCACCGTCTGCACGCCGTCGTTGTAGACGAGGTACGCCAGCAGGAACGACAGCGTCAGCGGATGCCGGCGCATGTCCCGCAGGGTCGCCACCAGTTGCCGCCAGCCGGCCCCGACCCCGCCGCCGGCCGGGAGCTCGCCCGTGGCCACCCGCCGGTCCCGCAGCCGTCGCAGCGGTACGAGCGTGAACGCGCCCCACCAGAGCCCGGCCGAGGCCAGACAGATGCGGACCGCCTCCGACTCGGACAGACCGAAGGACTCGTGGCCGCTGTAGAGGACCAGGTTCAGCAGGAGGACGAGCGCACCCGACGTGTAGCCGAAGGCCCAGCCGCGGGAGGACACCGTGTCCCGTTCCTCGGGCTCGGCGATCTGCGGCAGATACGCGTTGTAGAGGACCATCGACACCGACAGCGAGGCATTGGCGACGATCAGGAGGAACGCGCCGAGCAGATAGCGGTCGCCCTCCAGGAAGAACATCGCCGCCGTGGCACCCGCCCCGAGGTACGCCGTGACGGCGAGGAGCGGCTTCTTGCGGCCCGTACGGTCGGCGATGGCCCCCACCATGGGCATCACCAGCACCGCCACCACCACCGAGACGGACACCGCGTACGGGAACAGGGAACCGGCGCGGACCGGGACGCCCAGCGGATGGACGAAGCCGTCGTCGTCCGCCGCGGCCTTCGCCACGGCGGTGAGATACGGGCCCAGGAAGACCGTCACGACGCTCGTCGAATAGACGGAGCAGGCGAAGTCGTAGAAGTACCAGCCACGTTGCTCGCGCCGACGGCCTGCGTCGTCCGTCCCGGCGGTGCCCTCCGCGGTGTCAGCGGCCACGCCGCGCCCCCTCGCTCGTCCCCGTGGTGAGACGCGCGACGCTCAGACCCAGACTCCCCTGTCGGTCATCACCGTGCGCAGCATCTCCAGATGATCGGTCATGATGCCATCCACCCCGAGGTCCAGGAGAGCGGCCACCCGATCCGGGTCGTTCACGGTCCACACATGCACCTGCAGCCCGCGCGCGTGGGCCTCGCGTACGAAGCGGCGGTCCACCACCCGGATGCCGCCCTGGGACTCCGGCACCTGCGCGCACACCGCGCCCGCGCGCACCGCCGCGGGAATGCCGAGCGAGCGCAGCCGCAGTCCCAGCACCCCGCGCACACCGTACGAGGTCGCCAGCCGCGGTCCCGCGAGCCGGGACGCCCGGGAGACCCGGCTCTCCGAGAAGGAGCCGACGCACACCCGGTCCCAGGCCGCCGTACGCCGCACCAGGTCCACCAGCGGCTCCAGTGCCCCCTCGGCCTTGATGTCCACGTTCCAGCGGACCTCCGGGAACTCCTCCATCAGGTCCTCGAACAGCGGGAGGGCCTCCTTGCCGGCCACCCGGGCCCGGCTCACCTCGCTCCACGGCAGCTGTGCGATACGGCCGCGGGCGTCCGTCACGCGGTCGAGCGTCGGGTCGTGGAACGCGACGAGCCTGCCGTCGGAGGTGGTGTGCACATCCGTCTCGAAGTAGCGGTATCCGGCCGCGGCCGCACGCCGGAAGGCCGCCGCCGTGTTCTCCAGCCCGTCGGCCGTGCCGCCACGGTGGGCGAACGGTATGGGGGAGGGATGGTCGAGGTAGGGGTGCCTGGGGCGTGTTGCGGGAGTCACGTTCGCAGTATGGCCTGCTCCGGTGTCGAGCCGGCGACCACCGTGCTTCCTGCTTCCGCAGACGGGATGGCGAACACGCGCAGGAACAGCTGCGCGAGCGGGCCGATCGACAGCGCGTACACGACCGTGCCGGCGCCGACCGTGCCGCCGAGGACGAATCCGGTGGCCACGACCGCCACCTCCAATGCCGTACGGACCAGCCGGACCGACCGGCCCGTGAGCCGGTGCAGACCCGTCATCAGCCCGTCGCGCGGGCCGGGGCCGAAGCGGGCCGAGATGTAGAGGCCGGTCGCGACTCCGTTGAGAGCGATCCCGGCGAGCATCACCGGGATCTGTACGGCCAGTCCGCGAGCGTCGGGCACGACGGCGAGGGTGCCGTCCATCGCGACGCCGATGACGAAGACGTTGGAGACGGTGCCCAGCCCGGGCTTCTGCCGGATCGGGATCCACAGCAGCAGAACGACGGCGCCGACGATGATCGAGACGACGCCGATGGTGAGTCCGGTCCGCTCGGCCAGCCCCTGGTGCAGCACCCCCCAGGGTTCGAGCCCGAGGCCGCCGCGGACCAGGAGCGCGGAACTGGCGCCGTACAGCGCCAGACCGACGTAGAGCTGCAGCAGCCTGCGGGGCAGACGCGCGCCCCGCAGGCCGGAGGTGATGGACAAGGTTCTGGCCCCCAGTGGTGTGAGTGGACTGATGCATGACACTCTGTGGCAGGGAACGAAAGGCCAACCATGGCCAATTCGAGGAAGGTGGACCGACTTCCATGGCGGAGTGGACTTCGGCGGTCGGAGCGGTCGCGCTGGCCCGGCAGCTCCAGGCACAACAGGCCCGCCCGGCCGGCCCCGGCACCCGCAGGCCGCCCGCCTACCGGGCACTCGCCGACGGCGTACGGCTCCTCGTCCTCGAAGGCCGGGTCCCCGTCGCCGCCAGGCTGCCCGCCGAGCGCGAGCTCGCCGTGTCCCTCGCCGTCAGCCGCACGACCGTGGCGGCGGCGTACGAGGCACTGCGGGCCGAGGGATTCCTGGAGTCCCGCAGGGGCGCCGGCAGCTGGACGGCCGTACCCGCCGGGAACCCGCTGCCCGCCCGCGGACTCGAACCCCTGCCGCCGGAGTCGCTCGGCTCGATGATCGACCTCGGCTGCGCGGCCCTCCCGGCGCCCGAGCCCTGGCTCACCCGGAGCATCCAGGGCGCGCTGGAGGAGCTGCCGCCGTACGCGCACACCCACGGCGACTACCCGGCGGGTCTGCCCGCGCTGCGCCGGATGCTCGCCGACCGGTACACCGAGCGCGGCATCCCCACGATGCCCGAGCAGATCATGGTCACCACGGGCGCGATGGGCGCCATCGACGCCATCTGCCACCTCTTCGCCGGACGGGGCGAGCGCATCGCCGTCGAGTCGCCCTCGTACGCGAACATCCTGCAGCTGATGAGGGAGGCCGGGGCCCGGCTGGTGCCCGTGGCCATGGCGGAGGGACTGCGGGGCTGGGACATGCCCCGCTGGCGGCAGGTTCTGCGCGACGCCGCGCCCCGGCTCGCCTACGTCGTCGCCGACTTCCACAATCCGACCGGGGCACTGGCGGACGAGGACCAGCGGCGCCAGCTCGTCGACGCGGCCCGGTCCGCCGGCACGGTCCTCGTCGTGGACGAGACGATGTCCGAACTCTGCCTCGACGACGACACCGACATGCCGCGGCCCGTCTGCGCCTTCGACCCCGCCGGCTCCACGGTCCTCACGGTCGGCTCGGCCAGCAAGGCCTTCTGGGCGGGCATGCGGATCGGCTGGGTGAGGGCCGCCCCCGATGTGATCCGCTCCCTCGTCGCCGCCCGGGCCTATGCCGACCTGGGCACCCCCGTCCTGGAGCAGCTCGGCGTCAACTGGCTGATGGGGACCGGCGGCTGGAACGAGGCGGTGGCCCTGCGCCGCGCCCAGGCGCGCCGGAACCGCGACGAGATGGTGACGGCGCTGCGCCGGGAACTGCCCGGCTGGGAGTTCGAGGTGCCGCACGGCGGCCTGACGCTGTGGGTCCGCGCGGGCGGTCTGTCCGGTTCCCGCCTCGCGGAGGTGGGCGAACGCGTCGGCGTGCGGGTCCCGTCGGGGCCGCGCTTTGGCGTGGACGGCGCCTTCGAGGGGTACGTACGCCTGCCGTTCACCGTCGGCGGTCCGGTCGCCGACGAGGCGGCGGCCCGGCTCGCGGCGGCGGCCCGGCTGGTCGAAACGGGTGTGACGACGGGCACGGATGCCCCGAGGACGTTCGTGGCCTGACGCCGCCGGGGGCGGCGTGCCCTTGCGCGGCAGGTCGGCGGGCGGCGGTCAGCCTTCGGCCGGTACCGGCGTCGTGGCGGGCCGCGGCCGGGCACTCGCCGCCGGTTCCGGGGCCGGTTCGGGCAGCGGCTCGGCAAGAGGCTCGACCAGGGGTTCGGGCAGGGGATCGGTGAGCGGCTCCGCCACGGGCTCGGTCCGCGGGTCTGCCGCGCGCCGCTCGTCCTCCGCGCGCCGCTCGTCCGGCGCGATCTGCCGCTCCGGGAGCAGCTCCAGCACCGCCTGGCGATGGGCTTCGCTGGTCGCGTCGTCGTACGGGTCGGGCGTCGCCGGCACCTGGAGCCTGAGGACTCCGCCGGTTCCCATCCGGGCATAGCCCCGCCCGGGCGGGACCTCGGACGTCGGTGTCGTGTGCGGCGGCGCGCCCAGCACGCTCTCCACCTGCGCCGGAGTGGCCGGGCCGAGCACTGCACGGGCGCGGGTGTGTGTGCGGACCGTCTCGCTCAGGAACTCCAGGCTGTCGAACTGGTCGGCCACGACCACGGTGACGTGCACGGCCCGGCCGTGCCGCAGCGGCACCTGGAGCAGTTGCTGGGGGTCGGTCCGCCCGTCGGCCGCCGCGAGATGGCTGAACACGCTGGGCCGGTCGACGAGGACGTACAGCGGCCGTCTGGTGTCCTCGGGCGCGGGATGCCCCGCCTGTCGGGCCCGGTTCGCGGTGATGAGCCGCCGCTCCGTCTCGTGCGCCGCCCACTCCAGGCTCGCCAGCGCCCCGGCCAGGCCGCATTCGACGGCGAGCACGCCGGTCCGCCCGGTCAGACAGGCGTACTCGCCGGTCCCGCTGCCCTCCACGATCAGGACGTCGCCCTGGGTCAGCGCCTGAAGGGCGATCGAGCGCAGCAGCGACGTCGTACCGCTGCCGGGATGCCCCACCGCGAGCAGGTGCGGCTCCGTCGAACGGGGGCCGGTACGCCAGACCACGGGCGGCGCGTCCCTGGTCTCCTCGCCGTCGACGACCGGAACCGTGCGCTGGACGGCGCCGGGATCGGTGAAGCCCAGGACCAGCTCGCCGGGGGCGGTGACGAAACGCTGGGCGGCGACCGTGGTCGGGAGCGGGGACAGCACGCTCATGAGCAGCTGGTTGCCTTCTTCGTCCCAGTCGAACAGGTACTCGCGTCCGCGTCCGGACTTGGCGTGCAGCAGCTGTTCGATCCGGGCGCGTGCCTCGGCCTCGCCGTCGGTGAAGTACGCCGGGTACGTCACCCGCAGCCGGGTCAGCCGCCCGCCGCCGTCGAACCGGTGGTCGCTGAACGTCTTGGCCCACTCCCCGCCGTGGGCGAAGAGCGGACTTGGATCCTCGGGGACGGAGAAGTACGGGACGAGCGCGTCGTAGAGGGCCTGCAGCCGCGTGGTCTCCGCCTCGGTCGGCCCGGTCCGCGCCGGGGTGCGTTCGCGCCCCCGCCACGCGGCCACTCCCATCAGCGTGATCAGGGCGAGCAGCGGCCCGTACGGCGCGAGCCCGACTCCCAGCACGCAGACCGCCGCCAGGAACAGCGTCGGGCCACGCCGTTCCTTGGGCGTGTCGGCCCATTTACGCAGTCCGGCGGCGGCCAGCAGCCGTAGTCCGCGGCTGATCGTGATGAGCGGGTGGAGGACGTCGGTGGCGTTGTCGGCGGCCGTCCGCGCGAGCTCTCGGGTGCGAGCGATCCGGTCGGTGGCGCTGATCGGAAGGCGGGGGAGTGGTCGCCGGGCCACGTGGTTCTCCTGCTCCTCGAGTGGTGGAAGGGGCGGTGCGGGAAGGTCAGAACTTGATCCCGCCCAGGAGGCTGGCCAGGCTCGCGCCTCCCGCGGTGATGCTCGGGGCGATGGCCGTGCCCGCGAGATAGAAGCCGAAGAGAGCCGAGATCAGTGCGTGCGACGCCTTCAACCCGTCCTTCTTGAAGAAGAGGAAGACGATGATTCCGAGCAGCACGACGCCTGAGACGGAGAGGATCATGAGGAGTTCTCCTGGTTGAGGGGACAGTCACCATGAGTTCTTCCATCCTCACAGAAGGTATCTATGTGACAAAAGCGGCATTCGGGTGAAAATTCAGTATTTTCACTGAAATGGCGGATACCGGATCGTTGCCTCGAGCGTGTCGATCTTGGTGGCGGGTATGGACGATCTTCGCCGTGCGTGCGGCGTCGGACCCTTCGGTACGGGCGGAGCCGTGCTCGCCCACCGGGCAGTACGCTGTCGGTTCACTTGTGCGGGGCTGCCCGGCCCGTACGCCGTACCAGGTCAACGCAGTGAGAGGCGGTCCTTCCGATGAGTGAAGTCCCGGATCCCGAGGTGGTCGAGCTGGCCTCCAAGATCTTCGATCTGGCTCGCCAGGGGGACGCCGAGGCACTCGTCGCCTACGTGGACGCCGGTGTTCCGGCGAACCTCACCAACGACAGGGGCGACTCGCTCCTGATGCTCGCCGCGTACCACGGGCACGCCTCCGCGGTGACGGCCCTCCTGGCCCGTGGCGCCGAGGCGGACCGGGCCAACGACCGCGGCCAGACCCCGCTCGCGGGTGCCGTCTTCAAGGGCGAGGACACCGTGATCCGTGCCCTGCTCGACGGCGGAGCCGATCCGGAAGCAGGAACTCCGTCCGCGGTGGATACCGCGCGGATGTTTGGGAAGGCGGACCTCCTGGAGCTGTTCGGCGCCCGGTGAACGGGTGTTGAACACCAGGTGAGACGGTCGCCGTAAATGTGGTCGCGGCGACGAAACGGCTGGGTCATCATGACGTCGGGCCCGCAAGGGGCCACCGACGAGAGGCAGTGGAAGATGGTTTACACCAAGCGGAAGACGACGGGCAGCCGATCATGTTGCCGCGTGGCCTAGGCGAACACACCCCCGGTCGCGTCGACAGCTTGATGTGAGGCACTTTCCATGTTCGAACCAGTCATAGCGCCGAGCGGTACCCTCCTCGGCCTGCTGCAGAGGGGCCGCGGTGACGGCACCCTGCACGCGCTCGCGGCCCCCCGCGCCGAAGCCCTCGCGGCCCTCAACCACTGTGTGCTGAGCGACCCCCGCCACGACTGGCAGGTCGAGAACCGCTCCCTCTACTACGCGCGCCTCTACCTCGACCTCGGCGGCGGCCTCGAAGAGATCGAGGCCCACCTCTTCGGTGCCGAGGACCACTTCGACAGCGACGACGCACGGACCGGGCTCGCGCTCTCCGTGCTCGGCCACCTCGCCTCCTACGGACGCGACGACGCCCTGCTGCTGCTGCGGCGGTACGCCGCGACCGGATCCAACTGGGCCTGGGCCCTCGACGAGCTGGCCCTGCGCGACGACGACTCCGGACTGCGCTCACTCGCCGGCGCCGTCCTCGGCCGGTTCCCGGCCACCCCGGAGGGCGACGCCGAGCTGGCCGCCGCCGTACGGGACGCCTTCGAGCCGCGGCCGTGGCGGCTGTGGGCGGAGGACCAGCGGGACACGGTCGGGACCCGGGTGCGCGCCGCGCAGGAGCACGGATCCTTCGACCGCTGGCAGCGACAGCTGCGGCCGACCGGGCCCCGCCCCGGCTGGAGCGTCCAGGCCGTCTTCGAATGGGCCCAGCAGGGACTGGAGCGCGGCAGCGCGCTGCACGTTCCGGCGGCACGCTGTCTCGGCGCTGTCGCCGGGCCCGACGACCGTCCGCTGATCGTCGAGGCGGCGCGCAGCGGCCCCGACGGTGCGCGCTGCGCCGCACTGCACTACCTGGCGGAGGCCCGGGACCCCGCGGTGCTCGATCTCATCGAGGCCGCGGCCGCCGATCCGTCCCGTACGGTCGCCGACGCCGCCGTCGCCGCGTTCGAGCGGATGTGCGGCGAAGCCGCCGTCGACCGGGCGCGCGGCTGGGTCCACCGCCCGGACGCCCTCGGCGCCTCGGCCGCCGGCGTCCTCGCCTGCCGCGGCGGCGCCCAGGACACCGAGCTGGTCCTCGGCGCGCTCCGCGAGACCGTCCGGGCCGACGGACCCGACGCTCCCCTGTTGTGGACCCTCGTCGACGGCACCGGCCGGCTCGGCATCGGCTGCGCGGCGCCCGTGCTGCGCCATGTCTACCGCGAGACCACCTCCTCCCAGCTGCGCGGCCGCACGGCCCGCGCCCTGGCCGCGACCGACCCCTCCTTCGCCACGGGCTTCGCCGTCGAATGCCTCTGGGACTGCGAGGAGACCACGAGAGAGGTCGCCGCGCTGCACGCCGAAACCGGTGACGCGCGTGTCGCCGAACGACTGCGTCGGCTCGCCGCCGACCCGGCCGAGGAGGCCGAGGTCCAGACGGCCGTCCGCAGCCGCATAGCGCCGGACGGGCCGCCGCTCTGACGCGACGGCGGGCACGCGCATCGCCCGTGCCGGCCTTCCGGGGCCCGGGGCGATTCCGCCCATGATCACGCGCCGCAGCGGCGCGCGTGGCACCCCGGCCGGAACTCCGTCCTGCCCATGGCCGAAAGGCATGGCCGAAACGGGCAGGGTGGGGCATCGCGGGGCAGGTCCGGTCGGCGGACGGGGGGCGTGGCACAAACGCTCATGGGACGTTTCACGTGCGGAAAGATCCACGTTGGCCGGACCACCCCCGGCGGGACGAGAACACCCATATGCGTGTCGTCATCGTCACCGAATCCTTCCCGCCCGACGTCAATGGTGTGGCGCACTGCGCCCTGCAGACCGCCCGGCATCTCGCCGCGCGCGGTCATGACCCGCTCGTCATCGCCCCGGCCGTCGCCGGGCCCGACATCGAAGCACCCTGCCCGGTGGTGCGCGTGCCGTCGCTGCCGCTACCCGGCTATCCGCAGGTCCGTGTGGCCCTGCCCAGTCGGCGGCTGGCCGCGGCGCTCACCGCGCACCGGGCCGATGTCGTCCATCTCGCCAGCCCGTTCGTGCTCGGGGTGCGCGGGATGGGGGTCGCGGCGAAACTCGGGCTGCCCGCCGTCGCCATCTACCAGACCGACCTCGCCGGATACGCCCGTACGTACATGGGCGCGGGCGAGAACACGGCGTGGCGACGCATCCGTACCGTGCACACCGCCGCCGACCGGACACTCGCTCCCTCCACCGCCGCCGTGCGGGACCTGGAGGAGCACGGAGTCCCGCGGGTACGGCTGTGGCCGCGCGGTGTCGACACCGTACGGTTCCGGCCCGAGCTGAGGGACGAGGCGCTGCGGCGCGAGCTCGCCCCGAACGGCGAGACGATCGTCGGATACGTCGGCCGGCTGGCGCCCGAGAAGTGCGTCGAACTGCTCTCGGGAGTCTGCGGACTGCCGGGGGTCAAGGTCGTGGTCGTGGGCGACGGGCCCAGCAGCACGTCGCTGCAGAGCTCCCTGCCCGGGGCCGTGTTCCTCGGCCGCCGCACCGGCGAGGACCTCGCCCGGATCTTCGCCTCCTTCGACGTGTTCGCGCACACCGGCCCGTACGAGACGTTCTGCCAGACGGTGCAGGAAGCCATGGCCAGTGGCCTGCCGGTCATCGCACCGGCCGCAGGCGGGCCCCTGGACCTCGTCGACCACGGCCGCACCGGGCTGCTCGTACCGCCGCACGACGCGCGCGAGGTGCGCGACGCGGTGGCGGCGCTCGTGGCGGATCCGGCGCGCAGGCAGGCGTACGGGCAGGCCGGCCGGGACACGGTCGAGGGCCGGACCTGGGCCGCGGTCGGCGACCTGCTGCTGAGCCACTACACCGAGGTGCTGCGCGAGCGTACGGCGGTGGCGGCATGAGCGGCTCTCGGGTCATCGACGGGACGGGCGGGCTGCGGATCGTACGGCTCGCGAACTTCGTCACGCCCGCGTCCGGCGGGCTGCGCACGGCCCTGCGCGAGCTGGGCCGCGGCTATCTGGCGGCCGGCCACGAACCGGTGCTGGTCGTCCCCGGCGACGCGGAGACCGACGAACTCACCCCGCAGGGACGGGTCATCACCATCCCCGGACCCGAGCTGCCGGGCACCGGCGGTTACCGGGTCCTCGCCGGCAGGACCCGGCTGCGGCAGCTCCTGGAGGAGCTGGCCCCGGACCGGCTGGAGGTCTCCGACCGCACCACCCTGCGGTGGACCGGGGAATGGGCACGGCGCCATCGCGTCCCCTCGGTCATGGTGTCGCACGAGACGGCCGACGGTGTGCTGCGCACCTGGGGCGTCCCCGGCGCGTTCGCCGAGCGCACCGCGGACCGGCTGAACAGGCGCAGCGCCTGGTCGTACTCGCGGATCGTCTGCACGACCGAATGGGCGGAGCGGGAGTTCATCCGCATCGGGGCGGGCAACGTGGTGCGCGCGCCGCTCGGGGTCGAGCTCGAACGGTGCCGGCCGGGGCGGCGCAGCAAGGTGCTCCGGGCCCGCTACGCGGAAGGCGCCGAGGTCCTGCTGCTGCTCTGCTCGCGGCTGTCCGTGGAGAAGCGCCCTGGCATGGCGCTCGACGCGCTCGCCACGCTCCGCGCGAGCGGCGTCCGCGCGTCGCTGGTGGTCGCGGGAGAGGGACCGCTGCGCAGCGGGCTGACCCGGCGGGCCCAGGACGCCCGGCTGCCCGTGCACTTCCTCGGCCATGTCGCCGACCGTGAGGCCCTCGCGGACCTCCAGGCCGCGGCGGACATCTGCCTCGCGCCCGGGCCCGCCGAGACCTTCGGGCTCTCCGCCCTGGAGGCACTCGCCTGCGGCACCCCCGTCGTGGCCAGCGCGTCCTCGGCTCTGCCCGAGGTCATCGGCGACGCGGGTATCGCGGCGACCGACACCCCGGAGGCCTTCGCCGACGCGGTACGGGAACTCCTCGCCCGAGGCGAGGACGACCGCCGGGGCGCCGCCCGCGCCCGGGCGGAACTCTTCAGCTGGGACCGCGCGGTCGCGGCCTTCCTCGCCGCCCATGACGCCCCCGCCCGCATACCCCACCACCCGGAGGTCGCGGCATGACCATCGACCTGAGCCCCCCGGCCCCCAGCCCCAAGACCTTCCCCAGCGCCGAGACTTTCCCCAGCGCCGAGACCCTCCCCACCCTCCCTGCCGTCATCACCTCGGAGCCCTCCGCGCCGCCCGCCCCCGTACGAGGTGCCGGGGCGGTGGCGCCTGCGCCGGGGCCCGAAGGCCGCGACGCCACGGCGCCGCGAGTCGTCGCGTCCCGGAGCGCCGAGGCCGCCGCGCCCCCGCGTCCGCCCCGCTTCGCCGCCCTCGGCGACTCGCTCACCGAGGGCGTCGGCGACCGGGTCGACGGGGCCTGGCGGGGCTGGGCCGCGCTGCTGGCCCAAGGGCTGGGCGAGCCCGGCAGACCCGCGGAGTTCCGGAACTTCGCCGTCAGCGGGGCGCTCGCACGCGACGTCCACGAGCGCCAGACGCCCGAGGTCCTCGGCTACGCCCCGGATCTCGCCTCCGTCATCGTCGGGGTGAACGACACCCTGCGGCACACGTTCGACATCCGCGACCTGGCCGTCCGACTCGACACGGTCTGCGCCGCGCTCAGCGAAACCGGCACCCGGCTGCTGACCGCCTGCCTGCCCGACCCCGGCACGATGCTCGCCCTGCCCGGTCCGCTCGCCCGCCCCCTCGCCCGCAGGCAGCGGACCGTCAACGCCGTCGTCCACGCGCTGTCCGAGCGGTACGGCGCCGTGCACCTGCACATCGCCGACGCCGGCTGGGTCGAGGACCGCTCCATGTGGAGCGCGGACCGGCTCCACCCGGGCGAGCGCGGACACCGCATGATCGCCCGACGCTTCCATGAGCTGCTCACCGCGGAGGGCTTCGCCCTCGGGACCGCCCCCGGCGCCGAACCCCAGCAGCCCGTGCCGAGCCGGATGGCCAAGGCCGCGTGGCTGGCCACGGCCGGCACGGCCTGGGTGGCCCGCCGGTGCACCGATCTCCTGCCCCAACTGGTCGGCCTCGCCGGTTCCGAGGTACGCCACTGGGCCCGCGGCACCAGCACACGCCTCGACCACGTCGCCGAAAACGCGCTGCTGTCCGCGCTCGCCTCGCTGTCACTCGACCCGCCGCTTGTCAGAATGGGGGAATGAGCGGGCGCTGGGAGTTCTGGATCGACCGTGGCGGGACCTTCACCGATGTCGTCGGCAAACGCCCCGACGGTCATCTCGTCACCCGCAAACTGCTCTCCCACAACCCCGAGCACTACCCCGACGCGGCCGTCGCCGGCATCCGGCTGCTCCTCGGGCTGGGCCCCGGGGACACCGTGCCGGCGGACCGGATCGACGTCGTCAAGATGGGGACGACCGTCGCCACGAACGCCCTGCTGGAGCGCCGCGGCGACCCGACGGTCCTCGTCGTCACGGAAGGCTTCCGGGACGCGTTGCGCATCGCGTACCAGAACCGCCCCCGGCTCTTCGACCGCCACATCGTCCTCCCCGAGGCCGTGTACGACCGTGTCATCGAGGTCCCCGAGCGGATCGACGCGCACGGAGAGGTCGTCAGACCACTGGAGATCGCGCCGGTCGAGGAACAGCTGAGGGCCGCCCGCCGCGACGGTTTCGCGAGCGTCGCCGTCGTCCTCATGCACGGCTACCGCCACCCCGCCCACGAGGCGGCCGTCGCCGACGCCGCCCGCCGGCTGGGCTTCACGCAGGTGAGCTGCTCGCACGAGGTGAGCCCGCTCATCAAGCTCGTACCGCGTGGCGACACCACCGTCGTGGACGCCTACCTCTCGCCGATCCTGCGCCGCTACGTCGACGAGGTCGCCGAGGAACTCCGCTCCATCCGGCTGATGTTCATGCAGTCCAACGGCGGGCTGCGCGAAGCCGCCCACTTCCGTGGCAAGGACGCCGTGCTGTCCGGCCCGGCCGGCGGAGTGGTCGGCATGGCCCGCACCTCCGAGCAGGCGGGCTTCGGCCGTGTCATCGGCTTCGACATGGGCGGCACGTCCACCGACGTCTCGCACTACGCGGGGGAGTTCGAGCGGGAACTCGGCACCCAGGTCGCGGGCGTGCGGATGCGCGCGCCGATGATGAACATCCACACCGTCGCCGCGGGCGGCGGCTCGATCCTCCACTTCGACGGCCAGCGCTACCGTGTCGGCCCCGACTCGGCGGGCGCCGTACCGGGACCGGCCTGCTACCGGCGCGGCGGCCCGCTCACCGTCACCGACGCCAATGTGATGCTCGGCCGCATCCAGCCCGCGCACTTCCCGGCGGTCTTCGGGCCGGACGGTGACCAGCCGCTCGACGCCGACGTCGTGCGGGAGAAGTTCGAGCGGCTCGCCGACGAGGTGCGCGAGGCCACGGGCACCGAGCGCGGCCCGGAGGAGGTCGCGGCGGGTTTCCTGGAGATCGCCGTCCTCAACATGGCGAACGCCGTCAAGAAGATCTCCGTGCAGCGCGGCCACGACGTCACCCGCTACGCCCTGACCTGCTTCGGCGGCGCCGGCGGCCAGCACGCGTGCGCCGTCGCCGACGCCCTCGGCATCAACACCGTCATCGTGCCGCCGCTCGCCGGGGTCCTCTCCGCCTACGGCATCGGGCTGGCCGACGCCACGGCCATGCGCGAGCAGTCCGTCGAGGCCGAGCTGAACGAGGACACCCTGCGCCGGGTGGAGAAGCTCTGCGACGACCTCGCCGCACGCACCCGTGCGGAGCTGCGCGACGACGCCGTCCCCGACGACGCGATCAGCACCCGTGCCCGCGCGCTCCTCCGTTACGCCGGAACGGACGCGGGAATGCCCGTGCAGTTGGGCACGCTCGACGGGATGCGGGAGGCGTTCACCTCGGCGCACCGCGCGCGGTACGCGTTCACCATGGAAAAGCCGCTCGTCGTCGAGGCGGTGTCGGTCGAGGCGGTGGGCACGGCCGGGCCGCACGGCTCGGTCGTCGTCGAAGAGGCCGCGCGGGGCGGCGCGGGTCCCCGGGCGCGGGACACGGTCCGGATGTTCCTGGACGGGCGCCCCGCGGACACCCCGCTCCACCGGCGCAAGGACCTCTCCCCGGACGACAACGTCGAGGGACCGGCGATCATCGCCGAGGCCGATGCCACGACCGTCCTCGACCCCGGCTGGCAGGCCGCCGTCGGTGAGGGCGGACATCTGCTGCTCACGCGCGTCCGGCCACGGCCCGCCCGTACCGCCGTGGGCACGGACGTCGACCCCGTGCTGCTGGAGGTCTTCAACAACCTCTTCATGGCGATCGCCGAGCAGATGGGCGTGCGCCTGGAGAACACCGCCCACTCCGTCAACATCAAGGAACGGCTCGACTTCTCCTGCGCCCTCTTCGATGCCGAGGGCAATCTCATCGCCAACGCCCCCCACATCCCCGTGCATCTGGGATCGATGGGCGAATCCATCAAGGAAGTGCTGCGGCGCAACACCGGTGAGCTACGACCGGGCGATGTGTACGCCATCAACGACCCGTATCACGGCGGCACACATCTGCCCGATGTCACCGTCGTGACCCCCGTCTTCGGCGAGGACGGGCACGAGCTGCGCTTCCTCGTGGCCTCGCGAGGCCACCACGCCGAGATCGGCGGCATCACTCCCGGCTCGATGCCCGCGTTCAGCCGCACCATCGACGAGGAAGGCGTGCTCTTCGACAACTGGCTGCTCGTACGCGACGGACGGCTGCGGGAGGCCGAGACGCGCGAGCTGCTCACCGGCGCGCCCCATCCGTCCCGCGACCCGGACACCAACCTCGCCGACCTCAGGGCCCAGATCGCCGCCAACGAGAAGGGCATCAGCGAACTCGGCCGCATGGTCGAGGAGTTCGGCCTCGACGTCGTCCAGGCCTACATGGGACACGTACGCGACAACGCGGAGGAGTCCGTACGCCGCATCGTGGCCGGGCTCCACGACGGCTCCTGCCGGTACGAGACCGACGGCGGCGCGGTCATCGAGGTCGCGCTGACCGTGGACCGGGAGGCCCGCAGCGCCGTCCTCGACTTCACCGGAACCTCCGAGCAGCAGCCCGGCAACGCCAACGCGCCGAGGTCGGTGGTGATGGCGGCCGTGCTGTACGTCTTCCGGACCCTGGTCGCCGACGACATCCCCCTCAACAGCGGCTGTCTGGAACCGCTGGACGTACGGGTGCCGGAAGGGTCGATGCTCGCGCCGGCCTACCCCGCGGCGACGGTGGCGGGCAACGTCGAGACCTCGCAGTCCGTCACCGGCGCGCTGTACGCGGCGCTCGGGGTGCAGGCGGAGGGCTCGGGCACGATGAACAACGTCACCTTCGGCAACGACCGTGTGCAGTACTACGAAACGGTGGCGAGCGGCTCCGGCGCGGGCGACGGCTTCGACGGCGCCGACGCCGTACAGACCCATATGACCAACTCCCGGCTGACCGACCCGGAGGTGCTGGAGTGGCGCTACCCCGTGCGGGTCGACGCCTTCGCGGTACGCGACGGCAGCGGGGGCGCGGGACGGTGGCGCGGCGGCCACGGAGTGGTGCGCAGGATCCGCTTCCTGGAACCGATGACCGTGGCCCTGCTGACCGGCCATCGCAGGGTGGCGCCGTACGGGATGGCCGGCGGCGAGCCGGGAGCGCTGGGCGCCAACGCCGTCGAGCGGGCGGACGGAACCGTCGAGAACCTGCGCGGCGTGGACTCGGTCGAGGTCGGCCCCGGTGATGTCCTGGTCGTACGAACCCCGGGCGGCGGCGGATACGGCCCGGCGGCCGGCCACGCCGGTCCGAACGCCGGTCCGAACGCCGGTCCGAACGGCGGTCCGAACGGTGGTCCGAACGGTGGTTCGAACAGCGGTCCGACCGGCGGGCCGTGATCGGTCGGCGCCCGCGGCTACCGCACGGGCACGAACCGCACCGGCGTTCCCGGCACGGCCTGCGCCGCCGCCGCGAGGTCCGGTTCGCGCACGACGGCCACGACCGGATAGCCGCCGGTCGTCGGGTGATCGGCGAGGAACACCACGGGCCTGCCGTCCGGCGGGACCTGGACCGCACCCAGCACCATGCCCTCGCTGGGCAGTTCGGCCCGGACGGAACGCTCCAGCGGCGGCCCCTCCGTGCGCAGCCCGATGCGGTTGCTCGCCGCCGACACCCGGTACGCACCGGTGCTCAGCGTCCGCAGGGCGGTGTCCGTGAACCAGTCGTCGCGTGGGCCGAGCCGCACCCGCAGCACCAGCTCGGCCGGCGGCCCGGGCCACGGTGAGCCGTCGAGGCGCCCGGCCGGGCCGGCGGGCAGGCCCAGCGGAAGCACCACGCCGTCGGCCAGCGGCGGCGGTCCGAGCCCGGACAGCAGATCCGTCGACCGGCTGCCCAGCACCGGATCGGCCGCGACGCCCCCGGCGAACGCCACATAGCTCCGTACGCCGCGCACCGCGCCGCCCACCTCCAGCAGCTGACCGGCTCCGACCCGCACCGGCGCGCCCCAGGCCACCGGGCGGCCCTCGACCCGCACCGGGCACGGTGCCCCGCCGACCGCCACGGTCACGGCACTCCGCGGCCGCACCGCGCAGCCGGTGAGCGTGGTCTCCAGCACCGCCGCGTCCCGGGGGTTGCCGACGAGCCGGTTGACCAGGCGCAGCGCAGCCGGATCGAGCGCACCGGAGCGCGGTACGCCGAGGTGCGCGTACCCGGGCCGGCCCAGGTCCTGCACGGTCGTCAGCGCCCCTGCCCGTACCACCGCGAGGGCACGGTCGGTCATCGGCTGCCCTCCGCCCCGGGCACGAAGCGCACCCGCGCACCGGGCGACAACAGCGCGGCGGGCTCCCGCGCGTCGTCCCACAGGACCGTCTCCGTCGTCCCGATCAGCTGCCACCCGCCGGGGGAGGAGCGGGGGTACACGCCCGTGTACGGCCCGGCCAGCGCCACCGCTCCCGCCGGTACGGATGTCCTCGGCGTCGCCCGGCGAGACACCGCGAAGCGTTCGTCGAGCCCGGTGAGATAGCCGAAACCGGGTGCGAACCCGCAGAAGGCGACATGGAATTCGGCGGACGAGTGGATCGCGGCGACGTCCTGAACCGCCACTCCCCACAGGGCCGCGACGTCCGCGAGGTCCGGTCCGTCGTACCGCACGGGTATCTCGATCACGTCCCGGGTGCCGGCGGTGAGGGGCGGGACGACCCAGTGGGGCAGCTCGGCGGCCAGCCGGCCCGGCTCGTCGACGCCGTCGAGGAGGACCGTCCGTGCCGCCGGCACGATCTCGCCGACCGGGGGAAGCGTCCCGGCGGCACGGCGGCGCAACAGCTCGGCGTGCAGCGACTCGGCCTCCGCGCCGCTGCCCAGCTCCACCAGCAGTGCCCGGTCGCCGACGGGCAGCAGTCTCATACGAAGGCCTCCACCCGCACACCCGACTCCTCCAGCCGCGCACGCACCGTGCGGGCCAGGGCGACCGCTCCCGGGGTGTCGCCGTGGACGCAGAGCGAACGTGCACGGACGCCGACCGGCCGGCCGCAGTGCGAGGTGACGACCCCGAACCTGGCCATCGACACCGATCGTTCGACGACCGCGTCCTGATCGGTCAGGACGGCACCCTCCTGCCCCCGTGGCACGAGGGTGCCGTCCGCCGTGTAGGCCCGGTCCGCGAAGGCCTCGGTGACGACGGGGAGTCCGGCCTTCTCCGCCATCGTGTGCAGCGTCGAGCCGGGCAGGCCCAGCAGCGGCAACCGCTCACCGGTGAGCATGACCCCTTCGACGACCGCCTCCGCCTGCTGCTCGTCGTGGACGACCCGGTTGTACAGCGCTCCATGCGGTTTGACGTACGAGACGCGCGTTCCGGCGGCGCGGGCGAAGACCTCCAGCGCACCGATCTGGTACGCCACTTCGGCGGCCAGTTCGTCCGGCGGGACATCCATCGGGCGCCGGCCGAAGCCGGCCAGATCGCGGTAGGAGACCTGGGCGCCGATCCGCACCTTGTGCTCGGCCGCCAGGGTGCAGACCCGCCGCATGGTGGCGGCGTCCCCGGCGTGAAAGCCGCAGGCCACATTGGCGCTGGTGACGACGGAGAGCAGCGCCTCGTCGTCGGTCAGCCGCCAGCGGCCGAAGCCCTCGCCGAGGTCGGCGTTGAGATCGATCGAGGCCCAGGTCATGGTGTCGGCTCCTTTCAGACGAGCTCGCGGCCGCGGGTCTCCGGCAGCCCGAACAGCGCGATGACGGCGATTGCGTATCCCACGGCGCCGAAGACGAGGGCGCCGCCGACTCCCCAGCTGTCGGCCAGGAACCCGACGAGGGTGGGGAAGAAGGCTCCCACCGCGCGGCCGGTGTTGTACGTGAACCCCTGGCCCGTGCCGCGAACCGCCGTCGGATACAGCTCGGAGAGGAACGAGCCGAAGCCGCTGAAGATGGCCGACATGCAGAAGCCGAGCGGGAAGCCGAGCACGAGCAGCAGCCCGTTGGCTCCCGACGGGAGGTTCGTGTAGGCCAGGATGCAGGCGGCGGAGAGCACGGCGAACAGGGCGATGTTCTTCTTCCGGCCGAGCACGTCGGTGAGATAGCCGCCCGTGAGGTAGCCGATGAAGGCACCGGATATGAGGAACGCCAGATAGCCGCCGGTGCCGACGACGGTGAGGCCCCGCTCGGACTTGAGATACGTCGGCACCCATGTCGCCAGCGTGTAGTAGCCGCCCTGGACGCCGGTGGAGAGCAGGACGGCGAACAGGGTGGTGCGCGCCAGGTCCTTGCGGAAGATCGCGGAGAACGAGCCGCGCTCGCTGCTCGCCCGGCGCCGCTCCGCGGCCTCGGGCGCGTCCGTCACATTCCGCCGGACGTACACGACGAGCAGGGCGGGCAGCGCGCCCGTCCAGAACATGACGCGCCATGCGGTGTCGCTGTCGAGGAACTGGAACACCAGGGTGTAGACGATCACGGCGAGGGCCCAGCCGGCCGCCCAGGCGCTCTGGACCGCGCCGAGGGTGCGCCCGCGGTGCTTGGCCGTGGAGTACTCGGCGACGAGGATCGCGCCGACCGCCCACTCGCCGCCGAATCCGAGGCCCTGGAGGGCGCGGAAGACCAGCAGTGTCTCGTAGTTGGGCGCGAATCCGCACAGCACGGTGAACAGTGCGTACGTGATCACCGTGATCATCAGGGCCCGGACCCGGCCTATCCGGTCGGCGAGGATCCCGGCGAGCGCTCCGCCGATGGCCGAGACGACCAAGGTGACGGTGGTGAGGAGTCCGGTCTGGCCGCTGTCCAGACTGAAGAAGGCGGCGATCGCCACCATGCTCAGCGGCAGCGTGAAGAAGTCGTAGGAGTCCAGGGCATAGCCGCCGAACGCGCCGCCGAAGGCCCGGCGGCCGCGCGGTCCGAGCGCGCGCAGCCACGCGAACGCGCCCGTGTCCTGGGGCAGTTCGCCCTGCTCGCGCTGGGTCTGGGTCGTGCTCATCGGCACCTCGCAGAGGGGGGAATTGGGCGCGGCTGAGTGGGGTGCGTGGTGATGCTGAGTGATGCGCCGGTGCTGCAGAGTGACGCTCACCACACCGTAGGGGATTGTTCAACGATCCGACAAGAGTCTCGTTGCTTCGTTCTTGCTTCTACGATGGAATCCGGATGACGGCGCCGGGCCACCGGCGGTCGGGAAGAACGGAATTGAGGGCGCTGTGGGGACGACGGGGTCCGAGCTCGGTGAACTGGCTGACGACCGCCGGCTCCTGGGCCGTACGAGCACGGCGGAGCGGGTCGCGGACATCCTGCGGACCCGGATCGCGGAGGGCTTCTTCCTCCCGGGGGCGAGGCTCTCGGAGGACAGCATCGGCGGAGCGCTCGGCGTCTCGCGCAACACCCTGCGCGAGGCGTTCCGGCTGCTGACCCATGAGCGGCTGCTCGTGCACCAGCTCAACCGGGGCGTGTTCGTCCGGGTCCTCACCGTCGAGGACGTCGAGGACATCTACCGCACCCGCCGGCTGGTCGAGTGCGCGGTCGTCCGCGGGCTCGGTGAGCCGCCGTTCGCGCTCGACGGACTGCGGGCCGCTGTCGTCGGCGGCGAGCAGGCGGCGCGCGAGAAGCACTGGAAGGGCGTCTCCACGGCCAACATCCACTTCCACCGGGAACTCGTCGCCCTCGCCCGCAGCGCCCGGACCGACGAACTCATGCGGGGTGTCCTCGCCGAACTCCGTCTCGCCTTCCACGTCGTGGACGATCCCCGCGGGCTTCACGAGCCTTATCTCGTGCGAAATCGGGAGATTCTGGAAGTGCTGAAGGCGGGGAGGCGCGACGACGCGGAGCAGTTGCTCGCCGACTACCTCGACGGCTCGCGCACCCGGCTCGTCCAGGTCTACGCCGGGCTCGTGCCGGAGGGGGACGCGGCCGAGCGCTGACCGGCCGGACCCCCTCGCCCGCCCGAGCCCATGAGCGGGGGGTTTCTGCGCCGTTTCGACCGTTGTCAGTGCGAGGACCTAGTCTGTGCACCGTGACTTCGCCTGCCTCGACGGAATCCGTTCCGCCCCAGCTCAGCGCGGGGCCGCGCCCTGCCCAGGGCCCGGCCGCCGACGAAGGGCTCGCGCGACGGCTCCGCGCGCTCGCGTGCACCGCGCCGCTGCACGACCTGGACACGCGCAAGGCGAATCTGGCGGGGGAGTACTCGATCTACGCGATGGCCGAAGTCGCCCTCGCCGCCATCGATCTCGTCACGCTCAACATGGACTTCGATACCGGCGCCGACCACGAACAGATAGTGGCCAGACTGCTGCCCCGGGTCGCGGCGCAGGCTCCTCGGCGCCCCGTCGCCGAGCACGAGCGCGTCGCCCGCTGGGTGCTGGAGAACCTGATCAACGTCGGCAGCGTGGACCGCGGCTTCCGCGCGGTTTACGGCACTTTCGGTCCTGACGGCGTGTATGTCCGCCGGGACTACGACTTCAAGCTCATCGAGGAGGTCCCCGGCTACGGCGGCAGTGTCTATCTGCGCACGACCGACGAAGCGGTCAACGTCCTCGTCGGAGCCCTCGACACGGACGTCACCAGCGCGCAGATCGCGGCGGAGGTGAAGCTGGAGGTCCTCATCAACCGCGGCCGGCTCGCCGACGCCCAGCTCGCGGCCGAGCAGGCGCGCTACCGGACGGTGCAGTACGCGGAGACGCTCCGCAGGACCCTCGAGGCCACCCGGCGCAATGTGCGCGCCGTCGACTGGCTCAGTGCCGTGCCCGACATGATCGCCGAGGCGCTCGACCACGTCGCCGACCGCTACCGCCACGAGAACGCGATCCTGACCAACATTCGCAAGGCGCGTGACGAGGCCGAGGACCACGAGCACAAGCGCCGCGCCGCCGAGCTCGTCGACATAGTCAAGGACTGCATCCGCCGCCACACCCAGCTCCAGTCCCGGCTGCTGGAGGCCGGCCCGCTCTTCCGCGCCGAGCAGGACCGCCAGGCCTTCGCCGCACCCGCCGCCCGCTCCGGGATCGATCTGTACGGCCACCTCGTCGCGCCGCTGCTGCCACTGCCCGTCGGCCAGGCCATCCGCGTCACCGACGCGTTCTTCGCCCGCGGCACAGGGCTGCGTACGCCGGCCTCGGTCCGTGTCACCGACCTGGTCGACATGCTTCTGAGCCCACCGGTGGAGCGTGAGCACCTGGGTGCGGAGATGCCCGAACCCGACCTCATCGCGACCCCGGACGACAGCCGCTTCAGCGAGGAGCAGCTCGCGAGTGCCATGGAGCTGCTCGATCTGGAGCACGACGCCCCGCGCCGGCTCTCCGGGCTCCTCGCCGAGGCGCGCCGCCGCGATCCGGACCTGCCGTATCTCGTCGCTCTCCTCGCCGTCCACGCGGCGAGCCCTCCGGTCGGCACGGCCTACCGGCAGGGCGAGCAGCGCCTGCTCTTCGCCGTCGACGACGGCACCGAGCTGGACGACCCCGAATTCGGAGGCGCCGACCTGATCGTGGGCACGGCCCTGCTGGACGCGGCGGGCATGGCGGCCGACCGGACGGAGGCGGCGTGAGCGCGCGCCAGGGCATCGACGCCGCCCATCGTCGCGCCGCGGCAGCGTCCCCCCGCCGCGCACCCGTCCTCGACCGCGCACCCGTCCTCCACCCCGCACCCGTCCTCCACCCCGCACCCGAACCCGTACGCGCAGAGAACCACCGCAAGGAGCCGCAGCCGTGAGCGACCAGCACGCAGAGCACGCCGGGGCGTGGAGCGAGCCGGGCGCGCCGCAGGGGCCGCCGGCCGGGCCGATGTCCGCGTCCGGCGGCATCACTCCCGCGGACGCGGCCGACGCCGCACGGCTCGTCTCCTTCGGGCTGCAGCCCAAGCTGATGCCCGCGCGCGACGCGGAGTACGCCGAGTTGCTGCGGCGCTACCGCGAGGAGCCCGCCTTCGCGCGGCTCGCCGACGCCGTCGCCACCGGCCTCGGCCTCATCGTGCTCGAGGTGTCGCCGCGCGCGGGCATGGCCGTCACCGCAGGCGAGGACTCGGTCTTCGCGGTCCGCATGGGCGACTACGCGCGGCGTGCCTCCGCCGACTCGGCCGACCGCTTCCTGCACGGCCTCGCTCATCTCGCCGTCGCCGCCATGGCGTTCCCCCGCCCCGAGGACCTCGCCGACGACGGCTACATCGGCCGGATCACGGTCAACGGAGTCGACGCGTTCGTCCGCCAGGCCTGTACGCGCCTGGAGGAGCGCGCCGAGGAGCAGGGAGAGAACACCGACCCGGCCTCCGACGCGCCCGGACTGGAGGCCGCCTGGCGGATCTACGCCCGCCGCAGCGCCACCGGTGCCACGAAGGACGCCCGCCGCCTCGCGGGCTCCACCACCGGCATCGTCGGCAAGGCCGTCGCCTTCCTCACCGACTCCGGCTTTCTGCAGCGCACCGGCGACGACGCGGGCGGTGCGTACCGGACCACCGCGCGCTACCAGCTGCAGGTCCGGGACATGGCCGGCAGCGCTGCCATGGCCGAGCTCCTGGAGCTCGGCGTCGTCCCCGTCACCGACGGCACCGCCACGCTCGTGGCGGCTCCCGACGCCGACGCCCTCGACCTGGCCGCCGACGCCGGCCTGCCCTTTCACGCCTGACCCGCCGGCCCCGCCCGAACCCGGCACCACCTGCCGGTCCCCGCTTGACCCTGCTGAGAACGACGAGAGTCCGCCGCCATGTACGAGCTGTCCCGGGTACGCCTCTACTCCATCGGGCCCGCCGGTGCGCGCTATGCCGACACCGTGCTGGATCTGCGCGGGGTCGGCGCACCCGTGCCCCACCCGGCCCCCACGCAGGCCGAGTTCTTCGAGGAGGAGCCCGTCGGCCCGCCGCGCCGCCCCGCGCCCGCGGGCGTGCTCTTCCTGGAGAACGGCGGCGGCAAGTCGGTCCTGCTCAAGCTGATCTTCTCGGTCATGCTGCCCGGCCACCGCAACACCCTGGGCGGCGCCAGCTCCGGCGTTCTGCGCAAGTTCCTGCTCGCAGACGACTGCGGGCACGTGGCCCTGGAGTGGCAGCACACTCTCACCGGTGAACTGGTCGTCGTCGGCAAGGTCAGCGAGTGGCGCGGCCGTCAGGTCTCCAACGACCCCCGGAAGTTCGCCGAAGCCTGGTACTCCTTCCGGCCCGGACCGGGACTCGGCCTAGACTCGCTGCCCGTCGCCGAATCCACCGCCGTCCGGCCGCCCGTCGAGGGCGCCTCCGGCGCACAGGGCCGCCGCCGCACCATGAAGGGCTTCCGCGACGCGATCACCGAAGCGGGCAAGGCGTACCCGCATCTGGAGGTGTTCTGGGAGGAGATCCACGACCGCTGGAACGAGCACCTCGGCGATCTCGGGCTCGACCCCGAACTCTTCCGCTACCAGCGGGAGATGAACGCGGACGAGGGCGAGGCGGCCGGCCTGTTCGCGGTCAAGAAGGACTCCGACTTCACGGACCTGCTGCTGCGCGCCGTCACCGACACCCGTGACACCGACGGTCTCGCCGATCTCGTCAGCGGCTTCGGCAACAAGCTCGGCCGCCGTGCCGAACTCACCGCCGAGCGGGACTTCACGGCGGGCTCCGTCGATCTGCTCGGCCGCATCGTGGAAGCGGCCGGAGCGCGCGACCGGACGCGTGACATCCACGCGGGCGCCGAGCGCCGCACCCGCACGCTCGCCCGGCGGCTCTCCGCCCGTGCCGGCGAGGAGCGCGCCCGTGCCGCGGAACTCGCCCAGCAGGTCACCGCCGCCGCGCACACCGTGACCGAGGCCGAGCAGTCCCGCAGCCGCAGCTCGCTCATCGCCGCCGAACTGGCCTACCGCAACGCCTCGCTGGCGCTGACCGCCGCGGAGAAGGCCGCCGCCGCTCAGCGCCGCGAGCTGATCGACGCGCGCACCCTGCACTCCGCCTGGCAGGCCGCCGAAGCGGTGCTCCGGCACCGTGCCGCGGCCGACCGCTCCACCCGGGTCGCCGCCGCCATCCGCGAGGCGGAGCGGGACGCCGCACCCGCGCTGGCGGCACGCGCCACGGCTGCCGCCGACCTCGTGCGCGCGCTGCACTCCGCCGCCGAGGACGGCGAGCGCGTCGCCAACGAGGAGGAGGAGCGCTCCGCCGCGCTCCAGGAAGCCGGCGAGTCGGCCCATCGCGACGCCACCGCGGCCGCCACCGACGCCCAGCGGGCCCGCAGTGAGGCGGGCCATCTGCGCCAGCGCCTCGCAGAGGTCGGGCAGGAGACCGCTGAGGCGGTCCGGGCCGGCTGGCTCGACGACACCGCGCCGGACGCCGATCCGGCCCGGGCCGCGCTCGCCGCCAGTGACGCCGAGAAGACCGCCGTCGCCGCCTGGGACGTGGCCCGCGACTCCGCCCGCACGGCCGCCGACCGCGCCCGTGAGGCCGCCGCCGCCGAGACCCGCGCCGAACTGGCCGCGGCCCGCGCCTCGGACGCGTCCCGGGCCGCGGCGCACGCCTACGAGGCCGAGCGCCTCGCCGCGGCGTCCATCGCCGAATCGGAGCGGCTCGCGGAGCTGCTGAGCCTGCCCACCGGCCCCAGCAGCCCCACCGTCCTCGCCGCCCGGGCCGTCCCCGGCCCCCGGCAGGGTCAGGCCGCGCAGGACGCGGCACGGACGGATGACCAGGACGCGAAGGACACCCCACCCGGCAACGGCGGGCCGGCCGGCTCCCCGCAGCGCACGGCCTCCGCCGCCGAAGGCCCCCTCGGCGCCGAGGAGTTCGACCGGTACGCCGACGAGCTGCGTGAGCTGCTGGAGCAGGGCGTCGTCACGGCCGAGCGGCAGCTGTTCGACCTGCGCACCGCCGCCGCCGACGACGCCCGCATCCTCGGCGCGCTCGGCGACGGCGGACTCCTGCCGCCCGGCCCTGATGTGCTGGCGACCGTCGAATTCCTCGGGGAGCACGGCATTCCGGCGCTGCCCGGCTGGCGCTATCTCGCCCAGGCCGTCGACCCGGCCGACCACGCCGCCGTCCTGGCCGCCCGGCCCGAGCTGGTCGACGGCGTCGTGATCACCGACCCCGTCTCCTACGCCCGCGCCCGCGAGGTGCTGACCGCAGCCGCGCTGCTGCCGCGGTCCACCGTCGCCGTCGGCACGGCCGCCGCCCTGCTCGCGCCCGTACCGGGACCGGGCGCCGCCGGGGACACGGACGTGTTCCTCGTGCCCCCCAACCCGGCCATGCACGACGAACACGCCGCCGACGAGGAACGGCAGACGCTGCGGACCAGGGCCGCCGCCCGGGACGAGGAGATCAGGATCCTCGCGGCCCGGCTGGCGGGCGACCGTGCCCTCGCCGCACGCATCGGCTCCTGGCGCGCCGACTGCCCGCCGGGCATGCTCGCCGAGCTGGCGGAGGCCGCGCGTACCGCTGAGGAAGCCGCGGAGGCCGCCGAGGAGACGCTCTCCGGGGCCCGCACGGCACGGGCCGAAGCGGAGGAGGCCGCCGCCGACACCGCTCAGGTCCGCGACGAGCGGCAGGACGCGGCCCAGCGGGCCCGCCGCGCGGCCGACGCGCTCGCCGGGCTGGCCTTCCGTCTCCGGGAGCGCGCCGGCTGGCAGGCCAAGCTGCGTGAACTCGCCGATGACGCGGCCGAGTCGGACGCCCGCGCGACCACCTGCCTGGAGCGGGCCAGGGCCGCCGACGAGGACCGCCGCGCCGCCCAGCGCGCCGCCGACGACGCCCGCCGCACCGCCCGGGCGCTCCGGGCCGAGCGCGCAGAGATCGCCGGGGCTCCCGAGCAGCTGCCGGCGGCCGACCCCGCCCCCGACGCCCCGCGCCCCGCGCTTCCCGCCCTGCGCGAGGCGTACCGCGCCGCCTCCCAGCTGTACGAGAAGGTCGGCGTCGGCGCCGATCTGCGCGCCGAACAGGCCCGCGCCGAGAGCGACGAGAGCGCGGCGCTGGCCGAGCTCGACCGGCTCACCAACAAGGTCCGCACCCGCGCCGCCCAGCTCCTGGAAGGCACCGACGGTGCCGACGGGCCGTCCCGCCAGGCCGCCGCGGCCCGTGCCGAGTCGCTGGTGCAGATGCTGGAGTCCCGCGCCACCGAGGCGAGCGAGAAGCTCGGCAGGCTGCGCGGCGAGGCCGAGCGCCTCGCCCCGGCGGACGGCGAGGCGCACACCGACCTGCCCGAGGAGCTGGTCCCCGTCGACGCCCAGCAGGCCCAGGCCCTGCTGCGTACGGCCACGGCCGAACTCGCCGCCCGCACCGAGGCGCTGGACACCGCCCGCGACACCCACACCGAGCTGCTGCGTGCCCATCGGGCCGCCGAGGACGCCGCCGGCGGCTTCGACGAGACCGCGGCGCTGCTGCGCGATCTGCTCAGGGACCACACGGAGGAGGAGACGGGGGACCCCGACCCGTATCCGGGCACGCTGGAGGAGGCGCGGCACTCCGCGGCCGAGGCCCGCCGCTCGCTCCGTGGCTGCACGTCCGACCTGTCCGCCGCAGAGTCCGCCGTGCGTGAGGCGAGCGACGTGCTCGTACGGCATGCCAACTCCACCCGCTACGAGGCGGTACGCACACCGGCCCGTCAGCAGATCCGCGAACTGCCCGCGGCCGCCCTGCCCGAGCACGCCGCGAAGTGGGCGGAGGCGTTCGCGCCCCGGCTGCGCGTGCTGACCGACGAGCTTGCCCAGCTGGAGCGCAACCGCGACTCCATCGTGGACCGGCTCCGCGGCCTGGTGGAGTCCGCGCTGACCACGCTTCGCTCGGCGCAGCGGCTCTCCCAACTCCCTGAGGGACTCGGCGAGTGGTCGGGCCAGGAGTTTCTCCGCATCCGCTTCGAGGAACCGGACCAGGCGACCCTCACCGAACGGCTCGGCGAGGTCATCGACGAGGCCACCCGCGCCGCGGTGAGGAAGAACTCCGATCTGCGCAGGGACGGCATGTCCCTGCTGCTGCGCGGTGTCCAGGCGGCGCTTCAGCCGAAGGGCATCGCCGTCGAGATCCTCAAGCCGGACGCGGTGCTGCGCGCCGAGCGCGTACCGGTCGGGCAGATGGGCGACGTGTTCTCCGGCGGTCAGCTGCTCACCGCCGCGATCGCGCTCTACTGCACCATGGCGGCGCTGCGCAGCAACGACCGCGGCCGGGACAAGCACCGGCACGCCGGCACGCTGTTCCTCGACAACCCCATCGGCCGTGCCAACGCGACCTATCTGCTGGAGCTTCAGCGCGCTGTCTCGGACGCCCTCGGTGTCCAGCTGCTGTACACCACTGGGCTGTTCGACACCACGGCCCTCGCCGAGTTCCCGCTCGTCATCAGGCTGCGCAACGACGCGGACCTGAGGGCCGGCCTGAAGTACATCAGCGTGGAGGAGCATCTGCGCCCCGGCCTGCCCCAGCAGCGCACCGACGGCGAGACGGTGCACGGCGAGATCACCGCGACCCGGATGTTCAAGCGCGCCGCCGACCACCAGGCACCCGCGGCAGCCTCCCCCCGTCCAGGGCCCGAGGACCGCCCTGCCTCCCCGTCCCAGGGCTCGGCGTCGGCCTCCCCGCCACAGCACCCGGACCCGGGCTCCCCGCCACAGGACCCGGGCCCACAGCACCCGGAGACAGCGCACCGGAGCCCCTGAGCCGTGTCAGACGCGGCCTGGGCGAACACGCCCCCCGGGGCACGGGAGTTCAGGCCTGCGACAGCCTGCCCGCGCCCCGTCGCCGTATCCGCGCGGCCTCCCGTGCCGCGACGCGGGCCGTCCGCCGTGCCCGCCGCCGCTCACGCCGCAACTGCCGCGCCGTGCTGCTCGGCACCGACACCACGCCGTTGCGCTGGTTCCACACCTGGCGGGTGACCCAGACGTCCAGCACCGCCCAGGTCGTGACCACCGTGCTGCCCACGCTGCTCAGAAGCATGGGGAACGCCAGCCACGACCCCGTCAGTGTGCAGAAGAAGGCCACCATCGCCTGGATCATCGTCACCGCCGTCACGATCACGGCGCGCACGGCCGCCGTACGCACCGGATCGGGCATCCGCCGTCGCCCCACCGGCTCGTCCGCCCAGAGCGGCCGCTGCATACCCGTCTCGTCCGCAGTCCCCATGGTCTGCGCTCACTCCCCACATATGTCCGACTGCAGGGTGGCTGCCCGGCTCCGGTCCGTTTACGCCGCCGACCCGTGCGCATTCGCGCACGGCCCCATCTCCCGCAACTCCTGTTCCCCGTACGGAATGACGATCGGCCGGCCCGGAAGATTCCCTTCAGAACGAAGGATTCCAGCCATCCGTGCACGGAGCGAACGGGGCGCTCTGCCCACGTGTCCTAGACCACACTGCGGAATGCCATCTCCCCGGATACCAGGACAACCCATGATCAACGTGCCGAGCTGCGGCTGAAAATCGTCCGGACGTCTCTTCGAGTTGTCTGTGTGTCAGTAGTAGGCTCGCGCCGTTTGTTGACGCACACCACCGACCAGGCACCACACACCAAGCGGACATCACCACCCGCGTCCTGTCACGCGGGTCGAGCTGGGGGAGGCCATGCGCTTTCGCGGGAAGTCGATCCGCCGGAAGATCGTGGCGTTGCTGCTTGTGCCGCTCGTGTCCCTGACCGCGCTCTGGGGCTTCGCCACCGCACTCACCGGCCGTGAGGCCAAGCAACTGCTGGACGTCGGCTACATCAGCGAGAAGGTCGGCCTTCCGATCGAGGACACGGTCCGTGTCATCCAGAAGGAACGCCGCCAGACCCTCGTGTACCTCGCCGACCCCCGGGAGGCCGAGGCCCTCATCACCTTGCGGCGGCAGCGCGCGGAAACCGACAGGGCCGTGGCCGAAATCCGCGCCAGCGCACAGGACTCCGGCGTCCGTGACTCCATCAGCCCGGACGTCTCCCGCCGGCTCACCCTGCTCGTCGACGCCCTCGACGGACTGGGCTCGCTGCGCCGCAACGTCGAACAGAGCGCGATCACCCGCGCCCAGGCACTGGAGTTCTACAACCGGCTCGTCGATCCCTGCTACAGCTTCCTCACCTCCCTCCACGCCCTGGAGGACGTCGAGTTGGAGAAGCAGAACCGGGCGCTCGTCGGCGTCGTACGCGCCCGCGAGCTGCTCTCCCGCGAGGACGCGCTCGTGACCTCCTCATTGGTCGCGGGCAAGGTCACCGCCGACGAGATACGCGCGGTCTCGGACCTCGCCGCCAACCGCAAGCTCCTGTACGAGATCAACCTCGAGGTCCTGCCCTCGTCCGAACGCGAGATCCTCGAACAGTACTGGCGGAGCCCCGAAACCCAGCCGCTGCGCGAGGCCGAGGAGAAGCTGCTCGCCGCGGGCGCCACCAACAAGCCGCGCGTCGTCGACTCGCCACGGTGGCAGCAGCTGGCCACTCCGGTCCTGGACGATCTCGCCCAGCAGTCCACCGAGGCCGGCGACCGCTACCAGCACCGTGTCGAGCCCGCCGCGTACAGCGTCCTCGTCAGGGCCGGCGTCGCCGGCGTGCTCGGCTTCCTCGCCCTCCTGGTCTCCGTCGTCGTCTCCGTGCGCATCGGCCGCGATCTGGCCCGAACGCTGTCACGGCTGCGCAAGGAGGCCCACGAGGTCTCGGGCGTCCGTCTTCCCAGCGTGATGCGCAGGCTCGCCGCCGGCGAACACGTCGACGTCGAGACCGAGGCACCGCACCTCGACTACGAGAAGGACGAGATCGGCCAGGTCGGCCAGGCGCTCAACACGCTCCAGCGGGCCGCCGTCGAGGCCGCCGTCCGGCAGGCCGACATGCGGCGCGGCGTCTCCGAGGTCTTCGTCAACCTCGCCCGCCGCAACCAGGTGCTGCTCCACCGTCAGCTCACGCTCCTCGACACGATGGAGCGGCGCACCGAGGACGCCGAGGAGCTCGCGGACCTCTTCCGGCTCGACCACCTCACCACCCGTATGCGCCGGCACGCCGAGGGCCTGGTGATCCTCTCCGGCGCGGCCCCCTCCCGCCAGTGGCGCAAGCCGATCCAGCTGATGGACGTGGTGCGGGCGGCCGTCGCCGAGGTCGAGGACTACGAACGCATCGAGGTCCGGCGGCTGCCGCGCATCGGCGTGGGCGGCCCCGCCGTCTCCGACCTCACCCACCTCATCGCCGAACTGCTGGAGAACGCGACCGTGTTCTCGCCCCCGCACACGGGGGTCCAGGTGCACGGCGAGCGGGTCGCGAACGGCTTCACCCTGGAGATCCACGACCGGGGCCTCGGGATGACCCCCGAGTTGCTGCTCGACGCGAACCTGCGGCTCGCGGAGACCCCCGAGTTCGAGCTCTCCGACACCGACCGGCTGGGCCTGTTCGTCGTCAGCCGGCTCGCCCAGCGCCAGAACGTGCGGGTCTCGCTGCAGCCGTCGCCGTACGGAGGCACCACTGCGGTCGTCTTCATCCCTGCCACGGTGCTCACCGACGCCCCCGACACCGAGGGCACGGGATTCCGACTCGACCGCAAGGGCGCCGCGGCCGCGGCAGCCCGGGACGGCGGCGGCCGCTCCGAAGGCGGCCGGCTCGCCGCGCTCGCCCAGGTGCCGACGGGGCTGACCGGATCCTCCGTGCTCGACGGACCCGTCGAGCTGGAGGCGCCCGTCGGCGCGCCGGGCTTCGAGGACCGTCCCGCCCTCGGCGGTTTCGAGCGGATCGACACGGCCGACCCGATCAACACCGCGGCGGACACCGCGGCGGACATCGAGGACACCGAGAGCGAGCGCGGCGGGCTGTTCCGCGCCCGCGACTTCCTGCGCCCGCCCGACGAGCAGCACCAGCAGGCCACGGACCAGACGCCCGAGCGGCCGAGGAGCGGTCCGCGCCGCTCCGCCACCAGTACGGGCACGGGCCCGATTCCGCTGCCGCGGCGCAAGCCGCCGACCCTGATCGCCGACCACGGCCGCCGGGTGGACGAGCGGGGCCGCTCGCACCCGTCCCCGACGGCGGACACGCCGGACGGCGCGACCCCCGCCTCGGATACGCCCGACACCCCGGTGCCCCGTCCCGCCGCCGGCCCCGTGCCGCTCAGGGGCACCCGGCCGCCCGTCGCCGACGCCCCCGGGCGCCCCGGCGACGCCCCGGCCTGGCGCGCCGACGCAGGTCCCGCGCCCGCCACCGGTGCCGGGTCCGGCTCCGCGGCCGGTTCCGGCACCCGCGCCGGGGCCGGTGCCGCCGCCGGGAGCGGCTCCGCCGGGCAGACGCTGGGCGGACTGCCCCGCCGCGTCCGTCAGGCCAGCCTCGCCCCGCAACTGCGCGAGACCTCCGCCGGGCGGTCCGCCGAAACGCGCGCCGCGGCCACCGCCGAGGTCCAGGACGTCGAACGAGACGCAGAAGAAGTACGCGACCGCATGGCCTCGCTGCAACGCGGATGGCAGCGCGGACGCCGTCAGAACGCCGAGGACGCCACCGGCCCCGGCGAGACAGCACCAGGAACGACACCGGAGGGGAACGGTCGATGACCGCACCGAACGCCGCTGCACCCGACGCGACCACGACTGGCGAGCTCAACTGGCTCCTCGACGAACTGGTCCAGCGGGTCGGGTCCATCCGCAAGGCCCTCGTGCTCTCCAGCGACGGTCTCGCCACCGGTACGTCCAAGGACCTCACCCGCGAGGACGGCGAGCATCTCGCCGCCGTCGCCTCCGGGTTCCACAGCCTCGCCAAGGGCGTGGGCCGCCACTTCGACGCGGGACGGGTGCGGCAGACCGTCGTCGAGCTCGACGACGCCTTCCTCTTCGTCACCGCGGCGGGCGACGGCAGTTGTCTCGCCGTCCTGTCCGACGCCGACTCCGACGTCGGCCTGGTCGCGTACGAGATGACGCTGATGGTCAAGCGCGTCGGCGCCCACCTCGCCACGGCACCACGCACCGGACTGGCCGCCGGAGGGTGAGTGGAGCGGCATGACTGACGCCAGACAGCAGGTCCGGCAATCGCACCACTGGTTCGACGACGAAGCCGGACCGGTGGTCCGTCCGTACGCCATGACCCGCGGCCGGACGAGCAGCAGCGCGCGGCACCGGCTGGACCTGATCGCGCTGGTCGTGCCGGAACCGGCCGCCGACGACCCCGGACGGGACCAGACGCTCTCGCCGGAGCACGTCGACATCGTCGAACGCTGCAGCACCACACCCCAGTCGATCGCCGAGCTCGCGGCGGGCCTGGACCTCCCCGTCGGGGTGGTGCGGGTCCTCGTGGGCGATCTCGTCGACGAGGAACTGGTCCACGTAACCCGTCCCGTTCCGCCGGCCGAACTGCCGGACGTGAGTATTCTCCGCGAGGTGATCAATGGTCTTCGGGCGCTCTAGCCGCAAGGAGACGCCGGTGGAGCCGGTGACACTGAAGATCCTTGTCGCCGGTGGCTTCGGGGTGGGCAAGACCACCCTCGTGGGCGCGGTGAGCGAGATCAAACCGCTGCGCACCGAGGAGACCCTGAGCGAGGCCGGCCGGCCCGTGGACGACCTCGAAGGCGTCGAGTCCAAGAACACCACCACGGTCGCCATGGACTTCGGCCGGATCACGCTGCGCGAGGACCTCGTCCTCTATCTCTTCGGCACCCCGGGCCAGGGCCGCTTCTGGTTCCTCTGGGACGAGCTGGCGCAGGGTGCGCTCGGCGCGGTCGTCCTCGCCGACACCCGCCGCCTGGAGGACTCCTTCGCGGCCATCGACTACTTCGAACGCCGCGGGATCCCGTTCACCGTGGGGGTCAACTGCTTCGAGGACGCCGACCGGTTCCCCACGGACACCGTACGGGCCGCCCTCGACCTCGACCCCGAGGTGCCGCTGATGATGTGCGACGCGCGGGACCGGGAGTCGGTCAAGGCCGTGCTGGTGGCGGTCGTGGAGAACGCCCTGGTGCGCTCCACCAGGGAACGCGAGCCCGCGACCACCTGACGGGCGGACGGACGACACGACCCGTACCCCCACCGACAGGGGTACGGGCCGTGGTTCATGGGGCCGTACGAAACGGCCTTCGAACGGCGTTCACGCACCGTCCCGCCGGTTGGACCCGCCGTCCGGGCGGTTCACGCACCGTCCTCCTTGTGCCAGCCGAAGCTCCGCTCCACCGCCCTGCGCCAGTTGTCGTACTCCCGCTCGCGGACGTCCGCGGCCATGCGGGGCGACCACTCCACATCTCGCTGCCAGTGGGCCTTCAACTCGTCCAGCCCGCCCCAGACACCGGTGGCGAGGCCGGCCGCGTACGCCGCACCGAGACAGGTCGTCTCGGACACCTTCGGCCGGATCACCGGTACGCCCAGCACATCCGCCTGATGCTGCATGAGCAGCTGGTTCGCGGTCATCCCGCCGTCGACCTTCAGCGTGGTGATCGGCACCCCCGAGTCCTGGTACATCGCGTCGACCACCTCACGCGTCTGCCAGCTCGTGGCCTCCAGCACCGCCCGCGCCAGATGGGCCTTGGTGACGTATCTCGTCAGACCCGTGATGACGCCGCGGGCGTCGGCGCGCCAGTAGGGCGCGTAGAGACCGGAGAACGCCGGGACGATGTACGCGCCACCGTTGTCGTCGACGCTCGCCGCGAGTGTCTCGATCTCGTCGGCGCTGCGGATGATCCCCAACTGGTCGCGGAACCACTGCACCAGGGCGCCGGTGATCGCGATGGAGCCTTCGAGGCAGTAGACCGGGTCCGAGTCGCCGATCTTGTAGCCGAGGGTCGTGATGAGACCGCTCTTGGACGGGACCGGCCGGCTTCCCGTGTTGAGCAGGAGGAAACTCCCCGTGCCGTACGTGTTCTTCGCCGTGCCCGTGTCGTAGCAGGCCTGGCCGAAGATCGCGGCCTGCTGGTCGCCGAGTGCGGAGGCGACCGGTACGCCTTCGAGCTGGCCGACGGCCGTCCCGTACACCTCGGCCGAGGACCTGATCTCCGGGAGGACCGCCTCCGGCACGTTCATCGCGGCGAGGATCGAGGAGTCCCACTGCAGGGTCTCCAGGTTCATCAGCATGGTGCGGGAGGCGTTGGTGACGTCCGTGACGTGGACGCCGCCCTCCGTGCCGCCGGTCAGATTCCAGATCAGCCAGGAGTCGATGGTGCCGAACGCGATCTCCCCGCGCTCGGCCCGCCCCCGCAGCCCCGGCACATGGTCCAGCAGCCAGGCCGCCTTGGGACCGGAGAAGTAGCTGGCGAGCGGCAGTCCGGTCGTCTCGCGGAATCGGTCCTGCCCGTCCGTGCCGCCGAGTTCCGTGCACAGCGCCGCTGTCCGGGTGTCCTGCCAGACGATCGCGTTGTGCACGGGCTTTCCGGTCGCCCGGTCCCACAGCACCGTCGTCTCGCGCTGGTTGGTGATGCCGAGCGCGCTCAGCTGTGCGGCCCGCAGCCCTGCCTTGGCGAGCGCTCCCGCGACCACCGCCTGGACCTTGGACCAGATCTCGGTGGCGTCGTGCTCCACCCAGCCGGGCCTGGGGAAGATCTGACGGTGCTCCCGCTGGTCGACGGCGACGATCGCGCCGTCCTGGTCGAAGATGATGCAGCGGCTGGACGTGGTGCCCTGGTCGATGGCGGCGACGTACTTCTGGGAGGTGTCCGTCATGACGTCCCTTTGGGTCTGGGGGCCGGGCCCCCGGTTTCATGGTCAGAACACTGCGTTGAAGACGATGCCCGAGAGGAGTCCGCCGACGAGGGGTCCGGTCACGGGAATCCAGGCATAACCCCAGTCGGACGTCCCCTTGTTGGGGATCGGCAGAAGCGTGTGGACGAGGCGTGGCCCCAGGTCGCGGGCCCGGTTGATGGCGTATCCGGTCGGCCCGCCGAGCGACAGGCCGATGCCGACGACGAGCAGCGACACCAGCAGGACCGAGATCCCGGAGCCATAGATTCCGGCGGCCTCGCCGGGGATCGGGCCGATTCCGATGCCGGCGTTCCGGCCGAAGGCGAGGATCGGCAGCACCAGACCGATGGTCGCGACGATCTCGGTGACCAGGTTCGCGACCGGCTTGCGGATCTCCGGGGCGGTCGAGAAGATTCCGAGCGTCGGCTGGGCGTGCGTGAGGTCGGCGTTCGCCTGGAACTGCGCGTAGTAGGCCAGCCAGGCCAGTACGGCGCCGAGTGCCGCCCCGACCAGCTGGGCCGCGATGTACAGGGGCACCTTGCCCCACTCGCCGGTGTCGACCGCGATGCCCACGGTCACGGCCGGATTGAGATGGCCGCCGGAGAGCGGCGCCGCGGTGTACGCGCCCGCCAGCACGCCGAAACCCCAGCCGAAGGCGATGACGATCCACCCGGACGCCTTCGCCTTGGAGTGGTGCAGGGTGACCGCGGCGCACACACCCGCGCCGAAAAGGATCAGTATCGCTGTCCCGATGACCTCACCGAGGAAGATGTCTGCGTTGCTCATGGCGGCTCCTGGGCTGGGTGTGGTTCCCATGGCTACGGAGCCGATGGCAGGGCGGATCACAGGGATGCCCCATGCCGTGCTCGGCGTCCGTGACGAGCGTGGTGAGCGTGCCGGACCGCGGTGATGCCGAAGGCACCGGCGCGGACGAAGAGGCAGTTTTCCCTTGGGTTACTGCCCCGTCAAGGTCGCCGACAGCACGCCCAGTTCACGGCACGTGCCGGACTCGTCACAGGGGAACGCCAACCCGGGCCGGGCGGTCGGTCACCCCCGGGCCGGCGATCGGTCACCGGACGGCGACGACCGCCGAGCCATGGCCGAAGAGCCCCTGGTTCGCGGTGATTCCGGCCCGGGCCCCGGCGACCTGGCGTTCCCCTGCGTTGCCGCGCAACTGCCAGGTCAGCTCGCACACCTGGGCGATGGCCTGTGCGGGGACGGCCTCGCCGAACGAGGCCAGCCCACCGCTCGCGTTGACCGGCAGCCGGCCACCGAGCGCCGTCGCGCCCTCCCGCACCAGCTTCGCGCCCTCACCGACGCCGCACAGCCCGAGGTCCTCGTACCACTCCAGCTCCAGTGCCGTGGACAGGTCGTACACCTCGGCGAGCGCCAGGTCCTCGGGCCCGAGTCCGGCCTCCTCGTAGGCGGCGTGCGCGATCGCCGCCCGGAAACCAGGCGGCGACGGGTCCATGGCGACCGCCGAGTCCGTGGCGACCGCCGAGTCCGTGGCGATGTCGGGGAGGTCGAGCACGGTCCTCGGGTAGGTGGGGGTCACGGTCGAGACGGCTCGGACACGGACCGGATCGGGCACGCCGTGCCGACGGGCGTACTCCATGCTCGACAGCACCAGAGCGGCGCCACCGTCCGACGTGGCGCAGATGTCGAGGAGCCGCAGCGGATCGGCGACGACGGCCGAGGCGGCGACCTGCTCGGCGGTCACCGTCGTGCGGTAGCGGGCGTACGGATTGAGCGCCCCGGCCGCCGCGTTCTTCACCTTGACCTGCGCGAAGTCCTCCACCGTGTCGCCGTGCAGGGCCATGCGGCGGCGGGCGTACAGCGCGAAGTAGGCCGGGTTCGTGGCTCCCAGCACTCGGAAGCGCAGCCAGTCCGGATCGTCCGGACGGTCCCCGCCCGCAGGGGCGAAGAACCCCTTCGGCGCGGAGTCCGCGCCCACCACCAGCACCACATCGGCCATGCCCGCGAGGATCTGGGCCCTCGCCGTGTTCACGGCCTGCGCCCCGGACGCGCAGGCGGCGTACACACTGGTGACGCGCGCCCCCTGCCAGCCCAGGGCCTGCGCGAAGGTGGCCCCCGCGACATAGCCCGGGTAGCCGCAGCGGACCGTGTCGGCCCCCACCACCGACTGGACGTCCTGCCAGCGGATGCCCGCATCGGCGAGCGCGGCACGTGCCGCGGCGGTCCCGTACTCGACGAAGTTCCGGCCCCACTTGCCCCACGGGTGCATGCCCGCCCCGAGCACCGCGATGTCGCTCACCGGTCCGCCTCCACCGGGCTCCAGTGCCACGTCGTCCAGACGGTCTCGGCGTCCTCGTGAAGGATTCCGGGGACCACTTCGACCTCCATGCCGACGCTCAGGTCCGCGACGGTCACGCCGGGGGCCGCCTGCCCGAGGACCACCATCCCCTCTGCCGCGAGCTCGACGGCGACCAGCGTGTAGGGCTCCCATTCCGCCTCTGGGTCGGAGACGTACGGCGGCGGCGGCCGGTAGCGGCCGTCCGTGTACGACCACACACGGCCGCGCTTCGACAGCGGGACCTCCTCCGGCTCGCCGCCCGCACAGGTGGGGTTGCGGCAGAAGGAGTCCTCACGCGGGAAGAACACCGCGGAACAGGCGGGGCAGCGCGTGCCGAGCAGCCGGAACTCCCGCCCGTCGCCGTCCTCGGTGAGCTCGGTGAACCAGCCGGCCACCACTGGTGTACGCGTACGCGCCAAGGCCACTCCCGGGATTCCGGCGTCAGCTGACGATCCGTCAGGTACGGGGCCAGTGTGCCACGGTCCCGCGAACGACGACGACCCCCCGTCCGGAACGAGAACCGAACAGGCCCGTTCGGCGTCCGGAACGAATGAACGGGTGGCCGGGATCCACGGGGGTGGTCCCGGCGGCCCGTTCCTGGTAGACGGTGCGCATGATGCGCATGAGACGACTCGCCACCGCATTGTCCGCCCTGACCCTCACCACCGTGGCCCTGCTCGCGGGCACCGCCACCGCCCCGCCCGCCGCCCGGGCCGCCTCCGAACCCAAGGCTCCCGAGGAGTTCGTCGCACTGCGTGCCGTGGATCCGACGATCATCCAGGAGATGCGCTACACGACCGCGCACAACTTCGTGGGCGAACGGATCGACGGCTACCGCCAGCCGCTCTGCATCCTCACCCGCCCGGCCGCCCGGGCCCTCCACGAGGCGCAGCGAAAGCTGCTGCTCCAGGGCTACTCGCTCAAGGTCTACGACTGCTACCGCCCGCAGCGCGCCGTCGACCACTTCGTGCGCTGGGCCAAGGACCTCGGCGACGAGCGGATGAAGCCGGAGTTCTATCCACACGTCGACAAGTCGAGACTCTTCGCGGACGGCTATATCGCGGAGAAGTCCGGCCACAGCCGCGGCAGCACCGTCGACCTCACCGTCGTCCGCCTCCCGGCGAAGAAGACCCGGCCCTACGTCCCCGGCGAAACCCTCGTCCCCTGCTACGCCCCGCAGTCGGAGCGCTTCCCGGACAACTCGGCGGACATGGGTACCGGGTTCGACTGCTTCGACACCCTGTCGCACACCGAGGACCCACGCATCCGGGGCACGCAGCGCGCCAACCGGCAACTGCTCAAGAACACCCTCGCCGACGTGGGATTCGTCAACCTGCCCGAGGAGTGGTGGCACTTCACCCACAAACCGGAGCTGTTCCCCGACACCTACTTCGACTTCCCGGTGTCGGTCAGGTCGCTGACCTGACCGTACGGGCCGCGGGGCCCGCCGTCGCGTACAGTCCGCGTGTGACCGAGCCCCGCGAGCCCGTGCCCGATTCCGCCGATGCTGCCGATCCGGCAAGCGCCGCAGCAGCGGGAACCGCTGCAACAGCCGGAGCAGGAGGAGCAGTTCGCGTGTCCACGCCCCGGACCCCCGTGAGGGACTCCCACTGCTCCAGTTGCGGTGCCCGTTACCCCGGCGCCACCGCCTGGCCCCGCAGCTGCCCCGCCTGTGGCGACATCGCGTACCGCAACCCGCTTCCCGTCGCCGTCGCACTCCTGCCCGTCACCACCACGCACGGCACCGGACTGGTCGTCATCACCCGCACCATCGAGCCGCAGCTCGGCGGGATCGCCCTGCCCGGTGGGTTCATCGACCAGACCGAGGACTGGAAGCACGCGGTCGTACGGGAGCTGAGGGAGGAGACCGGCATCGAGGCCGCGCACGCGGACGTCCGGCTGGCCGACGCCCTCAGCTCGCCCGGCGGACATCTGCTCCTCTTCGGCCTGCTCCCGCTGCGGACGGCGGCCGAACTGCCGCCGTCCGCCCCCACCGACGAGACCGAGGGCTGGCACGTCCTCCACGAACCCGCGGAGCTGGCGTTCCCCCTGCACACGACGGCGGTACGGAACTGGTTCGCGGGCCGCTACGCCTGAGCACCGCCTTCGCCCCGTACCCGCAGCGGACGTTCCACCCGCACCGCACCGGCGCCGGACACCCGCTCCACCACCACCCGGCCGTCCACCAGCCGCGACGCGTACCGCTCCACCGCCGGGCGCGGCGACACCCCGGCCGAGTCCTCGACGACCACACCCGTTCCGGTACGCCCCGGCGCGGGCGCCCACACCTCCAGCTCGGTGCCGCCGTCCTCACCGCGTACGGGAACCACCGCACCCGCCCGCGCCAGCACCGGTATCCGCGACAGCGGCGCGTCCAGCAGCACCTGCCCCGGCCCCTCGTACGCCCGGCCGGACACGGTGTCGTACCAGAGCCCCCGCGGCAGCCGCACCGCCCGCCGGTCCGCGCCGGGCTCCAGCACCGGAGCCACCAGCAGCGCGTCACCCAGCAGGAAGGCGTCCTCGCAGTCACGCAGCGCCCGGTCGCGGGGCGCCCCCCACCACAACGGCCGCACATACGGTGCCCCGGTGAGGTGCGCCAGCCGCGCCAGGGTCACGAAGTACGGGCGCAGCCTTTCCCGTTCGAGCAGCGCCGCCTTGGCGTGACCGAGGACCTGCGGCCCGAACTCCCACGGCTCCCTGCGCCCCGCGTCGATCGCCGCATGCGTACGGAACAGGGGCAGATACGCACCCAGCTGGAACCACCGCAGGAACAGCTCCGGCGAAGGTCTGCCGTCGAAACCGCCCACATCGGGACCCGAGTACGGCACCCCGCACAGGCCGAGCCCCAGCACCAGTGACAGCGACGCCCGCAGCCCCGGCCAGCCCGTCGCCACATCACCGGACCAGGTCCCGCCGTACCGCTGCATCCCCGCCCAGCCGGACCGGGAGAACAGGAACGGGCGCTCCCCGGGCCGGAGCCGCCGCAGCCCTTCGTAGCCGGCCCGGGCCATCCCGAGCGCGTACACGTTGTGGGCCTCGCGGTGATCGCCTCCCCGGCCCTCCAGCGCGTGCCGGGCGGAACGGGGCAGCGTCATGTCGCCGAACGGAGCGAACGACACCGGCTCGTTCATGTCGTGCCACACGCCGGCGAAGCCCTGGGCGAGCCGCTCCTCGTACAGCTCGCCCCACCAGGCACGGACCGCCTCGTCGGTGAAGTCCGGATACACACACTCGCCGGGCCACACCACCCCGCGCACCGCCCGGCCGCGCCCGTCGCGTACGAACGCACCGGTCGCGGCGCCACCGTCGTACACGGCATACCCGGGCTCCGCCTTCACCGCGGGATCGACGATCGACACCAGCCGCACCCCGTCCGCCCGCAGCTCCTTCGCGAGCCCGGGCAGGTCCGGGAAACGCTCACGGTCGACGGTGAACACCCGGTGCTCGTCGTAGTGGTCGATGTCCAGATGCACCGCCGAAAGCGGAAGCCCTCGTTCCCGGTAGCCCGCCACCACCCGGCGGACCTCCTTCTCACTGCCGAAGCCCCAGCGCGCGTGCTGCGGGCCCAGCGCCCACGACGGGGGGAGTGCGGGAGCGCCCGTGAGCGCCGTCCAGCCGCGCAGTACACGCGCCGGCGTGCCCACGACCACCCAGCAGCGCAGCGGCCCGCCTCCCATCCGGACCTCACTCGTACCCGGCCGGTCGTGGCCCGAGCCCGCACCCTCCTCGCCCTCGCGCAGGGTGACCTGCCCCTCCCACGAGTTGTCGAGGAACGCCAGATGGGTACCGGCGTCCGCGACCACCAGTTGCACCGGCATCGTGATGTACAGCGGATCGTCGCCCGGCCCGAAATGTCCGCGCGGATCGGTGTTCCACAGCCGGTACGTGCCGTCCCTCAGCCGCGGTCCCGACGCTCTGCCGCCGAGCCCGAAGAAGCGGGCGTCCGCGGCGACTTCGCTGCGCTGCAGCCAGCGCGACGGCCCGCCGTCAGCAGGTTCCCACCAACGCGGCGGCAGATCCTTGCGGAGCACGACCCCGCCCGGTGTCCGGATCTCGACCCCGCCGTACCGGGACACCGCCACCGTGACCCGTTCGGACACGATGCGCCAGCCGCCGTCCTTGTCGGGCTCCAGCTCGGCGCGGGGATCTGCCTCCGGTGGCGCGCCCTCCAGGGCGTACGACGGCTCGGGCTCCGCACCGTCCCAACCCCAGAAGACGACGCCGGCGGCCGTGACCCGCACCCGGAGCTCGGAACGGGCGAACCGGACGATTCCTCCCCCCGGCAGCGGCTCGGCCCCGGTCACCGCGCCCGGCACCCGCGCACGTTCCGCGCCTCGCGGCTGCAGGCCCCATGCGTCCGTACGTCTCCGGCGCCACGCCGAACGCGCGGCGCGCAGCCCCTGCACCGTCCCGAAGACCCTTACCGAACGCACCAGCTCACGACCGTCCATGCTGCTCAGCCTGCCATCCACCAGGGGCTTGGCGGGGATCGTTCAACTGCCGTTCACCCGTGGTGGGAGCACACAATCAGCCGGTTCGCCATGGGTGGCGAGCCCTGGTGCGGAAGACGATCACATGGCATCGTCCCTGTCAGCCGCGCGAAAGCACACCCACGCCCCGCGCGGGGACCACACGTAGACCACGTGCCGACCACCTGCCGACCACGCGCAGAGCCACACCGCCGCCCGGGAGCCGCCCCATGACCTCAGCAGTGAACCCTGCCCCCCTCTGGCAGCCGGACGCCGACCGCATCGCCGCCGCCCGGATCACCCGCTTCCAGGCCTGGGCCGCCGAACGGTACGGCGCCCCGGCCGAAGGCGGCTACCCCGCGCTGCACCGCTGGTCCGTCGGCGAGCTGGACACCTTCTGGCAGGCGGTCGCCGACTGGTTCGACGTACGGTTCTCCACCCCGTACGAGCGCGTCCTCGCCGACCGCACCATGCCCGGCGCCCAGTGGTTCCCCGGCGCCACGCTCAACTATGCCGAGCACGCCCTGCGCACCGCCGATGACCCCGCCCGCGCCCACGAACCGGCCCTCATCCATGTGGACGAAACACATGACCCGGCCTCCATCAGCTGGACCGAGCTGCGCCGCCAGGTCGGCTCGCTCGCCGCGCGGCTGCGCGCCCTCGGCGTACGCCCCGGCGACCGCGTCAGCGGCTACCTGCCCAACATCCCGCAGGCCGTGACCGCCCTCCTCGCCACCGCCGCCGTCGGCGCCGTATGGACCTCCTGCGCCCCAGACTTCGGCGCCCGCAGCGTCCTCGACCGCTTCCAGCAGGTCGAACCCGTCGTCCTCTTCACCGTCGACGGATACCGCTACGGCGGCAAGGAACACGACCGGACCGACACCGTCGCCGAGCTCCGCCGCGAACTGCCCACCCTCCGTGCCGTCGTCCACATCCCGCTGCTCGGCACCCCGGCCCCCGAAGGCGCCCTCGACTGGTCCGAACTGACCTCCGCCGACACCGAGCCCGTCTACGAGCAGGTCCCCTTCGACCACCCCCTCTGGGTCCTCTACTCCTCCGGGACGACCGGCCTCCCCAAGGCGATCGTCCAGTCCCAGGGCGGCATCCTCCTCGAACACTTCAAGCAGCTCGGCCTGCACTGCGACCTCGGCGCAGGCGACCGCTTCTTCTGGTACACCTCCACCGGCTGGATGATGTGGAACTTCCTCGTCTCCGGCCTGCTCACCGGCACCACCGTCATCCTGTACGACGGCAGCCCCGGTCACCCCGACACCGGCGCCCAGTGGGCCATCGCCGAACGCACCGGAGCCACCCTCTTCGGCACCTCCGCCGCCTACGTCATGGCCTGCCGCAAGGCCGGCGTCCACCCAGGCCGCGACCACGACCTCTCCCGCGTCCAGTGCGTCGCCACCACCGGCTCCCCGCTCCCGCCCGACGGCTTCCGCTGGCTCCACGACGAGGTCCGCGAGGACCTGTGGATCGCCTCCGTCAGCGGCGGAACGGACGTCTGCAGCTGCTTCGCCGGCGCCGTCCCCACCCTCCCCGTCCACATCGGCGAACTCCAGGCGGCCTGCCTCGGCACCGACCTCCAGGCCTGGGACCCGCACGGCAAGCCCGTGATCGGCGAGGTCGGCGAACTCGTCGTCACCAACCCCATGCCGTCCATGCCGATCCACTTCTGGAACGACCCCGACGGCAGCCGCTACCACGACAGCTACTTCGAGATGTTCCCCGGCGTCTGGCGCCACGGCGACTGGATCACCATCACCGACCACGGCTCCGTCGTCATCCACGGCCGCTCCGACTCCACCCTGAACCGCCAGGGCGTACGCATGGGTTCCGCCGACATCTACGAAGCCGTGGAACGGCTGCCCGAGATCCGCGAATCCCTCGTCATCGGCCTCGAAGAACCGGACGGCGGCTACTGGATGCCGCTCTTCGTCCACCTCGCACCCGACGCCGTCCTCGACGAGGCCCTGCGCGCCCGCATCAAGCAGACCATCCGCGAACAGCTCTCCCCACGCCACGTCCCGGACGACATCATCGAGGTCCCTGGCATCCCCCACACCCTCACCGGCAAGCGCATCGAGGTCCCGGTCAAGCGCCTCCTCCAGGGCACCGCCCTCGCCAAGGCCGTCAACCCCGGCTCGGTCGACAACCTCGACCTGCTGCACTTCTACGAGGACCTGGCCCGCAACCGAGGCTGATCCCCGCCGACGGACCCCGCGACGTCACGTTGTCAGTGCTCACGGTTACGGTGAGTGAGCACTGATCAACAGCGCTCACGGGGACCAGGGGGATTCATGACCCACACCAGGAACAAGACGCGCACCAGGACCAAGCGGCAGTCCATGCGGCGAGCACTGCGCCGTGACGTGGCGTCCACCGTCGGCCTCCTGGCCGACGACCACGACTTCGCGGCCATGCGCCGATACCGGAGCTTCGCCTTCGACGACCATCCCGACTATCTCCACCACGTCGAGGGCCTGCTCAGAGGACTGTCCGAACAGGGAGGGCACACCGCGGTAGCCCTGTTCGACCCGGAGGACTTCGCCGCCTTCTGCACGGAGCGCGGACTCGACCCGGACTCCTCCGCCAGCCGCGGCCGCTACACCGCGGAGGTCGCGGCGGCCGGCGCCGCCGTCGCCTACACCGGCCAGCCGATCGACGACCTCGTTCCGCTGCTCGTCAACCTCTCCGTCCGCCACGCCACATGGCAGTACGCCACCGGCCTGCTCGGTGACCTCGGCGGCTGCACGGACTGCGGCGAGGACCTCGGCCGCTCCGCGTTCGAGCGCGCCTCACAGCTGCTGCTCGCTCTTCTCGCCGGCGCGGGCCCGGGGACCCACCACCTCGTGTGCAGCGTCCCCGCCACGGAGGACCAACTCCTGGCGGTCCTCCACACCACCACACGCGACGCCAGCGCACCGGCCGAGCTCGACCCCACCGAAGGCGCCGAATTCGCCACGGTCCTCGCCGTCGGCATCGCTCTCGGCAGCCCCGGAGGCGTCGTGCTCAGGACGTCCGCGCCCGACGCCCCCGACCGGCTCCACGGCTGGCGACTCCACCACGGCCGTCTCGTCCCGCTCACCGAGGGCGAGGTCTTCAGCGCCTACTGCACGGACGCGGACACCGGAGAGCCACTCTCCCCGGAGCCCGGCGTCCAGTACTGCGCGGGCTTCGACCTCGGCGACTGACCCTGGGGAACGGAAAAGGGGCTCCCCGCCGCACAGGCGGGAAGCCCCTCCACACACCGGCCGTCAGGTCACTCCCCGGACAACACCGCCTGCGCGGCGAGCCGCGCCTCCTCGGCGGTGTCCGCGGCACGCGCCGCGGCGGCCGCACGCTCGCACTGAGCCAGCGTGTACTTCGCCAGCGTCGCCCGCACATACGGAATCGACGCCGCGCCCATCGAGAGAGAGGTGACCCCCAGACCGGTCAGCACACAGGCCAGCAGCGGATCCGACGCCGCCTCACCACAGACACCACAGCTCTTGCCCTCGGCCTTGGCCGCATCCGCGGACAGCGCCACGAGGTCGAGCAGCGCGGGCTGCCACGGGTCCTGCAGCCGCGACACCGCACCCACCTGCCGGTCGGCCGCGAAGGTGTACTGCGCCAGGTCGTTCGTGCCCAGCGACAGGAACTCCACCTCCTGCAGCACCGAGCGCGCCCGCAGCGCGGCGGACGGAATCTCGACCATCGCGCCGAACTTCGCGTTCAGCCCCGCCGCACGGCACGCGTCCGCGAACGCCTTCGCGTCCGTGCGGTCCGCAACCATCGGCGCCATGACCTCGAGGTAGACGGGCAGTCCCTCGGCAGCCTTGGCCAGCGCGGTCAGCTGCGTCCGCAGAACGTCGGGATGGTCGAGCAGAGTGCGCAGCCCGCGCACACCCAGCGCCGGGTTCGGCTCGTCCGCGGGCGTCAGGAAGTCGAGCGGCTTGTCCGCACCCGCGTCCAGCACCCGCACGACCACCCGGCCCTCGGGGAACGCCTCCAGCACCTTCCGGTAGGCCTCGACCTGCTTGGCCTCCGACGGCGCCTGCTTGCTGTCGTCGAGGAAGAGGAACTCGGTGCGGAACAGACCGACCCCCTCGGCCCCGGCGGCCACCGCCGCCGGGACGTCCGCAGGACCGCCGACGTTCGCCAGCAGGGGCACCTTGTGCCCGTCGGACGTCGCACCCGGACCGGTGGACGCCGCGAGCGCGGCCTTCCGCGCCGCGGCCGCCTCGGTCAGCTTCGCTCGCCGCTCGCCGCTCGGCTCCACGAAGATCTCACCCGTACTGCCGTCCACCGCGACGACCGTGCCCTCGGCCAGCTCACAGGCGCCCGGCAGCGCCACGACGGCCGGGACCCCGAGGGCCCGCGCCAGAATTGCGCTGTGGCTGGTCGGCCCGCCCTCCTCGGTGACGAAGCCGAGCACCAGCGTCGGGTCGAGCAGCGCCGTGTCCGCGGGAGCGAGGTCCCGCGCGATCAGTACGTAGGGCTCGTCGCTGTCCGGCACACCCGGCATCGGCACACCCAGCAGGCGCGCCACGATCCGGTTCCGTACGTCGTCGAGGTCGGCCACACGCCCGGCCAGGTACTCACCGGCACCCGCCAGCAGAGCCCGGTACGCGGCGAAGGCGTCGTACACGGCGCGCTCGGCCGTGCTGCCGACGGCGATGCGCCGGTCGACATCCGCCATGAGCTCCGGGTCCTGGGCCATCATGGCCTGCGCCTCGAGCACGTGCTGAGCCTCGCCGCCGGCCAGATTGCCGCGCGCGACAAGATCGGCGGCCACAGCGTCGACGGCGTGCCTGGCGCGCCCCTGCTCGCGCTCGGCGTCCTCCACCGGGATCTGCTTGGCCGGCGGTTCCAGAACCGCCGTGCCCATGTGCCGAACCTCGCCGATCGCCACCCCGTGGCTCACGCCGACGCCTCGCAGCGTTGTCTCCATTTCACCCGTCTCCGATTGTGCGGCGGTCCCAGCCGCCGCGATGGATCTACCACTGGCCCGTCTCCACGACGGCGAACCCGTCTCTACGACGGAGCGGTCACTGCCAGCTGAACAGCTCGTCGCCGGACTTCACGTCGCCGTCCTCACGGACACCGGCCAGTGCGTCGGCCGAGGCCTCGAGCGCCACGACGGGGCAGATTGGGGACTTGCCGGCCGCCTCGACGGCGACGGGGTTCCAGCGCACGACGGCCTGGCCACGGGTCACGGTGTCGCCCTTGTTGATGAGGAGCTCGAAGCCCTCCCCATTGAGCTGCACCGTGTCGATGCCGAGGTGGGTCAGCACTCCGTGCCCCTCGGAGTCGACGACGACGAAAGCGTGCGGGTGCAGGGAGACAACGATGCCATCCACGGGAGACACGGCCTCGGACGGTTCACGTACGGGATCGATCGCGGTACCGGGGCCGACCATCGCACCGGAGAACACCGGATCGGGCACAGCGGCAAGCCCGATGGCACGGCCGGCCACAGGCGACGTCACGGTTGTCATGGGGGGCCTCCCAGGGGGTGGAGATTCAACTGTCGCCGTCACTGCCTGTCCTGGACGGCGTACTGTTCAGAAGCGTATGTCATAGGAAGTCCAGGTTCCGTGCGAGAGCTACCAGTTGGGCGGACCTGGAGGGCTCCGGAAACGATTTGCCTCGTCTACCGGCGACATGTACTGTCGTACCCCTGCCTGGCCACGACGCGACTACGCGTCATGGGTCGGCAGCACCTATCAAGCCCCGACATCGTAACTGGTCTACACCTCTGCATGCCCGCAGACGTGGTTGGTCAGACGGACGGAAAAAGGCTGATAGAGTTCCGAAGCCCGGAAAGGGAAATCGCGAAAGCGGTAGAACGGCCCGGCAGCCCGCTCCAGCGGGTGGCAGAAACGGAAATCGGATCTGCTAAGCTGGAAACACGAAGGGAAGCGCCCGGAGGAAAGCCCCAGAGAATGTTCTGCGGGTGAGTACGAAGGAAGCGTCCGTTCCTTGAGAACTCAACAGCGTGCCAAAAATCAACGCCAGATTAGTTGATACCCCGTCTCCCATCGTGGAGATGAGGTTCCTTTGAAAAGTCCTACCGGCCCATGTGGCGGGTAGGCGACACAGCGAGGACGCTGTGTGCGACCGGGACCATTCCTCTTGGTCGCACCGCTCTCGTGGTGTTCACCCGGATTACCGGGAAGCATTCACGGAGAGTTTGATCCTGGCTCAGGACGAACGCTGGCGGCGTGCTTAACACATGCAAGTCGAACGATGAAGCCCTTCGGGGTGGATTAGTGGCGAACGGGTGAGTAACACGTGGGCAATCTGCCCTTCACTCTGGGACAAGCCCTGGAAACGGGGTCTAATACCGGATACCACTCTCTTCCGCATGGGAGAGGGTTGAAAGCTCCGGCGGTGAAGGATGAGCCCGCGGCCTATCAGCTTGTTGGTGGGGTGATGGCCCACCAAGGCGACGACGGGTAGCCGGCCTGAGAGGGCGACCGGCCACACTGGGACTGAGACACGGCCCAGACTCCTACGGGAGGCAGCAGTGGGGAATATTGCACAATGGGCGAAAGCCTGATGCAGCGACGCCGCGTGAGGGATGACGGCCTTCGGGTTGTAAACCTCTTTCAGCAGGGAAGAAGCGAAAGTGACGGTACCTGCAGAAGAAGCGCCGGCTAACTACGTGCCAGCAGCCGCGGTAATACGTAGGGCGCAAGCGTTGTCCGGAATTATTGGGCGTAAAGAGCTCGTAGGCGGCTTGTCACGTCGGATGTGAAAGCCCGGGGCTTAACCCCGGGTCTGCATTCGATACGGGCAGGCTAGAGTGTGGTAGGGGAGATCGGAATTCCTGGTGTAGCGGTGAAATGCGCAGATATCAGGAGGAACACCGGTGGCGAAGGCGGATCTCTGGGCCATTACTGACGCTGAGGAGCGAAAGCGTGGGGAGCGAACAGGATTAGATACCCTGGTAGTCCACGCCGTAAACGTTGGGAACTAGGTGTTGGCGACATTCCACGTCGTCGGTGCCGCAGCTAACGCATTAAGTTCCCCGCCTGGGGAGTACGGCCGCAAGGCTAAAACTCAAAGGAATTGACGGGGGCCCGCACAAGCAGCGGAGCATGTGGCTTAATTCGACGCAACGCGAAGAACCTTACCAAGGCTTGACATACACCGGAAACGGCCAGAGATGGTCGCCCCCTTGTGGTCGGTGTACAGGTGGTGCATGGCTGTCGTCAGCTCGTGTCGTGAGATGTTGGGTTAAGTCCCGCAACGAGCGCAACCCTTGTCCTGTGTTGCCAGCATGCCCTTCGGGGTGATGGGGACTCACAGGAGACCGCCGGGGTCAACTCGGAGGAAGGTGGGGACGACGTCAAGTCATCATGCCCCTTATGTCTTGGGCTGCACACGTGCTACAATGGCCGGTACAAAGAGCTGCGATGCCGCGAGGCGGAGCGAATCTCAAAAAGCCGGTCTCAGTTCGGATTGGGGTCTGCAACTCGACCCCATGAAGTCGGAGTTGCTAGTAATCGCAGATCAGCATTGCTGCGGTGAATACGTTCCCGGGCCTTGTACACACCGCCCGTCACGTCACGAAAGTCGGTAACACCCGAAGCCGGTGGCCCAACCCCTTGTGGGAGGGAGCTGTCGAAGGTGGGACTGGCGATTGGGACGAAGTCGTAACAAGGTAGCCGTACCGGAAGGTGCGGCTGGATCACCTCCTTTCTAAGGAGCTTCTAGGCCGCCGGGCTTGCCCGGGGGTCCAGAGCCACTACGTCGGCGAATGTCCGACGGTGGTTTGCTCAAGGGTGGAACGTTGATTATTCGGCACGATCAGGATGAGGACTGTTAGTACTGCTTCGGCGTGGAACGCAGAGTCTCGACTGGTTGTGCCGGGCGCGCTGTTGGGTGTCTGAGGGTGCGAGCGTGAGCTCGCCCTTCGCGATGCCGGCCCCAGTGAACTCGTCCTAGAAGGGCGGGGTGGTGGGTGGCTGGTCGTTGCTTGAGAACTGCACAGTGGACGCGAGCATCTGTGGCCAAGTTTTTAAGGGCGCACGGTGGATGCCTTGGCACCAGGAACCGATGAAGGACGTGGGAGGCCACGATAGTCCCCGGGGAGCCGTCAACCAGGCTTTGATCCGGGGGTTTCCGAATGGGGAAACCCGGCAGTCGTCATGGGCTGTCACCCGCTGCTGAACACATAGGCAGTGTGGAGGGAACGAGGGGAAGTGAAACATCTCAGTACCCTCAGGAAGAGAAAACAACCGTGATTCCGGGAGTAGTGGCGAGCGAAACCGGATGAGGCCAAACCGTATGTGTGTGAGACCCGGCAGGGGTTGCGCATGCGGGGTTGTGGGATATCTCTTTCATCGTCTGCCGGCGATGAGACGAGTCAGAAACCGTTGATGTAGGCGAAGGACATGCGAAAGGTCCGGCGTAGAGGGTAAGACCCCCGTAGCTGAAACATCAACGGCTCGTTTGAGTTATTCCCAAGTAGCACGGGGCCCGAGAAATCCCGTGTGAATCTGGCGGGACCACCCGCTAAGCCTAAATATTCCCTGGTGACCGATAGCGGATAGTACCGTGAGGGAATGGTGAAAAGTACCGCGGGAGCGGAGTGAAATAGTACCTGAAACCGTGTGCCTACAAGCCGTGGGAGCGTCGCGCATCGAGCTTGCTCGGTGCGTCGTGACTGCGTGCCTTTTGAAGAATGAGCCTGCGAGTTAGCGGTGTGTAGCGAGGTTAACCCGTGTGGGGAAGCCGTAGCGAAAGCGAGTCCGAACAGGGCGATTGAGTTGCACGCTCTAGACCCGAAGCGGAGTGATCTAGCCATGGGCAGGTTGAAGCGGAGGTAAGACTTCGTGGAGGACCGAACCCACCAGGGTTGAAAACCTGGGGGATGACCTGTGGTTAGGGGTGAAAGGCCAATCAAACTCCGTGATAGCTGGTTCTCCCCGAAATGCATTTAGGTGCAGCGTCGTGTGTTTCTTGCCGGAGGTAGAGCACTGGATAGGCGATGGGCCCTACCGGGTTACTGACCTTAGCCAAACTCCGAATGCCGGTAAGTGAGAGCGCGGCAGTGAGACTGTGGGGGATAAGCTCCATGGTCGAGAGGGAAACAGCCCAGAGCATCGACTAAGGCCCCTAAGCGTACGCTAAGTGGGAAAGGATGTGGAGTCGCAGAGACAACCAGGAGGTTGGCTTAGAAGCAGCCACCCTTGAAAGAGTGCGTAATAGCTCACTGGTCAAGTGATTCCGCGCCGACAATGTAGCGGGGCTCAAGCGTACCGCCGAAGTCGTGTCATTGCAGCATGAGGGCCAACGCCCGCTGTGATGGGTAGGGGAGCGTCGTGTGCCGGGTGAAGCAGCCGCGGAAGCGAGTTGTGGACGGTTCACGAGTGAGAATGCAGGCATGAGTAGCGATACACACGTGGGAAACGTGTGCGCCGATTGACTAAGGGTTCCTGGGTCAAGCTGATCTGCCCAGGGTAAGTCGGGACCTAAGGCGAGGCCGACAGGCGTAGTCGATGGACAACCGGTTGATATTCCGGTACCCGCTTTGAAACGCCCAATATCGAATCAGACGATGCTAAGGCCGTGAAGCCGCCCCTGATCTCTTCGGAGTGAGGGGGAGTGGTGGAGCCGCCGGTCCAGATCTGTAGTAGGTAAGTGATGGGGTGACGCAGGAAGGTAGTCCAGCCCGGGCGGTGGTTGTCCCGGGGTAAGGGTGTAGGACGCACGGTAGGCAAATCCGTCGTGCACATAGTCTGAGACCTGATGCCGAGCCGATTGTGGTGAAGTGGATGATCCTATGCTGTCGAGAAAAGCCTCTAGCGAGTTTCATGGCGGCCCGTACCCTAAACCGACTCAGGTGGTCAGGTAGAGAATACCGAGGCGTTCGGGTGAACTATGGTTAAGGAACTCGGCAAAATGCCCCCGTAACTTCGGGAGAAGGGGGGCCATGTCCGGTGATGAGTCTTGCACTCTGAGCTGGGGGTGGCCGCAGAGACCAGCGAGAAGCGACTGTTTACTAAAAACACAGGTCCGTGCGAAGCCGTAAGGCGATGTATACGGACTGACGCCTGCCCGGTGCTGGAACGTTAAGGGGACCGGTTAGCTCCATTTCGGTGGGGCGAAGCTGAGAACTTAAGCGCCAGTAAACGGCGGTGGTAACTATAACCATCCTAAGGTAGCGAAATTCCTTGTCGGGTAAGTTCCGACCTGCACGAATGGCGTAACGACTTCTCGACTGTCTCAACCATAGGCCCGGTGAAATTGCACTACGAGTAAAGATGCTCGTTTCGCGCAGCAGGACGGAAAGACCCCGGGACCTTTACTACAGTTTGATATTGGTGTTCGGTTCGGCTTGTGTAGGATAGGTGGGAGACTGTGAAACTCATACGCCAGTATGGGTGGAGTCGTCGTTGAAATACCACTCTGGTCGTGCTGGATGTCTAACCTGGGTCCGTGATCCGGATCAGGGACAGTGTCTGATGGGTAGTTTAACTGGGGCGGTTGCCTCCTAAAGAGTAACGGAGGCGCCCAAAGGTTCCCTCAGCCTGGTTGGTAATCAGGTGTTGAGTGTAAGTGCACAAGGGAGCTTGACTGTGAGACCGACGGGTCGAGCAGGGACGAAAGTCGGGACTAGTGATCCGGCGGTGGCTTGTGGAAGCGCCGTCGCTCAACGGATAAAAGGTACCCCGGGGATAACAGGCTGATCTTCCCCAAGAGTCCATATCGACGGGATGGTTTGGCACCTCGATGTCGGCTCGTCGCATCCTGGGGCTGGAGTCGGTCCCAAGGGTTGGGCTGTTCGCCCATTAAAGCGGTACGCGAGCTGGGTTTAGAACGTCGTGAGACAGTTCGGTCCCTATCCGCTGTGCGCGTAGGAGTCTTGAGAAGGGCTGTCCCTAGTACGAGAGGACCGGGACGGACGAACCTCTGGTGTGCCAGTTGTCCTGCCAAGGGCATGGCTGGTTGGCTACGTTCGGGAGGGATAACCGCTGAAAGCATCTAAGCGGGAAGCCTGCTTCGAGATGAGGACTCCCACCTCCTAGAGAGGGTAAGGCTCCCAGTAGACGACTGGGTTGATAGGCCGGATATGGAAGCCCAGTAATGGGTGGAGTTGACCGGTACTAATAGGCCGAGGGCTTGTCCTCAGTTGCTCGCGTCCACTGTGTTAGTTCTGAAGTAACGAACACGCCGAGACCACCCCGTGGTCGGCCAGTTCACATCTTCATAGAGTTTCGGTGGTCATAGCGTTAGGGAAACGCCCGGTTACATTCCGAACCCGGAAGCTAAGCCTTTCAGCGCCGATGGTACTGCAGGGGGGACCCTGTGGGAGAGTAGGACACCGCCGAACAAATTGTGGGGAAAGCCCCGGACCAGGTACTGGTCCGGGGCTTTTCTGCGTTCCAGGGCCCATGGGCGACGACCCCTGTGTATACCCCGTATCCGCCTGAGGGTAAGGTCATGGGGCATCGTTGGTACGTTCGGCACAGGAGGCCCCCGGGTGGAGGTCCAGGAGACCCGTGTTCAGACCGACCGGGTACTCACCATCCCCAACATCCTCAGCATGGCTCGCCTACTTGGCGTACCGCTGTTCCTGTGGCTGATCCTGCTGCCCGAGTTCGGCGGCCCGAAGGCCGACGGATGGGCACTGCTGGTGCTGGCGCTGAGCGGGGTCAGCGACTATCTGGACGGGAAGCTGGCCCGCCGCTGGAACCAGATCAGCAGCCTGGGACGGATCCTCGACCCTGCCGCCGACCGGCTTTACATCCTTTCCACCCTGGTGGGCCTGACCTGGCGCGAGATCCTGCCACTCTGGCTGACCCTGGCCCTTTTGGCACGGGAGTTGATGCTCCTGGTGATGGTGGGAATCCTCCGCCGGCACGGCTATCCGCCTCCCCAGGTGAACTTCCTGGGCAAGGCCGCTACCTTCAACTTGATGTATGCGTTCCCGCTCCTGCTGCTCAGTGACGGAAACACGTGGCTTGCGTCACTTGCCGAAGTCTTCGGATGGGCGTTCGCAGGATGGGGTACAACTCTGTATTGGTGGGCAGGGATCCTCTACGTGGTTCAGGTCCGCCGACTCGTCAAGGCTGATGCCGTGGCCGATTGAGCCGTTTGCACAGAGCTGTGCAGAGTCCGCCGGTCCGACGTGACATGGAGAAGGACCTGCCCGGACGGGTGAAGTCGGCTGGACCGTCGTCTCTTCAAGGAGGACGCTTCCGACATGAAGGCCGTCGTGATGGCTGGCGGCGAAGGTACGCGACTTCGCCCCATGACCTCGAGCATGCCCAAGCCACTCCTGCCGGTGGCCAATAGGCCGATCATGGAGCATGTGCTGCGCTTGCTGAAGCGGCATGGGCTCACTGAGACGGTCGTAACCGTCCAGTTCCTGGCCTCCCTCGTCAAGAACTATTTCGGTGACGGCGAAGAGCTGGGAATGGAGCTCACTTATGCCAACGAGGAGAAGCCACTCGGCACCGCGGGGAGCGTGAAGAATGCCGAAGAGGCGCTGAAGGACGACGCGTTTCTCGTCATCTCCGGGGACGCTCTCACCGACTTCGACCTGACCGATCTCATCTCGTTCCACAAGGAAAAGGGCGCACTGGTCACGGTGTGCCTCACCCGGGTGCCGAATCCTCTCGAATTCGGCATCACCATCGTGGACGAGCACGGGCAGGTCGAGCGGTTCCTCGAAAAGCCGACCTGGGGCCAGGTCTTCTCGGACACCGTGAACACCGGCATCTACGTCATGGAGCCCGAGGTCTTCGACTATGTCGAGGCCGATGTGCCGGTGGACTGGTCCGGTGATGTCTTCCCGCAGCTCATGAAGGAAGGCAAGCCGATCTACGGCTACATCGCCGAGGGCTACTGGGAGGACGTGGGCACCCACGAGAGCTATGTGAAGGCCCAGGCGGACGTCCTCGAAGGCAAGGTCGACGTCGAACTCGACGGCTTCGAGATCTCGCCCGGCGTATGGGTGGCGGAAGGCGCCGAGGTCCATCCGGACGCTGTGCTGCGCGGGCCGCTCTACATCGGGGACTACGCAAAAGTCGAAGCCGATGTCGAAATTCGCGAGCACACCGTCGTCGGGTCGAACGTGGTCGTGAAGAGCGGCGCATTTCTGCACCGTGCCGTCATTCACGACAACGTGTACATCGGGCAGCACAGCAATCTGCGCGGCTGCGTGATCGGTAAGAACACCGACATCATGCGGGCCGCACGGATCGAGGACGGCGCCGTCATCGGCGACGAGTGCCTGATCGGCGAGGAATCGATCGTCCAGGGCAATGTGCGCGTCTACCCGTTCAAGACCATCGAGGCCGGCGCCTTCGTCAACACATCGGTGATCTGGGAGTCGCGCGGTCAGGCGCATCTCTTCGGTGCCCGAGGCGTTTCCGGGATCATCAACGTCGAGATCACGCCCGAGCTGGCCGTGCGCCTCGCGGGGGCGTACGCCACCACGCTCAAGAAGGGCGCGACCGTCACCACGGCACGTGACCACTCGCGAGGTGCGAGGGCGCTCAAACGGGCCGTGATCTCCGCGCTGCAGACCAGCGCCATCGACGTGCGCGACCTGGAGAACGTGCCGCTGCCCGTCGCCCGTCAGCAGACCGGCCGCGGAAGCGCCGGCGGCATCATGATCCGTACGTCGCCCGGTGTGCCGGACTCCGTCGACATCATGTTCTTCGACGAGCGCGGAGCCGACCTGTCGCAGGCCGGACAGCGGAAGCTGGATCGCGTCTATGCGCGGCAGGAGTACCGGCGGGCGTTCCCCGGCGAGATCGGTGACCTGTACTTCCCGGCCAGCGTCTACGACTCGTATACGGGTTCGCTGCTGCGCAACGTCGATACGACGGGGATCGCCGATGCGGGGCTCAAGGTCGTCGTCGACGCGTCGAACGGCAGCGCCGGGCTCGTTCTGCCGAGCCTCCTCGGCAAGCTCGGCGTGGACGCGCTGACGATCAATCCCGGGCTCGACGAGTCGCGCCCCACCGAGACGGTCGATCAGCGGCGGTCCGGTCTGGTGCGGCTCGGTGAGATCGTGGCGTCCGCACGGGCCGCGTTCGGCGTGCGCTTCGACACCGTCGGTGAACGGCTGTCACTCGTCGACGAGCGGGGCCGGATCATCGAGGACGACAGGGCACTGCTCGTCATGCTCGACCTCGTGGCCGCCGAGCGCCGCAGTGGGCGGGTCGCCCTGCCGGTGACGACGACACGGATCGCCGAGCAGGTCGCCGCGTACCACGGCACACAGGTGGAGTGGACGACCACCTCGCCCGACGACCTGACCCGGGTCGGCCGGGAGGAGTCCACCATCTTCGGCGGAGACGGCCGTGGCGGGTTCATCGTGCCCGAGTTCAGCAGCGTCTTCGACGGGACGGCGGCGTTCGTGCGGCTCATCGGGCTGGTGGCCCGCACCCAGCTCACGCTGAGCCAGATCGACGCCCGGATTCCGCGGGCGCATGTGCTGCGCCGGGACATGGCGACGCCATGGGCCGTGAAGGGCCTCGTGATGCGCAGGGTGGTCGAGGCGGCGGGAGACCGCTCCGTGGACACGACGGACGGTGTGCGCGTGGTCGAGGCGGACGGCCGGTGGGTGATGGTGCTGCCCGCCCCGGCCGAGGCCGTCACCCATCTGTGGGCCGAGGGCCCGGACGACGCGTCCGCCCAGGCGCTCCTCGACGAGTGGTCGGCTGTGGTGGACAGCGCAGGTCAGTGAGCAGATCGGTGACCTGACAGCGGTGCGCCGGAGGGCGGATGGGCCCGTCCTCCGGCGTACCCCTGGGGCCATTCGGCGGTAGCGCTTGCGGCGTGCGACGATGTGCGGCATGCCGCAGCAGCCCCCCGTCCGGAGCACCGCCTCACCGCCGCCGCGTCCAGATGCGTCCATGTCGCTGCTGAACAATGTCATGGACCACAGCCTCGACGACGGATACGCGGAGGCCGCGGCCCGCAGGCAGGCCGAGGGAGGGCCGCTGCCGAAGACGCTGCGGGCCCGGCTGTGGCTCGGGGCAGGACTGGTGCTGGCGGCACTCGTCGTGACGCTCGGTGCCGCGCAGGCGCGGATATCGGCACCCGTGGTGGCGAAGGAGCGCGAGGAGCTGATCGACCGCATCGACGCGGAGACGTCGGCGGCCGACGAGTTGGAGAAGAGCGTCGACCGTCTCCGTGACGAGGTCGGCGAGCGGCAGCGCAAGGCCCTGGAGAAGCACGGTGGCAGCCAGGGCGACCTGGTCGCCCTGCTCTCCGGCGCCACCGAGGTGACCGGGCAGGGCGTCAAGCTCGTCGTCGACGACGCCAAGGACAGTGAGTCGGCCGGCGGCGGTCCGCGTGAGAACAGCGGCTTCTCCGACACGGGGCGGGTCCGCGACCGCGACATGCAGCGCGTCGTCAACGGGCTCTGGGAAGCGGGTGCGGAGGCCGTCTCGATCAACGGACAGCGGCTGACCGCGCTGTCCGCGATCCGTGCGGCCGGCGACGCCATACTCGTCGACAACAGGCCGCTGGTGCCGCCTTACACGGTGCTCGCTGTGGGGGACGGGAAGAAGCTCAGCACCCGCTTCCAGGACGGTGTGGACGGCCAGTACCTCCATGCGCTGCAGGAGAACTTCGGCTTCCGCACCAGCATCGCCGCCCAGGAAGAGGTGCGCCTGCCTGCCGCGCCGAGCCTGATCGTACGTACCGCAGAGCCGAGGACCGCCGGTGCCGCAGCGCGCACCGGGCAGGGCACGGCAGACACAGGGAAGGGCACATCGTGATCGCCGTACTGGGCCTCGTCGTGGGAGTCGTGGCGGGATTGTTGCTGCGCCCCGAAGTTCCGGCGGTGGTCGAGCCCTACCTGCCGATCGCCGTCGTCGCGGCCCTCGACGCGGTCTTCGGCGGTCTGCGGGCCATGCTCGACGGAATCTTCGTCGACAAGGTCTTCGTCGTCTCGTTCCTGTCGAACGTCGTGGTCGCCGCGCTGATCGTCTTCCTCGGCGACAAGCTGGGCGTCGGAGCCCAGCTGTCCACGGGTGTGGTGGTCGTGCTCGGCATCCGGATCTTCTCCAACGCGGCAGCCATCCGCCGCCACGTGTTCCGGGCGTGAGGCCGATGAGCGACAACGACACGACTCCTCTGAAGCCGGTCGACCACCAGGCGCAGCCCCTGCCGAACCAGTCCGCGGCTGCGGAGCCCGCGGAGCGGGACGCCCCGGCGGCACAGTCCCCGGCGACGCAGGCCCCGGCGACGCAGGCCGCGGCGACGCAGGCCGCGGCGACGCAGGCCGCGGAGACGGCCACCGCCGAGACGGCACCATCCGCCGAAGGGCCGCAGCTGACAGGCCGGCAACGGCTGGTCGCGGGACTCTGGCCGCCCCGCTTCTCCCGCGCCCAACTCATCGTCGCGCTCCTGCTGTTCGTCCTCGGTCTCGGTCTGGCCATCCAGGTCCGCTCCACGAGCGACAACAGCGCGTTGCGCGGGGCACGTCAGGAAGATCTCGTGCGCATCCTCGATGAACTCGATGACCGCACCGCGCGTCTGGAAGATGAGAAGCAGCGTCTCGAAGATCAGCGCACAGAACTGGAGACCAGCTCGGACCAGGCCGAAGAGGCGCGGAAGCAGACACAGGAAAAGGAGCGCCAGCTGGGCATCCTTGCCGGTACGGTGGCGGCCGAGGGCCCCGGTATCACGCTGACCATCGACGATGGCGCGGGTGCCGTCGAGTCGGACATGCTGCTCGACGCGATCCAGGAGCTGCGCGCCGCGGGTGCCGAGGCGATCCAGGTCAACGGTGCCCGGGTCGTCGCGGACTCGTACTTCTCCGGCGGTGACGGCGACATCGAGGTGGACGGGAAGAAGATCACTGCCCCGTACCGGTTCAAGGTGATCGGCAAGCCTCAGGACCTCGAGCCGGCGCTCAACATTCCCGGGGGCGTGGTGCAGTCCCTGGAGAAGGAGCAGGCCACCGCCACGGTGGCGCGGTCTCAGAAGATCGTCGTGGACGCCTTGCGACCTGTGGAACGGCCTGACTACGCTCGGTCGTCCTCCCGGTGAGGCGGGGCGTGAGGGGGAGGCCGGACATGGACAAAGGGTTGCGGGGGGTCGGCGCATCGTAAGCGTGCTGCGTGGTGGAAACTGTCCGGAGGGTACGGACGTTGTGAGGGTGTCCGGGTCGGCAAGTGTGTTCGTTCAGGGTTCCTGCCCCACGGGCGGGTCTATTTCGGTCAAGGGGAATCGCCCGTGAAGTTGTTTGGGAAGTTGTTCGGCAAGAGCGCACGCGATGACAGCGGCACCGCCCGCCATCGCGCACCGCGCCATGGCCAGGAGGCGGAGCAGAGCGGCGAGCGCCCGCTCTTCCGGGACGAGGTCGCCGGGGGCGACATTCCCGGCGGTCAGGGCGCGTCTGCTGTTGACCCTGCCGGTCCCGGCCGCATAGGTTTCGGGGAACCGTCAACCTCAAGTGCGGGTGGAGGGTTTACGCCCGACCCGTATGCATCCCATGCCACCGCGGGGCAGCCGCGGCAGGAGGATCCGTCCATGCCGGTGTGTACGCGATGCGGCAATCGCAACGCCGAAACCAGCCGCTTCTGCTCCAACTGCGGCGCGCCGCTGCGGTCCGGAGCGCCTGCGGAGCGCGCTTCGGAGACGACCTCGACGATCTCCATCTCCGGGATCGAGGCCTATGAGGCGGAGGCCACGGGCCAGACGCCCATTCCCTCGCTCTCGCCCGAGGCCCAGGCGGCCGTCGAGGCGCTGCCGCTCGGCTCGGCACTCCTCGTGGTGCGTCGCGGACCGAACTCGGGCAGCCGCTTCCTCCTGGACAGCGAGCTGACGACGGCAGGCCGTCACCCCCAGAGCGACATCTTCCTCGACGACTTCACCGTGTCCCGTCGCCATGTGGAGTTCCGCAGGGGAGCCGACGGCACGTTCACCGTCACGGATGTCGGCAGCCTCAACGGCACGTACGTCAACCGCGAGCCCATCGACTCGGTCGTCGTGGCGAACGGTGACGAAGTTCAGATCGGCAAGTACCGGCTGGTCTTCTACGCGAACCAGCGGGGCGTGTGACCCTCAGGGAAGTCCATGCTGCGAACTCCGACGGGCGGTGCCGGTCACGGCACCGCCGGTGGCAACCGGCTGGTCAGCATCGGCTCGGTGCTGGCCCAGCTGCGTGACGAGTTTCCCGAGGTCACGATCTCCAAGATCCGTTTCCTGGAGGCCGAGGGACTGGTCGAGCCGCAGCGCACCCCCTCGGGCTACCGTAAATTCAGCCCGGAGGATGTCGAGCGGCTCGCTCAGGTCCTCCGCATGCAGCGGGATCACTATCTTCCTCTGAAGGTCATCCGTGAGCATCTCGACGCCCTGGGACGTGGTGAGGAGCCTTCGCTGCCGCCCCAGGGCGCGCCGGGGGAGGCTGCCGCGGCAGGGGAGCTCCAGCCGGAGCGGCCCACCGCCGCCCGCGTCGGCCGGGCCGAGCTGCTCGCCGCCGCCGAGGTGACCGAGGAGGAGCTCGACGAATGGGAGTCCTACGGGCTCATCACTCCGGCGGCGGACGAGGGTTACGACGCCGAGTCCGTGACCGTGGCCAAACTGATCGCCGATCTGGGCAGATTCGGTCTGGAGCCGAGGCATCTGCGTGCGATGAAGGCGGCCGCGGACCGCGAGGCGGGGCTGGTCGAACAAGTGGTCGCCCCGCTGCGCCGGCATCGCAATCCGCAGACCAGAGCCCATGCCGAGGCGACCACGAAGGAGCTCGCGGCGCTCTCGGTACGGCTCCACGCGGCCCTGGTGCAGACGGCACTGGGTGTACGACTGCCCTGAGCCTGCCCCGGGCTCGCACCGACCTCGGGGGAGCCCGACTACCCAAACCTGCCGAGCACGTCCTAGGGTTGCTGTGTGAACGAGCTCGACGTTGTGGGTGTCCGGGTGGAAATGCCCTCGAACCAGCCGATCGTGCTCCTGCGTGAAGTGGGAGGCGACCGCTACCTCCCCATCTGGATCGGACCGGGGGAGGCGACCGCGATCGCCTTCGCGCAGCAGGGCATGGCCCCCGCCAGGCCACTGACCCACGACCTGTTCAAGGACGTGCTGGAGGCCGTCGGCCAGGAACTCACCGAGGTCCGGATCACGGATCTGCGTGAGGGGGTGTTCTACGCCGAGCTGGTCTTCGCCAGTGGGGTCGAGGTGAGCGCCCGGCCCTCCGACGCCATAGCGCTCGCGCTGCGCACCGGCACGCCGATCTACGGCAGTGACGGGGTGCTCGACGACGCGGGCATCGCGATCCCGGACGAGCAGGAGGACGAGGTGGAGAAGTTCCGCGAGTTCCTCGATCAGATCTCGCCCGAGGATTTCGGCTCCAGCAGCCAGTGACCAGGTACCCGCGACGTAAACCGGCGCACACGGGCAGATTCGAGCAGCCTTTCCCCGGAAATGGGAACGGGAAACCACTCTCAGGGTGATTATCACTCGGCGTGCCGAGTGTGGCGATCGTTGACGCACCCTTGGCGACTCCCTACCGTCGAGAGGGCAGGTCAAGGACGGAGGTCGGCGTGAGAAGCAGCGGCGACGGTACTGCAGCGGGTCCTCTCGGACGCACTCCGATGGAGGGCGTGCCGTATCCGCTCGACGGAAGTGCGACGGCCGACCCGACGATCGAGACCATCGGCTACCGGGGACCGACGGCGTGCGCGGCGGCGGGCATCACCTACCGGCAGCTCGACTACTGGGCTCGTACCGGTCTGGTCGAACCCAGCGTGCGGCCGGCGTACGGATCGGGCACCCAGCGGCTCTACAGCTTCCGGGACGTTGTCGTCCTCAAGATCGTGAAGCGCTTCCTGGACACGGGAGTCGCGCTGCAGAACATCCGGGCGGCGGTCCAGCACCTGAGGGCCCGCGGCTTCGAGGACCTGGAGCGCATGACGCTGATGAGCGACGGCGCGACGGTGTACGAGTGCTCGTCGCCCGACGAGGTCGTCGACCTGCTCCAGGGCGGGCAGGGCGTCTTCGGGATCGCCGTCGGTGTGGTGTGGCGGGATGTCGAGGCAGCGCTGTCGCAGCTGCACGGCGAGCGCATCGACACGGGAGAGACGCTGGTCGGCCACGATCCGGGTGATGAGCTCGCGCGGCGCCGCCGTGAGCGGGCCGGCTGACCGCGCACCGACACCGGAGAGCGGCCGCGGGTCCGACTCGCACGCTCGTACGGCCGAATGTCAGTGCCGTAGGGCAGCATCAGAGCTGTGAGATCCGCGCCCACCATCCTGCATCTGGACATGGATGCGTTCTTCGCCGCCGCGGAGCAGGCGGCGAAGCCCAGCCTGCGCGGGAAGCCGGTCGTCGTCGGCGGCTTGGGTGTGCGCGGAGTGGTGGCCACCGCGTCGTACGAGGCGAGACGGTTCGGTGTGCACTCCGCGATGCCCATGGCGCAGGCGCGCCGTCTGTGTCCGAACGCCGCGTATCTGGTCCCGCGGTTCTCGCTCTACAGATCGGTCAGCGACCAGGTGATGGAGCTGCTGGGCCGGCTGTCGCCCCTGGTCGAGCCGCTGAGCCTGGACGAGGCCTTCGTGGACCTGGAGGCGGGCGGCACGGCCCATGACGCGCACTCGGCGCGTGAGGCCGGTGAGCGGCTGCGCAGGGACATTCTCGAGGCCACGCGGCTGACCGGTTCGGTGGGCCTGGCCGGATCGAAGATGCTGGCGAAGATCGGCTCCGAGCAGGCCAAACCCGACGGGCTGGTGCTGATCGAGCCGGGCACCGAGCGGGAACTGCTCGGCCCGATGCCGGTCCGGACCCTGCCCGGGGTGGGGCCGGCGACCGGTGAGCATCTGCGGCGGGCGGGCATGACCACGGTCGCCGAGCTGGCGGAGGCCGGCGAGGACGAGCTCGTACGGTTCCTGGGGAAGTCGCACGGGGCCGCGATCCACCGGATGGCGATGGGATACGACGACCGGCCCGTGGTCGCCGAGCGGGACGCCAAATCGGTGTCCGTCGAGGACACGTTCGACGTTGATCTGCACGACCGCGTGCGGATCAGGACGGAGGTCGAGCGTCTCGCGGACCGCTGTGTGCGACGGTTGCGCGGGTCCGGGCACTCGGGGCGGACGATCGTGCTGAAGGTGCGGCGGTTCGACTTCACGACCCTGACGCGGTCGGAGACGCTGCGCGGGCCCACCGACGACCCCGCGGTCGTGCGGGAGGCCGCGGCCCGGCTGCTGGAGGCGGTGGACACCACGGGCGGAGTCCGGCTGCTGGGCGTGGGGGTGAGCGGGCTCGCCGACTACACGCAGGAGGATCTGTTCGCTCAGGCCGCGGCGGGGGAGAGCCGGGACGACGAGGCGGACACAGGTCCGGCGCGGGAGCCGGCGGGCGAGGAGCCGCAGGAGCACCAGGAGACGCCGGCCCCGGCCGAGCGGCGCTGGTCCGCGGGCCAGGACGTGCGGCACGCGGAGCACGGTGCGGGATGGGTCCAGGGCAGTGGGCTGGGACGTGTCACCGTCCGCTTCGAGGAACCGTGGTCCGTGATGCCGGGGCGGGTGCGGACGTTCGCCGTGGACGACCCCGATCTGGAGCCGTCGGAGCCGCTGCCGCTGGTGCGGCAGCCGCCGGATCAGTCGTCGTGCCCGGCAAGCCGGCCGAAGTCGCGGTCGCCCGCCGGTCCCGTGGCGGGGCCCGGCTTCCCGGCGGCGTCGTCGGAGGCCGAGGGAGGGGAGGTCGGCTTCTCCGGCGGAGCGGGCAGGTCCAGACCGTAGTGGTGGTACAGCTGCAGTTCCTGATCGGGGGAGAGATGCCGGCCGACACCGAAGTCGGGTGCGTCCTTGATCAGGGCGCGCTCGAAGGGTATGTGGAGGCCGTCCCCCTCCAGCTCGCTGGGCTCCAGCGGAACGAACGCGTCACGGCTGAACAGCCCGGTGCGCACCGCAGCCCATTCCGGAACGCCCGTCGCGTCGTCGAGATACACCTCGTCCACGGTCCCGATCTTGGCGCCGTTGCGGTCGAAGGCCTTGCGGCCGATCAGGCTGCGCGGATCGATTTCGGTCTGCACGGTCCCTCCAACAGGTCGCAACGGATTACTGAATACTACGAAAGTGCACATCTGGGGCGTCGGCCACTCGACGGTCCCGGACGAGACGTCGCTGGTACGCTGGCAGCGGCTGCTGACCCCGTGCGGGAGAGCGCACCGGCGAAGGCCGGAGCCGCCGAAGGAGCAAATCCTCCCCGGAATCTCTCAGGCCCCTGTACCGCACGGACGAGGTCACTCTGGAAAGCAGGGCGGGCGTCGGACGGCATCCGCTCTCACCGACGGTGAAAGCCGGACCGCCCGCGGGGCGATCCGGTGAAGCTCTCAGGTTGAGATGACAGAGGGGGAGGCCGTCCGGGCACCCGCGCCGTGGTGCCCCTCGAAGGTCGTAACGACCAGGAGGCCTCCGCAATGACCGCCAACCGCATTCCGCTCTCCCAGCTGGAGCGAGGCACCCCCTTCGAGCAGCGCCACATCGGGCCCGACATCGAGGCCCAGGCGAAGATGCTCGCGCAGGTCGGCTACGGCTCGCTGGACGAGCTGACCGCCGCCGCCGTACCGGACGTGATCAAGAACGCCGAGGCCCTGGGGCTCCCCGAAGCCCGCACCGAGGCCGAGGTCCTCGCCGAGCTGCGCACCCTCGCCGACCGCAACAAGGTCCTCGCCCCGATGATCGGCCTCGGCTACTACGGCACGTTCACGCCGCCGGTCATCCTGCGGAACGTCATGGAGAACCCCGCCTGGTACACGGCGTACACGCCGTACCAGCCGGAGATCTCCCAGGGCCGCCTCGAGGCCCTGCTCAACTTCCAGACGATGGTCGCCGATCTGACCGGGCTGCCCACCTCCGGCGCCTCCCTGCTCGACGAGGGCACCGCGGCCGCCGAGGCCATGTCCCTGTCCCGCCGGGTCGGCAAGGTCAAGGGCGTCTTCCTGGTCGACGCCGACGCGCTGCCGCAGACCATCGCCGTGATCGAGACCCGCGCCGAGCCGACCGGCGTCGAGGTCGTCGTCGCCGATCTCAGCGACGGCATCCCCGCCGGGATCGCCGAGCGCGGCGTCTTCGGCGTGCTGCTCCAGTACCCGGGTGCCTCGGGCGCCGTCCGCGACATCAAGCCGGTCATCGACCAGGCCCATGAGCTCGGCGCGATCGTCACCGTCGCCGCCGACCTGCTCGCGCTGACCCTGCTGACCTCGCCCGGCGCGCTCGGTGCGGACATCGCCGTCGGCACCACGCAGCGCTTCGGCGTCCCCATGGGCTTCGGCGGACCGCACGCCGGCTACATGGCGGTCCAAGACAAGCACGCCCGCAGCCTCCCCGGCCGCCTCGTCGGCGTCTCCGTCGACGCCGACGGCAACAGGGCCTACCGTCTCGCCCTGCAGACCCGTGAGCAGCACATCCGCCGCGAGAAGGCCACCAGCAACATCTGCACCGCGCAGGTGCTGCTCGCCGTGATGGCCGGCATGTACGCGGTCTACCACGGTCCCGAGGGCCTGAAGGCGATCGCGCGCCGCACCCACCGCTACGCCACGATCCTCGCCGAGGGCCTGCGCGCCGGGGGCGTCGAGCCGGTGCACGGCGCCTACTTCGACACGCTGACCGTCCGGGTTCCCGGCAAGGCCGCCGGCATCGTCGACGCCGCCCGTGAGAGCGGTGTCAACCTGCATCTCGTGGACGCCGACCATGTCTCGATCTCCTGCGACGAGACCACCCTGCGCGCCCAGCTGACCGCCGTCTGGTCCGCCTTCGGCGTCGACGGCGACATCGAGGCGCTCGACGCCACGGCCGTCGACACCCTCCCGGCCGCGCTGCTGCGCAACGACGACATCCTCACCCACCCGGTCTTCCACGCGCACCGCTCCGAGACCGCGATGCTCCGCTACCTGCGCAAGCTCGCCGACCGCGACTACGCGCTGGACCGCGGCATGATCCCGCTCGGCTCCTGCACCATGAAGCTGAACGCGACGACCGAGATGGAGCCGGTCACCTGGCCCGAGTTCGGCCAGATCCACCCCTTCGCTCCCGTCGGGCAGGCCCAGGGCTATCTGACCCTGATCCGTGAGCTGGAGGAGCGTCTCGCCGAGGTCACCGGCTACGACAAGGTGTCCATCCAGCCGAACGCCGGTTCGCAGGGCGAGCTCGCGGGTCTGCTCGCGGTGCGCGCGTACCACCGCGCCAACGGTGACGAGCAGCGCACCGTCTGCCTCATCCCGTCCTCCGCGCACGGCACCAACGCCGCCAGCGCCGTCATGGCGGGCATGAAGGTCGTCGTCGTGAAGACCGCGGACGACGGCGAGATCGACATCGCGGACCTGCGCGCCAAGATCGAGCAGTACCGTGACGAGCTGTCCGTCCTCATGATCACGTACCCGTCCACGCACGGTGTGTTCGAGGAGCACGTCGCGGACATCTGCGCCCAGGTCCACGAGGCCGGCGGCCAGGTGTACGTCGACGGCGCCAACCTCAACGCGCTGGTGGGGCTCGCCAAGCCGGGCAAGTTCGGCGGCGACGTCTCGCACCTCAACCTGCACAAGACGTTCTGCATCCCGCACGGCGGCGGCGGCCCCGGCGTCGGCCCGGTCGGCGTTCGCGAGCACCTCGCCCCCTACCTGCCGAACCACCCGCTCCAGCCCACCGCGGGCCCGGAGACCGGAGTCGGCCCGATCTCGGCCGCCCCGTGGGGCTCCGCCGGCATCCTGCCGATCTCCTGGGCGTACGTCCGGCTGATGGGCGGCGAGGGCCTCACGCGCGCCACCCAGGTCGCGGTGCTCGCGGCGAACTACATCGCCAAGCGCCTGGAGCCGCACTACCCGGTGCTCTACACCGGCCCGGCCGGGCTCGTGGCGCACGAGTGCATCGTGGACCTGCGGCCGCTGTCGAAGGCGACCGGCGTCAGCGTCGACGACATCGCCAAGCGCCTGATCGACTACGGCTTCCACGCGCCGACGATGTCGTTCCCGGTGGCCGGCACGCTGATGATCGAGCCCACCGAGAGCGAGGACCTGACCGAGATCGACCGGTTCTGCGATGCGATGATCGCGATCCGTGCCGAGATCGAGAAGGTCGCCTCGGGCGAGTGGCCCGCCGAGGACAACCCGCTGCGCGGCGCGCCGCACACCGCTGCCGCGCTCGGCGGCGAGTGGGAGCACGCGTACAGCCGTGAGGAGGCCGTCTTCCCGGCCGGCGTCCAGCCCTCGGACAAGTACTGGCCGCCGGTGCGCCGCATCGACGGCGCCTTCGGCGACCGCAACCTGGTCTGCTCCTGCCCGCCGCTGGACGAGTACGACGGCTGAGGCGCCCGCCGGGGCACCCCCGGACATGCGTCAGGGCCGGTTCGGAGTTCTCCGAGCCGGCCCTTTCGTCCGTACTGACTCAGGCGGCCGTGACCACGCGCAGCGGCCGGTGCGGGGCGATGATCCGACCGTCCGGAAGCAGCTCACCCGTGTCCTCGAAGAGCAGGACGCCGTTGCACAGCAGGCTCCAGCCCTGCTCCGGATGGTGCGCCACGAGGCGCGCGGCCTCCCGGTCGGCGGAGGCGGCGGTCGGGCATGGTGGCTGGTGCTGGCACATGGGTGGGTTCTTTCGCTGCGATGTGGTGAGTGTCCTGCGGCTCGGTGCGGTGCTCATTGCCGCCCCCCGTATCTGTCGTCCGGTCCCAGTGTTGCCCCACGGGAGTCAATCCGCAGGTATTTCACGGCAGCTCGTCCTACCACTTAATGACGTGTCACCCGCGCGGACGGTTCAGCTCAACTGCACCGTCCCTTCGGGTGGTTCCAGGTAGCCGGAGCGGGCTAGTCCGGACGGGGCATGCCCATGCCCCGAGACCTGGGGTCACGGGGCATGGGCACCATGCTCCGGCGGTCAGGCGGGCGAGCCGAGGAGTGGCGCGGGGGTGACGCGCAGCGTCAGCACCGGCAGCAGATCGGCGACCCGGTGCGCCCGGTGCGCGGCGATGCCGGGCGGGGCGGGGGCCAGGGGCACCAGCAGGTCGGCGGGCGCGGGCCTGCCCTTGGCCGCGTCGGCCTCGCAGTCTCCGTGCAGCCACAGGGTGAGCATGTACAGCTCCGGTACGGAGAGCAGACGTGGCTGATAGTTCCCCGGAAGGGCCTCCGCCTGTTGGAGTGCTCGTTCGGTCGACGTGATGTACGGGCCTTCGAAGAAGTGCGAGAAGGCCCAGCCGTCCGGGGTCAGCATGGTGTCCGCGGCGGCGATGGCACGTTCATCGCCACGGATCAGGAAGCGCCAGCCCGCCAGCCGGGTGCGTGGCCTGCGATTGGCGTGCGGAACCACCTGGTCCAGCACATGGACGGGAAGCGGGAGTTCGGCACTCACCGCTCCCTGGGCGGAACGGAGGGCGGGGGTGCGGGCCTCGCGGACTGCGGCGGGGGAACCGAGTGCTGCGAGGACGCTGCGCAAAGCGGGTGCGGGAGCCGGAGGAGCGTGCAGCGGCATGGTGGGTCGCCTCTCACTCAAGAGACAGGGTGATGCGAAGGGAGGTGCGGACGGCACTGTCAGCGTGGGCCAGAGGGGGCCGAAATTCCATGGCCGGGCGCCAACTCTCCGGCCCGTACGCAGAGTTTATACGACGCGTGTTCACTCAACGTTTCGGCTACCTGTCTCCGGCATTGCAGTCAAGGCCGAATCCGGCCTTTGCCACGGGGAGTTCCTCAAGATTCTCTGCGAACGCACCGCCGTCACCTGGGCTGTTACCCCACGGGCGGACGGCCGAATCTCGTCGGAGTTTTTCACCACTCACTGGAAAGTGGAAACTGCGTACTGCGCCGTGCCTACGGAATGTGCCGCACGAATGGAGGTTCGTGCCGGCGGTCCGCCGTCGCGTGCGAGGCGTTATGGATCACCGGGTCTGGGCATTATCGTCCGTGACATCAGCGGCTGGGCCGGGGGCTGCCCACTCGAGGAGGGACGCTTCGATGGGGGAGAAGGTCGTGGCAGGCGGGTTCGACCTGTCCGATCGGCAACGGTACCGGAGAAAGCTCCAGCAGTGTCTGGCGGGACTGGGGAGGCTCCTGGCGGAGAAGAGGTTCGATCGACCCAAGAATCTGATGGGGCTGGAGATAGAGCTGAATCTCGCGGGCCCCGACGGGCTGCCGAGGATGATGAATGCTCAGGTGCTCGACCGCATTGCCAGCCGTGATTTCCAGACCGAGCTCGGAATGTTCAACCTGGAGGTCAACATAGCTCCCCACCGGCTGGGCGGCCGGGTCCTCGACCGGCTGGCGGAGGAGCTCCGCACCGGTCTTGGATATGCCCACCGCAAAGCCGCGGAGGTCGACGCCGGCATCGTGATGATCGGAATACTGCCGACCCTCTCCAGCAATGACCTGGTCTCCGCGAATCTCTCGGAGGTCGACCGCTACGCCCTGCTGAACGATCAGATCGTCGCGGCCCGCGGTGAGGACTTCATCCTCGACATCGACGGGGTGGAGCGCCTCAACTGCACCTCGACCTCCATCGCGCCCGAGGCGGCCTGTACGTCGGTGCAGTTGCACCTCCAGGTGACACCCGGCCGGTTCGCCCAGGTCTGGAACGCCGCGCAGGCCATCGCGGCGGTGCAGATCGCCGTCGGCGCGAACTCTCCGTTCCTGTTCGGCAGGGAGCTGTGGCGCGAGTCCCGGCCGCCGCTGTTCCAGCAGGCCACCGACACCCGGCCGCCCGAACTCCAGGCACAGGGGGTGCGCCCGAGGACCTGGTTCGGCGAACGCTGGGTCGACTCCGCGTACGAGCTCTTCGAGGAGAACCTGCGGTACTTCCCGGCGCTGCTGCCGATGTGCGACGACGAGGAACCGCTGCGCGTGCTCGACGACGGCGGCGTACCGAGGCTGCAGGAACTCGTCCTGCACAACGGCACCGTCTACCGCTGGAACCGGCCCGTGTACGGGCTCGCCGACGGAGTGCCGCATCTGCGGGTGGAGAACCGGGTGCTCCCGGCCGGGCCGACCGTCACCGACGTGGTGGCCAACGCGGCCTTCTACTACGGACTCGTGCGGGCGCTCGCGGAGGAGTCACGACCGCTGTGGACCCGGATGCCCTTCGAGACCGCCGCCGCGAACTTCGAGACCGCGTGCCGTCACGGCATCGACGCCGAACTTCAGTGGCCCCGCCCGGGCCGCGGCGGCGGCCTCACCCGCGTACCCGCCGTCAAGCTGGTACGGGACGAGCTGCTGCCGCTCGCCGCCGCCGGGCTCGACGCATGGAACGTCGAGCCCGCGGACCGGGACTTCTACCTCGGCGCCATCGAAGGACGGTGCCGACGCAGGGTGAACGGAGCGTCCTGGCAGGTGGACGCCTTTCACCGGGCGCTGGAGTCGGGCATGGACCGGGAGGCCGCGCTGGCCGCCGTCACACGCCGCTACAGCGAACTGATGCATCTGGGCGAACCCGTGCACACCTGGCCGTCCGCGCCGGCGCGCTGACGCCCGTCCGGATCGGCCCTGCCTTCGACCTCCGCGCCGCCGTCGGGCAAGCTGTGACGGCGGACGAGGCAACAGGAGGCGGTTGTGCAGGCGGAGGCGGGACACGTGTCCGGATGGCTCCCCGAGGGGGGCTTGTCGCGCAGGACCCTGCGGTCCGAGACCCTGCTGGTGCTGGCGCTCTCCCTGGGCGCCAGTGCGCTCTCGTCGCTGATCAGCTTCATCGGGTCGCTGACGAGGCCGGGCGGCCTCAAGGACCAGGCGGCCACGCTCAACAGCTCGTACGCCCCGGGCCGGCCCTGGCTCGACCTCGCCTGGCAGCTGTTCGGGATCGCGACGGCCCTGGTGCCGGTCGCGCTCGTCGCCCACCTGCTGCTGCGCGAGGGCGTCGGCGGGCTGAAGGCCATCGGGTTCGACCGGGCCCGCCCATGGTCCGACCTGGGGCGGGGCGTGCTGGTCGCCGCCGGGATCGGCAGCGCGGGGCTGGCGTTCTATCTCGCGGTCAGGGCCGCCGGGGGCAACCTGACGGTGGTGCCCGAGGCGCTTCCCGAGGTGTGGTGGAAGTACCCGGTGCTGATCCTCTCCGCGGTGCAGAACTCCGTGGTGGAAGAAGTCATCGTCGTCGGGTATCTGCTGCGCCGGCTGGACCAGTTGGGCTGGAGCCCGATGGCGGCCCTCGCCGCCAGTTCGGTGCTGCGCGGCTCCTACCACCTCTACCAGGGGATCGGCGGCTTCGTCGGCAACATGGTGATGGGCGTGGTCTTCGTGCTCCTGTACCGGCGGTGGGGCCGGGTGGGCCCGCTCGTGGCCGCGCACGCTCTCCTCGACATCGTGGCCTTCGTCGGTTATGGGCTGCTGGCCGGGAACGTGAGCTGGCTGCCCACCGGGTGAGCCGGGAGGCGACCGGCGGGCTCGACCCGCGAGCCGCACCCCGGTGACGGTGATGCACCGGCACCCCGGTGACGGTGATGCACGGACCGGGACCGCTCCGTGGCGTGAGGCACCGGCTCCGACCCACGCGCCTCAGGGCTTGCTGAGCAGCTCTCCGTCGACGACCGTCACCGCGCGCCCGGTGAGCAGGACGCGATCGCCCCGCAGCGTCGTCCTGACCAGCCCCGAGCGGGCGGAAGCCTGCAGTCCGGTCAGCTCCGGGCTGCCCAGGCGGGCCGACCAGAACGGGGCGAGCGCGGTGTGCGCGCTGCCGGTGACGGGGTCCTCGTCGATGCCGACGTTCGGGAAGAAGCAGCGCGACACGTAGTCGTAGCCGCTTTCCGGGGCCGAGGCCGCGGCGGTGACGATGATGCCGCGCTTCGAGTGGGCGGCCAGCGCCCGGATGTCGGGCGCCAGGCCGCGCACGGTCGCCTCGTCGGCCAGTTCCACCAGCAGGTCACCGATGTGCTCGGCGGTGTCACGTACCGACAGCGGAGCCGCTCCCAGCGCTTCGGCGACACCGTCCGGAGCCTCCACCCGGGTCAGCGACGACACCGGGAAGTCCAGGGTGATCGTGCCGTCGTCGTGCGTCGTCGCGGCGAGGATCCCGCAGCGCGCCGCGAAGCGCACCGTGCCGGTCGCGGCGCCCGTGTCGCGCAGGACGTGCGCCGTGGCGAGGGTGGCATGCCCGCACATGTCCACCTCGGTGGCCGGGGTGAACCAGCGCAGTGCCCAGTCCGCCCCGCCGTCGGCGGGCAGCCGGTGGGCGAACGCCGTCTCGGAGAGGTTCATCTCCGTCGCCACGCTCTGGAGCCAGCCGTCGTCGGGGAAGGCGCCGGTGTCGAGAAGCAGCACTCCGGCGGGGTTGCCCGCGAAGGGCCGGTCGGTGAACGCGTCGACGATTCGAATCCGCATGCCGCCGACCGTAGGGGGGCCGGGAAGCCGCAGGCCAAGGCCAATCTCCAGGCACTGGACCGATCGATGGTTGCCGAGCGACCTGTTCCGATATATCGTTGAGCCATCGCGACAGATCAACGATGGAGGGAGCGTAGCGATGCGTTCACATGGACACGGGCATGGACCCGGGCCGGGGCAGGGCAACTGCGGACCCGGTCATCACGGTCGGGGTGAAGGCCGTGGTGAGTACGAGGGGCGCCGAGCCGCCTTCGGCCCGTTCGGGCCGGGATTCGGCGGACCCCCGTGGGCCGGCGGTGGCGGCGGACGCGGCCGAGGCCGGGGAAGGGCGCGCCGCGGTGATGTGCGGGCCTCGATCCTGGCCCTGCTGAAGGACCGTCCGATGCACGGTTACGAGATGATCCAGGAGATCGGCGAGCGCAGCGGTGGGGCCTGGAAGCCCAGCCCGGGCTCGGTCTATCCCACGCTCCAGCTGCTGGAGGACGAGGGCCTGATCACCAGTGAGAGCGACGGCGGCAAGAAGCTGTTCACGCTCACCGACACCGGTCGCGCCGAGGCCGACTCGGTTCCGGACGCCCCGTGGGAGGAAGCCGGCCGGGGTATCGACTGGGATGCCATGAACGAGATACGGCAGGCGGGATTCGGGCTCATGGAGGCGTTCGGCCAGGTCTGGAAGACCGGCACGCCCGAGCAGCGCCAGAAGGCGATCTCGGTGATCAACGAGGCCCGTAAGAAGCTGTATCTGATCCTGGCCGACGAGCACTGACCGACAGGCATTGACCGGCAGGCATGCATTGACCGACGAGACCCACGAGCACCGGTCGCCGGCGCACCGGCGGCCGCCACGGCGAAGGGCCCCGCACCGAGCGGGGCCCTTCGCTCGTGTCCGGAGGTCAGCCGACCAGTCCGCCCAGCTTGCGCAGGGACTCGTTCAGGGCGGCGGTCGCCGAATCCTTGAGCTTGCCCGCCATCAGTGAGACGGCCGCGCCCGTGAACTCCCCGTCGATCCGGACCGTGGTGGCGTCGCCGTCCGGGGTGAGTGTGTAGCGGTTGCCGACGAGGACGCCCATCGGCCCCTTGCCCTTGATGGCGAAGACCCGCTCCGGCTCCAGTTCCTCCACGGTCCAGTTCACCTCTGCGGGAAAGCCCATCAGCTTCATGTTCTCGGCGAACGTCGCACCGGCCTCGAGCGTCTCCGGGCCGCCCTGCGGGAAGCTGGTGTGGGTGGCGTTCCACTGGCCGTACGAAGCGAAGTCCGTCAGCTGGGCCCACACCTTTCCGGCGGGCGCCTCGATGCGTGCCTCCGCGCTGACCTCGGCCATACGACCACCCCTTCTTCATCGGGTTCCGGTGCCGATCCGGTTCCGGTGTCGCGGAACGTAGCCGTGTGACCTCGAACATTCAATACTGATGAAGTGTCAGATCTCGATGGGTCTCCTCCATGAGGAGGAGGTGGGGACTTGCGTGCCCAACTTCTGCGGGATGCCCAGATGCTCCCGCGTGGCGATGTTCCTGCCGAGCGGGACTGATGAGGTGGAAGCGTGCAATTCCCTGTCCCGCGGGTACCCCAGCAGCCCGTACCCACCCGCGCCGGGACCGACGCCGGACTCACCGAGGAACTGGCTTCGGCCGTCGCGGGTGCGCGTCGGCGCGCGCTGCGGGACGGTGACCGCCAGATCGACACGGCCCACCTGCTGCACTCGCTGATCGAGTCCGACCCGGAAGTGCGCATGGCCTTCGCCGGCGCCGGTCAGCTCGCGCGGGTGCTCGGCTATCTCGTGCAGCGCAGCATCGGATACGGGCTGCGGTGGCAGGCGACGGTCGAGGACTCCGGGACGCTCCCCGTGGCCGGTGACCCCGATCAGGCGGGCTGGTCGCCGTCGGCGGCGGCCGCCATGGAGGACGCGCTGGCGCGGGCCGGGCGCCGCGGGGAGACACGCGCCGCCGGTCTCGATCTGCTCGCCGCCCTCGCCGCGGACCGTGACTGCCGGGCGGTCGACGTGCTGGAGCACGCGGGAGTCGACACCGCGCGGCTGGCGGGCCGCATCGGCGAGCTGTCTCAACAGGTGTGACGGATGTGACGCTCCTGACGCGGGCTGCCATGATGTGCCGATGCACGCGTCTCAGGGAAGGAGCGCCGGCCTGGGACTCGCCCTGGCCTCGGCGTTCGCATTCGGTGGTTCAGGTGTGGCGGCCAAGCCGCTCATCGAGGCGGGACTCGACCCGCTGCATGTGGTGTGGCTCCGGGTGGCAGGTGCCGCCCTCGTCATGCTTCCGCTCGCCTGGCGCCACCGCGACCTGCTGATACGCAAGCCGGCGCTGCTCGCCGGCTTCGGGCTGCTGGCCGTCGCCGGTGTTCAGGCCTGCTACTTCGCCGCGATCTCCCGTATCCCCGTCGGGGTCGCCCTGCTGATCGAGTACCTGGCTCCCGCGCTGGTCCTCGCCTGGGTCCGCTTCGTCCAGCGCCGACCGGTCACCCGGGCCGCCGCGGCCGGTGTGGTCCTCGCCGTCGGCGGTCTCGCCTGCGTGGTCGAGGTCTGGTCGGGAGTGAGCTTCGACGTGATCGGACTGCTGCTGGCCCTGGGGGCGGCCTGCTGCCAGGTCGGCTACTTCGTCCTGTCCGACCAGGGTGGCACCGGTGACGACGCCCCGGACCCGCTCGGCGTGATCGCGTACGGGCTGCTCATCGGCGCCCTGGTGCTGACCGCCGTCGCGCGTCCGTGGGAGATGGACTGGGAGTTGCTCGGCGGCACCGCCGCGATGAGCGGGGCAGCGGTTCCGGCGGCTCTGCTGCTGGGCTGGATCGTGCTGATCGCCACGGTCGTCGCCTACGTGACCGGTGTCGTCTCCGTACGCAGGCTCTCACCGCAGGTGGCGGGGGTGGTCGCATGTCTGGAGGCGGTCATAGCGACCGTGCTGGCCTGGGTGCTCCTGGGCGAGCACCTGTCCGCGCCGCAGATCTTCGGCGGTGCGGTGGTCCTGGTGGGTGCCTTCATCGCCCAGTCCTCCACCCCCAAGGCGGCATCGGGGCCGGTGGCAGGCGGCCCCGGGCCGGTTCCGGCGGTGGACGACAGTGACTTGTCGGCCGGACGGGCCACGGCCTAGGGTGTTGATCATGCGTTTGACCGTACTTCCGCCGCCCGCCGCATAGCGCGGGCGGCTCTCCGCTGACGAAGACCGGATCCGGGGTGTCGTGTCCCCCGGACGTTTCGTCGCTGCCCGCGTGCGGAGCCCAGCGGCCAACTGCCCTGTCTTCAACGGCCCGTCGTGGGGATGCCCCACACCCTCAGTGGGAGGGCCACCGGGGAACGCCCCGGACACTCAGTGGAGTCTTCACGTGTCGAACGCTTCTTCGGCTGTCGCTTCCGGCCTGCCCGTCGGACGCAGCCTTATCTATCTCGTCGTGGCCGGTGTGGCCTGGGGGACCGCGGGGGCGGCCGCCTCGCTGGTCTTCGAGGTCAGTGATCTGGGCCCGCTCGCCCTGTCGTTCTGGCGCTGCCTCGGCGGAATGCTGCTGCTGGCCGGTGCGCTCGCGCTGCGCGAGCGCACCCCGGCGACACCGTCCGAGCCACGCCGTCGCCGACTGCTGCGCATCCTCGGCACCGGCATCGGGCTGACCGTGTTTCAGAGCGCCTACTTCGCCGCGGTCGACCAGACCGGCCTCGCGGTCGGCACCGTCGTCACCCTGGGTGCGGGACCCGTCCTGATCGCCCTCGGCGCCAGGCTCACGATGGGGGAGCGACTCGGCGGTGGCGGGATCGCCGCGGTCCTCGGCGCGCTCACGGGCCTGGTCGTGCTGGTGCTCGGCGGTGAGGGCGGCACGGTGCGGCCGGCCGGCGTGGCGCTGGCCGTTCTGTCGGCCGCGGGCTACGCGGCCATCACCCTGCTCACCCGGTGGCTGGGACGGGACGGACGCGGTGCCGACGCGCTGTCCACGACCATGTGGACGTTCGTGGTCGGAGCGGTCGGGCTGCTGCCGCTCGCGCTCATGGAAGGGCTGCTGCCGCACACCGCGGAACCGGCGCGGGTGCTGTGGCTGTTGGTGTACGTCGCCGCCGTTCCCACGGCGCTCGCGTACGCGCTGTACTTCGCGGGTGCGGCGGTCGTCCGGGCCGCGACGGTGTCGGTGATCATGCTGCTGGAGCCGGTCAGCGCGGCGGTGCTCGCGGTGACCGCGCTGAACGAGCGGCTGACCGCCGCGACCGTGGCGGGAACGGTGGTACTGCTCGCCGCGGTCGTCGGCCTGGCCTGGCAGGAGGCCCGGCTGGCGGCGAACCGGCGCAGAGCGGCGCACGCGCTGACCTGACCCGGCTCGACCTGATCCGATCTGCCTGACCTGACCTGACCTGACCTGACCTGACCTGACCTGACCTGACCTGACCTGACCTGACCTGACCTGACCTGGCCCAACAGCGGCGGGCGGGCCGGTGCGACCGCGCCGGCCCGCCCGTTCGCTCGCTCGCCCGTGTCGCGAACGCGCCCTACGGAGCCGAGAGGTACTCGGGCAGTGCCACCGACGGGTCCAGGTCGTCCGCGGGAACCGGGGTGCCGTGGCCGTGGACCAGCGGGACCACGCCCGTCCAGTACGGCAGGGACAGGTCCTCGGGATCGTCGCTCGGTCCGCCCGTGCGGACCTTCGCGGAGACCTCGTCCAAGTCGAGGCGGAGCACGGCCGTCGCGGCCAGTTCCTTGGCGTCGGCCGGGCGGGAGTCGCGCGAGCGGCCGGGCACCACATGGTCCACCAGGGCGTCGAGCGCCGAGCGCTTCTCCTCGGGGTCGGTCACCTGGCGGGCGGTGCCGTGGACCACGACAGAGCGGTAGTTGATCGAGTGATGGAAGGCGGAGCGTGCCAGAACCAGCCCGTCGACATGGGTGACCGTCAGACAGACGTCGAGTCCCGGGTCTGCCTGGCCGGCCATGCGCAGCGGCCGGGAGCCGGTCGATCCGTGCACGTACAGCGTGTCGCCGACCCGCCCGTAGAGGGTGGGCAGCACGACCGGTGCCCCGTCGCGGACGAAGCCGAGATGGCAGACGTACGCCTCGTCGAGTATCGAGTGCACCAGGTCGCGGTCGTAGGAGGCGCGGTCGCGCGAACGCGTGGGGACGGTCCGTTCGGTCGTCCGGTAGGAGGGGTTCTCCTGCAGCGGGGCCATTGCTGATCTCCATTGCACTAGTGCATAATGTGTTTTGTGCTAGGAGAGTATCGAATCACGGGTCGTCGCGCATCGGAGATTGCCGCGAGCGTCGAGCGCGGAATCGGGGCCGGGGACCTCGCCCCGGGCCAACTGCTGCCGCCCATGAGGGAGTTGGCGAGCGAGCTGGGTGTCAATCCGAACACCGTCGCGGCCGCGTACCGGACCCTGCGCGACCGTGGGGTGATCGAGACGTCCGGGCGCAGGGGCAGCCGGGTGCGGGAGCGGCCGGCCAGCACGGCCCGCGGCTCGCTGCGGATCGATGCCCCGCCGGGCGTGCGGCAGATCTCCGAGGGCAACCCGGACACCGCTCTGCTGCCCCCGCTGCACCACGCCTTCGCGGCTGCGGCACGGCACCACGACGACCGGCCCGTGCTCTACGGGCAGGCGCCCGTGGACCCGGAGCTGGCGCGGCTCGCCCGCGCCGGGCTGGACGCGGACGGGGTGCCCGACGGGCCGATCGCCGTCACCTCCGGATCGCTCGACGCCATCGAGCGGGTGCTCGGCGCCCACCTCAGGCCCGGTGACGCCGTCGCCGTCGAGGACCCGGGCTGGGGGAGCCTGCTGGACCTGATCCCCGCCCTCGGACTGCGGCCCGTACCCGTCGCCCTCGACGACGACGGACCGCGCCCCGAGGAGGTGGACCGGGTGCTCGGCCGCGGAGCCAGGGCCCTGATCGTCACCGACCGCGCGCAGAATCCCACCGGCGCCGTCATTTCCCGTGCGCGAGCGCGAGAGCTGCGCGACGTGCTCGCCCGGTATCCGCGGACCCTGCTGATCGAGGACGACCACGGCCACGCGATCGTGGACCAGCCGCTGCACCCCCTCGCCGGGGTCACGGACCACTGGGTGCTCGTACGCTCCGTGGCCAAGGCGTACGGACCGGATCTGCGGCTCGCCGTGCTCACCGGGGACGAGGTCACCGTCGACCGGGTCCAGGGGCGGCAGAGCCTCGGTCCGGGCTGGGTCAGCCGGCTCACCCAGCGGGCCGTCGTGGAGCTGTGGACGTCGGGCGCCGTCGACCCCGCGGCGGTGGCGCGTGCCTACGGCGAGCGGCGGGACGCGCTGCTGCGGGCGTTGGCCGGGCGAGGCGTCGAGGCGCGGGGCCGTAGCGGGATGAACGTGTGGGTGCACGTGGCGGACGAGACCGGAACGGTGGCACGCCTGCTGCACGCGGGATGGGCGGTCGCTCCCGGGGCGCGCTTCAGAATCTCCTCGCCGCCGGGCGTGCGCCTCACGGTGTCCGGCCTGACCGCGGACGACATCGGCCGGCTCGCCGAAGCGGTGGCCTCGGCGGCCGGCCCGGTGCGCCCGCGCAGTTACGGCTGACCGTCGGGGCGATCCGCCCGCGCGAGACTCGTCCTCGCCCTCGGCCTGCTCTGGGTGAGCGCGGCGCCCGCCAGTACGACCAGGGCGCCGACCGGGGTGTTCCAGCCGAGCTGCTCGCCGAGCAGTGTCACGCCGGCTGCCGTGGCGATGACCGGGATGAAGTACGTGACCATCGTCGCGGTCGTGGGCCCGACCTCGGCGACCAGCCCGTACTGCAGAAGCATCGCGAAACCCGTCCCCAGCGCGCCGAGGGCGACCATGGCGAGCAGCGGAACCACCGGGAACGCACTCGGCAGCGTGGTGAACACCGGGGTCACCACCGCCAGTTGGAGCGTGGCGAGCAGCAACTGGGCCCCGGTCAGCGACAGGTTCGAGTGGGGGGAGCCCGCGAGCGTACGGCGGACGTAGATCCAGCCGACCGGGTAGCTCAGCGACGCGAGCAGTGCCAACGCGGTACCCCCGACATCGAGCCCGGAGAAGCCCTGCCAGGCGCCCAGCACGGTGAGCACGCCGATGAACCCGATCCCGAGGCCGGCCACGCGGCGACGGGTGGGCCGGTCCTCGGACAGTGCCACGAGGGACAGCGCCATGCCCCAGAGCGGGGACGTGGCGTTGCAGATCCCGGCCAGGGTCGAGGGGATCGTCAGCTCGGCGTAGGCGAAGAGCGAGAACGGAAGCGCGTTGAGGAAGAAGGCGGCGACGGTGAGATGCGCCCAGGTGCGCGCTCCGCGCGGCAGTCGCTCGCGCTTGACCGCCATGGCCGCGGCGAGCACCGCCGTACCGAAGAGCAGCCGGCCGAGGGTCACCTGGAAGGGTGCGTAGCCCTCCGTTCCGACCTTGATGAGCAGAAAGCTGAAGCCCCAGATCAGGGCGAGCACGGCGAACCTGATGCGCCAGTCGAGGGCGGGCTTGCGGGCGGTGGGGGGCGGCGCGGCGGTGGGGGTGGAAGCAGGAGGGGGACTCGGGGTGGAAGCGGGCCTGGGCGACGGCGGCGTGACGGTGCTCATGCCGTCCACTCTGGAGCCCGTATTCTCGTAGAACAAGCGAGACTTCTTTGAAGGATTCGCTTAGCATTGCTTACATGTTGAACCTGGAGCGCCTGCGGACCCTCGACGCGCTGGCCCGGCACGGTTCGGTCAGCGCCGCGGCGGACGGGCTGCATGTCACGACCTCGGCCGTGTCCCAGCAGATGGCGAAGCTGGAGCGTGAGGTGGGCCAGCAGCTGCTGGCCAAGTACGGGCGCGGAGTGCGGCTCACCGACGCCGGACGACTGCTCGCCGACCATGCCGCGCGCATCCTTTCCCAGGTGGAGCTGGCCCAGGCCGATATCGAGGCGCAGCGCGGACAGGTCGTCGGCGAGGTGCGGGTCGGGGCGTTCCCGACGGCCGCGCGCGGTCTCTTCCCCGCGGCGCTCGCGGCCCTGCGGACCGACCATCCCGAACTGCGCGTGCGCACCAGCGAGCTGGAGCCCGAGCACGCCGTACGCCACGTCATCCGGGGTGACCTCGATCTCGCGGTCGCGCTGGACTGGAGCAACAAGCGGCTGCCGGTGCCGGGCGGGCTGGCGCGGGAACAGCTCATGGACGACGCGGCCGATGTGGCGATGCCGGCGGACCACCCGCTCGCGGGCCGCGCGGAGGTGGACCTCGAGGACTTCGCGAACGACGAGTGGGTGTCCTGGCCCGAGGGCGAATTCTGCTACGAGTGGCTGATGTTCACCCTGCGCGCGAAGGGGATCGAGCCGCGCATCGCCCACATGGCGGGCGAGCACCACACCCAGCTGGCCCTGATCGCGGCGGGATTCGGCGTCTGTGTGACGCCGCGACTGGGGCGGGGGCCGGTGCCGGACGGCGTCAGGCTCGTCCCCGTACGGCAGAAGACGCTCCGGCACATCTACGCGATCTGGCGCACCGATGCCGACAGGCGGCCGTCGATCCGCGCGGCGGTGGGCGCGCTGCGGGTCGCGGCGGCGTCCGCCTGACGCGCTCTGGGCGTCGGCGGCCCGTAACGGCGCTCGTGCGTCGGCGCCCCCGGACCGGCGCGCTTGGACAGTAGCCGGGTTCAGCCGGGTTCAGGAGTTGCCGAGTTTGCGGAAGTCCCACGACGCGATCGCGTCCGGCGTCAGCCGGACCCATGCGTGGCGGCCGTCGTGCGGCATCGTGTCCAGGCCGAAGTTCTTGCCGGCGAACAGACGCTCGGGCGCCTCGAGTTCCGGGCAGGGCTCGCCGGTCCGCGGGGACTCGCCGACGAAGACCGCCGTGCCGGAGAGCTCCACGCCACGCAGCTCGCCGTAGTCCTCGCCGGCGTCCACCACCACCGCGATCCGCGGATCGCGGCGCAGTTCCGCCCAGCGGCGGCTGCGGGTGATCGAGTAGAGCCACAGGGACGTTCCGTCCCAGACGAACCAGAGGGCGCTGACATGGGGCCGCCCGTCGGCCGACACCGTCGCCACCCGGCAGGTGCGCTGCTCGGCGAGGAACGTGTCCAGTTCCTCCGGCGCCATCATGATCCGGCGGCCCCGGCGCTGAGTGACGGCCATCCGAGGCCCCTTCCCGTTAGATGACTAGGTGTCAGAAAGCATGAGGGCTCTTCCCTCGTGGCGCAATGGCGGTTAGCGTCGCGCGCCCGGTCACCCCGTGACACGCATCGACGAGAGGGGCGCAGCGATGCCCTCGTACGAACAGCTGATGCAGCAGCTCGACCCGGCCGGCACGGTCCTGCTGACCGTCGAGTGCCAGCAGGGTGTCGTGGGCAGGGACAGCGCCCTGCCGGAACTCGCCGCGCAGGCACGGTCGTCCGGGGCGCTGGAGAATGTGGGGCGGCTCGTCGCCGTCGCCCACGAGGCCGGTGTGCAGGTCATGCACGCGGTGGCGGAGCGCCGCCCCGACGGACGCGGTGCCAACCACAACGCCCGCCTCTTCAGGGCGGCCGCGCGGCTGCCCGTGCAGCAGCACTCCGGCAGCAAGGCGGTCCGTATCGCCGAGCCGATCGAGGTCGCGGACGAGGACATCGTCGTCCGCAGAATGCACGGCCTGTCGCCGATCGCGGGCACGGACGTCGACGCGCTCCTGCGCAATCTGGGCTGCCGCACCCTGGTCATCACGGGTGTCTCGGCCAATGTGGCGATACCGAACGCCGTCTTCGACGCCGTCAACCTCGGTTACACCGCGGTCGTCCCCGCGGACGCCATCGCGGGGGTGCCCCCCGAGTACACCCCCGCGATGATCAGGAACACGCTCGCTCTCGTCGCCACCATCACCGCCACGGACGACGTGCTCGCGTGCTGGAAGGGCCCGCGCCGAGCCGCGAGGTCGTGAAGAGGCCGGGTGCTCGCTCCGGTCCGACCCGGTCGGCTCCGGTCCGATCCGGTCCTATGCCGTACGTTCCGGCCCGGTCCGACGCGGTCGGGCGCGGACCGACTCGATCAAGCGAGCTTGATCGAGTCGCCCTCCACGACGATCGACGCGGCCGGCAGCGGCGACGTCGCCGGTCCGCCCTTCACGCTGCCGTCCGTCGCGTCGAACATGCTGTTGTGACAAGCGCAGTTGATCATGCCGTCGGAGACGTCCTTGACCGCGCAGCCCTGATGGGTGCACCTCGACGAGAACGCCTTGAACTCACCGGCCTTCGGCTGGGTCACCACGACATCGCCGAAGACCTTGCCGCCACCCTCCGGGATGTCCGCGGTGCTGCCGAGGACCTTGCCGCCGGCGCCGCCCGTCGTTCCGCCGGTGCTCCCACCGGTCGACCCACCGGTGGACCCGCCTGTCGTACCGCCTGTCGTACCGCCGTCCGCCGGCGTCTCGGCCACGCTGCCCGAGCTGTCCGATCCACCGCACGCCGTCAGCGCCGCGGCCAGTCCGGCGCCGCCCGCCGCCGTGAAGACGGTGCGGCGCGCCACGGCGCGCGCCGGTCCCTGCGTTCCCGTCATGCCGGCTCCCTCTTTCCACAGTCGGCCCCCGTCCTGGGCCGCTCGTGTTGTTCTACGGGACCCGGCGCCACCACGTTCAACGGCCACGCCGGAAAGCCACAAAGTAATCGCCTCGTTCCCCGGCGTCGGCCAGGCCGACGATCACCGTACGTACGTCATGGACGCCCCGGCTGCGGGCTGCTGACCAGCGGATCCCGACAGCCCCGAGCGCATGGTTCCGGCCGGCCTATCCGACCAGGTAATGCGGGCATCATGCCCGGTCAAACGGGTTGGCGAGAATCATTTGACCCATGGCAACCCGGCCTATGTTCATGATCGCGGGGGCCTGGCTACCGTCGATTCACCGACCGCTGGTCGCCACAAGCCAGGAGGAAGGATCGACATGATCGCCCAGGTGGTTCTGTTCGACGGGTTCGACCCGTTGGACGCCGTCGCACCGTACGAGGTGCTGTCCGCGAGCGGAATGGTCACCCGGAACGGGATAGAGGCGGAGTTCGTCTCCGCCGAGGGTCCGCGCCAGGTGCCCAGCGGACTCGGCGGACTGTCCTTGCGCGCCACGGCCGCGCTGAGACCGCAGCACGCGGACCTGGTGGTGGTGCCCGGCGCGCTCGGGAGGCTGCCCGACGGGAACGAGCCGGCCGACGACAGCATCCCCGCCGTCCTCGCCCGCACGCTCGACACCCCGCTGCCCGCCCTGCTCAAGGAGTCCCTGGACCGGCCGGGGCTGACCGTGGCCACCGTCTGCGGCGGCTCGCTCGTGCTGGCGATGGCCGGACTCATCGAGGGCCGCCCCGCCACGACCCACCACATGGGCAGGGACCTGCTCGCGGCCACCGGAACCGTCGCGGTGGACGCCCGCGTGGTCGACGACGGCGACCTGGTGACCGGCGCGAGCGTGACCTCGGGCCTGGACGTGGCGCTCTACCTGCTCGAGCGCGAGCTCGGCCCGCGCGTGGCCCACGCGGTGGAGAAACTCATCGCCTACGAACGCCGTGGCACGGTGTGGCGCGGGACCGGAGCCGAGCTGACGGTGGAGGTCTGAGCATGGCCCCGAACCCCGTCGAGGGCACCTGGAACCTGGTCATCGCCACGCCCATCGGCAAGCAGCGCGTCGTCCTCGTCCTGACCGCCGAGCAGGGCGCACTGTCGGGTGTCGCGCGCGACGAGCGGCACGGCCTGGAGACCGCCCTCACCGCCCTCACCCAGGAGGGCGAGCGCCTGACCTGGGCTCAGTCGGTCACCAAGCCGATGCGGCTGAACCTGACCTTCGACGTCACCGTCGACGGCGACCGGATGACCGGCAAGGCGACGGCCGGCCGCCTGCCCTCCTCCACCGTCACCGGACACCGTCCCACGACGGACCCGCCGGTGTGACCCACCGTGGAGCCGGACTCCCACCGCGGAGCGACTCAGGAGGTTTCGGGACGTGCCGTGGGCTGCGGCTGGGCGGCGGTGCTCGGCGGGGTCCAGGCGCAGGCCAGGGATCCGCCGATGAGTCCGGAGAGCAGTCCGAGCAGAAGCCCCCCGAGGTTGGCGACGGGGAAGGAGACGAGGGCGAGCAGGAGGGCCGCCGCCCCGGCGAAGACACGTACCTCCTGGTGGAACCAGAGGGTGAGGCCCAGGACGATGAGCAGGACCCCGATGATCAGGGACCCTGCCCCGGCCGAGGTGGAGAGCGCCAGAGGAATGCCTGCCAGGCTGAGGTTCACGTAGGCGAAGTAGAGGATGGGCACCCCGGCCGCGTGGGTGAAGAGGCCCGCCCAGAAGGGGCGTTCCCCTCTCCAGGTCCTGAATCCCCGGAGGGCTTCGGCGCATCTGCGGCGCAGTTCCGGGAGGGCGCCGGACGATTGCGGGCGGGCGCCGGACGGTTCCTTGATCACGCGGGACTTCCCTGTGGTGGAGCGGGACGGGCGGGACCTACGGCGAGTGGGTACGGAGCGTCCGCCCCGGCACCGGTGGACGAGGTCAGAAACACTCGTGAAGGCCCTGCTTGAGCCTCAGCTCGAGGTCGGGGGCGCTGAGGGTGGCGGCCGAGACCGCGACGGCCCGGTACTGCACGTCGGTGAGGACGACCTCCTCGGCCTGCTGGGCGATGCCGTCGGGGTTGAAGAAGGGCGACTTACGATCGCCTCGGTTGATCTCCCCCTCCGTGAGCGAGCCCGCCGCGATGCCGATGTCGAGGTCGGAGAGCGATGCCTGATCGGCTTCGAGGGTCGTCGCGTCGACATAGAAGTCCTTCGCCACCGCCTGGCCGCCCTGCTCCGCGGCCGTGAGCCTGAGCGTGTAGGGGCCGAGGACGGGAACCGGGACCACCACGGACTGGCAGAGTCCGTCGATCTTCACGTGCTTGGCCCCAGTGACCACGACGGGCACGAGGTCACCCTTCCTGGTCCTGTCCACCATGCCGTAGATGCTGAGTCCCCGGGCGGCCAGCCTGTCGGCGGAGAGCTTGAACTTCTGGCCGGAGATGAGGAACGACGCGGCAAGAGCCCCCTGCGCCATGGTGAGACCAAGGGCCGCGGTGACCAGCAGGCTCGGCACCATGACGAGTGCGAAGCGCCTCCAGCGGGTCCTGCCGCTGTTGTGCGACATCCCGTTCCTCTCTCGTAAGTCGTCAGCCGTACAGCCGAGCCCTGCGCCCTCGGGCAGGCTCGCCTGTCAGGTCAGGCGCGGACCGTGCCGATCGCGAGAGGTGATCCCCGGTGCTGCACACGAGCCTGCTGTGCGGAGAAGCTGTCGGCACGTCAGCAGACGCAAGCGGGTGACCGGCACATCCTCACCGGCCCGAGGCCGCGCGGGAGCCTCGGGCCGTGCATGTGTGGGCCTGCCGGCGTCTCAGCGTGCGGGTTCGGCCAGGAGGAGGGTGTTGAGGGTGGCGTAGTCGAATCCACCCTGCAGCGTGTCCGTCGTGCCCTGGGACAGCAGTTCGCGGGCGGCGCGCCGGACCAGTCCGTACGCCGCCTCGGCGATGGAGGACCCCGCGCTGATGCGGGCGACTCCCGTCCCGGCGAGCTCGGACGCGGGCAGCGCACCGGGGCCGGTCAGGACGTTCACCGGCAGGGGCGCGGAGTCCACGAGTGTCCTGAGGTCGCGTAGCCGCGCTCGACGTCGGCGGTGACCGGTGCATCGACCGCGGCCGTGATCCTGGAGATCGCGCGCAGTGCCTGGTCGCGGCTGAGATGGTCGCCGTCGCCGTACCCGAGTGACCACGCGACGCCGGCGCTGGTGGTCGCGAGCGCGCGAGCACCTGCCTGGGCCACCACGCGCGCGGACGCCGCGTCCTACGCGTTGGGAAGGATCAGCGGACTGCCCGGCACATGCAGAGCGCGGAACATCCGTGCCTTGTCAAGAAGTGTCGCCATGAGCGGTATTGCACCACGAGCCCCGACGCCCCACCGGACAGGGTTACCGCAGTGATGACGGCTTGTTTCAGCTTGTGGGATGGCCGGGTCCCGGCTTGGCTTAGAGGTGTAGACCAATGCTAGCTTGATGCCGCACTGCGCTCGGACCGTCACATTCCGTGAGGTGAATTCTCGTGTCCCCATCGCGCCGTCAGCGTGATGCCGTTCCGGCCTATCTGCGCATCTCCGCACACCTTGAGGGTGAGATCGCGGCAGGCCGTATGCCCTCGCACACCAAGCTGCCTCCCGAGCGGATACTCACCGCCCGGTTCAGCGTGAACAGGTACACCGTCAGAGCCGCGCTTCAACGCCTGCGGGACAAAGGGCTCGTGGTGACGGACCGCCGGGGCACGTACGTGGCCGGGGCCGTCGCCGCGTCCGGAGCGGACTCCGCCGCGTCCCATGTCGCCCGCGCGGCGTTCACGGAGGCGGAGCAGGCCGTGCCGGTCTTCCCCGTCGATGTCGCCGACTGTCTGATCCAGGGGCGTCTGTTCAGCGCACCGGTGTCCGCGGCCATGGCCGGTGTGCTCGGCATCGCGCCCGTCCGGCCGGCTCTGGTGCACCATCAGCGGGCCGTCACCGTCTCGGGCGAGCCGATGCACGAGGCCGTCACCCGCTTCACGCCCATGGCCGTGATGGAGGTTCCGGAACTCTCCCGCTACATGCCCCGGCTGCCGGTGACCGACCCCGATCTGCGGCTGTTCCATCAGTGGACCGTCCGTGCCGGATTCCGTCCGGCCGTCAGGGAGACGATCACGCTCACCCGTCACGACACGCGGCCGGGCTCCGCGACCAGCCCTGAGCTGACCGTGCGCCGGTACCTGCGTGACCAGCGGGGCCGCCTGCTCGCCGTCACCGACCTGACGTTCCACCACGCCTGGCAGCAGATCACCCTCGACTACACCGATCCCGTCGCCAGCACCCACTGCGTGCAGGCAGGACCGCCCTGCTGATGCCGCGGACGAGCACGCTGTGCTCGCAGTGGAGGGCTGAACTCAGGCGCGGCCTGGGCTCAGGAGGTGAGGGCCACGTCGACGACGGTGCCTGTGTGACGCGCGTGCTCCGCGCCGAGGACGGACAGGTGACTGAGCAGTGACTCCCGCGGACCGGACAGGACGAGCGAGGGGTCCTGGGCGGCGACCGCCGCGACGAAGGCGTCCATCAGGCCCTCGTCGCCGCCGCCGTGACCGCCGGCGGCGGACATGTCCCCGGTGGGGACGGTGTCGATCTCCTCGGTGGTGCCTGTGCGGAAGTCGTGGATGCGCAGCATGCGGCCGTCGCCGCGGATCTCGCCGCGGGTGCCGAAGATCTGGGTGCGGCGGTCGGCCATCTCCGTGAAGCCGGTCATGGTGAAGGTGGCGGTGGCACCACCGGCGAACTCCATGGCGACGACCTGGTGGTCGACGACGTCGTTGTCGCAGGCGTACACGCAGCGGCCGTACGGGCCGGTGCGCAGGGCGTCGTCCAGGGCCTGCTCGGTGAAGGTGTCGAGCACGACGGACAGCGGCCAGCCGTGGTCGCCGGCGGTGAGCCGGTCGCCGTAGAGCCGTACCGCGTCGAAGGCGCACCCGCCGCGTACGGGGCACTCCACGCAGCGGTCGGCGGCGTCCCGAGGGCGGTTGGCGGGTGTGAAGTGCGTGAGGCGGCCGAAGCTGGAGACGCGGGCCGGCGGCTCCCCGACGATGTACTGCAGCCAGTCCAGGTCGTGGCAGGACTTCGCCATCAGCATCGACGTGGCCTCGTCCGTACGCCGCCAGTTGCCGCGGACGTACGAATGCGCCTGGTGCCAGTGCCCGACCGGTTCCAGGTGCTGGACACTGACGACGTCTCCGATCCGGCCCTCGTCGAGGACGCCCTTCAGGGCCCTGGTGTACGGGGTGTAGCGCAGGACGTGGCCGACGGCCAGGATCACTCCGGCCTTCTCGACGGCGGCGACGATGGCGCGGCAGGACGCCTCGTCCAAGGCCATCGGCTTCTCCAGCATGATGTCGTAGCCCTGCGCGGCGAACGCCAGTGCGGGCTCCAGATGGTCGCGGTCCAGAGTGCAGAGCAGGACCGCGTCCGCGATCCGGCCCCGCTCCGCCGCCCGGCGCCAGTCCGTCATGGTGTCGGCGGCGGCGAGGCCGTGCTCGGCGGCGAACCGCTCGCGCCGTACGCGTACCGGCTCGGCCACGGCCACGACCCGTGCGCGGCCGGGATGGCGCAGGGCGTAGCGGGCGTGACCGGTTCCGCGGTCACCCGCGCCGACCACCAGCAGTGTTGTTGCGTCGGACATCCGTCGCTCTTTCTGTCGCAGCGCGTCGAGAAGGGAGGGTGAAGACGTACGTGTCGCCTGCGGCCCCTGGCAGGGACAGGCCGTGCATCAGTGCAGGGGACGCAGGGATCCCGGGTCGTCCAGGAGCTCACCGTTCACGGCGTCCAGGGCGATGCGTGCGGCGCCGCAGGCCACCACGTCGTCGCCGAGCACGCTGACGGTCACGCGCGGCACGTGCTGGGTGATGTGGCCGAGCTGCTCGGTCAGTGAGGGGATCATGGCGTTGGCCAGCGGGCTGATCCCGCCGGCGAGAACCACGAGGTCCGGGTCGACCGCCAGAATCAGAGCCGCGATCGCCGGAGCCAGCCGCCGTGCGAAGTCGTCGATGGCCGAAAGGGCCTCCGGATCCTTGTCCGCGACCGCGCGGGTGAGCGCCTCGATATCCGATTCGCCGGGCCGGCGCTCACCGTTCCAGTTCAGGGACTTGTGAGCCGGCCCCAGACCGAGGTGGGGGAGCGTGCTCATCTCGCCCGCGCCGCCACGCCGCCCTCGGTGCAGGCGCCCCGACAGCAGAAGCCCGGCGGCGATCCGGCGGCCGGCGAGGATGCAGACGATGTCGTCCACCAACGCGGCGGAGCCCCGCCAGTGCTCGGCGACGACGGCCAGATTGGCATCGTTCTCCACAAGGATCCTGCAGGGGAACGCGTCCGCGAGCCGCCGGGCGAGGTCGACGTCGTTCCAGTCCGGGATCACCTGTGACCTGACCCTGCCCGTCGCGTCGACCATGCCGGGAACGCCGACGGCGATCGCCAGCAACCGGTCGGCGCTCACGGCGTGTTCGGACAGAAAGCTCGCCAGGCGTGCGCGCAGGAACTCCAGGCGCGCCCACCCCGTCATCTCCGGATCGGTGTCCTCCCGTGCACGGGCGAGGGTGCCGCCCGCCAGGTCGGACAGCTGTAGCACGATCTTGTGCAGGCCGATGTCCACTCCGACGACCACGCCCGCCTCGGCCCGGAACCGGAAGGAGCGGGCAGGCCTGCCGCCGGCCCTTCCCGAAGGGCTCTCCTCGGTCCCGGCCACCCACCCGAGGGCGGACAGTGTCTCCACCAGGCCCTCGACCGTGGGCCGGGACAGACCCGTGACCGCGGTCAGCTGGCTGAGCGTCTGCGGGCTGCGGGCGTGCAGCGCGCGGAGCACCACGGCGGCGTTGATCTTCCGCAGACCGGCCAGGTCCTTCCCCCGGATCGCACTGGCCACGTGCACGACCTCCATCAGCCCGTCTCAAAGCCCCATCGAAGAAGGAGACTTGCATAACCACCACGGAGCGTCAACGGACGCCTATGGTCACCGTGGCATGTGACTCGTGGGGTTATTCAAGAGACTTCGCTTACCTCCTTGACGGGGCGGAGTGGCCGGAGCCATGCTCCCTCTGCACTAATCCGCTCCGGCACCCGATGCCGTCGGCGGGGTGTCCCGGTGGCGAGCCTTCGCGTGACGCACCTGATTCCGGCTCGTCACAGGCAAGCTGATCATTCGTCAGCCGTGGGCCGCACCACCCTTGCCGCCGCGTTCTCCTGGGCGGGTCCACGGTGAAGCCTGTCCCGCCTCCCGCCTCCCGCCTCCCGCCTCCCGCACGAGTCGAAGGAGAAGGCTGCTCATGACCGAACGACCACGACCGGAATTCCTGCCCCGTCGGACGGTGCTCGGTGCCGGGCGCGGCAGGGACACAGGACGTCGGCCTCTTCATGACCGCCGTCAACGCGGGCCGCGGCACTCGCGGACTCACCGAGTGCACCGGCTTCCGACTGCAGTGAACTTCCTGAGCCGAAGGCGTGGCGCGGCGCTTCACCGGCCGGGCTCGTGCAGGATCGTTCCAAGGCATCCCATCGAACTCCGCGTACGGCCCGTCGGGAGTGGTCGACCGTTGACGGGGTACTGCTTCCCTCGCCAGGCCCATGGACCATACTGGTCGGGCTCCGATCACCCACAGAACGACTCCATGGCCAAGAACAGCAGCTCCTCGACCACCGTCCCCGACACCGTGTGGCTGGGGCGCGGGCGCCACCTCGGGCCCGAGCCCGAGCAGGACGTCCGGCGCAACCTGATCGCTCTCGCGTCGGCCGGGGTGCTCGACGACTTCCGGGACCTCGACCCCGTCGAGGCGGCCCGTTCCACCGTCCTGTACCCGCGGGACGAGTCCGCGGACCCCGGCCCGGCGGCCCGCCGCCTCTTCGAGGCCCGCTGGCGCGTGGACGACGACGTCATGGTGCGCGCACAGCTGACCACGTACGACCCCGAGGCCCGCCGCAAGGACAGTGAGGGCGTCACCTGGGTCCTCGCCGCGAAGGCGGAGCGGGCGTGGGCCGCGCACTGGCCCTCGCCCGCCACCATGTTCTGGCCCGACAGCGACCGGGTCGCGTGGGATCACGACACGGTGCCGGGCGTGCGCCTGCGGACGACGAACCACCTGCCGAAGGACGACGACGAGCTGCGCCGGCGGCTGCGCGACTGCGCCCGGGACAGCTGGTTCATCCATGTCGTGGTGCACGAGGCGATGACGCCGGACGTGAGGGGGCAGCAGCCGATCTCGGCGTTCCTGCCGCCGAGCCTGCGGCACAGGGTGGTCGAGCACCGGGGTACGCCCGAGCAGGCGCAGATCGTCGACTACGCGATGAAGCGGGAGCTGAGCGTGCGGATGCCGCGCGGCGGCGCCGTCGTCCTGCCCACGGCGCCGCAGGGTCCGGATTATGACGCGGACCGCTTCACGGTGCGCAGTGTCTTCCTGGACGGCTCGGAACCGACCGAACTCATCGACAGGGTGAAGGAGTTCGCCGTACTGCCGCGGCCGCTGCCGGCCGACGCCGAGCGGGCCCTGACGAGGCTGCGCCAGGGCTGGCACCTGCTCACCCCGGACGAGGAGCTGGTCCACGCCCGGGGGATGGTCACCAAGTACGCCGAGGCGCTCGACGCCATGACGAACTCCCGTGACCTGTACCGAGAGGCGGCCGAGGCGGCGCAGGCCGCGCTGGCCGAGGTGACCGGAGGCGACGGCGTGCCCCGGCCCGCCGTGCCGGGGCAGGCCAAGGCGGACGGCTCGCCGCTGAGCGCCCTCACGAAGGCGTTCGGCCGCTTCCGGGACCCGCACAAGTAGCGCGGCGTGGTGTGGTGCCACACATGCGCACGACCGTGCGTGAGTCCGGTCGGGAATGCGATCAGGCCCTGCGTGCCCAGCAGGATCGCGAAGGGGCGCTGTTCCACCGCGTCGCGCCGCTTGCAGAGCGGGGCGTCGAGGGCCGACGGGCGGGCGAACGCGGCTGCCTCGTCCCCTGAGGGACCCACCCGGTCAGACGGTCTTGATCGCCGGGTCGGAGACGCCCGGAGCCCCCGTTTCCACATGGCCGGCGAAGCGGCGCAGGAAGGTCGTGTCCGCGTCGGAGACGACCTTCACGTCGTACCAGCGGCCCGTGGAGAGCAGGTTCACCGTGTGGGAGACGGTGGCGCCGGGGTTGACCTTGACGGTCTGGGCGGTGCCGCCGTAGGCGTTGGACACGGTGAGGTTGACCGCGGCCGTGCCGGGGTTGGTCAGGGTCAGGGCCAGGTTGCCGTTGGAGACGACGTGGCGGGCCGTGACTTCGGGCCCGGCCTGCGTCGTGGGGCCTTTCCAGGTGCGCAGGAAGCCGTTGGGGCCCCACAAGGTGAGGTTGATCTGGTTGCCGGTGGCGGCGCTGGTGCTCCAGGTGTCGGAGAGCGTCTTGCCCGCCTCGACGGTGTAGGGCCAGGGGCCGTCCGTGCGGTTGCCCGAGGTGATGTGGAAGTGGGCGCCGAGGGCGGGCCCGCTGGAGAAGGTCAGGGTGAACTTGCCCGTGGTGACGTTGCGCGTCCCGTCGGCGTAGGGGCTGTAGCCGAGGGGCCGGGTCGGCTTGGAGCCGGCTTCCTGCTTCGGCAGGGTGCCCGTGGCCGGCGTCACCGGATGGTAGGACGGGTGGCGGTCGTGGTCCGGCGGGACGTAGCCGGCGGTCGACGGGAGGGCGGCGGGGGAGGCGTCCGCACGGCTGAAGTCGAAGGCCGAGGTCAGGTCGCCGCACACCGCGCGGCGCCACGGGGAGATGTTGGGCTCCTGCACCCCGAAGCGCTTCTCCATGAAGCGGATGATCGAGGTGTGGTCGAAGGTCTCGGAGCAGACGTAGCCGCCCTTGCTCCACGGGGAGACCACGATCATCGGGACGCGCGGGCCGAGGCCGTAGGGTCCGGCCGCGAAGCCGCTGCCACCGGGGTACAGGTCCTTCGAGACGTCCGCCGTCGACAGGCCCCACGCGGCGGATGCCGGCGGGTACGGGGGAACCACGTGGTCGAAGAAGCCGTCGTTCTCGTCGTAGGTGATGAAGAGCGCCGTCTTCGCCCATACCGCGGGGTTGGAGGTCAGCGCGTTCAGGACCTGGGAGATGTACCAGGCGCCGAAGTTCACGGGCCAGTTCGGGTGCTCGCTGAAGGCCTCCGGTGCGGCGATCCAGGAGACCTGCGGCAGACTGCCGCTCGCCACGTCGGCGCGCAGGCGGTCGAAGTAGCCGCCGCCCGCCTTGACGTCGGTGCCGGTGCGAGCCTTCTCGTACAGCGGGCTGCCGGGTTGGGCATTGCGGTAACTGTTGAAGTACAGCAGCGAGTTGTCGCCGTAGTTGCCGCGGAAGGCGTCGTTGATCCAGCCCCAGGAGCCGGCGGCGTCGAGGCCGTCGCCTATGTCCTGGTAGACCTTCCACGACACTCCGGCGGCCTCCAGGCGCTCGGGGTACGTCTTCCAGCCGTACCCGGCCTCCTTGTTGTCGAGGACCGGGCCGCCTCCGGTGCCGTCGTTGCCGGTATGGCCGGACCACATGTAGTAGCGGTTCGGGTCCGTGGCGCCGATGAAGGAGCAGTGGTAGGCGTCGCACACGGTGAAGGCGTCGGCGAGGGCGTAGTGGAACGGGATGTCCTTCCGGCTCATGTACGCCATGGTCGTGGCGGTCTTGGCCGGCACCCACTTGTCGTACTTGCCGTTGTTGTACGCCTGGTGGCCCCCGGCCCAGTCGTGGTTGAGCCCCTCGACGAACTGCAGGCCCAGATTGCTGACCTGCGGGTTGAAGGGGAGGATGTCCTTCGTTCCGTTGGACTGGTAGAAGACCGACTTGCCGTTGTCCTGGAGGACCGGCCGCGGGTCTCCGAAGCCCCGTACGCCCTTCATCGCCCCGAAGTACTGGTCGAACGACCGGTTCTCCTGCATGAGGACGACGATGTGCTCGACGTCCTGGATCGTGCCGCTGGACACCTCGGCCCGGATGGCGGCGGCCCGCGCGATGCTCTCGTTCAGCATCGCGGCAGCGGCGGTACCCCCGGCGATCTGCAGGAACCTGCGGCGATTGAGTTCTGTCATGGAGTGATGACCTCTCCGGGTGAGGGGAGTCGAGGGGTGCCCCAAGGACAGCCGTCCCGGGAAAATGGACGGCGGTCCCTGTCTGATACGCGGACGTACAACCGGAGAACGGAACGCTGCTCCGCCCGGCGCCACCGTTGATGCCCACCGCGGCCGTGGGCAGCCGGAGAGCGCTCCGGCCCGGTGGAGATGTTGGGTCACCACCACCAGGCGGTCAATGGACGAGCGCTCAACCGCACAGATGCGCACACACTGCCGACGGACTGATGGGTACTCGGCAGCGTGCGGCGCGCGCACCACCGCCGCGCCGTCGCACTCCGGCGCGTGTCGGCGACCGGATCCCCTTGAGTCGAGCGCCCTGCGGTCACTGCACGTCACGCACCGGTGCGCTGCTCTCTCGTGTCCCGGCCGGGCGGTGGTCCCCGAGGCTGTCGAGGTCGTACGTGGTGGAACCGAGGCTGAGGGTGCTTCCGTCGGCCGCCGCCGTGGGAGGGGTTCCCTTGCCGACCGCGAGGACGATGCGGAAGTCGGCCTCCGTCCCGGTGCGCGTCACCTTGAACGCGTCCTTGTCGGTGGACAGTTCCGCGCCCTCCGGGTTCAGCACCCAGCCCTTCAGCCAGGCATCGCCCTTCCTGAACAGGAAGGTGCGCGAGCCCGACTCGGTGTCGCCGAAGGCGATCTCGAGGCCGGGCTCGGGCGCCAGCTGCCACTCGTACCGGTGCGAGACGGAGTCGGCGAAGGCGTCGTGGACGGCGATGACCGAGTCCGCGCCCCCGACGGGGCGCAGATCCACCACCAGATCTCGATGGGCCTTCTCCACCTCGTAGTTGAGATGCCCGTCGAGGGAGAGGAAGCCGCCGCCCTGGCCCTCGTAGGCCCGGGACTCGAGCGTGGCACCCCGGCCGAGGCATTCGTCGTCGGCGACGCTGCGCCGCTCGGGCGATGGGCTCCTGGCGGTGCGGGAGTCGGCTGCCCGGCAGAGCTGCAGGACGATGCCTCCGAGCCCTGACGGCACTGTGGAACGCGGGGCGGCCGGGGCAGTCGGCTTCGGGTAGACGCACGAGGCCTGCGGTGACGCGGAGGGACAGAGACCGTGGGTGGACGGTGCCCCGAGTCGACAGGTGTCCGATTTGCCTAATATTTACTGTTTGACTTCATTCCGGCCTCGCGCTTAGGCTGGGGTCGCGTTGGTGCAAATAGGGACGACTTGCGCATGCGCCGCCATTCGGATGGATGCGCGGCCGTCTCGGAGCCAGTCGGGAATCGCGACCGATCGAGATCGCGGCCCGAACGGCCAAGCGGCAGTCTCGGGTTTGGGGTACAGAGCACCAGACATGGGCCGCGAATCAATCTCTCGCGCAAGCTCTCGTGCAGCGCGTTGAGTTCTGCGGCTTCCGGGCCTGCGAGAAGATCTTCGTCCCCGGAAAGGGGAGCATCATGCATACGAGTGTGTCCAGGGTCGGCCGTCTGCTCGCCGTTCTGTTTGCCACGATCGCCCTCGCCTTCGCGAGCGCCGGCGTCGCCAGTGCGCAGAGCTGGGCCTCATGGGACCACGGGTCCAGCTACTCGTCCAACGGCTACGACCACGGCGGTGGTTACGACGACGATGACGATGACGACGACGACTACGACGACGACGACAACGGGTGGTGATGCGGAGGACGGCTGCCCGTAGCCCGTCGGCGTAGAGCGGCTCCGCCCAGCGCGGCCCGGTAGGCGCCGACGAGATGTCACGGGCGCGCGAGGCGCGATGGTCATGTCCGTCTGTCGCTCTCCAGGCAGTCACTCGAAGTGACTGCCTGGAGAGCGCCGTTCTCAGCTGACGACGGCGTCGTGGAGTCCCCTGTGATGCTCCGGAAGGATGGTGATCCGGCCCCGGCTGCGGCATGTCCCAGGCTTCCTCGGTGCGCAGAAGATAACCACGGCATAACGTCTTCCTCGAAAGAGGACTGTCCGTAACCGGCAGCGCCATGCGTCGTCTCACGAGGGAGTGAGTCATGGCTGTTCAGGCGAAGAGATTCGGTTTTGGTATGCCGTGGGAGTCGCTCTACGGATACAGCCAGGCAATCCAGGTCGGTGACGTGGTGTACGTGGCTGGGCAGGTGTCCCATGACCGTGACGGCAACTTCGTAGGTGCAGGCGACTTCGAGTTGCAGGTCAGAACCACGCTGGCCAATCTGGACCTGGTGCTCAAGCACTTCGGGGCCGAGCGCAGCCACATCGTGGAGAGCACGGTGCTGGTGATGAACCTGCGGGAGAACTTCGACACGACGGCACGCCTTCACGCCGAGTACTTCGGGGAGCACCGGCCCACCAGCACGGTCATGGGTGTCTCTGACCTGGCACTACCGGACCAGTTGGTGGAGATCGGTGCGCTCGTGCGTCTCGACGTGGAGCCATAGGTCGGAGTCGGCCCGGCTCACCTGCTCACGGAATCAGGAAGTCGCCATGTCCTATCCGAAGCCCCGCTACCTCGGCGAAAGGGGCCAGGTCAGCGCCCTGTTCCGACCTGCACCCCCACAGCCCGACACCGGCTCGGGTGCCACCGACATCAGCTACGTGGCCAAGCAGGAGAACACCGACGGCGAGTTCGGTCTGTACAAGATCGACATGGAGCCGAAGACCAACGGCGCCACGGAACACTTCCACCGTACGATCTCCGAGTCCTTCTACGTCCTGTCCGGCGAGGTCCGGCTCTACAACGGCGAACGCTGGGTCACAGGAGGCGAGGGAGACTTTCTCTACGTCCCGCCCGGCGGGCTCCACGCCTTCCAGAACGACAGCGACGACCCGGTCTCGTTTCTGTTGCTCTTCACACCGGGAGCTCCCAGGGAGGAGTACTTCGAGAAGGTGGCCGAGTACTCACAGCACAGCCGCGAAGAGTTGAAAGCCTTCCGGATCAGGCACGACCAGTACAACACCACCGACATGCTCGACGACTAGGCTGCACTGAGTGCTGCGGTCCCTGCGTCACACGCCCGGGACTGCCCGAACGGCGTGCGTCACCCAGGAACCGACCGAAGTAGCGGACTGTGCAGATCTGTACCGCAACTACTCACACCCGTAGCAGGCACGCCGAGTGACCTCCCTGGCGCGGGGTACACGGCAGGGACTGCAAACGGCGGTCTGCCGTGAAGTGGCGCCGCAGTCCTGTCCCGAGGGGTCGTCAGCGTGATAGTTCCACGGTTCGCGTACACCGGGCCCGCTGTCATCGGCGGGGTGCCTTTTGATCGCGTGCAACTAGCGGAGAGCCCGCCCGGCGAAGGCGGTCCCGCCTGGGCAGGAGCCACGACGTTCAGACAGGAGGAGGCGCCCGTAGGGTTCACGCCCCGAATGGCTGTCGACTCGCCCACGGTCATCGGATTGCCCGACGGCCGTACAGGTGAGGCACTCGTCGTCAACATCCACTTCAACGGCCAGGGCTGGACGATGGAGTTGATCGGGTCGGGCCCTGTGCCCCAGTAGTCCCCGCTCGCGTGCCCCGTTCACAGCGACAGACTTCTGTGGTCGGCTGCCGCATGCCTCACTCGCCCGGGGAGGGGCCTGTGCGCCGTGCCGGTGCGGGTGTCCGGGCTTACTGCTCCGGCCCGCTGCTCCCGGGACTCATCTCTCCCGGCCCATGCTCGGGGCAGCTCGGGTGGTGGCAGGGGAATCCATTCCCGAAAGCAGACGGTGCTTGGCTTGTCCGTGGATTGGCAGGGAGGCCACCCGTATAACCTGGGGAAATGCTGACAGAGGTCACAGCGACCCGCTACGTCACGCCCCTGCGTGAAGGCGGCTCGCTCCCGGGCATCGTCGAGGCCGACGATCTCGGTACGTACGTCATGAAGTTCACCGGGGCGGGGCAGGGCCGGAAGACGCTGGTCGCCGAGGTCATCTGCGGGCAGCTCGGGCGGCGGCTGGGACTTCGGGTCCCCGATCTCGTACAGATCCAGCTCGACCCCGTCATCGGGCTCTCGGAGCCCGACCAGGAGGTGCAGGAGCTGCTCAAGGCCAGCGGCGGCCTCAACCTCGGCATGGACTTCCTGCCCGGCTCGCTCGGCTTCGACCCGCTCGCGTACGAGGTGGACTCCGCGGAGGCGGGCCGGGTGGTCTGGTTCGACGCGCTCATCAACAACGTCGACCGGTCCTGGCGCAACCCCAACATGCTCGTCTGGCACGGCGACCTGTGGCTGATCGACCACGGCGCCACCATGATCTGGCACCACAACTGGCCCGGTGCGCAGGCGTCGGCCGCGAAGCCGTACGACGCCTCCGACCACGCCCTGGCGCCGTTCCGGCCCGACATCGCCGCGGCCGCCGCCGAGCTGGCGCCGCTCGTCACCGAAGACCTGCTGACCGAGGTCGCCGCGGACGTCCCGGACGAGTGGCTCGTCGACGAGCCCGGCTTCGACTCCACGGACGCGCTGCGCCGGGCCTATGTGGAGGCCCTGCTGCCGCGTGCGGCGAACATCCACGAACGGATCACGCTGAGCGCGCCCTCCCGGCCCCGGCCCTCGCAGGCGCCCGGCTGGCTGACCGACCACCTCGCCCCCTGGCCGCACCCGACCAAGAAGGGCGGGGCCCAGTGAGCGACCGCGACGTCTTCGAGTACGCCCTGCTGCGGGTCGTCCCGCGCGTCGAGCGCGGTGAGTGCTTCAACGCGGGCGTGGTGGTCTACTGCCGCGCCAGGTCCTTCGTGGCCGCCCGTACCCATCTGGACGAGGCGAAGCTGAGGGTGCTGGATCCGGGGGCCGACATCACCGGCGTACGGGCGGCGCTCCACGCGGTGGAGGGTGTGTGCCGGGGTGGCGACGATGCCGGCCAGGCGGCCAGGGACGACGCGGGCCGGCGTTTCCGCTGGCTGATCGCCCCGCGCTCCACGGTCGTCCAGCCCGGTCCCGTGCACACTGGACTGACCGCCGATCCGGAGGCCGAGGTCGAGCGGCTGCTCGACCTGTTGGTGCGCTGACAGGGGCGCACCGACGGGGCGCTCACCTCCGGGGCGAGCGCCCCGGAGGTGAACCGGGCCTCAGAAGGACGGGTGCACGTTGACACCGGGTGCCAGGGCTTCTAGCGTCTCGTCTGCTGAAGGTACTAAGCGGTCGCTCACCCCTTGCGGGGTGGAGCCGACGGGCGGTGCCGGGCGAGCCGTATCCAAGGGATCCGAGGACGAGGAGAACCAACCATGTCCACCACAGAGCAGCGCGTCGCGATCGTGACGGGAGCGGCGCGCGGCATCGGTGCCGCCACCGCCCTGCGTCTGGCGGCCGAGGGCCGTGCCGTCGCCGTACTCGACCTCGACGAGGCGGCCTGCAAGGACACCGTCGAGAAGATCACCTCGGCCGGCGGACAGGCCATCGCCGTCGGCTGCGACGTCTCGGACTCCGCCCAGGTCGAGGCCGCCGTGGCGCGTGTCGCCGCCGAGCTCGGCGCGCCGACGATCCTCGTCAACAACGCGGGCGTGCTCCGCGACAACCTGCTCTTCAAGATGAGCGAGTCCGACTGGGACATCGTGATGAACGTGCACCTCAAGGGCGCGTTCCTGATGGCCAAGGCCTGTCAGAAGCACATGGTGGACGCGGGCTTCGGCCGGATCGTCTCGCTCTCCTCCAGCTCCGCCCTCGGCAATCGCGGCCAGGCCAACTACTCCGCCGTCAAGGCGGGCCTGCAGGGCTTCACCAAGACCCTCGCCAAGGAACTCGGCAAGTTCGGCGTCACCGCCAACGCCGTCGCGCCCGGCTTCATCGTCACCGAGATGACCGCGCAGACCGCCGCCCGTGTCGGCATGGGCTTCGAGGAGTTCCAGGCCGCCGCCGCCACCCAGATCCCGGTGCAGCGGGTCGGCAGGCCCGAGGACGTCGCGGGCGCCATCGCCTTCTTCACGGGGGACGACGCGGGCTTCATCTCCGGCCAGGTCATGTACGTGGCCGGCGGCCCGCTCAACTGATCAGGAGGGGACTGACATGACCGCACAGGAGCAGGAGCTTCCCCCGCTGTCGGGCAAGGTGGCCCTGGTGACGGGTGGCAGCCGCGGCATCGGCTACGGCGTCGCGCAGGCGTTCGTGGCGCGCGGCGACCGGGTCTGCATCACCGGACGCGGCGAGGAGGCGCTCAAGGAGGCCGTCGAGACCCTCGGCGCCGACCGGGTGATCGCCGTCGCGGGCAAGGCCCACGACGAGGCGCATCAGGCGATCGCCGTCGAGCGCGCCATGGAGGCGTTCGGCCGCGTCGACTTCCTCGTCAACAACGCCGGCACCAACCCGGTCTTCGGCCCCATGGCCGAGCTGGACCTCAATGTGGCCCGCAAGGTCTACGAGACGAACGTGATCTCGGCGCTCGGCTTCGCCCAGCAGACCTGGAAGGCCTGGCAGAAGGACAACGGCGGTGCGATCGTGAACATCGCGTCCGTCGCCGGCGTCTCCGCGTCGCCCTTCATCGGGGCGTACGGCATGAGCAAGGCCGCGATGGTCAACCTGACCCTGCAGCTGGCGCACGAATTCGCGCCGGTCGTCCGGGTCAACGCGATCGCGCCCGCCGTGATCAAGACCAAATTCGCCGAGGCGCTCTACGAGGGCCGCGAGGCCGAGGCGGCGGCCGCCTATCCGCTGGGCCGGCTCGGCGTTCCGTCGGACATCGGAGGAACGGCCGCGTTTCTCACCTCCGACCAGTCCGACTGGATCACGGGGCAGACACTTGTCGTCGACGGCGGTATCTTCCTGAATGCCGGAGTCCACTGAGCCGGTTTGTGCCTGAATGGCTCAGGATTTACTCAAGTGCCCCACCGGACCTCCGCGTTGATCCGGTGGGGCACTGCGGTATGGTTCGCCGACCCATGGCTGAACGAGGAGCGTGCACGTGTTCAACCGGACGATGCTGCAGGCGGCTGCAGCCCTTGCGTCCATATCCCTGGTGGCGGGATGCAGTCTGTTTTCGGACGACGACGTCGATGGGGCGCAGCAGATAGTGGTCGGTACGACGAGTGCACCCAGCACACTCGATCCGGCCGCCGCGTGGGACGGCTCCTGGGAGCTGTACCGGAATGTCTTCCAGACCCTTCTGAGCTTCCCCACCGGAAGCACCAGCCCGCAGCCGGATGCGGCGGAGGGGTGCAAGTTCACCGACCCTACCAATACGGCTTTCCAGTGCAAACTTCGTGAAGGTCTGACATTCTCCAACGGTCATCCCCTGGACGCGGCCGCTGTCAAGCACTCGATCGACCGTATCCAGAAGATCAATGTCGTCGGCGGTCCCAACGGGCTGCTCGGGTCGCTCCGCGATGTCGAGAAGGAGGACGACCGGACCGTCACCTTCCATCTGACCAAGCCGGACGCCACCTTCCCGTTCATACTCGCCACGCCGGCCATGTCCCTCGTCGACCCGGCCGAGTACCCGGCGGCCAAGCTCCGTGAGGACGGCAAGATCACCGGCTCCGGCCCGTACACCCTCCAGTCGTACCAGGAGGGCCAGCAGGCGGAGCTGAAGAAGAACACCCGGTACAACGGCTTCGCCGACCGCAAGAACGACGGCGTCACCATCCGCTACTTCAAGGATTCCGAAGCGATGGTGTCGGCGCTCAAGCGGAAGGAGATCGACGCCACCTACCGCGGTCTCACCGCCGAGGAGGTCGTCGACCTCCAGGCGAAGAAGAAGTCGAACGAGGGCCTCCAGCTCGTCGAGACCACCGGCGCCGACATCCGCTACCTGGTGTTCAACCCGAAGGACCCGTCCGTCCGCAAGCTCCCGGTCCGGCAGGCGATCGCCCAGGTCGTCGACCGCGGCGCGCTGGTCGCCAAGGTGTACCAGGGAACCGCCGAGCCGCTGTACTCGATGGTCCCCAAGGGCATCGCCGGCCACACGACCGGCTTCTTCGACAAGTACGGCGAGCCGGACGTCCCCAAGGCGAGCGACATTCTCAAGGACGCGGGGATCGACACCCCCGTCCAGCTGACGTTCTGGTACACGACCGACCGCTACGGCTCGTCGACGGCTCCGGAGTTCGCGGAGCTGAAGCGTCAGCTGGAGGAGTCGGGCCTGTTCAAGGTCACGCTCCATGGCAAGCCCTGGAAGGAGTTCCAGGAGGGGTACAAGAACGGCCAGTACCCCGTCTTCGGTCGAGGCTGGTTCCCGGACTTCCCCGACCCGGACAACTTCATCGCGCCCTTCGTCGGCAAGAACAACGTGCTGGGCACCCCGTACGAAAGCCCGGAGATCACCCAGCAGCTGCTGCCGCAGACGCGGCAGAAGAGCGACCGCGGGGCGGTGTCGAAGGAGTTCCAGCGGGCGCAGTCGATCCTCGTGGACGACGTGCGGCTGCTGCCGCTGTGGCAGGGCAAGCTCTACGTCGCGTCGAGCGAGGAGATCGCGGGCGGCGAGCGGGCCCTGGACCCCCAGACGGTCATGCAGATGTGGGAGCTGCACCGGCAGACCAGCTGGTAGCGGCGGCCGCCTCCGCGTGCGGCGGCCGGCCGGAGTGATTGTCAGTGGCCGCAGGTAGGTTCTGTGGTCGAGAACTGATCGCACACCGGAGGTTGTTGACGTGACCGACACCGACATGCTGCCCGAGTCCTGGCGTGGCGTCCTCGGCGAAGAGCTCCAGAAGCCGTACTTCAAGGAGCTCGTCGACTTCGTCGAGGACGAGCGCGCCAGGGGGCCGGTGTACCCGCCCCGCGAGGAGGTCTTCGCGGCGCTGGACGCCACGCCCTACGACCGGGTGAAGGTGCTGGTCCTCGGCCAGGATCCGTACCACGGTGAGGGGCAGGGCCACGGGCTCTGCTTCTCGGTGCGTCCCGGCGTCAAGACCCCGCCCTCCCTGCGGAACATCTACAAGGAGATGCAGGAGGAGCTGGGCCTTCCGGTGCCGGACAACGGCTATCTGATGCCGTGGGCCCAGCAGGGTGTCCTCCTGCTCAACGCGGTGCTGACGGTTCGGTCGGGCGAGGCCAATTCCCACAAGAACAAGGGCTGGGAGAAGTTCACCGACGCGGTGATCAGCGCCGTGGCGTCGCGGCCCGACCCGGCGGTCTTCGTCCTGTGGGGCAATTACGCCCAGAAGAAGCTGCCGCTGATCGACGAGACGCGGCATGTCGTGGTGAAGGGCGCCCACCCCTCTCCGCTGTCCGCGAAGAAGTTCTTCGGCTCCCGTCCGTTCACCCGGATCAACGAGGCGGTGGCGGCTCAGGGGCATGACGCCGTCGACTGGCGCATCCCCGACCTGGGCTGACGATGTGGCGCACCTGGCTGACAGGTTCGGGCCCGTGCCCGAGCCTGTGCCGGAATGCCGCCCACGACGGTTAGCGTCGGGCCGACGCAGGTCACAGCCGGGAGGGCCGTAGTGGTGGAGCAGCAGGAGGCGTCCGAGGACGCGCTCATGACCAGGATCGGGCAGGCGATCATGCTGCTCCACGGCGGCGACCGTGAGGAGGCACGCAACCGTTTCGCCGAGCTGTGGGCGCAGATCGGGGAGGACGGTGATCCCCTGCACCGCTGCACCCTCGCCCACTATCTGGCGGACACCCAGGACGACCCCGGCGACGAGCTCGCCTGGGACCTGCGGGCGCTGGCGGCGGCGGAGGCGCTGACGGACGAGCGGCTGGCGCAGCACGACGCCGCTGTGGCCGTGCGCGGTCTGTATCCGTCGCTGCATCTGAATCTCGCCGCGGACTATGTGAAGCTCCAGCGGCCCGAGGCCGCGCGCGTCCATCTGGATCGTGCGCGGGCGGCCTCGGGCGCTCTCGGGGACGACGGTTACGGGGACGGGGTGCGCGCGGCGATCGACCGGCTGGACCGGCGGCTGTCCGAGCAGTGACGCGGGCCCGGAGGGTGGGTCAGACGCCCGTCGCGCCGTCGATGCGCTCCCTGAGCAGATCGGCGTGCCCGTTGTGCCGGGCGTACTCCTCGATCATGTGGACGTAGATCCAGCGCAGATTGAACTGCCGGTCGTGACGCTTCGCGGCGGACAGGTCGTCCAGGGACCTCGGCGCGGACAGCTCGCGGGCGTGTGCGATCTCGGCCTGCCACGCGCTGTTCGCGGCCTCCCAGGTGTCGTCGGCGGACAGATGGAACTCCCCGTCGGGGTCGTCCTCGCTGAAGTAGAGCGGTGGGGCGTGTTCCGCCGCGAGGACCAGGCGGAACCAGATCCGCTCGACGTCGGCCATGTGCCGTACCAGCCCGAGCAGACTGAGCTCCGACGGCGGGGCCGATGCCTGCCTCAGCTGTTCGTCGTCGAGCCCGGCGCACTTCTGGGCGAGGGTCTCGCGGTGGAAGTCGAGCCAGCTCTCCAGCGTCTCCCGCTCGCCGGCGGTGGTGGGCGGGTGGGTCCGTTCGGTTGTGGTCATGCCTCACATCCTCGGCGACGCGTGCTCCTTGCCGCCAGGCGATTCACGGACCGGGCAGGCCGCGGAGCAGTTCGCCGAAGTCCTTCCTCAGTTCGGTCGGCGGCCGTCGCCGTCCGCACCGCCCTCGTCGCAAGCCTCTCCCGGCTCGGACCCGGCCTCGTGCTGCGCGGCTTCGACGGCATCGCCGACCGGCGCCCGCGCCGGCACACGTATGCTGCCGGAACGGCGCAGACGACGACGCCGCGACGACACGAAAGGGAGGCCCACGTGAAGGTCGGCTGCATCGGGCTGGGAGACATCGCGCAGAAGGCCTATCTGCCGGTGCTCACCACCCGGCCGGGCGTCGAGCTGCATCTGCACACCCGGACGACAGCCACGCTGGACCGGGTCGCCGCGGCTCACCACATCCCGGGCGACCGCTGCCACACCACGCTGGACTCGCTGCTCGCCCAGGGCCTGGACGCCGCCTTCGTGCACGCCCCCACCACCGTCCACCCCGAGCTGGTCGCCCGGCTGCTGGAGGCCGGCGTCCCGACGTACGTCGACAAGCCGATCGCCTACGAACTCGCCGACTCCCAGCGCCTGGTGGAGCTGTCCGAGCGGACGGGCACCAGCCTCGCCGTCGGCTTCAACCGCCGCTTCGCCCCCGGTTACGCGCAGTGCCTGGAGCACCCGCGCGAGCTGATCCTCATGCGCAAGAACCGGGTCGGACTCCCCGAGGACCCCCGCACCCTCGTCCTCGACGACTTCATCCACGTCGTGGACACCCTGCGCTTCCTGCTCCCCGGTCCGGTCGAGCACACCGATGTACGGGCCCGGGTCCGCGACGGTCTCATGCACCACGTCGTGCTCCAGCTGTCCGGCGACGGATTCACCGCCATCGGCATGATGAACCGGCTGAACGGCTCCACCGAGGAGATCCTCGAAGTGTCCGGACAGGACACCAAGCGGGAGGTCGTCAACCTCGCGGAGGTCATCGACCACAAGGGCCAGCCGAGCGTACGGCGGCGCGGCGACTGGGTACCGGTGGCACGCCAGCGCGGCGTCGAACAGGCCGTGCTCGCCTTCCTCGACGCCGTACGTGCCGACAAGTTCCTCAGCGCCCAGGACGCACTGGCGACCCATGAACTGTGTGAGCGGGTGGTGCGGGAGGCCCTGGAGCAGGCCTCCTGAGGGCGCGCAGCCCCTCGGCCGCGCACAGCACGGCCAGCACCGCCAGCGCGCCGTACACCGCCCAGTCGCCGAACCGTACGTACGGCGTCGTGCCCTGGGCGAGCGGGATGTCGTAGACGGCCGCGGTACTCGCGTCCGTACCGAGCCGGCCGCCGACCCGCTCACCCTCCGGCCCGTACACCGCGCTCACACCCGTCAGCGTGGCGTGCACCATCGGCCGGCCCGTCTCCGCCGCCCGCAGCGCCGCCAGCGAGGCGTGCTGCGCGGGCGCCCAGCTGTGCTGGAACGTCGAGGTCGCGGACTGCGCCACGAGAAGCTGGGCGCCGTCCCGGGCGAGCCGCCTGCTCATGTCGGGGAACGCGGACTCGAAGCACACCAGCGGACCCATCCGCAGCCCGGCACGGTCCTTCCCGCCGGGCAGCACCATGACCACCTGGCGGCTGCCGCGCATCCGGTCCTCGCCCGCGGCCTTGCCGACCGACGTGGCCCAGCCGAGCACGGCACGCGCCGGTACGTACTCGCCGAACGGCACCAGCCGCATCTTGTCGTAGCGGTCCCCGGTCGGACCGTCCGGCCCCACGAGGACGCTGCTCTTGAAGATCCCGGGCCGGTCCGAGCGCCGGGCGTCCACGTTGACCAGGACGTCGGCGCCCACCTCACGCGACAGGGCGGCGAGCCGTGCCGCGAGATCCGGCCGCGTCACCAGATCCGCGCCGACGCTGCTCTCGCCCCACACCACGAGGTCTGGCCGCTGCCCCGCCAGCTGCCGGGTCAGCTCCTCACCGCGCGCGAAGCGCCGCTCGGCACCGCCGACGCCGTTGATGACTCCGGGCTGGACGACGGCGACCCGGACCACCTGGCCCGCCCGCTCCGGCCGCGGCGACCACAGCCACACCGCACCTGCGGCCACCGCACACGCGCAGCCGCCCGCGACCGCGGGGACACGCGCCGAGGGCACGGCCAGCAGGACGGTCACCGCCGTGTTCACCGCGACGACCAGCAGGCTGACCAGCCACACCCCACCCACCGAGGCGAGCCGCAGCGCCGGGGAGACCTGCCACTGGCTCGCGCCGAGCAGCCCCCACGGGCCGCCCAACCCCTCCCAGGACCTGACGAGTTCGACCATCAGCCAGCCCGACGGCACAGCGGCGAGCGCGGCGGTCGCGCGCGCCGCCGACGGCGTTCCGCCCAGCAGCGAACGGACCAGCCACCCCCAGGGCGCCCAGAGCAGCGCGAGCAGCGCCGCCACGACGACGAGGAAGACATGGAGGTTCGGCAGCAGCCAGTGATGCACGGCGATCATGAATCCGGTTCCGCCGAGCCAGCCGTCGAGGGCGGCCCGCCGGCCCGTGGGAGCCGTACGGATCAGCAGCAGCCACGGCACGAGCGCGAGGTACGCGAACCACCACAGCCCGGGATCGGGGAAGGCGAGCGCGGGCAGCGCGCCCGCCGTCACCGCGGCCGCGCCACGCCACCACGGGGACGACGACAGCCTGGTCGGCCGCTCCCGCCGGCCCACCGGAATCCGCATGCGGCGCCTCCCCGAGAGCAGTGTCTGTCTCCAGTGTGAAGGAGCCGCGCGGCCCGGGACAGGCGACGTCGATCATTCAGCGGCAGTCGACAGGAACGCGGCCTGCCGCCACTTCTCCAGCACCGTCACCGAGCGCAGTCGCCAGCCACCCTCCGCACGCGCCAGCGCGAACGCGTACCGCCCGCCGGACACGAAGTCCTCGCCCGACTCCAGCCGCATCGGGTTCACGTAGTCGGCCTGCGCCTCGGCCCGGTCGCCCGGGTACCCGCCGAGGTCCTGCAGATGCACCCGCCGGTTCACGATCAGATGCTGGCGTACGGGGAACAGCCGCATCGTCTCCGCCAGCCAGCCGGCCACCTCCTCGGCCGGCCCCGCGATGCCGCCGGCGCCGCGGTAGTCGGCGCGTCCGTCAGGGGTGAAGAGGGCCCGGTACCCCGTCCAGTCGGCGTCGTCCACGGCCACCGCGTAACCGGTGATCACTTCATCGATGGCCAGCCGGTCCATCACGGTCGCGAGATCCACGCGCTGCGTCATCGGCCAAGTGTGGGTCAGCGGGCGCGCCACGCCAAGGGTCCACGCAGGGTCAGCGCCGCGAGTACGAGGCCGGTTCGCCGCGGCGGACCGCGCCGGGGGCGCGGGCCGCCGGATGGTCCGCATGGGCGGAGGAGCTGAGCTGCCAGGGGACGCTCGTCACCATGACCCCGGGGGTGAACCGTAGCCGGCTCTTCAGCCACAGCGCCGACTGGTTGTGCAGGAAGTTCTCCCACCAGTGGCCCACGACGTACTCGGGGATGAAGACGGCGACCACGTCGCGAGGGCTCTCGCGCCGGACGGAACGCACGTACACGAGGACCGAGGCGGTGATCTCCCGATAGGGGGAGTCGAGGATCTTCAGCGGCACCTCGATCCCGTACTCCTCCCACTTCCGCTGCAGTTCCGCCGAGGCGTCCCTGTCGACGGCGACGGTCAGCGCCTCCAGCCGGTCCGGCCGCAGGGCACGCGCGTACGCCAGGGCCCGCAGCGTGGGCTTGTGCAGGGTGGAGACCAGCACGATGCCCAGGACCCGGGAGGGAGGCGCCAGGTCGCGGCGCGGGTCGGTGGTCGCCAGTTCGGCCGCCGTGGTGTCGTAGTGCCGGCGGATGGCCCGCATGTTCACCCACAGCACGGCGGCGGCGAGCACCGCCAGCCAGGCGCCCTGGGTGAACTTGGTGAGCAGCACGATCACCAGGACCAGGGCCGTGATGAGCGCGCCGGTCGCGTTGATGACCCGGGCGACGGTGTGGCGGCGGCGCAGGACGGGATCGGTCTCCGTGCGCAGCTCCCGGTTCCAGTGCCGGACCATTCCGGTCTGGGAGAGCGTGAAGGAGGTGAACACACCCAGGATGTACAGGTGGATGAGGCTCGTGACGTTCGCCTTGTACGCCCACAGCAGCAGCCCGGCGACGACCGCGAGAGCCAGGATGCCGTTGGAGAACGCCAGCCGGTCACCGCGGTTGTGCAGCTGGCGGGGCAGATAGCGGTGCTGGGCGAGGATCGAGGCGAGCAACGGGAAGCCGTTGTAGGCGGTGTTGGCGGCGAGGATCAGGACGAGCGCCGTGGCGGCCTGGACGTAGTAGAAGCCGAAGCTGGAGCTGCCGCCGAAGACGGAGGCGGCCAGCTGTGCGATGACGGTGCGCTGCGTGTAGTTCGCGCAGTCGGCAAGGCCCGACAGCCGGCAGGGGTCCTCGGCGATGTGCACCTTCGCGATGATCGCGAGCGCCGTGACCCCGACGAACATGGTCACGGCGATGAGGCCCATGGCGGCCATGGTGGCGGCGGCGTTCCGCGACTTCGGCTTGCGGAAGGCCGGTACCCCGTTGGAGATCGCCTCCACGCCGGTCAGTGCCGTACAGCCGCTGGAGAAGGCCCGCAGGACCAGCATCACCAGCGCGAGACCGACGAGGTCGGCGTCCGTGGGATCCGGCTCGATGCCGTACTGGGCGGTCTCGGCCACCGGGGCGTCCCCGAGCAGATAGCGGAGCAGTCCCGTGCCGCACATGATCAGTACGCCGGCGATGAACAGATACGTCGGTGCGGCGAAGGCCCGGCCGGACTCGCGCACGCCGCGGAGGTTCATCGCGGTCAGCAGGCCGACGAAGACCAGCGCCATCAGCACGCGGTACTCGGCGAGTTCCGGGATCGCCGAGATGATGTTGTCCACCCCGGAGGCCACCGACACCGCGACGGTCATGACGTAGTCGACCAGCAGCGCGGCGGCGACCACGAGACCGGCGGAGGGGCCCAGATTGGTGGAGGCGACCTCGTACGAGCCGCCGCCGCTCGGATAGGCGTGCACCACCTGGCGGTACGAGAGCACGACGACGGTCATCAGGAACACGACCGCGGCCGCGATCCACGGGGTGAAGTGCAGATAGGCCAGGCCGCCGAGGGTGAGGACCAGGAGGATCTCCTGGGTGGCGTACGCCACCGAGGAGAGCGGGTCGGAGGCGAAGATCGGCAGCGCCAGCCGTTTCGGAAGCAGGGTCCCGCCCAGCTCCTCGCTGCGCAGCGCGGGGCCGATGACCAGCCGTTTCAGGACCGCCGTCACGTTGAACACGGCGTGAGCGTATGTGGGGGACCCGGCCCGGTCCGGCCCCGCCGCGCCGTTGCGCGCCGGGGCCCGGGTCCGTCATGGGCCGGCCGGGGGAACGCCGACCGGAGGTCAGCTGCCGGACTCTCCCGCATGCGGGCTCAGCACGTCCGTGCCGACGAGTACGAAGATCAGGATGCCGAGCAGGATCCGGTAGATGACGAACGGCATGAAGCTCTTGGTCGAGATGAACTTCATGAACCAGGCGATCACCGCGTAGCCGACGCCGAACGCGATGACTGTCGCGAAGGCGGTCGGGCCCCACGACACATGGCCGCCCTCACTCGCGTCCTTGAGCTCGAAGAGCCCCGAGGCGAGCACGGCCGGGATCGCCAGCAGGAACGAGTAACGGGCCGCCGCCTCACGGGTGTAGCCCATCAGCAGACCGCCGCTGATGGTGGCTCCCGAGCGCGAGACGCCCGGGATCAGTGCCATCGCCTGGCAGACGCCGTAGATCAGACCGTCCTTGATGCTCAGGTCCTTCAGGGACTTGCGCTCCCGGACCACGCGGTGCTTCCCGCCGATCTCGTCGCGTGCGGCGAGACGGTCGGCGACGCCGAGGACGATGCCCATGACGATGAGCATGGTGGCGGTCAGCCGCAGGTCACGGAACGGGCCCTCGATCTGGTCCTTGAGCGTCACCCCGAGCACGCCGATCGGAATGGAGCCGACGATGACCAGCCAGCCCATCTGCGCGTCGTGGTCGCCGCGCATCGCCTTGTTCGTCAGCGAGCGGAACCAGGCGGAGACGATGCGCGCGATGTCCTTGCGGAAGTAGATCAGCACGGCCGCCTCGGTGCCGATCTGGGTGATCGCGGTGAAGGCGGCACCGGGGTCGTGCCACCCCGCGAACGCCGCCGTGAGACGCAGATGCGCGCTGGAGGAGATGGGCAGGAACTCCGTCAGCCCCTGGACGAGCCCGAGGATGAATGATTCGAACCACGACATGAAAGCTAAGCCATCCAAGTGCTGGTCAGGTCGGAACGTCGGAAGGTACGGGACGGGCCGCGATCATGCGCCCACCGCGTGGCAGCGTAGCGCCCGCCGGTGTCCGGCCGTCCGGCGGGCTGCTCGTACGGGAACTCCGCGCTCCCGGCGGGCAAAAGGCCGGGGGCGCGTTCCCGGCCTCGGGGCCGCGAACGCGCACTCAGGGCCGGAACGCGCACTAACGAAGCGGGGACGGCGGCGGGCCGCCGACCAGGCCCTGGTGAGCCGCCTGCAGTCCGGCCTGGAACCGCGTCCGGGCGCCGAGAAGATCCATGATCCTGCGCATACGGCGCTCCACCGTGCGCTGCGCGACTCCGAGACGGCGGGCGATGGCCTGATCGGTCAGGCCCGAGGCGGACAGGGCGAGGAGCCGCTCGTCCTCGGCGGACAAGGGATGCTCCGGGGGCGTCCGTCTGTCGGCCGGCCACAGCGGTACCGCCCGCTGCCACAGCATCTCGAACAGCACCACGAGCGCGTCGAGCAGCGCGGAGCGCTGCAGCACCATCACCTCGCGCTCGGTCGGCAGCACGAACGGCACGAGTGCGGTCCGCCGGTCGGCGATCACCAGCTTGAGCGGCACCTCGTCGACGACCCTGCTGTCCTCGCCCAGCAGCGCCAGCTCCCGGCACAGGCCGAGCTGTCCTGGCGAATCCAGCGAGCTGTGGTCGTAGATGGTGCGGTAGCGCACCCCGCGGCGCATGAGCTCGCCCTGTACGGAGATCTGCTGCTCGGCCGGCTGGGCGACATACGGGGGCCGGTCGAGGATGAGCACCTCGTCCTTGGTGGACTGCTGCGTCTGGAAGAAGCGTTGAGCGATCGCGTCCCGTCCGCTCAGCACCTGCACCGGCGGACCCGTGCCGACGCGCTGTCCGTTGCGGAACTCCTCGGCGAGCGGGGCCGCCGCAAGCCGAGCGCGCTCTATCTCCTCCTGTCGCTGCAGGGCCAGCACCTCGGTCACGACGTCCGGGGGCGCCGGGGCGAAGCGCACCGGACGGCTGGGGACGCGGGTGAGCATGCCCCGCTTCTCGAGCGAGCGCGCCCTGCGCCGGACCCGGGCTGCGTCCCAGCCGGTGGCCGCGGAGAGTTCGGCGACGGTCGCGCCGGGCCGGGCGAGCAGGAACCGGTAGAGGCGTTCGTCGGCGGCGGGCACGCCGAGCGCGGCCAGCCGGTGCTCCGTGCCGCCGCCCGGCGGATTCCCCGCCCCGGTCTGCTGCCCGCCACCCATGGTCCGCCCTTCCCGCGCGCTTCGTCGGGACACCGGCCTGACGTTAGGCGGACGGCGGTCAGTGGTCCAGACCCCTGGAGTCAGCCCACGGACTCCGCCGCCGGGCCGGACACCGTCCAGCCCGGCGCGTGCACGTGCGGCGTCAGGGTGTCCGGGGTGGCCTCCGCGCCGCAGGCCGTGCAGACGACGACCGGCCGCAGTTCCTCGCCGCACGCGTGCTCCAGCACCGTCGGCGGGTGCCCGGGCAGATGCCGGTCGCCCCAGGCCATCAGCGTCACCAGGACCGGGTACAGCTCCCGGCCGGCCTCCGTCGGGACGTACTCGTAGCGCATCGGACGCTCGCTGTAGGGGACCTTCTCCAGCACTCCTGCCTCGACGAGGCGGCGCAGCCGGGCGGTGAGGATGTCGCGCGGTGCGCCGGTGTTGCGGGCGATCCGGTCGAAGCGGCGGACGCCGAGGAAGACCTCGCGAAGAACGAGCAGGGCGTACTTCTCTCCGACGAGAGCGAGGGTGCCGGCGATGGAGCACGGCCGGGGGGTCTTCATGGCTCCAGCTTAGGAGGTGAGGGTTGGGATTCCCAACCTACTGGCCCGCCGGTGGACGGGCAGCGGGTTCACACCGAGCGCAGCCGGTGCCGTTTGCGCCAGGCGACGAGCGCTCCGACCAGGGTCGACGCGACGATGAAGCCCGCGGCGATCAGGAAGACGGGTGACGTGGGCGAAGCCGCGCTGCTGCCCGCCACCACGTAGGCCGCGGTGTTCGGGACGGACCCGATGCCGGTCGCCAGGAGGAAGGGCAGGTAGCCCATCCGCGACACGGCGGCGCAGTAGTTGCTGGCGGCGAACGGGATACCGGGGAGCAGCCTCAGGACCAGCACCGAGCGGAAACCGTGCCGGCTCAGCTGGCCGTCCGCCGCCGTGAGCCAGCGTCCCCGCAGCAGGGGCCTCAGGGCGTCCTGACCGAGGAGCCGCCCGAGAGTGAACGAGATGCCCGCGCCCAGCACGGTGCCCGCGATCGCCGCCGCCAGACCGGCCTGCGAGCCGAACAGCGCACCGGCCGCCAGATTCAGCAGGGGGCGTGGCACGAACGCCGCCGTGCACAGCCCGTACGCGGCGGCGAAGAGGGCCACCGCCGCCCCGCCGCTCACCTGCGGCGGCCAGCCCGTCACCAGCAGCTGCTGCGGTTCGTACGCCACGACCGCGGAGGCCGCGCACGCCAGCAGCAGCACCAGCAGCGCAAGCCGTGACCAGGGTGAGAGGAGGACGCGGCCGCAGCGGAGGGCGAGGCCGTCGCGCGGCCCGGGGACGGGGTCGAGCATCCGGGGAGACTAACCGACGCGGTCGTATGATCGCCGTAATGTGTGGCGCATGACCCTCCCCGTACCGCGCAGCGCGCTCGCCGACACGGTGCTCGAACGGCTCACCGTCGTGTACGCCACGGGAGCCGACCCGGTCCGGGCGCGCGAGGCCGCCGCCTACATGAAGGACGTCGCACCCTTCCTCGGCATCCGCACCCCCGAACGGCGTCGCCTGTCCCGTACGGTCCTCGACGGCACCCCGAGGCCCGCCGAGGCCGACTGCGCGGCGATAGCCCTGCGCTGCTGGGAGCTGCCCGAGCGCGAGTACCACTACTTCGCCGTCGACTATCTGCGGCGCCACGCCGGGCGCTGCTCCTCGGACTTCCTGCTGGTCGCCCGCCACCTGATCGCCACGGTCTCGTGGTGGGACACGGTGGACCTGCTCGCCGCCCATGTCGTCGGCCCGCTCGTCGCCGCCGACGCGGAACTCGTCGCCGCGATGGACGAGTGGATCGAGGACGACAACCTCTGGATCGCCCGCACGGCCCTGCTCCACCAGCTCGGCTACAAGCAGGCGACGGACGCGGAACGGCTCTTCCGGTACTGCCTGCGTCAGTCCGGGCACTCCGACTTCTTCATCCGCAAGGCGATCGGCTGGAGCCTGCGCGAGTACGCCAAGACCGACCCGGACGCCGTACGGGCCTTCGTCGCCACCTCCCGTGACCGGCTGGCGCCGCTCTCGGTGCGCGAAGCCCTCAAGAACCTGTGACGCCGGCCGGGAGCCGGTGATCGCACCGGTGATCCGCGCGGGTGACCGGTAACTCCCGCCCACGGGAAAACCATTCGACGGCCGCCCGCACGGTCGGCGATCATCGACGCATGTTCCGGTACGCCTTCCCCGCAGCGCCGTCCGCAGTCGCGGACGCGCCGAAGGCTGCCGTCCTCCTCGCAGCAGCCGTCGCGGCAGCCGTCACGGCAGTCGCCGCGGCTGCCTTCGCAGCCGCAGCGGCCACAGCGGCGCCCCTCGACGGCGCCCGAAGCTGACCCTTCCCGGATTGTCCGGCGGACCCCGCAGGGGGAGGGTCGGTCCGGCCAAGGGGTCCCCCTCCGCAGGGAGTTCACTCTTCGAGTTCCGGGAAGGAACTGCGACAGCCATGCCCAAGACGGCATACGTGCGCACCAAGCCGCACCTCAACATCGGCACCATGGGCCACGTCGACCACGGCAAGACCACGCTGACGGCCGCCATCACCAAGGTCCTCAGCGAGCGCGGGACCGGCACCTTCGTGCCGTTCGACCGGATCGACCGGGCGCCGGAGGAGGCCGCCCGGGGCATCACCATCAACATCGCGCACGTCGAGTACGAGACCGACACCCGGCACTACGCGCACGTCGACATGCCCGGCCACGCCGACTACGTGAAGAACATGGTCACCGGTGCCGCCCAGCTCGACGGCGCGATCCTCGTCGTCTCCGCGCTCGACGGGATCATGCCGCAGACCGCCGAGCACGTCCTGCTGGCCCGTCAGGTCGGCGTCGACCACATCGTCGTCGCCCTCAACAAGGCCGACGCGGACGACCCCGAGCTGACCGACCTCGTCGAGCTCGAGGTGCGCGAGCTGCTCACGGCGCACGGCTACGGCGGTGACGCGGTGCCGGTCGTCAGGGTCTCCGGGCTCAAGGCCCTGGAGGGTGACCCGCGCTGGACGGCCGCCGTGGAGGCGCTGCTCGACGCCGTCGACACCTATGTGCCGATGCCGGTCCGCTACACGGACGCGCCGTTCCTGCTCCCGGTGGAGAACGTGCTCACCATCACCGGGCGCGGCACGGTCGTCACGGGCGCTGTCGAGCGCGGCACCGTGCGCGTCGGCGACCAGGTGGAGGTGCTCGGGGCCGACGTCACCACCGTCGTCACCGGCCTGGAGACCTTCGGCAAGCCGATGGAGTCCGCCGAGGCCGGCGACAACGTGGCGCTGCTGCTGCGCGGGGTGCCGCGTGACGCGGTGCGGCGCGGCCATGTGGTCACGGCGCCCGGCAGCGTCACGCCCAGCCGCCGTTTCACCGCCCAGGTGTACGTCCTGTCCGGCCGTGAGGGCGGCCGTACGACGCCGATCGGCACCGGCTACCGGCCGCAGTTCTACATCCGCACCGCGGATGTCGTCGGGGACGTCGACCTCGGCGAGGCGGCGGTCGCGCGTCCCGGCGACACGGTCACCATGACCGTCGAGCTCGGCCGCGACACTCCGCTGGAGCCCGGCCTGGGCTTCGCGATCCGCGAGGGCGGCCGCACGGTGGGCGCGGGCACCGTCACCGCGCTGGTCTGAGCCGAGGGCCCGCTTCCCGCCGTCCGCGGGGGAGCGGGCCCGCCCCGTACACGTCACACTGCTGCCATGGCGGACACTGACGCGCACAAGGACGTGGTGAGGGACGAGCCGACGAAGAGCCGTCGGACGGCACTGGTACTCGGCGGGGGCGGGCTGGCCGGGATCGGCTGGGAGGTCGGCATCCTGCACGGCCTCGCCGAGGCCGGCGCCGACCCGACCGGCGCCGATCTGATCGTCGGGACCTCGGCGGGCTCGGTCGTCGGAGCCCAGCTCACCTCCGGCCTGCTCACCCTTCCGGAGCTGTATGAGCGTCAGCTCGCCGATCCGGAGGGCGAGGTGCCCGCCGGCATGGGGCCCACCGTCCTCGCCCGCTACCTCTGGGGGGTGCTGCGCTCGCGCGACGCCGAGGCGTACGGCGCGCGCATGGGGCGGCTCGCGCTGTCCACCCGTACCGAGCCGGAGGAGGTACGGCGGGCCGTCTTCGCCGCCCGGCTGCTCACGCACGACTGGCCGCGTGCGCGGCGGCTCGTCGTCACCGCGGTGGACGCCCTCACCGGCGAGTTCCGGGCCTTCGACGAGGAGAGCGGTGTCCCGCTGCTCGACGCGGTCGGCGCGAGTTGCGCCGTGCCCGGCGTCTGGCCGCCCGTCACCATCGGCGGACGGCGTTTCATCGACGGCGGAGTGCGCTCGTCCACGAACGCGGACCTCGCGGTCGGCTACGACACGGTCGTCATCGTCGCGCCGATCTCGGTCGGCGGCGGGCCCGTACCCTCGGCGCGCGTGCAGGCGGCCAGGCTCACCGCGGCGGGGGCGCACGTGGTCCTGATCACCCCGGACCGGGCGGCCCGCCGGGCGTTCGGGCGCAATGTGCTGGATCCTTCGCGCCGGGCGCCCTCCGCCCGGGCGGGCCGTGCCCAGGCGGTGGCGCACGCCCAGGCCGTACGGGCGATCCTGCCGGGCTGACCTCGACCACCCGGCGTCCGGACCGTGCCGGCGCAGGAGCGGAACCCCGGTGTTCGACAGCGGGCCCCGGCGTTCGAAAGCGGTCGCATCCTGGGCGCACAATGGCCGGGTGGACGAGCCCCTTCCCGTCATCCGCGCCGTCGACCACGGCACCGCCAAGCTCATGCCCGACATCGACCGGGCGCGCGCCTGGCTGCTGACCGTGGACGGGGCGCCGCAGTCGTACGTCGACCTCGACGATCCGACGCACCTCGAATTCGAGTACGCGCGACGCCTCGCGCACGTCCTGGACTGCGTGGGCGACGAGGGCGCGCCACTGGACGTACTGCACCTCGGCGGCGGGGCGCTGACCCTGCCCAGATACGTCGCGGTCACCCGTCCGGGCTCACGGCAGGACGTGGTCGAGGCCGACCGCGGGCTGCTGGCGCTGGTCACCGAGCGGCTACCGCTGCCGCCAGGACCGGGAATCTCCGTGCACGGGGCCGACGCGCGGCGGTGGCTGGAGGAGGCGCCGGCGGACTGCGCGGATGTGGTGATCGCCGATGTGTTCGGCGGCTCGCGGGTGCCCGCGCATCTCACCTCCCGCGAGTACGCCAGGGCCGTGAACCGCGTCCTGCGCTCCGGCGGGATCTACGCGGCGAACCTCGCCGACGGTGCTCCCTTCGCCTTCCTCCGATCCCAACTGGCCACGTTCGCCACCGTGTTCCCTGAGCTGGCGCTCATCGCCGAACCCGGGGTGCTGCGCGGCCGCCGCTTCGGCAACGCCGTACTGATTGCTTCGCACACCGGGATCGACACCCACGCCCTCGCCCGCCGTACCGCGTCCGACGCGTTCCCGGCCCGCGTCGAGCACGGCGAGGCCCTGCGCCGATTCATCGGTGACGCCACGGCCGTACGGGACGAGAACGCGGTCGCCTCACCGGAACCGCCGGACGGGGCCTTCAGCATCGGCTGAGGCGCCTGCCGCGACACCGGTCGGGCCACCGGTCACGCCTCGCGCGTCCGGCCGCGGAAGCGCCGGTGCAACTCGCGTACCTGCTCGGCGAGAGCGGGGACCGGCCCCTCCACGGGCAGGCCCGGGACGATCTCACCGACCGGCAGCGTTCGCACGGCGGACGGCGGAACACCCAGCTCGCCGAGCCAGGCCGTCGTCTGCTCGGAGGAGCTCACGTACACGATGCGCCCCAGCCCGACCCAGCCGTGCGCCGCCGCGCACATCGCGCAGTGCTCGCCCGAGGTGAACACCGTCGCCGCCGCCCGGGCCTTTGCGGTCATGTTCTCGGCCGCCCAGCGGGCCAGCGCGAACTCCGGATGGCGCGTCGGGTCGCCCGTCGTCACCTCACGGTTGCGGTCCTCGGCGAGCACGCCGCCGTCCGCCGCGACCAGCACGGAACCGAAGGGATGATCACCCGCTTCCACCGCCTCGGCGGCGAGCTCGACACAGCGGCGCAGATGCCGCAGCTCGGCCTCGGTGCGTTCGTCGTGCGTCACGGTCACTCCGTTCGTCGGTCGGGTTCCCGGTGCAGTGCCCCAGGGCATCCCTAGAGCGATTCCCGGGTGTGGAGGTCGGTCCCGGTCGCTGTCGCGGAGCCGGTTCCGGCCACGGTCGCTGCGGCCGCGGTGGGTGTGGTGCGGTGACCGGCTATCCGCTTCGTACGTCGCGTCAGGTTCCGTACGTCCGGGACCAGCAGCACCAGCGCCGTGACGACCACGATGAGCGCAGCACAACCCCACAGTGCCGTCTGGCGGCCGAACACGCTCTCCGCGGGGCCGGCCAGGGCGGTCGAGAGCGGCAGCATCGCCGTCGACCCGAACCAGTCGTACGCGGAGACCCGGGACAGCTTCTCCTCGGGGATCTCCTGGTGCAGCGTGGTCATCCAGGCGACGCCGAACACCTCGATGGCGACGCCGCTCACGAACATGACCACCATCAGCGCGCCGATCGACACCGGCACGGCGAGCGCCGCCGAGGGCAGTGCCAGCGGGAACACGCACAGCGTGCCCGCGAGCAGCATGCGCCGCGGCTTCCACCGCATCATCAGCAGCGCACCGCCCAGAGTGCCCGCTCCGAACGCCGCCAGCGCGAGTCCCCACGGCCGTGCCCCGCCCAGCGACTCCTCGGCGACCAGCGGCCCGTACACCGCATCGGCCGCGCCGACGACCGCGACCACGACCGAGAACTGCGCCACGATCGACCACAGCCAGGGGCGGCCGATGACCTCCTGCCAGCCGTCGCGCAGATCGGCCAGGAGTCCGCCGCCGGGCTTCCTCGCCGGTATGTGGCCGACGTCGAGGAACGCGCGGAGCGCGCCCGCGACCGCGAAGGCGGCGGCGTCGATGGCCAGCACCCACCCCGGCCCGACCGCGGCGATCATCGCGCCGCCGAGCGCCGCGCCGCCGATCCCCGCTCCGTGCATCGCCATCCGGAAGAGCGCGAACGCCTTGCTCGCCTGCTCGCCGGTGACGCTGGACATCAGCATGCCCTCGGCGGCCGGGTTGAAGAACGCCTGCCCGGTGCCGCAGAGCGCGGTGAGCAGCATCATCTGCCACAGCTGCGGTTCCCCGGCCAGCACCAGTACGGCGAAGGCCGCCTGCGAGACGCAGTTGAGCGCGTTGGCGGCGACCATCACCCGGTGTCGCGGCAACCGGTCCGCGATCGCGCCGCCGATCAGCAGGAAGAGGACGAGCGGCAGGGTGCGGGCCGCGGCGACCAGACCCACGTCGCCGCCGTCGCCGCCCGACTCCAACACGGCGAACGCCGCCGCGATCAGCGCACCGTGGGTTCCCAGATTGGTGACGATCGCGGAGGCGGTCAGCAGTGAGTAGTTGCGGCCGGCCCATTCGGGGCGGCGGTGGAGGAGCGGCGTACGAGAAGTCACCCGGGGACTATCGCTGGCGCCGCCCCTCCTTGCCAAACCGGATTCAGGACGCCGGGGCGTCGGCCAGCCGCACGGTGCCGAGGATCTTCTGAATCGTCGCGTCCGGGATCTCGCCCGCGATGCCCTTGTTGGCGTAGAGGACCCAGGAGGCGAAGTTGCCCTTGGTGTTCTTGAAGGAGAAGGCGATCGACTTGCCGTCGGTGTCGCACTTGTCCTTCTTCTGGACTCCGACGGCGGTGGCCGTCGCGACATGGCCGCTCAGCCCCGACTTCGTCGTGTAGGGCTGCGCCTTGGTGACCTTGACCGTGCCCTTGGGCTCGGTCTGCGCGTAGGCGGCCCAGGACCAGTTGCCCGCCTCGTTGTAAGCGGCCTCGGCCGTGTCCTTGGCGCCCTGGCCGCCCTTGGTCCCGGTCGCGCCCAGACCCGAGTCCTCGGCCTTGCCGTCCAGGTCGGAGTCGACCGAGCACCACTTGCTCTTGAAGTAGGCCGGGGCGGTCATCATGACCGCGGGCGAACCGTCGCCCTTCTTCTCGTCCTCGAACCCGGTGGCGACGCCGGCGCTCGCCACCTCCCAGTCCGCGGGCACGTCGAACTGCGTGCCGTGCTTGGGGTTGGTGACGACCTTCCAGCCCGCGATCGTCGGCTTGGCCCCGTTGGAGCCGTCGCGCGGGTTGTCGGTGGGGGACGGGGCCTCGGCCGGCTCCGTCGGCGACGTCGACGGCTTCTTGTGGTCCGCGACGTCCTTGCCCTTGTCGTCGTCCTTCAGCACGACGACGCCCGTGATGACGGCCGCGGCGACGACGGCGGTAGCCGCGATGATCGCGACGAGGACCGTCTTCTTCTTGTCCTGGGACGGGCCGGGCCCGCCCGGGTGCGGCGGACCGGGAGTGGAGTACTGCGGCACGGTCGGCTGCTGGTACGGGTTCGGCTGCTGGTGACCCTGCTGCGGATACCCGGGCTGCTGCGGATAGCCGGGCTGTTGCTGGTGTCCCGGCTGCTGGTATCCCGGCTGCTGGTAGGGATTCGGCTGCTGGTATCCCGGCTGCGTGTACGGGTTCTGGTCCTGCGGGTTCTGCTCGCCCCCGGGCGGCTGCTGTCCTGGCCACATGGCCAGTAACCATAGAGGTGCGGGGTGTTCGGTGGCACGCCCGCCCCCGTGAGGGGATGGCGAAGTTCCGCTACTCGTGGGTAACATCCCGTGTCATGAGTGCAGACCAGAAGTCCGTCGGCGAGCTGCTCGCCGCCACGGTCCCCATGGCCAGGACCCTCAACCTGGAGTTCCTGGAGACCACGGCCGAGCGCGCCGTGGTCCGTATGCCGGACCAGCCCGACTACCACAACCACGTCGGCGGACCGCACGCCGGCGCGATGTTCACCCTCGCCGAGTCCGCCAGTGGCGCGATCGTGCTCGCCGCCTTCGGCGACCAGCTGTCCCGCGCCGTGCCGCTCGCGGTCCGGGCCGAGATCGGCTACAAGAAGCTCGCGATGGGCGTGGTCACCGCGACCGCGACCCTCGGCCGCCCCGCCGAGGAGGTCGTCGCGGAACTGGACGCCGGCGGGCGCCCCGAGTTCCCGGTCACCGTCGCGATCACCCGTGACGCGGACGACGCGGTGACGGGCGAGATGACCGTCGTCTGGACGCTGCGTCCGAACAGCTGACATCCACGCCATGTGAGACACCGTGAGAGTGCCCCTCGCGTCCGGCTTCGGACGCGAGGGGCACTGTTGCCTCCGAGGTAGGCTGCCCGGCGTGCGCCGCAGGCAGCGCGCCGGGCAGCCCAGCCCGATCGCACACGGGCATGTCCGCGCCCAATGACCACGGGCCAGGGCCGCCGACAAACGGGAGGATCCAGCGTTGCACGTCCAGGAGTGGCTCGAGACCGTGCCGGCCATGGCCGTCTACGTCCTGGTGGGGGTGGTCATCGGGCTGGAGAGCCTCGGTATCCCGCTGCCGGGCGAGATCGTCCTCGTCAGCTCCGCGCTTCTCGCCTCCCAGCACGGCGACATCAACCCCTGGGTGCTCGGCGCCTGCGCCACCGCCGGCGCGATCATCGGCGACTCGATCGGATACGCCATCGGGCGCAGGGGCGGCCGGCCGCTGCTGACCTGGTGCGGCGGGAAGTTCCCCAAGCACTTCAGCGCGGCCAACATCGCGCTCGCCGAGCGGTCCTTCCAGAAGTGGGGCATGTGGGCCGTCTTCTTCGGCCGCTTCGTGGCGCTGCTGCGCATCTTCGCCGGTCCGCTGGCGGGCGTACTGCGCATGCCGTACTGGAAGTTCCTCATCGCCAACGTCTTCGGCGGCATCCTGTGGGCGGGCGGTACGACCGCCGTCATCTACTCGGTCGGTGTCGTCGCCGAGGCCTGGCTCAAGCGCTTCTCCTGGCTGGGGCTCGTCCTGGCCGTGCTCGTCGGTCTCACGTCGATGCTCATCCTGAAGAACCGGGCCAAGAAGGCCGCCGAGCGCTCGGAGTGCGCGACCGGCGCCGAGACGCCCGCCCCCGCGGACGTCTCCGCCGAGGCATCGCCTACGGTGCAGGTCGGCGCGGCCCAGAAGTAGGGACGCGGCCCAGGAGCAGGGACGAGGAGAAGACGATGGCGGAGCGCGAGCGGGCACTGATCTCAGGAGTGGGCGGGAAGGAGCCGCGCATCGCTCCGGAGGCGTTCACCGCGCCCACGTCCGTCGTGATCGGCGAGGTCACCATGGCGGCCGGTGCGAGCGTCTGGTACCACACCGTGCTGCGCGCCGACTGCGGTCCGATCGTCCTCGGCGCCGACAGCAACATCCAGGACAACTGCACCGTGCACGTCGACCCCGGATTCCCCGTGACCGTCGGCGAGCGCGTCTCCGTCGGCCACAACGCCGTCCTCCACGGCTGCACCGTCGAGGACGACGTGCTCGTCGGCATGGGGGCGACCGTCCTCAACGGCGCCCACATCGGCGCCGGTTCGCTCGTGGCGGCGCAGGCCCTCGTCCCGCAGGGCATGCGGGTGCCGCCGGGCTCCCTGGTCGCCGGTGTCCCCGCCAAGGTCAGGCGCGAGCTGACCGACGAGGAGCGCGAGGGCATCAAGCTCAACGCCGCGATGTACCTGGAGCTGGCGAAGAGCCACCGGGCGGCGGCCGAGGGCTGACCGCCCGCTCCGGGGATGACATCCGGTGCCGCGGGTAGTCGCAGCGCGTGGAGGAACGCAGGCCGACCCGGAAGGCTCAGCCATGACCACCCCGAACGAACCAGCCCCTGACGGGCCCGCGCCGGTACCCAGCGGCCCCGATCCCGTGCCGCGTGACCCGCAGCCGCCCGAGCCGGAGCCCGCGCAGCCCTCGGATCCCGAGCCGGAGCCGGGCACCCGCCCGCTGCCCGAGCCGCCCGACTGACGGCCACCCGTCTGACCGTGTGCGCTTCGTCACCGATTGCAGACGCTGGGTGATCGGCGCAAGGTGGATACGCCAGTCCACCCCCCACAGTGAAGGGACCACCGTCATGGGCAAGGCAAAGGCCAAGGCGAAGCAGGCCAAGGGCAAGATGAAGGAAACCGCCGGCAAGGCCATGGGCGACCGTGAGATGCAGGCGGAGGGCCGTGGCGAGCAGATGGCGGGCAAGGCCCGGGAGGCCACGCAGGACGCCGCCGAGCGGATGAAGCGGCCCCAGCGGTAAGTCGCCTGTGCGTCTGCTCGCAGACGCCGCTCGTGACCCGGGCGGCCGCACCCGCACACCGCGCGGTGCGGCCGCCCCGGCACGCCCGGCCGGTGTGATCGCACCCGCTGCCACCCGGTCGGCGTCACGTCACCCACCGCCGCCCGCCCGGTGTCCACCACACGCGCTGCCACCGGCCCGGCGTCGTATCCCCGCTGGCGCCCGCCCGGCGTCACGTCACGCGCTGCCGCCCCGCCGTACGCTCCCGCGGATCCGGCGCTTCAGGTCGTCGAGCCACTGGCCGCCCGTGGGCCGCTCCCGGGCGTGCCGGTCGAGTTCCTCGATCAGCCGTTCGGAGCGCTTCTCGACGTCCAGTTCGTCCAGGATGCGGTCGGCCTCCGCCAGGAGTGCGCCATGGAGCTGCCAGTGCTCCGTGTTCTCGCGCACGCCGGCCAGCAGCAGCGCGGCGACCCGGTTGCGGCTGGCGCGGCCGGCGGCCAGCTCCTGTGACAGCCGGGCCTCGGCCTCCGCGCCGTTCGCCGAGGCCTGGGCGGTGATCAGCTCGGCGAAGGCCCCGATCGCGTCGGACAGATGCCCGAACAGTTCCTGCAGCCCTGCGGTCACCGGAGGCGGGAACAGCGTTCCCGCCGACCGGGTCTTGGCGAGGTCGGTGAGCGTACGGCAGGACACCCGCAGGATCACCGCACAGATCTCCAGCGCGTCCAGCCCCGTACGCAGCACGAGCCGCGACAGCAACGGCTCCTTGACCCGGGGATTCAACCGCAGGCTGTCCTCCGCCTGGCGCAGTGCCGCGTCCACCTCGACGATGTCGTGGTCGAGACGCCGCGCCTCGTGCAGCCGGGCCGCGGCCTGGGCCACCGGTGTGTGGTCGCCCAGCTCGTCCGCGATGTGCGCCATCAGCCCCCGCATCCGGGAGGCGAGGTCCGTGATCGCCGCGCTCGCGTCGCCCACCCATACGGGCGGAACGAAGAGGATGTTGAACAGCAGTCCCACCACGGCGCCGATCAGCGTCTCCAGCACGCGGTCCCAGGCCGTCGCCGTCACCTGTGTCACGCCCAGGACGAGCATGGCGCTGATGGCCACCTCTGGCACGAACTCGCCGACCTTCACGAACCGGCCGATCACCAGCGACGCGAGGATCACCAGCCCGAGACTCCACCAGCTGAGTCCCACCAGGGCGCTGAAGCCGATCGCGATCAGCACGCCCGCCACGACGGAGTTCACCCGCCGGATGCCGGTGGTCAGCGTCGAGTAGAGGGTGACCTGGACGACGAGGAGCGCGGTCAGCGGTGCGGTGAGCGGTGCGGGCTCGCTGCTCAGCTGGAGGGCGACGACGTAGGAGATCACCGCGGCCGCGGTGGAACGCACCGTCTGGACGACGGCCGGTTCCCGGTGGCGTCGTACGAGATCGCGGAGTGGTTCGCGGGCTTCTGCCACCCTCTGCCCTTCCCCTCGTCGCGCGTGTGCCGGTCTCCCACCCCAGACTGCCGTGTGCCTCGACGACCGCAATTCCACGCGTGGCGGGCCCGACGTGGGGCGAAGATCACAGCACGGCTGCCGGGAGACCTGCCGCCCGGCCGACTAGCGTGTCCGGGTGCCGGAAAAAAGGAACACGTTCTCCTCACTGAGCGCCTGGCGGCGGCGGGTGCTCGCGCGTGCCGTACACCGCGGGATGCGCTGGGTACAGGAAGCTGGAGCGGTCACCGCGGAGCGGCCCGGGGAGCTGCGCTTCCGCAGGATCGGCCCCGGGACGCGGCTGGCGTTCCCGCAGGGAACCGTGTTCGGCGAGGCGTGGATCGAGCTCGGTGACCACTGCATCATCGGCGAACAGGTGACGCTGACCGCGGGCATGATGCCGGGTCTCGACCTCGGGCCCGACCCCATCCTCACCCTCGGCAACGGTGTGGTCCTGGGCCGCGGCAGCCATGTCATCGCCGACACGACGGTGACCATCGGCTCCGACACCTACTGCGGCCCCTACGTCTACATCACCTCGACCAACCACAGCTACGACGACCCGCACACGCCCGTCGGCAAGCAGTGGCCGCGCGCCGAGCCCGTGGAGATCGGGCCGGGGTGCTGGCTGGGCACGGGCGCGGTGATCCTGCCCGGGGCCCGGCTCGGCCGCAATGTGGTCGTGGCGGCGGGTGCGGTCGTCCGCGGCGAGGTGCCCGACCACGCGGTGGTCGCCGGCGCGCCCGCCAGGATCGTACGGAGCTGGGACCCGGAGACGGGCTGGCAGCCGCCGCTGCGGACGCCCGCGCCGGTGCCGATCCCGGAGGGTGTGACCCCGGAGCAGCTCGTCGCTCTCGCGGAGCTCGAAGAGCGCTGATCAGCCGTTCGGCCGAATCAGCCCGTCGCCAGCAGAACCGTGCCGACGAGGGCGAGTCCGGCACCGGCGGCCTGTACGGCGCGCAGGCGCTCCTTGAGCACGCCCCGGGCCGCGAGCGCCGTCACCACGGGGTAGAGCGAGGCGAGCACCGCGGCGACCGCGACCGGGCCGTGCTGCGCGGCGATCGCGTACGTACCGTTCGCCGCGACATCCGCCAGTCCCACGAAGGCGAGGGCCGGCAGCGAGGCGCGGACCGTCCGCAGGCCGCCGTCCTCGGGCAGCGCCCGGCCACCCCGCTTCACCGAGACGTACAGCGCAGCGCCGCCCACCGTCACGTTGGTGACGCGCTGCACGAACAGCGCCAGGAAGAGCCCGGTGAGCGTGGTCGACGCCTCGGCGATGAGCGCCATCACGGACCCGAAGCCGAAGGCCGCGAGCAGCGTGAGCAGGACCGCCTGCCGCTGCACCGGGGCGCCGCGCAACTCGGGGCCGCCCGCCAGCAGTACACCGACCACGGCCACGCCGATGCCCGCGAACTGCAGCACCCCCGGCCGCTCACCGAGGAGCAGCCCCACCGAGACCGGCACGATCACGCCGAGGGAGCCGAGCGGGGAGACGACGCCCATCGGTCCGAGCGCCAGAGCCTTGTAGAAGCTCAGCATCGCGACCGGGCCGACGACGCCGGCCGCCACCGCGTACCAGAGCTGGGGGCCGGTCTCGCTCCAGCCGCCGGTCGCGACCACGATCGCGCCGAGCACGACCACGGCGATCGTCTGCGAGACCACGACGACCGTCAGCGCCGGCACGCGTCGTGTGAGCAGCCCGCCGCCGAAGTCGGCCAGCCCCCACAGGAGGCTGGTGGCCAGGGCGAACAGCGCTGTCATGGGTGCCTCGCAGTACAGTTCGGTGAACGATCGGGTGCACCACACCGTAGTGCAATGTGTTGAACTATTCCATTGAGTATATTGGACGGAACGTGTCGGACCTCGACCAGCTCACGCAGTCGCTCGCCCGCAATCTCAAGCGCTGGCGTGGTGAGCGGGGCTTCACGCTCGACGCCCTCGCCGCCCGCTCGGGCGTCAGTCGCGGCATGATCATCCAGATCGAGCAGGCGCGTACCAACCCGAGCGTCGGCACGACGGTGAAGCTGGCCGACGCCCTCGGCGTCAGCATCACCACGCTCCTCGACTACGAGACGAGCCCCCAGGTCCAGCTCGTGCCCCAGGAGCAGGCCGTCCGCATGTGGTCCACCCCGGGCGGCAGTTCGACCACGCTGCTCGTCGGCACCGAAGCCCGCGGTCCACTCGAACTGTGGTCCTGGACGCTGATGCCGGGCGAGGAGAGCGCCTCCGATCCGCATCCGGACGGGACCGTCGAACTCCTCCATGTCACCGCGGGCGAACTCACCCTAGTCGTCGACGGAAAGCCGTACGCCGTGCCGGCCGGAACCTCCGCGACCTACGAGGCCAATGTGCCGCACACCTACCGCAACGCGGGCACGGAGAGCGTCGAGATGACCATGGCCGTCTCCATTCCGCCCGTCCGCTGAGACGCCTCCTCGCACCGGTACCGTCCGCTGTTAGCGTGCTTCGTATGCGCGCACCCATCGGAAACTTCGACGAGGCCCGGCCCGCTCCCGACTGCCTGGACCTCCTCACCCCGCCGGTCGCCGATGCCGTGCGGTCCTGGCACGGCGACGTCCCGGCCGAGCAGCTGCTGTACGTCGACACCGACCCGGCGATCGCCGACACCGCGGTCTTCGTCGAGCACCACGGCGCCGACCTCCTCGACTCCTCCGCCAACTGCGTCGTGGTGGCGGGCAAGCGCGGTGGCGAGTCGACCCTCGCCGCATGCCTGGTCCTCTCCCGGACCCGGGTCGACGTCAACGGCGTCGTACGCAAGCAACTCGGCGCCCGCAAGGCCTCGTTCGCCCCCATGGACCTCGCCACGGGCGAGACGGCCATGGAGTACGGAGGCATCACCCCGATCGGGCTCCCCGCGGACTGGCCCCTGCTGGTCGACTCCGCGGTCGTCGACACCGAGTGGGTGCTCATCGGCAGCGGACGGCGCCGCGGAAAGCTGATCGTGCCCGGCAAGGTCTTCGCCGGGCTGCCGGGTGCGGTGGTGCTGGAGGGGCTCGGCACCGGCTGAACTGAGCAGGAGGCCTCGGGTCGCTAGCGCAGCGTGGGGAACTCGATCGCGGGACAGCGGTCCATCACCATGTCGACCCCCGCCGCCCGCGTGCGGTCGTACGCCGCTTCGTCGATCACCCCGAGCTGGAACCAGACCGCCTTGGCGCCCTTGGCGACGGCTTCGTCGGCGACCTCGCCCGCGAGTTCGCTGTTGACGAAGACATCGACGACGTCGACGTGGAAGGGAACGTCGGCCAGCGAGGCGTACCCCTTCTCACCGTGGACCGTCTCGGCCTTCGGGTGCACCGGCACGATGCGCTTGCCGTAGGCCTGGAGAACCCGGGCGACCCCATGGGCGGCACGGGACTCGTTGTTCGACAGCCCCACCACGGCCCATGTGTCACCGCTGCGGGTGAGGATTCGCCGGATCGTCTCTTCGTCTGCGTACATATCCGCCACAACCCATGGCCCGCGCGGACCATTCCCGGCCGCGGCATAGGCTGGCCGGATGCAGGAGCAGTACCGGACGGTGGCCCGTGAGGGCGTGCACGAGACCGAGATCAACCGATCGCGCTTCATCTGCGCGCTCGCGCCCGCCGCGACCGAGCAGGAGGCCCAGGACTTCGTCGCGCGCATCCGCAGACAGCACCCGACCGCCACCCACAACTGCTTCGCGTACGTCATCGGCGCCGATGCCGCTGTCCAGAAGGCGAGCGACGACGGCGAGCCCGGCGGCACCGCGGGGGTGCCGATGCTGCAGATGCTGATGCGCCGTGAGATCCGCTACGCCGTGGCCGTCGTGACGCGCTACTACGGCGGGGTCAAGCTGGGCGCGGGCGGGCTCATCCGCGCCTACGGCGGCGCGGTCGGCGAGGCACTCGACGCTCTGGGCACCGTCACGCGGCAGCGCTTCCGGCTGGCCACGGTGACCGTGGACCACCAGCGGGCGGGCCGGCTGGAGAACGATCTGCGCGCGACCGGGCGGGCGGTGCGGGACGTGCGCTACGCCGAGGCGGTCACGATCGAGGTCGGGCTGCCTGACGCCGATGTCGGCGCCTTCCGGGCATGGCTCGCGGACACCACCGCGGGGACGGCGGAGCTGGAGCTGGGCGGGGAGGCGTACGGCGACGTCTGAGCGGCGTCCGGTTGGGGCGTTCGGGCGGCGTCCGTGGGGGTCCGCGCGACGCGGTACGGCCCCGCGGGCGGGGAGACCGCGGAGCCGTACCGCACCCTCGGACCGTGGCTGCCAGGTGCCCGCCCGGGGCCGTTGGTGTGCGTTCAGATGCTGGTGAGCGCCGCCTGGCCGCGGTCCGCCCTCGTCGGGCCGGCCGGGGAGGGACGCACGTCGAAGTCGAACATGGCCGTGGGCACGTACAGCGAGCAGCAGGCGTTGGGGATGTCGACGATGCCGCTGATACGTCCTTCGATGGGGGAGGAGCCGAGCAGCAGGTAGGCCTGTTCACCGCTGTAGCCGAACTTCTTGAAGTACTCGACGGCGTTGAGGCAGGCGCGACGGTAGGCGAGGGTCGCGTCCAGGTAGTAGTTCGTGTCCGTGTCGTGGTCGACGGAGATTCCGATGAAGGTGAGGAACTCCGTGTACCGCGGCTCGACGTTGCCCGGCATGAACACGGGGTTGGTGGAGATGCCGTACGTCTCCATGCCGCCCTTGATCAGTTCGACGTGGAAGTCGATGAAGCCGCCCATCTCGATGGCACCGCAGAAGGTGATCTCTCCGTCGCCCTGGCTGAAGTGCAGGTCGCCGCCCGAGAGCTTGGCGTCCTTGACGTGCACGGGGTAGAAGACCCGCGATCCCCGTGTGAAGTTCTTGATGTCGTGGTTGCCTCCGTTCTCGCGGGCGGGCACGGTGCGTGCGCCTTCCTCGCCTATGCGCCGTGCGAGGTCGCCGGTTGCCGTGCCGGCGAGCGCGTTGGTGCCGTCCGGTGGTACGGCCAGCGGGGGGACCCGGTTCGGGTCGGTGTCGATCAGTGCCTTCTCCCGGGTGTTCCACCGGGCGAGCAGCTCGGCGGACGGTGCGGTCCCGAAGAGTCCGGGGTGCGTGATCCCCGTGAAGCGGATCCCGGGGAGGTGGCGGGAGACCGCCTGCTGGCCGTGGAAGTCCCATATCGCCTTGTAGGCGTCCGGGAAGTAGTCCGTCAGGAAGCCGCCGCCGTTGGCCTTGGCGAAGATGCCGGTGTAGCCCCAGCCCTGGCCCGCCGCGTCCCCGCTCTGCTGGGGAACGGGACCCAGGTCGAGTATGTCGACGACGAGCAGGTCGCCGGGTTCGGCGCCCTCCACGCCGACGGGGCCGCTGAGCATGTGCGGGATGGTCAGGTCGATGTCGCGTACGTCGTTGGCGGAGTCGTTGTTGCCGACCTGGCAGTCGGTCCAGTCGCGGCATTCCATACGGAACTCGGCTCCGGGCTTCACCATGGTGACAGTGGGGATGTCCGGGTGCCACCGGTTGTGTCCGGGAACGTCCTGGTCCCGCATGGACTTGCTGTGGTCCACATGGAAGACGATGTCGGGCATGACAGCCTCTCAGTTCTGATTCGGATCAGGATGATGTGCCGGCGCTTCCGGCCGCCGCGGGTTCGCTCGTCGGCTGCCTGGATTTCCGGGTGAGCGGCCACAGCACCACGAACACCACGGCGAAGATCCCGAGTGCGATGGCGATCTCCGTGGTGTGCTTCCAGTAGCCCGACAGCAGCAGCGCCGCGGGAATCACGCCGGTGACCCAGCCCTGGATCGCCGTCACCCAGCCGACATATGTGGTGAGGCTCCGCATCTTGAGGCCGAGTAGCAGGAAGAACAGGAACCACAGGAATGCCCAGTAGAGCCAGATGACTCCGAACGGGTAATCCTTGAGCAGATGGAAATTCGCGAACGAATATCCCAGGGCGGTAATCGACACGAACAGCGAGTAATAGCCGACGCCGGTGGAGTCTATGTTGCCCAGCAGGTTTATCCCTACGTACAGGTAGGTGAAACCGAACAGATAGATGCCGGAAGCCGCCAGAATCTTGTCGGGGTCACCGCCCGCGGTGAAGATGAGATAGGTGGGCGTCAGTACCTGCAGCGCTCCGACAAAGAGGTTGAACACCGCTGCCGCCCGGGCGTCGACCTTCCCCAGAAGCAGCAACCCGTTGATGAAGAGCACCGCACCGACGAAGAGCAGTCCCACGTTGCCCACGGGACGCACCTCCTAAGTCCGCGTGGGGAGCGGAATTCCGCGGGAAGCGGTTCGCCGATGTGCTGTCCGGTGTGCCGGTCGGCGCCTTTCGGCCCGCGTCGTTCCGCGTACTGGCCCGGGTAGCGGCACCGGTCGGTCCGGCGCCGGAACCCGCTTGAGACCTCAGATTCGGCGACCACCGCCTTCAGGGCCGCGGCAAACGCGAGAGCGCCGGGTGCGGGGGCCTGGGAGCCCTCGTGGCGCGTGGCGGTATCGCGGAGACTACGTCCGGATCCTCGCGGGACTGATCCTCCCGGACATGAAGGGAGGCGGCCTCGGGCGAGGTCCGCGTCAGGCCGGGCGAGGAATACACGCGTCTCGCGGAGCCTGCGCAAACAGAGCAGCTGTAAACGCTGGGTGCCGTTCCGATCGCCAACCGCACATCGAAAGGACCACAACGACTGCAAAGATATTCATAGGTTGCCATCAGCCGCCTCCGGATTGCGGGCGCACGCTGATCGACCCCCAGCGACTGCGGCACGCCCCGTTGAGCGCGCGCCACATCTTTTCGCTCATTTTTCAGGAGACGTCCTGGCGGCGTACTTGTCAAGGTCCACCGGGGCCAAAGTGCCCGGATGCGGCCCCTCCTTGACCGTCGGGCTTCCGACGTATGCTCGAATCAATACGGTTCCACCGGAGCCGACGCCGATGCCACCGGAGCCGCGGCCCGATCGATGGAGGGCAGCCATGGCGAAGATCCTTTCGGTGCTCTATCCCGATCCGGTGGGCGGATATCCTCCCGCCTACGCCCGCGACGAGATTCCCACCATCACCGGCTATCCGGGCGGACAGACCACGCCCACCCCGGAAGCCATCGATTTCACCCCGGGCGAGCTGCTCGGCTGCGTCTCGGGAGAGCTGGGGCTGCGCCGCTTCCTGGAGGACCGCGGCCACACCTATGTCGTCACCTCCGACAAGGAAGGGCCGGACTCCGTCCTGGAGCGCGAACTCCCCGACACCGACGTGGTGATCTCGCAGCCCTTCTGGCCGGCCTACCTGACCGCCGAACGGATCGGCCGGGCCCCCCGGCTCAAGATGGCGGTCACCGCGGGCATCGGGTCCGACCATGTGGACCTGCCCAGCGCCATCGCGCACGGCATGACCGTGGCCGAAGTGACGTTCAGCAACAGCATCAGCGTGTCCGAGCACGCCGTCATGCAGATCCTCACCCTGGTGCACGACTTCGTGCCCGCCCACGACTGGGTGACCACGAAGCAGGGCTGGAACATCGCCGACAGCGTCTCGCGCGCCTACGACCTCGAGGGCATGCAGGTGGGAGTCCTCGGCTCGGGCCGGATCGGCCAGGCGGTGCTGCGCCGGCTCAAGCCGTTCGCCGTCACCCTGCACTACTGCGACGTGCACCGACTGCCCAGCGATGTCGAGGAGGAGCTGGGGCTGACCTGGCATCCCGACGTCCGCTCGCTGGCCTCCGTGGTCGACGTGCTGTCGATCCACACCCCTCTCCACCCCCAGACGCAGAACCTCTTCGACGACGAACTCCTCGGAGCGATGAAGCGCGGCGCCTACATCGTCAACACGGCGCGCGCGCTGATCGTCGACCGGGACGCCGTCGTACGGGCCCTGAACAGCGGCCAGTTGGCCGGGTACGCCGGTGACGTGTGGTATCCGCAGCCGCCACCGCCCGACCACCCCTGGCGCACCATGCCGCACGAGGCGATGACCCCCCATGTGTCGGGCTCGACCCTCTCCGCGCAGGCCCGCTACTCGGCGGGCGTCCGGGAGATCCTGGAGTGCTGGTTCGACGGGCGCCCCATCCGCTCGGAGTACCTGATCGTCGACGGCGGCGGACTGGCCGGGACGGGAGCCCGCTCCTACACGGTGGCCGGATGACGCCATCCCGTACGGCGCGAGGGTGACGACGTCCTGGCAGGTCACCGTCCTGCTGTGAGGCGGTTCACTCGGATCTCGCTGGACTGGGGGAACCGCTCGCTCTAGCGTGCATATTTACCTTTATTTCGCGAATGCGGGGGCAAAGGTGCCACGCATACCGAAGGGCATGGCACTTCGCGAAGAACCAGGATGTACGCCGGAGAGGTGGATCAGTGAGCATGGACGCCGTATGGGTCCGGGGCGTGACCGGCATTCAGATGCATCACGTGACCGACCTCCAGGATGCCGGCAGGTTCTTGGGCAACGCAGCGATGGCCCTGCGGGCCGCGCACGTACGCACCGGTACCGACCGGTACTCCAGCATCGCCACCGAGCTCAGGTCCCTCGTGACACGCGTGCGGGAGCTGGAGGACGAGGCGCGCACGGCCATGCACGACCTTCACGCGACCGACCCGGAGCGCTTCGCCCGCTGCCGGGACGGCCACGAACCGTGGCCCGGCGAGATCCAGGCGGGCTTCATCCCCCGGCACACCTGCAAGGACGAGTGCCTCTACCACGATCGCAACGTCCTCGACGCGATCATGCAGTGCACCTGCGGCAGGCCGCCGTGCCAGGCCTGCGACATCGGCGGCAAGCTGTAACGCACGCGAGGGCTCCTCTGCGACCACCCCTCCTTAGCCCCGCTCGTCCCGGACACCGGTGAAAAACCGAGGTCCGTGACGGAGCGGGCACCCACCGGCGCTAACGTGGTGGGTGCCCGGCGGCGGGGATCTCCTGCCCGCCGGCGCCGGCTCCCGGGCCGGGGAGGGGAAGAGCGCAGGTCGGAGCCGTTTCTTGAGATTTCTGCACACGTCGGACTGGCATCTCGGGCGGTCGTTCCACCGCGTGAGCCTGCTCGACGCCCAGGCGGCCTTCCTCGACCACCTGGTGACCACCGCACGCGAGCACGACGTGGACGCGGTGCTGGTGGCCGGAGACGTCTACGACAGGGCCGTACCGCCGCTGGCCGCCGTGGAGCTGTTCGACCAAGTGCTGCACCGGCTCGCCGCCGCGGGTGTGCCGACCGTGATGATCTCCGGAAACCACGACTCGGCCCGTCGCCTCGGCGTCGCCTCCGGTCTCATCGAGCTCGCCGGAATCCATCTGCGTACCGACCCGGCCGGGTGCGCCGGTCCGGTGGTGCTCACCGACGAGCACGGCGACATCGCCCTCTACGGACTGCCGTATCTGGAACCCGCCCTGGTACGGGACGAGTTCCGGACCAGGACGGCCGGCCACGAGGCCGTACTGGGCGCGGCGATGGAGCGCGTACGGGCGGACCTCGCACAGCGCGCGCCGGGCACCCGGTCCGTCGTCCTCGCGCACGCCTTCGTGGCGGGAGGGCAGCCGAGCGACAGCGAACGGGACATCACCGTCGGCGGTGTCGCCGCCGTCCCCGCCGGGGTCTTCGACGGAGTCGACTACACGGCCCTGGGACATCTGCACGGCTGTCAGACCATCAACGACCGCGTGCGCTACTCGGGTTCCCCCCTCGCGTACTCGTTCTCCGAGACCCGGCACCGCAAGACCATGTGGCTCGTCGAACTCGGGCCGGCCGGCGAGATCGCGGCGGAACGGCTGGACTGCCCGGTGCCGCGCCCGCTGGCCCGTATCCAGGGCAGGCTCGAAGACCTCCTCGCGGACCCCTCGCTGGCGCGCCACGAGCAGTCCTGGGTCGAGGCGACCCTCACCGACCCGGCCCGGCCCGCCGAACCCATGGCCCGGCTCGCCGAGCGCTTCCCGCACATCCTGAACCTGGTCTTCGCGCCCGAGCGGACCGACGAGGACCCCCTCTCCTCGTACGCGGAGCGGCTGCGCGACCGCGACGACCACCAGATCGCGGAGGACTTCGTGACCCACGTACGCGGGGGGACCGGCCCCGACGAGCGCGAACGGGCCGTGCTGCGCAGCGTGTTCGACGACGTACGCGTGGGCAATGCCGTCCGCGAGGTCGCCGGGTGAGGCTGCACCGACTGGAGATCGCCGCCTTCGGGCCCTTCGGCGGACGCCAGCGCATCGACTTCGACGCGCTGTCCGCCGCCGGGCTGTACCTGTTGCACGGGCCGACCGGGGCGGGCAAGACATCCGTCCTCGACGCGGTCTGCTACGCGCTGTACGGGGCGGTTCCCGGCGAGCGGCAGAGCCCGGGCACCTCACTGCGCAGCGACCACGCCCCGGCCGGGACGTACACCGAGGTGTGTCTCGAACTGACCGTGGGCGGACGCCGGTTGGAGATCACCAGGCGTCCCGCGCAGCCGCGCCCGAAGAAGAAGGGCACCGGCTTCACCACGGAGAAGGCGCAGAGCTGGCTCCGTGAGTACGACCCCCGGACCGGCGAGTGGAAGGCCCTGAGCCGCTCCCACCAGGAGATCGGCGAGGAGATCACCCAGCTCCTCGGCATGAGCCGCGACCAGTTCTGCCAGGTCGTGCTGCTGCCGCAGGGCGACTTCGCCCGCTTTCTGCGGGCCGACGCGGAAGCGCGCGGCAAACTCCTCGGCAGACTCTTCGACACCCGGCGGTTCGCGCTCGTCGAGGAGCGGCTCGCCGAGCTCCGGCGCGCCGCGGAGCAGCAGGTCCGGGAGGGCGACGAGGCGCTGCTCGCCATCGCCCACCGGACGGGCCAGGCGGCGGGAGCCACGGCCGGTGACTGGCCCGCCCCCGGCCACCGGCCGGGGGAGCCCGGCCTCGCCGACGCGGTCCTGCAATGGGGCGCCGTGGCCCGGGCCGGTGCCCGGGAATCCCTCGACATCGCCGACTGCGCCCTGTCCGCGGCGAAGAGCCGTCAGGCCGCGGCACGGCACGCCCTTGACGCCGAGCGCGAGCTGGCCGGGCTGCAGCAGCGCCACGCCGACGCGCTGCGGCGCTCCGGGGAGCTGGAGGCACGCAGGCCCGAGCGGGACCGGGCCAGGGACCTGCTGGACAAGGCCCGTAAGGCGGAACTGGTCGGCCCCTCGCTCCGGTTGCGCGAGGACGCCGACCGCGAGCACCGGGTGGCGAGCGCGGCCTGGCAGCGGGCCAAGGGCCTGCTGCCGCCGTCCCTGGCGGACGCCGGAGCGGACCAGCTCTCCGCGCTGGAGCGCGACCTTCGCCAGGAACTCGGTGGCCTCGACGCCGCGCACCGCGCCGAGCGCCGCGGTGCCGAACTCGCCCGCGAGCGCTCCGACCTGGACCGCCAGGCCCGCCACGACGACGATCTGCTCCAGGACGCGGAGGGCTGGCTGACCGACTGGGAGACGGTACGCCGCGGCCTGAAGGACCGCATCGAGGCCGCCCAGGACGCCGCCACCCGAGCCGAGCACCTCAGCGGCCGGCTCGGACCCGCGCGCCGGCGGGTCTCCGCCGCCCGCGAACGCGACCGGCTCGACGCGCTCGCCGGCGCCGCCGAGGACGACCTCCGTGGCGCGCGCGACCGTGCCCATGCCGCCCATGAGACCTGGCTCGACCTGAAGGAACGGCGACTTCGCGGCATCGCCGCAGAACTCGCCACCGGACTGACCCCCGGCGAGCCCTGCGCCGTCTGCGGCTCCGCGGACCATCCCGCACCGGCCGAGGCCGGCGACGCCCATGTCGACCGGGCGAGCGAGGACGCCGCGTACGAGACCTACACCCGCGCGGACACGGCCCGCGCCGACGCGGAACGCCAACTCGCCGTCGTCCGTGAGGCGTTCACGGCGGCAAGGAACACGGCCCGCGAGTCCGACCCCGCGCAGCACCCGGCCGGGCACCCGGCGGAGGGCAGCGGGGAGACCGGCGCCGGGACGGTGGACGCGGCGGCCCATGCCACGATCGGCGGGCGGGCGGCAGCGCGTGCGACCGGCGGCGCTGCCGACGGGCACGAGGCAGTGCCCGATCCGGCCGGGCGACGGCCGGACCAGGCCCCAGGGCTCGGCGCACAGGCGCGGACGACGGATGCCGGCGCGGCAGCGCCTGCGGCGACAGCCGGCCCGACCGGCGGCGCCGGCTCACGCGCCGACGGTGTCCCGGGGCAGCGCGTCGCGAGCGACGGCCCGGCGGAGCCGCCGACGGCCACCGCGAACGCCACCGCCCCCACCGGCAGCGGCGGGCCCGACCGCGCGCCGGACGGCCAGGACCCCGCCGTCGAGGACCTGGAGGCCGTCGTCGCGCGGCTGGAGCGCGAGTACCGCGACGCGCACGCGCTGGCCGCCGGCACGCACGATGCCCGCGAGGCGCTGGTCCGGGCGGAGCGGGAGCACGAGGAGCGGCTCGCGGCCCGGCAGGAGGCCCAGCGGCGCGGGGTCGCGCGGACCTCGCGGCGGGAGGCGCTCGAGCGGGAACAGGCCGTGCTGGACGCCGAGGTGGCCCGCGTCGTCGGGGACGCGGGGAGCGTCGCCGAGCGTGCCGCGCTGCTGGAGCGCCGGATCGGACTGCTCGCCGAGGCGGCCGACGCCGTACGCGCGGCGGACGTCACGGCCCAGCGGTTGAAGGAGGCCGACGACCGGCTCTCCGACGCGGCGTTCCGCGCCGGGTACGACACGCCCGCGGCCGCGGGCGCCGCGCTGCTCGGGGAGGCGGAGCAGCGCGACCTCCAGCGCCGGATCGACGCCTGGCAGGCCGAGGCCGCCGCGGTGGCCGACCGGCTCGCCGAACCGGAGACCGTCGCCGCCGGCGCGCGGCCGGCAGCGGACCCGCACTCCGCCCAGCACGCCCACGACGTCGCCGAGTCCGCGCTGCGCGACGCCGTATCCGCCCTGGACGCCGCCCGCGAGCGCTGCGCCGAGCTCGCCCGGCTCTCCCGCCTGGCCGAAGGCGAAGTGCGCCGGCTCGGTCCGCTGCGCGACGAGTACGACCGCGTCGCCCGGCTCGCCGGCCTCGCCGCCGGTACGTCCGCCGACAACGAGCGCAAGATGCGCCTGGAGTCCTACGTCCTCGCCGCGCGGCTGGAACAGGTCGCCGCGGCCGCCACCGTACGGCTGCGGCGCATGTCCTCCGGCCGCTACACGCTCGTGCACTCCGACACCCGCACGGGCGGCAAACGCTCGGGCCTCGGCCTGCACGTCGTCGACGCGTGGACCGGCAGCGAACGGGACACGGCGACGCTCTCCGGCGGCGAGACGTTCTTCGCCTCCCTCGCCCTCGCCCTCGGCCTCGCGGACGTCGTCACCGACGAGGCCGGCGGCGTACGCCTGGACACCCTCTTCATCGACGAGGGCTTCGGCAGCCTCGACGACCAGACCCTGGACGAGGTGCTCGACGTCCTCGACTCCCTGCGGGAGCGGGACCGCAGCGTCGGCATCGTCAGCCACGTCGGCGATCTGCGCCGCCGCATCCCCGCCCAGCTCGAAGTCGTCAAGGAACGGAACGGGTCGGCGGTGCGGCTGCGGGCGGCAGCGCTCAGCGGCTGACCGCACGCCGGGGCAGGGGCGAGGAGTACACGATGCTCGTCGTCACGGAACCGAGTGCCCCGATCCTCCCCGACACCTCCTCCAGATGACTCATGGACCGCGCGGCGACCTTCAGTACGAAGCAGTCGTCGCCGGTCACATGGTGCGCCTCGAGGATCTCGGGCGTCGTCCCGAGCAGATCGTGGAACGGCTTGTAGTTGCCGTTCGGATAGCGCAGCCGTACGAAGGCGAGGATCGGCAGCCCGAGGCGCTCCCGGTCCACGACGGCCGTGTAACCCGAGATCACTCCCGACTCCTCGAGCCTGCGGACGCGTTCCGTCACGGCGCTCGGCGACATCGAAACGGTTCTGGCCAGCTCGGCGAAGCTGGCCCGTCCCTCGCTCTGCAGGGCATCGAGAATGCGCCAGTCCGTGGCGTCCGGTGAATATTCGGTCATCCCCGAGAGTTAGCAGGGGATTCCCCGGCCGATCAAGAGTTGTGCCGGGGATCGTCACTTCAGGAGGGCGATCAACGACCGTAGATTCCTGGTCATGACAACGCCGCAGACCGTCTCGAATCCCGTCCTCCGGGTGCCCCCGGCCTCTCCCGCGGCGGCCGCCGCCTACTTCTCCGCGAGTCTCGCCTTCCACGCCGACGTCTCCGATGTCGCGGCAGCTCTCGCCGCCCGGGAGTCCGGCGGCGACCCCGGATTCGTCGTGCTGGACTCCCGCTCCACCGAGGCCTGGGACCAGGGGCACGTGCCCGGCGCGATCCATCTGCCCACCGCCCTGGTCCCCGAGCAGGCGGAGCGGCTGCTGGACCGGTCCGTTCCGGTCGTCACGTACTGCTGGGGCCCCGGCTGCAACGGCGGCGCACGAGCCGCCCTCGCTCTCGCCGAACTCGGCTACCAGGTCAAGGAGATGCTCGGCGGCTTCGAGTACTGGGTGCGCGAGGGCTTCGCGTACGAGACCTGGGAAAGCACGCAACGCCAGGCGCCCGACCCGCTGACGGCCCCGACCGGAGCCGGGACCGACTGCGGCTGCTGACCCCGCGCCTCGTCACACGGGCGGCCCCGGTCGTACGGGCTCACCGCCCGGCAGCCCGTACAACCAGGACCGTCACACCGGAGCAATGACCGTCAGAGCTTCGACAGTTCGTCCACGAGATCGTCCAGACCCAGCGGCCCCTGCGAGAGCGCCGCCATGTGCCAGGCCTTCGCGTCGAAGGCGTCACCGTGCGCCGCACGGGCCCGCTCGCGGCCGAGCAGCCAGGCACGCTCGCCCAGCTTGTAGCCGATGGCCTGGGCCGGCATCGAGAGATAGCGGGTCAGCTCGCTCTCGACGAAGTCCGCCGGCCGTCCGCTGTGCCGGCCGAAGAACTCCTCCGCCAGATCCGGGGTCCACCGCTCACCGGGGTGGAACGGCGAGTCCGCGGGGATCTCCAGCTCCAGGTGCATGCCGATGTCGACGATGACCCGGCAGGCCCGCATCATCTGGGCGTCCAGATAGCCGAGCCGGCGCTCCGCGTCGGGCAGGAAGCCGAGTTCGTCCATGAGGCGCTCCGCGTACAGGGCCCAGCCCTCCGCGTTGGCGCTGACGCCTCCGACGGTCGCCTGGTAGCGCGAGAGCTGGTCGGCGACATGGACCCACTGCGCGATCTGCAGATGGTGACCGGGCACGCCCTCGTGGTACCAGGTGGAGACCAGGTCGTACACGGGGAAACGGGTCTCGCCCATGGTCGGCAGCCACGTCCTGCCGGGCCGCGAGAAGTCCTCGGACGGCCCGGTGTAGTACGGAGCCGCGGCTCCTCCCGCGGGCGCGATCCGGGACTCCACCACACGGACCCGCTCGGCGAGTTCGAAGTGCGTGCCGTCGAGCGCCTCGATGGCCTCGTCCATCAGCTTCTGCAGCCACACCCGGACTTCCTCGACGCCCTCGATGTGCGTGCCGTGCTCGTCGAGATGGGCCAGCGCCTCCCAGGGGCCCGAGCCGGGCAGGATCCTGTCGGCCTCCGCCTTCATCTCCCCGAGCAGCCGGTGGTACTCGGACCAGCCGTACGCGTACGCCTCGTCGAGGTCGAGCTCCGTGCCGTTGAAATAGCGCGACCAGCGGGCGTACCGCTCGCGGCCCACCGTGTCGGGGGCGCCCTCCAGCGCGGGGGCGTACACCTCGCGCATCCAGTCGCGCAGGGCGGCGAGGGCCGCGGTGGCGACCCCGGCGGCGCTGCCGAGTTCGGCGCGCAGCTCGTCAGGACCGGCCGTGACGAACTCCTCGAACCAACCGCTTCCGTCGGCCGCCGTCGCGCCCGACCACTCGTCGAGCTGGGTGATGAACGATGCCGTGGCGCGCGGGCCGGCGGGCAGCTTGCGGTCCAGGCCGAGCGCCAGCGAGGCGCGGTAGCCGTCCAGCGCGTCCGGGACGGCGCGCAGCCGCTCGGCGATCGCCGCCCAGTCCGACTTCGACGCGGCCGGCATCACGGTGAAGACGTTGCGCACGGCATGCGCAGGGGAGCGCAGATTGCTGACGGTGCGCAGTCCCTCCTCGGCTTCGTGCACGGCCAGTTCGGCGGTGAGCCGCTCGCGCAGCAGACGCCCGCAGCGCCGCTCCGCGTCCGAGCGGGCACCGGGCAGTTTCTCCGCCTCGTCGAGCCGCACGAGCGTCACGCGGGCGAGTTCGGCCACGGCCTCCTGGCCGGCCGGGGAGAAGTCGGGGAGGCGGCCCGCGCTCGCCGGAACTCCGAGGTAGGTACCGGTGATCGGGTCGAGGTCGATGAGTGCGTCGACGTAGGCGTCGGCGACCTGGCGGGGCAGGGCGCTGCTCGATGTCTCTGGCATACGCTCATCCTGGTACGAGTGAGGGCCCGCCGTCATCACCGTTCGATCTCCGGCGGTCTCAGTCGGCTGACAAAGGAGCATGCTTGGTGGGCTCCTGGACCGGTGGCATGAGCGGTCCGCAGTCCCACTGCTGGAAGATCAGACGGGTCTCCACACGGGCGACTTCGCGCCGCGAGGTGAACTCGTCGAGCACCAGTCGCTGGAGGTCCGCCGTGTCAGCAACGGCGACATGCACCAGATAGTCGTCGGGTCCGGTCAGATGGAACAGCGCACGTGACTCGGGCAGCGCCCGGATCCGGTCCACGAACGGTCCGATCAGCTCCCTCCTGTGCGGGCGCACCTGGACCATGAGGAGGGCTTCCAGGCCCCTGCCGAGTTTGGCCGGATCGAGTCGTAGCTGATGTCCGAGGATCACCCCACTGCGGCGCAACCGGCTCACCCGGTCCAGACAGGTCGAAGGAGCGACGCCCACCTCGGCGGCCACCTCCCGGTAGGTGGTCCGGGCGTCGTTCTGGAGAACGCGCAGTATGTGGAGATCCACCGGGTCCAGAACGACAGAATCGGCCATGGCCCGAACGTAACACGGAGCGATGACGCTACTGCCCGGTAGTTGTTCAGAGTGCGCGCCATGGACTACGCCGCCTCGACCGCCCCCACCCACACCCCCACCAGGGCGCTCGCCACCGAAGCCGTGCACGCCGGCCGCGAAGATCTCGTGGAGCTCGGCCTGCACGCCGTACCGATCGATCTGTCGACCACCTACCCGTCGCACGACGTGGAGGCGGAGGCGGCACGTATCGACACCTTCGCGGCCACCGGCGCGCGCCTGGAGGGGCCGCCCGTCTACGCCCGGCTCGACAACCCCACGACGGCCCGCTTCGAGACCGCGCTGGCCAGGCTCGAGGGAACCGAGAGCGCCGTGGCCTTCGCCAGCGGCATGGCCGCCCTGACCGCGGTGCTGCTGGTCAGGGCCTCGATGGGCCTGCGCCATGTGGTGGCGGTCCGGCCGCTGTACGGATGCAGTGACCATCTCCTGGAGGGCGGCCTGCTCGGCACCGAGGTGACCTGGACCGATCCGGCCGGGGTCGCCGACGCGATCCGGCCCGACACCGGGCTCGTGATGGTCGAGACCCCCGCCAACCCGACGCTGGCCGAGGCCGACATCAAGGCGCTCGCCCACTCCTGCGGCTCGGTCCCGCTGCTCGTCGACAACACCTTCGCCACACCCGTTCTGCAGCGGCCCGTGGAGCACGGCGCCCGGATCGTGCTGCACAGCGCGACGAAGTACCTGGGCGGGCACGGCGATGTGATGGGCGGCGTCGTCGCCTGCGACGAGGAGTTCGCGGCCGCGCTGCGGCAGGTGCGCTTCGCGACCGGTGGGGTGCTGCACCCGATGGCCGGCTATCTGCTGCTGCGCGGGCTGTCCACGCTTCCCGTACGGGTCCGTGCCGCGTCGACGACCGCCGCTGATCTGGCCCGGCGGCTCGCCGCCGATCCGCGCATCGCCCGGGTCCACTACCCCTCGGTGGGCGGTGCGATGGTCTCCTTCGAGGTGTACGGCGATCCGCGCGACGTGATCGCCGGTGTCCGGCTCATCACCCCCGCCGTCAGCCTCGGCAGCGTCGACACGCTGATCCAGCACCCGGCCTCCATCAGCCACCGGATCGTGGCCGAAGGAGACCGGCGTGCCGCGGGCGTCAGCGACCGGCTGCTGCGGATGTCGGTCGGGCTGGAGGACGTCGAGGACCTGTGGGCCGATCTGTGCGAGGCGCTCAGCGCTCGGCGTGGTTCCCTCAGGTCCGTTCGTGCGGAAGCGCCCGCTCGTGAGGCAGTGCGCGCGGCAGCTCGTACGGAAGCCGGGAGCGCACCGGAGTCGCGTCCAGCCGTGCGGTGATCACGAGCGTGCCCTCCTCTATCTGGTAGTCGAGCGGGAGGCCGAGCCCGCGCATGGCCGCGACCATGCCGGTGTTGGACGCCTGCGTCACGGCGTACACGCTCTCGCATCCCGCCTCGACGGCCATCGCGACCAGCCGGCCCAGCAGTTCGGAGCCGATGCCACGGCGCTGCCACTCGTCCTCGATCAGAAGCGCGACCTCGGTCTCGTCGCCGTCCCAGAGCAGATGGCCCAGGGCCACGATGCGGCCCGAGGCCGTCTCGACGGCGAGGGTGCGGCCGAACCGCGGGCTGAGGAGATGGTTCAGATAGCGGTCCGCGTCGCCGACCGGTCCGTGGTAGCGCAGGCCGAGGGTGCGTGCGGAGCAGCGATCGTGCATCGCCCGGGCAGCGGCGACATCGCTCCGGTCGGCGCGGCGCACGGTGATCTCGTTGCCCTCCGGGAGCGTCAGCACATCCTGGCTGCGCGGCATCCGCGGCCCGAGCCGGGCGTCGAGCTCGACGAGCGCGCGAGCCCGGGCGAACTCGGTGGGCGTGAACGGCAGATAGGCGCGCTCGACCGTGATCGTGCCGCCGTTCGGATCGCGCAGCCGGATCACCGTCTCGTCCAGCACCCCCTCCTCGGGCGCCGGCTCACCCGTCGGCCTGCCACCGAGGGACTCCGCGGGCAGCGAATGGATGGTGCAGCGGCCGAGCAGCTGGCGCAGCGCGAGGGGAAGCTCCGCCGCGTCGAGCGCGGTCCGGGTGGCCAGCCCGAGCAGCCGGGTCGGGGTGTCGACGAGATCGTGCGCGTCCGCGCGCTCGATCCAGGTGCTGCTGCCGCCCGCGGCCGACACCTCGCGGGTGATCTGCTGCGCTTGGAGCCCGGCCGGCGCCCGCAGCAGGAACTCGTCGACGGTGCCCTGCGCCAGAGGGTGCGTCTGCAGCGTCAGGATGTCCACGTGGTGGCCGGCCAGGACCGTGCACAGCGCGGCAAGGCTGCCCGGCTCGTCCCGTACGGTCGTACGCATCCGCCACAGCGCCGTCTCGCGTGCACCGGAACCGCCAGGACCGCCGGAATCGCCGGGACCGCTCTGGCCGGTGCCGTTGCTACCGGTGGCGGCCGGGCCGGATGTAGTGGAGGTACCGGACATGCCGGCGGTCCCGGAGCTCAGGGCCCCGGGACCGCCGGTATCGGCGGCCGGGGGCGCATGGCTGTGGCGGCGTGCCCACCATGTGTGGAACGCGGCCGTGGCGACGAGTGCGACGGCGGAGGCGACGAGCAGGTACGGGCCGTTGGGGCCGTGCGCGATCATGTTGGCTATGGCGTCGGCCACGGCGACGGCGGTGAACAGGGCGGCCAGCTCGACGAGGTCCCGGCGCCAGTGGTGGCGCCGGGCGCCCTTCACGGAAGTCACATCAGTCATGCCACCACTGTGACCGAGTGGTGTTGCCTGATCACGAACACTTTGTGACTGATGGGTTAAGGCGGGTTCTTGCATGTTATGGACTACTTTCTCCCGAAAATGTCGCTGAGGGTTCGCGGCGGTGCCGCATCACGGTCAGCAGCCTGCCGGGCATCGCGACGACCTGTGAAGGCCCCGGCCGGAGAAGACGGGAGACGCCGGGATCAGCCGCGGTCCTGGCCGACCCGCCCGGGCTGAAGAACCTTGCTGAACAGGACCGTTCCGCCCTCGGCCCGCAGCCGGACGGTCAACTCGCCGCTGCCGCCTTCGATGTCGACCTCGCCGAAGTACTGGGGCGACTCCATCGGGGACACGTTCGCCCGCTCCGGCGCCCGTACGAAGACCCGATCGGGACCGAACGTGCCGTCCAGCGCGTTGGCCGGGAAGCCCCCTGCCGCGAGCGGCCCCGAGACGAACTCCCAGAAGGGGGCGAAGTCCTTGAACGCGGCCCGCTCCGGAGCGTAGTGCTGCGCCGAGGTGTAGTGCACATCGGCGGTCAGCCACAGCGTGCCGGTGATCCGCCGGTGCTTGATGAACCGCAGCAGTTCCGCGATCTGCAGCTCACGCCCGAGAGGGGCGCCGGGGTCGCCCTGCGCGACCGCCTCGAAGTTCACGGCGCCGTCCGGGACGACGAGCCCCAGCGGCATGTCCGAGGCGATCACCTTCCATACGGCGCGCGAGCGCGACAGCTCGCGCTTCAGCCAGGACAGCTGCTCCGAACCGAGGATCCCGGTCGTGTCGTCGGCCTGCCGGCCGGGAGAGTTGGCGTTCCGGTGCGAACGCATGTCGAGCACGAAGACGTCCAGCAGCGGCCCGTACCGCACCACGCGGTGCATCCGCCCCTCGCTGCCACGAGGACTCAGCGTGGAGACGGGGAAGTACTCGCCGAACGCCCTCATCGCCCGTGCGGCGAGCACGTCCACGTCCTTCTCGGTGTAGCGCGCGTCGTCGAGGAGCTGGCCCGGGTACCAGTTGTTGCGCACCTCGTGATCGTCCCACTGCGCCACCGTCGGGACCTGCGCGTTGAACCGGCGGACGTTGTCGTCCAGCAGGTTGTAGCGGAAGTTGCCGCGGTACTCGGCGAGCGTCTCCGCGACCTTCGCCTTCTCCTCGGTCATGACATTGCGCCACACCCGCCCGTCCGGCAGCGTCACGCTCGGGACGAGGGGCCCGTCCGCGTACACCGTGTCCCCGCTGGAGAGGAAGAAGTCCGGGTCGAGGCGGCGCATCTCGTCGAACGCGCGGAAGCCGCCGATGTCCGGGTTGATGCCCCAGCCCTGCCCGGCGATGTCGCCCGACCACAGGAAGCGGACCCCCGGCCCGCGCCGTGCGGGAGCCGTGCGGAACGTCCCGTACACCGGCTCCCCGGTGCGCCGCGGGTCGTCGGGGTCGGCCGTCGTGACCCGATAGTGGATCTGCTCACCGGCCGGCAGCCCGCGCAGCGCGGTCGTCCCGGTGAAGTCGGTTCCCGGGCCGAGCAGCGGGCCGTGCCATCGGTGCGTCCGGCGGAACGACTCGGTCGCCGACGTCTCGACGATCATCCTGGCCGGCCGGTCGGAGCGAACCCACACCAGCCCGGACGACGACGTGACATCGCCCACCTGGACGCCCCAGGCGGAGTTCGGCCTGCCGCGCAGCGCCTGCGCCGGGGCTGCCGCCCCGAGAGAGAGGGCCGCGGAGGCGGCGAGCGAACCGCGGAGAACGGTACGGCGGTGGTAGGACATCGGTGCGCCTCCTGGAGGGCGAGTGGGGGACCGCGTGCCGTGCCCATGCCTACTGCGTGACGGAGACCGGAACGCGAACCGCACATGAACACCCCGTCCGTGCACCGCAGTTCGGTCTCCCGGGCCGTGGGGAATGATGATGATCAGCCCGGCGGCGTCGTGGCTGACCTCGGTGCCCGGGACGTGTCCGTGGAGCGCCGTGGGCAGCGGGCAGTGCGCGCCTCGGCACTTGAGTGGCGCTCGGCTCCGAGGCGGCGGCGCCGCGCCGGACGGCGGCAGGGCGTCAGCGGCTGCCGTCGAGGATGACGCGGGCGACGAGAGCCGGGTCGTCGTTCATGGGCACATGACCGCAGCCGGGCAGCCGCACGAGCCTGGCACCCGGAATGGCGTGCTTGGCGCGGACGCCCTGACGGCGCAGCAGCAGACGGTCCCGGGAGCCCCACGCGACCGTCACCGGCAGACCGGGCACATCGGAGGTGAACAGAACCCCGCGTCCGGCATCGAGCGTCCGACGGAAGCCGGTGGCCTCGCGCAGTGCCACGGTCTCGGCCACGACCGCCTGCGGTGAACGGCGCCCGGGCCGCGCGTAGATGGTGCTGGTCAGTGCCGCCCGGCCGGCCGGCGTACGCGACAGCCGGTCGATGAGGGGCAGAGGCATCATCCTGGCGCCCCGGCGCATGGCGAGCAGCGTCCCGAAGGCGTATCGGCGCTCGCTCTCCGTCCAGAACCCGGCGGGGGACAGTGCCGTGACGGACCGGACGAGCTTCTCCCGGCCCAGTTCGAGGGCGAGCAGCCCGCCGAGGGAGTTGCCCGCGACATGGGGCCGCTCGACGCCGAGCGCCCCACAGAGCGCGCCCAGCACGGGGACGACGGCGGAGAGGTCGTACGACATGCCCTGCGGCAGGGCGGGGGACGTGCCGAAGCCGGGGAGATCGACGGCGATGACGTCGCGCTCCTGGGCGAGGACCGGCAGGACGGGCTCCCATGCCTGCCAGTGATGACCGATGCCGTGGAGCAGTAGGAGCGGCTCTCCCGCGCCGAGACGCTCGTACGACACGGACAGTGCCTGGCGCCCGGCAGGGGAATCGACCGTGAACGAGACCTTCGAGACCATGCTGCTGCTCCCTGACCGTGACCGTGGACTTCGCCGAACGGCTCCGCATGCGCGCTTCAGAGACGCGTTGTCAGCAACAATTACCCATGAGTAGGCCGCAGTTCAAGGGGGAGTCCGTACCGGGGTGCCCGTGGACCACGCCCCGAACGCCCCGGCCGGATGCGAGCTGGACATCGCGGGTGTCGTCGGCTGGGATGGAGACGTGGCCGGCGATAGCGTGACGGAAGTCTTTGAAGCCCACCGCTCCGTGCTGACGGGCGTGGCGTACCGCATGCTCGGGCGGTTCTCCGACGCCGAGGACGTGGTGCAGGAGGCATGGCTGCGCTGGTCGGCCGAGGACCGCGGCGAGGTGCGCGAACCGCGCGGCTATCTCGTACGGATCACCACCCGGCTCGCCATCGACAGGCTGAGGCACGTGCAGTCGCGCCGCGAGGCCTATGTCGGGCCCTGGCTGCCCGAGCCCATCGCGACCCGATCGGGTCACACGGTCCCCGACGCCGCCGAGCGGTCCGAGCTCATGGAGTCCGTGTCACTCGCCGTCCTCGTCGTGCTCGAATCCCTCTCCCCGCTGGAGCGCGCGGTGTTCGTGCTGAGAGAGGCCTTCGGCTTCCCGTACGGCGAGATCGCCACCACCCTCGACCGCAGCGAAGCGGCCGTGCGGCAGCTCGCCGGACGTGCCCGCCGCCATGTCGACGAGCGCAGACCCCGGTACGACGTGGACCCGGCCGAACGCCGTGACCTGACCGAGCGGTTCCTCGCCGCGGCATCCGGCGGCGACCTGGACGCCCTGCTCAGCCTGCTCGCCCCCGACGTACGGCTCGTCGGCGACAGCGGCGGAAAGGCGAAGGCGCCGCTGCGCGTCATGGAGAGCGCGGACAAGGTGGGGCGCTTCCTGTACGCCGTGGCCAAGGAGCCGATTCCCGGATCCGAGATCCGTCTCCTCGACATCAACGGAGCGCCCGGCCTGCTGGTGCTCTCCGGCGGCAAGCCCGACACCGTCGTCCAGATCGAGGCCAGGAACGGCCGTATCCAGTGCGTCTACATCGTCCGCAACCCGGACAAGCTCACCGCACTCACGGCATAGCGGCGTCGTGACGTCGCCGTCCGGAGCCCCATGTCCGACCTGGATGCGGGGCTTTGTGCTGCGCCGTGTTCACCGCGGCCGGAACGTCGTGTGAACGCTCTGTGGCAGAGGCCCGCTCCCCTGCGTAACAGCCGCAGGATTGGTCTTGACCAACGAGAAGGGCCGTCCTATGGTCGCAGAGTTAGTGCAGGAACCTTTAATAAACAAGGGCACGGAAAGCCGCCGGGGCCACGGTGATTGCGGAGGACAGGGTGGGGACCACGCAGCTGGAAACGGTGCCGGAGCCGAAGTACTGGCACCTCAAGACCGTGATCGGCGAGGCGCTCGACTCCGACTTCGCGGTCGGCGAGATCCTGCCCAACGAGCGTGATCTCGCCGCTCGCTTCGGCGTCGCACGCGCCACGCTGCGTCAGGCGCTCGAACAGCTGGAGCTGGAAGGCAGGCTGCAGCGCCGCCGCGGCGTCGGCACGACGGTCGCACCTCCCCGTATGGGCGTCGACGTCTCCACGTCCACGCACTACTGGCCCGGCGCTCCCCGGGACGCCTGGCAGCCGGTCGACTGCACCAACGCCGTGCCGCCCGCCGCCGTCGCGCGCATGCTGGACACGGAAAGCGACGAGACGGTGCACGCGGTGCGCAGGATGCTGGCCACGCACGGCCAGCCGGTCGCCGCCGAACTGCTGTACGTTCCGGCCGGATCCGTGCCCGAGCTCTCCGCGATCGACGCCCCCTCCGGCGCGACCCGCGCCCGCGGTGTGCTGCGCGAGTTGCAGCGTCTGACCCTGGAGGGGCAGGACCGCGCGGTGGAACTCGGCTCGGCCCGCGCCGATGACGCCAAGGAACTGGACCGCCTCCCCGGCGCGCCCGTTCTCGTCGTCACCACCCGCTACTTCTCCGAGGGCCGTACGGCCGTCGTGTCCGTGGCGACGTACCGGGCCGACACCTGCCGGCTGACCTTCGGCGACACGGGCGACCTGGAGATCCGCCACCACGGCCAGGAGCGACGCGCCTCCTGACCACGTGGCTTCCCGCCTCCCTGCAACGGCCCGTCGCGCTCAGGGGCGGGCCGTCACCGTTCCCTCGACGGCGAACAGCTGCTTCTCCACATGGTCCAGGGCCAACCGCAGCGCCCCCGTCGCCACCGCCGCCTCACCGAGCAGCGAGAGCGCCACACGAGGCGGCCGAAGGCAGTAACGGGACAGTTCGTCACGCAGCGGATCGAGCACTCCGTCCAGGCCGGCCGCCCAGCCGCCGATCACCACCAGCTCGGGATCGAGCGCCAGCACCAGCGCCGCGACGTCGTGCACCAGCCGCTGGATGAACCGGTCGACCGCCGCCAGCGCCCGCTCGTCCCCCTGCCGGGCATGGGCGAACACCTCGGCCACTGCCTGCTCGTCCAGGGGATGCAGCGGCTCGCCCGTCGTCGACAGCAGCGTCTCCGGCGTGGCCTCCCTGCCCAGCAGATGCAGCGCGCCGATCTCGCCGGCGGCACCGCCGTAGCCCCGGTGCAGACGCCCGCCGATGAGCGAGCCCGCACCAGGACTCAGCCCCGCCAGCACGAACACGATGTCGTCGGAGTCCGTCGCGGCGCCCTTCCAGTGCTCGGCCACCGCCGCGGCATTGGCGTCGTTCTCCACGAGCACCGGGCAGCGGAAGGACCGTCTCAGCCGCTCACCCAGGGCCAGCCCCGTCCAGTCCGGCAGTGCCGTGCCCAGCCGTACGGTCCCGTCCGCCTCGACGATGCCCGGACTGCCGACGCCCACCGCGCGCAGTGAGCTGCGGGCCACACCGGTCCGCCGCAGCACATCGGCCACGACCGTACGGACCCGCTCCAGCCGCTCATCGGCGGACGCCGTCTCGGCCACTTCCCGGGATCCCGCGCCGATGATCCGGCCGTCGAGCCCCGAAAGCAGCGCGGCGACCCGGTGCGGGCCGATCTCCACACCCAGAAGGTGTCCGGCCTCGGCACGGAACCGGAACCGGCGCGCCGGCCGCCCCTGCCGCCGGGCCTCGCCCTCCTCGGGACCGGTCTCCACCACGAGCCCGGACGCGATGAGCCCTTCGAGTACGCCCTCGACGGTGGGCCGGGACAGTCCCGTGATCCGGGTCAGATCGGTGAGCGTGGGGGAGTCGGCGCCCCGCAGCGCATGGAGTACCACCGCGGAATTGATCCGCCGCAGCAGCGACGGGTCACCGCCGGTCAGCTGCCCCACCGTGTGTCCTCCCAGCTCGTACGCATGTCTGGCGGATCGTACTCAATGGTGGCGGGGCGCGGCGAGCGCCGTAGGGCCCGGGTCCGCACTCAGGCCGGAGCCACGAAACCGGACTCGTACGCGGCGATCACCGCTTGAGTGCGGTCGCGAGCACTCAGCTTGGCGAGCACCGCGCTGACGTGGGTCTTCACGGTCTCCGTCCCGACGATCAGTTCGGCGGCGATCTCGGCGTTGGACAGGCCCCGCGCCATCAGCCGCAGCACCACCTCCTCCCGTTCTGTGAGCGACGCGCGCTCCATGGCTGCACGAGCCGCGTTGTTTCCGTATTCGGCCGCCAGCGAGCGCACCGCCGACGGGAACAGGAGCGACTCGCCTTCGGCGATCAGCCGCACCGCGTTGACGATCTCCGTGGGCCGGGCGCGCTTGAGCAGAAACCCGTCCGCCCCTGCCCGCAGCGCCCGATATACGTACTCGTCGTTCTCGAAGGTCGTGACGACCAGGATCTTCGGCGGCTCCGCGACGCTCCGGAGCACCACCCGGGTGGCTTCGATACCGTCGAGCAGCGGCATCCGGACATCCATGGCCACCACGTCCGGACGCAAGCTCCGCACCATCGGGAGTACGGCTGCGCCATCGGCCGCCTCACCCACCACAGTGATGTCGGGCTGTGCTTCGAGGACCGCACGCAGTCCGGCGCGCACCAGCGGTTCGTCATCGACCAGAAGAACGCTCACAGGCATCACGTCAGCGTATGCCGTCCAGCGGCAGCCGGACCTGCACCCTCCAATCCCCCTCGTGCGGGCCGCATTTCGCCTCACCGCCGAGGAGTGCCGCCCGCTCACGTATGCCACGAAGTCCACTGCCGGTCTGAGCACTCGGCGCGGCCGGAGGCAGCGGATTGGTCACCTCCATCTCGAGCTGCCGCTCCAGGGCGGCCACGCACACCCGGACCGGCACGGGCCCGCAGTGGCGCAGGACGTTCGTCAGCGCTTCCTGGAGGATGCGGTAGCCCTCCCGGGACACCGGGCCGGGCACCGAGTCCAGGGGACCGGTCAGCTCGGCGTCCACCTTCGCCCCCGACATCCGTGCGGATTCCAGCAGCCGATCGGCCTCGACAAGGGTCGGGCGGGGCGCGACCCGGTCACCGGATGCACGCAACACCAGAAGCACTCGTTCGAGGTCGTCCATCGCGGCCCGACCCGTTTCCTCGATGGCCGCCAGCGCCCGGGCGGTGAAAGCCTGATCGTTGGCGGCACGCGCCGCGCCCGCCTGGACCACGGCGACCGTCAGCGCATGCCCGATCGAATCATGCAGTTCCCGGGCGATCCGGTTGTGCTCCAGCAGCAGTTCGGTACGGGCTTCCAGCGCGGTCAGCCGCTCGGCCGCGGAGGGACCGAGCAGTCGACGTGCGACGGCCGTGACCAGACGGCCGAGCACGACGATCGCCACCGGAAGCGCCAGCAGCGGGAGCGGTGCGAGCACCCCGTATATCCAGTGTGGTTCGGCGATCGACAACACCGCCTCATCGCTCGCGGGTGAGCCGGTCGCCGCGTCGATCAGCTCCACGCCGAGCATCGGGAGCCGCACGGTGACGAGAGCGGTCACGGCGGCAAGCACCAGCCGTATCTCCAGCCAGAGCACCGTCCGCCACCGGTCGATGCAGGTCGTGGCCGGCCCGGCGGCGATCGTCGGGTGCGGTGACCGGCGCTCTTTCGGCGTCAGCATCAACTGCGCCTGGATCCCCTCGGCCATGCGAACGGACGGGACGAGCCCGAGCAACAACGGGAACAGCGCGGGCACGAGGACCATCGGGACCGACTGGAACACGAACAGCCACACGGCGTAGAGCAGCACAGGGATGCACAGGTGCAGCCAGCGTGTGTAGGTGACCGGCCGGAAGAGCAGCCGGAGGAATCGGGACATGACGCCATCGTGCCAGCGGCGTGATCGGCTTGGCTCCCCCGCACGGGGGAAGTGAACTCCCCTTCCGGGGGAGGCCTGTCACCGGGCCCGACGGCCACGCTGTAGGCATGAAACGGATCATCGTCCAGCAACTGACCAAGACCTACGGCGCCGGCGTGTGCGCCGTCGACGGACTCAGCTTCACCGTCCACCCCGGCCGGGTCACCGGATTCCTCGGTCCGAACGGCGCCGGCAAGTCGACCACCATGCGACTCGTGCTGGGCCTCGACCGGCCGACGTCGGGCACCGCGACCATCGAGGGCCGGGGCTATGCGTCGTTCCGCACGCCCCTGCGCCACGTCGGTGCCCTGCTCGACGCGAATGCGGCCCACGGCTCGCGTACGGCCTGCGATCATCTCGGCTCCCTCGCCGCCGCCAACCGCATCCCGGCCGGCCGGGTGGAGGAGGTGCTCGGTGAAGTGGGGCTCGCGTCCGTCGCGGGCCGTCGGATCAAGACCTTCTCGCTGGGGATGAAGCAGCGCCTCGGCGTCGCCGCAGCCCTGCTCGGTGACCCCGAGGTGGTGATGTTGGACGAGCCGTCCAACGGGCTCGATCCAGAAGGCATCATCTGGATCCGCGAGCTGATACGGCGGCTCGCGCGAGACGGCCGGACCGTCCTGGTCTCCAGCCATCTCATGAGTGAGACGTCCACCTTTGCCGACCATCTCATCGTCCTCGGCCGCGGGCGACTGCTGGCCGACACCCCTATGCAGACGTTCCTCAACGACCGCGGGGCGGCCCGCGTCCGCATCCGTACGACGCAGCCGGCCCGACTGCTCGACGCGCTGGTCCACCGGGGATACGCGACCGTGCAGGACGACGACGGCCTGATCAGGATCGACGGGCTCAAGGCAGAGAAAGTAGGTGCCATCGCCGCGCAGCATGGCGTCCCCGTCCTGGAACTGGCCGACGAACAGCCGACGTTGGAACAGGCCTATCTCGATCTCACCGCAGAGGCGACGGAATTTGTGAGCATCTCCGCGTCGAAGTCTCTGGAGGGCTGACGTGACACCCACTGCCGTGCTCCACTCGGAGTGGATCAAAATCAAGTCCCTGCGTGCATCCGCCGGATCCCTGATCGCCGTGTTCGCCGTCACTGTCGCCATCACTGTGCTCGTCAGCGCCACCGTCGGCCAAGCCGAAGCGGACAACCCTGGCAACGATCCCGTATTCGGTGCCTTCTACGCCCTGAACTTCGGACAGATCGCAGCCATCTGCTTCGGAACGACGGCCATGTCTTCCGAGTACCACCAAGGAGCTCTGCGCATATCCCTCGCCGCAGTGCCCGACCGAACACTCTTCTACACGGTCAAGACAGCGGTCGTGGGGGCTCTCGCACTCTGCGTGGGAACGCTGACCTCGTTCGCCGCGTTTCTGTCGGGGCAGTTGTTCATGGGGCCCTATGCGATAGGACTGGGAGAGCCGGGTGCCTTGCGCGCAACGTTCGGCGGAGGCATATACCTGGCCTTGCTGGCGCTCCTGGCGGCCGGTCTGACCGCCGTCCTGCGCAGTGGAACCGCCGTCCTCGGCGTCCTCATACCCTTCGTTCTCGTCGTCTCCTTCGTCGTGGGTGACACCATGGGAAGCATTGCGGACTTCCTGCCGGACAGGGCCGGGCAACTGGTGCTCCACCAGTACCCCGACGGTGCCATTGGACCCTGGACCGGCCTCATGGTCACGGCAGTATGGGCAGCCGGAGGTCTTGTGGCCGGCTGGTGGTGCATACGACGCCGGGACGCCTGACAGGCCGCCATATGTCAGTGGGGGAGGGTTTACTGAATCCATGACCATCGCACGGCATCTGGCGACCATCGATCTGCTGCGCTCCCGGCCCTTCCCCTCGGAGTCGGTCCGGTCGGACGTGGGAATCAGTGCCCCTGGTTACCACACGGCCGAGCTGAGCATGAGCGAGGAGTTCTGGGAGGACCGCTCGGACATGGAGATCGTCGGCGAGCAGTACGAGGCGGAGCGTGAGGCGCTCTCCGTGCTGCTGGGCCAACGGTGGGGCCAACCTCAGGTCTTCAGCATGGGCTCGGTGCTGGCGAGGTCGGTCGAAGGAGAAGAGCGAATACCGGAGCCCTGGGACATGCTCAGCGCATCGGTACCCGACGTACATCTGTGGCGCGTGGACGACCAGTGGGTCGTGCTCGGCGTGTCGAAGTGGGACACCGAGCTGCCGTATCAGCTGCTGGCCGTCGTCACCGAGATCGATCCGCCCTAGGAACCCTGGGCAGCGGCCGCCGACCGTAGCCGGCGGAACTCCTCCGCCATGGCCGGGAGCGTCCAGTGGGCATTCAGCCCGCTGGGGTTGGGCAGAGCCCAGATCCGGGTGTCGCCGATCATCCGGTCCTGCGGACCGATGCGCGCCTTGCGGTCACCGAAAGCCGTCCGGTACGCCGTCACCCCGGCAACCGCCAGCCAGCGGGGCCTGAAGCGCTCCACCTTCTCGGTGAGGAGCCGGCCGCCTTCGCGGAACTCCTCGTCGCTCAGCTCATCCGCCCGTGCGGTCGCCCGGACTGCGACATTGGTGATGCCGAGCCCGCAGGCAAGCAGCTCCTCCTGCTCCGACGGCTTCAACTGCCGTGCGGTGAAGCCCGACAGATGCAGGACCGGCCAGAAGCGGTTACCGGGACGGGCGAAGTGATGGCCCGTCGCAGCCGTCATCAGGCCGGGATTGATGCCGCAGAACAGGACGGAGAGACCGTCCGCGATCACATCGGGGACCAGGCGATCGCGGGCGGCCTCCAGCTCGGCGGGAGTGATCCGGGGCATACGAGCAGACCGCGTCAGAGGATCGACCCCGGCGTGTACGCGGCGGCCTCCGGGTGCTGCTTGACGATCTCCTCGATGCGGGAGACCACCGAGGCGACCTGGTCGCCCGCCGCGCCGGTGAACGACAGCTTGTCCGCCATCAGCGCGTCGAGCTGGTCGCGGTCCAGCGGAATGCGGTCGTCGGCGGCGAGCTTGTCGAGAAGCTCGTTGCGCTCCGCACCCTGCTCGCGCATGGCGAGGGCCGAGGCGACCGCGTTCTCCTTGATCGCCTCGTGGGCGAGCTCACGGCCGACGCCGGCGCGCACGGCACCCATCAGGACCTTGGTGGTGGCCAGGAACGGGAGGTACCGGTCCAGCTCACGGGCCACGACCGCGGGGAACGCGCCGAACTCGTCGAGCACGGTCAGGAAGGTCTCCAGCAGACCGTCGAAGGCGAAGAACGCGTCCGGGAGGGCGACCCGGCGCACGACCGAGCAGGAGACATCACCCTCATTCCACTGGTCGCCCGCCAGCTCGCCGGTCATGGAGGCGTAGCCGCGAAGGATCACCATGAGGCCGTTGACGCGCTCGCAGGAGCGGGTGTTCATCTTGTGCGGCATGGCGGACGAGCCGACCTGGCCGGGCTTGAAGCCCTCGGTGACCAGCTCGTGGCCGGCCATCAGCCGGATCGTCTTCGCCATCGAGGACGGCGCGGCGGCGAGCTGGACCAGCGCCGTGACGACGTCGTAGTCCAGCGAGCGCGGATAGACCTGACCGACGGAGGTGAAGGCGTGAGAGAAGCCCAGGTGGCCCGCGATGCGCTGCTCCAGTTCCGCGAGCTTCGACGCGTCCCCGCCCAGCAGGTCCAGCATGTCCTGGGCGGTGCCCACCGGACCCTTGATGCCCCGCAGCGGGTAGCGGCCGAGCAGCTCCTCCAGCCGGCCGTACGCGACCAGCAGCTCGTCCGCGGTGGTCGCGAACCGCTTGCCGAGCGTCGTGGCCTGCGCCGCGACGTTGTGGGAGCGGCCAGCCATCACCAGCTCCGCGTACTCCCCGGACAGCTTCCCGAGCCGCGCCAGCACGGCGACCGTGCGGTCACGCATCAGCTCCAGCGAGAGCCGGATCTGCAGCTGCTCGACGTTCTCGGTGAGGTCACGGGAGGTCATGCCCTTGTGCACGTGCTCATGACCGGCGAGCGCGTTGAACTCCTCGATACGCGCCTTCACATCGTGCCGGGTGACCTTCTCGCGCTCCGCGACGGAGGCCAGGTCGACCTGGTCCAGCACCCGCTCGTAGTCGGCGACGGCGGCGTCCGGCACCTCGATCCCGAGGTCCTTCTGCGCGCGCAGCACGGCCAGCCAGAGCTGACGCTCCAGCTTCACCTTCTGCTCGGGGGACCACAGGACGGCGAGCTCCGCGGAGGCGTAGCGGCCGGCCAGGACGTTGGGGATGCGAGGCTTTGCAGTCACGTGTACGGAGTTTACCCGCCGTCCACAGCGGCTCGTGAACGTCCACACAGTCCATAGAGCACCAGGTCAGGGGCTCCCCGCCCATTCGATCGCATCGAATCCGTGAGACGGATGTGAGACGCGGTGTGACGGGCGGCGGCCCGGAGCCGGTGGGATGCAACCGGCTCCGGGCCTTGATCGGAACCCATTCGATCAAGGAGTCCCGATCATGGACGTCCGTGTGGGGCTGAGCGCGGAAAGCCGCCTCCTGATCGTCCAGCTCGCCCAGCGACTGGCTCGCCGAAGGCATGCACGACAGCGGCGAGGCCCCCCGCGGGCGCCGAAGGCGCGCTGCTCGCCGCGCCGCCTACCCGCCCATCCTCGACGGGCACACCCGGTCAGGGGCTATGCGCACCTCGGACTGCCGGCAGGTTCAAGACACGGGCGGTCTCCTTTCCCCGTCCAGGTCGAGTCGCCGCGAGGGCTGCCAGGGGTGCTGATACTCGACGTGTCAGCACCCCTCGGCGGACGTCCGTGCGGGTCAGGTCATTGCGGCGCTGAGGGCCGGCGTCAGGCAGACAAGAGCACGGCTTTCGACTGGCAGGGGTGGCCCGCTACGAGCAGCGGGAGCTTCCGCTTCCCTCAGCAGCTCGACCAGGGAGGTCCGGGCGCGGGCCACCCGGGAGCGGACGGTGCCGATAGGGCAGTTGATGGCGGCGGCTGCTTCGGCGTAGGGCAGGCCCAGAAGTTGGGTGAGCACGAAGGCTTCGCGGCGTTCGGAGGGGATCAGGGCGAGGAGTTCGGCGAGCGCGATCCCGTCCTCGAAGCCGGGCAGGCCCCGGGGTTGTGTGCGTTCGGCGGCGGACTGCCAGTCCTCCAGGTCCGACACCCTGGGGCGGGCCGCGGTGTGGCGGAGGTTGTCCACGACGGTGCGTCGGGCGATGGAGAGCAGCCATGTGCGGGCGGAGGAGCGGCCTTCGAACCGGTGGAGGCTGCCGAGTGCGCGCAGGAACGTTTCCTGGGTGAGGTCGTCCGCGGCTTGGGGATCGGCGCTGAGGTAGGCGACGTAGCGCCAGACGTCGCGGTGTATGGCACGGACGAAACGATCGACGGTGCCGGGGTCTCCGTCACGTGCGGCGAGTGCCAGTTCGGTGACCGTGTCATCGGCGCCGTGCGTGCGGGGTGGCGGGGTTGCGTCGGCGTGCGTGGGGTGTGGGGGCAGGGCAGGAGTCATCGCCTGATGTCCTTCTGAATCCGGGATCCGGGCGCGCGTCGGCAGCGGCCGGTGTGCGGTGGTACGGCCTCTCGAAGAGAGGGCCGATGCCCGAGGCGCGCGAGACTGTGCGCGCGGTCGGGGAGCCGGCTGTCAGATGACAGCTGTCCCGGGTGGCGGACCTCGCATGGTGATGGCGTGTACGAGTAGCAGGCGTCGCAGGGCGCAGGCCCGTCGGGCCCGGCGGGCGCGGATGCGGGGCCGGTGCGGTGGCGGTGCGAGGCGGAAGAGAAGACGCAGCGGTGCGATCAGCCAGGCCGCGAATGAGCGCAGCACGCGGAAGGCGGCCTGCTCTCCGTGCGCGAGCCAGAAGCCGCACAAGAGCGCGGCGAGGAGGTGGGCGGACAGCATCCCGGCCGGGGACATTCCGCCCATGTCGTGGGCGGCGGGCATCACCGAGCTGACGGCGTTCACCGCGTTGTCCGTCATGCCCTGCATGGCGTGGTGTGCATGCTCCGGTCCGACCGCGAAGGCCACCGTCGACGAGCCGTCCGGCACCTGGTGCAGGTGCCCGCTGTGGACCGTTCCGGCCACGCTCGGCAGTACGGACCCGGACTCGGGCGGAGGCTCCGACTCAATGGCTCCGGACAACAGGTACTGGACCCACTGGCGGGCGAGCGAACCATGGTCGGACACGGAGGGGTGCGCTGCCGCCTGGGCGAGTGAGAAGCCCGAGTGGATGACCGCCTGGGCCGCGACGGCCGCTGAGGTGACGACGAGGACGCCGCGTTCCCGGGCGGCTAAGCCCCATGCGAGCGCGGTCGTGGCGCCGAATGCCACCGCCATGGCCCACCAGGGGACGCCTCTGTCCGACATGAGCAGGTGGCCGAGGGATGCGAGCAGCACGCAGGTGGCTGCGAACATCGCAGCCCGTACCGCGCGGCAACATCGGCCTGGAGTCATGGCGGGCACATCCTCGCATCCCTCTCGTGGCCGACAAAGGTGGGTACGCAGGGATTCGATGCCCCATCTCAACAACTCCTATGTGGCGCACGGCACAGAAGTTGTGGGGAACTCCAGAGCCGGCTCGGCCGACTCCTGGCGTGACTCGGAGATTCTCAACTGGGCGGAACGGAGTGATGGTTGAGCGAGGACAGGGTGACGGAGAAGGCACCGGCAGTGGGCTCGAGAGGAGGGCTGACGGCGCTGCTCACGTGTGCCATGGCCTTCTCGATGCTGCAACTCTTCCTGCTCGGCGCCCTCGGCCCTCGCCTGGTGGACGACCTGGACATCTCCGCCACGGTGCTGGGGCTGACGACCACGATCGGGTTCGGTACGGCGGCTGTTCTGTCTCCCTCGAGCGGCCGGATCGTGGACCGGGTCGGCCCGAGGCGTGCGCTCGTCACGCTCTTGCTCGTCTCCGCCGTCGCGTTGGGGCTCATCGGCGCGGCGCCGGGCGCCGGGATCCTCCTCGCTGCGGTCGCCGTGGGCGGACTGCCGCAGGCGCTGGCCAATCCGGCGACGAACAAGGCGATTCTTGCCACTGTTGCGCCGGCCGGGCGGGGCTCGGTGACCGGGACGAAGCAGTCGGGTGTGCAGCTGGGCGCTTTCGCGGCAGGGCTGCCCCTCGTGGCGCTGGCCGCCTGGGCCGGGTGGCGCGGGGCGGTATGGACGGCCGCGGGCGCGGCAGTCGTGGCTGCTCTCTGGGCGCTCCGCGTGCTGCCGCCCGACCCTCCCGCGAAGGGCACGGCACCGCGCACGACCCTGGTTCCGCGTGGCGCCATTGCGTGGCTCGCGGCGTTCTCTCTGCTGCTGGGGTGTGGAATCGCCTCGGTCAACACCTACCTGGCCTTGTTCGGGGTCCGGGAACTGGCGATGGGGCCCACGGCCGCTGGTGCACTGGTCGCGGTGCTGGGTGTCGCGGGGATCGCAGGTCGGGTGGGCTGGTCGAAGGCCGCCACGCCGGGTCGGGCCGAGTGGCTGCCGAGCCGGCTGGCCGCAGGGGCTGTCCTGGCGGCGTTGCTGCTGGCGGGTGCGTTGCTTGTGCATCAGCTGGCCTGGGTGGCCGCTGTGGCGGTGGGAGTGTTCGCCGTGTCCGGGAACGCGGTCTCGATGGTGCTGGTGATGCAGCGCGCCGCCCCTGGACGGGCGGGGCAGGACTCGGCACTTGTTTCGGCCGGATTCTTCGCCGGGTTCGCCATGGGGCCGCCCATCTTCGGGTTGCTCGCTGAGGCGGGCCGTTACGGGCCCGGCTGGCTGCTCGTCGCTGCGGAGTTCGCGGCCGCCGGCATCGTGGCGTACGCATGGGCCCGGCGCGAGCGGCGGAAGAGCACGGTTCCGGCATGACCGCCGCGCGAGAGTGGGCCGATCGTGCGCTTGCGGACGTGATGGACCGGGTGGCGGTCACCGCGTCGGAAGTCGGGGAGCGCTTCCCGCTGTTCGCCGATCCGGACAGCGGCCGCTGGACGACGACCCGGCGCGGTACGTGGACCGGCGGGTTCTGGGCCGGGTTGCTGTGGCTGAGGGCCCACCACACCGGCCATGCGGCGGACCGTGCCGTGGCTTCGGCGTGCACGGGCCGGCTGGCGGAGTGGGTGGACGCCGACACCGCCACCCGCGGGCTGATCCTCTGGTACGGAACCGCACTCGCGTACGGAGATGGCGAGGCCGCGGAGGCCGCCGCGCTCCGCAACGAGGCAGCCCGCGCCTGTCTGTCCGCAGTGGAGCCCGAACTCGGCCTGGTGCCCTGGGGGTCGGCGTTCGGAGGCGAGCGGCTGCTGGCCCGGGTGGACGGCGTACCCGGCATGGTGCCGCTCCTCACCGAAGCGGGCCCGGACGGTGCGACGGCCGCCGCCGCGCACCTGCATCGCCATCTCGAACTCTGCCTCGGTGACGGCGCTCTCGTCCCGTCGTGGCGCTTCGATACGGACACCGGCTGGCACGCGTGCGACGATCCGCCCTCCGGCTGGAGTCGCGGACGTGCGTGGCTGCTGCTGGCAGTGGCCGATGCGCTGCTCCGTTCCGGCGTCGTGGCGTGGAACACGACCCGCCTGGAGTCCGCAGCGGCACGGCTGGCCTGCGTTCAGGAAGAACCGTCCGGACGCCTTGTACCCCTGGCCGATGCGACGCGGCCCGACGGCCCGCCGGACACGTCGGCCGCCGCGATCACGTCAGTCGCGCTCATGAAGCTCGCCCGCAGCCCCGGGCCGCGAGCGGCAGAGTACTCCCGTCGCGCCCACGCGATTCTGGAGCTTCTCGTCACCGCGCACCTCACCGGGCCCGGTGAGAAGCGTCCGGCCGGGATGCTGCTGGACGGCTGCTACGACGCGGCACGAGGCACCGCCCCCTGCCACGAGCTGGTGTGGGGCGACTTCTTCCTCGCGCTCGCGCTCGCCGCGCACACGGGCCTCGTCGACATCCGGTGCGTGTAGCAACGGCGCCGTACCTCTATGCGTTATGGCCGCGCAGGACCCGTCGGGCGACGGACGTGATGTGCAGCTCGTCCGGGCCGTCGAGAATCCGGGCGGCCCGCCCGGTACGCAGGAGCGCCGGCAGCGGCGTGTCCGGGCCGAGCCCGGCGGCGCCGTGGACCTGGACGGCCGCGTCCACCACGTGGTGCAGCATGCGGGCCGCGGCGACCTTGGCCAGGCCCACTTCGACAGGGGCATCCAGTCCGGCCGCGATCCGTTCCACGGCTTCGTGCACGAGGGGGCGCGTGGTGCGGATGGCGAGCAGCGACTCGAAGACGTGCTGCTGGACCAGTTGCCGGCCGGCCAGCGGACCACGGGATCCGGTACGGACGTTGGCGCGTTCACACATGAGGTCGAAGGCCCGTTGTGCCTGGCCGAGCCAGCGCAGACAGCGCAAGGTGCGGCCGAGTTGAAGCCGCTCGCCGGCGATGGCGAGGGCCGTACCGCGCTCGCCGAGCAGATGGTCGCCCGGGACGGTGACGTGGTCCAGCTCGATCTCCCACTGTCCGCCCGCGCCGAGCACGGGCAGTTCTCGGACCACGCGAAAGCCGGGACGGTCGGTGGGGACGAGGAAGAGGGAGAGTCCTGCGCGGTCGGATGCGTCTCCGTCGGTGCGGGCGAGGACGGTCACCAGGTCGGCCTCCCCGGCCCCGGAGGTGAACCATTTGCGGCCGGTGACGGTCCAGTTCCCGTCCGCCGACCGCACGGCACGGGTGCCGGTCATGCACGGGTCCGTGCCGGGGACGTCCGGCTCGGTCATCGCATAGCAGGTGCGGAGCCCACCTGCGGTCAGCGCCTTGAGGTACTGCTCGCGTACGCGGGCGCTGCCATGGCGTTTCAGCATGAGGACGTCCAGCAGGGGAGCGGAGCCCAGGGCGGCCGGACCGTGGTCGCTCGCGCCCTCGGCCTCCGCCAACCGGGAGTACGGAAGCAGAGGAATCCCCTGGCCACCCAGTTCGACGGGCAGCGGCATGGCCCACAGCCCCGCCCTCCGGGCCTGGTCCTGCAGATCGCGCAGGACGGCTGCCGCGGCGGGGCCGCCTTCGTCCAGTACGGGCTCGCACGGCATGACCCGCTCCCGTACGAAGGCCGCCACCCGAGTCTTCAACTCCGCGATGTCGTCCATGCGTTCATCGGGAGCGGACGTCACGTCGCCTCGACTCTCCATCGCTCTTCTCCGCTCTGCCGGGAACCCGTACGAACGACAGTCCGACTGTCTTTCCGTGGAACTGGTCGGGCGCACGCTCCTCCGGGTTCCCGCGTTCCGCGCATTCCCCGCTCGGCCACCGCCGCGCAAGGAGAGGAGAGGCATGGCGTCACCAGCCACCACGCAGACGGTCCGGCCGCTCGACGGACTTCGGCTCGACACTTCCGGACCGCCGGAGCCGGCCGGGCTCGTGGCTCAGCATCTGCGGCTTCTGGGAGCGGTCGGCGAGGACCTGGATCCAGGCCCGTCGGAGCAAGGCGGCGCCGCCCGCATCACGCTGAGCGGAGGAGACTTCTCCGATGCTGAAGCGCGAGTGGCCTGGGCGGACGACGCCCTCAGCGGGATCACCGACGAGGCCACCGCGCAGGCCGCCACCGGCATCATGGCCGTGCACGGTCGGCGCGACGGTGAACCGGGCGGCCTCGCCGCCGACTACGCCGCCACCGCGACAGCCGTTCTCACCGTCCAGGGCCTCCTCGCCGGGCTGCTGGGCCAGGCCCGCGGAGGCCCGGCGGCACGCGTGGCCACGAGCGCGGACCGGGCCGGACTGCTGACGGTCTCCCAGTACCTCGCCGCGAGCGGAGCCGATGAAGGCGAGGCTGTCGAACTCGCGTCCGGCGGACCGCCGTTCACCGCCTGCGACGGCACCCTCTTCGAGCTGGAGACGCTGGACCCCGGAGCCTGGGCCGCCTTCTGGCGCGCCCTTGACGCGCCGGCCGACGCCATACGGGCCGGGTGGCGCCCCTTCCAGTTCCGGTACGCCACAGCCTGCGCCCCCTTCCCGCAGACGCTGCACGTCATCACGCTCGCCCACACGTGGTCGCGGATACTCCGGGCGGCGTCGGAATCCGGTGCGCAGGTGTGCCCGCTGCACCCCCTGGCCGCACGCGCCGCCGAGCACGACGGAGCCGCCCTCTGGTCGCTCACCCCCTGGGGAACGGGGCACCGTCGCCCAGCACTCGCCCCTGCCGCGACCGGGCCGCTGTCCGGATTGACCGTGCTGGAGGCGGGCCGTCGTATCCAGGCACCGCTCGCCGCCCATCTGCTGGGGCTGCTGGGTGCCGAGGTGATCAGGATCGAGCCGCCCGGCGGTGATCCGCTGCGCGGGATGCCACCCGCCTGTTCAGGCGTCTCCGCCCGCTGGCTCGCTCTGAACCGCGGCAAGAAGGCGGTCGAGGTGGACATCAAGGCGGAGTCCGACCGGCGTCGGCTGAGGGAGATGGCGGCACATGCCGATGTGTTCCTGCACAACTGGGCCCCGGGCAAGGCCGCCCAACTCGGCCTCGACGCGGACGACCTGGCCGCCGTCAACCCCGCGCTCGTCTACGCCTACACCAGCGGCTGGGCCGGTCGGCTCCCCGGGGCGCCGATGGGGACGGACTTCATGGTGCAGGCCCGCACCGGAGTCGGCGCAGCCGTCCGGCCGGCCGACGAGACTCCCGCCCCGTCCCTGATGACGCTGCTCGACGTCCTGGGCGGCCTCCTCGGCGCCGAGGCCGTCCTCGCGGGACTGCTGCTGCGCGAGCGCACCGGCCAGGGCGTCCGCGTCGACTCCTCCCTGCTGGGTGCGGCCGATCTCCTCACCGCACCCGCACTGCACCGCGTTGCCACGGGCGGCAACGCGCGGCGACCGGCCGGATTCCGCCGCCCCCTGCGCACGGCGGACGGCTGGATCGCCCCCACCGACCCCTGCGCGGTCGCGGCCCGTGCGTACGACCTCCGCCAGATGTCCACCGGCGAGGCGCTCACGCTGCTACGCGAACACGGCCTCTCTGCCACCGCCGTGACCACGGACCTGGCCGACCTTCAGCACGATCCGCGCTTCGCCGGCTCGATCAGCCGAGACGCGCACGGTGCCTTCGCCGTTCCCGACCCCTGGAGCTTCACGTGACCGTCGCCCTGCACGACCTCCTGCCCGCCGACCTCCGCCGCTCCTGGGCGATCGACGGCACCTGCCCCGACCTCGACCTCTACAGCCTCTTTCGCGCCCGGCAGATCGCGGACCTGCACCGCACCGCCGTCCTCGACGCCAAAGGGAAGCTCTGTTACACCGCGCTCGACCGGAAGGTGCGATGTCTGGCCACCGGCCTCAGAGACCTCGGCATAGGCCCGGGCAATGTGGTCGGCGTCCAACTCCCCAACAACCGCAACGCCGTCATCGCCGACCTCGCCCTTGCCGCACTCGGCGCCGTGGCGCTGCCTTTCCCCGTCGGCCGCGGCATCCTGGAAGCCGAATGCCTGCTGCGCCGGGCAGAGGCCGTCGCCGTCATCGCTTCCGTCGAGCACCGCGGCAACCACCATGCCGCCGACCTCCTCGCCCTGGCTTCCGCCCTGCCCGCCCTCCGCCACGTCATCGCGGCAGGGCCCGGCAGCGTCCCAGAAGGAACGGTTCCTCTCTCCCGGTTGCTGCGCTCGGACGCGAGCGCCTTCGTCCCGGCACGCCCCGACCCGGACGCCGCGGCCCGCATCCTCGTCTCCTCCGGATCCGAGGCCGAGCCGAAGATGGTCGCCTACTCCCACAACGCCCTGGCCGGTGGCCGGGGCAACTTCCTCGCCTCGCTCATGCCCGACAGGACCCCGCCGCGCTGCCTGTTCCTGGTGCCGCTCGCCTCGGCCTTCGGCTCGAACGGCACCGCCGTCACCCTCGCCCGGCACGGTGGAACACTCGTGCTCCTCGACCACTTCACCCCCGAGGCCGCACTCGCCGCGATGCGGGAGCACGAGCCCACGCACATCCTGGGCGTGCCCACGATGGTGCGCATGATGCTCGACCGGCTCGACGGCGAGTTCGACGCCTCCGGACCCGACGCCTCCCGGCTCGACGACTCCCGATCCGACGGCTCCGGTGGGGGACTGCCCGTACCCACGGCGCTGGTCCTCGGCGGCTCCGCCCTCGACGAGGCCACGGCCGAACAGGCCACCCGCGCGTTCGGCTGCCCGGTCGTCAACCTCTACGGATCGGCCGACGGCGTCAACTGCCACACCGGGCTGGACAGCGACACCCCGGCGGCCGACGGCCATGGTGTCGTCGCGGGACGCCCGGACCCGCGCGTCGCCGACATCCGCATCGCCCACCCCGCCACCCACGAACAGCTGCCGGACGGAGCGATCGGGGAGATCATCGCGCTCGGCCCGATGACACCGTTGTGCTACGTCGCTACCCCGGACCTCGACGCCCGCTACAGGACCCCCGATGGCTGGGTACGCACCGGCGACCTCGGATACCTCGACGGCGACGGCACACTGCACATCGTGGGGCGCCTCAAGGACGTCGTCATCCGAGGCGGCGCCAACATCAGTCCCGCGGAGGTCGAGCGGGAACTGGTCACCCATCCCCTCGTACGCGACGTGGTCTGCGTCGGCGTACCGGACGAGGTGATGGGCGAGCGCCTCGCGGCCTGCGTCGTACCGCGCACCGCCGACGCGCTGACGCTCGAGTCACTGTGCGCGCACCTGGCGGAGCGGGGACTCGAGCAGCGCAAGCACCCGGAGCGCCTTCTGGTGATCGCGGAACTGCCACTGACCCCGGCGGGCAAACCCGACCGGGCAGGACTGCGCCTGCGGCTGACAGTCGACTCCGCGCCGCCCGAAAGCCGGCAGACGGCATCTGCACTGGCCGAGGCAAGCTGACGCGAGGCCCGGAGGGCAGGGTCCGCCCCGCCCTCCGGACCTCACTGCTCGTTATGCGGCCCGGCCTCGCCGGACCAGACCGGCCACCACATCCACGACGAAGAAGGCAGCCAGCGTCACGCCGAAGACCGGCAGCGCCCAACCGAGAGCGGCGACCGCCGGAATGCCCAGGACGAGCACGGGCAGCGGTAGCCTCCGCCAGGTTCCACGGGCCGGTGCCTTGCCGACCACTGCCGTGCGGTCGTCGCGGATCGGGCGACGCTGCCACCACATGCGGTAGCCCCAGACGGTCACGGCGATGAGGCCGATCGCGATCACGGCCAGGACGATCTGGTTGACGATCCCGAAGAGGATCCCCATGTGCCCCTGCACACCGAGCTTGCTGAGCTTGGCCATGAGCGGGTAGTCCGCCCACCGGCTGTGGGAGGTGATCTCGCCCTTGGCGGTGTCCACGGCGACCTGGTCGTAGTGCACCGGCCAGACGTTGTCGCCCTGTGCCACGACCCACGTACTCGCGTCGTCGGCGGGAGGCGTCACCTCCACCGTTCCGCCGAGACCGGCGTCCCGGGCCACGGCCAGGGCCGCGTCGAAATCGGCCGGATCTGCGGAAGCGGGCTCATGGGCGGCGCCGTGCCCGGCGTGCTCCCCACCCTCACCCTCCGCGGGAGGCTCCGCGCCGGGAAGCGTCGTGTCCAGCGCGGGCGCGTGGCCCTCGGCCGCGTCCAGCAACTGCCCGAACCGCTCGCCCGCATAGTGCGACCAGGTCAGACCGGTGGCGCTCAGGAAGAACAGACCGAGTGCCAGCCACACGCCCGTGGCCGCGTGCCGGCTGCGGGTGCGGCGCACACCCCGGGCGGAGCGGTCGGGAAGCAGAACGCCCCGCGCGGACTTGGCCCGCTGTCCACGACTGCGTCCGAGCCAGAGCACGAGACCGCCCGCGACGATCACCCAGAGCCAGCTCGCGGCGACCTCCGAGTAGAGGCGGCCGGTCTCGCCCAGGTGCAGATTGCGGTGGAGGTCGTCGAGCCATGTGGTGAGCGGCGTCGAGCCGTACCAGGTGGTCAGCTCGCCCTGTACCTCGGCGGTGTACGGGTCGACGAACACGGTGCGCTGCTTGTCACCGAGCTCCGGCAGCGACAGCACCACCCGCGTGGTGTCCTCCGGCCCGGGCGGGGTGATGACGGAGGCCAGGGTGCCCTCCGGGTGGGCGGACCGGGCGGCGGCTATCTGCGCCGCCAGCGGACGCGGCGCCTCGCCCACCTTCTCGACGCGCAGCTGGTCGCCGTAGACCAACTGGTCCAGCTGCGGCGTGAAGGTGTAGGCCAGCCCGGTCAGGGCGGCCACCATCAGGAAGGGCGCGACGAACACGCCGGCATAGAAGTGGAGCCGTACGAGCAGGGCCCGTACGCCCTGCCAGGACCGGCCGCTCCCGGGGTCGGACGCAGGGACCGGGGCGGGCTCGGCGATGGCGACCGCTGCCGGCGCGACACCAGAGGCGTCGGTACGACCGTCGTCGTTCTGTGGTGGTTCTTCGGTTCTGGAAGACATGCGTGCTCCTCAGTGGGACGCGTCCGCCGGATGAGCCGGGGACGCAGCGAAGCCGATGAAGGACGTTTCCGCCGGTGTGGCGGTGGGACGTGATCACCCCGGCCCGGCTCCGCCCGTACGCATGCCTCACCGGCGCCGGTGAACAGCCGGCGCGGGAGAACGCGGAGAGGGGGCCGTCAGGCCGGGGCCACTGAGGGAGGACCCCGCCGGGTCCGGGAACGGGCGAGCAGCACCCCGAACCGGGGATGCACCGATGACAGGGTCGGCGGCCGACGGCGTGGGACGACGGGGAGGACCAGGCGGTCGCGGAAGCAGAATGCCGGCACGACCAGAGCAGCCAGCCCTCGCAGGACACGTTCTCCGTAGATCACGCACAGCGCGGTCCCGAACAACGCGACCGCGTGGGCCGACGTCATGGCAGGAGAGAGGGAGTGCCCGACACCGGCACCCGCCATGTCCGCCGCAGCCATGGCCGAGGCCGCGTCCATCTGCCTGCCTGCCATGTGATGTGACGCATGGCCCGCTTCGGGCGTCGACAGTTGGTGGAATCCGAGGTGGAGAGAGAACTGCGTCCCGCCCAGTGCCAGCATCGTGACATCGAAGCGGCGCCGTCGGCTTCCGAAGAGCACAGCGCCCAGGACGGTCAGCGCGGCGAGGACGAGCGCCAGCGGACCTGCGCCCGGGAGCCGTCCACCGGCCGAGACATGGCTCCCCGCGCCCAGAAGCAGGCATGCCGAAGCGCAGAGCAGACCTCTTCCGGTCCGCCCGGCCCATCGTCCCGGTCCGCGCATGGGCACAACCTATCCAGCATGTACACGGCGGTGAGCTATGTCTGCACGGTGCATCGAACCGTCGGACGGAGACGGCGGCCCCCCCGTGGAGGTGCCACCACTGCGACCGGGGGCGGTCGTTGAGTGGTGAGGACGTGCGTACGCGGCCGCGTGCGTGGCACGCCCCGGCTTCTCTGTGAGCGTGATCACGCGGGGTGCCGGAGGGGGCCAATGGCCGGGGAGCCCGTGCGGAGTCCCCGGCCCGAGGACGGCTTCCGTCTCGCCCTCGCCGTCGGTCTAGGACCCCGACATGGCCTTCGCCAGCTCGGCTGCCGCATTGCGGTACACGGGCAGCAGGTCCAAGTCATCTCCCGGATAGTTGACGATCTTCACCTGCTCGGCACCGGAGTCGGGCAGGACCGTCCCCGTCGACATGTGTGCGTTGTCCAGGACCAGGAGCGGCTTCTTCCGCGACAGCTCGGCCAGCTGCGCCGGAGTCACGGCCTCCGGCCCGTAGGTGCCCACCGTCGTCGCACCCGCCAGCTTCGCCGCCCACGCGGTGAAGACCTGACTGACCACGTCGGGGCTCTTCCCGCCCGGCCAGGCGGCCTTCAGATCCTTGGACAGCTTCGCGTACTCCGTGGCGAACGTGGTCTTCCACGTCGCCGCGGCGTCCTCGGTGCCGAACAGCTTGCCCAGCCGCGCCACTTCGGCGTTCACCTTGTCGGCGTCGTTGTCGAGGTTCACCTCGACCAGTTCGGCCTTGGAGCCCGCGGCTTCCTTGATCTTCTCGGCGTACGGTTCGAAGGGCGCGTAGAGCACGAAGTCGGCCTTGGCGACCGCCGCGAGGTCCGACGGCTTCGGGTCGTAGTCGGGTGCGTGGTGCACGGACTGGGGCACGATGACTGTGACGTCCTCGGCGCCCGCGGCCTTCGCGAAGGCGCCTTCCCAGGTGGTGGTGACGACCACGACCGGCTTCCCCTTCGTGCCGTCGGCGCCGGCCTTGGACGACGTGTCGCTGTCGGTGCCACTGCCGCAGCCCGTGACCAGCGCCGCCAGCGCTGCGCTCAGTGCGAGGAGGGAAGTGATACGGCCGCGGGTGCGCGCCATGAGCTGATTCTCCGTTCGGGTACGAGATGAACCGCGAGGACGACTGCCCCCGCGGTCAGGACGAGGACCGGCCCGGGAGGCCAGTCGAGCCAGAGGGCGATGAGGAAGCCGGTCAGGTTCACGGCGATCCCGATGCCGACCGCCCAGAGAGTGATCGACTTCAGTGAGCTGCCCAGGCGGCGCGCCGCGAGTGCGGGCAGCAGGGTCAGGGCGTCGACGAGCAGGGCGCCGGTGAGCCTGATCGCGCCGGCGACCGACACCGCGACCAGAACCAGCAACACCAGAGTGAGCATGCGGACCGGGACACCTGAGCACTGTGCGAGTTCCCGGTCGTACAGCAGCAGGGCCACATCCCGGCGCCGCCACCAGAAGAGCCCGGGTACGGCGAGCGCGAGTCCACCGAGGACGATCAGGTCCGTCGTGCCCACGGACAGGATCGACCCCCACAGCAGCGCGAACGCGCCGGAGGCGTTGACGCCGGAGACGGCGAGCACCAGCAGCGCGGCCGCGATGGCCAGGCTCATGAGCAGGCCCATCGCCCCCGACAGGCCGTCCGGTGTCCGGGCGAGCGGTGCGACGCCCGCCCCGGCCAGGGCGCACGCCACGAGCGCGCACAGCATCGGGTCGATGCCGGTCAGAAGGCCGAGCGCGATGCCGAGCAGGGCGACGTGCATCATCGCGAAGCGCACCGGCATGATGTCGAGTCCGACGATGACCACGCCGATGACCGGTAGCCCGACAGCGGCCAGCAGCAGTGCGAGCCCGGCCCGCTGCACGGGGACCAGTTCGAGGAGCGCGCCGATGTCGGCGGTGGCGAGGGTCACCGGACCTCCCGCAGATGTCCGGCGGCCATCTCCAGTACCCGGTCACAGCGTTCGGCCAGCGCCCGGTCGTGGGTGACGACGACCAGAGTGACCGGTAGTCCGGTGAGGACCTCCGCCGCTTCCTCCTGGCCGGAGAAGTCCAGGGCGGCGGTGGGCTCGTCGGCGAGCAGCACCTGGGCCCCGGCGGCCACGCAGCCGATCGCACGGGCGAGGTACATACGCTGCAACTGGCCCCCGGACAGAGTGTGCAGGGGCCGCGTCGTCAGCGGTCCGACACCGAGCCGGTCCGCCGCTTCGGCGGCGTCCGCCGCCGCGCCACTACTGGCCAGCAACTCGTCGCCCAGGAGGGGGAACCGGCCTGCGGCCGGCTTCTGCGGGACCCAGGCGCAGGCCCGCCGCCGCCAGGCCCACTCCGCCGGTGAACGGGCGTCCCGGCCGCCGACGAGGATCCGGCCCACGACCTGGCGGTGCAGGCCCAGTACGGCGCGGAGCAGGGTCGACTTTCCGGAACCGTTGGTCCCGGTCAAGGCGACGCGCTCTCCCGCGGCGATCTCCAGATCCACGTTCGACACCGCCTCGACCCGGCCGTGGCGGCAGGCGACCTCCCGCATCCGCACATCCAGCCCGCCCATCACATGCCTTTCCCTCGTCCGCAGTCGCATCGGTGTGGCGGAGCCGCTGCCACGCCCACGGGGCAGTAGTCGGCTGAGGAGTTCGTGAGGTTCCCGCGGCGCGGCGGCTTCTTCCCGTATCGGCCCCGATCAGGTCGTGCACCGGTCCTGCGGTCGGTGACGGCGCTACGACCGGCCGCGGCCTGATGGGTCGTGTGGGGGGCCCGATACGAAGACCGCCGGTGTCCCTTCAAGGGACACCGGCGGGGGGAGGGTCTCAGGGCGATGTGTGCGTTGCTAGGAGAGGTCGCTCTCGTGCCGGGCCGTCCGCGGGCTGCCGTCCGGGGCCGTGTACGGCAGGAGCTCGGGGCGCTTCGCCGGGCGGCCGTCGCCCGAGGAGCGTCCGGTGAGCCGCCGCCCGATCCACGGCACCAGATGTTCGCGCGCGAAGCGGACATCGGCCGTGCGCCGGGCCGTCCAGCCCGGGCGCGCCTGCGGGGGCAGGGGCGAGCGCCAGTCGTCCTCCGAAGCGAGGCCGAGGGCCTGCCATCCGGCCTCGGCCACCCTCCGGTGCCCCTCCGCGGTGAGATGGAGCCGGTCGACGTCCCACAGGCGCTGGTCGCCGAGAACCTCGGTTCCGTACAGGTCCACCACGAGCGCGCCGTGCCGCGCCGCCAGGGAGTCGATGTGGTCGAACAGCTCCTCCATGCGGGGCCGGAAGCGCTGCATCACGGGACCCTGGCGGCCCGGGCTGCGCATCAGCACCAGCTGTCGGCATGCCGGAGCCAGCCGTTCCACGGCCTCCTCCAGAAGGTCTCGCACCCGGCCCATGTCGCACTTCGGGCGCAGGGTGTCGTTGAGCCCGCCGACCAGCGTCACCACATCCGCCTGCATCGCGGCGGCGGGTCCCACCTGCTCCTCGACGATCTGGCCGATGAGCTTGCCGCGGACGGCGAGGTTCGCGTACCGGAAGCCCTCGGTGCGGGCCGCGAGCCGGGCGGCGAGGAGGTCGGCCCAGCCCCGGTACGAGCCGTCGGGCAGCAGGTCCGACATGCCCTCGGTGAACGAGTCACCGACCGCGACAAAGCTGGTGTATGAGGCATTTATCTCCATGGCGGAGCGATCCTACCGCGCGGTAGGTGCTCCTCTGCCCCGGGCCCGGTACCGACGGCCCAGGGGAGGGCGACCCCTGGGCCCGGTGCCGTCAGAGGGCCTGGCCCGGCGGCCCGACCAGTTCCCGCAGCACGTCCTCCATCGTGACCAGGCCGGCCAGCGTGCCGTCCTCGTCCAGGACCGCCGCGAGGTGGGTGCGGCTGCGTCGCATCGCGGTCAGGACGTCGTCCAGCGGGGTCACGGCACGCACCCGGGCGATCGGCCGCATCGCCGTCACCGGGAACGGCATGTCGCGCGGAGCCTCGTCCAGGGCGTCCTTCACATGGAGATAGCCCAGGATCTTGCGCGTGCTGTCGACCACCGGGAAACGGGAGAATCCGGACTCGGCCGAGAGCCGCTCCAGTTCCTCGGGCGTGGTGCCGACCTGCGCGTACACCACCCGCTCCACCGGCATCACCACATCGGCGACCGGGCGGCGCCCCAGTTCCAGGGCGTCGTGCAGTCGCTCGGCCGCCCGGTCGTCGAGCAGCCCGGCGGCTCCGGAGTCCCTGACCATCCGGGCCAGTTCGTCGTCCGAGAAGGTCGCGGCGACCTCGTCCTTGGTCTCCACCCGCAGCAGCTTCAGCAGGGCGTTCGCAAAGGCGTTGATCGTGAAGATGACCGGGCGCAGCGTCCGGGCCAGTGCCACCAGCGGCGGACCGAGCAGCAGAGCGGTCCGCGTCGGTTCGGCCAGCGCGATGTTCTTCGGCACCATCTCGCCCAGCAGCATGTGCAGGTACGTGGCGACGCCGAGGGCGATCACGAACGAGATCGGGTGGATCAGCCCGTGGGGCACTCCGACGGCGTTGAAGACGGGCTCCAGCAGATGCGCGATGGCCGGTTCCGCGACCACACCGAGCACCAGCGTGCACAGCGTGATGCCGAGCTGGGCCGCGGCGAGCAGCGCCGAGACGTGTTCCAGACCCCAGATGACGCTGCGGGCGCGCCGGTCCCCGGCCTCCGCCAGCGGTTCGATCTGGCTGCGCCGCACGGAGATCAGGGCGAACTCCGCCCCGACGAAGAAGGCGTTGACGACCAGCGTCAGAAAGCCGACGAGCAGCTGAATCGTGGTCATCGCGAGAACCTCCCCCTGCGCGAGCCGGCAGACCCGCCGCTCCCGTCGGGCCCACCCGTGTCGGACCGGTCGCTCCCGTCCGCCCCCTCCGACTCCAGCGGGACGTGGATCAGCACGCGCGCCGCCCGCCGCCCGGAGGCGTCCACGACGTCCAGCCGCCAGCCGGACAGCTCGATGCTGTCGCCGACGGCCGGGATACGGCCGATCTCCGTGGCGATCAGCCCGGCGAGGGTCTCGTACGGTCCTTCCGGGACCCGCAGCCCGATGGCCTCCAGCTGATCCGTACGCGCCGCACCGTCGGCCGACCACAGGGCCCGCCCGTCCGCGTCCTCTCCGGCCCTGGCGAGGTCCGGGGTCTCATGCGGATCGTGCTCGTCGCGGACCTCGCCGACGACCTCCTCGACGATGTCCTCCAGCGTCACGACGCCGGCGGTGCCCCCGTACTCGTCGATGACGACGGCCATGGTCCGCTTCTCGGACAGCCGGTCCAGCAGCCGGTCGACCGTGAGGGTCTCGGGTACCAGCAGGGGGTCGCGGAGCAAGCCGGTCACCGGACGGCGCGACCGTTCCTCGGCCGGTACGGCCAGGACGTCCTTGATGTGCACGATCCCGACGACGGTGTCCAGGCCGCCCCGGTAGACGGGGAAGCGTGACAGTCCGGTGGCGCGCGTGGCGTTGGCCACGTCCTCCGCGGTCGCCTGCAGATCGAGGGCCGTGACCTGGACGCGGGGGGTCATCACGTTCTCCGCCGTCAGCTCGGCAAGCCTGAGGGTGCGGACGAACAGTTCGGCGGTGTCGGCCTCCAGCGCACCCTCCTTCGCGGAGTGCCGGGCCAGCGCGACGAGCTCCTGCGGGCTGCGCGCGGAAGCCAGCTCCTCGGTCGGCTCCAGGCCGAGCCGGCGCAGTATGCGGTTGGCCGTGTTGTTGAGATGACCGATCAGGGGACGGAAGGCCGCCGAGAAGATGCGCTGCGGGGTGGCGACGACCTTGGAGACGGCGAGCGGGGACGAGATCGCCCAGTTCTTGGGGACGAGCTCACCCACCACCATCAGGACGATCGTCGACAGGCCCGTACCGATGACGAGGGCCGTCGACGAAGCGACGGCCGGTGAAGCGCCGAGCGCCTCGATCGGCCCGCTGAGCAGCTTGGCGATCGACGGCTCGGCGAGCATGCCGACGACGAGATTGGTGACGGTGATGCCGAGCTGGGCACCGGAGAGCTGGAAGGTGAGTCCGCGGACGGCCTTCAGCGCGCTTGCCGCGCCGCGCTCGCCCCGTTCGACCGCGCGTTCGAGGTCGGAGCGCTCGACCGTCGTGAGGGAGAACTCCGCCGCGACGAATCCCCCGCAGGCGAGGGCGAGGAGCACTGCCACGAGAAGCAGGAGCACTTCGGTCATCGGTTCACCTCCGTCCCATGATCGGCCAGGGGGAGGAGGATTGCGCGATGTCTGCTACTGGGAGGCTCGCCCATGGGCGGACGCTCACACCTTTCGTTCACTGTGGATGGAGCATCCATGGTAAAGCACGGGTAAAGCGCCCCGTGGCCATGGGGCGGTGACCGCCTCTCCGGCATCCGCAACAGGTCGACGCGAGAGGTCGCGTTCCGGTCAGTCCGTGAGCGGCTTCACCCAGCGGCTCCACTGCGGCTGGGGCGCGTAGCCGGCCGCCCGCCAGGCAGGGTGGGCCTGGTCGTTCCGGTCGAGCACCATCGCGTCGCCCCGCCGCCCGCCGAGTCGCACGAAACGGTCCTCTGCCGCCGCCAGGAGCGCCCTGCCGATGCCGCGCCGCCGGTGGTCGGGGTGCACCGCGAGCCGGTAGAGATGACAGCGCCACCCGTCGAACCCCGCGATCACCGTGCCCGCCAGTTCCCCGCTCCGCTCGGCGAGGATCAGTGCCTCCGGGTCGCGGGCGACCAGCCGCTCGACGCCCTCCCGGTCGTCACTGATGCTCGTGCCCTCCGCGGCGAGCTTCCAGAAGGCGAGTACGGCGTCGAGATCGGCCGGCAGCGCGGCCCGAATCCGCAGATCATCCATGGCCGCCATCCCATCACCCACGGGGCCGCGCAGTCGAAGCGTTTCCGGCGCGCGGTCCGGCATCACGTGCCGCGCAGCTCCTCGATCACTCGGCCGAACGCCTCCATGGACGGGTCGAGCACCGTGAGGTACGAGAAGCCGTACCGCTCACGCTGCGCGCGCAGCTGGTCGGCGATCTGCCCTACGGTCCCGACCGCGAGCAGCGGCAGATCCAGAGCCTGCTCCTCGCTGAGATACGGGACCCGCGGGAGCAGCTCCCTGACCGCGGCCCGGCGGTCGTCGGTCACGGTGACGACCTGAAGCAGCAGATTCAGCTCGGCGGGCCGGGGGCGTCCTGCCGCGTACCTCCCGTACGCCGCCACCCGTCCGTCGAGTTCGTCCGAGGTGAGCACGGTGAGCGCCCCACCCGCCGTACGGGCGCCGGTGAAGGCCGCGATGTCGGCGCGTTCTGCCGCCATTCGCAGCATCCGGTCACCGTTCCCGCCGAGCAGCAGCGGCGGCCTCGGACGCTGCACTCCGCGCGGTACGTGCTCCTCGTCCGAGAGCAGTCGCTCGATCTCGTCCAGCGTGTGCCGCAGGTGGTCCACCCGCCGGCCCGGCGGCAGGAACTCCAGGCCCGCCCGCTCGTGTTCCTCCGGCACATAGCCCGTGCCCAGCCCGATCTCCAGCCTTCCGCCGGTGAGGGCGTCGGTGGTGGCGATCTCGCGGGCGAGCAGAGCGGGGTTCCAGAACGCCGTGTTGAGGACGAACGTGCCCACCTTCGGCCGCTCCGTCGCATCCGCGGCGGCGATCATCGCGGGGAACGGCGCGACCATGCCCAGGTGGTCGGGCACCAGGATGACGTCGTAGCCGAGCTCCTCGGCGCGCCGGCACCGCTTGCGCCACTCCTCGCCCTCCGCGGGTGTCGTCATGCTGACCCCGAACCGGAACTGTCGCATCAGCTACCCCTTCCCGAGCCGGATGTGCCTGACGGGCTTGTGCCTTGCCGGACCAAGCGTTGCCGGTCCGAGCGCTGCCGGACGGGGTGTTGTCATAGGTGATGCCGAGAACTCGACGGCGCGATGCCCACTCCGTCGCCTCTCTCCCCTTGCCGGCGCTAGCGCAACGGCGCTAGCGTCGCGGTGTGGCCAAGACACAGTTGAACGTGCGTGTGGACGAAAGTACCGCCGAGGCGGCGCGCCGGCGGGCTCAACAGCGCGGGGTGAGTGTGAACCGCTACATCGAGGAGCTCGTCAAGCAGGACGCGGGCGAGGTGGGTCGCACATTCGTCGAGGCGGCGGCCGACTTCATGAAGCAGTACGAGTCGGTGTTCGCCGAGGAGTTCGGCGCGACCGGCACGGCCGGTTCCGGGCCGACGACAGGGGCCGAGGTCCGTTCCGCCAAGCACGACAAGCCCGTGAAGCAAGGCGAGCGTTGAACCTTTCCATCGACCTCGCCTGGCTCCTCATGGTCGCCGAGCACAAGATGCCCGGCGATCCGCAGGTCACCGACTGGGGCGCGCTCATCGCCGCCGTCAGCCGCCATGAGGCGGAGATCTTCGGCACCGCCGTGTACGACGATCCGTTCACGCGCGCGGCGGCCCTGATGCAAGTCCTCCTGCACGTACCGGCGCTGGAGCACTCCAACGCGATGTTCGCCACGGCCGTCGCGTACGGCTATCTCGTCGCGAGCGGACTGAGGGTGTCCACCTCACCGGAACGGGTCCGCGACCTGGCCCGGCTGGTGAAGGAGGGCAAGACCGGGGTCCTGGGCATCGCCCGCGAACTGCGGCAGTGGATTCAGTGAGTGTCCTCGTGCGGTCGGCGCGCCACGCCCAGCACACAGCAGGACGTGGGTAGTCGGGGACCCTTTTCCGGCACCCGGAGCCTCCGGTACGTCCCCAGCTCGAAGCCGGCCGCCTCGATCGCCGCCAGCGGGTCGCGGGACGTGTGACAGCCTCCGAAGAGCCGTGGCCACACCGTACGGTCCAGGCCCCGCTGCACGGTGGCCATCGCCCCGCCCGGTGCCACACCGTGCTCGAAGAACCGCAGCTCGCCTCCGGGGCGCAGCACCCGCCTCACCTCGGACAGCGCACGCGACAGGTCACGTACGCTGCACAGCACGAGTGACACCACCGCCCCGTCGAAGGCCTCGCTCTTCACCGGCAGGGCCTCCGCCGCACCCGGGACCACATCGACCGGGACGTCCGCGTGCAGTGCGGCGGTCACCGCCAACTTCCTCAGCGTGCGCTCCGGTTCCAGCGCGACCACCTCGGACACCGCCGCCGGGTAGTGGGCGAAGTTCAGCCCGTTGCCCGCACCGATCTCGATGACCCGTCCGGACAGCCCGGCCAGCAGCTCTTCGCGGTATGCGGCGATACCGCCCCTGAGATCGGCGGACACACTGAACCGGGCGTAGAAGCGCGCGAAGACCGGATGGTGCACGGCGTCCCGGGGCACTCTGGCACTGCGCAACGGCATGGGGGCCTCCTCCGGCTGGGCGATGTGCGGCGTGCGGCGTACGGCCTGTGGCGTGCGACGTTGCGACTGGCCGCTGCCCGCTGCCCGCCGCCCGTCGTCCACCACCGTCCGAACCCGGGCGAACGCACGGATACGGTGATTCTCCCCCCGGACGCCCCGGCTCAGTCAGCCCCGTTCATCCGACAGCGACAGAAGCGTTCCGTCAGTCGCCGACGAAACAGAACTCGTTGCCCTCCGGGTCCCGCAGCACCTGGAACCGGCCGTGGTCGTCGGTGACCACGGCTCCCACCAGGGTGGCGCCGAGACCTAGGGCCTCGGCCGCGGCCGCATTGACATCACCCGCGTCCACGTCCAGGTGCAGCCGGTTCTTCACCGTCTTCCCCTCGGGCACGCGCTGGAAGGCGACGCGTACGAAACCGGGCGGATCGACATAGGCCCAGTCCGCGCTCCGCTCCACCGCCTCGCCGCCGAGCAGCGCGGACCAGAACCGGGCGAGTGCCGCCGGCTCCGCGCAGTCGAAAACGATCTCCTGAACCCGTGCTCGCATGGCGCTCAGCGTACGGCTGCGGCGAAGGCGTCCACGTCCCACACACCGCCCAGCGCAGGAGCCAGCCAGCGCGCGGCCCTGGCGCGGAACGCCTCGGGCGGCAGTGAGCCGGACCCCTCGGGCACGGCCCCGAGCAGCGCCGCTCCCGCCGAGTCCGGGAGGTCGGCCACATTGCAGCGTGCCGCGAGGTCCGGCACCTCGGGCCAGCTGCCCACGACGACGCCCAGCGGTTCCAGCGAGCGGGCGCGCAGGGCCTCGGTGGTGAGTGCCGTCGCGTTGAGCGTGCCGAGTCCGGCGTGTGCCACGACCAGCACCGGCGCGCCGAGCAGCCGGGCCGCGTCGGCGAGGGTGCCGCCCCGGTCGTCGAACCGTACGAGCAGTCCGCCCGCGCCTTCGACCAGCACCAGATCGTGCTCGGTGGCCAGTTTCGCCGCGGCGTCGGCGACGTCGCGCGGGCCGATCGGGGCCATTCCCGCCCGCCGCGCGGCCGTCGCCGGGGCCAGCGGCTCGGGGAACCGGGCGAGTTCGACCCCCGTCACCCCGGAACCCGCGAGCCGTGCGGCCTCCTGGGCGTCACCGGAATCGCCGTGCGCGAGCCCGGTCTGTGCGGGCTTCAGCACCGCCACGGTCCGTCCCTGTGCGGCGGCGGCAGCGGCGAGGGCCGCGGTGACCACGGTCTTCCCGATCTCGGTCCCGGTCCCGCTGACGACGATGACGCCCATGCTGCTCCCTTGCTGCTGCACCCTGCTCATGCCGGAGGTCCGGGGACGAGACCCCGGATCAACCCGCGGCCGCGGCCGCGCACACCGCTCGTGTGATGCGCGAGAGATCCTCGTTGCCGGTCACATACGGCGGCATCGTGTAGATCAGATCGCGGAACGGACGCAGCCACACGCCCTCGCGCACGGCCGACTCCGTCGCCGCCGCCATGTCCACCGGGTGGTCGAGCTGGACGACGCCGATCCCGCCCAGGACGCGGACGTCCAGGACCCCCTCGAGCGCGGCGGCGTCCGCCAGTCCCTCGCGGAGTCCTGCCTCCAGACGCTTGACCTCCTGCTCCCAATCCTGAGCCAGGAGCAGATCGATCGACGCGCACGCGACCGCCGCCGCCAGCGGATTGCCCATGAAGGTCGGACCGTGGGCCAGCACGGGGACGTCGCCCTGGGAGATCCCGTCCGCCACCCTGCCCGTGCACAGCGTCGCCGCCATGGTCAGATATCCGCCGGTCAGCGCCTTGCCGAGACACATCACATCGGGCGAGACACCCGCGTGTTCCGCCGCGAAGAGCCTGCCCGTGCGCCCGAATCCGGTCGCGATCTCGTCGAAGACGAGCAGCACATCGTGCTCGTCGCAGGCCTCCCGCAGCACCCGCAGCCAGTCGGGGGAGTGGAACCGCATCCCTCCGGCCCCCTGCACCACCGGCTCCACGATCACCGCGGCCAGCTCGTCCGCGTGGCGCCCGATCTGCTCACGCAGATGCTCCGCGTACGCGGCGTCGTACGGTCGTTCGTACCCGGCCGGCGGGGCGTCCGCGAAGATCTGACGTGGCAGGACACCCGACCACAGGTCGTGCATCCCGCCCTCGGGGTCGCACACCGACATCGGCTGCCAGGTGTCCCCGTGGTACCCGCCGCGCCAGGTCAGCAGCCGCTGCTTGCCCGGCCGGCCCACAGAACGCCAGTACTGCAGGCACATCTTCACCGCGACCTCGACGGACACCGAGCCCGAGTCGCAGAGGAAGACGTGCCGGAGCGGTTCCGGGGTGATCTCCACGAGCCGTGTCGCGAGGCGGACGGCGGGCTCGTGGGTGAGGCCGCCGAACATCACATGGCTCATACGGTCCAGCTGCCCGCGCGCGGCCTCGTTGAGCACGGGGTGGTTGTAGCCGTGGATCGCCGACCACCACGAGGACATGCCGTCCACCAACTCGGAGCGCCCGTGTGCCGGTTCGGCGAGCCGGAGCCGTACGCCGGACGCGGACTCCACGACCAGCGGGTCCGTGCGGCCCGGCATCGGGCCGTACGGGTGCCAGACATGAGCCCGGTCCAGGGCGACGAGCTCGCGCGCGGCGGAGCTACGCATTGGGCGCGATGTCCGTTCCGGCGCCGCGGCGCCGCACGGCCACCAGGTCGGGGCGCGCAGCGGAGACGCTCTCGGTCTCGGGAGCGGTCTTCACAGCAGTGCCGGTGCCGGTGTCGGTCCCGGTCTCGGTCCCGGTGTCGCCGCAGGGCGCGCAGCCACCGCCGCCTCCCGAACCGCAGCCGCCCGCGACGGCGTCCGCACGGTGCTCGGGCAGCGTCGTCGTGTCCGTGCCCTCCACCTCGAAGCCCGCGTCCGCGATCATGTCGAGGTCCGCCTTGCCCGCCTGGCCCTCGCTGGTCAGATAGTCACCGAGGAAGATCGAGTTGGCGAGGTGCAGCGCCAGCGGCTGCAGCGTCCGCAGATGGACCTCACGGCCACCCGCGAGCCGTACCTCCACGTCCGGGCAGACGAACCGGACCATGGCGAGGATCCGCAGCGCCCGCTGCGGCGTCAGATTCCACTCCTTGGCGAGCGGCGTGCCCTCGAACGGGATCAGGAAGTTCACCGGCACCGAGTCCGGGTCCAGCTCACGCAGCGAGAACACCACGTCGACCAGGTCCTCGTCGCGCTCGCCCATGCCCGCGATCAGACCCGAACAGGCCGACAGACCGGCGGCGTGCGCCTTCTGGACGGTGTCCACGCGGTCCGCGTACGTGTGGGTGGTCGTGATGTCCCCGTACGTCCCCTCGGACGTGTTGAGGTTGTGGTTGTACGCGTCGGCGCCCGCGTCCCGCAGCCGCTCCGCCTGGCCGTCGGAGAGCAGACCGAGACAGGCACACACCTCGACGCCCTCGTTCTGCTCCTTGATGGCCTCGATGGTCTGCGAGACCCGGGCCACGTCACGGTCGGTCGGCCCGCGGCCGCTGGCGACCAGACAGACCCGCTTGGCGCCGCCCGCGACCCCCGCGGCCGCCGCCTTCGACGCCTCGTCCGGCTTCAGCCAGGTGTACTTGAGGATCTCCGCCTTGGAACCGAGCCGCTGGGAACAGTACGAACAGTCCTCGGGACACAGACCGGACTTGAGGTTGACCAGATAGTTCAGCTTCACCCGCCGCCCGAACCACTGACGGCGCACCCTTCCGGCCGCGGCCACCACTTCGAGCAGATCGTCGTCGGAGGTCGCCAGTACGGCGAGCGCTTCTTCGCGGGTCGGCAGCTCACGCCGCAGGCCCTTGTCCACCAGCGTGTTCAGGAGGTCCATGGCGCAGATCCTCGCCTACCGGACACCCCGCGGCCAAGGAGGAACTCGACAACACCCGCCGATTGAGGTGTGTGTATGGCCACACTCTGACCTCTACCGTCCCCGGCTAGGGTCTGTGCGCTGCCTACAAAAGGACCGGAACATGCCCCAGGTGCCTCAGGATCCTTTCGACTGGACCGACGACGCGGCGCGCCACCGCGCGGACGCCGGTCTCGTCCGTACACTCCGGCCGCGTCCCGCCACCTCCGCGCTGCTCGATCTGGCGAGCAACGACTACCTCGGCCTGACCCGGCGGCCGGAGATCACCCAGGCGGCCGCCGAGGCCGCACGGCGGTGGGGCGCCGGCGCGACCGGCTCCCGGCTCGTGACCGGCAGCACCGAGCTGCACGCGGAACTGGAACGTGAGCTGGCCGAGTTCTGCGGGTTCGAGGCGGCGCTCGTGTTCTCCTCGGGGTACGCGGCGAACCTTGCGGCGCTGACGGCGCTCGGCGCGCACGGGTCGCTGATCGTGTCGGACGCCGGCAACCACGCCTCGATCGTCGACGGCTGCCGGCTGTCCCGCGCCGAGACCGCCGTCGTGGCACACGCCGATCCGGAGGCCGTACGCAAGACCCTCGACGCCCACCCGGGGCGGCGCGCCCTGGTCGTGTCCGACTCGGTCTTCTCGGTCGACGGCGACGCCGCCCCGCTGCGCGAGTTCGCCGAGGTGTGCCGTTCGCACGGCGCGGCCCTGGTCGTCGACGACGCACACGGTCTCGGAGTCCTGGGCGAGGGGGGCAGGGGAGCCCTGAACGCGGCGGGCCTCGCGGGCGACACGGGCGTCGTCGCCACGCTCACCCTGTCCAAGTCCCTGGGCAGCCAGGGCGGAGCGGTGCTCGGTCCGGCACGGGTCATCGACCATCTCGTCAACGCCGCGCGTACGTTCATCTTCGACACCGGCCTCGCGCCGGCCGCGGCGGGCGCGGCCCTCGCGAGCCTGCGGCTGCTGCGCCGCGAGCCCGGGCTCGCGGACCGGGCCCGGGCCGTGGCCACCACGCTGTACGAGCGGCTGGCCGGCGCCGGGCAGACCGCCGTACGCCCGGACGCGGCCGTCGTGTCCGTCCAGGCGCCGTCACCGGAGTCGGCCGTGCGCTGGGCGGCGGACTGCCGGGCGGCGGGACTGGCCGTCGGCTGCTTCCGGCCGCCGTCGGTTCCGGACGGGATCTCGCGGATCAGGCTCACCGCGCGCGCCGATCTCACCGATCGGCAGATCGGGACGGCGCTCTCCACGATCCTGGCGACGGCGCCCGCGGGCTGACCGTCCCTCGGGTCAGCCGCCCGCGCCCTCGCGCAGCCCGCGCACGAAGCCGGTCCAGGCGGCGGGCGAGAACACGAGGAAGCGGAGGTGGGTGTTCTTCGAGTCGCGCACGGCCAGGGCGCCGTCGGCGCACCGTGCGGTCTCCACGCAGTTGTTCATTCCGACACTGCGGCTGCTGCGCTGCCACGGAGTGCGCAGCCGAGGGCGTACATGTGCGTCGTGAGCAGACATTGGGGGGTGCCTTCCCTACGCGCTGTCGTCGATTCCGGCGATGAGATCCAACGAGTCCTGGAGCGAGAGCGCATGCGCCTGCATGGTGCGGAAAGCGGCGCCGTACGCCTCGAGGTCTTCCTTCCGTTCGAGGTAGAGACTACTCGTCAGATGGTCAAGAACAACCACGTCCAGATCAGAAGTGTTCGGGAATGAGAAGATAACGAAAGGTCCGGTCAGTCCCACATAACCACCGGTCGAGAAGGGGAGCACCTGCAGGCGCACATGCGGGAGTTGGGCCATCTCCATCACTCGGCGCAACTGCCCGCGCATCACCCGGCGGCCGCCCACCTGCCGCCGCAGCACCGCCTCGTCCAGCACCGCGCTGAAGCTCAGCGGCCGCTCCGCACGGAGCACTTGCTGACGGGCGATGCGCACCTCCACCAGCGAGTCCACCGTGGCCGTCGGCGCTCCTTCGAGCGCGGAAAGGGTCACCGCCCGTGCGTAGTCGGCGGTCTGCAGCAGTCCGGGCACCACCGAGGTCTCCAGCGTCCGCGCCGTACTCGCCTGGGACTCCAGGCTGATGAAGTCCCGGTACTGGGGAGGGATCACCCCGCGGTAGGCGTGCCACCAGCCCGTGCCCCCGCCGTCCGCCGTGCCCGCCAGCGTCCCCAGCAGCTCCCGCAGCCGCGGATCGGCCACCCCGTAGGCGTCGAGCAACCGGGCCACATCGGCGGGCTTCACCCCGCTCGCACCGGTCTCGATGCGGCTCACCTTCGACTGGTGCCAACCCGCCAGGCGTGCCGCCTCCCGGCTGGTGAGGCCCGCGTCCAGCCGCAGGCCGCGCAGTTCCTCACCGAGCTTGCGGCGGCGCACCGCGGGACCGTGCCGCATTCCGTCCCCTCCTCCGTTCCTCCTTCGGTCGTCGAGTGACCGGCGTACGACCGGCGCGTGAGCGGCCGGCGCAGCGCAAGTCTGCGCCCAAATACGTTCTCGCGTCGCAGAGTTCACCGCTTTGAGCGACAGATATATGCATATCAAGGTGGATCGGCACCAACAGGGGCGGCACAGTGGCACTCTGACGGCTAGCGCACACTCTGGCGCACAGCGCAGTCCGAGGCTGTTCCGGCACCGCATCCGCTGCGTGCCGCGCTCCCGCAGCCCCGGTGGGAAAGGGACAGCTCGCCATGGCCGACCATCAGGAAGCCTCCATCACCCTGCCGAGCGATCCCGCCTCGGTCCCCGCCGCGCGGAGATACGTCTCCGAGGTCCTCACCGAGTGGGGGCTGCCGAGGGAGGACGACGCGGCCGACACGGTCCGTCTCATCGTCTCCGAACTGGCCACCAACGCCGTTCAGCACACCTTCGGACAGTCACCCACCTTCACGGTCGACGTCCGTCTCGAGCGCGACGAACAGCTGTGCGTCGGTGTGACCGACAGCCATCCGCGCTGGCCGCAGCGGCTGCCCGCGGCGGTGCAGCAGGACAACGGCCGCGGCATGGTGATCATCCGCTGGCTCGCCGCCGAGTGCGGGGGCAGGCTGCACGTCAGCCCTACCCCGGAAGGCGGCAAGACCGTCTGGATCGCCATGCCCTGGAGCCCCGCGCCGGCCGTCGTCCGCACCGAGCGCGGGGCGGTCCCGTCGGGCGGGCTCCCCGGCGACCCCGCTCCACAGGGGCACCGGCCCTGAGCCCTCCACGGCATCCCGCCGTTGCGTACGCGTACGGACGCCTGCGGACGCGTACCGGCCGCGCCGTGGAGGGCCGTGACCGCTCCTCTCGTCCCTCGGGGCCCCGGACGGTGCCGGGGCCCGGACAACTCAGCGCACGCGCCCGTAGCGCACGCTCTTGGACCAGATCTTGCTCAGCTTCACCACGGAACCGGTCTTCGGCGAGTGCCAGATCCTGCCGCCTCCCGCGTAGATGCCGACGTGGTACACGTATCCGCGGGCCTGGAAGAAGACCAGGTCACCGCGCTGCCGTTGGGAAGCGCGGATATGACGGGTCCGGTTGTACTGCTGCTGGGCCGTGCGCGGCAGCTTCTTGCCGGCCTTCTTGTACGCGTAGAGCGTCAGTCCCGAACAGTCGAAGCGATGCGGCCCCGTGGCCCCGTAGCGGTACGGAGAGCCCTTCTTCGACGCGGCCACGTTGAGTGCCTTCGTCGCGTGTGCCGCGGTGGCATGGGCCTCGGGCGCGCCGCCCGGCAGGACCAGCGAGCCGCCGACGGCCGCGATCGTGAGTGCCGAGACGGCACCCGTCCGGGACAACAGGGACGGGAGATGTGTCTGCGCAGACATGCGCAACCCTTCGTCAGCCGCCTGTGAAGGATGACCTGTCGGGTTCGGACCGGCGAAGACGCCCGGCCGCGTACGCGGCTTCACCCCAAGGACCGGCCATGATGTGCGGCCGGCCCGTACTGCTCGGGTCCTCCACTCCTGCCGAAGCCCTCATGTCGACCAGGCATCCGGTGCGGCGGCAGGACTCGGCGTCCGCCCGGACCGCCCCGCCGCGGTGGCGGGGGCTTGTCGTCCCAGGGATCTTGACCCACGAACTGCCGGATTTCCTCTTAGAAACGGCGTTTTGTGAGGCTCCTCACCAATGACCTATTCGAGTGGACAGAGCCGTTTGGCGGACAGTGCGTCGCCCGGTGACGAGCGCTGTACCAGCGTCGGAACGGGCCGTTGCGCCAGTCGGCTCAGCCCACGGCGCAACTTGCCCGGTGCATATCGTGCAGCCGCGACTGGTCCGGATGGGCGACACCCACTCGTACGCCTCCGGCGTGCCGCGAGGTGCGCGGTGGCCGTCGGGCGGCGGACCGTCAACTCGGCGACTCCGGAGGTACGGTGATTCTCGACGCCCTGCGCTCCCCGTCCAACACCCGCAGCGCACGGGCCAATGTCGGTGCGTGCAGCTCGCTCTCACCGCGCATGTGCATGACCGTCAGCGCGTCCCGGAGCGCCGTGGCCCGTACGACGAGCGCCTGGGCGGCACGAAGCGCGCCGTAGGTGTGCGTGCCACGCGCCGGGTTGATCCTTCCCAGCTGATCGACGACTTCGAGATAGCTGTCGATGAACTCACTTTCGGCACGCGTCAGTGCGGGGAGCGGCGGCAGTTCGGGCACCACGGCCGGTTCACCGGCCGTGGAGGGAAGTCGCGGACGTCTTCCGGTTCTTGACGATGTGATCGATCAGCCCGTATTCCTTGGCGCCCGGGGCGTCGAAGACCTTGTCACGCTCGATGTCCTCGGCGATGCGCTCGGCGCTCCGACCGGTGTGGCGTACGAGCACGGCGGCCATCAGCTCCCGCAGCCGCAGCAACTCCTGAGCCTGGAGATCGAGATCGGTCGGCTGTCCCTGCACCGGCTCCGCCAGGGAAGGCTGCTGGACGACGATCCGGGCACCGGGCAGGGCGATCCGCTTGCCGGGGGCGCCTGCCGCCAGCAGCACCGCGGCCGTCGAGGCGGCCCGGCCCAGACAGGTCGTGGCGATGTCGCAGGTCACCACCTGCATCGTGTCGTAAATGGCGGTCATCGCGCTGAGGGAACCGCCGGGGGAGTTGATGTAGAGCGCGATGTCCTGGTCCGGGGCGGCGTACTCGAGGTGCAGGAGCTGCGCGATGACGTCGTTGGCCGAGGTGTCGTCGACCGGTGCGCCGAGGAACACGATCCGCTCGGCGAGGAGCTTCGCGTACGGATCGAGGGTGCGGAGCCCTGCGCTGGTGCGCTCCGTGAACTCCGGCAGGACATGGCGGGCGGACGGGTGGTTCATGGCGTACCACTCCTCATGCGGCCGCGACGGTGCGGCGGCGTCTGTGGGCAGCGTCTGGCGGCTTGCGTGTCTGTAAAAAATGTACAGGACGTACAGGCCGTTATGATGGGGAGCATGGCCTATGAGATTCCGGTGACGCAAGCACGGGCAGAGCTCGCCGAGCTGATCAACCGTGTCGTGTACGGCGGCGAGCGCGTGGTCGTCACCCGCCACGGAAAGCCGCTCGTGGCGCTCGTCTCGGCCGCTGACCTGGAGCGACTGGAGGCCGCGGAGCACCCGGCCGACGAGGCCGTGCTCCCCTCGGTCTCGACGCTGCGCACCTCCGCGCCGTCCGCTCCGGGCGAACGCGGCCGCTTCGGCATCGCGGCGGAGCATCGCCCTCCGGGCCCGGGCGGCCGGGGCGTCTGAGCGGTACGACAGGACCGCCCGCCCCCGTCCGCTCCAGCGGGAGGGCGGCGGGACCGATCGTCCGGCAGGCCCGGGACGGGCTGCGCGCGCGCCGATGTCCATGCAGGTACCAAAGATCAGTTAACGCGCCGGAAAAACTTCCGCCCTAACGTTCAAGCCTTGGCAGTGGAACGTCTGCAGAACGTCAACAGATCGTTGACGTCAAATAGCGTCCGCTGCATCCGGATCCGTCCGGGCGGGACGATCGTGAGGTGGAATCGTGCAACTGACGCCGCATGAGCAGGAACGGCTGCTCATCCATGTTGCTGCCGATGTCGCGGAGAGGCGCAGAGCCCGCGGGGTGAAGCTCAACCACCCCGAGGCCGTCGCGCTCATCACCACGCACATCCTGGAAGGTGCCCGCGACGGGCGCACCGTCGCCGAACTCATGGCCTCCGGGCGGAAAGTGCTCACCCGCGACGACGTCATGGCGGGCATCCCCGAGATGATCCACGACGTCCAGGTCGAGGCGACCTTCCCCGACGGCACCAAGCTCGTCACCGTCCACGAACCGATCGTCTGACGGGGGAGCGGCGCCCATGATTCCCGGAGAGATCCTGTACGCGGACGAGCCGGTCCGGCTGAACGAGGGCCGCGAGACCACCCGGCTGACCGTGCTGAACACCGCCGACCGGCCCGTCCAGGTCGGCTCCCACTACCACTTCGCCGAGGCCAACCCCGGGCTGGACCTCGACCGTGCCGCCGCGCGCGGGTTGCGGCTGAACATCGCGGCCGGCACCGCCGTCCGGTTCGAGCCCGGCATCCCGGTCGACGTCGAACTCGTACCGATCGGCGGCCTCCGTGTCGTCGCGGGCCTGCGCGGGGAGACCGGAGGTGCGCTCGATGGCTGAGCTCAGCCGTGCCGTGTACGCGGACCTGTTCGGGCCCACCACGGGTGACCGGATCCGGCTCGCCGACACCGAACTGCTCGTCGAGATCGAGGAGGACCGCTCGGGCGGGCCCGGTCGCGCGGGTGACGAGGCGGTGTTCGGCGGCGGCAAGGTGATCCGCGAGTCGATGGGCCAGTCGCGTACGACGCGAGCGGAGGGCGCCCCCGACACCGTCGTCACCGGCGCGGTGATCATCGACCACTGGGGTGTCGTCAAGGCCGACATCGGCATCCGTGACGGCCGCATCACCGGCATCGGGAAGGCCGGCAACCCGGACACGATGGACGGCGTCCACCCGGATCTGGTCATCGGTCCGGAGACCGAGGTGATCGCGGGCAACGGGAAGATCGTCACCGCCGGGGCGATCGACGCCCATGTCCACTTCATCTCGCCGACCATCGTCGACCAGGCGCTGACCTCGGGCATCACCACGCTCGTCGGCGGCGGCACCGGACCGGCCGAGGGCACGAAGGCGACCACGATCACTCCCGGCCCCTGGCACCTCGCCCGGATGTTCGAGGCGCTCGAAGCGTTCCCCGTCAACATCGGGCTGCTCGGCAAGGGCAACACGACGTCCCGCGAGGCCATGTACTCGCAGCTGCGCGGCGGCGCGCTCGGCTTCAAGATCCATGAGGACTGGGGCGCGACGCCGGCCGTCATCGACGCCTGCCTGGGCGTGTGCGAGGAGACCGGCGCGCAGCTCGCCGTGCACACGGACACGCTGAACGAGGCCGGGTTCGTCGGCGACACCCTCGCCGCGATCGCGGGTCGCACCATCCACGCGTACCACACGGAGGGCGCGGGCGGCGGGCACGCACCGGACATCATCACCGTGGTCTCGGAGCCCTACGTCCTGCCCAGTTCCACGAATCCGACCCGGCCGCACACCATCAACACCATCGAGGAACACCTCGACATGCTGATGGTCTGCCACCACCTCAATCCGGCCGTGCCCGAGGATCTCGCCTTCGCCGAGTCGAGGATCCGGCCGTCCACGATCGCGGCCGAGGACGTGCTGCACGACATCGGCGCCATCTCGATCATCTCGTCCGACTCCCAGGCGATGGGGCGCGTGGGCGAGGTCGTCCTGCGGACCTGGCAGACCGCGCACGTCATGAAGCTGCGCAGGGGCACCCTCCCCGGCGACGGCCGCGCGGACAATCTGCGAGTTCGTCGCTATGTCGCCAAATACACGATCAACCCCGCCGTCGCCCAGGGCCTCGACCACGAGATCGGCTCGGTCGAACCGGGCAAGCTCGCCGATCTGGTGCTGTGGGAACCGGCGTTCTTCGGCGTCAAGCCGCAACTGGTCATCAAGGGGGGCCAGATCGCGTACGCGCAGATGGGCGACGCCAACGCCTCCATCCCCACGCCGCAACCGGTGCTCCCGCGGCGGATGTTCGGCGCGCTCGGCAGGGCTCCGGCTGCGGGCTCGTTCAATTTCGTCGCCGGGGCGGCGATCGAGGACGGTCTGCCCGAACGCCTCGGGCTCGGGAAGCGTTTCGTCCCGATCCGCAGCACCAGGGGCGTCACCAAGGCCGACATGCGGGAGAACGACGCCCTGCCCCGCGTCGAGGTCGACGCCGACACCTTCACCGTGACCATCGACGGCGAGGCGGTCGAGCCGGCACCGGCGGAGGAACTGCCCATGGCCCAGCGGTACTTCCTGTTCTGACCATGAGCGACATCATCCACACGCGCCCACCCGCCCCCGGTGGTGGTCCCGCCCACGGCCCGGCGGCGGTCACCGCCCCGGCTCCGGGCGCCGGGGCCGATGAGATCCCTGAGGCGAGGCGGGCGGCAGCGGGGTCGCGCCGGGCGGAGGAGGCCGGACCACGGTCCGGTGCCCCGGCGCGAGCCGCGCTGCTCGTTCTCGCCGACGGACGCTTCCCCGCCGGCGGGCACGCGCACTCCGGCGGCGCCGAGGCGGCGGTCAAGTCCGGGCGGATCCGGGACGCCCACGGGCTGGAGCACTTCTGCCGGGGCAGGCTGCACACCACGGGGCTGACCGCGGCGGCGCTCGCAGCCGCCGCCGCGCTCGGGCTCGACCCGCTCGAACTGGACGCGGCCGCCGACGCCCGGACCCCCTCGCCCGCCCTGCGCGCCTCGGGGCGGAAACTCGGCAGACAGCTCATGCGGGCCGCCCGGGCCACCTGGCCGTCGCCCGGACTCGACGCGCTGGCCCGGGCGTTCCCCAGAGGGGCGCACCAGCCCGTCGTGCTGGGGCTCCTCGCGCGCGCCGCCGGCCTCGGGCCCGAGGACGCCGCGCACTGTGCCGCGTACGAGACGATCGGCGGACCGGCCACCGCCGCGGTACGGCTGCTGAGCCTGGACCCCTTCGAGGCCACCGCCGTCCTCGCCCGGCTCGCCCCCGACATGGACGACGTCGCCCGCCGCGCCGTGACCGCGGCACACCGGGCGGCCGAGCTGGGCACGGACGCCCTGCCCGCGGCCTCCGCCCCGCTGCTCGACATCACGGCGGAACAGCACGCCGCCTGGCCCGTACGACTCTTCGCCTCGTAGCACCACCCCAAGGAGCCGCAGCATGCACCTCGACCCCACGCACGAGCACCCGGGCCCGGCCGCCGTCAGCGCCGACGCGGTCCGCCCCGATGGAACCCGCCGTGCCCTGCGCATCGGCCTCGGCGGCCCCGTCGGCTCCGGGAAGACCGCGACGGTCGCCGCACTCTGCCGGGAACTGCGCGACCAGCTGTCCATCGCCGTCGTCACCAATGACATCTACACCCGCGAGGACGCCGAGTTCCTGCTGCGGCACGCCGTGCTGCCGCCCGAGCGCATCCAGGCCGTCGAGACCGGTGCCTGCCCGCACACCGCGATCCGCGACGACATCTCCGCGAACCTCGAAGCCGTCGAGGACCTGGAGGACACCGTCGGACCACTCGACCTGATCCTCGTCGAGTCCGGCGGCGACAACCTCACCGCCACCTTCTCCAAGGGCCTCGTCGACGCGCAGATCTTCGTCATCGACGTGGCCGGCGGCGACGACATCCCGCGCAAGGGCGGCCCGGGCGTCACCACGGCGGACCTCCTCGTCGTCAACAAGACCGACCTCGCCCCGTACGTGGGCTCCGATCTGCAGCGCATGGCCCGCGACGCCAAGGAGCAGCGCGGTGAACTCCCGGTGGCCTTCACCTCGCTCACCGGCGAGGACGGCGTCCGGCCGGTCGCCGACTGGGTACGCGCCCGGCTCAGCGCCTGGTCCGCCGCGTGAGCGCCGTATGAGCGTCGAGGCCACCGCCCGCGTCGTCGCCACCCGCGACGGACTGCCGGTGCTGGAGAGCGCGGGGCCGCTCGCGCTGCGCCGCACCCGGGCCGCCGGACCGTACACCCGGGTCACCGTCGTCGGCGCCATGAGCGCACCGCTCGGCGGTGACCGGCTGGCTGTCGAGGCGGACGTCCACGAAGGCGCCAAGCTGCACCTGGACTCCGCCGCGGCGACCGTGGCCCTGCCCGGCCGCTCCCCGGCACCCGCCACGTACGACGTCGCGCTCACGGTGGCCCAGGACGCGGAACTGCGCTGGCTGCCCGAGCAGCTGATCTCGGCGCGCGGCAGCGACCTGCGGATGCGTACCCGTGTCGAACTCGCCGCCACGGCACGGCTGGTGCTGCGTGAGGAGCAGATCCTCGGCCGCCACGGCGAGGAACCCGGCACGCTCACCACGCGCCTGACCGTGCACCGTGCGGGCCGTCCCCTGCTGGACCAGGAACTCTCCTTCGGACCCGGCGCGCCGGGCGGCTGGGACGGCGGGGCGGTACTCGCCGGACATCGGGCGGTCGGCCAACTCCTTGTCGTGGAGCCCGACTTCGAGAAGAACCCCGTCGAGTCGCGACAGCTCGGCGAGAGCGCGGTCCTCACCCCGCTCGCCGGCCCCGCGGCACTGGTCACCGCGGTCGCCCCGGACGCGCTGCGGCTGCGCAGGCTGCTCGACGCGGCCCGGTGCGAGCTGCTCGACGGCTGACCCGGCGCGACGGCGGCGACGGCACCAGGGCCGACGCGGCAGCAGGGCCGACGCGGCAGCAGGGCCGACGCGGCAGCAGGGCCGACGCGGCAGCAGGGCCGACGCGGCGCCACGGCTGATACGACGCCCCAAGTGGGCTGTGCGCACCGGCTATTGCTTCGGCAAAGAAACACCGGTTCGCCCTTTCGCCCGGCGTCGCGCGGACGGAAGGATCCCCCGTACTGACCATGACCCGCGCTGCCGTGGGGAGCGGCGCATCATCAGGGGGAGGCACCCACGTGAGACGCAGCGCAGTGCTCGGCTCGGCCGGCACGTTGCTCGCGAGCACACTCGTCGCAGGCGCGATCGCCGCACCACAGGCGACCGCGGACGGCCCGTACCGGCGGAGCGCCGAGACGTACGGAGTGAAGACCGCCGCTCAACGGGCGGCGAAGCAGGGCATCGACTGGGCCGACTGCCCGGCCGACTGGGGACTGGAGAAGCCGATCCAGTGCGGCTGGGTCAGCGTCCCGCTCGACTACGCCCGGCCCGACGGCAAGCAGATACGTATCGCCGTCGACCGCATCGGCAACACCGGCACCGCCGAGGAGCGCCAGGGCGCCCTCGTCTACAACCCGGGCGGCCCCGGCGCCTCCGGCCTGCGCTTCCCGCGCCGGGTCGTCACCGGCAACGCCCTCTGGGCCGGGGTCGCCAAGGCGTACGACTTCGTGGGCTTCGATCCGCGCGGCGTCGGGCGTTCGTCGCCCCTGTCCTGCGTCGACCCGCAGGCGCCGAGAACGGCGCCCAAGCCCGATCCGGTCCCCGGCTCCGAGGCCGACAAGCGCGCCGGGCGCAAGCTCGCGGCCGAGTACGCGGCGGGCTGCGCGGAGCGCGGCGGCGACCTCCTGCCGCATCTGACCACGCTCAACACGGCTCGCGACCTGGACGTCATCCGTGCCGCGCTCGGCGAGCGGCGGCTCAACTTCCTCGGTGTCTCCTACGGCACCTACCTCGGCGCGGTGTACGCCACCCTCTTCCCCGCACACGTCCGCCGCATGGTCATGGACTCCGTCGTCAACCCGAGGACCGACAAGATCTGGTACGGAGTCAACCTCGACCAGAACGGGGCCTTCGAGAGACGGCTGACGGACTGGATGACCTGGATCGCCGCCCACGACGACGTCTTCGGCATCGGCGACACCGAGGCGGAGGTCCGCCGGCAGTGGGAGAAGCTGCGTGCCGAGGCGAAGCGCAGCCCGATCGGCGGGCTCGTCGGTCCCGCCGAGCTGGTCGACCACTTCCAGAGCGCCCCGTACTACGACACCCAGTGGGCGCCCGTCGCCCGGGTCTGGAGCAGCTACCTCGCCGGTGACCCCCAGCCGCTGATCGACGCCGCCGGCCCGCACCCCGAGGACACCGCAGGCAACGCCGCGGCCGAGAACAGCACCGCCGTCTACACGGCGGTCGAGTGCGCGGACGCCCCCTGGCCGACGGACTGGGAGACCTGGGACCGGGACAACACCCTGCTGCACGCGGAGCACCCCTTCTTCACGTGGTCGAACGCCTGGCTGAACCTGCCGTGCGCCACCTGGCCGGCGAAGCGCCAGCAGCCGCTGGAGATCAGGACCGGCAAGGGCCTGCCCCCGGTGCTGCTGGTGCAGGCCGAGCGTGACGCGGCCACCCCGTACCAGGGCGCTCTCGAACTCCGCAAGCGGCTCAAGGGCTCGCGCCTCGTCACCGAGGAGAACGCCGGCTCGCACGGCATCACGACGCTGGTGAACCCCTGCGTCAACGGAAAGGTCGAGGCGTATCTGCTCCGCGGCGCGCTCGACGGTCACGACACGGTGTGCGCGCCGCACGCCCCACCGACGCCCTGACGCACGCCGGAAGCACGGGAGGGGCGGTCCGCATGCGGACCGCCCTCCCGATGTCCCGTCACCGCCGCAGCCGCGGGAACTTCCTGCCCGGCGCTTGAGCGGTCTGGGCCGCCTTCGCCTTGACGGCGTACTCGTCCACGTACTCCTGCCCGGACAGGGCGAGGATCTCGTACATGATCTCGTCGGTCACGGCCCGCAGCGCCGCCTTCTCGTTCTCCATCCCCGCGTAACGCGAGAAGTCCAGGGGCTCGCCGAAGCGGATCGTCACCCGCTTGATCTTCGGCAGGACCTGGCCCGGCGGCTGGATCTCGAACGTCCCGACCATCGCGCAGGGCACGACCGGCACCTGCGCGGTCAGCGCCATGACCGCGACGCCGACCTTGCCCTTGTACAGCCGCCCGTCGTGCGAGCGCGTGCCTTCCGGATAGATGCCGAGCAACTCATCCTTGCTCAGCACCCCGAGCCCCTCGCGGATCGCGGCCTGTCCCGCGTCCTTGCCCGACCGGTCCACCGGGATCTGCCCGGCGCTGCGGAAGAAGGCGGCGGTGAGTCGGCCCTTGATACCGGGGCCCGTGAAGTACTCGGCCTTGGCGAGGAAGGTGATGCGCCGTTTGAGGATGGCCGGCATCAGGAAGTGGTCGGAGAACGACAGGTGATTGCCGGCGACGATCGCCGCGCCGTCCGCCGGAATGTGCTCGAGTCCCTCGATCCTGGGCCGGAACAGCAGACGTAGCAGCGGGCCCAAAATGACGTATTTGAGCACGTAATAGAACACAGGCTTCGCTCCCCACGTCCCGGATCGGCTCCGGCGTCGCGTTCTGCCAGGTCAAAGGGTGTTTCGGAGACGGTCAGTGTATGTGCATGTCCCCTCGCCCGTAACCACCTCCGGTCGCCGCCGGGGCGCCGGTCCGGAAAACGCCGCAGGTCTGGAAAACGCGGAGGCCGTTCCGTACGGTGATCATGCGTGGGGGAGCCGGTCCGAGGAAGTTCCTCCGGGGCGAAGGAGGTTCGGTGAAGGCAGCGGTGATCGGGGCGGGCGGCGTCGGCGGCTACTTCGGCGGCCGTCTGGCGGACGCCGGGCACGAGGTCCACTTCGTCGCGCGAGGCGCGCAGCTCGACGCGCTCCGCCACGAGGGCCTGACCGTGGCGAGCCCGGCCGGTGACTTCTCCGTCGCGCCGGTGCGGGTGACCGACGACACCCGGGACATCGGCGAGGTCGACTACGTGTTCCTCTGCGTCAAGACCCGCCAACTGCCGGACGTCGTCAAGACGCTGACTCCGCTGATGGGCCCGGACACGGCTGTGCTGCCGCTGCAGAACGGGGTCGAGGCCCCCGTCGAGGTCGCCGACGCGGTGGGCCGCGGCGCGGTGCTGCCCGGAATCGCGAAGATCATCGCCTTTCTGGACGGCCCCGGCCGGGTGCGTCATGTGGGTGGCCAGGGCTCGCTGACCTTCGGGGAATGGGACAACAGCGTCACGCCGCGGGTGGAGCGGCTGCGGGCCGCCCTCGACGCCTCGGCGGTGACGGCGGTCGTGCCCGACGACATCTGGACCGAGCTCTGGGCGAAGTTCCTGTTCGTCGTGCCCCTGGGCGGCCTCGGCGCCGTCACCGACGCGACCATCGGCGAGTTCCGCTCCCGGCCGGGTACGCGGCGGCTGCTGGTGGAAGCCATGACGGAGATCCAGCACGTCGCACAGGCGCACGGCATCCGGCTGCCGGACGGCATCGTGCCGTCCACGCTGGCCTTCGTCGACCAGCAGCCCGCCGTAGGCACCTCTTCGATGCACCGTGACATCGCGTCCGGCAGGCCGTCCGAACTCGAGGCATGGACCGGCGCGGTGGTACGGCTCGGCGAGCGGAGCGGGACGCCGACCCCTGTCAACAGCTTCCTCTACGAGGTGCTGAGCCTGCGCGAGTCGCGCGCCACCGGGACCACCGGCTGACGGCGCGCGCCCCGGCCTTCCGGTTCAGGTGGGCTTGGACGCCAGCATCCCGAGCGTGGCCAGCCCGAGCACGACCCAGCCGAACCACAGCCAGCCGTTGCTGCCGAGCGCCACCGTGTAGGCCGTCACGACCACCAGGGTCCCGACGGTGAGCACACCCATCGTCTTCGCGGAACTGGACATGCGCGCCCTCCTCCAGGCCGGGCCGCGGACGGATCCATGGCCAGGGGCCGTGAAGCCATCGTCACCCCTGAGGCGGGTCCACCGCTACTCCCGTGCGCCCCCTGCGGGCCCCGGCTGCCGAGTGGTCGGCCCCGCTACCGGCTCCGTGCCTGGAGCGAGGCCAGATAGGCGTTGTAGGCCTCCAGCTCCTTGTCACCGTCCCGGTCGGCGGCACGGTCCTTACGGACGGCCTGGCGCTGCTCGGAGCGATACCACTGGAACACCAGTGCGATCAGTACCAGTACCGACGGGATCTCGCTGAACGCCCAGGCGATGCCGCCCGCCGCGTTCTGGTCCGACAGCGCGGTGATCCCGAGGGACGCCGACGGATCCGCGTACGCCTTCACCATCGGCTCGGACGCCATCATCAGCGCGATGCCGAAGAACGCGTGGAACGGCATGCCGGCGAAGAGCTCCAGCATCCGCATCACATAGCCGGGGCGGTGCGGACCGGGGTCCACGCCCATGATCGGCCAGAAGAAGATCAGACCGACGGCGAGGAAGTGCACCATCATCCCGACATGCCCGGCCTTGGACCCCATGAGGAAGTCGAAGAGCGGCGTGAAGTAGAGCCCGTAGAGGCTCGCGATGAACATCGGGATCGTGAACGCGGGATGCGTGACGATCTTCATGTAGCGGCTGTGGAGCAGGGCGAGGAGCAGCTCGCGAGGTCCCTTGCGGCCACGGCCGGCCGGCGGCAGCGCGCGGAGCGCGAGCGTCACCGGGGCGCCGAGCAGCAGCAGGATCGGCGACAGCATGCTGATCACCATGTGCTGCACCATGTGCACGCTGAACATGACCATGCCGTAGTCGTTGAGCCCGGTGCACATCACCAGCGCGATGCTCAGCACGCCCACGGTGAAGAAGGCCGTCCGGCCCACCGGCCAGGCGTCACCGCGCCTGCGCAGCCGCACCACGCCCCAGGCGTAGAGCCCGAGGCCCAGGACACAGCTGATCAGGAAGAACGGATCCGCGGAGAACTCCAGCCCCCTGCCGAGCGTGAACGGCGGCAGGTCCATCGGCATACCGTGCTCGCCGTGCCCGCTGTGATCCATCTGTGTACTCCCGGAGCGTCCTGATTCGCGCTTGTTGCCCGGACAAGACTAGAACCGCCCCCGGCGGCCGCTGCCGCCGGGGGCGATTCGTCACGTGTGCAACCACCTCGGCCGAGGTCAGAGGACGGTCTCGGCCTCGTCGTACCGCTCCGCCGGGACCGTCTTCAGCGTCTCCACGGCCTGCGCCAGCGGGACCATCGTGATGTCCGTGCCGCGCAGGGCCGTCATCATGCCGAACTCGCCCCGGTGGGCGGCCTCCACCGCGTGCCAGCCGAAGCGGGTGGCGAGGACGCGGTCGTACGCGGTCGGCGTACCGCCGCGCTGGACATGACCGAGGATCACCGGACGGGCCTCCTTGCCGAGCCGCTCCTCCAGCTCGATGGAGAGCTGCCGGGCGACACCGGCGAACCGCTCGTGGCCGTAGACGTCCTTGCCGCCCTCGTCGAAGTCCATCGAGCCCTCACGCGGCTTGGCGCCCTCGGCCACCACGACGATCGCGAACCGCTTGCCCGCCTCGAAGCGCGCGCCGACCCGCCGGGTCAGCTCGCCGATGTCGAAGGGGCGCTCGGGTACGACGATGGCGTGCGCACCGGCCGCCATGCCGGAGTGCAGCGCGATCCAGCCGGTGTGCCGGCCCATGACCTCGACGATCAGCACCCGCTGGTGCGATTCGGCGGTGGTCTTGAGCCGGTCCAGCGCCTCCGTCGCGACGCCGACCGCGGTGTCGAAGCCGAAGGTGACGTCGGTCGACGCGATGTCGTTGTCGATGGTCTTCGGTACGCCGACGATCGGCAGGCCGGCCCGCGAGAGGAGGTTCGCCGCCTTCAGCGTGCCCTCGCCGCCGATCGGGATGATCGCGTCGAGCCCCAGCTCGGCGACGTGTCCCTTGGCCCGCTCCACACCGTCGACGAGATGCGCGGGCTGCACCCGCGAGGAGCCGAGGATGGTGCCACCTCGGGCGAGGATGCCGGCCACCGCGTCCAGGTCGAGCTTGCGGTAGTCGCACTCCAGCAGGCCCTTCCAGCCGTCGTGGAAACCGATGACCTCGTCGCCGTGGTCGACGACGGCGCGGTGCACGACTGAGCGGATGACCGCGTTGAGACCGGGGCAGTCGCCGCCGGAGGTGAGGACACCAATGCGCATAGCCCGAATACCTTTGCAACGTGGGCCGACTCCCGGACCACGTCGTCCGGTTGGATCCCCGCCACCCTACCGGCGCCAGGTGGCGGGAACCGAACCGGACGTCCGCACAGTGGACACCGTATGTTCGTACGAGTCGGGTGGTCGTACGAGCGGCCTGTCGGGCCGCGGTCAGGCGGGCTGTGTCGCCGCCGTGATGCGCTCGGCGCGCAGCGCCTCGTACCAGCGGTCGTCGGTGGGCGGCAGCGCGTTCACGTCGAGCGCCAGCTTCAGCAGCAGGTCCGCGATCTGCGGATTGCGCGCCATCACCGGGCCGTGCATGTAGGTGCCGAAGACGGTGTCGTTGTACGCGCCCTCGGTACCGTCGCCGGTGCCGTTGCCCTTGCCGAGGACGGTGCGGGCGAACGGGCGGGCCGTCGGTCCGAGGTGGGTGATGCCCTGGTGGTTCTCGAAACCCGTCAGCTGCGGCAGGCCCAGCCGCGGGTCGATGTCGGCCAGTACGTCACCGACGCACCGCTCGCCCTCGCCCCGGGTGGAGATCACGTCGAGCAGGCCGAGGCCAGGCTCGCGCTCACCCAGGTCGTTGATGAACTCATGGCCGAGGATCTGGTAGCCGGCGCACACCGAGAAGATGATCGCGCCGTTGGACGCGGCCCTGGAGAGGCCGCCGTCGCGGCGCAGCCGCTCGGACGCGAGCCGCTGAGGCCGGTCCTCGCCGCCGCCGATCAGATAGATGTCGCCGGACGTCGGCACCGGCTGGTCGCTGCGGACGTCCACGCGCGTGACGCCCAGTCCGCGCTGCCGGGCGCGGCGCTCCACGACCAGGGCGTTGCCCTGGTCTCCGTACGTGCTGAGCAGGTCCGGGTAGACCCACACCAGACGCAGGCTGCTGTCGCTCATGCTCGTAATCCTCTGCGGTCCGTGCGGTCAGTTGCCGACGCGGCGGCGTACGTCCTGGAAGGCGGTGTAGTTGGCGATCAGCTCGATCCGCCCGGGCGGGGCGTACTGGACCGCCTCGTCGACGCTGTCGCAGACCCGGAAGTCCAGCCCGGCGACCTCCAGCCGCACGGCCAGGTCCAGCCTGCGGTCGCCGATCACGAGGATCGGGTGACCGGCGAGCCGGGTGTAGTCGACGTCCCAGAGCCAGGAGGTGTCGGTGCCGTCGGCGCCACGGGCGTTGACGGACAGGATCACCGGGGTCGGCGGCGGGTCGATCAGCGAGAACGTCTCCAGCCAGCCGGCCGGGTTCTTCGCCAGCAGCAGCCGCAGATCGCGGCCGAGGAACGACACGACGTCGTACCGGCCGGCGACCGCCTGCACCTGGTACATGCGCTCGAGCGCGACCTGCGGCGGTACGCCGAAGACCGCGGCCACCGCGGCGGAGGTGGCGGCGTTGGCCTTGTTGGCGCGGCCCGGGAGCTGAAGGTGGATCGGCCACGCGGAGCCGTGCGGGTCGAGGACGTAGTCGCCGCTGAGCGCCCAGCTCACCGCGGGGCGGCGGAATCCGCACTCCCCGCAGAACCAGTCGTCGCCGGGACGCTGCATCACACCGCCGCAGGCGGGGCAGGACCAGGCGTCGTCCTTCCACTCCTGTCCGGCGGCCACCCACACCACATTGGGCGAGGAGGACGCGGCCCAGACGATCAGCGGGTCGTCGGCGTTGGCGATGACCACGGCCTTCGTGCCGGACAGGCCCTCGCGCCACTTCTCGGCGAGCATCCGGGTCTCGGCCGCCCGGTCCAGCTGGTCGCGGGAGAGGTTGAGCAGCGCGATGGCCTTCGGGGTGGTGTCGCGCGCCACGCCGGCCAGGTACTTCTCGTCGACCTCGATCACGCCGAACTTGGCGTCGGAGCCGCCGGCCAGGGCGGAGGTGATGCCCGCCGGCATGTTCGCACCCAGGGCGTTGGAGACGACCGGGCCGCTGGCGCGCAGGGCCTCGGCGATGAGCCGGGTGGTGGTGGTCTTGCCGTTCGTCGCCGACACCAGGATGACGTCGAGATGCTGTGCCAGCCGGCTCAGCAGATCCGGGTCGAGTTTGAGCGCCACCCGGCCGCCGATCACCGATCCGCTGCCACGGCCCGCCGCGCGCGACACCGCCGCTGCGGCCTTGCCCGCCGTCACGGCCAGCTTGGCCCGCGGCGACAGTGGGTCTGCGTTGCCAGGGTGTCCTGCCATCGTCCTTGATCCTCCTTGCGTCGGTCGGGGCTCAGCCTATCGACCTCCGGGCGACGGCCCGAACCGCGGCTCCATGACGAAACCTGGAGGTCATCGCCCCGACGTGCGGAACGTACCCTTACCGCCATGCGAAACCGACCGATCCCCGGCAGTTCCGGACTCGTCCGAGACATGAGCATGCTCGGGGATCCGGTGCTGCACGCGCCCTGCGAGCCCGTCACCGACTTCGGTCCGTCCCTGGCGAGGCTCGTCGAGGACATGTACGCGACAATGTACGCCGCCCAGGGCGTCGGCCTCGCGGCGAACCAGATCGGTGTCCCGCTGCGGGTGTTCGTCTACGACTGCCCTGACGACGAGGACGTCCGCCACCTCGGGCACGTGGTCAATCCACGGCTCGTCACGGCGGACGGGATCGAGCTGCGGGGGCCGGAGGGTTGTCTGTCGCTGCCCGGCATCGAGGCGGGGACGCCACGCTTCGACCACGCGGTGGTCGAGGGCGTGACGGCGGACGGGGAGCCGGTCCGGGTGGACGGGACGGGGTTCTTCGCGCGGTGCCTGCAGCACGAGTGCGACCACCTGGAAGGCGCCGTCTACGTGGACCGTCTCACCGGCCTGCGCCGGGCCCGCGCCCTGCGGGCGGCCCGCCGTGCGCCGTGGTTCCGCTCCGCTCCGCAGTCGCCGTAGGGGCCCGTGACGAGCCCCTGCGGCGACCGGCATTCAGAAGCCCGGGCTGCCCGGGCGGTCCTCGGCGACCGAGAGCCTGCCCCACAGCAGGTCCGCGAGGCTCGTCACCAACTGCTGCCGCGAGCAGGGGCGTTCACCGAGCCACCAGTCACCCGCGCCGTGCATCATGCCGACGATGCCGTGGCTCCAGATCCGGGCCAGCTCGTCACCGCCGGGGCCGAGGTCGACGCGCTCGGCGATGACCTTGGCGAGTTCCTCGCCGAGCCTGCGCAGCAGTGGCGCCGAGTGGAGGCCGACGTCGAAGCCCTGCTCGGACTGCTGGGGGTCCTCGGCCGGGTGCATCAGGAAGCGGTACACCTGCGGTCGCGCCTCGATCGCGGCGAGATAGGTGTCGAGGGTGTGCTCGACCCGCTCGCGCCGGTCGGAACTCGCGTCGATCGCCGTGCGCAGCGCCACGAGCAGGGCGTCGGTGTGGCGCTTGGCGAGCGCCCGGTAGAGGCCGCTCTTGTCGCCGAAGTGCCGGTAGAGGATCGGCTTGGTGATCCCGGCCTCGGCGGCGATCGCGTTCATGGACGCCTGCGGCCCGTCCCGGAGCACTACGCGGTCCGCGGCTTCGAGCAGCTCCCGCCGCCGCTGGTCTGCCGACCGCTGCTGGTCGCTCTGATGAGTCGTGGTCGTGGTCTCCATAGCGTCTCCCCGCCCGTGCGAAATCCGTGAGGCCTGCGCAACGTAACACTCCACCGAGGCTCCCCGCCGATCACGGGGGCGGCGGTTGACAGCTCGTACTTACCGGTAACAGACTGCGGTTACCGCTAGTAACATGCGTGGTTGAAGCACATCAGGAGGGGACATGACCGAGTTCGCGCTCGATCTCAACGACGACCAGAAGCAGGTCCGTGACTGGCTGCACGGTTTCGCCAAGGACGTGATCCGCCCGGCCGCCGCGGAGTGGGACGAGCGTGAGGAGACACCCTGGCCGGTCATCCAGGAGGCCGCCAAGGTGGGCATCTACTCCCTCGACTTCTATGCCCAGCAGTTCTTCGACCCCACCGGACTCGGCATCCCGGTGGCGATGGAGGAGCTCTTCTGGGGCGACGCCGGAATCGCGCTGTCCATCGTCGGCACCGGCCTGGCCGCCGTCGGCGTCCTCGCCAACGGTACCGAGGAGCAGATCGGCACCTGGATCCCGCAGATGTACGGCGATGTCGACGACGTGAAGGTCGCCGCCTTCTGCTCCTCCGAGCCCGACGCCGGCTCCGACGTCGGCGCGATGCGTACCCGGGCCGTCTACGACGAGGCAAAGGACGAATGGGTCCTCAACGGTACGAAGACCTGGGCGACCAACGGCGGTATCGCCAACGTCCATGTCGTCGTCGCCGTCGTCGACTCCGAGCTGGGCAGCAAGGGCCACGCCTCCTTCATCGTCCCGCCGAACACCCCGGGGCTCTCCCAGGGGCAGAAGTTCAAGAAGCACGGCATCCGCGCGTCCCACACCGCCGAGGTCGTCCTGGAGAACGTCCGCGTCCCCGGCTCGTGCCTCCTCGGCGGCAAGGAGAAGCTCGACGAGCGCCTCGCCCGCGCCCGCGAGCGGGCCGCCGGCGCGGGCGGCGTGGGGGTCCCCCCGGCCGAAGGCCGGGGGAGGGTGAAGAACGCGGCCATGGCGACCTTCGAGGCGTCCCGTCCCGCGGTGGGCGCGATGGCCGTCGGCACCGCCAGGGCCGCGTACGACTACGCGCTCGAGTACGCCAAGGAGCGCGAGCAGTTCGGCCGCCCGATCATCGACAACCAGGGTGTGGCCTTCCAACTCGCCGACATGCGCACCCAGATCGACGCGGCCCGGCTCCTGGTCTGGCGCGCCTCCTGGATGGCCGTGAGCGGCAAGCCGTTCACCGCCGCCGAGGGCTCGATGTCCAAGCTCTTCGCCAGCGAGGTCGCCAAGAAGGTCACCGCGCAGGCCGTGCAGATCCTCGGCGGCAACGGGTTCACCCGTGAGTACCCCGTCGAGCGCATGCACCGTGACGCCGCGATCTACACGATCTTCGAGGGCACGAGCGAGATCCAGCGGCTGGTGATCGCCCGTACGCTCTCGGGCATGCCGATCCGCTGACGCGGCGTGGGGCGCCGCCCGGTGACGGGCGGCGCCCGACGCGTACCGTGCACCGCTCAGGCGGAGAGCAGCGCCTCGATCGCCGTGACGACCTCCGGAGCCTCCGGTTCCACGCGCGGCCGGAACCGGGCCACCACATCACCCTCGGCGGAGATCAGGAACTTCTCGAAGTTCCACCGGATGTCCCCGGCTTCCCCGTCGGCGTCCGCGAAACGGGTCAACTCGGTGTAGAGCGGGTGCCGGTGGTCGCCGTTCACCTCGGCCTTCTCCAGGAGCGGGAAGGTCACGCCGTACGTCGCCGAGCAGAAGGTGGAGATCTCCTCGGCGCTGCCGGGCTCCTGTCCGGCAAACTGGTTGCAGGGCACCCCGAGGACGGTGAAGCCCCGGTCGCCGTACGTCTTCTGCAGCGCCTCCAGGCCCGCGTACTGCGGCGTGAGACCGCACCGGGACGCCACGTTCACCACGAGCACGGCCTTGCCGCGGTGATCGGCGAGTGACGCCTCCTCGCCGGTCAGGGTGCGCAACGGGATGTCATATACGGACATCAAGGACTCCTTCGCATCTCATGTTTATGTGGTTCTTATTCTTCGTGTAGCGTGCGCGCGTTCGATCACCATGCGACCCCGAGGAAGACCGCCGATGAGCGCTCCCACGCCCCCCGCTGCCCCGCAGGACCCGCAGTTCCCGCAGGGCCAGCCCATACCCGGCGCGGCCCCCGCGCCCGCCCCGAAGAGCAAGCTGAAGAAGTTCCTCGGCGTGGTCGTCCTCATTGTCGTCGCCGTGGTGGTGAAGCTCGGCATCGGCTACGTCTTCGACTCCCCGGTGCGCGCCGAGGCCGGCGACTGCGTCCGGGTCACCGGCGAGGAGAACAACCCCGAGGTCGAGACCAAGAAGTGTGACGACAAGGACGCCAACTACAAGGTCGTCAAGGTCGTCGAGAACACCTTCGACGTCGACGCCTGCACCGTCGGCGAGGCCGCCCTCGCGCAGCAGTGGGACGCGGACAAGTTCGTCCTCTGCCTGGACCCCGTCAAGAAGTAGGGACGCGTGCCGGGCGGCGGTCAGCCGCCCAGCCTGCGGAACAGTCCCTCCTGCACGACCGAGACGAGCAACCGGCCCTGCCGGTCGTAGATCCGGCCGCGCGCCAGTCCCCGGCCGCCCGTGGCGACCGGGGACTCCTGGTCGTACAGGAACCATTCGTCCGTGCGGAACGGCCGGTGGAACCACATGGCGTGGTCCAGCGAGGCCATGTCGAAGCCGCGGGGCCCCCACAGCGGCTCCACCGGGATGCGGACCGCGTCCAGCAGTGTCATGTCCGAGGCGTACGTCAGCGCGCACGTGTGCACCAGCGGGTCGTCGCCCAGCGGGCCGACGGCGCGCATCCACACCGCGCTGCGGGGGTCCGCCTCCTTGGTCTCCTCCTCGGTCCAGCGGAGCCGGTCCACGTAGCGGATGTCGAAGGGCTGGCGCCGGGCCATCCGCTCCAGCGTCTCGGGCAGCGCGCCCAGGTGCTCGCGGATCTCGTCGCTGACGTTCGGCAGGGTCTCCGGTTCCGGGAAGTCCAGCCGGGGCGGCAGCTGGTGTTCGAAGCCGGCCTCCTCGGGCTGGTGGAAGGACGCCGTCAGATTGAAGATCGTGCGGCCCCGCTGGACGGCCGTGACCCTGCGGGTGGTGAACGACCGGCCGTCCCTGACCCGTTCGACCTGGTACACGATCGGCACCCCGGGGATGCCCGGCCGCAGGAAGTAGGCGTGCAGCGAGTGGACCGGACGGGCGCCGTCCGTCGTCCTGCCCGCCGCGACCAGGGCCTGGCCCGCGACCTGCCCTCCGAAGACCCGCTGGAGGGACTCGTTGGGGCTCAGCCCGCGGAAGATGTTGACCTCGATCTGCTCCAGATCGAGCAGATCGACGAGCCGCTCCGCGGGACTGACCTCCGCGGGACTGGCCTCCGCGGGACGGTCCGCGGGGCCGGACCCGGCGGAGCCGGCTGCGGCGGGAGGGTTCTCGGCGGCGTTGGTCATGTGTGCTCCAGTCTCACAGCTGGCCGACGGACGTGACCCGGACCACGGCCAGGCCCTCTTCGTCGGAGGCCGCCAGATCGACCTCCGCGCTGATGCCCCAGTCATGATCGCCGTTGGGGTCGGCGAACGTCTGCCGGACCCGCCACAGCCCGTGCCCGGGGTCCTCCTCGATCGACAGCAGCTTCGGTCCGCGCGCGTCCGGCCCGGTGCCGAGGTCGTCGTACTCGTCCCAGTACGCGTCCATCGCCTCTCCCCAGGCGTCCTCGTCCCAGCCGGACTCGGCGTCGAGCGCGCCCAGCTCGGCGACCTGGTCCAGCGCGGCCAGCTCCACCCGACGGAACATGGCGTTCCGCACGAGCACACGGAAGGCGCGGGCGTTCGCCGTGACCGGCTTGACCTGGTCGGCCTTCTCCTGGGCCTCCTCCGCGGTCTCCACCTCGGGATTGGCCAGCTGCTCCCACTCGTCCAGCAGGCTGGAGTCGACCTGCCGGACCATCTCGCCCAGCCAGGCGATCAGATCCTGGAGGTCCTCGCTCTTCAGATCGTCCGGAATGGTGTGGTCCAGCGCCTTGTACGCGCTCGCGAGATAGCGGAGCACGATGCCCTCGGTGCGCGCCAGCTCGTAGAACGACGTGAACTCGGTGAAGGACAGGGCCCGTTCGTACATGTCCCGGATGACCGACTTCGGCGAGACCGGGTGGTCGCCGACCCACGGATGGGACTTCCGGTAGAGGTTGTACGCGTGCCACAGCAGCTCTTCGAGCGGCTTCGGGTACGAGATGTCCTGGAGCCGCTCCATCCGCTCCTCGTACTCGACACCGTCGGCCTTCATCGCCCCGACCGCCTCGCCGCGGGCCTTGTTCTGCTGGGCCGCGAGGATCTGGCGGGGATCGTCCAGCGTGGACTCGACGACGGACACCATGTCGAGGGCGTACGACGGCGATTCGGGATCCAGCAGGTCGAAGGCGGCGAGCGCGAACGTGGACAGCGCCTGGTTCAGGGCGAAGTCCTGCTGGAAGTCGACGGTGAGCCGGACGATCCGGCCCTGGGCGTCGGGTGTGTCGAGGCGCTCCACGATTCCGCCGTCGAGGAGCGAGCGGTAGATCGCGATGGCCCGGCGGATGTGGCGCAGCTGCTGCTTGCGCGGCTCGTGGTTGTCCTCCAGCAGCTTGCGCATCGCGTCGAAGGCGTTGCCCGGGCGGGCGATCACCGACAGCAGCATGGCGTGGGTGACCCTGAAGCGGGAGGTCAGCGGCTCGGGATCGGAACCGATGAGCTTCTCGAAGGAGTTCTGGGACCACGCGACGAAGCCTTCGGGGGCCTTCTTGCGGACCACCTTGCGCTTCTTCTTCGGGTCGTCGCCGGCCTTGGCGAGGGCCTTCTCGTTCTCGATGACATGCTCGGGCGCCTGGGCGACGACGAACCCGGCGGTGTCGAACCCGGCCCGGCCGGCCCGGCCCGCGATCTGGTGGAACTCGCGCGAACGGAGCGTCCGCACCCGACTGCCGTCGTACTTGGTGAGCGCGGTGAACAGCACCGTGCGAATGGGCACGTTGACGCCGACGCCGAGCGTGTCCGTACCGCAGATCACCTTCAGCAGACCGGCCTGGGCGAGCTTCTCGACCAGGCGGCGGTACTTCGGCAGCATGCCGGCGTGATGGACGCCGATGCCGTGGCGCACGTACCGGGAGAGGTTCCGGCCGAACTTGGTGGTGAAGCGGAAGTTGCCGATCAGCTCGGCGATCCGGTCCTTCTCCTCGCGGGTGCACATGTTGATGCTCATCAGCGACTGCGCGCGCTCGACCGCCTGCGCCTGGGTGAAGTGCACGATGTAGACCGGCGCCTGCCTGGTCTCCAGCAGCTCGGTCAGCGTCTCGGTGATGGGCGTCGTGCGGTACTCGTAGGAGAGCGGCACCGGGCGGGTGGCGGACCGGACGACGGCGGTGTCGCGGCCGGTGCGCCGGGTCAGGTCCTTCTCGAACATCGAGACGTCGCCGAGCGTCGCCGACATCAGCACGAACTGCGCCTGGGGAAGCTCCAGAAGAGGGATCTGCCAGGCCCAGCCGCGGTCCGGCTCCGCGTAGAAGTGGAACTCGTCCATGACGACCTGGCCGATGTCGGCGTTCCTGCCGTCGCGCAGCGCGATGGAGGCAAGAACCTCGGCGGTGCAGCAGATGACCGGTGCGTCCGCGTTCACGGACGCGTCGCCGGTGAGCATGCCGACGTTCTCCGTGCCGAAGAGCTTGCAGAGGTCGAAGAACTTCTCCGAGACGAGCGCCTTGATCGGCGCCGTGTAGAAGGTGACCTCGTCACGGGCCAGCGCCGCGAAGTGCGCACCGGCCGCGACCAGGCTCTTTCCCGAGCCGGTGGGTGTGGAGAGGATCACGTTGGCCCCGGAGACCACCTCGATCAGCGCCTCCTCCTGGGCCGGGTAGAGCGAGATGCCCCGGTCCTCGGCCCACGACGAGAAGGCTTCGAAGAGGGCATCGGGGTCGGCGGCAGGCGGCAGCTGATCGATAAGGGTCACGCCCCCATCTTGCCTGGCTTGTGGCCGGGACCGGGAACCGGCCACCGCTGCGAAGATCGCTACCGGTAGCCTGTCCCGTCAACTGGGGTCAACCACAACAGCAGATGGGGCGGGAACGAGCATGATGGGACCGGCGCACTCCCTTTCCGGGGCGGCGGCCTGGCTGGGGGTGGGAGCGGCGGCGGCCGCCGCGGGCCACGCGATGCCGTGGCCCGTTCTCGTGGTCGGCGCGCTGATCTGCGCGGGCGCGGCGCTCGCGCCGGATCTCGATCACAAGGCGGCGACGATATCCCGGGCCTTCGGGCCGGTCTCGCGGGGCCTGTGCGAGATCGTCGACAAGCTCTCGTACGCCGTCTACAAGGCCACGAAGAAGCCGGGCGATAAACGCAGGACCGGCGGCCACCGCACGCTCACCCACACCTGGCTGTGGGCCGTGCTGATCGGCGGCGGTACGTCCGCGCTGGCCATGGCCGGCGGGCGGTGGGCCGTCCTCGCGATCCTCTTCGTGCACCTCGTGCTCGCGGTCGAGGGCCTGCTGTGGCGCGCCGCGCGGGTGTCCAGCGATGTCCTCGTGTGGCTGCTCGGGGCGACCAGCGCCTGGATTCTGGCCGGTGTCCTGGACAAACCGGGCAGCGGCGCGGACTGGCTCTTCACCGGACCCGGCCAGGAGTACCTCTGGCTCGGCCTCCCGGTCGTCCTCGGTGCCCTGGTGCACGACATCGGCGACGCCCTCACCGTGTCGGGCTGCCCGATCCTCTGGCCGATCCCGGTCGGCAACAAGCGCTGGTATGCGCTCGGGCCGCCGAAGGCCATGCGCTTCCGGGCCGGCAGCTGGGTGGAGCTGAAGGTGCTGATGCCGGCGTTCATGCTGCTCGGGGGAGTGGGCGGCGCGGCGGCGCTCAACTTCATCTAGCGGCGCCGGCACCGTCCGGTGCCCCCTGGACCCGTCCGGGGGCATCCGGACGGGTGCCGGCGTGCGGTGTCCGGCCCAGCACCGGGTGCCCGAGCGGGCACCCCCGGGTAGCGTCCCGGCCGTGAGCGCAGCGAGACGTGAGCGGGGAGCCGAAGACGCCGGTACGGTCGTCAGCCCGGAGCGGCTGCTCACGTTCGGGGACGCGGTCTTCGCCATCGCGATCACGCTGCTGGCCCTCGACATCAACGTGCCGGACGGTCTGCCCGACGCGGACCTCGGCGGCGCGCTCAACGACGCCCTCGCCGACGTGAGCGCGTTCCTGCTGAGCTTCGTCGTCATCGGTGCCCTGTGGCTGGCCCAGTACGCGGTGCTCTCCAGGATCGTCCGGATCGACATGTGTCTTCTGTACCTGTACCTGGCGCTGCTGGCCCTGATCGCAGGGCTGCCGTTCCCGACCCGCCTGATCAGTGAGTACGGGGACACCGCGCTGGCGACCGCGGTCTACGCGGGAGCGATCGCCCTCGCCTCGGGGCTGATCACCGCGATGTCGCTGCGGATCCTCCTCAGGCCGACCCTGGTCGAGCCGGGTGTTCCGCGCGCGAGCCTGAGCCACTCCGTCCGGGAGGGCCTGGTCATGGTCGTCGTTTTCGCCGTGTCCATCCCGCTCACCCTCGTCTCGGCGAGGGTCGCCCAGCTCTGGTGGCTGGCCGCCGTTCCGCTCCGCGTCTGGCTCGGCCGCTGGCCCGGGGCCGCCCGGCCCTCGGCCTGAGACCGGGGACGGGGCGGCCGCGCGGGGCGGTCACGCGGGACGGAAGGCTCACCCGTGCCAGGACCGCCACAGCGCCGCGTACGCCCCGTCCGCCGCCACCAGGTCGGTGTGGCTGCCCAGTTCGGTGATCCGGCCGTTCTCGACGACCGCGATGACGTCCGCGTCGTGCGCCGTGTGCAGCCGATGGGCGATCGCCACGACCGTACGGCCGTCGAGGACCCGGGCCAGGGACCGCTCCAGATGGCGGGCCGCCCGCGGGTCCAGCAGTGACGTCGCCTCGTCCAGGACCAGGGTGTGCGGGTCCGCGAGGACCAGCCGGGCGAGCGCGATCTGCTGGGCCTGGGCCGGGGTCAGCGACAGACCGCCGGAGCCGACCTCGGTGTCGAGTCCGTCGTCCAGGCCCTGAGCCCAGTCCTCCGCGTCGACCGCGCCGAGGGCCGCCCACAGCTCCGCGTCCTCGGCCCCCGCCCGTGCGAGCAGCAGATTGTCGCGCAGGGAGCCGACGAACACGTGGTGCTCCTGGTTGACCAGCGCCACATGCTCCCGTACCCGCTCCGCCGGCATCCGGGACAGCTCGGCGGCGCCGAGCGTGACCCGGCCGGTGCGCGGGGCGTAGATGCCCGCGAGCAGCCGGCCGAGCGTGGACTTGCCCGCGCCGGACGGGCCGACCAGCGCCAGCCGGGTCCCGGGCGGCACGTCCATCGAGACCCGGTGGAGCACGTCGACGCCCTCGCGGTATCCGAAGCGCACCTCGTCCGCGCGGACCGCGCGGCCGTCGGGCCGCACCTCGGCGTCGCCCGCGTCCGGCTCGATCTCCCGTACGCCCACCAGTCGGGCCAGCGACACCTGCGCCACCTGGAGCTCGTCGTACCAGCGCAGGATCAGGTTCACCGGGTCGACCATCATCTGGGCGATCAGCGCGCCGGTGGTCAGTTGCCCGATGCTGATCCAGCCCTGCAGAACGAACACGCCGCCGATCATCAGCACCGATCCGAGCACGGTCGCATGGGTGATGTTGATGACCGGGAAGAGCACGGACCGCAGCCACAGCGTGTACCGCTCCCACGCCGTCCACTCCTTGATCCGCCGGTCCGAGAGCGCCACGCGCCGCGCCCCGAGCCGGTGTGCCTCGACGGTGCGCCCCGCGTCGACCGTCTCCGCGAGTACGGCCGCCACCGCCGCGTAGCCGGCGGCCTCCGAGCGGTACGCCGACGGAGCACGCCTGAAGTACCAGCGGCAGCCGAGCACCAGCACCGGCAGTGCCACCAGCACCGCGGGAGCCAGCGGCGGCGCGGTCACCGTGAGGCCGCCGAGCAGCAGCACGACCCAGAACACACCGATCGTCAGCTGCGGGACGGCCTCGCGCATCGCGTTCGCCAGGCGGTCGATGTCGGTGGTGATCCGGGACAGCAGATCGCCCGTACCCGCCCGTTCCAGCACCCCCGGCGGCAGTCCCACGGACCGTACGAGGAAGTCCTCGCGCAGATCCGCCAGCATGCGCTCACCGAGCACCGCGCCGCGCAGCCGCACCAGTCGCACGAACACGGCCTGGACCACGAGCGCGAGCGCGAACAGCGCGGCGGTGCGCTCCAGATGGAGCTCGCGCGCCCCGTCCGCCGCGCGCTCCACCAGCGAGCCGAGCAGCCACGGCCCGGCCATCGAGGCGACGACGGCCACCGTGTTGACGCCGATGAGCAGCGCGAAGGCGCGGCGGTGCCGCCGCATGAGTTCGTGGACGTACGACCGTACGGTCGCGGGCGTGCCCACCGGCAGGGTGGTCGCCGTCCGGGGGGCCGCCGGATCGTAGTCCGGTGGCGCCACGCCGATCATGCCGTCTCCTCGATGTCGATGTCGATGTCGATGTCGATGCCGACGTCGGTCGTCCGGGTCGCTTCGACGGCCTCCAGCGCGCCACCGCCGCTGCCGTTCCTGTGCTTGCTGCCGTTGAGGGCGAGCTGCTCGTCCTCCGTCTCACGGGTCACCACCGCCCGGTACCGCGGTTCCGAGTGCAGCAGTTCGCGGTGGGCCCCGACCGCCGCGACGGTGTCGTCGTGGACGAGCACGACCCGGTCGGCCCGGTCGAGCAGCAGGGGCGACGAGGTGAACACCACGGTCGTACGTCCTGACCGCAGCGCCCGCACACCGCCCGCGATCCGTGCCTCCGTGTGCGAGTCGACGGCCGAGGTCGGCTCGTCGAGCACGAGCACCTCGGGGTCAGCCACCAGTGAACGGGCCAGGGCCAGTCGCTGCCGCTGGCCACCGGAGAGCGAGCGGCCGCGCTCGGTGACGGTGGCGCTCCACGCGTCCCCGTCCAGCGAGGCCTGGGCCAGCGCGTCGAGGACGTCGCCGCACTCCGCCGCTGTCAGCGCCGCGTCCGCCGCCACCGCGCCCGACGCGGGCACGTCCAGCAGCTCGGCGAGCGTTCCGGAAAGGAGCACCGGGTCCTTGTCCTGCACCAGCACCGCGGCCCTGGCGGCGTCCAGCGGCAGCTCGTCCAGCGCCACCCCGCCGAGCAGCACGGACGGCTGCCCCTCCGGCTCCGCGGGGTGTCCGCCCAGCCGTTCCGCCAGGCGTCCCGCCGCGTCCGGGTCGCCGCACACGACGGCGGTCAGTTCCCCGGCCGGGGCGAGCAGCCCGGTGGCCGGGTCGTACAGGTCACCCGAGGGGGTCGCGTCGGACGTGCCTTCGGCACCGCCCGTCGCACGCTTCAGCGCGAGCACCCTGGCCGCACGCCGCGCCGAGGGACGGGAGAACGAGTAGGCCATCGCGATCTCCTCGAAATGCCGCAGGGGATAGGTCAGCAGCATCACCGCGCTGTACACGGTGACGAGTTCACCGATCTCGATCCGGCCGTTGCCGACCAGCCCGATGCCGTGCCAGACGACGGCGATCAGCAACAGGCCCGGCAGCAGCACCTGCAACGCCGTGATGACCGACCACATCCGGGCACTGCGGACCGCGGCCTTGCGGACCTCCTGCGAGGCGCGCCGGTATCGCGTGAGGAACAGCTCCTCGCCGCCGATGCCGCGCAGCACCCGCAGTCCCGCGACGGTGTCGGAGGCCAGCTCGGTGGCCTTGCCCGCCTTGTCACGCTGGACGTCGGCCAGCCGGGTGGCCCGCGGCAGCAGGGGCAGTACGCCGAGCGCCAGGACCGGGACCCCGATCGCGACGAGGACGCCGAGCGCCGGCTGGTACACCAGCAGCGCCGCACAGACCACGACGATCGTCAGGGCCGCCGCGAGGAACCGTGAGACGGCTTCGACGAACCAGCCGATCTTCTCGACATCGCCCGTGGAGACCGCGACGACCTCACCGGCGGCGACGCGTCTGGTGAGGGCGGAGCCCAACTCGGCGGTCCTGCGCGCCAGCAGCTGCTGGGTGCGCGCCGCGGCGGTGATCCAGTTGGTGACGGCCGTACGGTGCAGCATCGTGTCGCCGCCGGCGATGCCGATCGCGGCGACGGCGATCAGGCCGCCCGCCAGGGCGAGGCCGGTGCCGGAGCGGTCCACGACGGCCTGGACGGCGAACCCGACGCCGTACGGCAGGGCCATCACGGAGACGAAGTGCACCATGCCCCAGGCGAGCGCTTTGAACTGGCCGCCGAGCTGGCCCCGCCCGAGCCAGATGAGGAACCGGAGTCCCGACCGGACGTCCGGCTCACCGGGATCGGGATAAGGAAGATCGCGAATCTGCATGACATCCCAGATCGTTCGGAACGTGCGGCTCGGACGTGCAAGGTTCGCTCTCCGCAGTCATGTGTAGCAACCGGTTTTAGGCACCACAGCAGAGAACCGGCCATGATCGACCGGGTCCCGTGAGCCCCTGCGGGCGACGCGCGCGGGGGAGGGGCCGCCCAGGTGCGTTCCGCATGCTGGGAAGGTTTTGGAGCAAGCTCCAAGATCCGTCGGAAGATGACACGAGCCCCTTCACCCGGACGATCTCGCTCCGCAATAGTGACGCATCGCGGAAGTTGGTTTCCGTATGCCAGAAGTCGCTAGCAGCGTAAGTCGAGGAGCGCCCGTGCCGCACGCCGCCCCACCCGCAAGCCCCACCCTCGGTCGACGCGCAGCCCGTCTGCTGCGTACCTCGCTCTGAAGAAGGTGCTGAACGGCGAGGACGTACCCGTACCCGAGAAGGACGTACCCGTACCCGAGAAGGTCGTATCCGTACCCGAGAAGGACGCGGACAAGGACACGGGCGCCGGTACGGAGGCGGCGTCCGGGACGGCTGCGGAGCAGGTGCGGCCGGCGTCGTCGGCATGAGGCGGCACGGGACCCGGTACGGGCGGCCGGGTCCCGCCGGCTCCGTCAGATCTGCTAAGCGCCGGGCTTCTCCGAGTCCACACCCGAGCGGGCCTTGCGCCACTCACCCCGGGTGAAGTCGGGTATCTCCTGCGGAGCGCCGTTCGCCTTCACCGACAGATGACTCAGCGGCACGGGCGCCGTCCAGGTCGCCGCGTCGTACACGTCGAAGTCGGGGACCAGCCCCAGCTGCATGCACTGCATCAGCCGGAACACCATGATGTAGTCCATTCCGCCGTGACCGCCCGGCGGGTTGGCGTGCTCCTTCCAGAGCCAGTGGTCCCAGTCCGCGTACGCGGCGAAGTCGCCCCACTGATGGTCCTTATGGTCCGGCTCCACATAGATCCGCGCCGGATAGTCCTCGAACACACCCTTGGTGCCGCCGAGACTGTTGATCCGGCTGTACGGATGTGGGGTGGACACATCGTGCTCCAGCCGGATCACCCGGCCCTTCGCCGTCCGCACCATGCTGATGGTGCGGTCGCTCTCTATGTACGTCTCCTTCCAACTGGGATCGCCGGGCGGCATGTTCGCCTCGCGGTACTCGGCGAGGCCGAGCGCCGGCGTGCCGAAACTGCTGATGCTGACGGCGCGGTCACCACGATTGACGTCCATGTAGTTGGCGACGGGACCGAAGCCGTGGTTCGGGTAGAGGTCCCCGCGCAGCCGGGTGTGCCAGAGCCGCCGCCAGGGCCCCTCGTAGTACGTCGGCGAGAACATCAGGTCACGCAGATCGTGGTTGTAGGCGCCCGCTCCGTGCAGCAGCTCACCGAACCTCCCGGCATGAGCCATCCGCAGCACCCGCATCTCGTTGCGGCCGTAACAGCAGTTCTCCAGTTGCATGCAGTGGCGCCTGGTGCGCTCGGACAGGTCCACCAGCGCCCAGAGTTCATCGAGACGCATCGCGACGGGGCATTCCACGCCGACGTGCTTGCCGTTCAGCAACGCCGTCTTCGCCATCTCGAAGTGCACGTCCCAGGGCGTCGCGACATGGATGAAGTCGATGTCGCCCCGCTTGCACAGGTTCTCGTAGTCGTCCTCGCCGTTGGTGTAGACGGCGGGCGCGGGCTGCCCTGCCTGTACGACCTTGGCGGCGGCGGCCTCCGTCTTGGCTCGCACCGGATCGCACACCGCGACCACCTGGACACCCGGGACGGCGAGATAGAGGTCGATCATGGAGCCGCCGCGGTTGCCGAGGCCGATGAGGCCGACCCGTACCGTGCCGCGCCGCTCGAACGGAACGCCGGCCATCGTGCGGCCCTTGCGGGCCGGCGCGGCTGACTCCGGCCGGTGTGCGCCCTCCGCGGCGGCCGCGCTGCCGCCGCCGAGCCCGCCCAGTCCGAGCCCGGCCCCGGCTACCCCTGCCGTGGTCCACAGCACCGAGCGGCGGCTCATCGAGCCGTCGTCGTCCTCCGTGTCCCGGCCGGTCTGCGGTGTCGTGTCGTTCATCGAACCTCCCATGGCCATGGAGCGTGGCTGGTTCATGAATTCCGGTAAGGACCATGGCTGTTGGGACTCCTGATACGCAAGAGTGGCGATTGGACTATTGATGCGAGTCCTTGGACTCTTGCCCCGGCCACGCCCTCACCGCTCCTGAACCAGCTCGCCCCGACCCGGCACGTGCCCGTGCTCGTTCCTCCGGTCGGAGACCTCTCCACCTGCTCGGCCAATGCCGGTCGTCGCACCTGTGAAGCACCGGTGAGAAGTGCGGTGTTCGGCCCCGCTCGCCGCCGCCGGGACGCCGCGTCCACAGCTCCCGTGACCGACCTGAATCGTTCAACCCGCGGTCACGCCAGGTTGCCTCGGAGCGGAAAGCGTGACGGAGTCCCATCGGTCCAACGGTCAGGAGCACTTCCGTGCCCGATTCCCTTTCCCGGCGTCGTCTTCTCGGTGTTGCGGCCGGTGCCGCCGCAGGTGTGGGCCTCGGCGCCCACTCGGCCGCGGCCGCCACTCCCGGTAGCGCCCCGGCGTACGCCTCCGCCCAAGCCGCCCTCCCCACCGGCCTCTTCACCCTCGGTGTCGCGTCCGGCGACCCGCTGCCGACCTCGACCGTGCTGTGGACCCGGCTCGCGCCCGACCCCGTCGCCGGCGGCGGCATGCCCGACCAGGCCGTCGAGGTGCACTGGGAGGTCGCGACCGACGAGCGGTTCCGCCGCGTCGTCCGCAGGGGCAGCGAGCGCGCGCTGCCCGAGCTCGGGCACAGCGTCCACGTCGACCCGCAGGGACTGCGTCCCGGCACCGAGTACTTCTACCGATTCAAGGCCGGCAAGGAGATATCGCCGACCGGCCGCACCCGTACCGCACCGGCCCTCGGCTCCCGTCCCGGTTCACTGCGGTTCGCGTTCGCGTCCTGCCAGAACTTCTCGGCGGGGTACTTCCATCTCTACCGCGACGTCGTCCAGCAGGACGTCGACTTCGTCGCCTTCCTCGGCGACTACATCTACGAGTCGGCTCCCGTCGCCACGTCCGTACGTGTCCATGAAGGCACCGGCGAGCCGTACTCACTCCTCGACTACCGCGACCGGCACGCCCAGTACCGCACCGACGCCGACCTCCAGGCCGGGCACGCCGCCGCGCCGTGGATCGTCACGCTCGACGACCACGAGATCGACAACAACTGGGCCGACGACATTCCGCAGGACCCCGGCAACCAGACGCCGGAAGCCTTCCGCGCCCGCCGGATCGCCGCGTTCCAGGCCTGGTACGAGCACATGCCCGTACGCCGTACCTCGCGTCCCAACGGCCCGGACATGCAGGTCTTCCGCCGCTTCGAGTTCGGCGACCTCGCCCACGTCCACGTCCTGGACACCCGCCAGTACCGCAGTGACCAGGTCGCCACCGTCGCCGAGGCGGAGGACCCCTCGCGCACCATGCTCGGCCGGCGGCAGGAGAAGTGGCTCGACGCCGGACTGCTGAGCGGGCGGCAGCAGTGGAACCTGCTCGCCAATCAGACGCAGGTCGCCACCAACGACCGCACCGCGGGGGACGCCGACTCCTTCGACCTCGACAACTGGGACGGCTACCGCGCCAGTCGCCGCAAGCTGATGGACACGTTCGCCTCGCCGCGGGTGGCCAACCCGGTCGTGCTCACCGGTGACCGCCACTCCACCTTCATCATGAACCTGGAGCGCAACCCCGAGCAGCAGGGGACCCCGGTCGTCGGTACCGAGCTGTGCGGCACGTCGATCACCTCCGGCGGCGACATCCCGCCGTCCGCGCAGCAGCAGTTCCACACCACGTACGACCCGATCGCCGCCGAGTGGCCGCACTGGCGCTACTGGGACAACCGGCGCGGATACCTCCTCTGCGACGTCGACCGGGAGCGGATGGAGACCACGCTGCGGGCGACGGAGGTCGTGACCAAGCAGGAGGGTGCCCCGGTGATCTCCGCCGCGCGCTTCGTGACGGAGTCGGGCCGCCGAGGCGTGACCGTCGCCTGATCGCCTGATCGCCTGATCGCCTGATCGCCTGATCGCCTGAACCGACGCCGGCGTCGGCGTCGGACGCGGCAGGCACTGCGCAGGAGGCGCGCCCCGCGCATGCGCGGGGCGCGCCTCCATGTGCGACGGCAGCCCGTCGCCCGGTCCTCGTGCTCTCAGCAGCGGGCCTCGGGCCCTCCGTCGACCAGCGCGGACAGCAGCCCGCCCAGCACCTCGCGCTGATCGGCGGTCAGCGGAGCCAGGATGTCCTCCGCGGCCGCGCGGCGCGCGCTGCGCAGCTGCCGGAGCGTGACGCGGCCGTCGTCGGTCAGCTCGATGCGCACCACCCGGCGGTTGGCCGGATCGGGCACGCGGCGGACCCGGCCGCTCGCCTCCAGCCCGTCGACGAGGGTGGTGATCGCGCGGGGAACCACCTCCAGCCGGTCGGCGAGGTCCGCCATCCGCGGCGCCCCGTCGTAGTGCGCGACGACCCGCAGCAGTCTGGACTGTGCGGGGGTGATGCCGACCGGCTCCAGATGCCGCTTCTGAATGCGGTGGAGTCTGCGCGTCAGGCGCAGCAACTGCTCGGCGAGCAGGCCGTCCGCGTCGGGGGCGGGGACTGGGGAGTTCATGCGGGAACAATAACAGGACCTTGTCCATTATGAGTATAGGTAACAGTGAGCTATGCTCTTCAAGTCCGCCCGGCCCCGCCCTTCGGAAGGAGCCCATGCGCCCGCAAGACGGTCCGTCCTGGACACCCCCAGACCGCCCGCTCGACCCGACACAGCCGGAGCAGCCCGCGCAGATGCGGCGCATCCTCCGGCTCTTCCGTCCCTACCGGGGGCGGCTCGCTCTCGTCGGGCTGCTCGTCGGCGCCTCGTCGCTCGTCTCCGTCGCGTCGCCGTTCATGCTCCGCGAGATCCTCGACACCGCGATCCCGCAGGGCCGCACGGGCCTGCTGTCGCTGCTCGCCCTCGGCATGATCCTCATCGCCGTGACCACGAGCGTCTTCGGTGTGCTGCAGACCCTGATCTCGACCACGGTCGGCCAGCGGGTGATGCACGATCTGCGCACCGGTGTCTACGCGCAGCTGCAGCGCATGCCGCTCGCGTTCTTCACCAGGACGCGCACCGGCGAGGTCCAGTCGCGCATCGCCAACGACATCGGCGGCATGCAGGCGACCGTCACGTCCACGGCGACGTCCCTGGTCTCCAATCTGACCGCCGTCGTCGCCACCATCGTCGCGATGCTCGCGCTGGACTGGCGGCTCACCGTCGTCTCGCTGGTGCTGCTGCCGGTCTTCGTCCTGATCAGCCGTCGCGTCGGCCGTGAGCGCAAGTCCATCACGACCCGACGTCAGAAACAGATGGCCGCGATGGCCGCGACGGTCACGGAATCGCTGTCGGTCAGCGGCATCCTGCTCGGCCGCACGATGGGCCGGGCCGACTCGCTCACCCGTTCCTTCGCCGACGAGTCCGAGCGCCTCGTCGACCTGGAGGTCCGCTCCAGCATGGCCGGGCGATGGCGGATGTCCACGATCGGCATCGTCATGGCCGCCATGCCCGCGCTCCTCTACTGGGCCGCGGGACTCACGCTGCAAGGCGGCGGACCCGCGATTTCGATCGGCACGCTCGTCGCCTTCGTCTCGCTCCAGCAGGGCCTGTTCCGGCCGGCCGTGAGCCTCCTCTCCACCGGCGTGCAGATCCAGACGTCGCTCGCCCTGTTCCAGCGGATCTTCGAGTATCTGGACCTGCGGGTGGACATCACCGAGCCCGAGGACCCCGTCCGGCTGGAGAAGATCCTCGGCGAAGTGCGCTTCGAAGGCGTCGACTTCAGTTACGACGAGAGAAGCGGGCCCACCCTCGACGGCATCGAGGTCACCGTGCCCGCCGGAGGGAGCCTCGCGGTCGTCGGACCCACCGGATCCGGGAAGTCCACCCTCAGCTACCTCGTGCCCCGGCTCTACGACGTCACGGGCGGACGGGTCACCCTCGACGGTGTGGACGTCCGCGAGCTCGACTTCGACACGCTCTCCCGGGCCGTGGGCGTCGTCTCCCAGGAGACGTATCTCTTCCACGCCTCCGTCGCCGACAATCTGCGCTTCGCCAAGCCCGACGCCACGGACGCCGAGGTGGAGGCGGCCGCCCGCGCGGCACAGATCCACGACCACATCGCCTCGCTGCCCGATGGCTACGACACCCTGGTCGGCGAGCGTGGATACCGCTTCTCGGGCGGTGAGAAGCAGCGCCTCGCCATCGCCCGCACGATCCTGCGCGACCCGCCGGTGCTCATCCTGGACGAGGCGACCAGCGCCCTCGACACGCGTACGGAGCACGCGGTGCAGCAGGCCATCGACGCCCTGTCGGCCGGACGCACCACCATCACCATCGCCCACCGGCTCTCCACCGTCCGGGACGCCGACCAGATCGTCGTCCTCGACAGCGGGCGCATCGCCGAGCGCGGCACGCACGAGGAACTGCTCGATCGGGACGGGCGCTACGCGGCCCTGGTCCGCAGGGACGCCGAGTTGGCCCCGGCCGTGTCCTGAGCCGGGCGGCGGCCCCTGCCCGCGTGCTTCGCGCGCTCCCGGTGCGTTCGCCGGACCGGTGACGGCGCGCGTTCCGGTATGAGTGGTTTATGCGGGTTAGCGTGCCCGCATGAAGAGCGAGTTCCCGAAGGCCCGGCGGCGCCGTCGCGGGCTCCGCCTGACGCGCCGCGGCCGACTGGTTCTGGTGGCCTGCCTGGCCGGCGTCGTCGGTGTGGCGGCGGCTGTCGTCGTGATGATGCTGCAGCAGCCGCAGAAGAAGCCCACCAAGCCCGAGGCGAGGCCGAAGACCCTGCTCATCCCTGAGGGGTGGAGGTCGTCACAGGTCTACGCGGCGGTCGACAAGGCGCTTGCCGTCCGGGCCGGTACGACACGACGGACGGCGGCAGCGGCCGGTGGGCGGCTGAGGCTGCCCGCGGACGCCCGGGGCAACCCCGAGGGATATCTCTTCCCGGCCATCTATCCCGTCAACCCGAAGTCGACACCGGCGAGCCTGCTCAGCTTCATGGTCAACACGGCGGGCCATCGGTTCGGCACCTCGTCCCTCAACGACGCGGCGCAACGCAACGGGATGACCCTCTATCAGACGGTGACGATCGCCAGCATCGTGCAGGCCGAGGCGGACACCGTCGCGGACATGGCGAAGGTGTCCCGCGTCGTCCACAACCGGATGGCCCAGGACATGCCGTTGCAGATGGACTCGACCCTCAACTACGCCCTGAACCGCTCCACCCTCGACACCACCCGGCAGGACACCCAGCTCCAGAGCCCCTACAACACCTATGCGCGCAAGGGTCTGCCACCCACACCGATCGGGAATCCGGGCGAGGCCGCGATGAGGGCGGCCGTCAGCCCGGCGGCGGGGGACTGGCTGTATTTCGTCACCGTCGCGCCAGGGGATACACGCTTCACCGCCGACTACGAGGAACACCGCAGGAACGTCGAGGAGTTCAACAGGAACCGCAAGACCGCGACCGCCTCCACACCGGGCTGACGCGCCGGCTCCCTCCGCCTGCACCCGGGCTGACCCGGCGACCCCTGGGCTGATCCGTCGGCTCTCCTCGGCCCGGGGAGCGGATTCCGGGCGACTCAGCTGTGCACGGCGGTGAGCTCTCCGGCCGGCCCGCCTTCCGTCTCCCCTGCGGACCCCGGGGAGCCGGCGGGCGCGATGTCACGGTCCAGCAGGCGCTTGATCTCGGTGACCGCGGCCCGGCCGGCCCGGTTGGCTCCGATCGTCGACGCCGAAGGGCCGTAGCCGACGAGGTGGATCCGTTCGTCCATTACCGCGCGTGTGCCGTCCACCGCGATACCGCCGCCGGGCTCGCGCAGCCTGAGCGGTGCCAGATGGTCGATCGCGGCGCGGAAACCGGTCGCCCAGAGGATGACGTCCGCCTCGACCGTCCGGCCGTCGTCCCATGCCACCCCGTCCGGAGTGATCCGGTCGAACATCGGCAGCCGGTCGAGGACGCCCTGCGCGCGGGCGCGCCGTATCGCGTCGTTCAGCGGCAGCCCCGTCACGGAGACGACACTCCGCGGGGGCAGCCCCCGTCGTACGCGCTCCTCCACCATGGCGACGGCCTCGCGGCCCTGCACCTCGCCGAACGGGCCCTCGCGGAAGACCGGTGGCCTGCGCGTGACCCAGGTCGTCCCCGCCGCCACCTCGGCGATCTCCATCAGGTGCTGGGTCCCTGAGGCCCCGCCGCCGACCACGACCACGCGCTGCCCCGCGAACGCCTCCGGCCCCGGGTACTGCGCCGTGTGCAGCTGCCGCCCGCGGAACGTCTCCTGCCCCGGGTAGCGCGGCCAGAACGGTCGGTCCCAGGTGCCGGTGGCGTTGAGGAGCGCGCGTGTGGCGTACGTCCCCTCCGATGTCTCCACCAGCAGCCGCCCGCGCCCGCCCTCACGCACCGCGCGCACATGGACGGGCCGGTGCACCCGCAGATCGAAGGCGTCCTCGTACGAGGTGAAGTAGTCGCCGATGACCTCGGAGGACGGCCGGGTGTCGTCGGCACCGGTCAGTTCCATCCCCGGCAGCGCGTGCATGCCGTGGACCTTGCCGTACGTCAGCGAGGGCCAGCGGAACTGCCAGGCACCGCCCGGTCGCGGTGCGTGGTCGAGGACCACGAAGTCCACGTCGGGGCGCAGCCCCACCCGCCGCAGATGGTAGGCGCCGGACAGCCCTGCCTGCCCGGCGCCTATGACGACCACGTCCATGTCCCGCGCGTCCTCGTCCCGCACCCTGAAGTTGTTCACGCTTCTACTAACTGTTGGGGTGTCGAGGATCTTCCCGTTCCGCCTCCGGGGTGGCGTCCCGCGTCAGAGGAAGTTGACGCCCTGGGCGAGCGGGAGGTCGTCGGAGTAGTTCACGGTGTTCGTGGCGCGGCGCATGTACGCGCGCCACGCGTCCGAGCCCGACTCACGGCCGCCGCCCGTCTCCTTCTCGCCGCCGAACGCACCGCCGATCTCCGCCCCGGAGGTGCCGATGTTGACGTTGGCGATGCCGCAGTCCGAGCCGTCGGCGGCCAGGAACCGTTCCGCCTCCCGCTGGCTCCGGGTGAAGATCGAAGAGGACAGGCCCTGGGGCACGCCGTTGTGCAGCTCGATCGCCTCGTGCAGAGTCCGGTAGGTCAGGACGTAGAGAACGGGCGCGAAGGTCTCCTCGCGGACGATCGCCGTCTGCGCCGGCATCCGTACGACCGCCGGCCGTACGTACGCGGCCTCGGGTGCCGCCTCCCGCAACTGCCGGTCGCCGCCCGTCAGCACCTTTCCCCCGTCCGCCTGCGCCGTCTCCAGAGCCTTGGCCATCGCGTCGTACGCCGCCGTCGAGATCAGCGGGCCGACCAGGGTGTCCGGCTGGAAAGGATCACCGACGGGCAGCTGACCGTAGGCGTGCACGATCCTCTGCGTGAGCTCGTCCGCGACCTCCTCGTGCACGATGAGCCGCCGCAGGCTCGTACAGCGCTGCCCCGCCGTCCCCGCTGCCGAGAAGACGATGCCGCGCACCGCCAGGTCCAGGTCGGCGGACGGAGTGACGACCGCCGCGTTGTTCCCGCCGAGTTCCAGCAGGCAGCGGCCGAAGCGGGCGGCCACCCGCGGACCCACCTCCCGGCCCATCCGTACCGAACCGGTGGCGCTGACCAGCGCCACCCGCGGATCGTCGACGAGCCGTTCACCGCACTCCCGGCCGCCCAGCAGCAGCCGGTGGACGCCGTCGGGGGCGCCGGTGTCCTCGGCCGCCCTGCGGAGCAGCGCGGCGCAGGCGACCGCGGTGAGCGGGGTCAGCTCCGAGGGCTTCCAGACCACGGTGTCCCCGCAGACCAGCGCGATCGCCGTGTTCCACGACCACACCGCGACGGGGAAGTTGAACGCGGAGATCACCCCGACCACGCCCAGGGGGTGCCAGCTCTCGGACAGCCGGTGGCCGGGCCGCTCGGAGGCCATCGTCCGCCCGTACAGCTGCCGGGAGAGACCGACCGCGAACTCGCAGATGTCGATCATCTCCTGGACCTCGCCCAGCGCCTCGGAGTGGATCTTGCCTGCCTCGATGGTGACCAGCCCGGCCAGATCCTCCTTGTGGATGCTGAGCAGCTCGCCGAGCCGTTTGACCAGCGCGCCTCGGCGCGGCGCCGGGACCGTGCGCCACTCCAGGAAGGCGGCCCGCGCCTCCGCGATCATCGCGTCGGCGTCCTCGGACGTGGTCATGGGCAGCGTGAGGAGCGTTCCGCCGGTCAGTGGCGTACGGGCGGCAAGGTGCCCGGCAGCCCCTTCGGCGGGCAGCCGTGCACCGCACCGGTGCAGCGCTTGTTCGGCCCGCGCCCGCAGCGCGTCGGTGTCGGGCAGTGCGGTGGTGGTCATGCGTCGCTCTCCTCGGTGAGTCCAAGGGCCCGTCCGGCCCGTGCCAGCGAGTCGCCCTGCTGTACGGCGTAGAGGTCGAAGGGGTCGTGCACCGTGCGCCCGATCGCCTCTGACATCCAGTGCTGGTCGTAGTGCGTGCCCCTCTGCGCGGAGTCGCGGGCGCCCGGGTCGGTGAGGTTCGACTGGAAGATCCCCGCCGCCGAGCGCGGCAGGAAGTCCTCGTAGACGATCGGCCGGGCGGTGAGCCAGCCACCGTCGAGCAGCCCGGCCAGATCGTCCGGAGGCCGCCGGCCGTCCCGCGGCCGGTCGCGCACCGCCTCGTACGTGAAGAACCCCAGCCCGTCCACGGCCAGTTGACGCTCGGTACGGGGGAAGTGCACCGTCCACTCCTCGACCGGGCCGTCGACGAGCCGGTCGTACAGTGCGCGTCCCGCACGGCTCAGCGCGATCCCGCGTGCCTCGACCTCGCCGAACCGCACCCGCAGCGAGCCGGTGGCCAGGCTGCCGTCCTCCTCGCGGAACGTGCGGGGCTCCGCCAGTGCCCGGAACGACGTCTGACGCAGCAGCACATCGGGACCGTCCCAGCGCGGCGGCCCCTGAATGCGGTCGATCATCGTGATGCCCCGCTCCTCCATCCGCCGGTAGAGGTCGTCGATGTCCAGCACGCGCGGGGTGAGGTGGTTGATGTGGGTGCTGGTCACACCGCCGATGTCGGCGGCGACCGCGGAGACCTTCTCCAGCTCGGCGTACCAGGCCCGGTCCACCGGCTCCGGGGACAGTTCGAAGGCCGCGACCGCGAGGGTGAGGAAACGCTCCGCCCGCTCCTCGTCGAGCCCTGCCTCGCGTTCGGCGTGCGCCGCGAGCTCCAGCAGCTCCGATGGGAACAGCTCACGGCGCTCCAGGAACGTCCCCAGCCGCTTCTCCAGGTCCGCGTCGAAGAAGCGGCGGTCACCGGGAGTCAGCATGGAGGTGAAGACACGGAACGGATTGCGGTCCAGTTCCTCGGAGAGCACCGGCCGGAACGCGGTGGAGACGACCGGGACGGCGCTCGCCGACGCGTCCCGCAGATCGTAGAAGCCGACCGGCTCCATGCCGAGCGCGGCGAAGATCCGGGCGGCCCGGCACAGTTCGCCCGGAGTGCCGACGCGGATCGCGCCATGCCGCTCCGCCGTCACCCGCGCGATGCTGCCGAGCCGCTGGGCCCGCTCGCCGCCCGCCCTGATCGCGGCGTCGTTCACCTGCCCGGCGACCTCGACCAGCGTGGTGTAGGCGGGGACCTCGGTGCCGTACATGGCGGAGAGGCGGCGGGCGAACGCGGCACGCAGCTGCCAGGTGGGGAGGAGGGTGGGTGCCATACGGACCTCCTGAGCCGGACGGGGCGGTCGACGTGCGGTCAACGGTGCGGTCGACGGTGCGGTTGTCGGGACGATCGTCGGGGCGCTCAGATGATGTGTGCCTCCGGCCGGGCCGCGGTGGGGGACGGCGCCGCCTCGAAACGGGTCGCCGCCAGCGGGCCCACGTCGAGGAACGGCTCCCGCCCCAGGTACAGATCGCGCACGATCTCGCCCACCGCGGGCGCCTGGAGGAAGCCGTGCCCGGAGAACCCCGTGGCGTACAGAAAGCGGGAGACGCCGGACGCCTCGCCGATGAGGGCGTTGCGGTCCGGCGTCATCTCGTAGAGCCCCGCCCAGCCGCCGCCCGCCGGCTCCATGCCCGCGAGGGCCGGCGCGACGCGGGCGGCGGCCTCGCGGAACGGCTCCAGCCACTCCTCGCTGAACTCCCGCCCGAAGCCCGGCTCCTGGCGGGCGTCGGACAGCCCGAGGACCAGGCCGCCGGCGTTGTCGTTGTGGAAGTACAGGGTCGAGTCGAAGTCGAGGGTGAAGGGGATACGGGGCGGGCGGGGCGCGAGCGGTCCGGTGAGCGCGATCTGGCGGCGCAGTGGCGTGACGGGCAGCCGCAGCCCGGCCATCTCGGCGATACCGGCCGACCAGGCGCCCGCCGCGCAGATCACGGTGGTGGTACGGACCGTGCCGTACGGCGTACGGACGGCACGCAGCACGTCGCCGTCGCGGTCGATACCGGTGACCGCGCAGTGGGGGAGCACGGTCGCGCCGAGGGCGCGGGCGGCCCGCAGATAGCCGAGCACGGCCGCCTCGGGCAGGGCGTATCCGTCGCCGGGGGAGTGGGCGGCGGCCACGAACCCGGACGGGTCGACGTACGGGCACAGAGCCTGGGCCTCTTGGGGGCCGACAAGACGGCTGTCCACGCCCAGTTCCCGCTGCAGGGCCGACGCCTCGCCGAACGCCGCCACATCCTCGTCGCGGTTCAGCAGGAAGAGATAGCCGACCTGCTCCAGCCCCACGTCCGCGCCGGGCCGCCTGCCGAACTCGCGCCAGGCCCGGAGACTGTGCTGCCCGAGACGGATGTTGAGCGGATCGGAGAACTGGGCGCGTACGCCGCCGATCGGTTTGCCCGACGAGCCGGAGGCGGGAGTGTCCCGCTCCAGCACGAGGACGTCGCGGACGCCCGCCTCGGCGAGATGGAACGCGATGCCGGCCCCGATGACGCCGCCGCCGATGATGACGACTCCGGCTGCGGAGGGCAGGGCCTTGTGAGCTGTCCCGTGAGCCATGAGGCCATGGTGACCGCCCTCCCCTGCCGCCGTCCACGACGCCTCCACGGGCTTCCCCGGCATGGCGGACCCCCGGCTCCCCGGAACCGGCCCTCCGCTCGGCCCCGTGAGCTGGCTCCCCGGGAGGGCCCCACAGCTCGTCCGGCGGCCGGGCTCCGACGGAGCGCGGCCGCCGGACAGCGACGGCCCCCGGTGGGGCGCGGAGACCCGGTGGGGGCTACCGACCGCCCGCCACCAGGAGGGGCGCGCCGCCCGGGGCCGAGGCGGGACGGCCGTTCGCCGCGGGGACGCCGAGGAGCGGGGAGGGCGGGATCCGGTGGAGGAGACCGCGCGCCGCCAGTTCGGGGGTGACGCCCTCCCCGAACCAGTAGGCCTCCTCCAGGTGCGGGTAGCCGGACAGGACGAAGTGCTCGATGCCCAGCTCGTGGTACTCCTCGATACGGTCCGCGACGTCCGCGTGGCTTCCCACCAGAGCCGTCCCCGCCCCGCCGCGCACCAGCCCCACGCCCGCCCACAGATTCGGCGAGATCTCCAGCGACTCCCGCCTGCCTCCGTGGAGGGCGAGCATCCGCTGCTGGCCCACCGATTCGCTCCGGCCGAGTGCCTGCTGCGCCGCGGCGATCGTCTCCGGGTCGAGATCGTCCAGCAGCCGGTCCGCCGTCGCCCACGCCTCGCGCGCCGAGTCGCGCGAGATGGTGTGGAGCCGGATCCCGAAGCGCACCCGGCGGCCTCGTTCCTCCGCGAGCCCGCGGATCCAGTCGATCTTCTCCTTCACCTGCTGCGGCGGCTCGCCCCAGGTGAGGTAGACGTCGGCGTGGTCCGCGGCCACCGGGCCCGCGGCGGCCGACGAGCCGCCGAAGAAGATCTCCGGCAGCGGGTCCGGCGGAAGCGCCGTGAGCCCGCCCTCCACCTGGAAGTGCTCGCCCTCGAAGTCGTACGGGCCACCGCCCCACACACCCCGGACGACCGACAGGAACTCCGCCGTCCGCGCGTACCGCCGGTCGTGGTCGAGACGGTCGCCGAAGCGTCGCTGTTCGGTGGAGTCGCCACCCGTCACCACGTTCAGCAGCAGCCGGCCACGGGTGATGCGCTGGTACGTCGCCGCCATCTGCGCCGCCAGCACCGGCGAGATCACCCCGGGCCGGAACGCGACGAGGAACTTCAGCCGCTCGGTGTGCTGCGACAGCGCCACCGTCGTCAGCCAGGCGTCCTCGCACCATGTCCCGGTGGGCGTCAGCACGGCCTCGAAACCCAGCTGCTCGGCGGCCTTCGCGATCTGTGCCAGATACTCGATGTCCGGCGCCCGGACCCCGCTCACCGGGGTGATCCGGGACCGTTTGATACCGCCGTCGGTGTAGGCGTGCCGGTCGACGAGGGTGCGGCCGTCGCCGCCGGTCGGCAGGAACCAGTGCAGATGAACGCTCATCAGGATGTGGCCTTTCCATAGCTGCGCGCCGGGGAGGTCGACGGCGGCAGGTCCTTGTTGAAGCGGTCGTCGACGTAGTCGGCGAAGTCGAAGCGGCGCGGAATGAGCTTCAGTTCGGCGAAGGTGTCGGCGATCTGCTGTTCGGACGCGATCGCCGCGGCGTCGACGGCGACCGGCACCCTGGTCCCGTACGACCGCTTCACCGCGTCGAGCGCGACCCCGTAGGGCAGCCCGGTGTCCTTCGCCCAGACCTTCGCCCACTCCTCCGGGTGCTTGAACACCCAGTCCTGGGCGCGCCGCAGCCGCTCGATGAGGTCACCGATGGCGGCGGCCTTCTGCTTGTCGGCGAGCGCCGACGGCGCGGCGACCTGGAAGCCGAGTCCGTTCACCAGCCCGTTGCCGTCGGTGAGGACCCGGCTCTTGCCGCCCCGCAGCACCTGGGAGGTGTACGGGTCCCACACCGCCCATGCGTCGACCCGGCCGCTGGTGAACGCGGCGAGCGCGTCGGCGGGCTGGAGCAGACTGATCTTGATGTCCTCGGGCCCGAGACCGGCCTTCCGCAGGGAGGCGATCAGCTGGTAGTGCGCCGAACTGCCCTGTGCGACAGCGACCGACTTCCCCTTCAGATCCGCGGGTGTCCGCAACGGCGAGTCCTTGGGTACGAGGATCGCCTCGCCCGCGGAGTCGCCGTGGGTGGCGGCCACGATGCTGATCTTCGAACCGGAGCCCGCGGCGAAGACGGGCGGGGTGTTGCCGACCGAGCCGACGTCCACGGCCTTGGCGTTGACGGCCTCCAGCAGCGGCGGTCCGGACGTGAACGTGGACCACTTGATCCTGTAGGGGAGATCGTCGAGCTCGCCGGCGGCCCGCAGGACGGCTTCGGAACCGCCCTTCTGGTCCCCGACGTTGAGCGTGAGCGAGCCCTTTCCGTCGACACTGCCGCCGGCTCCGCCCGAGGAGTCGTCGGCGGCGGAGCTGCCGGAGCAGGCGGACAGCAGCAGGGCGAGGGGGAGCAGGGCGGCGGCGGGAAGGAAGCGTTTCATGACGGGTGACTTTCTCGTGAGGGTGGTTCAGGCGGCGGTGCGGGCGGTGGTGGCGGGGCCTTCGACGCCGAGTTCGGTCAGCAGCCGGGTGCGGAGCGCGGCGAGCCGCGGATCACCGGCGGTGCGAGGACGGTCCGGCGTGACGGCCGTCTCGTACGCGATGACGCCGTCCCGCATCACCAGCGCCCGATCGGCGAGCAGCAGCGCCTCGTCCACGTCGTGCGTGACCAGCAGCACGGCGCAGCCGCGCCGCTGCCACAACTCGGCCACCAACTGCTGCGCCGTGAGCCGGGTCAGCGCGTCCAGCGCGCCGAACGGCTCGTCGAGCAGCAGCAGATCGGGTTCGCGTACGAGGGCACGGGCGAGGGAGGCCCGCTGCGCCTCGCCGCCGGACAGCGTCTTCGGCCAGGCTCCGGAGCGATCGCCGAGGCCGACCTCCGCCAACGCGCGCTCCGCGACGGCCCGGTCGGGCTTGCCCGGCAGGCCCAGCAGCACGTTGCGCCACACCCGCTTCCAGGGCATCAGCCGGGGCGCCTGGAACGCCACGGCCCGCCGCTTGGGCACGAGGACCGTTCCCTCGATGTCGCGGTCGAGGCCCGCGAGGACCCGCAGCAGTGTCGACTTCCCGCAGCCGCTGTGTCCGAGCAGCGCGGTGAACTCCCCGGGGCGGAGCGTCAGATCGAGGCCGTCGATCACCGGACGGCCGTCGAAGGAACGGGTCAGTCCTTCGACCCGTACGGCGGCCGTCGTGTCCGCCGCTGTGTTCACTGTCCCTTGAACGTCGGTCGCCATTGCAGCAGCAGCCTTTCGAGAGTGCGGACGAGGGCGTCGGCCAGCAGGCCGAGGAAGGCGTAGACGACGAGGCAGACGACGATGACGTCGGTCCGGAAGAACTCCCGGGCCTGGTTCATCAGGAAGCCGATCCCGGCGTCCGCGTTGATGGACTCGCCGAAGACGAGCGCCAGCCAGGCGGTGGCGAGCGAGTAGCGCAGCCCCGTCATGGCGCCGGGCAGCGCTCCCGGCAGGACGACATGGCGGATCAGTCCCCAGCGGCCGAGACCCAGTGAATGCCCGGCCTCGACGAGCTGCTCGTCGACGCCTCGGATGCCGGCGTAGACGTTGAGATAGAGGTGGAAGGCGACACCGAGGGCGATGAGCGCGACCTTCGGCGCCTCGCCGATGCCCAGCCAGATGATGAACAGCGGGATCAGCCCGACCCAGGGGACCGTCCGCAGCATCTGCACGGTCGCGTCGACGAGGTCCTCGCCGAGCCGGGACAGTCCGGAGACCAGAGCGAGACCGATGCCGATCGCGCCACCGAGGAGCAGCCCCGCGGCGACCCGTCGCAGCGAGACACCCATGGCGTTCGGCAGGGTGCCGTCGGCGACCAGGTCCCCGGCGGCGCGGGCGATGGTCCCGGGCGAGGCGAGCGTGTCCGGGTTCAGGAACCCGGCGGAGCTGGACACCTGCCACAGCACGAGCAGGAGCACGGGGCCCACGGTGCGCCGCAGCCAGCGGGGTACGGAGCGCAGGCCGCCGCGGCCGCCGCGTACCCCGGCCGGGGTGACGGCTTCGAGTGCGGGCTGGACGGAATCGACGGGCTCCTCGGCCGGAGCGTTCTTGGATATGGCGGAGATGTCCGGTGGGGCGTGATCGACGGTCATGGAGGCTCCTGGGCAGGGGAGGACATGCCCCGGCGCAGGCTGCGGCGCCACGGCGTGGCCGTGACCGCAGGACGGGCGGGGCGGAAGGGAGGAGAAGGGCGGGTCAGCGTCCGGCGCGCGTCGACGACGCTCGGCGAACACCGGCACTCAGGGCGCGACGAGTGGATGCGGGCCGCGGCGTCATGGGCGCTACGACGAGGAACGCGGCGCGCACCGGGCGCGCTTCAGGCACTGAAAGGGCGTCAGCAGCCGCGACGACACGCGGCGGAAGCCACCCGCAGCAGGTCGATGTGACCGCGCGTGGTGAGCAGGGCTGTACGCAACATGGCGCAGAACGTAGCGACCGGTTCCGCCACCGGTCAACGCCGTCTCGTACTGCGGACGCGCGATCCTGCGGGATGGGCGAGAGGATGGAGGTATGCCCGACGCCTTCACCACCCGAGTTCTGAACGTGGCCACCGGCACGACGGAGGCCGTGACCGATCTGACCCGCGAGTGCGCGGAATTCCTCGACGAGACCGCCCACGGTCGCGACGGCCTGCTCCATGTGTTCGTGCCCCACGCCACCGCGGGGATCGCGGTGATCGAGACCGGCGCAGGCAGCGACGACGATCTCCTGGCCGCACTGCACGTCCTGCTTCCCGCCGACGACCGCTACCAGCACCGCCACGGCAGCCCGGGCCACGGCCGCGACCACGTCGTGCCCGCGCTCGTGCCACCGCACGCGACCCTGCCGGTCATCGGCGGCCGGCTGGAGCTCGGCACCTGGCAGTCGGTCTGTCTGGTCGACACCAACAAGGACAACCCGGAGCGTCAGGTGCGGTTGAGTTTCCTGGGCTGATCGAGCCGATCAAGATCGTCCTGGGTGTGGCCGCCGATTCTCCGTACCTTCTATGGAGGCGGTGTCGATGCCGCAGGGGACAGCGACGATCGCTTGTCGAATTCCGCGCAGTCGGATGCGTCCGTACCCCTGGCCTCCTACGACGACGCGGAGCTGCTGGAAATCGGGATTCTGTTGATCACGCCGTCCACCTCGTCGTTGGAATGCGGTAAGGGCCGTGCGTGCGGATATGCGGCAGCGCGGTGGCTTTAAGATGGCGACTGCCTCGGCCGTACGAGACTCGCTTGGCCGCCTGTCTCGGACGGCCGAGTGCCTTTTCGGCTCAGCCCAGCAGGGCCCGAGAATTCGCGGGAAGGGCGTTCCCCAGGTTCGATACGATGGATCTGGCTTGCAGACCTGACCTGTCACCGTGCGATATGCCCACGTGTGACCCGAGTGATCGCGTCGGCTGCAGCCTCCCGACTTGGGCACGCCGCGACACCGTCATCGGCGCCGTACGTACGAAATGGAGCATCCAAGGATGGCTCGACACCTGGTCACCAGCGCGCTTCCCTACATCAACGGGATCAAGCACCTGGGCAACATGGTCGGGTCGATGCTTCCGGCGGATGTGTACTCCCGGTACCTCCGCCAGCGCGGTCACGACGTGCTCTACATCTGCGCGACCGACGAGCACGGCACGCCGGCAGAGCTGGCCGCCACGGAGTCCGGGCTGACGGTTGCCGAGTTCTGTGCGCAAGCGCACGATGCGCAGAAGGCGGTGTACGACGGGTTCGAGCTGGCCTTCGACTACTTCGGGCGCAGCTCGTCGCAGCAAAACGTCGAGATCACTCAGCACTTCGCGCGCCGGCTGAACGACAACGGCTTCATCGAGGAGCGCGCGATCCGCCAGGTGTACTCGCCTGCTGACGGTCGCTTCCTCCCGGACCGGTACGTCGAGGGCACCTGCCCGCACTGCGGCTACGACAAGGCCCGCGGCGACCAATGCGAGAACTGCACCCGCGTCCTCGATCCGACTGACCTGATCAACCCGCGCTCGGCGATCAGCGGCTCCACGGAGCTGGAGGTCCGCGAGACCAAGCACCTCTTCCTGCTGCAGTCCAAGCTCCAGCACGAGGTCGAGGCATGGATCGACGCAGTCAGCGAGGAGTGGCCGCACCTGTCCACGGCCATCGCTCGCAAGTGGTTGACCGAGGGCCTGCACGACCGCGCGATCACCCGCGACCTGGACTGGGGTGTCCCGGTCCCGGCCGACACCTGGCCGGAGCTCGCGGCCGACGGCAAGGTCTTCTACGTCTGGTTCGATGCCCCGATCGAGTACATCGGCGCGACGAAGGAGTGGGCGGACGCCGCCGCGGACGGCGAGACCCGCGACTGGAAGTCGTGGTGGTACGAGGCCGATGACACCGTCCGCTACACCCAGTTCATGGCCAAGGACAACGTCCCCTTCCACACGGTGATGTTCCCGGCCACCGAGCTCGGCGTGCGCGAACCGTGGAAGAAGGTCGACCTCGTCAAGGGCTTCAACTGGCTGACTTACTACGGCGGCAAGTTCTCGACCTCCCAGAAGCGAGGCGTCTTCACGGACGCCGCCCTGGAGATCCTGCCCGCCGACTACTGGCGCTACTTCCTGATCGCCAACGCCCCCGAGTCCGACGACTCCTCCTTCACCTGGGAGCACTTCACCGCCACGGTCAACAAGGACCTGGCCGACACCCTCGGCAACTTCGTCAACCGCGTGCTGTCCTTCTCCCGGAAGCGGTTCGGCGACGAGGTCCCGGCGGGCGCCACCGCCGGCGAGGCAGAGGCCAAGCTGGGCGAGGAGATCGCACGGCTGCTCGCCGATTACGAGGAGCAGATGGAGGCCCTCCAGTTCCGCAAGGCGGCCGCCGCGCTGCGTGCCTTGTGGTCCGCGGGCAATTCCTACCTTGAGGCGAAGGCTCCCTGGTTGGAGATCAAGACCGACCCGGACGGCGCCGCGCTGACCCTGCGTACGGCGATGAACCTGATCCACCTGTACGCGGTGGCCTCCGAGCCGTTCATTCCGGCTACGGCGGCTGCCATGCGCGGCGCCTTCGCGCTGGAGGGCGACACGGCGACCTGGGTGACCGCAGAGCAGGCCAAGGCCCTGGACGCGGTTCCGGGCGGCACCGCGTTCACTGTCCCGCCGGTGCTCTTCGCGAAGATCACGGAGGAGGACCTGGAGTCCTACCGTGCACGCTTCGGCGGCGCTGAGACCGCCTGACCGTCTTTCTCGCACCCGTACCGCCCGCGTTGTCATCGGGCGGTACGGGCCGTGAGGTGACCGGCCAGGTCCGCGGCCGGCACGTTCATCAGTCGGATTCGAGGGGCCTCCTCGTCCACCTCGATCCAGGTGACGCCTGCGGATCCGGGCACGTGCTCGAGGTAGCAATCGAAGCCGTTCCCGGTCAGCCGCAGCAGAAGGCAGGCCATTCCCTCACCGTGCCCGATGAGGACTGTCGTAGGGTGCGGTCCGGCGCGTGCCTCATCCCACAGGCGTACGTAGCGGGCTCGGACGTACTCGGATGGCTCGCCGCCCGGTATGCAGAGCTGGTGGCTGGGCACACCTTGACGGGCGGCCTCGGTTGCTGCGAGGTCCCTGCGCCGGCCCCCGAGGTGGCCGCTGGTTTTGGCGCCCAGGCGCTCGTCCACTCGTACGTCTGCCGGTTCAAGCGCGGCGGTCAGCAGCGCGGCCGACTCGCGGCAACGGGACATCGGACTGACGAGCATCTGGTCCACGGTGATCTCGGCCGCGAGAGACCGTCGCCGACCATGCGGATGTCGTCGCCGCCACGCTGGCTGAGCACGCCGCCGTCGGCTTGGCCCTGGTGGATGCCCTGGATTAGATCGTTCGACCAGCGGCGGACTTCCGTGCGTCGGGTTCCGGTACACCGACCATCTCGCAGATGACGGTTACCGGGAGCGGGATGGCGAGGTCCTCTACTAGGTCGGCTTGTCCGTGCTGTTCCCAGTCGTCGAGAAGTTCGTTGGTCACCTGTTGGATGTAGGTGCGTAGTCGCCGCGGGAAGTGTGAGCCCGATGGTGATGAGGAGGACGGCCAGGGCAGGCGCGGTGACGCTGAAAACGCAGGTCACTGGTGTGACAGGCGACGAACACCTTGGGTAGTCCGGCACAAGCTGCATGCCGATAACGAGGGGTGCGACCTTGGCACCCCGCGGTTGTTCTGCTGCTTGCAGCCCTGTCCTGGGCGCGACGACGGCGCGGCCCCCGGCCCGCGGGCGCCGAACAATTGCTCGTGGACGCGCAGTATTCCGGGCTGGTGAACGCTGCGTGATGTACTGCAGATCACTCCGGCCTGGTGGATGCCTTGGCGGCGGCGGTGGGCCACAGGGGGCGTTGGTCCCTGGCCTGGCGATACATGCGCCGGTCAGGATTCACTGGTAGAGCCGCTGCTCGCTTGACTGTTCGTGTCGGCGCGCCGATGCCAACTTGTTGACTAAGGGAGCTTCACCAGCTCTCCTCGGCGATGGCCCCGCCCCGTAATTGGGCGACTTGGCTCGAGTGTCGGCGGCGGCTGAACTCGCGCGACGCCGAGATCGGACCGGCGTCCGAGGTTGTCAGCCAAGGCCCGCCGCCCCGACCCCTACGTGACACGAGGCCAAGGGAAGTGCGTCTGAGCCGCCTTGAGGGATACCGACGACCTCGACAGTTACCCCTCGTGCGGTCAGGGCCTTCGCAGTCTGGGCCATGGTGATCTGGGAGAAGCCGAAGATGGACTCCGGGGTGAGGTTCTCACGGTTCTTGAGAAGTACGGCAAGGACGATGCGCTTGGGCGTGAAGTCGTCCGGCAGCAAGCACTTGCCCCCGCTGAGCCGGGCCACCTTCGCAGTGAACTCCGCACGGACCTGTGCGGACTCCTGGAGCAGTTCCACCGCCACCCTGGCCTGGCTGAACAAGTGACTCAGCGGGCCGGAACTGCCCGCGCGCTTGACGAGGACCAGGGTGCCGTCAGGCACCAGCAGGTCACAGATCTCGACCTGGTCCCTGGGCCGGAGAGGATTGGTGACGTTCTTGGTGTCGAGACAGAGCCAGCCGGGCCGGTCGTCAGCCACCCTGTTGTTGTAGTCGTTCTCGGACTCACCGTCGATCCAGGCGGGAAGGGAGATGGAGGGCGAGGGAGACAACCACGCCGCCACGGTGGCCTGGCACTCTTCCACGTAGGCGGCCCCGGCCTCGTACCACTCACCCTCCATCAGGAAGAACCGGCGGGAGCCGAGGGAGATGCCGGTCTCCAACCAAGTCAGTGAACTGGTGACGGCGAGCGTATCGACGGTGCCGGCCCGGCGGTCCCTGGCAAGGGTCACGGTCCCCTCGCGCAGCGACTTGAGGCGTCGACCGGGCGGTGCGAGTCGGGCCCGGGTGAGTACGTAGCCGAGGTCGAAATTGTCGGAGCGCAGCGCTCCGGGGCTGTTGATCTGCGTCATGTACGTGGTGGCCACCGCGTATGCCACGTGATGTTCCGAGGGGACGGAGACGGAGATCCGTCCGTCGGCGGGCCGGCCGAGACGGTCGTCCAGGGCCTGGTCGAGGGTGTCGAGGGTCGTCGTGTCGCTGACCGGCGCGATGTGGTCGACAAACTCCAGCTCCTGGTGCGGGATGTCTTCGCGGCAGATCCTGGCGATCGTCCGCAGGTCGGAGATCAGGGCCTCAGGTTCGACTCCGAGGGCGATCCTCAGCCCGCATCCGCCCTGGGCACTGACGGCCTTTCCGCGCGTGTACCGCGACCGGGTGAGCGGGAGGTCGTCGAGGTATCCGCCCAGGCTGCGCACGATGCGCGAGTGGTCACGGATGCCGAGCAGGGGGACCGGGGCGCCGCCCGGAACCAGGGAGATGTCGGTGCGCGTCTGCCCGAGAGTCTTCGAGACAGCCCCGCGGATCATGTTCGGATCCATCTGCCGGATGGCGAAGGATAGACCGAAGCGCTTGTCCTTGAGGTGGTCGGGGATCAGCCGGTACCCCTGGTCGCAGCCGATGGCGTACACGATGCCGTCGATGGTGAGCAGGAGCACGGCGGCGGTGCGCCGAACGCTTTCCGTGACGGTGATGCCGGTGGTGCGCGACATGGGTTCGCACCATGGGGCCTTGGTGTGCTCCATCCCGCAGGTGAGGTACACGGCCGGAACCCCGAGCACCTCAGGGAAATATGGATCGGCACCGAGCCTGTCCAGCAGTTCGGCGTCAAGAGCGTCGAGCATAGCCTCCGGGGTGGGGGCGACGCCGGACAGCCGGTAAACGGTGCGTACTGCGGTGCTGGATACCAAGGCGTGCCTCCGTGGGGCAGTGAGGGAGAGGTCTGAGGGGCGAGAGGGGCACGTCGATGCCTTCGGGTCGTGGCTGGACGGAACAAGGACAGATGCGTGAGGCAGGCTTGGGCAGCCCTGAGGCGCGGGATCGGGACAGGAATGAGGGCGGCTGAGGCGAGGGCACGCCGATGTCGCACTGGCCCATGAGAACCAGGTACACAGAGGATGCTGACATTAATGTGTGTACGACGTCAACAGGTGTCGCTCTCGAAATGAGATCGACGACCCGTGTACGCTGGAACTATGACGGACAATGCCACTTCATCGGTCGGACCAATGGTCACCGGTTCCGAGATCGCTCGGCTGGCCGGAGTCACTCGGGCCGCTGTCTCCAACTGGCGTCGGCGCTACGACGACTTCCCCGCGCCGGCGGGAGGTGCCGCGAACAGTCCGCTCTATGCGCTCGCCGAGGTCCAGGAGTGGCTGGACAAGCAGCGCAAAGGCCAGGAGGTGTCACCCGAGGTCGAGCTGTGGCAGGCCATGCGGGGCGCGTACGGGGAACAGATGATCACGGGCCTGGCAGAGGTGGCTGCGGTGCTGGCCGGAGAACATGAGCCGAGACTGCCCGATGACGTCGCCACCCGTGTACGGGAGCTCGCTCAAACCGAAGCGCCCGTCGACCTCATGAACGGACTGACTGAACGGTTCATGGATTCCGCTCGGCGTGCGGGATCGGACCAGGTGACTCCCGAGCGCGTGGTGCGGGCCGTGAGCCACTTCGCTCCCGAGCCGCCAGGCGACGCCACGGTCTTCGACCCGGCCTGTGGAATCGGGGTGCTGCTCCTGTCCGTTGCCTCCGAAGCCAGGATGCGTTGCTGCGGCCAGGAGATGGATGCCGACAGTTCCCGTTTCGCACAGCTCCGCGCTGACGCCCTGGGCCGATCAGGCGTGCGCATCGTGGCAGGTGATTCCCTTCGAGCGGACGAGTGGCCGGACCTCAAGGCGGATTTGGTGGTCTGCGACCCGCCAGCTGGCGTGACTGAGTGGGGGCGAGAGGAGCTGCTGCTCGACGCCCGCTGGGAACTCGGTACCCCTTCCAAGGCCGAAGGGGAGCTCGCGTGGCTCCAGCATGCCTATGCGCACACCGTGCCCGGCGGCCAGGTCCTCATGGTCATGCCGGCCTCGGTCGCCTACCGCAAGGCGGGCCGCCGCATCCGAGCAGAACTTGTACGTCGGGGCATCGTGCGCCAAGTGGTCGCCCTGCCGCCAGGGACGGCGACCTCTCACGCCCTGCCCGTGCATTTGTGGTGTCTGCAGCGTCCCGAGAGCACCGCAAGTGCGGATACGAACCACACCGTGCGCATGGTCGACCTGACCGGCAACAGCCCCGACGGCAGCCTGGAACCACGCCCCGACCAGGTCGCCGACGTGCCCCTGATCGAACTGCTCGACGACACCGTCGACCTGACCCCCGGTAGCCATCTCCGGTCCCGGCACCGCGACTATCCCGGTGAGTACGCAGCCCTGCGGAAGGAGCTGGAAGACCAGATCCGCCGACTCGCCACACTCCTGCCCGAGCTTGCGGCGGGAGGTGGATCGGGTTCCCTGGACACCGCGACCACCAGCGTCGCGGATCTCGCCCGCGCCGGGCTCGTGACGTACGACGGTCCGGAACCGGTCTCGGCCAGTGAACAGCTCGACACGGACTATCTGCAGGGATTCCTGCGCAGCTCCGTCAATACCCGCCGGTCCACAAGTGCCAGCGGGACCTACCGCCTTGACGCCAGGGGCGCCCGTATCCCTCGTATGAACATCGACGAGCAGCGTCGGTACGGCTCGGCTTTCCGAGCCCTGTCCGCATACGAGGAGGGAATGCGCAAGGTCGACGAGCTGAGCCGGCAGCTGGCCGAGGTCGCCCGTGACGGCCTTGCCACGGGCGCCCTGGCCCCGGATGAGTGAGGCCGGTGCACGGTGCACCAAAGTGGGTGCCACGCACCGGCCCGTGCAGGGCGACCGTTTCCGTCAGGCGGCGCGTGGCAGAAACGGGCTCTGAGTTCCGCTCCACGTCACGCTCAGCGCTTCGCGAGCACGGGTGCAGGCGACGAAGAGCAGGCACCGCTCCCTGAGCAGGTCGGCGTCGTGCTGCAGCGCGTCCGCCTCGCGCGGTGTGATCTCCCGCGTGAACGGGACGGTGCCGTCGGCGACACCGAGAACGGAAACCGCTCGGAACTCCAGCCCCTTCATCGCGTGCATCGTGGCCAGCCGTATGCCCTCGGTCCCCTGCGCGACCTGTCCTTTGACGCGTACCACCGGGACGCCCGCGGACTTCAGTGTCTCCTCGGCCGCGTCCAGGGAAAGGTTGAAACGTGCGCATACGCCGATCTCGTGCGGTGCGAGACCCTCGGCGAGCAACGCCCGGACCCGGTCGACCAGGGCCTCGGTCTCCTTCTGCCGGGTTGCGTACCCCTGTGCCTGGGGGCGGCGTCCGTGGAGGAGAGACCGGTACCCAGCCAGTGAGTCCGTTCCCTCGCCCTCGAGCGCGTCGACGGTGACGGGCGCGAGGAGACTCGCAGACCAGGCGAGGATCTCCTCGGTGGAGCGGTAGTTGACGCGCAACCGGAAGCTGCGGCCGGCGGTGGTGATGCCCAGGGATCCGAGCGACACACGGGAGTCGTAGATCCGCTGATGCGGGTCGCCGGTGACGAACAGGTCGTCGGGGCCGGGTGCGACGACAGCGCGCAGGACACGCCACTGCGCGGGGTGCAGGTCCTGCGCCTCGTCGACGACGACGTGGGCATACGGAGCCGGCTCCCCGGCGAGCAGTTCCGCCGCGCGGGCGCAGACGCGCAGGTGAGTCGTCTCGCCGCGGTCGCGCAGGAACTGTTCGAACCGCTCCACGCCGCTCCACACCTCCCGGCGGCGCGTCGGACCGAGACCGATGCCTCGACCGCGGCGGCTCGCGCCGAGGTAGGCGTCGAGATCGCGGAGGTTCTGGCCGAGTACGACGTGCCGGTACTCCTGGGCCAGGAACTGGGCGGTGAACGGCAGACCGAGCTGCTTGACCACCCTCTCCCACAACTGCCGCTGCTCCCGGTCCCCGACCGGCTTGGGCGCGGCCCCCGACTTCGCGCGCACGATGCCGTTCGCACAAGCGTCGACCGTCGTTACGTCGACCCGCGCCAGCAATTGCTCGTCCTCGTCGAGTAGCAGGCCGAGCATCTCACGCAGTCCGGCAGCCAGCGCGTTCGTGTACGTGGTGAGCAGGACACGGCCGTCTTCGGAGCGGCCCAACAGGTGCTTGACCCGATGCAGGGCAGCCACCGTCTTGCCTGTCCCGGGGCCGCCGGTGACTTGCACGGGACCCCCGTAGGAGGTGCGGTAGGCGACGCGACGCTGGGAGGGGTGAAGGAACACCCGCCAGGCGTCGAACGGCTTCTCCAGGATCTCCTCCAGCTCCTGCGGCCCGGTGACCAGGCGGATGCGCGCCGGAGTGTTGGCGATCACCGTGGCCAGGTCCTCCACGGGTTCGGCGGGCGCATCGGCGGGTCGACGGACAGCCACGACGTCGCGGTAGACCTCCTCCGGGCTGAAACCCTCGGCGAGGTACTGCAGCACCTCCAGCTGATCTTCCGGTAGGAGTGTGGCGAACGCGTCCAATTGAGCCTTGTCCACAAGTGAACGCGCGGCGCGCAGCACCTGGTCGTCGATGCCGAGTTCACGCAGTGTGCCGTCGGAGACGTCCGCGAACAGCAGCCGTGGAGCCGTGCGTGCGGCCGTCTCGTACAGCGGTGTCAGCTCGTCCAGGGCGACGGCGTTGCGTACCTCCAGGGCCCGGGTCGCGGAGTTCGCGCTGTACAGACGCTTTGCCGCCCAGGTATAGGCGTCGTCGTGAGGTAGGACATTGACCAGGAGGAACATGTCACTGCCGTCGTCGGGGGCGAGGACGACGCCCCGCCAGAAGTCGGTGATCCGAATGGTGCGCATGCGCGGGTCACGGGCGTTCTCGACGGACTCCAGGTGCAGTCCCTTGTCCGCGTTGAGTTCGGCGACGCTCATGGCCTGGAATTTCGCCATGGCCTTGCGCACTCCGGCTCGAACCGGCTTCTCCAGGGTGTCGTAGCCGTCCCAGAAGCTCTGGGCGAAGGCGAGCCGGGGCATGAGGTCCCTTCCTTTCTGCCTGACGGTGTTCCATGGTCATGGATGTGGGGTGGCCCCGGCCAGCCGTCCGGCGATCTCCTTCAGAGTCGACAGGAGCTGTCCGGGCTCGCGGGACAGATCGAGGCTGTGCCGGTACAGCCGCACTCCTCGTCCGCCCGGCCCTGCCGTCGTTCCGCGCACCTCATGGAAGCGCTCGGGCTGCCGTCCCGCGGCGTACACCAGATGCGCCTCGGGCAGAGAGAGCACGGTGGCGTAAGCCAGCGCCTGATACAGGTCGGCGTTGAGGAGTCCGTCGGCCTTCTCGACCTTGTACTTGGCGTCGACAACGGCGAGTGGAATGCGGCCGTCGCCGGTGCGGACGACAAGATCAGGGCGTATCCGCACGAGACCCGCGGCGTCGAGGTGGTGTGGGTCCTGAAGGCGGGAGACCAGGCCGTGCTCTCGAAGGGCCTCACGCAGGGCGACCGTGACGAAGTCCTCGAACAACTTGTTCATGTCGAGCAGGAAGCCGTCGACGGTGAGTGGTTCGGAACCGGCTGGCCGGTGTTCCGGTGAGGTGCCCCGCAGGACGGCCTCGGCGAGCCGCAGCGCGGGCTGGTAGCGGGAGTTCAGGCGTGACGGATGCCAACGCGGCAGTTCCTGCCCCCGTACCAGTGGCAGCGCTTCGGCGAGACGTGCGCGCTGATGGGCGAGACGCCGTCGGACGGGACCGGGAACGCCCGGCAGCCGCAGCAACCGCTCGGTGGCGGCGCGCAGGATGCGGTTCTCGGCGGTGTCGGCGGTGTACGCGTCGTAGGCGATCTCCACGGGTGGTGTGCGGCCGAAGTGCCGCCGGATCTGCTCGGCCTCGCGCAGCCGCCCGCGCACGACCAGCGCGGACTCCTCCACTTCCTGGTAGCCCTGGAGGGAGCCCCGCCGCAGTGCCGCGTCGATCTGTCGCTCCACGGTGTGAGCGAGTGCGGGCACGACGTCGTCGTACGCTCCGGTGTCGACGGTGCCTTCCCGGCTGTCGCGCCAGGCACGTGCAGGATCGAGGCTGAACCCGAGAAGGAAGAACAGCCGACTCACGGGGGTCTTGGGTGTGATCCGCACGACGGGACCGCCGGGTGTGCGTACGGCGCCGACCCGGCTGCCGGCACGCAGGAGCCAGTGCCCGCTCCGGCAGGGATCGGGGGTTGCGCTCTGCAGGATGCCGGAGGCGGCCAGGGCCCGCCCGGCCTCGGCGCTCAGCGCGACGGAGACGGCGGGCCCGTATTCGCGCAGCGAGACGTCGGGCGCAGTCACGGGTGCTGCTCGCGCAGGGAGTCGAGGCCGTAGCGGGCGGCGATGTCGAGGCCCTCGCCGTAGTGGTGCTCCTCCAGCAGTGGGAGGATCTTCGTGCGCCAGGTCCGTTCGAGGCCGCCGTCGCGGTACACGCCCGGCTTCATCAGGTACGACGGACCGATGGCGAAGTCGGCGTCATCGATCAGGGCGTTGAGGGCATCGAGGAGACGAGCGGGCTCCGGGTCCCTGCCGTCGCGCTTCAGCCAGCGCGCGAGCAGCCCGGCGGTCGGCTCGGCGCGCGGGGACAGCTCCACGAACGCGAAACGGCGCCGCATCGCGGCGTCCACGAGGGCGATCGACCGGTCGGCGGTGTTCATCGTGCCGATGACGAAGAGGTTGGGCGGCAAGGCGAAGTCGTCTCCGGAGTACGTGAGACGGACGGACCGCGTCCGGTACTCCAGGAGGAAGTACAGCTCGCCGAAGACCTTCGCCAGATTGGCGCGGTTGATCTCGTCGATGATCAGGAAGTGCGGGATGTGCCGGTTGCCTTCGCGAGAGGCGAGGTCCGCGAGTTCGCGCAGGGGGCCCGCTGTCAGCCGGAAGGCCACCTCCCGGGTCTCGGCATCCTCCACCGGCCGGAACCCTTCGAAGAAGTCCTCGTAGGCGTAGGAGGGATGGAACTGCACGATCTTGACCTGCTCCGGACCGCCACCGAAGTATTCGGCCAGTTTCATGGCCAGATAGGTCTTGCCGGTGCCCGGAGGGCCGTAGAACACCAACTGCCGCTCGTCGATGAGGAGCTCGCGCATCTCCTCCAGCCACGCGCGGTCGTGGACCAGGAGGTCGGCGACGAGTTCCTCGGTGACCTGGGGAAGGGACAGCTCACGTTGCGCCGGCCGTTCCGCGGTGGCGTGCCCGCCGGTGTCACCGGTTGCTCTCGGGGCCGTGAGGACCGTCTCTCCTGTGAGCCCGTCGAGTGCGTCCAGCACACCGGTCAGGTCGACGACGTCGTGCTGTACGGACAGCTTCTGCTGGACCTCCTCCGGCAGTTCCTCATAGGCATGGCTCTGCGGCAGCCAGGAGACGGTCCTGCGGAGGTTGGACAATCCGCCGGGCGACGCGGTCTGTACGGACTCCCCGGTGATCCGGCCGAGGTGCAGCCGGCCGTCGCCGATGGTGGCGATGGTGTCACCGATGCGCATCTGGGTCAGGAACGCGTGCAGTTCGTCGACGAGCCCCCGCTTCTGGTTGTACGACGCCGCCCCCTCGTAGCCCTCCTCCACGAAGCGGCGCAGCGCGCTCTTGGTCGGTTCGGCTTCCTCCATGGGCGGCAGATGCGTGCCCGCGAGGGAGACGATCCCCTCCGGCAGCCACAGTTGCCGCACCAGGTTGTGCCCCGAGACGTTGGAGCCGCGCACCAGCCACGCCTTGCGCGGGGCACGCCAGCCGGTGGACAGGTAGTCGGCGAGCGGATGACCCTCCGCGGTGCGCCAGGACTCCGGGCCGGAGGCGTCGTAGCCGTAGACGAGCGAGGCGGCGGCCGACGACGAGTTGCACTCGATGTCGCGAGTCGCCAGCCAGTGACGCTCCAGCCGCGGCGCTCCGGGATCGGCGGGAGCGTTGATGAGACCGCCGTCCGCCCGCAGGTCCGCGCGGTTCCGGCGGGCGTGGTCACCGAGTCCGGGCCAGGCGTCGGCGGCCACCGACGACCCCTCCAGCAGGAGGAACTTGTGCGTGCCGTTACCGCCGAACTCGGAGAGCAGGTACCCGCGCGCCTCGCCGCCCTTGGGCAGTTTGATGCGGAACTCGGTTGTGCCGGGGAGGCGTTCGGGCTGGGACATGGGCGACCTTCCGGGTGGGGCGAGGCCTTCGCGAACGCCGCCATCTTACCTGTTGACACTGTCAAAAGACTAGGAGTACAAGTAAACGTATGCACAGAATATGTTGAGGAAGTGACTACTCCGGTCGTAAAGTATGGAAGTCTCCGGCGGGCTGGTCGGAGCGGCGGCATGAGGGGGAGCCGGTGACCGAGGTCGAACGGCGCTTGATAGAGGCGGAGTTGCCGTCTGTCATCGAGAGGCTGAAGGACTGCGCCTCTCGCGCGGGCGTTGTCAGTCAGCGGGCCTTCGCTCAGGAGGCGGACAGACTCGGGCTGAGGACCGACGAACAGCGGGGAAAGCTTCGTAACAAGCTGGCCGTTGCCGGCATTCACGTGAAGCCGAGCCCGGGACGGGTGAACCCGCGCCCCGCGCCCGTCACCGATCTTGAGGTGCCGATTGCGCCCCCGCCGTCGAAGGTGTCCGCCCCGCCGGCCCCCTCCGCTGAACCCGGGTCGACCGGAACCGAGGCAGCCAGACGCCTGGCCCAAGCCCGGCGCATGCTGGCCCGCTACGCCGCCGTCAACGGTACTGTCAGCAGGCTCGCCCACGATGGTGTGGTGCGGCTCCACGGGCTGAGCCCTGGCGAAGCACGCGAGCTGACCGCCGACTTCCCGATCACTCGACCTGGAACGCCCCGCGGGCGAGCAGAACCAGGGGAGCGTCGTGACGTCCGCTCCGTCGCGCCCGCTCCGGCTACGACGTTCCGGTCCGCACCCGTGAAGCCTCCGATCGGCAGGACGCATGTCCTTGTTGCTTCCCCTGCCGAGGACGCCGGACTCGCCGACGCCGTTCGCGCCGCCCGAGCCGTCCTGGAGGAAGACCGGTGGCGCTCGGACGCAGCCAGTGTGGTGCTGAAGGCGGACGAGGAAGTCGGCCTCGCCCTTCTCCTACGTGGCGGTACCGGCCTCCTCGCCCGCGATGTTCCGGAGGACGAGATCGCGGCGCTGCCCCGCGACAGCGAGCGGCGGCGCGCTTACGAGTGCCTGGTGCTGCACAACCAGCGGCTCGTGCGGAAGATCGCGCAGGGCTACCAAGGGCGCGGACTGGACATCGAGGACCTCGTCCAGCACGGAAGCATCGGACTGCTGAGCGCGGTCCGCAGATTCGATGCCTCCAGGGGCAACAAGTTCTCGACCTATGCGACTTCGTGCATACAGCACGCCATCATCCGGGCCGTCGCTGACGAAGGCCCCCGGGTCCGACTCCCCGCGGACGTCCGCGCGAACATCGGCAAGGTCGCCAAGGCCGAGCGCGAGCTCTCGAGCGAGGGCCGTGCCACGACGGTCGACAACGTGGCCTACGCCAGTGGTCTCACCTTCGCCGAAGTGGAGGAGGTGCGCAGGATCAGACAGCCCGCCGGGAGGGCTCGTCGGCGACGACCCCGCGTTCGGTGACCTTATCCCCGGCCTAGCCGACCGCCCGGACCTGTCGTCGTTCGCTGATGTCCTGACCCCGCTGATTCCGACGGAGTCACTGCCGCCCCCTCCCGTGACCCGACCCTGATCCGAAGGACCCCGCACATGGACCCGCGCCAGGAGCTGGTCGACTACCTCACCCGCCAGCTCGTCGGGCCCGTCGGCCCTGACGACGAGGTGCTCGACGCACCGCCGGACCGGCAGTACCTGATGGGCACGCTCTATCCGCAGCAGGCGGACCGGCAGCGCCGGCTCGCCCTCGCCGCCGACGCCCTCGAGGCACCCGGCGCCGAGCAGGACGCCCCCGACGTGGACCCGGCCACCGACCCCGTGCCCGAGACCAACAGCTGGCTGCCCGCGTCGCTCGGTATCAGCTTCTACACCGATGCCGTGGACGTGGAGGTCACCTGTGCCGCCGCCCGCTACGAGACGCAGCGCAACGAACCCGGGCGCGGGCGGCGCTGGCAGCGCGTCCCCCTCAAGCCCGAGACCCACACGATCGGCCCCGACCGTGAGGAGGTACCCGTCTTCGAAGAGCGCGCGAAGATCCAGGTGACCCGCCGCTCCTACGGCACGGGCACCCTCGTCACCGTGGCCCTGGTCAACGAGAAGCACCACTACGGAGCCGACGACAAGGCGCCCGACTGGGACGACATGCTGTTCCAGTGCCGGCTCAGCGTCCGCCCCGTCGACGGCGCCGTGCTGCCGTATCCCAGTGTCCGGCTCGCCAGCCGCGATCCCGAGGAACGCGAACTGCGCCTCCAGTACCGGCACGTCGTCACCCACGCCGTCGGCCACGGCTGCGCCGTCCGCGAGGAGCGCGGCGAGGACGGCGGTGTCGAACTCCTCGCCTGTGAGGCCCTGCCGCGTGCCGAGGTGCCCGCCGTCCGGCCCGGCGGCCCGATCGACGCCCCCGCGCTCACGATCTCCCACCTGGCCGACCCGGCCGTCGGCAGGGACCAACTCCGTGAGGAACTAGCTGAGTTCGCCGCCTCGTACCACGCCTGGTACGTCGGTCAGCGATCCGTCGAGGTGCCGCCCTGGGGCCGCGAGGCCGCGGAGCGGATCCTCGACCGCGTCCGCCAGGCGGTCACCCGTATCGAGGCCGGCGTGCGTACCCTGTGCGACCCCGACCGCCCCGAACTCCTGGACGCCTTCCGGATCGCCCAGCGCGCCATGCTGCTCCAGATGCGGCATTCCGCCCCCGACCAGGCCGGGCAGAGGTGGCATCGTTCCGACGCCGTGGCCCTCGACCCGCCCGTCGATCCCGAGGCCACCTGGCGCCCCTTCCAGCTCGCCTTCTTCCTCCTCGCACTCGACGGCGTCACCGATCCCGGCCACCGGGACCGCGAGACCACCGACCTGATCTGGTTCCCCACCGGTGGTGGCAAGACCGAGGCCTATCTGCTCCTGGCCGCCTTCACCATCGCCCTGCGCCGGATCCGCGGCGAAGGCGGCGGGACCACCGTGATCAGCCGCTACACGCTCAGTCTGCTCACCACCCAGCAGTTCCAGCGCGCCGCCACCACGATCTGCGCCCTGGAGCACCTCCGCCGCACCGAACCCGGACTCGGCCTCGGTGACGAACCCATCACCATCGGCCTGTGGGTCGGCGACACCACCACTCCGAACAAGTTCGAGGCGGCCAAAGCCGCCTTCGACGAGCAGCGCGAGGCCAGCCACCCCGAGGACATCTTCATTCTCGACCGCTGCCCGTGGTGCGGCACCCGCATCCTGCCGTCGGCCAAGTCCAGCGTCCGCTCCGACTACGGAGTCCGGGCCGGGGCGGACGAGTTCGCCTTCCACTGCACCCGCGACGAGTGCGCCTTCCACGACGTCCTGCCCGTCGCCGTCGTCGACCAGCACCTCTACAAGGATCCGCCCACGTTCGTCCTCGGCACCGTCGACAAGTTCGCCCGGCTCGCCTGGGAGCCCGACTCCGGCCGCCTCTTCGGCGCGGGCACCGGCCACCGGCCCCCGTCCCTGATCATCCAGGACGAGCTGCACCTGCTCACCGGACCGCTCGGCACCACGGTCGGCCTCTACGAGGCGGCCGTCCTGGAGCTGTGCACGGGCCCGGACGGCCGCCCGCCCAAGATCGTTGCCGCCACGGCCACCATCCGGCGCTCCGCCGAACAGGTCCGCGCCCTGCACCACCAGGACGTCCAGCTCTTCCCGCCGTCCGGACTCGACGCCCGCGACAGCTTCTTCGCCGTCCCCGACACCGGCAGCCCCGGCCGCCTCTACCTCGGCGTCATGGCACAGGGCCACACCGCCGGCCGAGGCGCCGTCGCCACCACCGCGGCCATGCTCCAGGGCGTCCACCAGCTCCCCGAGGAACACCGCGACGACTACTGGACCCTGGTCGCCTACCACCACAGCCTGCGCGAGCTCGGCCGTACGGTCACCGCGGCCGGCGACGACATCCCCGCCCAGCTCCGCGGCCTCGACGAGGGCGTCGGTGTACGCGCGCTCAGCGACGGCGATGTACAGGAGCTGACCAGCAACCTGCCGCGCGCCGAGCAGCCCATTCTCCTCGACCGCCTCGAAAAGCCCTGGACGGACCCCCGGTCGGTGTCCTTCCTGCCGTGCACCAACATGCTCTCCGTCGGCGTCGACGTGAAGCGGCTCGCGTACATGCTCATGCAGGGCCAGCCCAAGACGACCGCCGAGTACATCCAGGCCACCAGTCGCGTCGGCCGTCACAAGGTGCCGGGACTCGTCGTCACCTACTTCAACGCCACACGTCCGCGCGACCGCTCCCACTACGAGACCTTCATGGACTACCACCGGGCGCTCTACCGCTACGTCGAACCCGCCAGCGTCACACCCTGGTCGTTGCCCGCCCGCCGCCGCGCCCTGCACGCCGCGCTGGTCATCCTGGTCCGCCACCGGCTCGGCCTGGCCGCCGAGAACCGGGCCGGACGCATCACCGACCACAAGGAAGACGCGGGGCGGATCGCCGACGTTCTCGCCGAGCGAGCCGCGACCGCCGAGCATGGCGCCACAGGAGCCGACGCCGACGCCGTCCGCGCCGACGTACGAACGGAACTCGGTTACCTCCTGGACGACTGGTACCGGCAGGCCGGCACCGCAGCGGCCGAGGGCAAGGACCTCTACTACCGCAGCCAGGGCAAGGGCCAGCACAACCTCCTCAAGGTCTTCGAGCAGCGCTACGGCCTGTGGGAGACCCTCAACTCCATGCGCAGCGTCGACCGCGAGTGCCAGATCACCGTGACGGGAGCAGGAAAGTGAAGCGCAAACTCCGGGTCCGCCAGGCACAGACCGTGCTGCCGTTCGGTGTGGGCGCGGTACTCGACGTCCAGGGCGAGTCGTTCGTCGCCGCCGGTATCGAGAGGTGGCCGGACCTCAAGACCCCCGTCCCCTCCGAACGGCTCGCCACCCGCCTCGGCGTCATGGGCTTCTACGCCGCGCCCCACACCCTCAACGACCGCTACGACAAGGCCGATCGCCCCGGCGTTCCCTATGTGCGCTTCCCCGGATGGCTGTTCTGCGGCTCCTGCCGGGCCATGGTCCGCTTCCTGCGCGAGCACGAGAAGCCGGGCGAGCCGCCCGTCTGCACGTCGTGCGCAGCGGCACCCCGGCTCACCCCGATGCGGTTCGTCCGTATCTGCCCGGACGGCCACCTCGATGACGTCGACTGGTGGTACTGGGCCCACTCCAAGCTCGCGCCCGAACTGCGCGACTCCTGCTCCGAGTCGAAGCAGGCATGGAAGGCGGGCCGGCTCAGCTTCCGCGTCGCCGACCGCGCCTCGGGACTCGAGGCACTCTCGGTGCGCTGCGACGCGATCAGGGAGGGCGGCAAGCCCTGCGGCGCCGAACGCGACCTGCTCGACGTCCTCGGCCCCCAGGGCGGACGCTGCTCGGGCCGCAACCCCTGGCAGCACTGGGACGCGAGGACGGCCTGCGGCCACCAGGTGCACAACGTGCAGCGCACCGCCGGAAACGTCTACTACCCGGTCGTCTACTCGGCCCTCGACATCCCCCAGACCGCCGAAGCGCCGCGCGCGGAGCGGAACCTGGCGGAGGCCGTCCTGGGCCACGACTACTGGCCGCACCTGCTCGACGCACTCGGCAAGCGCAGGGCCGACGCCTTCCGCGACATGATCAAGGAGGACACCGAAGCCCCGGACAGCCTCATCGACCAGCTCGTCGCGGAGGCCACAGGTGCCCCCGCGCCGTCGTCCCCCGACCGACAGGAGTCCGGAAAGTCCGGAAAGGTCGACCTGAGCCGCGACGAGTGGTACGCCTTCGACGCCGTACAACTTCCGGAAGCCACAACGGAGTTTGGGATCCGCCGCACCGGACTCGGCCTCGACGGCGAGAAGGAGGAGCCCTGGGCCACCCTCGACGCCCATATCGGCGGCATCGTCCTGGCCGACCGCCTCCGCGAAGTGCGGGCGCTGACCGGCTTCCGCCGCCACTCCCCGGGCGGCACCCTCGTACCTGCAGACACCAGCGGCCGCCTGCGCTGGCTCCCCGCGACCGAGGTCTACGGCGAGGGTATCGTCCTCACCCTCGACGAACAGCGCCTCACCGCCTGGGAGAACGACCCCCGTGTCCGGGCCCACGTCCTGGGTGTCCGTACGGACCTCGACGCGTCGTTCCGCGAAGAACAGCTCGCCGAGACGACCGGCAGCGAACTCTCGCCGCGCTTCCTGCTCCTGCACACCGTCGCCCACCTGCTCATCCGCCAACTGTCCTTCGACTCCGGCTACACCACCGCCAGCCTGCGCGAACGCGTCTACGGCCGCCCCGAGTACGGCCAGCACGGACTGCTGATCTACACGGCCGCCGGTGACGCGGAGGGCACCCTCGGCGGCCTGGTCCGGCAGGGCGAGTCACCGCACTTCGCCGAGACGCTCATCCGCATGTTGGAGGCGGCCGCCTGGTGCTCCGCCGATCCGCTGTGCGCCGAGCACACCGGCCAGGGCTTCGGCAACCTCAACCGGGCCGCCTGCCACGCCTGCACCCTGCTGCCCGAGACGAGCTGCCAGACCGGCAACACCCTGCTCGACCGTGCCCTGGTCGTCGGCTCCGCACGGGTCCCCGGCTACTTCACCGACGTCCTCACCGCGAGCCGCGAGTACGCCGCCGCCATCGCCCAGGGATGACACCCATGACCACAGCGAACACCCCCGTGCTGCACCCGGACCTCACCCCCGCCCAGCGCGACTGCCTGGACGCCCTGCCGCTGTCCGGCAACCACGTCGTCAGTGGCCCGCCCGGCAGCGGCAAGAGCCTGCTCGCCGCACACCGAGCCGTCCACCTCGCCCTCACCGGCCGCCCCACCTTCCTGATCTCGCGATCCAACCTCCTGCGCCAGCTCCTGCGCGGAATCCTCCAGGGCCTCGCTGTCGAGGGCACACCCGTCGACGCCGCCACGGGACACACCTGGATCCATCGCCACTTCGGCCACGACGCACCGCGCACGGAGGACGGCTGGTTCGACTGGGCGGAACTCACCCGTCGAGCCGCCGCCACCCTCGACGAGGACGACGAGGCAACCCCTCATCTCGTCGTCGACGAGGGCCAGGACCTGCCGCCGGGCTTCTACCGGCTGGTCCGCCTCGCCGCCGCCTCCGTCACGGTGTTCGCCGACGAATGCCAGCGACTCACCGAGACGAACTCCACCCTCACCGAGATCACCGACGCCCTCGGCCGCTCCACCGCACGTGCCGAGATCTCCGGCAACCACCGCAACACCCGCGAGATCGCCTCCCTCGCCGAGTACTTCCGCAGCGGCGGCATCCGCCCCGACCTGCCCTCGCGAGGTGGCTCCCTGCCTGTCGTGCGCCATTACTCCGGTAACAAGGATCTCGCCGAGGACATCGTGACCATGGCCGCACGGCAGCCGCGGCAGCGCATCGGCGTGATCGTCAACCGCCTGCCCACCGCGGCCGATCTGATGAGGCGCCTCGAACGGGCCGGTCTCGCCCGCGAGCCTCAGCTCTACAGTTCGGCGGCCCCCTCCGGCCGCTACCGCGACCTGGACCTCGTCCGCCCGGGCGTCGTCCTCGTCCATCGCGCCAGCGCCAAGGGCCTCGACTTCGACACCGTCGTCGTCGCCGACGCGGAATCCGACTCCGCCACCGACCCCACGTCTGTGACCCTGCGCATGGCGTACTACGTCATGATCACCCGTGCGCGGGAGCGGCTGGTCCTGGGTTGGCAGGGGAGCCGACTGCCGCGGCATCTGGAGGGGCTGCACGGCTGGGTGCAGATGCGGCGATGACGCCAACGGGGCTACGCACATGTGGAAAGAACAAGGGGAGACGATGACTGACGACCGTAAGACGACCGTGCCCGTGTGGACGCTGGCGACCGCTGACGTCCGGGTGCCCGGGTTGACCGCGGGCGAGTCGATGACGGCCGAGCGCCTGGCCGAACTGCGCGGAGTGCTGGCGGTCCTGGCCGACGAGCCGATCGTCACCCTTGAGGCGCATCCGCTGCCGGACAGGATCGACCGCGGCCGTGGCATCCCGCTCGACGCCGCGAGTCCCCTGGCGCAACACCTGTCGCAGTTCATCACGCAATCGACGCGAAGCTCCCTCACGGCGGCCAGAGCGACCGCTTCCGGCGAGAGCCTGTATCGCATGGTGGTCCCGGCGAAGGTCGCTGCTCAGCTCGGGCAGGGCATCCTGCGCCCGATGGTGCCGAAGGGGGCGGCGGGTCAGTTCTTCGGGGACTTCGTAAACACGACGTCGGGCAAGATCGCCGCCAAAGCGACGTTCGTGCCCGTCGGAGGAGCGGCATCGGCGGGCGCTGTCGGCGGGGCCGGTGCGACCGCCGGTGCCGCGGCCGCCGGCGGCGCCGCGCTCACCGTGGCCGCTCCCCTCGTGCTCATGGCCGTGGCGGTGGGGGTGAGCGCGCACGCCGACCAGCAGCGCCAGCAGGCAATCGAGCACATCACGGAACTGCTGGAGCAACTTCAGGAGGACAGGCTCGAAGACGAGCGCAGCGCACTCGACGGCTGCCGCGGAGCCATCGACAAAGCCACCGCCATTCTGCTCGACCAGGGCAGGCTCGGTGTCTCGCTGGGACTCGACTCGGCGGTGCATGCCATCGACACAGCGCTGAGCAAGGCCGACGGCCGCCTTGCCCGCTGGCGGAGCGCGCTCGACGGACTGCCCGAGGGCGAGGCCGTCGAACTCGGCGCGCTGACCACGGCCTTCCCCGGTGTCGACGACCAGGGCGGCATGTTCCGCACCCACCTCGAGATCGCCTCCCTGGCCATCGCGCTGAAGCGGCGGGTCGTCGTCCTCCAGGCCGTCGAGCACGCCCAGGGCGACCCCGGCAACCTGTTCGAGAACTTCACCCGCGCGCTCAAGCGCGACCAACAGCACCTCGACGAACTGGAGTCGGGCATCGCCGCTGTCCTGGTACGCCTGTCAGCCCTGGAACTGGCGCGTCCGAACGGTTTGCGACCCGTCTTCACGACCGGTGAGGTCGATCGCCTGATGAGCGCGGCACACAGGATTCACCAGCTGGGCCGTGGCGTCACGGTCGGCGGTCGCCCGAGGGACGTGGCGATCGAGATCGCCCGCGACAAGGACGGTTCCGTGACCGTGTTCCCCGCGTTGCCCGTGTAGGTGTCGGCCGACTTCCGTTCGTCGATCAAGCAGGAGGTCACTGTTGAGCCCCACTCCGTTGGCGATGCCCAGCCGCAAGCCCGCGCCGAATACTCCGCGATGGGTCAGGGACGGATCTGTCCGAGACGAGCAGCGTGTTGAGAACCCGCTGGTCTACCGGACGGTACTGCCGATCCCCGAGGACGAGCGGGAGCAGATGTTCGCGGGAGCCCGCGCGTGTTTCACCTCCTGGCTGGAGAGCAAGGGGCTGGCGACGCAGCTCTCCTCGGGCGTCCATCGGCTCACCGACGCCTACACCCTCACCGTGACCGACTCCTACGACACCGACGGCCATCAGACCGCGCTGCGGCTTCGCCTGCGGGAGAGCAAGGAGGAAGAACAGGGAGGGACCTGGCAGACGACGCTCACGTCCGCTGCCGACCATGAGTCGACAGCGGCTTACGTCGGTGTCGAGCTGGAGCACCATCCCAGTCCGGGCAGACGGCCGATCACACCGGTCCCGCCTCGGCTCGTCCGTGAGCTTCTCGATCACTTCACCGTGACGGACGGGCCGATACGGCTCTCCTCGGCACCTCACCTGATCGGCCCCGAGTCGGTCGGCCTGCTGATGTCCGCCCTCACCGATTCGTCCCGAGAGCTTCCAATGGTGCTCGCGGCGGAGCCGTCCAATGGCGATTCGGCCTGGGAAAGGCTACTGACCCGGGTCGCCCGGAACCTGGTAGGAATCGCCTCGGTGTTCCGGCTGGAACGGGATGCCGTCCCCGCCTTCAGGGAGGCGGCTGGAGAAGGGCACGACATCTTCTCCGGCCAGATACGCACGTATCTTCCGGACGTCGCCCTCGGCTCCACCGAAGACGGTCGGCGGCACCGCCTGCTGACGTACCGGCGGCTCAGCGACCCGACGTTCCGCAACGCGGACGTTCGGATCTCCAGGTATCCGCGCCAGCACGCTGTCACCACACCGCAACCGGCCCTGCTCGCCGAGACCGTGTTCCCCGGCATCGAGGGGGTCCTCAAGGGCCTGCGTGCGGCTCGGTCCCAGACCGCCGAGTCCCTGAGGACGGAGACCGTCGGCTCCCTGCGCGCCCAGCTGAGCACGGCCAACGAGACGATCGACAAGGCGCTGGAGGAGCTGAGCGAGGCAGCCAAGGCCAGGGACTTGGCGGAGCGCAGCAGACGCGCCCTCGATGAGGAACTGCGGGACGCGACCGATCGCTATGAGGACGAAATCGCCGACCACGATGCCACCCAGGCGCAGCTGTCCGCCCTGCGCCACCAAGTGGCGGTTCTGCAGCAGCGGCTGGTGGAGGCCGGCCGGGCGGACGACGCCTACACGCCGCCCGTGGAGGAAGCGGCGCCGATGTCCTTCGCCGACCTGAACGAACGCGTGCGCGAGCGGATGAAGCATCTCGTTCTGACCTACGACAGGAGCAAGGCGGCAGACCTCGACGACGACCTGAAGAGCTCGACCTGGGCGTCGAAGGTATGGGACGCGCTGCTGGCGCTGGATTCCTACGGGGCGAGCAGCGCCGGCGAGCAGGGATTCGGCGGAACCTTCCGGGATTTCTGCGAGGCTTCCCCGCAGGGCATGCGCACCTATCCGGTGACGCGCGTGGCCATGGTCGAGTCCGACTCCGTTCGCAACGACAGGAAGTTCCGGCAGCAGCGCATGCTCCCTGTGTCGACGGAGGTCGACGCGTCGGGCAAGGTGTTCATGGAGGCCCATATCAAGATCGACAACAAGGGGAGGATCGCGCCCCGCGTCCACTTCTACGACGACACGGCGGGCGCCACGGGCAAGGTGATCGTGGGCTACGTGGGGCCGCACCTGTCAAACACGCGCACGAACTGAGCACCTTGCCGAGCCCGGGCACTTCGCCTCCATCGCAGAGGGGCGGCCGCGACGTGCGCGGTGACGTGGCCCGCGTGCGTTCCCCGTAGGTGGCGGCGGTCGCCCCTCAGGGTGCCGAGAGCACGGCCCGGACGGTCTTGCCGCTGGGCGGAAAGGGGAGCGTCTCCCAGTGGTCGGCGAGCGCGGCGACGAGCGAGAGGCCGTGCCTACCAGTGGGGAGCGAGGCGCCCGATACGGCGCTCAAGGGACGGACCTGCGGCCACCTCTCCCCGCGCGCGTCGGTGACGTCGATGCGGAGGAGACCGGGCGAGGCGTCGAACACGAGGGTCAGGCGAAAGCTGCGACCGGGCAGGCGGCCGTGCAGCACGGCGTTCGCCGCAAGCTCCGCGACGACGATTTCGGCACGCTCCGTGAGGTCCTGCGGGGCGCCCCAGGACTGGAGTTGGCTCGCACTGAGCAGCCGGGCGAGCCGGGCGCCGCGCCGTGTGGACGACAGCAACTGTGTGAAGGTGACGGCTGAGGTGACGAGTTGGGGAATGGGGTGGTTCATGACGCCAGCGTGACGGCTCGGTGTGACCGAGTGCGAGCACCGCACCCCGTACGCGAAGTGAGCGTACGGGCGCATGGAGTGGACAGTACGTGAGTCCGGCCGTCACGCTGAGTGTTGAACGTGTGCGGGTCCAAGGGCTGGAGAGAGGGGCGGCGGATGGACATCGTCGAAGCGGAGGCGGACACGGGCATCGGCACCCGGACGGTTCCGGCGGGAGACGGGGAGCGGGAGCCCCATCCCTCGGACAGTCTGCGTACCTTCGGCGCGGTCGTCCAGGCGTTACGTGAGCACGCGGGGCTCAGCCGGGGAGACCTCGCCGCTGTCGTCCGGTACTCCAAGCACACCGTGGAATCCGTGGAGCTGGGCCGTCGGATGCCGGACGAGGCGTTCATCGAGCGTGCGGAGGAGGCGCTGGGGAACACCGGCGCGCTGCGGAGGGCTGCCCGCCATCTCAGCCGGGGTGAGGTGGGACTCGCGGCGTGGTTCCGGCGGTGGGCTCGGCTGGAGCGGGAGGCGGTGAGTCTGTGCACGTACGAGTGCCGGCTGGTGCCGGGGTTGTTGCAGTCGGAGGCGTACGCGAGGGCGGTGCTCGAGGGCACGATTCCGCTGCGGACGGATGGGGAGCTGGAGGAACTCCTTGCCGCCCGCATGGAACGGCAGGCGATGATGCGGGACCGGCCGAAGGTGCCATTCAGCTTCATCGTTGAGGAGCATGTGTTCCGGCGGCGGTTCGGTGATGCGCAGGCGATGCGTGGGCTGTTCGATCATGTGCTGGAGCACAGTGCTCCGCGCAATGTGACGCTTCAAGTGGTCCCGCTGGAGCAGGGGTTGCATCCGTGCCTGGATGGGCCGGTGCGGATCCTGGAGACCCCTACAGGACAGCGGCTCGGCTACTCCGAAGGGCAGGAGAACGGCCGGCTGATCTCGGACCGGAAAGAGGTGAGCCTGCTCTGCCAGCGCTATGAAACACTTCGCTCGCAGGCCCTGAGTCCCAATGAATCCGGGGCCTTGCTGGAGCGACTCCGAGGAGAGCTATGAGCGGCAGTGCGACGGAACTCGCCTGGTTCAAGTCAACCTACAGCGGCAGCCAGGGCGATGACTGCGTAGAGATCGCGATCGCCGAACAGGCCGTTCACGTACGGGACTCCAAGGACCTGGCCCGCCCGCCCTTCGCCGTGGGCCGGGAGGGCTGGGCGCCCTTTGTGCGGTTCGTGTCGGGCGTCTCGGAGGCGTAACCGAGCGCGGCACGGTTGATGAGGCGGTCGCCGAGGTCGGGTGCCGGCTTCGGCGCGGCCTTCTTCTGAGGTGCGGGCTTCGCGGCGGCCTTCTTGCCGCCCGCCCGCGCCGCCTTGACGTTCGGCTTCGCCTTCGTGTCCTTCTTGGCTGCTGGGGTGTTGCGTGCCTCGAACGTCTTCCGCAGCTGGGTGAGTTGCTCGCGCGCCTTGACGGTCTGGTCGGCGGGCAGCGCATTCACCAGGGCTCGGGCGCGGCTGAGCATGTAGCGCGCCTGGGCCCAACGCTTGGCGTTGATCGCCGTGCGTATCAGGCCGAGGGATTCCTGCAACGCCTTGAGCTTCGCCGCCTGCTTCCGGGGCATCGGGAACTCGGCCCCACTGCCCCGGCGTTGCCCTGCGGCACGTGTACCCCAGTCCGTGCCCGCCGTCAGGACGACGGTCGTGCGCGGATTGCTGGTCTGGCTTCGACGTACCACAGGGCGTTCGCCTCCTTGGGTGGGATCAGGCGTGCCGGGGGCCCTGGCCGGGGGGCGGGGTGAGGGTGGAGAGGTAGGTACCGGACTCGCCCTCGATGAGCGGGTTCTCCAGGGTGAGGCCGGCGACGGCCATCCGGTCGTACTCGGCGAGGATCAGGTTCTTGGTGCGGTACTCGCCGTGGGTCTTGATGTCGTTGTCGCGGACGACGCTGAAGGTGTCCAGAATGTACTCGGTGTCGTCGCGGGTGATGCCGTAGAGGTGGAAGAAGAGGGCGTCCAGTTCGGCGCGGATGATGGCACGGCGGTCGGGGTCCCAGCGGAAAGGAGCGCCGGGGTCGCCGAGGTCACGGGCGAAGGGGATCATGTCGGCTGCGGTGTAGGTGAGTTCGAGGACGCGCGGGGTGATGAACTGTGCGTGCGGCGCGAGCTGGTTGGGAGTGGGGACAGGCATCTGTTGGATGTAGCCGTAAGTGAGGTGTGTGCCGCCGATCTTCTGGCGGACGCAGTAGTCGCTGACCATGGACGACCAGGCAGCGGAGAGCAGAGGAGCGTGGTCCGGCGAAGCAGGGAGGGCCAAGGGGTAGGGGTGGCCGAAGCTGTGGGCAGGCGAAAGAGTGCTGATCAACGTGCGCTCGTTACTCTTGTTAGTGATGTCTCGCCACCCCATCAGCCAGCCCCGGTCCCACCCCCTGGCCGTTAGACGGCTGCGGACGCTCAGCTCTACGATCGGCTCGCCGTCTTTGTCGACCTCCCCGGTCGGAACATCCTGCTCCGGCATCCAGTAGCGCGGCAGCGGTACAGCGGCGGCGTCCTGATGCTGCTCCACGGTGAAGCGCGGGAGGGTGCCCTTGTTGAGCTGCTTCTCCGTGGCGTTCTCGTACGTGGAGAAGCGGTGGTCGTAGTGGTGCAGCATCTTCGCCTCGTACAGTGGGAGTAGGCGCTCCTCGCCGCGGACGAGCACGTTGCCGTCGAGGGTCCAGCCGGTCTTGAGGAGGTCGTCGAGCGTCTCGGCGTTTTGGGCCGAGGGGCGGAACAGATGGGAGTCGTCCGACATGTGGAACATGCGCATGAGCGAGATGTCCCAAGGGTTCCCGCCTACCGTCTTCGTCTCGTCGATCAGCACCGGCACCCGGTGGTAGATCCCCAGCGCGATCTCGGCGTCCCGGCGGCTCTGGAAGACCGGGCATGTGCCGGAGTTCGGGTTCATGGTCAGGATGTCCTCAGCCGCCAGCAGATAGCTCCGATCGGCGATCTGCTCGGGCTGACGTACTTTGAACACCATCCGGATCGGCTCGTGAAAGCTGCCTGAGCCGCGCAGCATGAACAGGCAGAACCTCATCTGGTTGTGGACCTCGGGGAAGACCTTGTCCTCGTTCTCGAAGTCGTAGAGGGCGGCAAGCTGCCCCTTCGTAACGATGTCCTTGAAGAAGAACTGCGTCGTCGCGTCCGTAGCGATCCCCGTCGGCACGATCACTCCCGTCCGCCCCCGAGGCCCCGTCAGCGCGCGGTCGCTCTCCGTGAACACGGCGTACGTGTTGATGTCACCCCGCCCCGTCAGCGGGAACCGATCGCTGGCCCGCAGGAAGTGCTTTTCGCCCTCCGAGCGTCGCTTGGCGGCCTCGAACTCCGCGTACAGACGCTCGCCATCGCGGTTATCCCGCAACTCCGCGATGAGCCGCTTTCGCGCCGCCGCGTTCTTCGCTTCCGCGATACGCGGGTCCCGCTGTGCGAAGAACTCCTGTTCCTGGAGCTTCACACGTTCCCACGGCGGATTCCCCACCACCGCATCGAAACCCCCGACCCACCTCGTCCCTGCCTGCACGCCCGCCCCCGACTCCGGGACCGCGAACACCTCCGGAAACTCCAAGTGCCAGTGAAAGAAGCTGTACTGATTCCGCAGCCGCAGAATCTCCTCGTGCGTGCCGTCCGGCACAGCCGACTGGTCCCGCCCCCGCAGTGCCCGGAACACCTGGTCGGTAGGAGCCTCCGGTGCACCCTTCTGCTTGGGCCACACGAACGCCGCACACCACGCGTCAGCGGCGTGCAGGTCGTGCACATATGCGGCAGACTCCGAGTACGCCCGGTACGCGGACTCCTGCGCCCGCACCTGCTCCAGGGAGTCGGCGGGGGCGGCGGTGATGCGGGCAAGCTCGGCGGCGTACCGCTCGTTCCCCGGCAGGGGCTCGGCGTCGAACAGCAGCTCGTCCTGGCCGCCCCGCTGGACCCTGTTCCGCTTGACGAGTCCGGCCGCGTACTTCCGATCGTCCCCCTCGATCGGCTTGAAGGCGTCGTCCGGAACCCCGTCCGCCAACAGCTTCGGCGTCGCCCCGATCAGACCGTTCCCGTGCTTCACATGCGCGTCCAGGAAGCCGAGCGGCTTGCCTGGCTCCAGGGCCTCCAGCCACAGAGAGACCTTCGCCAGCTCCACGGCCATCGGGTTGAGGTCGACGCCGTAAATGCAGCGCGCGACGACCTCGTGCAAGGCATGCCGCATCGCATCGACCGTCGGCTCCGGGTTGCGCTCCCGCACGGACGCGACACGCTTGGCGATGCGCCGCGCCGAAGCAACGAGGAAGTGGCCGGACCCACAAGCCGGGTCGCACACCGTAAGCGACAGCAGCTCGTCGACGATGTCGTCGGCCGGGTCAGGACGGCCGGCCTCTGTGGCACGCTGCTCGCCCCGTTTCACAGCGTCGTCTATCACCGGGTCGAGAGTCGTATCCAGCAGGCACTCGATCAGCGAGGACGGGGTGTAGTAACTCCCCGTCGTTTTGCGGCTGTTGCCCGCGACCTCGATCAGCTCGAAGGAGCGGTCCGTCGCGGAGTGCTTCGGCTCCAGTTCCAGCAGCGACTCGTAGACCGAGCCCAGCTCCTCGGCGTCCAGGTGGCGGTAGTCGACGGGGCGCCAGCGGCGGGCGCCCGGGTCGCGCACCTGGGCCAAGTGACGTACGGCGGCGAGCAGCGACTCGTTGGACAGCTTCAGGCCGTCGAGGGGCGCGTCGGCCTCCGTGTGGGAGAACAGGCCGCCGAGGCCGGGCAGGCCGAGCTCGGGGCGGCCACCCTCGGTGCCCAGCGCATCGAGGACGATGCGCAGCGCCTCGTACTGGTCCCCGTGGGCCGTGCCCTGGCGCCGCCGGGCCCGCTCCCGCAACCGCGCCGACGAGAAGTACCGCTCATACGCCTCCCGGTGCCGCTCACCGGCCTCCGGGTCGAGCAGGGCCTCGCGGTCCTCGGCGACGAAGACGAACAGCAGCCGGTACACCAACCGCAGCAACGCATCCCGCAGCGCCTTCGGGTCCACGTCCTCCCGCAGCCGGACATTCTCCGGATGCCGCAGGAACCCGGTACCAAGCACCGTCAGCGCGTTCTGCACCCCCAGCCGCAGCTGATCCAGCGCTCGCGCCCCCGAAGTGACGGCCTCCGCACGCCACTTCTCCAGCCAGCACCCCGAAGCCGCAGCCCCCTCCGCCACCGCGAACCGCGACGCGTGCAGCAGGCTGTACAGCAGCACGAACTCGCTGAACAGCTCGCCGTCGAAGATGGCTTCCAGGTCGAACTCGACGTACGCGGCGGTGGCGAAGGACGACGAGTCGCGTAGCAGGCGCAGGCGGCGGCCGTTGGTGAGGACCGCCCACAGGTGGGCCTCGGTCCGGTTGAGGCAGTCCTGGAGCATCGACTGGGCCGGGACCTGGCCAGCGGCCGGGCGCTTGTCCAGGTCCTGGTTCCACGGGATGAGGTGGACGAGGGCCGGGCCGTGGCGGTGGGAGATTAGGAACCGCTTCTCCGGGTCGGAGTCGGCAGCGATGCCCGCCGCGCCGACCTCCGTCAGCGCACCGAAGTCCAGCTTGCGGAAGACCTGGGCGAGCCAGTCCGTGCCGGCCCGGCCCGTCGGGTCGGCGGAGGGCATGCCCGTGACCGGGTCGGAGGGCAGGGCGGTGCGCAGGTCGCGCCAGAGCGGCTTGAGGTATTCCCAGGCGCGCTCGGCCTCGTCCCGCACGGGCACGGACGCGGGCAGGCCGTAGTCGGCGGGCTTGGTGCCCGGCAGGTTCCGCGCCTCGGCGATGCGCAGCAGCATGTCGGCAGGGAGGAGTCCGCCGACCGTGGTGACGGCGGTGAAGGCCAGGGCGGTGCGGGTGGCGGCGGCGGACATCAGGCTTCGGCTCCGGGGACGGTGGTGGCGGGCGCGGCGGGCTGCTGCGGCAGGTAGACGTACACGCCGAGGACGTCGGCGGGCTCCTGCGGGACGACCTTCAGGCCGCGGACGATCTCCTCGTTGGCCTTGCGCACCCGGCGGTGTGAGGCATCGAGTTCGGCGGCCAGGCGGGTGCCGTACTCGGTGAGGTGATCGTCGAGGCCCGGCAGGCCCTCCAGGGCGCGGGTGATGGCGTTGCGGGCGGCCAGCTCGTGCGTGTTGGCGGTGGCGCGGGCCCCCAGCAGCGCGGCGGCCGCGTCGTCGTCCAGCCAGCGGGCGCGCTGCGGCAGACCCTCGTAGGCCAGCAGCCGCGCGTCCTCGGCGACCACCTGCCGTTCACCCGTGCGGGACGGCAGGGTGAGGTGGAAGCGGTAGCGGACCAGGAGCAGCGTGGTGCGGACGGTGACCGCGTCCGTCGTCACCACACCGCAGCGGCGGGCCGGACGCGGACCCAGCGCCTTCGCGTCGAGCGCCGAGTCCAGGACGTACGAGGCGACGGCCCCGATCGCCGGATCGGTGCGCACCAGGGCGGCCTCGCCGCGCCCGATCGCCGGCGTCGTGCGGAACGGGATCTCCCGGTCCTCCTCGACCAGCCGGTTGCCCAGCGTGGCCGCGAGCGCGTCGCGCAGTCCGGCCGGGGTGCCGCCGACCTGGGCGGTGAAGTCGCCGCTGCCGTCACGTGGGTCGCGGACCAGTGCGTCCAGGTCCCGCAGCGCCTCCAGGGCGAACTCGCGCACTTCCTCCGCGCCGCCGAGCGCGGCCCGTACGGTGGCGACCTCGCGGGCCACCTCCTCCGGGTGGATGGCACGCTGGGCGTACTTGGAACGGGAGGTCTTCTCCCGCTCGGCGGCCGAACTCCACTCCCGCTCGATACGGTCGAAGGACTCCTGGTGGCCGTCCATCTCGAACAGGCTCTCCTGGCTGCCCTGCCGTCCGTGCAGCAGCAGCCACTCCACCACGGCGTCGGTGACGCCGGAGGCGGTCTCGTCGGGGACGGACACGGAGATGCCGAGGTCCTTCTTGATCTGGCGGTGCTTCTTGAACAGCACGTCCAGGACCTTGCCGTCGATGCCGTTGTCCTCGCCGTACATGGTGATGACGCGGACCTGGTCGCGTTTCTGTCCGTAGCGGTCGACGCGGCCCTCGCGCTGGTCGTGGCGGGTCGGGTTCCAGGCCAGGTCGTAGTGGACGACGGCGTCGAAGTGGTGCTGGAGGTTCACGCCCTCGGAGAGGCAGTCGGTGGCGATCAGCACGCGGCGTACGGCCGGGTCGTCGCCCGCCTCGGCGGCCTCGGCGGCGAGCTGCTCGATCCGCTCCAGGCGCTGCTGCGGGGAGAGGGTGCCGGTCACGGCGGCGATCTTCGTCTTCTTGCCGAGCTTGCCGTCCAGCTGCTCGGCGAGGTAGTCGGCGGTGGGGATGTAGCGGCAGAAGACGATCGGGTGGTAGCCGTCGGCGATCAGGCCCTTCAGGTGCCGGGTCAGCGCCTTCAGCTTCGCGTCCTCCGCCGGACCCACCAACTGCTCCGCTCGCTGGGCGAGTTCGAGCAGCCGCGCGCCCGCGTCCTCCGACTCGGCGGCGCCCGGCGCGACATCCATGCCCTCAAGGCGGTCGTTGTCGGCGGAGTCGGCGGCCACCGGGGCGCCCAGCACGTCCGCCTCCTGCGCGGTGCGGGCGGTGGCGGACTCGGAGCGGGTCTTCAAGGTCTGCGCGGCGGCGGCCGGGGAGGACACCATGGAGCGCAGCAGCGCGATCACCGACCACCAGGCGATCCGGGCCTCCCGCTTGCCTTGCTCGCCCGCCGCCTCGACGCGGTCCCGCGCGTAGGCGATGGCATCGTCGAGGAGCGCGCGGTAGGCGGGGGTCAGCTTGTAGGGCTCGTCCTTCGTCCAGCGGTCGGACGGGAACGCGGTCCGCTCGGCCAGGGAGTCGTCGGCGAGGCCGTCCTCCTTGGTGAGGTAGTCGCGGACGTCGGCGCGCTTGCGGGCCACGAAGTGCTCGGCGAGTTTGGCCCGTCCCGCCGGCGTCTCCAGGTCCAGCGTCGCCAGCTCGGGCCGCACCAGGCCGAGCAGGTTGCGGAACGCGGACTCCTTGCCGGAGTGCGGGGTCGCCGTCAGCAGCAGCAGGTGGCGGTCGGCGTCGGCGGAGACCTTTCGCAGCAGCTCGTAGCGGAGCTGGTTCGTCGCGGACGACGCGCCGCCCTGCGCGGGATCGTCGGCGGCCACGCAGGTGTGGGCCTCGTCGACGATCACCAGGTCGGGGCAGTGCTTGACGAAGTCCTCGCGGTGGCGGGTCGACTTGATGAAGTCCGTGGAGATGATCGTGAACGGATGCCGGTCGAACAGCGACTGGCCCAGCTCCAGGTTGCGCTCCAGGCGCGACACCGTGGACGCCAGCACCAGTTCGGCGTCGATGCCGAACTTCTCCCGCAGCTCGCCCTGCCACTGCTCGGCCAGCGCGGGGGAGCACAGCACCGCCAAGCGGGTCGCCTCGCCCTGCGCCAGCAGCTCCTTGGCGATCAGGCCCGCCTCGATGGTCTTGCCGATGCCGACGTCGTCCGAGATGAGCAGCCGTACCGTGCGCTGCCGCAGCGCCATCAGCAGCGGCACCAGCTGGTAGGCGCGGGGCTCGACGGCGATCGACGCCAGCGAGCGGAACGGGCCCGCGCCCGACCGGAACCCGATGCGCAGCGCCGTGCGCAGCAGACCGGCGGCGCGCTGGTCGCCCAGGTCGTCCGGGCTCGGCGCGGCGAACTCGGCGGGGCGCACCTCCTCGAACGAGGGGAAGACGGCCGCGATGTCGTCCTCGCTCCCACCCAGGGGGCGCAGCACCAGCATGTCGGGGGCGCTCTCGGGCAGCACCACCCATTCCCGGCCACGGGCGGCGACCAGCGAGCCGGCTGTGTACGTGAGGCTCATGAGATGTCTCAGTTCCTAGCTAGAGGTCGAGAAGGGGTGAGGCGGTCAGCGAAGGTGGAAGTAACCGGCGTGGTGGTCGACGACGGCGTCCCAGTCCGCGTCCGCCGGGAAGCGCACGACGTCCCAGCCGGCCTCCTCCAGGCGGTAGCCGGCCTCGACGTCACGGGTGGAGTCGGCCGGGCGGCCGGGGACATCGACGAACACGGCGAGGCTGACGCCGTCCAGGCGGAAGACCAGGTTGGGGCGGGCCGCCGCCGTGCCGACGAAGACGTCGACCTCGTCCGGCAGCCGGTAGCCCTTCGCCCTCAGCCAGCCGAGCAGGTCGCCCCGCGCGACGAGGGCCGCCAGGTCCGTCTCCACCGGGGTTGGCGCGGACGCCGGAGCACCCTCGGGCGCACTGCCGGCCGCCGGGGCGAGCCTGCGGAACGCCTCGCTGCGGGACTCCCCGCGGTCCTCCCGCTCGGTGCGGGCGCCGGCCAGGCGCAGCAGCAGCGGGCGGGCGGCGAGCCGGCTCAGCTGGCGGTGGTGCGTCTGGTTGCCGTACGTCAACAGGCAGGCGTAGCAGCCGCGGGCGCACCGCTCGCCGTCCGCCGGACCGCCCAGGTCGTCCCCGGTGTCCGGGTCGAAGTGGCAGATCTCCAGCGCGGTCCGGGCAGCCCTGCCGAGGGCGTCCTTCTCGTGCTGGATCCGGCGCAGCACACCGGCACCGCCCTCGGCGGCCTCCGTGAACAGCATGTGGCGGCGCGGACCCTCGTCCGGCGGCAGCAGCTCCGCGGTCAGCTCGGAGTCCTCCAGCTCAAACGCCGCCTCGATGCCCCGCTCCAGCGCGTACAGGAACGACAGGGCGACCGGCTCGGGCAGCGGCTCCTCCAGGGTGACCACGAGGATGTTGCGCCGGTCCTCCACGAAGGGCAGGACCCGCTTCTTGCGGCGCTTCTCGTTGCCGTCCTCGTCGACCACCGGCATACCGGTGCCCTCGATGGCGTCCGCGGCGGCCCGGTCGTTGAGCCAGCGGCCGTCACCCAGGTCCAGCCAGTAGCCGTCGTGGTCGCCCTTGTCGCGCACCCGGCCGAGGTTGGTGATCCGGACGGTCGCGGAGTCGCCGTAGTCCAGACTGAGAACGGGCGCCCCGCCGGTGTCGGTGACATGGGAGGTGAGGCGGCCCTTGCGGGCGCCGTGGTCCTGGAACGCGTAGGAGGTCTCCAGGCGGAAACCGGCCCTGCGGCGCTCCTCCTCGTCGGAAGAGATCCGCTCGCGCGGCGTGGTGTACACCGTGTGCAGATGGAGCAGTCCGGTGCGCTTGCTGCCCAGTTCCGCCCCGCACATCGTGCACTTGTCGGCGCCCGGCTTGACGGCGTAGTGGTAGCCGCAGCCGTCACAGCGCCTGGCCTCCGCCGTCGCCAGGTCGCCCGAGGCGTCCGGCGGCAGCTGCACCCGGGTGACCTGGTAGCGGGCGCCCTCGTGGTAGATGAGTGCGCCCGGGCCGAACTCGCGGATCGCGAGGAACCGGGGACGCTGGAGGTAGTCGCCGTCGGCGTTGCGGCGGTTGCCGGAGCGCGGGATGTACGCGGCCAGCGGCAGCCGGGGGAAGCTGTAGCCGGGCAGGAACCCCTCGGACGCCAGATAGCGGTACGGATTGAAGTCGCTCATCACCGACTTGCTGTCCACTGAGCGGTTCAGCAGCAGGTTCGTCTGCGTCTCCGCCTCCCGGCGGCGGGAGCGGGCCCGGCTCTGCTCACCGGGGGAGAGGGTGTGGTCGACAACTCGCTTGTTCTGCTCGTACTGGTCGATGACGGCGGCCCGGAACAGGGCACGCCACCGCTCGAAAGCCGCGTCGAACTCCTGCGGGGCACGCTCGATCCGGTCCTCGATCCACTCGTCGTACCACCAGGTGGTCGACTCGAAGTCCGCGATGAGCGGGGCGAGGACGGTACGTGCGGTGGCGGCCGCGCGCCTGCGGGCGTCCTCGTCCAGGGAGCGGCTGAGGAACTCGGAGCGGAGCGGCAGCGGCATCTGCGGGTCGGGGCGGTCGTCGCCTTCGGGGTCGTAGGCGACGTCGACGACGTCAGGGATCGCGGTGCCGAGCTTCATGCCGGTCTCCGCAAGCCAGATGCCCTGCAGATGGGAGCGGACCAGGTCTTCGTTGGCCAGGTCCAGACGCGGCGGAGCCACCTGGCCCGACACCATGTCCTGGGAGCGGCGGAAGTAGTACTGGTCGTGGCTGTTGCCCGTCGCGCAGTACGTCGTCACCAGCGCGGGCTGACCGGAACGGCCCGCCCGGCCCGAGCGCTGCGCGTAGTTCGCCGGGGTCGGCGGCACGTTGCGCATCAGCACGGCGTTGAGCGAGGAGATGTCCACGCCCAGTTCCATCGTCGGCGAGCAGTACAGCAGGGGCAGGTCGGCGTCCCGGAACAGCCGCTCGCGCTCCAGCCGGTCCTCCGGAGTGACCTGCGCGGTGTGCTCCCGGGCGAACAGGCCGGCCAGCTCGGCGGCCGCGGTCCGGTACAGGTCGCGGAAGAACGGGTTGACGCGCGGGCCCTCGCCGCTGTTGTACGTGCGTGCCAGCGGGTCGACCGCACCCCGCTCGCCGTTCCCGGCCCGCCAGATCAGCGCGGCGGCCGACACCCGGTAACCGGTGCGCTTCTGACCCGCGCGGCGGCGGTAGGCCGGACCGGACTGCTCGGGCGTTGCGTCCACCTCGCACACCAGGTACGCGTCGCGCAGCACGGTCAGCAGGTCCTCGATGACCTTCTGGACGTCATCGAGGTGGACGTCGCGCAGCTCGGGCATGTTGCGCCGCAGATACTTGCCGAACTTGCCCCGGGCCGACAGGAACTGGGCGGTCCGCTCCATACCGGGCCGTGAGCCGTACGGGTAGGCGGTGCCGACCGCGGGCCGATCGCTCTCGCCGAGCACCCACGGGCCGGTCAGACGCTCCTCGCTCGCCCGCTGCAACGTGTCGAAGTCGTCGCGGAAGTACTGCACATCGATGGCGAGGGCGCGTCGCATGAAGTCGAGCAGCGTCCGGGCGACCTCCTCGCGCAGCGCCGGATCGGCGTCGCGCAGTGCGGCGTGCGCTGACTGCCATCGTTCGAGGTCGGCGGCGATGACGCCCAGGTCCTCGTAGTCGATCCGCAGCAGGCCCGTCTGCTCCAGGTTCGGCATAGTGATGCGCCAGCCGCGCTCCAGGTCGCGGTAGAGGCGATATCCCACCACATCACGGAAGGCCTTCACGGCCCGGCGTTCCATGGACGGAGGCAGCTTGGCGCCGGCAGCGAACTCGCGGGGCGTCAGGCCCATCACCTCGGTGACGGCCTCGGCGAGATCGTCGTGGCTCAGCCCCTCCTCACCGGCGCGCACCGCGGCCTGGTACAGGGCACCACGCAACTGGGTCACCTGAGCGAAGTCGTTGAAATGCCCCGCCTGGAGCGAGGCGTCCTGCCGGTTGTCGACGAAGGTGAGGAGTTTGCGCGCCTCCTTGCCCAGGCTGTCCTCCGGCACCGCCCGCAGGGACTTCACGATTGACGCCGAGATCAGCGAGGTCGCCGAGGAACGTCCTTCTTGGTCCAGGGTGGCCAGCTTGGCGAAGTCCCGGCCGCGGGTCTGCTCGTAGGAGACCTGACAGTGCACGCAGAACAGGAACGGTGCCGGGACGAACGCCGCCACCAGCCCCTCGCCCGACTCGTTCCCGTGGGCGTCCACGACGACACGCTTCGGCAACCGGGCCCTGTACGACTTCTTGACGACCGTCACATCCTGCGCGTCCCGCTCCAGCCACGACTCCGGCAACCGCCGGTCGTCCACGGCCTTCTGCGGATCGGCCGGCCACTCGTAGTCCTCCCCGGGCATGCCCAGGTAGAGGTAGCCCTCGCCCTCGCGGCCCCCTGAGGCAGAGGTGTCCCGGCGCGGCTCGTACCGGAACGAACCGCCGTCCTCGGCGCGCCAGACGGTCAGATACTCCTGGCCGCACTCGCGGCAGAAAGCCAGCGGGAACAGCGGCTTGCCGTCGCTGTCCGGCTGCTCCAGCTGATAGGTGCGGGTCAGCGGCCGGGTGAGCGGGTCCTCGAGCGTCGTGTAGACGGTGTCGCCCTTGGAGAGGAACTGGTGCAGCCGAAACGCGAACAGGGGCCGTTCCGTCACCGGATGCTTGGCCTGCGCACCTGCCTCCAGGGTCGTCCGGATCGCCTCGCGCACACTCTCCTCGGCCACCCCCGCCTCGGCGGCCAACTCTCTGGCCGCTTCCTCCACGGTGCCAGGCGCGCACCGGCGCAGCCGCCCCGTGTCCTTCTCGCGCTCCAGACCGAACCGGGACTCCACCCAGCGGGCCAGCGGGTCCTTCGTGAGCGCCTCGTACGAGCGGGGCGCCGCCGGGACCCGCAGCCGTTCGGCGGGCACGGAGTCCGGGGCTTCCTCGGTCGCCCGGACCAGGGTCTCGCCGATGACTCGCTTAGGCAGCACGGTCGTACCGAACAGCCGGCCGGCGACCCTGGCCACCTCACGCCGCTGGTCCTCCCAAGAGCCCTCGGTGGACATGGTCGCCGAGGTGCCGATGCACTGAAGGGTGGCGGACGCGCGGCAGGCCTCACGCACCCGGCGGATGAGGAATGCCACGTCCGCGCCCTGTCGGCCCCGGTAGGTGTGCAACTCGTCGAAGACGAGGAACTGGAGCCCCTCTGCCATGCGGATCAGGCTGGACCGGTCGTCCGGCCGGGTCAGCATCAGCTCCAGCATCACGTAGTTGGTCAGCAGGATGTCCGGAGGGTTCTTGCGCAGCTCGCGGCGCTCCTCCTGGGACTCCTGGCCGGTGTAGCGGGCGAAGGTGACCGGCTCACGGCCCTTCCCGAAGCCGTTCTGCAGGTACTTCTTCAGCTCCTCCACCTGTGAGTTGGCCAGTGCGTTCATTGGGTAGACGATGATCGCCCGCACCCGGCCACCCGCGTCAGGACCAGCCGCCTGACGCTCCTTCAGCACGTGGTGCACGATCGGGACGATGTACGACAGCGACTTGCCGGAACCGGTGCCCGTGGTGAGCACATAGGAGTCGCCCGCCTGCGCGGCCTCGATCGCCTGCCGCTGGTGGAGGTGGAAGGTGAGCGGCCGGCCGTCGGGGCGCGGCGAGTTCTCCTTCTTGCCGGCCTGGAAGATCTCCGCGCACTTCGGGTGCAGCACGCCGTCCCGCACGAGGTCGGTGACCTGGCCGCCGTCGGCGAAGAACGGGTTCAGGGACAGCCAGGGGTCGGGCCACTGCGACTTCGCCGCCAGGTCGTCCGCGACGAAGCCGCCGATGCGGGCGTCCCGGATCACCGTCGCGCTCTTGGTGAAGTCCTCGTACTCGCTGATCAGATCGGCATGAATGCCGAAGACGTCCATGGCCTCGGGCAGTCGTGGCTCTCTTCGCGGCACTGGTGCGGGAGCCGTCGGCGCGGGCTCGGGGAGTTGGGCACGCAGCCGTGCCACCGGGTCCATCGCCTGCCAGTGAGGAGCCAGCAGGGCGGCTGTGTCGTCCGCTGCGAGTGCGAGCGGGATCAGTGCCTCGCGGACCTGGGCGGCGTTCTCGGGCCGGTTTTCGGCGTCCTTCTCCAGGAGACGGTCCACCAGCCGGACCAGTTCGGCGGGCAGGTCGGGGCGCACCAGGGTCAGCTTCGGCGGGTCCTCGTGCTGGTGCTGTTCGGCCAGCTCGTAAGGGGTCCTGGCGGAGAACGGCGGACGTCCGAGCAGCAGCTCGTACAGGATGCAGCCGAGCGCGTAGAGGTCGGCCGAAGCGGAGACATGCTCCGCCCGGAACTGCTCGGGTGCCATATAGCGGGCGGTGCCGACACTCACGCCTGTGCTGGTCAGTCGCGTCTGGTCGGGATCGTCGACCACCGAGCCCATGCCGAAGTCGAGGATCTTGACGCTGCCGTCGCGGGTCAGCATCGCATTGGCCGGCTTCAGATCGCGGTGGACGACACCCGCGGTGTGCGCGGCGACGAGACCGGAGGCGATCTGCGCCCCGACGGCGGCGACCCAGGAGACCGGGAGCTGGGGCTCCTCGTCGATCAGGTCCGCGAGCGGATGGCCGTCCAGCAGCTCCATGGCCAGGTAGGGCAGGCCGCTGCCGTCCGGTGTCCCGTCCACGCCGCCATCGATCAGCAGGGTGAGGTTCGGGTGGCCCTGGGAGAGCATGCGCATGATCCGCACTTCGCGGCGGAAGCGGTCGATCTCCTTGCCGGACCCCGATGCGTCAATCGCGACTCCGGTCCGGCCTCGCAACACGGTCTTGACCGCGACCTCCCGGTGCGGGGACTCCGGGGCGGCCTGAAGGTCTTCGGCCCGGTGCACCTCGCCCATGTTCCCGCGCCCAACGATCCCCGTGATCCGGAACCGTCCGTCGACCGTCTCCAGGCTCACAACCCCTCCCCGTTTCACCCATTGCGTGCAAGACGGGTACACCCTGCAGTGAGAGTACACTTCGCCTGTTGACTAGAGTCGCGCACGCGTGTTGACGCTGTCAACTGACTTCCAGCTTGATGTGTGGGCGAGTGATCAACGCGCGGGCGGCTGATCGCGGGCCGTCAGGCGGTCATGTCCCGTCGGGCGTCGCATGCTGCATCCGTTCCTCGGCAGGAACCGTCTACGCTTCGCCGACATGGTGAGGTGCGGTCGGCAGGGATCTTGTGGACTGACGTGACACCGTCGGGCAGGCGGAAGAGGAGCACATCCCAGCTCAAGGCGGCCTTCCGGGGGCGAGGAGGAGTGTGGGTCTGGCGGCCGTCAGGGAGACGGGGCGCCTGGATCGGCCGACTGTAGTCGGCTCCGTGTCTCGACAACGCGCACCGGCAGGTGCGGCTGTCGTTCCTTGCAAGACGAGGGTGCCGCACGCAGGTCTGAAGTCCGGTCGCACCGAACGTCGGTGACCGACGTGATCGGGGGACTCACTGAGGCTTTCCAGTCCTGCCCTTTGGCGGGGGCCTGAGCCGAAAGGGCCGGCGCGGCAGCCGTGCCACGCCGATAGCCTGCGCAGATGAAGCGTATGGAGCGAGCCCTCGCGACGGTTGTCGGCTCAGCGGTGGGCGACGCGCTGGGAGCCCCTTTCGAGTTCGGTCCTCCGGACGCGTTCTCTGCCCGGTTCCCGATGCTCGGGAGTGGTGGCGAGATGTGCGGCGGCGGCGGTTGGGAACCGGGCGAGGCCACGGACGACACACAGATGGCTGTTCTTGTCGCGGAGTCGCTACTGCAGCGGGGTGGACTGGACTTGCCGGACATCTTTGCCCGCTTCCAGCGGTGGGCGGCAGCCGACCCCAAAGACATCGGCCTGCAGACCGAGGATGTGCTGACAAACGGCATGCCGTGGGATCTGGCCGCCGCGACTCATTTCCAGGTCAATCAGCGAGCAGCCGGTAACGGCTCGTTGATGAGGGCGTCGACATCTGCTGTCTACTTTGCACGTGCCGGCCGGTCGGCCACGATGGATGCCGCCCGGCGCCTCGCCGCGCTTACCCACGGCGACCGCGCCGCCTGGGAAGGCACCGCCATATTCCACGAACTCATTCGCCTCAGCCTGGCGGGCGCCGAGCCCCTCCGCGCCCTTCCCGACGTTCTGGAGTTCGTCCATCCCGACCACCGTCGGCGATACGCAACAGTCCTTGCCGCTGACTGGCATCCCGACCAGGCAACCGAGTTCAACGGCGCAGTCTGGCCCTGTCTGGGCTCGGCGGTCTGGGCTCTGCGCAGCACGACGAGCTTCGAGGACGCCATTCGCGCGGCGATTGACGTGGGCGGAGATACAGACACTGTCGCCGCGGTCACTGGAGGTCTCGCGGGCGCATATCACGGATTGGACGCGATCCCTGCCCGCTGGACCGAGCCGTTGCATGTCCCCCTTCCAGGGTTCGGCGAACGGGTGCTGCGCCTGGCCGATCTGATCGATCTCGCGCACCGACTCGGGGCTGCCACGGACTGAGGCGTTCAACGGTCGAGCTGTGCCGTGAGCTCACGACTGGCCACGCGTGCCGCGGCGACGTCTTCATGCCGTTGCGCCGGCTCCGTGCTGAGGTCGAGAACCTGCTGCTCCAGCTCGCCGATCGTTCCCCTGCCGCTCTCCATCGGGCCAGGCGGCCGTGGTGGGGCGCGGATCGAGCTCCCGTCACAGCCGTCACGCCGAGTCCGTACGTCTCGCGGAGGACCAACGGCAACATCAGCACGCCCAGATGGGCGGGCACGGCGAAATGGCGTACGGTCGCGGTCCGTTCGGCGTTCCGGCCCACCCTGAACCCGCGCGAGTCGCAGGATGGTCGCCGTGTCGGCCGCGTCGCGGTCGATCGCCCCGCCCCGGCGCCCGGGGTCGCCGGCCAGCAGCCCCATCGGACCCCCTCGACCCGGACCAGCGCCGTAATGACGCCGGCGCCGAAGCTGTGCCGCAGGTCCGGCAGTGAGCCCAGGTCCGCGAAGCCTTCCAGGGCCGCCCGCGACGTGACCGGCTTGTACCTGCGTCAGCTCTGAGGGTCGGTCCCCGCACCGCTGGGAGCGCTCACGGCGTCGGAGCCAACCGGCCGATCCAGTCGTACGCCGCCTGCGCCGTGAACTCCGCCTGCCCGCCCGGGAAGATCAGCCCGGCCGTGCGGAACGCCTCGTCGGTGGCCGTCTCGGCCACGTAGGGAACGGCGATGCAGCGCATCCCCGCGGCATGCGCCGCCGCCGCTCCGGGCGGGGCGTCCTCCAGCACGACACAGTCGGCCGGGTCCGCGCCCAGCCGGCGGGCGGCTTCCAGGAAGACATCGGGCCGCGGTTTGCCGTGCGCGACCTCCTCGGCCGACACGAGCGTGGTGAGGAACGCGTCGAGCCCGGTGCCGGCGAGCACCGCCTCGATGGCCGTGCGGGAGGAGCCCGACGCCACCGCCATCGGCACGCCCGCCGCGTGCAGCAACTCCACGAACTTCCGCATCTCCGGGTAGACCTCGGTCCCGGCGCGGGCCAGCTCCAGATAGGTCCGGTTCTTGCCGGCCAGCAGATCCTCGATCGGGGCGTCGAGCCCGTACTCCTCGCTCAGCCGCTCCAGCGTCTCGCGGGTGCCGATGCCGATGAAGCGGGTGTGGTGCTCCCAGCTGAAGTCGGTGACGCCGTAGCCGGCGAGGACCTGTCGCCCCGCTTCGTAGTAGTTCGGCTCGCTGTCCACGAGCGTTCCGTCGAGATCGAAGATGACCGAAGGACAGGCAGTGCTCATGCCCTCCAGGATGCCAACCCGGCCTCGGGGGCGTGGTCACCGCGCCGCGCGTGCGCCCCTGCCGACCGACTCCACCAGCGGCAGCATCCGGTGCGGGACGCGCTCGCGCAGGGCCATCTCCGTCCGGGTACGGACCACGCCCGGCAGATTGATCAGGCGCTGGATCACATCCTCCAGATGGCCGTTGTCCCGCGCGACCACCCTGGTCAGCAGATCCCCGCCGCCGGTGATCGAGAACGCCTCGACGATCTCCGGCACCTCTGCCAGCTCGTCGCCCACCTCGTCCAGATGCCCCTGCGTGACCTCGATGTGCACGAACGCGAGCACCGGATGACCGAGCGCGACCGGGGACAGCACCGGGCCGGTGCCGGTGATCACGCCATCGCGCTCCAGCCGGTCGATCCTGGCCTGGAGCGTGCCCCGCGCGATGCCGAGGATGCGCGCGTACTCCCGCACGCTGGTGCGCGGCTGCTCGATCAGCAGCCTCAGGATGCGGGTGTCGAGCTCGTCCACCGCCATGGCCCGTCGGCCTCCTCGCAGCCGGTTGATCCCGTCGACGACTGTACCAATGGCCCAGTGCACCGTCCGCTGCGACGGACATCGGTGCGCACATGGCGCCGTGAGAGCCCGTCGCCCTTCGGGTAGTGGTGGAGTCAGGTCTCCTCCTCCATACGGATCGCGGCCCTGAGATCGTCGTGAGCCTTGCCGGGCACGCCCTCCCGCGCTTCGAGAATGGCCGCGGCGATGGCGTCCAGCTTGCGCTGGATCGCTCGTTCGGCGCGCAGCTCCGAGTTCTTCAGCAGGGCGAGGAGGAACAGCGTCACCGCGGTCATGCAGTCCCCGGCGAGCACCTGCCACTTCAGGTCCAACCCGGCGAAATGTACGGCGACGGCCCCGGCGACGAGCAACAGGCAGAGCCCGAAGAACGCCGGTGAGCTGGTGAAGCGCGAGGTTCCCTCCGCGAGTCGTTCGAAGTTTCCTCGCCCGTCGCCGCCGCGGTCCGCGGGGTGCTGAATGGCCATCGTCCGTGTCGCCTTCCTCGCCGCCGTCATCACTCAGCACAGCATGGCCGAGGTTGCCGCAACCCGATGGGTGGGTTTTCCGACGGTGCGGGTTATTCGGTATCCGGTGCGGGTTACTCGTCATCCATGTCCGACGACGACCCCCGTGCCGCACGGGACGAGACCGAGCTGGAGCGGGCGGACCGCAACTTCGCCGAACTCCTCCAGGAGCTCCGCGTCATCCAGACGGGCGTGCAGATCCTCTTCGCCTTCCTGCTGACGCTCGCGTTCCAGGCACGCTTCCCGACCCTCGACTCGTTCCAGCGCGGCACCTACGTGACGACGCTGATGCTCGCCGTGATCGCCGCGGCCCTGTTCACCGCCCCGGCGGCCGTGCACCGCGGACTGTTCCGCAAGGGTGCCAAGAAGGAGATCGTCGCCGTCTCCTCCCGTCTCTCCGGGATCGGCATGGCGGTGCTCTCTCTGGCCCTGACCTCCGCCGTCCTTCTGGTCGTCGACGTCGTCCACGGCACACCCGAGGGGATCGTCGCCGGCGCGGCGACCCTGCTCGTCTGCGCCGGGTTGTGGGGTCTCCTGCCCTGGATCATGGACCGGCACATCACCGGGGACGACGAGTCCTCGTCGGAGCCGGACAGCAAGCCGACGTCGAGACCGGACACTGACCGGGGCCGCGGGCGCTGACCCGGACCCGAGCCGCGGGCCCTGACCCGGCCCGAGCCGCAGACGCTGATCCGGCCCCGGGGTGGTCCGTTGGTCCTGCCGGACGGTCTCACCCTGACCCGGAGCTGTACCAACGGCTCACCTCCACGGGGCCGCCTTGAGCCAGTGGGGCACGGGATGGTCTCATAAGGGTGTCGATGGCGCTGCGGATTCCGCGGCGCCTTTTTCATGCCAGGACGTCGAGGGGCGAGAAGCAGTGCTGAAGAGGGTGTTCGTGGCTCCGGATCCGGGGCGGCTGCGGCTGCGCAGCGCCACGCGGTCCGTCCTCGGCGTCGGCCTTGCCGTGGTCGTGTGCGCGCTGACGGGCCACACGCTCACCGCGGTCATCACCGGCGGGCTCGCCGCGCTCCTGGCCCTCTTCACGGTCGTCGACCCCACGGTTCGCGCCCAGGCCGTCACCACCGCGCTGCTGCCCGCGGTGGGCTTCCCCGTGCTGGCCCTCGCGGCCGTGCTGCACGACACCCCGGGGGCGCGCGACGTGGCCTTCGTCGCCGTCGCCGGCGCGGCCGTGTACGCGCGCCGCTGGGGGCCCCGCGGGCACGCGCTCGGGGTCTTCGCCTTCATGACGTTCTTCGTGACCCAGTTCCTGCGCACGGTTCCGGCGCAGCTGCCCGAGCTGTACTCCGCCGTCGTGCTCGGCATCCTCGCCTCCTCGGTGGTCCGCTTCGGCGTCTGGTGCATCGAGCGCCGGCTGCCCCCGTCCCCCGTCCCCTCGCTGCCGGCCGGCTCGGGACTCGCCCGGACGACGACCCGCCAGGCGATCCAGGTGACCGTCGCCGGGGCATTCGCCCTCGCCGCCGGCCAGCTGCTCTCGCACGAGCGCTGGTACTGGGCCGTCGGCGCGGCCTGGTGGATCTTCGTCAACACCAACGCGCGCGGTGAGACCCTCGTCCGCGGCTTCCGCCGGGTCCTCGGCACGATGACGGGCATCGCCGCCGGGATGCTCGTCGCCCTGCCCGTGCAGGGCGCGATGGGCCCGACCGCCGCCCTGGTCATGCTGTGCGTCTTCGGGATCTTCTACACCGCCCCGGTCTCGTACAGCTGGATGATGTTCGCCGTGACGCTGATGGTCTCTCTGCTCTACGGGCTGCTCGGCGCGCTGGAACCGGCTCTGCTCGCCCTGCGCCTCGCGGAGACCGCCGTCGGCGCCGTCGGCGCGGCACTGGCGGTGACGCTCGTGCTGCCCGTCACGACGCACGCGGCGACCAACGCCTGGATCCGGCTGGCCGTGCGCTCGGTGCACGAGTGCACCACCGTGGCGATGCGCAGGCTGGCCGGGGACGAGGACGCCGACCCGGCACCGCACGCCGCCGAACTGGAGCTGCTTCTCGGGCGGGTACGGATGTCCCTCGCGCCCCTCGTGCACCCGCTGAGCCCGCTGCGCGCCCGCAAGGCACGTGCCCGTCAGGTGCTGGTCCTGCTGGACGACTGCGCCCGTGAGGTGCGTGGGCTGGCGGCCGTCGCCGCGGACCCGTACGCCTCGCACGACGCACGGCTGGCCGCCGCCTGCTGGCGGGTCGAGGCCGCCGTGCACGCCCTGGAGCCCGGCACCGGGCCCGCCCACGCGCCGGCCGCCGGTGATTCCGCGGCCGCCGCCCACCACCATCCGGGGGTCGAGGCCGCGCTGGCGCATCTGCACGGACTGGAGAGGGCGCTCGCGGGCCTCGCGACTCCGTTGCGCACCTCTCCGCGCGCCCCGCTCGCCACCGTCTGACTCCTTCCGCTTCCGCACGCTCCCCGGGACGTCCCGAAGGCTCCCGGGGAGGTCCCGTCGGCTCCCCGAACAGCCACGGCGGCCGCCGCGAGGCACCATGCGTCCCCTTGCCGGCGCGGCTCCCAACTGGGCACGTGCATCTGGCACTTACAGGGTGGATCAGTCCGCGATCGGGGTAGGTCGGGCGGCATCAATCGTCGCCTTCACCACCCGGGGTGCGCACCATGCGGAAGTTCCGTCGTAGAGCCGCCGTCCGCAAGTCCAGATCGTCACGTCCCGAGTCCACAGGCGGGCCGCGCAGCCGGGCGGAGCAGCCCGCCCCGCCCGGGCAGTGCCCGGCCGGGCACTCGGACGCCGCCGGCCACCCCGCGCCCCACGGCGGACCTGCAGACCCGGCACAACTGCGCCGGGAGGCCGAGGAGTTCCTGCGGCTCTACCACCGGGAGGAGCGCGGAGACGGCGACCCCGCCGCCCGGATAGCGGCCGTGCACGCCGAGATCGACGCGACCGGGACGTACCGGCACACCGCCGACGAACTCGCCCATGGGGCGCGCGTCGCCTGGCGCAACAGCAACCGCTGCATCGGCCGCCTCTACTGGCGCTCGCTGCGGGTCCGGGACCGCCGTGACGTCCGCGACGCCGACACCATCGCCGTCGAGGCCGCAGCCCATCTGCGCGAGGCGACCAACGGCGGCCGGATCCGACCGGTGATCACCGTCTTCGCGCCCGACGCCCCCGGCCGCCCCGGACCGCGCATCTGGAACGAGCAGCTCGTGCGGTACGCGGGCTACGCCGAAAGCGACGGCCGGTGCACCGGCGATCCGCGCAACGCCGGGCTCACCACCTACGCCATGGGTCTGGGCTGGCCCGGCGGACCCGGTACGCCCTTCGACGTACTTCCGCTGGTGATCCAGGGCAGTGACGACAAACCCCGCTGGTTCGCACTGCCCGACGGCGCCGTCCTCGAGGTCCCGCTGCGCCACCCCGACGACGACTGGCACGCCTCCCTCGGTCTGCGCTGGCACGCCGTACCCGCCATCGCCAACATGTGCCTGGAGATCGGGGGGATCTGCTACCCGGCCGCCCCGTTCAACGGCTGGTACATGGGCACCGAGATCGGCGCCCGCAACCTCGCCGACACGGACCGCTACGACCTGCTGCCGGTCGTCGCCGAACGCCTGGGCCTGGACGCGTCGAACGACCGCACCCTCTGGAAGGACCGCGCACTCGTCGAACTCAACAGGGCCGTCCTGCACTCCTTCGACCGCGCCGGGGTGACCATCGCCGACCACCACACCGAGGCACGCCGGTTCCTCGCCCACCTGGAGCAGGAGGAGGGCCGGGGGCGCCGGGTGGGCGCCGACTGGTCCTGGATCGTGCCGCCGCTGTCCGGCGCCGCCACGCCCGTGTTCCACCGCACCTACGACACGATCGAGTTGCGGCCGACGTTCGTGCACCACGCGGAGGCGGTCGCCCGCGCCCGGGGGGAGGAGCCCGCGCAGGGCCCCGGGTTGGTCTAGACCGCCTGCTACCGTCGGCCGGGCAGGGCACACGAGCGGCCGGCGGTGGCGCCGGACAGCGGACAGGGAGGCGCAGTGGGCGACAGGAGCTCCGTTCGGGCGTTCGTCGGATCGTTCACCTCGGCGGGCGGTCCCGGGATCGTCACGGCCGACGTGGACGCGGCGACGGGGGCCCTCACCTGGACCGGGGCGACGGACGCCGTGCCGGACCCGTCGTATCTGACGGTCGGCACGGCGGAGGGCGGACCGGTCCTCTACGCGGTCTCCGAGACGGCGGAAGGCGCCGTCGCCGCCTTCGACATCAGCGGTGAGCAGCCCCGTCTCATGGGCGCGCCGGTCCCGGTGAGCGGGTCGGGACCCACCCATCTCTCCCTGGCCTCCGGCCATCTGCTGACGGCCAACTACGGCTCCGGCAGCGTCAGCGCGCTCCCGGTCGGGCCGGACGGCGAGCCGCGGTCCGCGTCCGGCGTCCTGCGGCACGAGGGCCGGGGCCCGGACCCGGAGCGTCAGCGCGAGCCCCACGCCCACCAGGTGCTCCCGGACCCCACCGGGCGCTGGGTCGTCAGTGTCGACCTGGGCACCGACTCCGTACGGGTGTACGCCCTCGATCCGGCCACCGGAGTGCCGGCACCGCACACGGAGACCGCGGTCGGCCCGGGCACGGGGCCGCGGCACCTCGCCTTCCACCCGGCGGGAAGCCATGCGTATGTGCTGGGGGAGCTGCGGCCGGTGCTCACCGTCTGCCGGTGGGACGCCGCGGCGGGGCGGCTCGAACCGCTCACCGAGGTGCCCGTGCTGCCGGACGACGGACACGACGGGCCCAGCTACGCCTCGGCGGTCGTCACGGCCCACGACGGACGCTTCCTGTGGGCCGCCAACCGGGGCCATGACTCCCTCGCGGTCTTCCGGCTCGATGGCGACGGCGAGAAGGCCGAACTCGTGACCACCGTGCCGTGCGGCGGGCACTGGCCGCGCGATCTCGCCCTCGACCCCACCGGGACGCGGCTGTACGTGGCCAACGAGCGATCCGGGGACGTCACCTGGTTCGACGTCGACGCCGAGACCGGGGTGCCGCGCCGCGCGGGCTCGCTCGCGGTCCGCGCGGCGTCCTGCGTCGTGTTCGCCTGACGATCGGGCAGGGCGATCGGAAGGGCCCGCGCCGAATCGGCGCGGGCCCTTCCGAAGGTGCGTGACGACCGGGCGGCGTCAGTGGGACTGAGCGCTCTGCGGCAGCGTGGTGATGCCGAGCGCGGTCGTGTACTGGGACAGCACCAGCTTGCCGATCGCCGGGTACGCGCCCAGCGGCTCGGCCGAGGCGCAGCCGGCCTCCGCGGCGGCGGCCTCCAGCAGACCCTCCGGCAGCTCGGGGCCGACCAGATACGGAGCGAGCGCGAGCTGGCCCGAGCCGGAAGCGCGCAGTTCGTCGGCGGTCGCGGCGATCGCGCCGTCCTGGTCCAGGGCCGCGGCCATGACCGGCACGGCGAGCCGCGCGGCCAGCAGCATTCCGGTGATACCGGCGGCCTGGACGGCCTCCTCGCCGCCCACCGTCGCCAGGACGATGCCGTCGGCGGCCGTGGCGACCGTGAACAGCCGGGCGCGGTCGGCGCGCGCCAGGCCGGCCTCGGACAGCCGCACGTGCAGGGCCTCGGCGAGCAGCGGGTGCGGGCCGAGCACGTCGGTCAGCTCCGCGGTCGTCCGGCTGTCCATGACCGCCTGGCGGATCCGCCGGGTCAGGGCGCTGTCGGGGCCGGCCAGCAGCGGCACGACGACGGACGCCGGGCCCTCGGGCTCGGCGACCTCACGGCCCGCGGCCTTGGCCAGCTCGTACCGCTCGGAGCGCAGCGCGGCCGCCTGCACCAGCACGCTCCCCAGCGTGGGGTACTCGGCGTCGTCGCCGTCGAGATAACCGATCGCGGCCTCGAGGCCGGGCAGCTCGGAACGGGCAATGCTGACGACTTCCTCGGCCAGACTGCGTATCGCGGAGGAAGGCGTGCCGGGCACCGCGAGGACGAGGGTCGGCGCGCCCTCGGGAGCCGCCACGGGTTCCGGGCGGCGGTGCCGACCGGACTGGCGGGGTCGCGGCATTCGTACAGGCAGGCCGGATGCGGGCCCAGTGGGGGAGCTCATGGCGCCGCATGCTACTGGTTTTGTCGTCGTGGCTGTTCGGGGAGGGTGCGACGAAGTTCCCTCTGTCCGTTTTTATCCGATGAGTTCGTTAACGGTCGCCTGTCCCGGTCTGATCCGCAGGTTCGGTGGTGACCGTGAGCAGCCGCGGATCGTGCGGCAGACTCAGCGTGCCGGTGGCGAGCGCGGCGGCCACGGTCAGTGAACCGGCGAGCGGATCGCCCGCCGCGGACACCGGCCGGGCGTGCGGCAGTTGTCTGGCGAGAGCGTCCCGCAAGGGTACGAGGAGCGGGTCGCCCATCTTCAACAGGCCCCCGGTCAGAGCGACTTGGCAGTCGTCGGTCGAGGGTGGCGGGCAGACCGCGGCGGCGGATGCCGCGATGTGGTCCGCCGCCGTGACGAGGATGCCCTCGGCGACCGGATCGTCCGCCGCGCAGCCGGCGACCTCGGGGGCGAAGGAGGCCAGGACGGCCGGCCGGTCGGTGCGCGGGTAGAGCAGCCCCGGCAGCTCGTCCGCCGGGCCGAACACCGCCTCCAGCCGGGCGAGCAGCGCCGCGGAGCCGCCCGTGCGCCCGTCGTGGGCGCGCATCGCCGCCTCCAGACCGGCCCGGCCGATCCACGCGCCTCCGCCGCAGTCGCCGAGGAGGTGCCCCCAGCCGTCCGCGCGGCGCCAGCTGTTCAGGTCCGTGCCCAGCGCGATCATGCCGGTACCGGCCGCGACGACGGCGCCCGGGTGCTGGCCGAGCGCCCCCGCGTAGGCGGTGACCGCATCGGCGGCGAGCGCCAGCCTGCGCACGCCGAGGGACTCCTTCAGTGCCCCGGGCAGCACGGCCCGCAGCCCGTCCCCGAGGGTCGCCATTCCGGCGGCCCCGATGGCGACGGCGGCGGGTGCGGGGCCGGGCGCCCGGTCCAGCAGCTCTCGCGCCATCGGCATCAGCTGCTCCAGCAGATGGGCGGCGTCGATGCCGGCGGGCCCGGTACGGACCGGCTCACGGGAAGAGGTCGTCACGGCGGACGACGGATCGGCGGCGAGGGCGAGGGCGACCCGCAGGCCGGAGCCCCCGGAGTCGATCCCCAGCACCCGTCCGCCCCGTCCGCCCGGTTCGCCAGGTCGGCCCGGTCCTCCCGAGGCCTCGGCGGACGTCACGGACGAACGCCTGCGTGACGTCATGGACCGGCTCCAGGAGGAAGGGGAGTGGCGCAGGGGCAAAGTCGACGGCAGGAGCCTAGCGCCCCGGCCGTCCGGGAGCGTCCGTGTGGGCCGGTAGGGTGACGGACTGTGGCAGCACGACCGTTGAGTGAACTGGTGGAGCCCGGCTGGGCCGAGGCGCTGCGTCCCGTGGCCGGGCGCATCGCGGCGATGGGGGACTTCCTGCGCGAGGAGATCGCGGCGGGCCGTACCTATCTGCCCGCGGGGCAGAACGTTCTGCGGGCTTTTCAGCAACCCTTCGACGAGGTACGGGTGCTGATCGTCGGTCAGGATCCCTATCCGACTCCGGGGATGGCCATCGGGCACAGCTTCGCGGTCGCGCCGGAGGTTCGTCAGCTGCCCGGCAGTCTGGAGAACATCTTCCGGGAGCTGCACACGGACCTCGGGCTGCCCCGGCCCGCCAACGGTGATCTGACCCCTTGGACCCGCCAGGGGGTGCTGCTGCTGAACAGGGCGCTGACCACGGCGCCGCGCAAGCCGGGGGCGCATCGTGGCAAGGGCTGGGAAGAGGTCACGGAGCAGGCCATCCGGGCGCTGGTGACCCGTGGCAAGCCGCTCGTGTCGGTGCTCTGGGGGCGTGACGCGCGCAATCTGCGCCCCTTCCTCGGCGACCTGCCCGCGGTCGAGTCCGCGCATCCGTCGCCGATGTCGGCGGACCGCGGCTTCTTCGGTTCCCGGCCGTTCAGCCGCACGAACGACCTGCTGGTTCACCAGGGCGCCCAGCCGGTGGACTGGCGGCTCCCCTAGGGGGAGTCCGGCGGATCGGGCCCTGGCCCTCAGCCGATCGTCGCCGCCCGGACACACAGCACGTCCGGCAGGTGGGAGGCGAGCTGCTGCCAGCTGTCCCCGTCGTCCGCGCTCGCGTACAACTCCCCGTTCCGGTTGCCGAAGTAGACCCCGGCGGGGTCGGCGTCGTCCGTGCACATCGCGTCGCGCAGCACCGTGCCGTAGTGGTCGCCCTCGGGAAGCCCGTACGTCAGGGGCTCCCAGGTCGCGCCCGCGTCGCTCGTGCGGTAGACCCGGCAGCGACGGCCGGCCGGGACGCGGTCCGCGTCGGCGTTGATGGGGAAGACATAGGCCACGTCGGCGCGGTGCGGATGCGCGGCGACGGCGAAACCGAAGTCGGACGGAAGACCCTCGCCGATGTCCGTCCACTTGGCGCCCGCATCGTCGCTCCGGTACACACCCCAGTGGTTCTGGAGGTAGAGCCGGTCCGGATCGCCCGCATCCTGTGCGATCTTGTGGACGCACTGGCCGAACTCGGGGTGCGGATCGGGCAGGAAGACCGCCGACACGCCCTGGTTGGACGGATTCCAGCCGGCACCGCCGTCGAGGCTGCGGAAGACGCCGGCCGTGGAGACGGCGACGGTCACGGCGTTCGCGTCGCGGCGGTCCGTGACCACCGTGTGCACGGCCTCACCGCCGCCGCCCGGCACCCACCTGGACCGTGTGGGGTGCTCCCAGAGCGGCCGGACCAGCTCGAACGTCTCTCCGGCGTCCTCGGAACGGAACAGTGCGGCCGGCTCCGTACCCGCGTAGACGACGTCCGGGGCGGCGGGGCCCGCGGGATGGAGCTGCCAGACCCGCTCCAGGGAGGCGCCTGTGTCCTTGGGGAACTTCACGGCGGGCTGTGCCGGTTCGGTCCAGGTCGCGCCCAGGTCGTCTGAGTGGAACACCGAGGGACCCCAGTGCGCGCTGTCGCCGCCGGCGAGCAGCCGCGGTGTGCCACGGCGCGTGTCGATCCCGATCGAATACACCGCCTGCGCGTTGAAGTGAGGGCCGTCGAACTCCCAGCGGCCGCCGCGCCTGCGGCCCATGAAGAGCCCTTTGCGTGTGCCCACTGCCAGCAGCACCTCGGTCATCACCGACACCTCCAGGACGCCGTTGTCGCGGATAGGGGCCAGTCTGCACCCGTGCACCGACAGTGGCGCCCGGAGTGTTCCTTCCCGCAGGTCGGCCCGGCCGTGCCCGGCCTGCCGTGAACCTGCCGGGCGGGCCGGTCCCGCGCGGGGAGGGCGTCAGACGGAGCGGTGGTACTGGTCGGGCACCCGCACCTCGCCGCCGAGTTCGCGGGCTGCCCGGCGGGCCCACGAAGGGTTGCGCAGCAGCTCGCGGCCGAGGAGCACGGCGTCGGCCTCCCCGTCGGAGAGGACCTTCTCGGCCTGTGACGGTTCGGTGATCAGTCCCACGGCCGCCACCGGCAGCCCGGTCTCCGCCTTGACCCGGGCGGCGAACGGCACCTGGTAGCCGGGTCCGACGGGGATGCGCGCCCGCACGGCGTTGCCGCCGGAGGAGACGTCGAGGAGGTCCACGCCGTGCTCCTTCAGCAGGGCCGCGAAGCGCACGGTGTCGTCGGCGGTCCAGCCGTTCTCGTCGAGCCAGTCCGTGGCCGAGATCCGGAAGAAGAGCGGCAGTTCCTCCAGCCACACCGCCCGTACGGCGTCGACGACTTCGAGGGCGAACCGGGTGCGGTTCTCGAACGTGCCGCCGTACTCGTCGGTGCGGTGGTTGCTGTGCGGGGAGAGGAACTCACCGATCAGGTAGCCGTGCGCGCCGTGCACCTCGAGAACCTTGAAGCCGGCGTCCAGGGCACGCCGCGCCGCGTCGGCGAACATGCCCGTGATCTCGGCGATCTGAAGGGTGGTCAGCTCGTCGGGCACGGGATGTCCCTCGTCGAACGCGACGGGGCTGGGCGCGAGCGGCTGCCAGCCGTGCGCGTTGGGACCCACCGGTCCGCCGCCCTTCCAGGGCCGGTCGGTCGAGGCCTTGCGTCCGGCGTGGCCGATCTGGATGCCCGGGACGGTTCCCTGGGACGTGAGGAAGCGGGTGATCCGGCGGAAGGCCTCGACCTGGGTGTCGTTCCAGATGCCGAGGTCGTGCGTACTGATCCGGCCCTCGGGGGCGACCGCCGTGGCCTCGACGAGGATCAGGCCGGTACCACCGGCCGCGCGGGCCGCGTAGTGCGTGAAGTGCCAGTCGTTCGCGACACCGGCGTTCGGCCCGAAGACCTCGGCGCTGTACTGGCACATCGGTGCCATCCAGACGCGGTTGGGAATCGTCAGGGACCGAAGGGTGTACGGCTCGAACAGTGCGCTCACGGGGGACTCCATTCACGGCGGGGCCGAAGGCGATGCTCGTACGATACTCATCGTAGTACGGCGTTTGTCAAACTACGAAGCCTCTCGTACAAAGCTGCGGCCGTGGTCGGTCCGTGACGCCGGGGTCAGTCCGTGACGCCGGCGCAGTTCGCCGTCGGGTCGTACTCCAGGTCGGCGCCGTCGAGCTTGGCGGTCAGTGCCGTCAGTCGCTGCTGCAGGTCGCCGATCTCGTCCAGCGACAGCCCGGTGGCCGCGGCGATCCTGTGGGGGACGAGGACGGCCTGCTCCCGGAGTGCCGTGCCCTTCTCCGTCGCGCACACGGTGACCGAACGCTCGTCCTCGGTGCTGCGCCGGCGCTCCACGCAGCCGAGCGTCTCCAGCCGCTTGAGCAGCGGCGAGAGTGTGCCGGAATCCAGCCGGAGGCGGCTGCCGATCGTCTTCACGGGCAGCTCGCCGTGCTCCCAGAGCACCAGCATCACCAGGTACTGGGGGTAGGTGAGCCCCAGGTCCTTCAGGACCGCCCGGTAGACGCCGTTGAAGGCGCGCGAGGCCGCGTGCAGCGAAAAGCAGATCTGGTGGTCGAGGCGGAGGATCTCCGCGTCCCGCGTGGCGTCCGGTGTCGTCTTCATCGCTCCAGGGTACCTATCTCTCAGGCAACTTAGTTGTGCACAATTAAGTTGTGTGCTGTAGTTGTGGATGTCCGGCCGCCCGACGGGGTCCGGCCCAACGACCAAGGGATGGTTTCCATGAACGCGCTGTACACTGCCGTAGCCACCGCCAACGGCCGCGAGGGTCGCGCCGTCAGCTCCGACGGCCGCCTGGACCTGCCGCTCGCCGCCCCCGCCGCCCTCGGTGGCAACGGCGAGGGCACCAACCCGGAGCAGCTCTTCGCGGCGGGTTACGCGGCGTGCTTCGCGAGCGCCCTCGGCCTCGTCGGCCGCCAGGCGAAGGTCGACACCGGCGAGATCTCCGTGACCGCCGAGGTCGGCATCGGCAAGGACGAGGACGGCGGCTTCTCCCTGGCGGTGGTGCTCCGTGTCGAGCTGCCGGCGGCGCTCGAGGGCGAGACCGGCGAGCTGCTCGTCAAGCAGGCCCACCAGGTCTGCCCCTACTCCAAGGCGACGCGTGGCAACATCCCGGTCGAGCTGATCGTCGAGTAACCGGCGGTTCCGGGGACGGGTCAGGCCGTGGTGCCCGCTGCCGGGCGCCACGGCCGCGCGTCTTCCGTACCGGGCGTCGCGGCCGCGTCTCCCGCGCCGGGCATCGCCTCGTCCCGTGCGCCGGGGCCGTGGCCCCTCGTACGGCATGTGTCAAACTACGATGACTCTCGTACGATGGAAGCCCCGGATGAACCCGGACGAAGTGGAGCCTCCGTGACCGCCGCGACCAGCGCCCGTGAACTCGCCCATCCCGTGCGCGACGAGATCCGGCTGGAGGGTGTGCTGCACGCGCTCTCGGACCCGGTGCGCCTGCGCGTGGTGCGTGATCTCGCGACGGCCGAGGACGAGCTGTCCTGTTCGTACTTCGATCTGCCCGTCACCAAGTCGACCTCCACGCACCACTTCCGAGTCCTGCGCGAGAGCGGTGTGATCCAGCAGGTCTACCGGGGCACGGCGAAGATGAACGGGCTGCGCCGCAAGGACCTGGACGCCCTGTTCCCCGGTCTCCTCGACAGCGTGCTGACGGCCGCTGCCGCCGAGGAGTCCCGCCTCGGCACCGCCTGATCCGGCCCCGCCCGCCGCCGGCCGGACCTCCTGGGGCGCGCCACGGCCCGGCGGCGCAGGACTACGCGGCGGGAACCCGCGGTGCGTCGTCGGCGCCCGCCGCCCGCAGCAGTCCCGCCCAGTCGGGGATCTTCACCGAGCGACGCCCCAGCGAGCGCCCCAGTGCCGCTTCGGCCTCCTCGATCGCCAGCCATCCCGGCCACTGAACCGGCCGGAGCCCCGACTCCCGCAGTACGGCGAGGGGTTCGCCCCTGATCGGGCGCGCCGACAGCGCGGCGGCGTCCGCGAGGAGCGAGGTCACGGTCTCCTTGGCGCAGGGCCTGTTGGTCCCGATGACCCCTGTGGGACCGCGCTTGATCCAGCCCGCGACGTACTCCCCGGGCGACGGCGAACCCTCCCGCAGCACCCGTCCGGCCTCGTGCGGCACCGTGCCCCGGTCGGCGTCGAACGGCAGCCCGTCCAGGGGCACTCCGCGATAGCCGACCGCCCGCAGCACCAGCTGTGCCTCGATCTCCTCGTACGACCCGGTGCCGCGCACGCCTCCCGAGCCGTCGGGCACGGTCCGCTCGAAGCGCACCGCCGCCACCCTGCCGTCCTCGGCGAGCAGTTCCACCGGGCGCAGGAAGAAGCGCAGCCGGATGCCGCGTGCCTGCGCGCGTGAGGCGTCCTCACCGGCGGCGGCCCAGCCACGTACGACCTCGACGTTGCGCCGGTGCACCGCGGGCAGTTCCGACGGGTCCGCGTAGCCGGGGTCCAGGGCGAGGTCGGACGGTTCGACCCCGATCCCGGCGTCGGGCAGAGAGCCGAGCTCGCGCAGCTCCTTCGTGGTGAACTTCGCCTGGGACGGGCCGCGCCGGCCCACCATGTGCACCTCGCGCACCCGGCTCCGGGCGAGGGCGCCGAGCACGTCGTCCGGCACGTCGGTCGGGCGCAGCTCCGCCGCGCCGCGGGCGAGGATCCGGGTGACGTCGACGGCGACATTGCCGACCCCGATGACCACCGCCGACCGGGCGCCGAGCACGAAGCCACCGGCCCTGGCGTCCGGGTGGGCGCTGTACCAGGAGACGAAGTCGGTGGCCGAGAAGCTGCCGGGAAGGTCCTCTCCCGGCAGCCCGAGCCTGCGGTCCTTCGCCGCCCCCACGCAGTAGACGACCGCGTGGTACAGCTCCAGAAGCCGTGCCGGCGCGATGCCGCGCACGCCGATCTCGACGTTGCCGATGAAGCCGATCCGCTCGTCCTCCAGGACCGCCCGAAGGTTGTTCTGCAAGGACTTGATCTTCTCGTGGTCGGGCGCGACCCCGTACCGCACCAGCCCGTAGGGGGCGGGGAGCCGGTCCAGGACGTCCACATGGACGTCCGGCACGAGGGACTGCTGGACAAGGGCCTGAGCGGTGTACACCCCGCTCGGGCCTGAACCGACGACGGCGACTCGAAGCACGGCTGCGCTCCTTCCCGCAGGGTGCTTCCAGCATGGCACCAGGACGGTCGCCCGGGGAGTCTCACATCGTGCGCATACGGTGGATCTCCGCCGTCTGCTGCGCGATCACATCATTTGCCATTTCCTCCACCTGGACGTTGTTCCCGTCGGAGAGCACGGTGGTCGCCATCGTCACCGCCCCCTGATGGTGAGTGATCATCAGCTTGAGGAAGAGCTCGTCGAAGGCCTTGCCCTTCGCGGCGCGCAACTGCGCCAGCTGCTCCTCGGTGGCCATGCCGGGCATCGCACCGTGGTCGTGCGCGCCATGACTGTCCGTCCGCTCGTCCTTGCCATGGGTCTTCAGCCATCCGCGCATGGCGCCGATCTCCGGTTCCTGCGCGGCGCTGATCCGCGCGGCGAGCCGTTTCACCGGTTCGCCCCCGGCCCGGTCCGCGACGAGCGCGGTCATCTCCAGGGCCTGGCCGTGGTGGGTGATCATCATCTGGGCGTACTCGACGTCCGCGGAGTTGGGGCTTCCGTCGGGGAGCGCCTTCGCGGCCTCCTCGGGCGAGAGCGTCCTCGCGGGCTCGCCCGGCTTTCCGGGTGCCACCACGCCGGGGCCGCGCTCCTGCCGGGCCTCGTCCCTGCCGTCGGACCCCGACTCGCAGGCGCCCAGGGCGAGTACGGCCGCCACGACCGCCACGAAGACTTTCATTACGTCTCTGTTGCCATCTGTTGATATGGGCATGGCGAGGACGATACTGCCGTGGTCAGTCCATGGATCAACTACGGATGGAAACCAGGGGAGGAAAACGGTGATCCCGTTGCCCACCACCCGCGTGCGGCGCAGACGCCTCGCCGTGGCGGCAGCCGCAGCAGGCCTGTTGGCCACACTGCTGGCGGCCGGACCCGCGACCGCCACGCCCGATCCCGGAGACGCCCCGATCCAGGGGAAGGTCTCCTCGGAACAGGCGGCCGCCGCCAGAACCCTCACCAACAGCGGCGAGATACCCGGTGTGGACGAGGTCGTCCACAGCGACAACATCCAGCATCTCGTCAACATCCCCAAGGAAGCGCTGCCGGGCACCAACTCCGACCTCGCCTTCCAGGGCAAGTACGCCTTCTCCGGCAACTACGACGGCTTCCGCATCTTCGACATCAGCAACCCGCGGGCCCCGAAGACCGTCGCGCAGGTCCTGTGCCCCGGATCGCAGAACGACATCTCGGTCTCCGGGAACCTGCTCTTCCTGTCCACCGACTCCTCGCGCAGCGACAACTCCTGTGCCAGCACCACACAGCCGGCCACGGAGAAGTCCTCCTGGGAGGGCATCAAGGTCTTCGACATCAGCGACAAGCGCAACCCGAAGTACGTCGCCTCCGTCGAGACCGCGTGCGGCTCGCACACCCACACGCTGGTGCCCGAGGGCCGCAACGTCTACGTGTACGTCTCCTCGTACTCGCCGAACACGACGTTCCCCGACTGCCAGCCGCCGCACGACGGGATCTCCGTCATCAAGGTGCCGCGGTACGCCCCGCAGAAGGCCGCGATCGTCAACTTCCCGGTGCTGTTCCCGGGTGAGGGCCCGGACGGCGGCGGCAACCCGGGTTCTCCGACGAACCCGGGTGTCTCCAAGACGACCGGCTGCCACGACATCACCGTGCTGCCGTCCAAGGACCTCGCCGCCGGCGCCTGCATGGGTGACGGGATCCTCTTCGACATCAGGGACCCCGAGCGCCCCAAGGTCATCGACCAGGTCCAGGACAACGTGAACTTCGCGTTCTGGCACTCGGCGACCTTCAACCAGAGCGCCAACAAGGTCGTGTTCACCGACGAGCTCGGCGGTGGCGGCGCGGCCACCTGCAACGCGGCGGTCGGCCCCGACCGCGGTGCCGACGGCATCTACGACATCGTCGGCAAGGGGAGCAAGCGCAAGCTGGTCTTCCGCAGCTACTACAAGATCGACCGTCACCAGGCGGACACCGAGAACTGCGTGGCCCACAACGGCTCGCTGATCCCGGTCAAGGGCCGCGACATCATGGTCCAGGCCTGGTACCAGGGCGGCGTCTCGGTGTGGGAGTTCACGAACTCCTCCAAGCCGAGGGAGATCGCCTACTTCGAGCGCGGCCCGATCTCCACCGACCAGCTGGTCACCGGCGGCTCGTGGTCGGCGTACTACTACAACGGCTACATCTACTCGAACGACATGGCCAAGGGCTTCGACGTCCTGAAGCTCGACGACCGTCGCACGGACGCGGCCAAGCGGGTCCGGATGCACGAGCTCAATGTGCAGACCCAGCCGGACTACTTCGACCGCGGCTGGGACGACTGATCCGTTCCGTTGCCTGACTTCCCGCCGGGCCGTTCCTGGCCCGGCGGGAAGCCCAGCCCCCAGTCCAGCCCGTACCGCTGGAACAGCTCCGCCCGCAGCCGTGCCAGCGGCATCGGCACGCCGGGCAGCGCCACCGCGAAGACGGCGCCCATCAGCAGCGCGCGCAACAGCGGATAGTCGGCGTCGACGTCCTGTGAGCCGTAGCGCTCCACCGTGTCGCGCAGCAGGAACGCCAGCCGCTGCTGCTCCGGGCACTGGACGAACCCCTCGGCCTGCAGGATGCCCGCCATGTGCGCCCGCATCAGCACCGGCCGGTCCACCGCGAGCCCGAGGATCGCGTCGATCGCGCGGGCCAGCCGCTCCCGCCCGTCGGTGGTCCGGGGGGCACGCTCCAGCGCCTCCTCCAGCGTCAGGTGCATCAGCCGGTGCACCGCCGACTGGAACAGCTGGCGCTTGCCCGAGAAGTAGTACGAGACCAGGCCGCGGGCCGATCCCGCCCGGTCGGCGATGTCCCCGAGGGTCGTCGCCTCGTAACCGCGCTCCCCGACGAGGTCCACGGTCGCCTGGAGCAGGCGATCCCGGGAACGCCGACGGAGCTCTTCATTGACCGATGCGCTCCGCGGGGACATGCTTAACTCCTGCGTTGACTGGCTCCGAGCCAATATACTCAGCGCGACCCGTTGTACGGCGCTTGCGTGCCTGGTCAGCGGGGTTGGCCGGACGGACCGGGCGACGCGGGGGATCGCCCGGCCCGGTCGGTTCCGTCATACCTCCGGCCGGATCCGGACGACCGTATTCCGCGGCTTGGTCTCCATTGTCCGATTCCGCGCCCCCGATTCCCAGGTTCCGGGTGCGGTTCCCGCGACCCGGGTCCGGTTCACACATCCACGAGTCCGAGTACCGGACGCAGGCCCGCCGGCCGTTCCTCGACCGGCAGGTGATCCACGAAGTGCACGGCACAGCCCAGCCGTGCCGCGCCGCCGTCCGCGTGCCGGTCGTCCCCGACCATCAGCACGTCCCGCGGGTCCTGCCCGAGCGCCTCGCAGCCCGCCCGGAACAGCCGGGCGTCCGGCTTCTGCACGCCGTGGCGGTAGGACAGCACGTACGCGTCCACGAACCCGTCCAGCCCGTGGGCCCGGAACACCGGTCGCGGATCCCAGCCGATGTTGCTGACCACCGCGACCCCGGCGCCGCGCCGCCTCAGCTCGCCGAGCACCTCGGCCGCGTCCGGGTACGGACGCCACGCCGTCGGTGTCTTGTGCCGCTCGTAGAGCACGTCGTACAGCCGCGGGTCCGGCAGTTCGACCCGGCGGGCGAGCCCCACATAGGCGTCACGGTGCCGCCGGGCGTCCTGGTCACGGGTGGACCACAGGTCGGCCAGCGCCTCGGGGATCCGGTCCGGGACCGAGCCGCCGGGCAGCGCCCCGGCCGCGTCCAGCTCACGGGCGTACCGCTGGAACGCGTCCTCGCCGACCGAGACGCCCGTCTCGTCGAGGGCGGCACGCAGCCAGGAAGTGACGGGTTCGATCCGGAAGAGCGTTCCTGAGAAGTCGAAGAGCACGCCTTTGATCGCCATGCGGAGATCCTCGCGGGCTCAGGGCTCGCGGTTCAAGGCCTCCTGGTTCAAGGGCTCCCGGTTCAAGGCCAGCCGGTCGTACGTCCATGCCGTGAGCGCCACCAGGCAGATCCCCAGCAGCCAGCCGCCCACCACGTCCGTGAACCAGTGCACCCCGAGGTAGAGCCGGGTGAAGCCCACACCCAGCACCGACACGGCGGCCACCAGCGCCGCCGCCCGTGTGAGGCCGGGCCCCGCCCCGGTCCGCGACAGGAGCCAGAGCAGCAGCCCGCAGGTGACCGTGGCCGTCATCGCGTGCCCGGAGGGAAAGGCGGCGTACTGCGCCGTGTCCACCGGTTCCGCCCAGACCGGCCGTGCCCGGTCCACCATCGACTTCAGCGCCTGCTGCAGGCCCGAGCCGAGGACGCTCGCCGCCGCCACCCACAGTGCCAGCAGCCGCCTCCCGTGCCACAGCAGCACGACGACGGCCACGGCCACCAGGATCCGCATCGTCCACGGGTCCCACACCCAATCGCTGAAGACCCGGTTGACCTGCGTGAATCCCGGCTCGGCCCGCGCGGATCGATGCAGTTCGACCGCGACCGTGTGGTCGAAGGACAGCAGTGGGGCCCAGCCCACGGCCACCGTCACCAGCAGCAGAACGACGAGGACGGCGGTCAGTGAGGCGGTGCGGGCGCCGGGGAGGGGGAGTGACGTGCGCGGTTCCGGAGGAGGGGCGAGGGTACGCATGGTCACGATCCTGCCCACGATCAGGGTCGAGTGCTATCCGAGCGCGCTCAGGCCGGGCATGAATGCCACGACCAGCGGTACGACCGGGACCAGCGCCGCCGCCGCGGTGAGTCGCAGCCTACGGCCCGCGGTGAGCCGGGGGACCGGCGCCAGCAGCCGGTTCACCCGCTGCGGCAGCTGTGCGTCCGGAGCCGGGCACGGGCCGAACACACCCCGGTGCTCGTTCAGTTCCACCAGCGCCAGGGCGATGGTGAGCCGGCCGAACCGGCGGGAGGCCACGTCGTCCGCGGCCAGTTCGACCAGCCGGTGCATCTCGTCACGGAACGCGGCGAACACCGGAACCTGCGGAAAGCCGTTCGCCAGCGCTCCCGAGCAGTGCAGCAGCCAGTCGTGGCGAGCCCGCGCGTGCCCCTGCTCATGGGCCAGCACCGCATCGAGCTGACGGCCCTTCAGGCGGCGCAGGGCGGCCGTGGTGATGACCAGCTGCGGCGCGGCGCCCGGCAGCCACCATGCGTCGGGCCGCTCGCCCTCCAGCAGGACCAGCGGATCACTGCCCGGGTCCTCCCCGGGCAACAGGGGGGCGCGCACGAGGAGTTCGGCCCTGCGCCGGGTGCGTCGCGTGTGCGCACGGTGGATCTCACGGGTGAGCATCGCGCCGGTCCACAGGCCCCCGCACGCCAGCACGACGGCCAGCACCGCGGACCACGGGCCGCCCGCGCCCAGGGCGTACGCCTCGACCACGGCGCTCGGAGCGGGCGCGAACACCTGGCCCTGTACCGCCTGCCAGGCGGTGGCCGCACTGAAGGTCATCGAGAGCGCGAAGCTCAGCAGCACCGCCGAGACCACGCACTGCCACACCCACAACGCCACCACCGGCTCGCGCTCCGGCCACTCGGCCCGCGACATCAGCCGCGGAGCCACGACGGCGGCCAGTGCGCCGAGCGACAGCAGCGCGAGGGAGACCAACATGGGCCCAGCCTAGGAGCGCGGCACTACCCACGGGTATGGCCTCGCGCGCCAAGTGACGTACGACACGGTCGACCGTGCCGGGTCTCCACGGGTCTCGACGGGCCTCAGACGGTGACGAGCATGGCCAGCATGGCCACCCCCATCGAGACCCGGCAGGCCAGGGCCAGTTCCGGGCGCGCGCCCCACGCCGGCGCGGGCCCGCCCGCGGCCGCCGGGACCGGCACCAGCCGGGAGCCCGTGCGCAGCACGAACACCGCGAAGTACACGAGCAACACGCCCGTCAGCAGCGGCACTCCGCCCGCGCCGGAGTGTGCGCCGTGACCGCCCGGCGCCGGCGGGGACATCGCCCACGCCATGTACACCATGGCCAGCGAGCCGATCAGATGGTGCAGGTGATGGGCACCGCCCGCACCGCCCGGCGAGGCACGGGCGGCCCACAGGACACGCAGCCCCGCACCGCCGAACACCGCGGCATACACCAGCCACGCCCACGCCGGTGGCGCGACGACGGCCGCGGGCACGGCCATCGCGGCCATCCCGAACCCCATCACCGCTTCCCCGCCCGCCGCCCTGCCCGCCTCGCCGGCACAGCTGCGCATCCGCACCAGGCAGTACGCCCCCGACGCCGCGCACAGCGCGACGAGCAGCCAGCCAGGCACCGCCGGTCCGTGCACGGCACACCTCCCCGCTCGACGGTGTCGGGCAGGTGATGCCCCGGCACGGCCCGGCACATACGAGCGCACGGGTGTACACGGGGCGCTCGCGGTCGCCGCAGGCGGTCAGGGCCGGTGGCGCAGCGGATGGTCCTCGGGCACCTCGACGACCACGATCCGCACTCCGTCCGGATCGGTCAGCCACATCTCGACGAGCCCCCAGGGCTCCCGCTGCGGCGGCCTGTCCACCGTCGCGCCCCGCGCCACCACGTGTCCGTACGCCGCCTTCGCGTCCGACACCTGGAGCCACAGCGAGATCCCGGGCGCCGGCGGTGTCTCCGAGCGCCCGGAGAGCTCCAGGAAGCCGCCGCCCAGGAAGTAGACCGTGCCGCGGTCGGGCCCGGTGCCGAACTCGCGGTAGATCTGCAGATTCAGGATGTCCTTGTAGAACCGCCGGGACCGCTCGGGATCGGTCGGCCGCAGCAGGATGCGGCTGCTCAGCACATGCATCATGGTCATCACGGTAGACCTCGGACGCGCCCGCGCTAGGCTCGTCGGACCCGCGCGTCCACGTCGTCTGTACGGCGCGTCCGCGCGCGTACGCGAGGAGACGCGTGCACGAGGAGACGCGTGCACGAGGAGACGCGTGCACGAGGAGATACGGAGAACCGCACCATGGAGACGGCCCCGCCCCAGGACCCCACCAGCCTGTCCTACCGCGATGCGACCGAGGCCGACGTGCCCGCGCTCGTGGAGCTGGTCGAGTCGGCCTACCGAGGGGACGCCAGCCGGTCCGGCTGGACCACGGAGGCGGACATCCTGGACGGACAGCGGACCGATCCCGACGGTGTGCGCCAGGTCATCAGCGCGCCCGGCAGCCGGCTCCTCGTGGTGCACCGCGACGACGAGCTCGTCGCCTGCTGCCAGCTCGAACACCGAGGCGACGCCGCGTACTTCGGCATGTTCGCCGTCCGTCCCGGGCTCCAGGGCGGCGGCCTGGGCAAGCGGATCCTCGCCGAGGCCGAGCGCACCGCGCGGGAGGCATGGGGCGTCGGCGAGATGCACATGACCGTGATCTCGGTGCGCGAGGAGCTGATCGCCTGGTACGAACGGCGCGGCTACCGCCGTACGGGACGGATGACCCCGTTCCCGTACGGCGACGAGCGCTTCGGCGTCCCACAGCGCGACGACCTGCAGTTCGAGCTGCTGGTGAAGCCCCTGGGAGGAGCGGCCGGCGGGTGAGCCGTCAGGCCGTGAAGCGGCCGGTGCGGCGGATCTCGGGGAAGTCGGTGGTCGCGCCGTCGAGTTCGAGGGCGCGCACCAGCCGCAGGTGGTCCTGGGTGTTGACGACCCAGCCGATGACCTTCAGGCCCTCGCCGTGCGCGTGCTCCACGGTCTCCAGGGTCAGCCGGCGGATGTTCAGCGCGAGCGTCGCGGCACCCACCGCCTGCGCGCGCTCCACGATGTCGCTGCCCCAGCGGCTGGCGATCAGCCCCGTGCGTACGCCGGGCACCAGCGCGGCGATCTCCGCGACCGCCTCGTCCCGGAACGACGTCACCTCGACCCGGTCCACCAGATCCCGCTTGATCATCACATCGGCGAGCACCCGGGCCGCCGCGACATCCTTGATCTCGGCCTGGAGCGGTGCGCTCACGGCCTCCAGGACCTCCTCGAAGACGGGGATGCGCTCGCCCTGGCCGGCATCGAGCTCCCGCAGCTCGGCCAGGGTCTTCTCCGTGATCGGCCCGGTGCCGTCGGTCGTCCTGCCCACGTCGGCGTCGTGCATGACGACGAGCGAACCGTCCTTGCTGAGATGGAGGTCCAGCTCGATGGCGTCCATGCCCGCCCGCTCCGCCCGGACGAAGGAACGCAGGGTGTTCTCCGGTTCGACACCCATGACCCCGCGATGACCGATGGTCAGGAAACTCAAGATCTTCTCGCTTCCGTCGATTTTTCGGGCTCGGGTCGTTCTTGTGCGGCTCCCGCGCGCGACACCGGTGGTGATCCGCGCGGCACTGCCGCAGCCTAGTGGCCGGGGACGGTGTCGGACCCGGTCGTGCATAAGGCTCCGGGCATGGGGGAAGGCGCCGTTCCGGCGCTGTCCCGTACGCCGGGCTCACCCACGAGTGGGCGAGTCCTGGGCGCCTTGACGCACCCCTGTCCATGCGGGTTTGCCGAAGCCATCGCCTCGGATGGCGTATGTCACAGAAGAATCTGCGGTGACCATGGGGGTCAGGCAGAATAATTTCCCACGACGCCACTTGTACGGGAGAACCGTGCATGGATACGGTGTCTTGACGCGAGGTTCTCCCGTGGAGGAAGTGACATGACGGAAATTCTTGTGCAGAACGCTGCCGGTGCGGACCCCGCTACGGCCCCACGTGTGGTCGAGCATCCGGCCTGGCGGACGCTCAAGGATGCCGTCGAGGAGATCAGGCCCTGGCAGTCCAAGGACGGCTCGATCGACTTCGATGCCGACGGCGCACCGGTGCGCGCGGCCGCCGAGTACGCGGTCGAGCGTCTGACCGCCGCGGTCCTGGAGCTCTCCCCGCTGCTCCCGCACGACGCCGAGTACCACCGCGCGCTCGTCGCGGACCTGCAGAAGTGGGCGGACAGCGCCTTCGACGTGCCGGACTTCCTGGACTCGCTGCTCGCCTTCCAGCCCGCCGCGAACCGTCTGGACGGTCTCCAGCACCTGGTCGTCTTCCCCATGTACACGCAGAACGGCAACCCGGACCGCAACCTCGAAGCGGTCGTCCTGCGCATGGTGTGGCCGGAGTGGCTCGCCGAGCTGGAGGCGACCCGCTACGACAACCCGCTCTTCTGCGGCATCACCTTCGAGGACTTCACCGCCGGGTACGACACCAACTCGGCCGTGCTCTTCCCTGAGACCATAGCCGTGCGCGAGGCCCCCGAGCGGTTCAGCTGGGGCGGCATCTTCTGCGACCGCGAGGCCGCCCGCTTCCGCCGGGTCACCGAGGCCGCCGTGGACATCCTCGGCATCGACCTGCCCGAGAGCGTCGCCTCGATGGTCCACGACCAGGAGCGCTGCGAGAAGGCCTTCGTCCTCTGGGACATGGTCCACGACCGCACCCACAGCCACGGCGACCTGCCCTTCGACCCCTTCATGATCAAGCAGCGTCAGCCCTTCTGGATGTACGGCCTGGAGGAGCTGCGCTGCGACCTCACCGCCTTCAAGGAGGCCGTGAAGCTGGAGGCCGAGGGCAACGAGCACGGCCGTGACGTGCAGTACGCGGTGCTGTTCGACCGCATGTTCCGCTTCCCGGTCACCGGTGACCGTGTGCGCAACTACGACGGTCTCGGCGGCCAGCTGCTCTTCGCGTACCTCCACAAGCACGACGTCGTGCGCTGGACGGACAACACGCTGAAGATCGACTGGGACCGGGCCCCGCAGGTCACCAACCAGCTCTGCGCCGAGATCGAGAAGCTGTACCGCGACGGCATCGACCGCCCGAAGCTCGTCCACTGGTTCAAGGCGTACGAACTCGTCTCGGAGTACCTGTCCCCGCACCCGGGCTCCCGCTGGGCCAAGGGCCCGGACGCCCTGGACCTGACCCAGCCGCCCCGCAAGCTCGTGGACGACGTGCTTCCTGACGAGTTTCCGCTCAGCATGTTCTATGAGGCGCTCTCCAAGAAGCTGAAGGGCGTGATCGCGTCCACGAAGGGCATCACGGCCGAGACCGCTGAGCGAGTCGCCGCGTGAGTTCTCGTACGGAGGAGACCACCACCATGACCACGAACGGCAACGGAACCCTGGACGGTGCCGTGATCGCGGTGGCGGGAGCGGCGGGCCCGGCCGGCCGCGCCACTCTGCTCCGCCTCGCGGAGGCCGGCGCGATCGTCGTGGCCTCGGACGCGGACACCGAGCGGCTGGCCCAGGCGGTCGACGAGGCCCGGTACGCGCACGGCGGTGCGACCGTCACCGGCGACACCGTCGATCTGCTCGACGCGGACGCCACCCGCAGTTGGGCCGCCCAGACCGAGAAGGAGTTCGGCCGGATCGACGGGCTGGTGCATCTCGTCGGCGGCTGGCGCGGCAGTGCCACCTTCGCCGAGACCGAACTGGCCGACTGGCAACTCCTGGAGAAGCTGCTGATCCGCACGGTCCAGCACACCTCCCTCGCGTTCCACGAGCCGCTCAAGCGCAGCGACAGGGGCCGCTTCGTGCTGGTCAGCCAGTCCGGCGCCGCCAGGCCGACCGAGGGGAACGCGGCGTACGCGGCGTCCAAGGCGGCCGCCGAGGCATGGACCCTGGCGCTCGCCGACGCGTTCCGCAAGGCGGGGGGCGAGGAGGGCCCGCAGACCGCGGCTGTCATCCTGATCATCAAGGCACTGGTGCACGACGCCATGCGCGCCGAGCGCCCGAACGCGAAGTTCGCGGGCTTCACCGACGTCAAGGAACTGGCCGAGGCCATCGCCGGAGTCTGGGACCGGCCCGCCCCGGAAGTGAATGGACAGCGCCTGTGGCTGACCCCCAAGCCGTGAGCTCGTCGAAGACCGCCCGCACGGATGCCCGCCGGCACCACGACCCCGACGTCCGGGGCTTCGCCAGCGACAACTACGCGGGTGCGCACCCGGAGGTGCTGGCCGCCCTCGCCCTGGCCAACGGTGGCCACCAGGTCTCCTACGGCGAGGACGCGTACACGGACCACCTCCAGCGGATCATGCACAGCCACTTCGGCTCCTCCGCCGAGGCGTTCCCCGTCTTCAACGGCACGGGAGCCAATGTCACCGCGCTCCAGGCGCTCACCGACCGCTGGGGTGCGGTGATCTGCGCCGAGTCCGCGCACATCAACGTGGACGAGGGCGGTGCGCCCGAGCGGATGGGCGGGCTGAAGCTGCTGACCGTACCGACACCGGACGGCAAGCTCACCCCCGAGCTGATCGACCGGCAGGCGTGGGGCTGGGACGACGAGCACCGTGCCATGCCGCAGGTCGTCTCGATCACCCAGAACACCGAGCTGGGCACCGTCTACAGCGTCGACGAGATCCGCGCGATCGTCGATCACGCACACGGCCTCGGCATGAAGGTCCACCTCGACGGGGCCCGAATAGCCAACGCCGCCGCGTCGCTGAACGTGCCGATGCGTGCGTTCACCAATGCGGTCGGCGTGGACGTCCTGTCGTACGGCGGCACCAAGAACGGGATGCTCTTCGGCGAGGCGGTCGTCGTCCTGAACCCGGACGCCGTGAGCCATATGAAGCATCTGCGCAAGCTGTCCATGCAGCTCGCCTCCAAGATGCGCTTCGTCTCCGTGCAGCTGGAGGCGCTGCTCGCCAAGGACCTGTGGCTGCGCAACGCCCGGCACTCCAACGCCATGGCCCAGCGGCTCGCCGAGGGCGTACGGGCGGTGCACGGCGTCGAGATCCTCTACCCGGTCCAGGCGAACGCGGTCTTCGCGCGGCTCCCGCAGGATGTGACCAGGCGGCTGCAGAAGCGCTTCCGGTTCTACTTCTGGGACGAGACGGCCGGTGACGTCCGCTGGATGTGCTCCTTCGACACCACCGAGGACGACGTGGACGCGTTCGTGCTCGCGCTGAAGGAAGAAATGGCTCGCTAGCCGCCCGGTGTGCATGATTATGCGGCCGGTCGAAAGTCGATTGACTGTCGGCCGGCCGCATTTCTATCCTCGGCCGTCATGGAGCTGATTCAGCAGGTTCCCGAACTCTCCGCGTATCTCGCCTCCGACGAGGTGATCGACCATGAGCACCCGCTGGTCCGAGAGGTCTCGGCGCGTCTTCGCGTCGGGACGGATGACGCATATGGATACGCCCGGGCGGCGTTCGAGTTCGTCCGCGACGCCATCCCGCACTCGTACGACGCAGGCGATCCGCGGGTCACCTGGCGCGCCTCCGACGTGCTGGAGCAGCGCACCGGCATCTGCTACGCCAAGGCGCACGCGCTCGCGGCGCTGCTGCGCGCCGGGTGCCTTCCCGCCGCGCTCTGCTACCAGAAGCTCGATGTCGTCCACGGCCTGGTCGCCGTGCGGATGCCCGGCGCGGACACCTGGCATCGCCAGGACCCGCGCGGCAACAAGCCCGGAGTGGACGCCCAGTTCTCGCTGAGCGAGGGGCGGCTGGCCTTCACTCCTGATCCGGAGTCCAATGAGATGGACTATCCAGTCCTGTATGCTGTACCTCATTCGGCGGTTCTGCAGGCTCTGCAGTCGGCACAGGACCGGCCGGCCCTCTGGGAGAACCTCCCCGCCGCACTCTGAGGCAAGGATGCCGATGCCCCTCACGCTCACCGTGTCCGACGAGGTCCGCGAACTCGTCCCCGGCTTCACCCATCTCGTCGTCGAGGTCCATGGTCTGGTCAACGGACCGAGCGACGAGGCGAGTTCGGCGCTGCTCGACGAGGCGGCGCGCCGCCTGGCGGAGCGGCTCGGTGACCGGGCGCCGCACGAGGACCCCCATATGGCCGCCTGGCGCGAGGCGTACGGCGCCTTCGGCGCCAAGCCCTCCCGTACCCGCAACTCCGCCGAGGCGCTCGCCCGGCGCGCGCTGACCGACGCCGGGCTGCCCCGGATCAATCTGCTGGTCGACGCCTACAACGCGATCAGCGTGGCGCATCTGATCCCGGTCGGCGGCGAGGACCTGGACCGCATCCAGGGCGGGATGCGCCTGGTGCGGGCCACCGGTGAGGAGCCGTTCGTCACCGTCGCGGGCGGTGAGGAGACCGTGGAGCACCCCGAGGCGGGCGAGATCGTCTGGTGCGACGACGCGGGCGTCACCTGCCGGCGCTGGAACTGGCGCCAGGGTCCACGTACCCGGCTCACCGAGGAATCGGTGAACGCGATCTTCCTGCTGGAGTCACTGGCGCCCATGACGACCGGTGAACTCGAGGGCGCGGGCGCCGAACTCGCCGAGTCACTGGAGAAGCTCAGCCCCGGGGCACGGATCACCGTCCGTACCCCGGAGTGACGACAGCGCCGGGCCCTGCCCCGTGGCCTCAGCCGGCCTCGCGGGCCTCGGCCGGAGTCGGAGCGGTGCCCCCGAGATGCGCGGGCACCCACCAGGTGTCGTTCGCGTCCTTGGGACGCACGGGGTAGGCACGCTGCGCCGCTTCGAGCAGCTCCTGCACGCGCTCGCGCAGCCGACGCGTGATCGCCCCGGCGTACTGGTCCGTCGGCGCCTCCACCGGCTCGCCGACCCGGATCGTCACCGGGATGTGGCTGCGCCTGAAGTTCTTCTGCCGGCCTTTGGTCCACAGCCGCTGCGTACCCCACAGCGCCATCGGGACCAGCGGCACACCGGCCTCCTGAGCCAGGCGCGCCGCGCCGGACTTGAAGCCCTTCAGCGTGAACGACTGGGAGATCGTCGCCTCCGGGAAGACACCGATCACCTCGCCGGAGCGCAGCGAGTCCAGCGCGTGCGCGTACGCCGCCTCGCCCTGGGTGCGGTCCACCGGGATGTGCTTCATGCCTCGCATCAGCGGACCCGAGATCCGGTGCCGGAACACCGAGTCCTTCGCCATGAAGCGCACCAGACGCTTCTGCGGCAGCGCCGCCAGTCCGGAGAAGATGAAGTCGAGGTAGCTGATGTGATTGCTCACCAGCACCGCGCCCCCCGTGCGCGGAATGTTCTCCGACCCCTGGGTGTCGATCTTCAGGTCGAGCGCCTTGAACATGGTGAGTGCGGCGCCGACGACCGGCCGGTAGACGAGCTCTGCCATCTGGGGGGAGACCCTTCCTTCTCTGTCCCGGGGAGGGTTCTCCCGGCGGAAGTTACGCAGCCGTAGGTTTTCGGCATTGGGCAGATCGTGCCCCATGTGCGGCGTAACGGCCAGTCCTGGGGGCATCGCACGGCGAGATTCTCATCACGTCGAGTCACGGGGTGCGGTGCCGATGGCGGTTCCTCCGGCTCATCCGCGCGCCGGCGCGACCCGGCGCAGCAGCAGATAGGCCTCGCAGCCGAGGCAGTACGAGAAGACCGCGTTCAGGAACGCCGCGGCAAGTGCGCAGCCGGTGGCCGCCATTCCCAGCCACTCGGGCCCCCAGCCGTAGCCGACCAGCCCGACCAGCGCGAAGACGAGCCCCACCCCCTGCGCGAAACGCGGCGGGGCGGGTGACTCGACCTCCGTGGCAGGACCGATCCTCGGCCGCACCACGGTGCGGAACAGCAGGCCGTACGGTGAGTGCTGCGCCCCCGCCGCGGCACCCACGGCGAAACACAGGGTCTGCCAGGCGAGCAGCACCTCGCTGGAGGTGACGAGAACGATGGCCAGTACGGCCGTGGTGACGGCCGCGCCGAAACGCGGCCCTCTGACGTCGATGTCCATGAGGCCCAGCATCCCCCGGGGCGCGCGGAGAGCGGGGGCGGGAATCATTGCGGTCCTGTGAACGCTGGAGGGGAAGATGACAGGAGTGATGGTGTGCGCGGCGGTCCTCGCGGTGGCGGGGGTGTTCGGTCTGCTGCACCGGCGGACCAGCGGGAGGATGAAGGTGCGCGGGCGGGACGAGGAGCGCAGGCTCGGGGAGGCCGAGTTGGGCGTGCCGTTGGGGGAGCGGGCGACACTCGTGCAGTTCTCCAGCGCCTTCTGCCAGCCGTGCCGGGCGACCCGGCGGACCCTCACCGAGGTCGTGGACATGGTCGACGGCGTCGCCCATGTCGAGATCGACGCGGAGGAAAAGCTCTCGCTGGTGCGCGAACTGGACATCCTGCGCACTCCGACCGTGCTGGTGCTCGACGCGCGGGGCCGGATCGTACGGAGGGCGTCGGGGCAGCCCCGCAAGGCCGATGTGATCGCGGCCCTCGGCGAGGCGGTCTGAGGCGCCTGCGCCGCCGTGACACAGCTCCCATCTGTTCAGGTCGACTTGACTGCGCCTGCCGACAATCGTCAGTCTGACGATGTGCCAACGGAAATCCTTCTTGTCGGCCGGACCCGTGTGGATCCGGCCCGTGACGCGAGCGTGTGCTGTCCGGGTGTCTGAGCAACCACGGACCCGGTCGCACCTCTCGCAGAAGGACAACTCCTTGACGGCCACGCCCGACCTCGCCGCCCATCGGCCGGCTTCCCCCGATCTCCTGCGTTCCGTCTTCCGGCAGCACGCGGCGGGCGTCGCGGTCGTCACCGCGCACGGTGACCGTCCTGTCGGGTTCACCGCCACGTCACTCAGCTCGGTGGCCGCCGAGCCTCCGCTGATCTCGTTCGGCATCGGCACCACCTCGTCCAGCTGGCCGGTCGTCTCCGAGACCGAACACGTCGGGGTCCACATACTCGGCGAGCACCAGCGCGAGCTGGCCGCCACGTTCGCCCACAGCGGCGCCGACCGCTTCGGCCCGCCCACCCGTTGGCGTATCGGCCCGGAAGGCGTTCCGCTTCTCGACGGTGTGCTGGCCTGGCTGGTCTGCCGGGTGGTCGCCCGGGTGCCCGCCGGGGACCATCGCGTCGTCCTCGCCGAGGTCGTCGCCGGTGATCCGGCGGGAGCCGGCCGCCCCCTCCTCTACCATCAGGGCCGCTTCAATGCGCTCAGGGACTGAGGATCCAGGGCGCGGCGAGCAGCGCCGGCGAAGGGCCGTGGCGTTGGCAACGTCACAGTTCCAAGCGCTTGCTCAGTGGGAAAGATCTGGTTGTACTGGCGAGTAATATGACGTTCGGAACCCCGGTCGCCCTGACCGGAAACCCCGCCTTCAGGCGCCTATGCTGCCTGCACAAGGCAGCTCAGTAATGACGATGCAGTAGGAGAGCCGGCGTGAGCTTGAGGATCGTTGTCTGTGTGAAGTACGTGCCCGACGCCACCGGCGACCGGCACTTCGCCGATGACCTGACCGTCGACCGCGACGATGTCGACGGCCTGCTGTCGGAGCTCGACGAGTACGCGGTCGAGCAGGCGCTGCAGATCGCCGACGAGGCGGACGACGCGGAGATCACCGTGCTGACCGTCGGCCCGGAGGACGCCAAGGACGCGCTGCGCAAGGCGCTGTCCATGGGCGCCGACAAGGCCGTTCACGTCGAGGACGACGATCTGCACGGCACCGACGTCATGGGCACCTCGCTGGTGCTCGCGAAGGCGATCGAGAAGACCGGCTACGACCTGGTCATCTGCGGTATGGCCTCGACCGACGGCACCATGGGCGTGCTGCCGGCGGTCCTGGCCGAGCGGCTGGGCGTTCCGCAGGTCACCCTGCTCTCCGAGGTCTCCGTCGAGGACGGCACCGTCAAGGGCCGCCGTGACGGCGACACCGCTTCGGAGCAGCTGGAGGCGTCGCTGCCGGCCGTCGTGTCCGTGACGGACCAGTCGGGCGAGGCCCGCTACCCGTCCTTCAAGGGCATCATGGCCGCCAAGAAGAAGCCGGTGGAGTCCCTGGACCTGTCCGACCTCGACATCGAGGCGGAGGAGGTCGGCCTGGAGGGTTCCTGGACCGCGGTGGACTCCGCGGCCGAGCGTCCGGCCCGTACCGCGGGCACCATCGTCAAGGACGAGGGCGAGGGCGGCAAGCAGCTGGCCGAGTTCCTGGCCGGCCAGAAGTTCATCTGAGCTTCGGTCATCACCCCTACCGCCCCGCATACTTCGCAAGCAGGAGAGAAGACGTCCCATGGCTGAAGTTCTCGTCTACGTCGACCACGTGGACGGTGCCGTCCGCAAGCCCACCCTGGAGCTGCTGACGCTGGCCCGCCGCATCGGCGAGCCGGTCGCCGTCGCGCTCGGCTCCGGCGCCGAGGCCACCGCCGCCACGCTCGCCGAGCACGGCGCGGTCAAGGTGCTCACCGCCGACGCCCCCGAGTTCGCCGACTACCTCGTGGTCCCGAAGGTGGACGCGCTGCAGGCCGCGTACGAGGCCACCTCGCCCGCCGCCGTGCTGGTGCCGTCCTCAGCCGAGGGCAAGGAGATCGCGGCGCGCCTCGCGGTCCGCATCGGCTCCGGCATCATCACCGACGCCATCGACCTGGAGGCCGGCGACGAGGGCCCGGTGGCCACGCAGTCCGTGTTCGCCGCCGCGTTCACCACCAAGTCCCGTGTCTCCAAGGGCACCCCGGTCATCACCGTGAAGCCGAACTCCGCCCCGGTCGAGGCCGCCCCGGCCGCCGGCGCCGTCGAGGCCCTCGCGGTCACCTTCGGGAGCGCGGCCACCGGCACCAAGATCGTCTCCCGCACCCCGCGCGAGTCGACCGGCCGCCCCGAGCTGACCGAGGCCGCGATCGTGGTCTCCGGTGGCCGTGGCGTCAACGGCGCCGAGAACTTCTCGGTGATCGAGGCGCTCGCCGACTCCCTCGGTGCCGCCGTCGGCGCCTCCCGCGCCGCCGTCGACGCCGGCTGGTACCCGCACTCCAACCAGGTCGGCCAGACCGGCAAGAGCGTGTCCCCGCAGCTGTACATCGCCTCCGGCATCTCCGGCGCGATCCAGCACCGGGCCGGCATGCAGACCTCGAAGACCATCGTGGCCATCAACAAGGACGCCGAGGCCCCGATCTTCGACCTCGTCGACTACGGCGTCGTCGGCGACCTCTTCGAGGTCGTCCCCCAGCTGACCGAGGAGATCAAGACCCGCAAGGGCTGAGCTCGACAGGCATCCGTACGGGGCCGCCCGGTGATCCTCACCGTGCGGCCCCGCGCCGTTGCAGGGGACCATTGACGCAGGTCAGTCACCCAGATAGCTTCACCATACGGATTACTGATTCCGTGCAGCGGAAAACAGGAGGGTGAGCAGCGATGGGTCAGCAGGAGAAGGTGGCGACGAGCCTCGCCGGCGCGGTCAGCGAGGACATCAGCGCCTCCCTCGCACCGGTGGACGCCGAGCTCGCCCGCCGCTACCCGGGAGACCCCGGCACCCGCCAGCCCGTCCACACCGTCTACGTACCGGGCGACGCGTTCGACGCCGGAACGATCCGCTCCTGGGGCGACCAGGCCCTCGCCGCGCTCGACGAGCACGCCCCGGACCCCACGACCCTGGCCCGCGTCCTCGGCCTCTCCGACGAACTCGCCGAGCCCGTGTACACGCGGGTACGCGCCAAGCTGGAGCGCGAGCCCGTCGAGGACCTCCGGGTCGACTTCGAGGACGGCTACCACGGCCGCGACGAGGACACGGACGCCGCCCGCGCCGCCCGGCTGATCTCCGAGGCGTACGCGAAGGGAACCGCCGCCCCGTACATGGGCATCCGCATGAAGTGCATGGAGGCCGCCGTACGCGACCGCGGCATCCGCACCACCGACGTCTTCCTCACCGGCCTCATGGAGCACGGCGGCCTGCCGGGCGGCCTCGTCCTCACCCTCCCCAAGGTCACCTATCCCGAGCAGGTCACGGCCTTCGTCCGGCTCCTCGAAGCCTTCGAGAAGACCCACGGGCAGGACGCCGGCCGGATCGGCTTCGAGATCCAGATCGAGACCAGCCAGGCCATCCTCGCCGCCGACGGCACCGCCACCGTCGCCCGGATGATCGACGCCGCCGAGGGCCGCGCCACCGGACTGCACTACGGCACCTTCGACTACAGCGCCTGCCTCGGCGTCAGCGCCGCCTACCAGGCGAGCGACCACCCGGCCGCCGACCACGCCAAGGCGATCATGCAGGTCGCCGCCGCGGGTACGGGCGTCCGGGTCTCGGACGGCTCCACCAACGTCCTGCCGGTCGGCGGCACGGACCACGTCCACGAGGCGTGGCGGCTCCACTACGGGCTCACGCGGCGGGCGTTGGCCCGCGCGTACTACCAGGGCTGGGACATGCACCCCGGCCACCTCCCGACCCGCTACGCCGCCGTCTTCGCCTTCTACCGCGAGGGCATGGAGGCCGCCGCCGCCCGGCTCGCCGCGTACGTCGCCAGGACCGAGGGCGACATCATGGACGAGCCCGCCACCGCGAAGGCGCTCAGCGGCCATCTGCTGCGCGGTCTGGACTGCGGCGCCCTCGACGACGACGAGGTCACCCGTCTCACCGGGCTCGACCGCTCCGAGCTCGAGGCCTTCGCGCGGCCGCGCCGGGGCGACCTCACGGCCACGGCCCCGTAACGCCGGACAGGGCAACCGACGCTGCCCCGTACGCTGTTCGTCACATCACAGGCGAGCAGAGGAACGGGGCAGCGGTGTCTTCGGGGGAGAACGAGCGGCTGGCCGGCCGCTATCGGCTGATCGAACAACTCGGGCGCGGCGGCATGGGTGTCGTCTGGCGCGCCCTCGACGAAGTGCTCGGCCGCGAGGTCGCGGTCAAGGAGCTGCGGACCTACACGGACTCCTCCGCACCCGAACTCGCCGATCTGCGGCTGCGGATGCAGCGCGAGGCACGCGCGGCGGCCCGGGTCCGCCACGCCGGGGTCGTCGCCGTCCACGACGTGGCCGAGCACGAGGGCCGCCCGGTCATCGTGATGGAACTCGTCGACGGGCCCTCGCTCGACGACATGCTCTCCGAACGCGGCGTGCTCGACCCGCGCGAGGCCGCGGGCATCGGCCACCGGCGGGCGGGACCACCACGGGCGGCGGCGGCGCCACCGGAGGCGGTGGTGATCCAGCCCCGGCCCCGGTCTGCCACGCCGTCGGCGGCGGTAGGTTCAACTGCGAGGTCTGGCGCACCGCGACGTCGTACAGCCGGTCGGGCAGTGAGAAGGGCGTGCTCAACGCGGGCACCAACTACTTCTACTGCCAGGTCGATCTGGGCCGCCGGGAGACGTACGGCCGCTGGGCGAACGTCTGGTGGGCGCGGACGGACGACGACAGCGGCAACACGGACGTCTACGTCAGCGTCGTCTACGTCAAGGGCGGCGACAACGACCAACCCGTGCCCGGCCTTCCGCTCTGCTGACAGCCACCGACGGTCCCGCGCCGCCCCCGGTGGCGCCGCCGTGCGGCACTCGGCCCGCGTCCCGGCCGGGTTCCCCATGATCCTCCCGGGCGCGGCGGAGCCCGCAACGCGGCTCCGCCCGAGGCTCCCGTCACGCTGCGCTTGCCGTCCTCCCACGTCGGGGGCCTTCGGGTCCGTACGTCCTGATCCGCCGCGTGCGGGCGTGCCCGGGCGGCGCCCCGCCCCGTGCGGTTCGCGCGCAGGGGGTGAGGCCGTACGGTGCGCGGTCGCGGGCGTCCGCCCCGGTCAGTGGGCGGGCGGAGGGATCTCGCCGGAGCCGCGGGCGATCAGCCTGGTCGTCAGTTCCACGCCCGCCGGTTCGTCCGACACCCCGTCGAGCCGGCGGAACAGCCGCTCGGCCGCCGTACGGCCGAGCGCGGCCGCGTCCTGGGCGATGACCGTGATGCCGAGCAGATCGGCGAGCTCGATGTCGTCGAACCCGACCAGGGCGACCGGTGTCTCGCGGCCCGCCAGCAGCCGTACCGCGGTCACGGTCACCCGGTTGTTGCCGGCGAAGACGGCGGTGACCGGGTCGGGGCCGGAGAGCACCGCCTCCGTCGCCGCGGTGACCCGTGCCGGGTCGGTCGATCCGAGGGACACCCAGCGCTCGTCCACCGGAAGCCCGGCGTCCTCCATCGCCGCCCGGTAGCCCCGCAGCCGCTCCACGGCGGTGTGGATGCGCGGCTGGTCACCGATGAACGCGATCCGCCGGTGCCCGTGCGCGATCAGATGGGCGACCCCCTCCCGCGCTCCGCCGAAGCTGTCCGACAGCACGACGTCCGCGTCGATGCGGCCGGCGGGCCGGTCCACGAACACGGTCGCGATGCCCGCCTTGATCTCGGGCTCCAGATAGCGGTGGTCGTGCCCGGCGGGGATCACGATCAGCCCGTCCACCCGGCGGGCACACAGCGCGAGGACCAGCTCCTGCTCGCGGTCCGGGTCCTCCGCGCTGGAACCGTTGATCAGCAGCGCACCGTGCGCCCGGGCGACTTCCTCGACCGCGCGGCTCAGCGGGCCGTAGAACGGGTCGGCGAGATCCTCCAGGACCAGCCCGATCGAGGCGGTACGGCCCTTGCGGAGGACCCGCGCGCTGTCGTTGCGCCGGAAGCCCAGTGCCTCGATGGCCTCCTGCACTCGGCGCTCGGTGTCGGGGGTGACGCCCGCCTCGCCGTTCACCACCCGCGAGACCGTCTTGAGCCCCACTCCGGCACGCGCGGCCACGTCCTTCATGGTGGGCCGGTTGCCGTAGCGGGTTTCGGAGCGGCGGGCGAACTCGGCCACGATGCGCTGTCCTGTCGTCGTCGGGGGCGCCCGTTCGGGCACATGTCGGGTGTCGCCTGCGGGCGCCTCGGGCGCTGTGCAAGGCTGTGGCGTCGAGCATAGGCCCTGGACAACGTTGTCAGGGGAATGGAGACTGGTCACCGAAGCCGCAGGTCCTCCCCCCGCACCCCCCCGGTGCGGGGGGACCCCCAGTCCCCGGGAGATCGCACACCGATGCATAACGACCTCGTCGCCGCTCTCGACATCGGCGGTACCAAGATCGCCGGAGCGCTGGTGGACGGCAGCGGCAGCATTCTCCTGCGGGCACAGCGGCCGACTCCGGCGCGCGAGGACGGGGAGACGGTGATGCGCGCCGTCGCGTCGGTCATCGGCGAACTCGCCGGCTCACCGCTGTGGCTGCACGTCACGGCGGTCGGCATCGGCAGCGCGGGGCCGGTGGACGCCTCCGCCGGTACGGTCAGCCCGGTCAACGTCCCCGGCTGGCGCGGGTTTCCGCTGGTGGACCGGGTGCGAGCGGCCACCGGCGGCCTTCCCGTCGAACTGGTCGGCGACGGTGTCGCGATGACCGCGGCCGAGCACTGGCAGGGTGCCGCGCGCGGTTACGACGACGCGCTGTGCATGGTCGTCTCCACGGGAGTCGGCGGCGGGCTCGTCCTCGGCGGCAAGCTGCACCCGGGACCCACCGGTAACGCCGGCCACATCGGCCACATCAGCGTGGATCTCGACGGCGATCCCTGCCCGTGCGGCGCCCGTGGTTGTGTGGAGCGGATCGCCAGTGGTCCCAACATCGCGCGCCGGGCGATCGAGCACGGCTGGCGCCCCGGTCCGGACGGCGACGCGTCCGCGGCAGCCGTGGCCGCGGCGGCAGCGGCCGGCGACCCGGTCGCGATCGCCTCCTTCGAGCGGGCCGCGCAGGCGCTCGCCGCCGGAATCGCGGCCACCGCCACTCTGGTGGAGATCCGTATCGCCGTCATCGGCGGGGGAGTTGCGGGCGCGGGTGAGATCCTCTTCGCTCCGCTGCGCCGCGCGCTGCGCGACTACGCCACGCTCTCCTTCGTCCAGGGGCTCGTCGTGGCACCGGCCCTCACGGGCACGGACGCGGGCCTCCTGGGGGCGGCCGCCGCGGCGTCGCCCGGCCTGCGCGGGGAGACGGCGGCGACGCTGAACGGCTGAACGGCTCAACGGCTCAACTGGGCAACTGCTGAAGGGCTCTGAGCTCTGGGCGACGCGGGCAGGACCGGACGGCACGGTGCGACGCTCGACCGTCGTGCCTCGTCGAGGGGGCCCTCACCCGGTACGCACACGGCCGTGCTGTGCCGGAGCCATCACTCCGGCACAGCACGTGTGTCCCAGGACCCGGACCGACCGTGGGGGTCAGTCCTTGTGCTGCTGGCTCAGCGCCAGCGCGATGTCGACGACTTGGTCGTCGTCCGGGAAGGCGCCCTTGCTCGCGGCATCTCCGGTCAGCAGGTTGACCTTGTAGAAGCCGGCGACGCCGCCCACCGTAAGGGCGGCGAAGCCCTGGTTGGTGCCGTTCTTGGCCGAGGAGTAGATGTCGAAGCCGGCCGGCAGGCCCGCGTCGACACCGAGGTCGCCGGTGGGGGCGAGGGCACCCGCGTTCGCCGGGGACTGGATGGAGACCCGGTTGTTGACCGTGTCGATGACGAACAGGGTCGTGCCCGTCGAGGCGTCCAGGTCGTTGTTGGTGTAGGCCGCGCCGGTGCCCCCGAGCGCCGCTCCGGGCGGCGTCGTGTTGGTCAGCGCGGTGTCCACGACGGTGGTCAGCGGGTCAGACGGGTCGTCGATGTTGTGACGGAGGTTCTGACCGGTGTCGCTGGTGATCCGCAGGCGGTTCGCGGCGGGGTTGAAGTCCACGCTGAACTGCGCGCCGGCCAGGGCGACCGTGAGCTGGTGGACCTTGGTCGCCTGTGCGGTCTGCGGGTTCACGGTGTAGACGCCGCCCTGGTCGCCGACCCCGTACAGCAGGCCGTTCTGCACCCGGTAGTCGATGCCCACGAGCGTGGTGTCCACGGTCAGCCCCGTCACGGCGCCGATCGACCGGACGTCGCCGGGCTCGTTCTCGCGGAACGAGACCAGCCGCTGATCACTGGTGAGGCCGATCACCTTCAAACTGTTCCCGCCGCTTCCGTCGCCTCCGTCATCCATTCCTACGGCGGTCGCCGGCGCGGCCGTGGCGATCGAGGCTGCGAGGGCGAGGGCGATTACTGCTGCACGCATTAGATCTCCGAGATCTCTTCGGACGCCCCCATCCGATGAGGCGTCAACACGCCGACGATAAGCATGTAAATCACCGTATGACTCGATGAAATGACCCATAAGGCGTCACCCACTGCGCCGAGTGAGGGACACGAGCGGAGCGACGGACGGCCACCACGCACCCGTCGCTCCCGGAGTGCGGTGGCCGCGTCGACGCCCCTCCAGCGGCAAGCGCTGTCCGGCCGACCGGGTCACCGCACCGACAGCGCCGCTCCCGGCGACCGTCCCGTCCCGACACCCGCCGACGGGCCCGGGAGCGGCTGCGTGCCGCCGCTCCCGGGCCCGTCATCGCTCCGGGGTCAGCACGTCAGCTTGAGGTCCGCCCAGTCCGCGTGGTCGGAGTCGATGCCGTCGCCGGCGTCCGTGACGACGAGGCGTACCGTCTGCGCGCCGGTCACGTCCGCCGCGAGCGGATGCGCGGGCATGACGTTGGTGAGGGCGCCCGTCGACGCGGTCTTGGTGTCGTCCGCCCAGATCTCGAAGGTGACCGTGCCGCGGATGCCCTTCTCGTCGTCCAGGCCCACCTGAGCGGTCACACCGGTGCACCGGCCGCCGGTGTAGTACTCGACCGTGCTCGCCGCGTGCACCCCGAGCCCCTTGGCGAAGACCTGGCCGCCGATGGTGATCGGCTGGCCGTCACCGGCCGCGCTCTCGCCGTTGCTGCGGTCCTGCTCGACCGGCCCCCAGCCGTTCGCCTCGCTCAGCCGGCCGAGATCGCCGAGGTACGAGGTGCCGGCGGGCGGCGGCGTGACGACGTGGACGCCCACCGGTGCGGTGACGGTGAGCCGTTGCCCGGCGGGGGAGGCGTATGTCGTCGTCAGCGTCAGCGCGTACGCTCCCGGCGTCGTACCCGCCGGTGCGGTGACCCGCCAGCCGGTGCTGAGCTTCCTGCCGCTGGGCAGGACCGGCGTCCTGGTGCCGGACGTCGCCTCGACGGCCCAGCCCTGGGGGCCGGTCAGCACGACCGACACGTCCAGCGCGGGCGTACGGCCCAGGTCGGTGACCGTGCTGGTCAGCTCTGCGGTCCGGCCCGCCTCGGCCATCGGCCGCTCGTCCGCGGTGACGTCCACGGCGGGCGGCAGCTGCGACCAGTCGCGGTCGGCGGCGACACGGAACAGGACGGTTCCATGGGCGGGGACCGTCGCGGAGACGGTGCCCGCGGTGTTGTGGCTCGTGTGCGCCCACAGGTCACGCAGCCGGTAGCCCGCGGCGTTCGGCAGCCCCACCGCGCGGGCCGTGGTCGCGATGCGCTGCGGGCTGCCGCTCTCGTTGAACAGCGCCACCGCGCGGCTGCCGTCGGCCATCTCCTTGGCGACCACCCAGCGTCCGGCCTCGGACGAGATCACCGTGCCCTGCTTGCCCAACGGGTCCTGGTCGACGGCGATGACCTCACGGTTGCCGAGGATCTCGAACGTCGCCGGGGTCGCCTTGCGCAGGTCGGATCCGATGAGCAGGGGCGCCGCCATGATCGACCACATCGAGAAGTGGCTGCGGTACTCGACGTCCGTCATCCCGCCGTTGCCGACCTCCAGCATGTCGGGGTCGTTCCACCGGCCGGGACCGGCGTACGGCGCGAGCGGCAGATTCTGCTTCATGATCGACAACATGGAGCCCCAGTTGTCGCTGATGTCACCGGTCGTGCGCCACAGATGGCCGGTGTCCGCCGCCCATTCCCAGGGCTTGTTCTCGCCCCATTCGCACAGGCTGTAGACGATGGGCCGGCCGGTGGTCCTGAGCGCGTCGCGCATCGTGTTGTAGCGCAGCCTGGCGTCCACGCCCAGGTTGTTGCAGTTGTCGTACTTGAGGTAGTCGACGCCCCAGTCGGCGAACTGCTGCGCGTCGCTGTACTCGTGGCCGAGGCCGCCGGGGAATCCCGCGGTGTTGCAGGTTTTCGTTCCGGCGCTGGTGTAGATGCCGAATTTCAGCCCCTTGGAGTGGACATAGTCGGCCACGGCCTTGATGCCGTTGGGGAAGCGCACCGGATCGGGGACGAGTTTGCCGTTCGCGTCGCGCTGGGGAAGTGCCCAGCAGTCGTCGAGATTGACGTACTGATAGCCGGCGTCCTTGAGGCCCTTCTCGACGAAGATGTCCGCGATGCCCTTGACCATCGCCTCGTTGAAGTCCGCCCGGCAATGGGTGGAATTCCAGTTGTTGAATCCCATGGGCGGGGTGAGGGCGAGGCCGTCGTCGACCTGCGGCGCCGATGCCGTGGCGGGCGCGGGTATGGGCGCGGGCGCGGCGACTGCGGGTGTGGCGACGGCGACGGGGGCGAGCCCGGTCGTGCAGAGCAGGGCGCCGATCATTGCTCCGATCACTCTTCGCCGGTCTGTGCGGATGAGACGGTGACGCATCGTGACGTTCCTCCGTTCTCATGCCGGAGTCAGGGCATGTCGTGTTCGTGTCAGAAACTGCGCGCGTTTACGGTAGGGCTTGTTGGAGTCTGTTGGAAGAGATGCGGTAACAGTTGGCTGTTCCCCTGTCATAACCCTTGACGGCTCACCAGCTGGAGAGTGAGATCCAATCCTCGCGTTGGGTTGTGTTTGGTTGAACCGGTTGCACCCCGGAGGAGAGGGACATGACGCAGTCATCGTTCAACGGATCAACCGTGCCAGGGAGTGTGGCCGGTCATCGGATGTCCCGGCGGAATGTGCTGCGTGGAGCGGCTCTTGGCGCGGGCGCGGTCACGCTGCCGTCCCTGCTCACCGCCTGCGGCGGCGGCCCGGGCGGTGACGGAAAGACCGTCACGCTGGGCTCCAACGCGTCGGACCCGGTGCCCCGGAAAGCGTTCGCCGAGGCGTTCACGGCGTACGAGAAGCAGTCGAAGGAAGGCCGAAAGGTCAAGGTCAACACCGTCGACCACAACACGTTCCAGGAGAACATCAACCGCTATCTGCAGGGCAAGCCGGACGATGTCTTCATGTGGTTCGCCGGCTACCGCATGCAGTTCTTCGCCAAGAAGGGCCTGCTGTACGACATTTCGGACCTCTGGGCGGACTTCAAGGGCTTCTCGCCGGCCCTCAAGGACCAGTCGACGGGAGAGGACGGCAAGCAGTACCTCACGCCGTATTACTACTACCCGTGGGCCGTCTTCCACCGGAAGAGCCTCTTCCAGGAACGCGGTTACCAGGCCCCGAAGACGCTCGACGAGTACGTGGCGCTGGCCAAGCGGATGCAGAAGGACAAACTCGTCCCGATCGCCTTCTGCGACAAGGACGGCTGGCCCGCCATGGGCACCTTCGACTACATCAACATGCGCACCAACGGCTATGAGTTCCACAAGAACCTGATGGCCGGGAAGGAAGCCTGGAACGGCAAGCAGGTCAAGGAGGTCTTCGACACCTGGCGCCGGCTTCTCCCCTACTGCCAGCAGGGCGCCAACGGCCGCACCTGGCAGGAGGCCGCGACCAGCCTCCAGAAGCGCGAAGCGGGCATGGCCGTCTTCGGACTGCCCCACCCCGGTGCGCAGTTCCCGGACGACGAGGAGCAGGACCTGGACTTCTTCCCGTTCCCGGTCATCAACCCGGAGCACGGGCAGGACGCCGTCGAGGCTCCCATCGACGGCTATCTGCTCGCGAAGAAGTCGAAGAACCTCAAGAACGAGAAGACCCTGGAGAGCGCCAAGGACCTGCTGACGTGGCTCGCCACCGGCCGGGCCGAGGACATCTACCTCCAGCACGACCCGAACAACATCGCCGTCAGCGACGAGGCGGACATCTCCGCGTACACCCCGCTGCAGAAGAAGGCCGTCGAACTCGTCTCGAACGCCAAGCAGATCTCGCAGTTCCTCGACCGCGACACCCGCCCGGACTTCTCCTCCACCGTGATGATTCCGGCCATCCAGAAGTTCATCAGCAACCCGAACGACGTGGACGGACTGGTCAATGACATCGAGCGGCAGAAGAAGACCATCTTCGCCTCCGACTGACCGTCGCCCCCCATTGCCGGCCCAGGGAGATCCGATCCGTGGCGCTCAACACCGCGCGACGCACCGGACGGCGAGGCCCGCGGAGATTCACCACCCGCGACCTCGCCGTCCTCGGTGTGCTGCTGGGAATACCCCTCCTGCTCGACGTCGTCGTCGTCTGGGGGCCGACACTGGCCTCCGTCGTGCTCTCCTTCACCAGCTGGGACGGCATCGGTGACATCGAGTGGGTCGGCACGGAGAACTACTCGAACCTCTTCACCGGCTATCCGCAGTTCTGGCCGGCGGCACGCCACAACCTGCTGTGGCTGGCCTTCCTCGGTCTGGGGGCCACACCCTTCGGGCTGCTGCTGGCCGTCCTCGTCGACAGGGGCGTGCGCTTCGGCCGCTTCTACCAGTCGACGCTGTACATGCCCGTCGTCCTGTCGCTGGCCATCGTCGGATTCATCGCCCAACTGGTCTTCTCCCGCGACCAGGGCGCGCTCAACGCGGTCCTCGGCAACACCGAGAACCCCACCGACTGGCTCGGCGACCCGGATCTGAACCTCTGGATGATCCTGCTGGCCGCCGCCTGGCGGCACACCGGCTATGTGATGATCCTCTACCTGGCCGGGCTCAAGGCGGTCGACCCGACCCTCAAGGAGGCCGCGGCCATCGACGGGGCGGGGGAGGCACAGACCTTCTTCCGCGTCGTGCTCCCGACGCTGCGGCCCGTCAACGTCATCGTCGGCGTCATCACCGTCATCGAGGCGCTGCGCGCCTTCGACATCGTCTACGCCGTCAACAAGGGCCGCAACGGCCTGGAACTGCTCTCGGTGCTCGTCACCGACAACATCATCGGCGAGGCCAGCCGGATCGGCTTCGGCTCGGCCATCGCCGTGGTGCTGCTGACCGTCTCCCTGGGATTCGTCGTGACCTATCTCGTCCAGGAGATCCGAGGGGAGAGGACCCGTTGAGCCCGCTGCCCACCGACACCACGACCGCCGGCTCCGCACCGCCCGGCCCGGCGGCTCCCGCGAAGGCGCCCCCGGGCAGGCGGCGACGCCCGCGCCCTGGCCGGCTCGGACTGCACGCGTTCCTGATGACCGTCTCGCTGGCCTTCCTGGCTCCCCTGGCCCTCGCGGTGTACGCCTCGCTCAGGCCGTACGACGAGACCTCCGAGCGCGGCTACTTCTCGCTGCCCCGGTCGCTGTCGTTCGACTACTACCGGCAGGCGTTCACCGACTCGGGGATGACGAAGTACTTCGTCAACTCCCTCATCATCGCCGTGCCGGGAGTCCTGCTGGCGCTGTTCCTCGCGTCCTTCGTCGCCTTCGCCGTCGCCCGGCTGAGGCTGCCCGGTTCGATCCTGCTGCTGATGCTCTTCACCGCGGGCAACCTGCTCCCGCAGCAGGTCATCGTCACCCCGCTGTACGTGCTGTTCAACCGCATCCCGCTGCCCTACTGGATGTCGGACTCGATGACGATGTTCGACTCGTACTGGGCGGTGATCCTCGTCCACGTCGGCTTCCAGATCGGCTTCTGCGTCTTCGTGCTCGCGAACTTCATGCGCACGCTGCCGCAGGAGATCCTGGAGGCCGCGATCGTCGACGGCGCCGGAGTGTGGACGCAGTACTGGCGGATCACGCTGCCCCTGTGCCGGCCCGCCCTCGCGGCCCTCGGCACACTCCAGTTCACGTGGATGTACAACGACTTCCTGTGGGCCCTCGTCTTCATCTCCGACGGCGACAAGCTCCCGATCACCTCGGCCCTCAACAACCTCAGGGGCCAGTTCTTCACCGACTACAACCTGCTCGCGGCAGGTTCGGTGATCGTCGCCCTGCCGACGCTCCTGGTCTTCCTGCTGCTGCAGCGCCACTTCATCGCCGGCCTCACGCTCGGCTCCAGCAAGGGGTAGGTGTCCGGCCCCCTTCCTCGCCCGAAAGAGCGGCGCCCGGGGTTTCCCGGACGCGGTCCTGCGGCATCAGGATCATGAGCACGACAGAAGGGGACCCCACGCATGGCCTGGTACCCAGGCGCCACCAAGTACGAGCTGCAACCCGAGTCGGACGCCCAACCCGCCATCCGGCCCACGCAGTTCATCCTGCACAGCATCGCCGCACCGTGGACCGCCCGGCGGATCTACGAGTACTGGCGCGAGAGCACCAACCTCGAGTCGCATTTCGGTCTCGGTTACGAGGGCGACCTCGGCCAGTACATCGGCACCGAGACCCGGGCCGACGCCAACTACAGGGCGAACCTGCGCCCCGACGGCACCGGCGCGGTCAGCATCGAGACGGCGTCCAACCTGCAGCACACCGACCCATGGACGGACCGGCAGGTCGAGAAGCTCATCGCGCTCGGCGCCTGGCTGCACGAGCGGCACGGCATTCCGCTGCGAGTCTGCCGCTCCGCCGCCGACCCCGGCTACGGCTACCACCGGCTCCACGCGGACTGGGCCGTGTCCGGTACGGCCTGCCCCGGAGACGCCCGTGTCCGCCAGTTCAAGAATCTCGTCTTTCCCGGAATCGTCGCCCGCGCGACCGGACAGAGCCCCGCCCCGCCCCAGGAGGACCTCGACATGCCGTCGATGCTGAACGAGTCGAACGCCGTGGATGTCGCACTCCGCTCGGGCGTCTGGACGGGACTGGCGTTCACCGACGCCGTCCTGCACTCGGGTCCGCGCCGCCACTCGACCCTGGTGCACCTGCTCTTCGCCGACAACACCCACAAGGACGCCCGGATCGAAGGCCGTTTCTATCTGACCGACACGGCGGGCAAGAACCCGTCCCCCTATCTGACGGTCACCGGGGAGGGCCCCGGCGGCCATCAGTTCCTGTGCTCCGCGGACGTTCCCAAGGGGCGCCATCTGCGCTTCGAGGTCCGCGTCACGACACCGGACGGCTCGGCGGTCCGGCTGCTCCACCGCGTCGCCACGGGCCCGTACTGGGCCCTGTGACCCACTCGCGGGCGGGTTCTCAGTGGCGGAACTCGCCCGCCTGCTGCGGAATCACCACGAGGAACGCGTCCGACTCCAGGTCCATCACGACCTCCGCCGGCACGCCCTCGTCCCGGCGCGCCCGGGCGAACTCCTCGGCCGGCCAGCTTCCTCGCGGATCCCCGGCGGGAAACTGCTCCAGCACCGTACGGCGCATCTGCGCACCCCCTCGCTCATCGTGAACCCCAACGAGGCGCCGTCCGGATGTGTTACGGCCCGGTGCCCCCGTGGGACAGCCGGTCGCGACGTTTCCGTGGCAGGGTGTTGCGGGCAGTCCACAGGGGGCTACGGAGGAGGGGGAACCGTGATCGTCTGGATCAACGGTGCTTTCAGCGCGGGGAAGACGACCACCGCCCGCGAACTGATCGATCTGATCCCGAACAGCACGTTGTACGACCCCGAGGCGATCGGCGGCGCGTTGCGGTCCCTGCTGCCGCAGAAACGTCTCGCCGAAGTGACCGACCACCAGGACCTGCCGATCTGGCGCCGGCTGGTCGTGGACACCATGGCCGCGCTGCTCGCCGAGGTGGGCGGTGTCCTCGTGGTGCCGATGACCCTGCTCAGACAGGAGTACCGCGACGAGATCTTCGGCGGTCTCGCGGCCCGTCGCATTCCGGTCAGGCATGTGCTCCTCCGCCCGGAGGAAACGATCCTGCGGGCACGGACGGCCGCCTGCGAGGAGCCGGGCCGCCACAACCGGGAACAGCGCGTGGGACAGGGCGCGTACGACCACATCGAGCACTACCGCAGCGCCCTCGGCTGGCTCGCCGCCGACGCCCACGCCGTGGACAGCTCGTACCTCACCCCGCGCGAGACCGCGGAGGCCGTCGCCGAGGCGATACGCACCGGCGCGGCCCCGGTCAGCGAGATCGTGCAGACACCCGAACCGACCGCCGAGACACTCGCCGCCGGTGTGCTCCTCTTCGACGAACGTGACCGGGTGCTCCTCGTCGACCCCACCTACAAGCCGGGCTGGGAGTTCCCCGGGGGTGTGGTCGAGTCGGGCGAGGCCCCGGCCCGCGCGGGGATCCGGGAGGTCGCCGAGGAGCTGGGGATCCGACTCGACGCCGTACCGCGGCTGTTGGTGGTCGACTGGGAGCCGCCGCGGCCACCCGGCTACGGGGGGCTGCGGTTCCTCTTCGACGGCGGACGGCTCACCGGCGACGACGCGGCCGCCCGCGTGACCCTGCCCGGCCCCGAGCTGCGGGACTGGCGCTTCGCCTCCGAGGAGGAGGCCGCCGGGATGCTGCCGCCCGCCCGCTACGAGCGGCTGCGCTGGGCCCTGCGGGCCCGGGAGCGCGGCACGGTGCTCAACCTGGAGGCCGGTGTGCCCGTCGGCCCGGCGTGAGCCGCCGGGTCATGACGCGGCGTCGGCCGCGGCGCTCAGCACCGCCGCCGCGTCCCGCGTGACCGGGTCGCCGTGTCCGAAGCAGACCGTGGAGGGCGCGAGGGAGGCCAGCCGGCGCATCGACGCGAGCGCCGCTCCCCGGTCGACGTTGAACACACCCGGCATCACCTGCCCCACGCCCGCCACCGCGTCCCCGGTGAACAGCACACCGTGACGCGGGAGATGGACCGCGATCGAGCCGTCGGTGTGGCCCGGGACGTGCACCACCCGGGCCCCGCCGCCGAATCCCAGCTCGTCGCCGTCCTCCAGCTCCCGGTCCACCGGGGCCGGTGGCGCCTGCGGCACCGTGAGGGCGTGCTCGTACAGCGGGATCTCCCAGTCCAGCAGGACCGGTTGGGGGACGGGCGCCGTCCCGCGGATCACCGGCGCGTCCAGCCGGTGCGCCAGGACCTCGGCCCCGTACCGGTCCGCGAACTCCCGCGCCGAGCCGGTGTGGTCGCGATGACCGTGCGTGAGGACGATCCGGCGGACGGACGCCGGATCGGCACCGAGACCGCGAACCGCCCTCTCGATCCCCGCGGCCGCGTCGACGTCCCCGGAATCGATCAGGGTGAGTTCCGCGCCGTCGCGCCACAGATACGCCTGGCCGATCCGGAAACGCAGCATGTGCAGCCGGGGCAGTACCTCGATGACGTCCATACGGCGAACGTACGCAGCCGCGCACGTCCGCCGCACTGGTCTCCGCTCTCCGCGAGCTTCGCCCAGCGCGTAAGGAGACCGGGACCCCCGGGACGCCTAACCCTGCTTCGAGCGCGCGTAGTTCACCAGGAAGTGCGCCTCGGCGACCGACAGCCGCTCCAGCTCCTCGGGCGAGACGCTCTCGTTGACGGCGTGGATCTGCGCCTCCGGCTCGCTCAGCCCGATCAGCAGGATCTCCGCCTGCGGGTAGAGCTCGGCGAGGGTGTTGCACAGCGGGATCGAGCCGCCCATGCCGGCGCTCTGCATCTCCTCGCCCGGGTAGGCGATCCGCATGGCGTCGGCCATCGACGTGTACGCCGGGCTGTTCACGTCCGCGAGGAACGGCTGGCCCTGGCCGACCTGCTCCAGGCTCACCCGCGCGTTCCACGGCGTGTGCTTCTCGATGTGCGCGAACAGCAGCTTCGTCGCCTCGGCCGCGTCCTGGCCGGGCGGCACCCGCAGGCTGATCTGGGCGCGGGCGCTCGCCGGAACGGACGGGGTCGCACCGGCGACCGGGGAGCAGTCGATGCCGATCACCGTGACGGCGGGGCGCGCCCAGATACGGTCGGCGACCGTGCCGTGCCCGATCAGGTCCACGCCGTCCAGGACCTTCGCGTCCTTGCGGAAGTCGGCGTCCGGGTACTGGAGTCCCTCCCAGACGCTGTCCGCGGTGAGTCCTTCGATCACCGTCGAGCCGTCCTCGGCGCGCAGCGAGTCGAGGACGCGGATCAGCGCGGCCAGCGCGTCGGGGGCCGCGCCGCCGAACTGCCCGGAGTGCAGATTGCCCTCGAGGGTGTCGATCGTGAGGCGGATCATCGTCATGCCGCGCAGCGTCGCCGTCACGGTCGGCAGTCCCACCCGGAAGTTGCCGGTGTCGCCGATCACGATCGCGTCGGCCGTGAGCAGTTCCGGGTGGGCCTCGGCGTACCGCTCGAGACCGCCGGTGCCCTGCTCCTCCGAGCCCTCGACGATGACCTTGACCGAGACCGGCACGCCGCCGTTCGCCTTGAGGGCGCGCAGCGCGAGCAGGTGCATGATGAAGCCGCCCTTGCAGTCGGCGGCGCCGCGCCCGTACCAACGGCCGTTCCGCTCGGTCAGCTCGAACGGGGGCGTGATCCACGCCGACTCGTCGAGCTTCGGCTGCACGTCGTAGTGCGCGTACAGCAGCACGGTCGGCGCGCCCTCGGGACCGGGCAGCAGACCGTACACGGACTGGGAGCCGTCGGGGGTGTCGAGCAGCTCCACGTCCTGGAAGCCCTCGGCGCGCAGTGCGTCCGCGACCCAGTTCGCGGCGGCCTCGCACTCGCTCCTGGGTGCCACGGCCGGATCCGCCACCGATTCGAACGCCACGAGTTCCGTGAGCTCCGCCTTCGCGCGGGGCATCAGGGATGCGACGGTCTCGGCGATCGGATTGGCGGTCATGGGCACGCTCCTTGTGGGTGCGACGTTGTGTGTAATGCGAAGGTACGGCGATCCTCCCATAGCCGGGCGCCCGCGGGTCGCGCCGTAGGATGCCGTGGAGAGCCCCAGCGACGAGTCGGATCGGGAGCAGAAGCACATCGTGAGCAGCGAGAACGCAGATGCCGTCAGCGGCCAGGGCGAGCCGGTGTGGGATGTCGTCGTGGTCGGCGCAGGGCCCGCGGGAGCGTCGGCGGCCTATGCCGCCGCGGTCGCGGGCCGTCGGGTGCTCCTTCTGGAGAAGGCCGAGCTGCCCCGCTACAAGACCTGCGGCGGCGGGATCATCGGGCCCTCACGGGACGCTCTGCCGCCCGGTTTCGAACTGCCCCTGAAGGACCGGGTGCACGCGGTCACCTTCTCGATGAACGGCCGGCTGACGCGTACACGCCGCTCGCGCCGGATGCTCTTCGGGCTCATCAACCGTTCCGAGTTCGACGCGAGCCTGGTGGAGCACGCGGAGAAGGCGGGCGCGGTGCTGCGTACGGGAGCGACCGTCTCCCGGGTCGAGCAGCACGGACCGGCGGTTCCCGACCGTCGTACGGTCGCGGTCGTCCTCGCGGACGGAGAGACGGTGCTCGCGCGGGCCGTCGTCGGCGCGGACGGCAGCGCCAGCCGGATAGGAGCCCATGTCGGGGTCAGGATGGACCAGGTGGATCTGGGCCTGGAGGCCGAGATCCCGGTGCCGGCGACCGTCGCGGAGGACTGGGCGGGGCGGGTGCTCATCGACTGGGGCCCGATGCCCGGGAGTTACGGCTGGGTGTTCCCCAAGGGCGATGTGCTGACCGTCGGGGTGATCTCGGCACGCGGCGAAGGGGCCGCGACGAAGCGCTATCTGGAGGACTTCATCGCCCGGCTGGGGCTTGCCGGCTTCGAGCCGGCCGTCTCTTCCGGGCATCTGACCCGCTGCCGCGCCGACGATTCGCCGCTGTCGCGCGGACGGGTGCTGGTGTGCGGTGACGCGGCGGGACTGCTGGAGCCGTGGACCCGCGAGGGCATCTCGTTCGCCCTGCGTTCCGGCCGGCTCGCGGGGGAGTGGGCGGTCCGGGTCGCGGAGGCGAACGACGCGGTCGACGCGCGCCGCCAGGCGCTGAACTACGCCTTCGCCATCAAGGCCGGGCTGGGCGTCGAGATGGGCGTCGGCCGGCGGATGCTCGCGGTGTTCGAGCGGCGCCCGGGAATCCTGCACGCGGCGATCACCGGCTTCCGGCCGGCCTGGAAGGCGTTCGCCGACATCACGCGCGGTGCGACGTCGCTGGCCGGTCTCGTGCGCACCCACCCGCTCGCACGGCGGGCCCTGGAGGCGATGGACCGCAGCGGGCCCGTCGCCGTGGCGCGGGACCATGAGGCGCGCGAGGAGCCGGGAGGCAGTGGCGAGCCGGAGTCCGACGGGGCGCGCGTCACTCCTTGACGTTGATCAGGAACACCGGATGGTCGGGTGCGGCCGCCAGGATCTCCTCGTCGGAGGACTTGGCGGTCACGCCCTGGAAGTACTGGTTGACCTCCCAGCCCCAGCGCTCCAGATAGGTGCGCAGCACGGGCAGCTTCTCGTGGGCGTCCGTGACCTCGGTGGCGGTGAAGCCGCGGACCTTGCGGCCGACGCGGAGCTCGCCGCCGCCCGCGACGCGCATGTTGCGCACCCACTGGGAGTGGCCGCGGGCCGAGATCAGATACCGCTGCGCGCCGTGGCTGTGCGGATTGACGGGGATGCGCTGCATCCGGCCGCTCTTGCGTCCGCGTACGGAGAGCTCGGCGGAGCCGAGCAGGCTGACGCCGTGCCGGGCCAGCCAGCCCACGAGGCGGTTGAAGCGGAGTGCGATCGGTCCGGCCTCGAGGTAGTGCGGCGACGACGACATGGTGACCTCCATGGATGAGACCCGCGGACCGGGGCGAGAGCACTGCTCTCTGTTGAGAGCAGTGTGCATGAGGTGGGTGATCCAAAGCAAGAGCAGTGCTCTCGTTATTGGTCGGTGCTCCGAAACGTGCCAGACTGGCTCCATGAACAGCGCGAACGACGGGAGCCGTACGGGCGGCGGCACCAGCGGCACCCTGCGAGGCGCCCGGGAGCGGGCCCGCAGCGAGATCACCGCGGCCATCAAGGACGAGGCACGCACGCAGCTCGCCGCCGAGGGCGCCGCCAAACTCTCCCTGCGCGCCGTCGCACGCGAGCTCGGCATGGTCTCCTCGGCGCTCTACCGCTACTTCCCCAGCCGCGACGAGCTGCTCACCGCGCTCATCGTCGACGCCTACGACTCCGTGGGCGCCGCAGCCGAAGGGGCCGCGGGCCCGGCCGACGCCGACCCGGTCGAGCGCTGGACAGCCGTCTGCACCGCCGTGCGGTCCTGGGCGCTCGCCCACCCCCACGAGTACGCCCTCATCTACGGCTCGCCCGTGCCCGGTTACGCCGCCCCGCAGACGACCATCGCGCCCGCCTCCCGCGTCGGGCTCACCCTCATCACCGTCGCCCGGGACGCCCACCGCGGTCCCGGCGTCGCACCGCCACCGCTGGCCGCCGAACTGCGCCCCGAGGCGGAGCGGATGGCGGCCGGCCTCGCGGCCGATCTGCCCCCGGCGCTCGTCGCGTCCCTGGTGGCCGCCTGGTCACAGGTCTTCGGGCTGATCTCCTTCGAACTGTTCGGGCAGTTCACCAAGATCGTGGAGGACCGGGACACCTTCTTCGCCCAGTCCGTCGCCCGCATCGGCCGCGACGCGGGTCTCGCTCCGGCCGGCTCCGCCGGCGTACTCCACAGGGAGTACGCGTGATCACCGCGCACGGCTGACGCCCACCGGCGCCGGCCGGGTCTAGCGTGACCGGTATGGACGAGCAGCGCACCCGCCCCCACGGCGGTCCGCCCTGGATGCACGGCGGTCCGCCCTGGTTGCACGGCGGACCGCCGTGGGCGCATGGCGAACCGCCGTGGTGGCGTCACGGACCGGGCCGTTGGAACGGAACGGACCGGTGGGGCGGAACGCGAGTGCCCTGGCTGTCCAGCCTCCTCGTCGCCGTCTTCGTGATGGTGGGTACGGGCTTCGCGGCCGAGAACCAGCCCGACCGCGAGCCCCTCGACGCCCTGGCCCGCACGCTGCTGCTCGCCGGGCCCGCGATCCTGCTGATGCGCCGCAGACACCCCGTCGCCGTGGTGTACGCGCTGGCGGTGGTCACGCTCGTCTACATCGGCGCGGGGTATCCGTACGGGCCGGTCTTCGTCACCTTCGCGGTCGGCGTGTTCGCCGCCCTCGTGGCAGGGCACCGGTACGCGGCCTGGGGCGCCGTCGGCCTGCTCTGGGTGGGGCATCTCCTCATCGCGCACTGGCTCTACGCGTATCTGCCCCCGGGCGACGACCGGGCCGCTCCGTGGGGCGGGGAGCTGGTGGGTGCGGCGTGGGTCGCCGCGATCGTCGCGGCCGCCGAGCTGACGCGCGTACGCAGGGAGCAGTGGGCCCGCGAACGCGCCGAACGGGCGGCGGCGGAGAAGCGCCGCACGGACGAGGAACGGCTCCGCATCGCCCGGGAACTCCATGACGTTCTCGCCCACTCCATCTCCGTCATCAATGTGCAGGCCGGGGTCGGCCTCGCGCTGCTCGACTCCGATCCCGAGCAGGCCCGTACCGCCCTCACCACCATCAAGACGGCCAGCAAGGAGGCACTCGGCGAGGTCCGGCAGGTCCTGGACACCCTCCGCACGCCCGGCGACGCGCCCCGGGCACCCGCACCCGGTCTGGACCGGCTACCCGAACTCGTCGAGCAGGCCGCCGGGGCCGGGCTCACGGTCGAGGTCGGCACCGAGGGAACCCGGACCGCGCTCCCGCCCGGCGTGGACCTCGCCGCCTTCCGGATCATTCAGGAGGCGCTCACCAACGTGGTACGCCACTCGGGCGCCCGCACGGCCCGGGTCCGTATCGGGTACGCGTCCGGCCGCGTCGATCTCAGGATCGACGACGACGGGCCCGCCACCGGAGGGCACCAGGGCGGCAGCGGCCGCGGACTGGTCGGGATGCGGGAGCGTGCCGCCGCGCTCGGTGGCACGATCGAGGCGGGCCCGCGCCCGGACGGGGGCTTCCAGGTCCACGCCGGTCTGCCGGTCGACCGCAGCTGATGAACGAGGCAGCGAAGGTATCGAAGGCACTTCAGGCATCGAAGGCATCAAAGGCAGCGAAGGCACCTGAGGCATCGAAGGCATCGAGGGAGACACCGTGATCCGGGTACTGCTCGCCGATGACCAGTCGCTCGTACGGGCCGGCTTCCGGGCGCTGCTCGACGCCCAGCCGGACATCGAGGTCGCCGGCGAGGCCGCGGACGGCGAGGAGGCGGTGCGCAACGTCGCCGAACTCAGGCCGGACGTCGTGCTGATGGACATCCGCATGCCGCTCCTCGATGGACTCGCCGCCACGCGGCGCATCACCGAGGACGCGGCGCTGGAGGGCGTGAAGGTCGTCATGCTGACCACCTTCGAGCTGGACGAGTACGTCTTCGAGGCCATCCGCTCGGGAGCGTCCGGGTTCCTGGTGAAGGACACCGAGCCCGAGGAACTGCTCCGCGCGGTACGGGCGGTGGTGGACGGCGACGCGCTCCTTTCGCCCGGGGTGACGCGCCGGCTCATCGCCGAGTTCGCCGCCCGCTCCAAGGAACCCGCCGGGGCCGAGGCGCTCGCCGAACTCACGGAGCGCGAGCGGGAGGTGATGGCCCTGGTGGGGATCGGGCTGTCGAACGAGGAGATCGCCCGCCAGCTCGTGGTCAGCCCGCTCACCGCGAAGACGCACGTCAGCAGGACGATGGTGAAGCTCGGCGCGCGCGACCGGGCCCAACTGGTCGTGCTGGCCTATGAGTCCGGGCTGGTGCGGCCCGGGTGGCTCGGCTGATCCGGCCGATCCGCTCGGCCCCGTGTGCGTGAGAAGCGGCGCAGCACGGTCACCACTCGCACCGGGAAGACCAGGGCGGCGGCGGCCGCCCCCGCGACCAGCAGACCGCGTTCGACGGCGTACGGCATCACGAACATCAGCTTGGGCCCGGCGATCACGCCGAAGACCACCGCGGCCGCGAACGCCGCGCTCAGCAGCGCGTATCCGGTCTCGACGGTGCTCGCGTCCCGGTCCGCCTGTGTGCGTTCCCCCATGGCTGCGAGTGTCACAGGACGGTGGCGGCACGGGCAACCATCCCCGCACCGCCACCGCCACCGTGTCGTCGTCGTCCTGAGCGCCTGCGTCGGTCGACCTGTGTCAGTTGCCCTGTGTCGGTCGCCCTGTGTGGGCCGCCCTGAGTCAGTCGCCGACCGAGACCTCCTCCGACCGGGGCTCGTGCCGCGTCCGGAGCCCGGACTCGTGGTCCGGTGCGGACCTCGCGACCAGGACCGTCCGTCCGCTCTGCGCGGCGCGCCGCGAACGCAGCCCCGCGAGGGTGATGAGCAGACCCGCCGCCGCGATGACGGTGACCACCACGAGGCCGGGACGGAAGCTGTCCAGCACCTGCTGCGGCGAGCTGCCCGCGTCGCCTCCCGCCGTGATCACCGCGGTGACGACGGCGAGGAAGATCGCCCCACCGACCTGGATCGACGTGTTCAGCAGTCCGGAGACCATGCCCTGCTCGTGGTCCTCCACCCCGTTGGTGGCCTGGATGTTGAGCGAGGGGAAGACGAGGGCGCACGCCGCGCCGAGCAGCAGCATCGACGGCAGGATCACCGTGGCGTAGGCAGGCGACAGATCGATCCGGAGGAAGAGCGCGTAGGCGATCACGAGCAGCGAGAATCCGATGGCGATCACCCTCGGCGTGCCGAACCGGTCCACCACCGAGCCGATCTTCGTCGAGGAGAGCGCCACCAGCGCACCCGCGGGGAGGAAGGCCAGCGCCGTCTGCAGCGCCGACCAGCCGAGCAGCGACTGCATGTACTGCGTGACGAGGAACTGGAAGCCGACGTACGAGCCGAAGAAGAACGCGGCACCCAGATTGGCCCGGATCTGGCTGCCCGAGCGCAGCACGCCCAGCCGGATCAGCGGGTGCGAGCTGCGGCGTTCGATCGTGACGAAGGCCGTGAGCAGCGCGGCCGCGGCGAGGAACGACAGCAGCGTACGGGCCGAGGCCCAGCCCACCTCGGGCGCCTGGACGACGGTGAAGACCAGCAGGAGCATCGCGGCCGTACCCGTGACGGCGCCCGGGACGTCGTAGCCCTTGCCGGAGTCCTCACGGCTGCTTCGCGGGATCAGCCTGATGCCCACGAGCAGCGCGATCAGGGCGATCGGCGCGGGCAGCAGCATCGTGAGCCGCCAGCTCACTTCGGTGAGGAGGCCGGACAGCACCAGGCCCATGGAGAAGCCGGTGGCGGCGCAGGTGGTGTAGATCGACAGGGCCCGGTTGCGCTGCGGGCCCTCCTTGAAGGTCGTGGTGATGATGGAGAGGCCGGCGGGCGCGGTGAAGGCGGCGCTCAGGCCCTTGATGAAGCGGCTCGCGATCAGCAGCGGCCCGGAGTCGACGAGCCCGCCCAGCAGGGAGGCGAGCGCGAAGACGGCGAGCGCGATGAGGAAGACCCGGCGCCTGCCGAGCAGATCGGCCGCGCGGCCACCGAGGAGCAGCAGTCCGCCGTAGCCCAGGATGTAGCCGCTGACGATCCACTGGAGGGACGAGGTGGACAGGCCGAGGTCGGTGGCGATGGAGGGCAGGGCGACGCCGACCATCGAGACATCGAGGGCGTCGAGGAACATCGCGGCGCAGAGCACGAGCAGGGTGCCCCACAGCCGCGGTGTCCAGCGTTCCTGCGATGCGGGGACGTTGAGCGGAGAGGTCATGCGCAGCACACTACATGCACATGCATTGAATGCAAGTGCATTTAATTCCGATGCAACAATGTGCCGGTTTTCTGCTAACGTGTGGTCATGGCGGCGAAGAAGTCCGAGCGTGCGCTCGTGGACGAATGGCGTGACGTGCTCGCGCTGCACGCGCGCACGATGTGCGAGCTCGACCGGGAGCTGCATCAGCACGGACTGGGTGCGAGCGACTTCGAGGTCCTCGACGTGCTGGCCGAAGGGTCCGCGGAGGACGGCGGCTGCTCGTACCGGGTGCAGGAGCTGGCCTCCCGAGTGCATCTGAGCCAGAGCGCTTTGTCACGCCTGGTCGCCCGGCTGGAGAAGGACGGCCTGGTGAACCGCGTGATGTGCAGCGAGGACCGCCGCGGAGTGCGGGTCGCGCTGACGGACGCGGGCCGCGAGCGCCATGCCGAGGTGCAGCCGCTGCAGCGGGCGGTGCTGTCCAGGATGCTGATGCGGCCGGCTCGCTGACGGCGGACGGCAAGAGGGCCGACGGCGACCGGGCTCGGGCCGACGGCGACGGCTGACGCGGACTGTCGACGGTTGACCGCTTTCCGCTGACCCCGGACGGGCCCGGAGACGGGGACCGTGGGGGTGTGGACTGCGTCGCCGCCGTGTCCTCAGGACCAGGTGATCGCGGACGTCTCGCGCCACAGCCGGGCGAGTTCCTCGTCCCCGCTCACGGTCACGGCCGCGAGGGGCAGCCGGTTCCACAGGGCGAGGTAGAGCCGTCCGGCGGGCCCACTCAGCTCGCAATCCGCGAGCCCTTCTCCCGTACGGTCGGCTCGCGCGGGCTCCTCCGACAGCCGCACGGTCCAGACGTCGTCCGTGTCCGTGGCCCGCACCCGCAGGACCCGCGGCACGGCCGTCCGCACCCGGCTGTTCCGGCGGGCGTGGAACGCGCACAGCAGTTCGTCGACACCGTCGGCCGCGAAGCGAGCCGCCACGGGACCGGGCTCGCCGAGCGCCGACTCGGCGTCCACCCGGTGCACAGCGGTCTCATGGGCCTGGCGTCGCGCCCAGAACGCAAGCGGCGAGGGCGCCGGAAGGAAACTCCAGCACTTCAGATCGTCCGGGGCCTCGGCGAGCGCCGCGACCAGCAGGCCGTGTCCTTCCCGGAACCACTCAAGCAACTCGTCCCCGTCCAGGTCGGGCTCGCCCGAGTCCGGACGGTACTCCGTGTGTCCCTCGGCCACGAACGCGGTCGCCCAGCGATGGACCATGCCGGTGTGCCGCAGCAGGTCCCTGACCCGCCAGCCCGGGCACGTCGGCACCGCGAGGTCGGGGCCCGCCTCGTCGGCGGCACCGGCCAGCAACTGGCCCTCCCGGACGAGGGACTTGATCAGCTCGGCGGTCTCCATGCCGGGCATTCTGCCAAGTGCCGGATGTCGGTGTCAGGCGTCAGGCGCCTTGAGGGTGGGCGGAGTGCCGGCCGCCGCGCAGCAGTCGTACGAACAGGCCGAGGGCGAGGGACTGGATCAGCACCGAGAGGACCAGTGCGGGGTAGAGGAACCAGACCGAGCCGATGACTGCGTCCCCGAACAGCGAGCCCGCCATGAGGAAGACGAACACCGTCGGTGCGGCGAGCAGGAACAGCCAGACACCGGCGAGCGAGGCGTCCTCGTGACGCACGAACAGGCTGTCCACGGCGACGAACACCGCCGTGGCGACGACGACGGCGAGATAGGCGCGCGACGCGGGATGGGCGAAGGTCAGCCGGACAAGGCCCGGCAGGCGACGCCGGGAGCTCATGAACCGGGAGTTCATGAACCGGGAGTTCGAGAACCGGGATGTCATGCGGGATGTCATGGCGGATGCCCCCTGAGGTCGATGCGTCCATGGTGCGCGCCAGGGAAGCGCTGTGCCTGAGTACGGCTACTCAGGCCGCCCGTACTCAGTACGCCGGGAAGGGGTCGGCGGTCGGGGGCGTACGGTCAGTGCGCGTGCTCCCGGCGGTGTGCCTGTCCGGAACGGTCCCGCTCGGCCTGAGACTGCTGGATCGGCGCCTGTCCGGTTCCGGCCGGTGCGGCCGGACCGGCCGGTGCCTTCCGGGCCGCGTACCCGATCAGCGCGGCCGCGGCGGCGAGCATCGCCACCGTGGTCAAGGCCACGGGCAGCGAGAACCAGTCGGCGAGGAACCCGATCGCGGGCGGGCCGAGGAGCATGCCGCCGTAGCCGAGCGTGGAGGCCGCCGCCACCCCGCTGGGACCCGCCAGTGCGCCGGCGCGTGCCACCGCCACCGGGAAGATGTTCGCCAGCCCGAGCCCCGTCACGGCGAAGCCGAGCAGTGCGAGCCACACGGTCGGTGCCAGCGCACCGAGCAGCATGCCCACGGCGGCGGTCGCACCGCCCGCGACCAGCGTCCGGGTCTGGCCGAGCCGCTCCAGCAGGGTGGTACCGGAAAGCCGTCCCGCCGTCATGGCCAGCGCGAACAGGGAGTATCCGGCGGCCGCGACACCCGCGTGCGCGCCGAGGTCCTGCTCCAGATGCAGCGCGCCCCAGTCGGCCAGCGCGCCTTCTCCGTACGCCGTGCACAGGGCGATGACACCGAAGAGCGCGACGAGGCGGCGCGTACGGCCGGAGAGGCGGGCCGGGCCGGCCGCCGGAGCGTCCGCCGTCGAGGCCGACCGTCCGGGGGCCGCGGGGGAGGGGTGACGCAGCAGCACAGGACCGGCCGCGGCGGTGACCAGCAGCCCGATGCCCGTGAGGGCGAACAGGTGCGCGGCAGGCGACAGGCCCGCGGCCACCAGCCCGCCGAGCCCCGCGCCGATCATGCCGCCCAGGCTGAAGGCGGCGTGGAAACTGGGCATCACGGGCCGTCGCAAGGCCGCGACCAGATCGACGGCGGCGCTGTTCATGGCCACGTTGATGCCGCCGTACGCGGCGCCGAACACCAGCAGCACCAGACCCAGGGTGAGCGACGAATGCGTCTGGGCGGGCAGCGCGATGCTCAGACACAGCAGGACCGCGGCCGCGACGGTCAGCGGATGGCTCCCGAAGCGCCGGCACAGCCGCCCCGTCAGCGTCATCGTCACCACGGCCCCGGCCGACACACCGAGGAGCGCGAGCCCCAGATCGCTCGCGGAGGCACCGGTCTGCTGCTTGATGGCGGGGATACGGACGACCCAGCCGGCGAAGAGGAAGCCGTCGAGGGCGAAGAAGACCGTGAGCGCGGCGCGAAGGCGGGTGAGGGAGTGAGCGGTGTCGGGTTTGTTTAGTAGCGGCACAAAGTCAGGATAGGGCCCGGCGCGGCTCCCGCACAACCGCGGCTCCGGTGTACGGGCCCCACCACCGGCTCCTGGAGGAGCGCGAGCCGTCCCGCCTCGTCGAGCGTCGTGAAGTCCGGGCGAGGCGCGATGTCCGGACGGACGAGAGGGAGGCCGTGAGGGAACCGGCCACCGGCCACCGGTTCGCCCACCGGACCTGCGGGATCATGGGAGACTTCGCCCATGAACGGCAAGGTGACGAGCACCCGGACGAAGCTGGAGAGAGGCCGCAGCGCACTCGGGCCCGCGTTGGAACTGGTCCACACGGGCCGCGCGCCCACCCGGGCCGTCCTGACCGCCGAACTGGGCGTCACCCGCGCCACCGCCGGTGCCGTCGCCGCCGAACTCGAAGCGCTCGGCCTCATCCGGGTCGACTCCAGACCCGGCGCGGCCGCCGGCTCCCAGGGGCGTCCCTCGCACCGCCTCGCCGTCGACGACGCGGGCCCCGTCGCGCTCGCCGCCCAGGTGCACGCCGACGGATTCCGGGCCGCACTGGTCGGCCTCGGCGGCACCATCGTCGCGACCGCACCCGGCTGTGTCACGGTCTCCGCCGACCCGGCACAGGTGCTGGGCGAGGTCGTCGACGCAGGCGCGGCACTGCTGCGCGCCACCGGCCGACGATGTGTGGGCGCCGGGCTCGCCGTCCCCTCCGCCGTGGCCGAGCCCGAGGGAACCGCGCTGAATCCCCTCCATCTCGCCTGGCCCGCCGGTGCCCCCGTCCGCGACATCTTCGCCGAACGCGTCCGTGCGGCCGGAGTCATGGGACCGGCCTTCACCGGCAACGACGTCAATCTCGCCGCCCTCGCCGAGCACCGGCACGGTGCCGGTCGCGGGGCCCAGCACCTGCTCTGCGTGGCCACCGGCCATCGTGGTGTCGGCGGCGCGCTCGTCCTCGACGGCCGTCTGCACACCGGCAGTTCCGGCCTCGCTCTGGAGGTCGGCCACCTCACTGTCAACCCCGAGGGCCGCCCCTGTCACTGCGGCAGTCGCGGCTGCCTCGACGTCGAGGCCGACCCGCTCGCCTTCCTCACGGCCGCCGGCCGCGACCCGGGTCCCGAGGTCTCCCTGCTCCAGCAGTCCCGGGACCTGCTCGGCACGGAGTACGGCGACCCGTCGGTGCGTGCGGCTGCCGAAGAACTCATCGACCGTCTCGGCCTCGGCCTCGCCGGTCTCGTGAACATCCTCAACCCGGACCGCATCATCCTCGGCGGCCTCCATCGCGAACTCCTCGACGCCGACCCGGAACGCCTCCGCGCGGTCGTCGCCGACCGCAGCCTGTGGGGCCGCAGCGGCAGCGTGCCGATCCTGCCGTGCACGCTCGACCACAACAGCCTGGTGGGCGCGGCGGAGTTGGCCTGGCAGCCGGTCCTGGACGATCCCCTGAGTGCCGTGCCGCAGCCCGTGTCCTGAGGGCCGACCGGCCGACTGCTGATCGGCTGCTGACCAACCGACTGCGGACGGGCTGCCGACCGGCGGGCCCTGCCTGCCCGACCGCGCGGGGGCACCGCCGCCCCGACGAGGAATGCATACGAATGATGGCGACGATCGCCCCGTACGGCCGATGTGGCAGGTTGCGGGATCACCGCAGGTGATCGACGGGATTCTGCACCGGGTGCGGACCGGGGTGCAGCGCGGCCGGCGCCCGCACCGACCCGCCGCCGACCCCGCGTCAAAAGGGGCCGAAGTCCCAGAACATCAGGGCGAAACCGAGTGGCAGACGCTCCGAACCCCGCTATGCGGGGCGAAGAACGGGATCGATCTTTGCGAGGCTCTCGTGCAGCCGACGGGCCCCCGGGCGACACGACCGTCGGTGTCGCCCGACATCTCCTCACACTGCCGTAGCGCCTCGTCCAGGTCGTCCGAGAAGATGCCGAAGACATCGATGATCGCGGTGTGGATCCAATCGGCGTGATTGTCGTTGGCGACTGCCAGTGCGGACGCGACTATCGTCAGTCCGGCCCTGTCCTTTCGCTGGAGCAAGCCCTCCGCGGTCCGCCGGGTGACGAAGGTGTCACGAGGGTCGAGCACAAGCCCCAGCAACGGCTCCCCAGCCTCCTGCATCTCGGCAAACGCCGCCAGGCTGTGACCAGCATCCGCCCGGTCGCGAAAGTCATCGCTCCGCCCGAGTTCGGCCAGCGCCACCACAGCCGCACGCCGCAGGTCACTGTCCACTTACGTCGCCCGCCCCTCCCACGATTGCGGTCAAAGTACCATCGTGGCGCCCTATCGGATGATCACCTAGACAGGTCCGAGTGCTCGGTGTCCACCCGGGACACGTGGTACTGACGGATCCGCCAGTCGCCGTCGTCGCGGCGGAGTACCAGCGACAGGTGCACACGGGCCTCCCAGCCGTGCGCGTCGCCGAACGTGACGGCCGCGAAGCCTCCCGCGACCTGCTCGCCGACCGTGTACGTGTGCAGGACCGTCACGTCCGCCCTCCGGCCGGCCGGGACGGCTTCGTAGTAGCCCCGCACGGCGTCCGGGCCTGTGAGGACGGTGGGTCCGAAGCCCTGGAAGAGGGCGTCCGGGGTGAACAGGCCGGCCATGGAGTCGGGCTGATGGCCGTCGAAAGCGGCCTTCCAGCGCCGCAGGACTTCATGCATGGGATGGCTCATTGCATCAGCTCTCATCTGTGCGTGTGGGCGGTGGCTCCCGGTCCGCGAGGACGGTCGGCCATCGCGGGCGAGTGCCCCGGGAATCGCTAGCCGACCGGTCTAGTACAGACTAGTCGATCGGTCGTATACTTGCCACCATGGGACGGACCAGTGACGCCAGGGAGAAGATCATCAGTGCCGCGCAATCGCTCATCGAGCTGCGTGGTTACTCGGCGCTGGGCGTGGCCGAGATCTGCAAGACGGCCGGGGTGCCCAAGGGGAGCTTCTACTACTTCTTCGAGTCCAAGGAGGCCCTGGCACTGACCGTGCTCGACGAGCACTGGGTCGGTCAGCGGCGCGAATGGACCCGAGTCCTCGGTGGCGACGCCGCTCCTCTCGAGCGGCTGCGGCAGCTCTTCGAGGAGACGGAGGCGAGTCAGCGTGCGGGGCAGCAGAGCTGTGGCACCGTCTCCGGTTGCCTGTTCGGGAACCTGACGCTGGAGCTGAGCAATCAGACCGAAGCGATCCGAGAACGCCTGCAGGAGATCTTCGACGCCCAGGTCGGCATGGTGGAGTCGGTCGTCGCCGAGGCGCGTGAGCGCGGAGAGGTCGCCGTCGCCGACCCTCGTGAGGCCGCACGATCGGTCGTCGCGCAACTCGAAGGGCAGGTGCTGTTCGCGAAGCTCTACAACAACACCTCCCAGCTGAGCGTGCTCTGGGCGAACTGCCTGGCCCTGCTGGGCGCCCGGACGCCGCAGGAGGTGGCGGCCGAGGCTTGAGCCTCGGTCAGCTGCCGGCGGGTCGCCGGGTAGCCGCGCCGGTGGGTGGAGCGGGTCGGCAGGCGCGAGTCCCGTAGTCATGCAGTCCCGTAGCCGTGCAGAACCGCAGTCGTGCCGACCCGGGGCCCGGGGCATGGGGCGAGGACGCCCGGCGTGCGCCGGGCGCCGAGGGCTCAGACGTGGGAGGCCAGCCTCCGCAGGATCCGGGCTGCCGGTTCCGCGATGGCGTGGCGATACCCCGTCCCGGCCCACAGATTGATCCGCTCGGCGTCGCCGGCCGAGGCAGCGGCCTGGCGGATCGGCCTGGTCAGATGGTGCAGGGCGGGATAGCCGGAAGGCGCGAGCCCACCGTAGTGGTCGGTGAACCGGTTGGACAGGGCCCGTGCGGGCCTGCCGGTGAACGCCCTGGTCACCACGGTCCGGTGGCGCGTCGGATCGGCCAGGGCCGCCCTGTGCGGACGTGACGTACCGGCTTCGTCCGCCCGCAGCAGGACCGTGCCGACCATCACCGCCTCGGCGCCGGCGCGCAGTGCCCCGGCCACGCCGGCCGGGGTGGCCAGTCCACCCGCCGCGAAGAGCGGCAGCGACACCGTCTCCCGGATCCGCCGCAACAGATCGGTCAGTGGAACAGGGGCCGGGACATGCTGCGGGGTGAGCGTGCCGGAGTGCCCTCCCGCGGCCGACGCCTGTACGGCCAGCGCATCGGCTCCCGCGCCCGCGGCCAGGCGCGCCTCTGCCGGCGAAGTGACGGTCAGGACGACCAGCGTTCCGGCGGCGCGCAACGCGGCGATGACGGCTGCGTCCGGGATACCGAAGGTGAAGCTGACGACCGGTACGGGTTCGGCCAGCAGCAAGTCGATCTTGTCCGTCCAGTGGTCGTCGTCCTCGACGATTCCCGCTGCCCGGGCGTCCAGTCCGTAGGCCCGGGCCTCGGGTGCGATCGTGGCGGCATAGCGCCGGAAGGCCCCCGGATCGACCGGCAGGGGGTTCGGCGCGAAGAGGTTGACCCCGAAGGTGACGCCCTGGTCGCGGACCTCGGTGATCTGCTCGGCCAGCGCGTCGGGGGTCTTGTATCCGCCGGCCAGGAACCCCAGTCCGCTCGCGCCGGCGGCTGCCGCGACCAGGGCGGGGGTGCTGGGGCCACCGGCCATCGGCGCGGCCAGAACCGGGTTGTCCACGCCGAGCGCGTCGAGTGGTGAAGCCATGGAGTGCCTTCCTCGTGAGACGGATGAAGGGCCGGATCCGGAACGGGACACTGGCTCGCTCCGAACGGTCCCTGAGTGGGCTGGTGCCGATCGGTTCGCCTCGGTGACGGGCGGACCACCGGCAGTCGGTTCAGGGGCGGCCGCGGCCGGCAGGGGCGCGGGGCGTGCCCCCGCATCGAGGCCCGCGCCCCGACGGGGCCGTCCGTGCTCAGGACCCGGCGCTCTGGCCGCCGTCGACGTGGAGGATCTCGCCCGTGACGAACGGGGCGTTCTCGAGGTAGACCACCGCGTCCACGATGTCGCTCACCTCGCCCATGCGTCCGACCGGATGCAGGGCCGCGAGAGCCGCGTGATGCTCCTCGGGGTGCATGGGCGTCTTGATCGTGCCCAGTGACACGGCATTGCTCCGGATGCCGCGGCCGGCGTACTCGATGGCCAGCGCCTTGGTGGCGGACTGCAGACCGCCCTTGGTCAGAGAGGCGAGTACGGACGTGACGCTGGAGCTGGCCTGGTCGGCGAGCGTGCTCGTGATCTGGACGACGTGACCCCCGCCCTGCTCGAGCATGCGCTCGACCGCGAGCTGGGTGATACGGAAGAAGCCGTCCACGTTCACGCCGAGCACCGCGTCGTAGTCGTCCTCGGTGTAGTCGGTGAACGGCTTCGCGATGAAGATCCCCGCGTTGTTGACCAGCGTGTCGATGCGGCCGAAGCGCTCGACGCCCGCGGCGATGACACGTTCCGCGGTCGCGCGGTCGGCGATGTCGCCCTGGACGGTGAGGACGTCGGGATCGTCCGACGCGGCGATGTGGCGCGAGGTGGCGACGACGCCGTAGCCCAGCCTGCGGTAGGCGCTCACGATCCCGGCTCCGATGCCCTGCGACGCGCCGGTGACGACCGCGACCCTGCGAACGTGCGTGGCGTTCATGATGGCCTCCTTCGAGGGGATGAGGTCCGGTGATTAGCCGACCGGTCGGCTAGTTCCAAAGTAGACGACCGGTCGAAAAATTTCAAAGAGTCCTCGTCCCGCCGCGGGCGAGGAATTTCAGGTGCGTGGCAGGGCCCTGTGGTCGTACCGTTCCGCCCCATGACCGACACCGAGCTGCCGCCGCGCCTCACCCACCTCACCTTCCACGGGCCCCTGTCCGAAGTCCGCGCCGATGCTCTCGTCGCGAGGCTCACGCGTCGCGCGCCCGCGACCGTGCTCGACATCGGCTGTGGCTGGGGCGAGTTGATGCTCCGGGTGCTCGAAGCGGCGCCGGGCTCGAAGGGCGTGGGTATCGATCTCAACGGCGAGGATCTCGCACGGGGACGGCACAACGCCGAGGCGCGCGGTATCGGCGGGCGGGTCGAGTTCGTCGAGGAGTCGGCCACCGGCACGACGCGCGGGCCGGCCGATGTCGTGCTGTGCGTGGGTTCAGGACAGGCACTCCTCGATCCGGACGAAGTGACCGGCGACCCGACCAGGGCCGCGCTCGGTGCGCTGCGTTCGCTGGTGGCGCCGGGTGGACGGCTGCTCTTCGGCGAGGGTTTCTGGCAGCGCACCCCGACCCCGGACGAGTTGGCCGCGATGTGGCCGGGGGCCCGCGTCGATGACCACCAGTCCCTCGCCGGGATCGTCGAGGCCGCGACCGCCGCGGGATTCCGCGTCGAATCGCTCGAGACGGCGACCGAAGCGGAGTGGGAGCACTTCGAATCCGGCTATCTCGCCGGTACGGAGGAGTGGCTCGCCACGAACGCCGGCCACCCCCTCGCCGCCGAGACCCGGGACCGGGTGGACCGCCACCGTGCGAGCTGGCTCCGTGGTTACCGCGGGGTGCTGGGCCTCGTCTACCTCACGCTGATCCCGGTCGACTGACGACACCCGCGGTCGACTGACGACACCGCGGTCGACTGACGACACCCCCTGTCGACCGGACAGCACGCGCGGACGCACAACCGCCCGCGACGGCCCCGACGATCACCGCCTCGCGTCTGCCCACGACGGTCGCGAGGCGCTGAACTCGTCCCGCGTCTGCCCTCTTCGGCGACCTCCGAGCCGCTCGGGAGTCGGCCGAGGGGGTCATCGACACCACCAGGCGACGCCTCCGCGTCGATCTCACCTCCTCGGCCCGTTGCCTGATCGTCTCGGTGACGGCGCGCACATGGCCGCTCCAGGCCGCACCGGAAGCAGCCGTGCGGGCCTTGCGTACTCCCCGCGTGGTACGTGCAGTGCCGCTGGCCGTACGACGACCCGGAGCCCCTCCCGGCGTGACGCTCGTATCGCACGAGACGACATCACCGGACCACCACCGAGGAGCTGACCGGAATGAACACCCTCGCGTACGACGGGCCCGGCCCGTGGATCCTGTTCTTCCCGCTGATCTGGGCGGCCGTCATCTTCGGCGGCATCACGCTGCTCAGGCGCACCGGCCTGCGCGGCCACCGCGGACCGTGGCAGCACCGTCCGATGCACGGAGGGACGCACGGCGGGATGCACGGCGGGATGTACGGCGGCGAGCAGTCGCCGATCGCCGTGCTCGGCCGGCGGTTCGCCGCCGGAGAGATCGACGAGGACGAGTACTGGCGCCGACTCTCCGTCCTGGACGAGCAGTTCGGACCGTACTCCAAGGGCGGGGCGGCATGACGACCGCGATGACCCCGGCGGTCATGACCTCTTCCCGGACAGCCGCCCGCGTCGTGGACGCCGTCAAGGTCTACGGCGTGGGCGACACCGAAGTCAGGGCCCTGGACGGGGTCAGCGACGGCTTCCCGGCCGGACGCTTCACCGCGATCATGGGGCCCTCGGGCTCGGGCAAGTCCACGCTGATGCACTGCGCGGCCGGACTCGACACGCTGACCTCCGGCTCCGCCCTCATCGGCGACACCGACCTGAGCACCCTCGACGACCGGCGGCTCACCCTGCTGCGGCGTGAACGCATCGGCTTCGTCTTCCAAGCCTTCAACCTCCTGCCCACCCTCAGTGTCGCCGAGAACATCACGCTCCCCGCCGACCTGGCCGGTACGCGGCCCGACCAGCGGTGGCTCGACACCCTCATCGACGTCGTGGGCCTCCGTGACCGGCTGCACCACCGGCCCGCCGAATCTCCGGCGGCCAGCAGCAGCGCGTCGCCGTCGCCCGCGCGTTCGCCGGCAACCCCGATGTCGTCTTCGCCGACGAACCGACGGGCAACCTCGACTCGCGCTCGGGGGAGGAGGTGCTGCGGCTGCTTGGACACGCCGTACGCCGGACCGGTCGTACGGTCGGCAACTGGATCGACGATCCCGAACTCAACCCGTACCGGCTCGCGGAGGGACGCACCCCGGCCAGGTCCGGCGAGGTCGTCGTCAACAGCGGCGCCGCCGAGACCGGCGGGCTGAAGATCGGCGACACGACGACGCTGCGCACACCGGATCCGGTCCGGGTGACGATCGTGGGGCTCGCGACCTTCGGCGGCGAGGACGGCATGGCCCAGGTCACCTTCACCGGCATGACCCGCGCCGACGCCGAGAAGTACCTGACCCCGAAGCCCGGTGAGGCGTCGACCATCCTGGTCCGGGCGGGTCCCGGCACCGGACAGCGGGACCTCGTCGACGCGCTCACGCCCGTACTCCCGAAGGGCATCGAGGCGATCACCGGCCAGGAGGCGGCGCAGGAGAACACCGACATGATCTCCGGTCAGTTCCTGACCCTCTTCACCCCTTCCTCCTCGTCTTCTCCGGTGTGGCGCTGCTGGTCGCCACCTTCTCCATCCACAACACCTTCGCGATCGTCGTCGCCCAGCGGACCAGGGAGAACGCGCTGCTGCGCGCCCTCGGGGCGTCGCGGCGCCAGGTCGTCGGTGCCACACTCGCCGAGGCGACCGTCGTCGCCTTCGTGGCCTCTGCCGCGGGCGTCCTCGGCGGTGTCGGTGTCGCCCTGGGGCTGCAGGCGCTGTTCCCGGCCATCGGCTTCCCGTTCCCGGAGGGCGACCTCGTCATCAGCGGGCTCTCGATGGCGCTGCCGCTCGCCGTCGGCATCGTCGTCTGCCTCGGTTCCGCGCTGCTGCCCGCCGTACGGGCCGGACGCACCGCGCCGCTCGCCGCACTCCGGGAGACCTCCGTCGACCAGTCGGGAGCGTCCAGGAGCCGCGCCGTCACGGGCATCGCCCTCGCGCTGCTCGCGGTCGGACTGGCCCTGACCGGGGTGCTCGTCACCCCGTCCGTGTGGCTCGCCGGCGCCGGCGGAGTCCTCGCCCTCGCCGCGTTCGTCGTCCTCGGACCTGTCGCCTCCTCGACGGCCGTACGCATCCTCGGCGGACCGCTCGACCGGCTGCGTGGCGTCACGGGACGGCTGGCCGGGCGCAACGCGCTGCGCAGTCCGAAACGCACCGCCGCGACCGCGAGCGCCCTGATGATCGGTGTCGCCGTGGTCTCCCTGTTCACGGTCTTCGGCGCCTCGCTGAAGGCCACCATGGACCGGACCGTCTCCCGTTCCTTCGCGGGCGACGTGGCGATCAGCGCGGCCGCCTTCGGCGCGGGCGGCAGCGGGCTCAGCCCGGCAATCGCCCCGGCGCTCGCCCGGCAGCCCGAAGTGGCGACGGCGGTCGGCCTCGGCCGTGGCGTCGCGGACGTCGACGGCGAGGGCCGGTCCCTGACCGTCGCCGACGCCGGAGCCGTCGGCGAGGTCTTCGACCTCGGCGCGGTCGACGGCTCCCTCGACGCACTCGGCACCGACGGCATCGCCGTCACCCGCGACACGGCGGACACCCACCGCTGGAAGCCCGGCGGCACCACCGAACTCACCTTCACCGACGGGACGCGGAAGACCTTCACGGTCCGCGCCGTGTACGGGGAGTCCGAGCTGGTCGGGGACTACCTCATCACCCGAGAGGCCTGGGCCCCGCACCGCGCACAGGACGCCGACCGGCTGATCGCCGTCTCCTTCGGCAGTGGCGTGAGCCCCGCCGACGGCAAGGCGGCCGTGGAGAAGACCGCCCGGGCCTACGGCAGTCCCGAGGTGCAGACGCGGGACGAGTACGCCGAGTCGTCGGCCGGCGGCATCGACATGATGCTCACCCTCGTCTACGCGCTGCTGGGCCTGGCCGTGGTGATCGCACTCCTCGGCATCGCCAACACCCTCACCCTCGCCATCCATGAACGGACCCGCGAACTCGGGCTGTTGCGGTCCGTCGGACAGACCAGGTCGCAGCTGCGCGCCATGGTGCGCTGGGAGTCCGTGCTGGTCGCGGCATTCGGCACGGCCGGCGGACTGGCCCTGGGAGCCTTCCTCGGCTGGGTCCTCGTCAGGGCCTCGGACGGTACGAGCGACAGCGCGTTCGCCTTCGTCCTGGCGCCGGAGCGCCTCGCGGTGGTCGCGCTCGTGGGCCTGGCGGCCGGCGCGCTCGCCGGCCGGCTGCCCGCGCGACGGGCGGCACGTCTCGACGTCCTGCGGGCGATCGCCACGGAGTGACGGATGCGGGGACGGTACGAGGTGTTCGTCATCGACCAGGGGCGCCGGCGGTTCCTCACCCGGCGCCTCCCGGCGCCTCCCGCCGCGCTGCCGGCCCGGCCCCGACCTCGCCCACAGCACCGGGCCGGCAGCCCGGCCCAGCGCAGCCCGGCCCGGCCCGGCCTCGACCTGGCCGAGAGCCCAGCGCAGCCCGATCCGGTCAGGTCGTGACGACCGACCGGACCGCCGCACGTTCGCGTGGCTCCGCCTCGACGACCGCGAAGGAGGTCTCGACCGGGGCCGCCCCGTACACGGACGCGACCGTGTACGGCACCGGCGCCGTGGCCGTCGGTGACGTGGGGAGCGTGAACCACACGATCTTCCCGGCGTCGCCCTTCGGCAGTACCCCCCAGCTCTCGCTCACCGCGTCGATCAGCGCGAGTCCGCGCCCGGTGGTCTCGAGCGGTCCCGCGGAGCCCAGCATCGGGATCCGGGGATCATGGTCGTGCACCGAGACGGTGAGCCGGTCGAGCAGCAGCTCCATCTCCACGGTGCACAGCTTGTCCGGCTGTGCGTGCCGGTGGACATTGGTCAGCAGCTCGGTGACGCCGAGCGCCGCCTGGTCGATCAGGCGGTCGAGCTGCCAGTAGCGCAATTGCGCCGACACTATTCTGCGGACCTGACCGATCCGCGAAGGCAGAGCCTGGAGCTCCACCGTGCAATGCCTGCTTGCCTCGCTGATCACGGCTGCGACTCCCCGAATAGGTCCGGAAGAAGACGAAGGATCGGATCCAGCAGTCGGCTGCCTGCTGTATGCGCCGGCGGGCTGGATCGCAGTGTCACCGCCGGTCAACCCAGAGTGATGTAGGTCAAGCGTGAACCAGGCGTGACGCCTTCGCAACTCCGCGCACACCCCGTGGCAACTCCGCGCAGGCACCGCACTGGTGACACCGCCGGCCGCGCACGGTCAGCCCCGGCCGGCCCCGGCCTTGCGGAGTGCCTCCAGGAACCGGCCCGTCAGCGCCGTACCGTCGAGTCCGTGTCCCGGCCGGCTCATGGTGAGCCGGTAGCGGGTGCCGTTGACCGTCGCGACCGCGCTGTCGCCGCCCGCGAACCAGGGCTTGCCCGCCCGGACCGCCCGCACCGGCGCGCTGTCGATCACCCGCCCGTAGCTGGTGAGGAGCGCGAGCCTGCCGTCCTCGATCAGGACCTGCCCGGCCGTCGTGAGCGAGCGGGGCCACCGCTCGATCCGCACACCCATGGCGCTGAACTCCGGCTCTGACATGGCCGCCGCCCCCTTCGCACCTGCTTGTGCACCTCAGTCTGCCCAGGGAACCGCACGGGCACCAGGGTGCATCCCGACGTATCGCGGAACTCCTCCACAAGCCATCGCTATGGAATCCCAAAGTGAACGTTTGTGCAGGTGAGGGGCTTATGGTGGGCAGTGGGGTGCGGTGACTTCCACAGTGAGGAGCGGGGCGCATGACCACGTACGAGGCGAGGGACACCATTGATGTGGACCGGAGCGATCCCCAGTACCGAGCATGGCTGAAAGAGGCCGTACGCAAGGTGCAGGCCGACGCGAACCGCTCGGCCGACACCCATCTGCTGCGCTTCCCGCTGCCCGAGCCGTGGGGGATCGACCTCTATCTCAAGGACGAGTCCACCCACCCCACCGGCAGCCTCAAGCACCGGCTCGCGCGTTCGCTGTTCCTCTACGGGCTCTGCAACGGCTGGATCCGCCCGGGCAAGCCGGTCATCGAGGCCTCCAGCGGCTCGACCGCCGTCTCCGAGGCGTACTTCGCGAAGCTCATCGGTGTGCCCTTCATCGCCGTGATGCCGCGCACCACCAGCGCGGAGAAGTGCCGCCTCATCGAATTCCACGGCGGCAGCTGCCACTTCGTGGACGACTCGCGGAAGATGTACGAGGAGTCCGCCACGCTCGCCGCGCGGACCGGCGGCCACTACATGGACCAGTTCACCTACGCCGAGCGGGCCACCGACTGGCGCGGCAACAACAACATCGCCGAATCGATCTACCAGCAGCTGAGGTTGGAGCGCTACCCGGAGCCCGCGTGGATCGTCGCCACGGCGGGCACGGGCGGCACGTCGGCGACCATCGCCCGGTACGTCCACTACATGCAGCACGACACCAGGGTGTGTGTCCCCGACCCCGAGAACTCCTGCTTCTTCGAGGGCTGGACGCAGGGCGATCCGCTGGCCACCAGTGACTGCGGCTCGCGGATCGAGGGCATCGGGCGGCCGCGGATGGAGCCGAGCTTCGTGACCGGGGCCATCGACCGCATGATGAAGGTGCCCGACGCGGCGACCGTCGCCGCCGTCCGGGCCCTGGAGCAGGCCATCGGCCGCAAGGCCGGCGGCTCCACCGGCACAGGGCTGTGGAGCGCGCTGAAGATCGTCGCGGAGATGGTGGCGGCGGGCGAGCAGGGCAGCGTCGTCACCCTCATCTGCGACCCGGGCGACCGCTACCTGGACAAGTACTACTCCGACGACTGGCTGGCCGGACAGGGCCTTGACATCGCCCCGTACGCCGCCACGCTGGAGGAGTTCCTGCGCACCGGAGTCTGGCCGGACTGACTCAGGCCGTGGCCGAGGCGAGGCGGCGGTCGAGGCTGCGGACGGCGTCACGGAACGCACGGCCCAGACCGGGCCGTGCCAGACCCATGACGAACCGCAGCGGGGCGGGCCCGTCGACCGCCATCGTCCACTGCACCCGGGTACCGGACTCCGCCGGCGTGAGACGCCACTCCTCCAGCATGGCCCGGACGCCCGGGGCGTTGGTCTCGTCCACGCGGTACGCGTACCGCTCACCGGGTTCCCTGCTCATGATCGTCTCCACGAAGCGCGTGCCGCCGCGCAGCCGCACCTCCCTGCCCGCGCCGCCTCGGGTCGGCCGGGCCGAGGTGATGGCCGTGAACCAGCCGGGCCAGCCCTCGACGTCCTCCGCGAGCGCGCCGTACACGGCCGCGGGGCTGGCGCGCACCTCCGCGGTGAAGACGAGTCGCAGCGGGGCTGACTCGGCGAAGTCGAGCTCCACGGGCCTGAGTCGGTGCGTCATGACCTGTACCTCCGGGGACAGCCGGGCAGGGGCCCGCACACGATAACCGGCACGCCATCGGATGGGGACCTCCGTGCAGGTCCCGATGGGCACTACCGTGCGGCCGGCGCAGCTCCATTGAGCAGACCGTCCACCACCCGGCCGAACACCCGCCGGGCGACCCTCGCCAGTGCCGGACCCGCCACGCGCGGCAGCCCCCGCACCCGCAGATCCTCCGTCCAGACCACCCGGGTCCCGTCGGGCCCCTGCCGCACCTCGATCTCCGCCCAGCCCCGCACGACCGCGCCGCGTTTCTCCAGCCGGCAGTGTCCCGGCCGCCCGGCGCGCGGCGGCTCCCAGCGAACGACCTCCATCGGATCGTCGAAACCCAGGCGCCCCACACCCGTACGGGCCACGAACCGGGTGCCCTCGCCCGTGGGCCCCGGCGCCGGCACCGAGATCCGGGTCAGTGGCACCTGCCCCGAGTGCGCGGACCAGTCGGTGAGCCGCCGCCATGCCTCCGGGGCCGGCAACGGCGTCGTACGCACCACCCGGAAGACCGTCATCGCTGGGGCGCGGCCGCCTCGCCCGCCTCGGCCGTCTCCCCGGCGACCACCAGATGCGTCAGGTGCTCCGCGATCTCCTCGCGCGCCTCCGCCGGCAGCCCCGCGTCCGTCACCAGCGTGTCCACCTCTTCGAGCCGGGCGAACGAACTCAGCCCGACCGTCCCCCACTTGGTGTGGTCGGCCACCACCACGACCCGGCGGGCCGAGCGGACGAACCGCCGGTTCGTCTCCGCCTCCGCCAGATTCGGTGTCGACAGGCCCGCCTCGACCGAGATGCCGTGCACTCCGAGGAACAGCACATCGAAGTGCAGCGAGCGGATCGCCTGGTCGGCGACCGGGCCGACGAGCGAGTCGGACGGCGTGCGAACGCCGCCCGTGAGGACCACCGTCGCGGCGCCCGGACGCTGACCGGCCGTCGTGGTCGCCCGCTGTTCCGTGTGGAACACATCGGCGACCCGCACCGAGTTGGTGACCACCGTCAGATCGGGCACGTCGACGAGATGGTGCGCCAGCGCGTACGTCGTCGTACCACCCGACAGGGCGATCGCGCTCCCCGGAACGGCCATCGCGGCGGCCGCCCGCGCGATGTCCTCCTTGGCGTTCAGCTCCAGCGACGACTTGGCCTCGAAGCCCGGCTCGTGCGTACTCGCCTCGGCCACCGGCACCGCACCGCCGTGCACCTTCTCGATGACGCCCTGCCGGGCGAGTGCGTCCAGATCACGGCGCACCGTCATGTCGGAGACGTTCAGCCTGCGCGTGAGTTCATTGACGCGCACCCCACCACGCCGCCGCACCTCGTCGAGGATCAGGGCACGCCGCTGCTCCGCGAGGAGGTTGTGATTGTCGCTCACCGCCGGGGCCGGTCCTTCCGTTTCGCTGTCGCCATGTCACCGCTGTTCACGGAGGATTCTCATCCTCCCACGGTGGCTTCACCCGAGCAGGGGGGAGATTACGTGAGAGCCCTGCGGCGGTGGCCGTGATCCGGGATTCTGTCCGGGATTCTGGTCGCGCGCCGTAGATCCTCCCATCAGAGAGCGAGTCGCAGAAGTGCCCCCTGCCACCCCGGACCCCGCGCCCCGGCGCGGCGGCGCCGCGCTGGAACTGCTGGTTCACGGCGTCGGCGGAGCCACTCCGCAGGACATGCTCGGCGATCCCCGTACGGTCCGGATCACCGGGGACACGACCGCCGCCGTGTACCGGCGCACCGACGACGCCGATGCCGAACAGCACCCCGAGCGCTACGAGGACGGACCTGTCCCCGAGGCCTACTGCTGGTCCAACCTGACCTCCGGCAACGGCGCCCGGGCGCTGTGGCTGCTGCTCCTGCCCTTCATGGTCGTCAACCTGGCCCACTGGATGCGTCCCACGGCCCGAGGCCGGTCCCGGACGGTACGGCTGTACGGGATGCTGGTCCGCCTCATCGCGCTCAGCCTGACGGTCCTGCTCGTCGCGGCCGCCTGCGAGGTCGCCCTCGATCTGACGGCCTGGCAGTGCGCGGGCTCGGCCCGCTGTTCCGGCGACAGTTCCTGGATCGGGTTCCTCTCCGCCGCGAACGACGGCTGGTGGTCCCAGCCCGGCCGGCGCCTCTCGCTCGCGGCGCTGCTGCCTGCCGCGCTGATGGGCCTGCTCTGGTACCTGTCCAACCGCACCTGGAGCGCCTACGAGGCCCAGCGGCCGCCGAACATCACGACGACCGCACAGCCCTGGGCCGCCGCGGGGCCGGAGCAGCAGGAGACGCTCCGCCCCGCGCTCGGGCGGCCCGGGTTCTGGTACGGCCGCCGTCTGGTCGCGCGGCTGCGTGCCGCCCACACCGCCGCCGGGTTCCTCGTCATCGCGGCCGCGGTGGCCGGTGCGGCCGCGCGCCACGACCGCGGCGCCGACGTCCCCGCCCTCGAAGTCGCCGGCTGGGCCCTGGAGTCGGTCCTCGCCGTCATGGGCGTGTTCGTCGTCGCCGTCGTGTTCCGTCGCGGACGCAGCGAGAACGTCCTCGACAACCGGATCGACCGCGCCGTCATCACCTGGCTCCCCGGCGGCTCCCTGGTCCTGCTCGCCCTCTCGATGCTGTACGCGTCCTGGTCACGGCCCGGCTGGCTCTCCCACGGCACGCTCCCCGGCGACACCGCCTTCCAGGTCCTCACCCTCGCCCAGGGCGCCCTCGTCGTCGTGCTCGCCGTCGCCGCGCACCTCCTCCACCGCCGTGCGCGGCACGCCCGTACCGCCCTGTACGGCATGGGCGGTCCCGCCGTCGCCCTGCTCGCCTGCGCCCTGGGTGGCGTCATGACGGGCGGAGTCGCCCAGCGCGTCGCCGACTGGCTGGACGGGCCCGGCACCCCCGGCGTGGGGGAGGGGCCGATCACCGGCCCGCCGGTGCTCCTCAGCTGGCAGGCGTCCGTCATTCCCGTGCTGCTGCTTCTGCTCCTCGTACCGCTCGGTGTCCTCGGCGTACGGACCTGGCGCACCGCCCGGGACCTCGCGGGCCGTGTCGAGGCGGACTATCCCGGGGAACGGCCCGACCCGGTGCGTACCCGCCGGATCGCCGGGACCCGCGCGCGGGCCGGCCTCACCGACGCCGCACCCGCCCTCCTCGGCATCCTCTGCACGGCCACCCTGCTGCTCGGGGCCGGAGCCGTGGCCGGTGCCCGGGTCAGCGGCGAGGTGCCCGTGGTGGCCTTCGACAAGGCCCACCCGGTCGTGGAGGCCGCCGTCGACGTCGCCCAGACACTCGGCTCCTGGCTGATCGGACTCGGCTTCATCCTCTTCGTCACCTGGGGCCGGCGCGCGTACCGCGACGCGTCCGCCCGGCGCACCATCGGCATCCTCTGGGACGTCGGCACGTTCTGGCCCCGTGCCGCGCACCCCTTCGCACCGCCCTGCTACGCCGAGCGCGCCGTCCCCGACCTCACCTGGCGCATGGCGTCATGGACCGCGAACACCGGCGGACGACTCGTCATCTCCGGTCACTCCCAGGGCAGTGTGCTGGCCGCCGCCGCCGTCTGGCAGCTCCCGGCCGCCACCCGCCGCCGTGTCGCGCTGCTCACCTACGGCTCACCGCTGGAGCGGCTGTACGGCCGCTGGTTCCCCGCCTACTTCGGACCCGCCCAACTGCGCGCTCTCGACGGGGAGCTGCACTGCTGGCGCAATCTGTGGCGGCACACCGACCCGATCGGCGGTCCCGTGCGCGTCCCCGCCGAGGACGGAAAGCCCCAGGTCGACCGGGAAGCGCTCAAGGACCCCATGGTGTACGGGCGTACGGACACCCACCCGTTGCCGGAGCCCGTCCTCGGACACTCCGACTACCAGGCCGATCCGGTGTTCGCCGAGGAGCGCGAAGAACTGCTCGACCGGCTGCCGCCCGCGCTGCCACGCCAGCGGGACGAGTCCGCCACGCCTCAGGGCAGTTCGGGCAGATCGTCCGGGTAGAGCAGCGTCAGATCGTCCGTGCTCACCTCGGCGAACTCGGCGACCCGGCCCGCGTGCCGCTCGACCATCGACTCGAAGGTCTGGCGCGCGGTCCGGCCGTTGCCGAACGCCGGCCCCTTGGGCAGCGCCGTGAAGTACTTCAGCAGCGCCTCGGCCGTGCCCTCGCCCAGCCTGTACTCGTGCTCCTCCGCCTGCTGCTCCACGATCCGCAGCAGCTCGTCGGGCACATAGTCACTGAAGGTGATCGTCCGTGAGAAGCGGGACGCCACACCGGGGTTGACCGACAGGAACCGTTCCATCTCCGCCGTGTACCCCGCGACGATGACCACCACCGCGTCCCGGTGGTCCTCCATCAGCTTCACCAGGGTGTCTATGGCCTCCCGGCCGAAGTCACGCCCCGAGTCCTCGGGGGACAGGGCGTAGGCCTCGTCGATGAACAGCACCCCGCCGCGTGCCCGGTCGAACGCCTCCTGCGTACGGATCGCGGTCGAGCCGATGTGCTCGCCGACCAGGTCGACCCGGGACACCTCGACCAGGTGCCCGCGCTCCAGCACCCCGAGCGACGCCAGGATCTCGCCGTACAGCCGTGCCACCGTCGTCTTGCCGGTGCCGGGAGAGCCGGTGAAGACCAGATGGCGCCGCACCGACGCCGCCTTGAGGCCCGCCTCCTGGCGGCGCCTTCCGACCTCGATCATGTTCGTGAGCGTGCGCACCTCGCGCTTGACGCTCTCCAGGCCCACCAGGGCGTCCAGTTCACCGAGGACCGCGTCCGACGTCCGGGCAGCCGGAGCCGGCGCGGCCGGCGGGGCCGCGGGCAGGTCGCCGGGTTCGGGCTCGGCGGTGCGCTGGCCCGGGATCATGGACAGCAGTCCGGGTGTCTGGGCGACGGTGACCACGGCCGGACTCTGCGTGGGCAGGGCGCGCACACCGCTCTCGTCGCTGGTGCAGTCCTCCATGACGGTGCCGTCCTCGGGGTACTCGTAACCCCCCCGCGCGCACCGCTCGGTGCGGCAGCGCGTCAGCGTCGTACGGCAGCCGTCCATCACATGGAAACCGTAGCCGCCGCTGCCCGTCACCTGGCAGCCGTGGAAGGAGCCGCGCCCCTCGGCCGATACGTAGAAGCCGGCCTCCGCGGGCGAGCTCACCGTGCACCGTTCGATCGCCGGGTCGGCGCCCTTGGTGACGATGACACCCGTCTGGGCGCCGTCGATCGTGCAGTTGTTGAGCGTGCCTCCGCTGCCGTGGTCACGGAACCAGGCACCTGTGGAGGCCTCCCGGATACGGCAGTCGTCGAGCTGGGCGGTGGCGCCGTCGCTGACCGACACGGCCGTGTTGCGCACCTGGGACAGGTCGCTGTCGACGACATCGGCACGCGAGCCGCGGTCCAGGACGAACAGGGCGTCCGGGACGTTGTGCACCCGGCAGGAGTCGAGCACGGCGGTCGCCCCGTCGCTGACCCACACCGCCGGATAGTCACCCGTACTCTCGTGGATCTCGCACTGGTTGGCGTCCACCCGGGTGCCCGGATCCCACACCGACAGTCCGTTGCGGCCGAACCTCCGCACCGTGGAGCGGGTGAGGGTGAGCACCGAACGCGACCGCAGATCCACCGCGTTCTCGGGAACGTCGTGGATGTCGCAGTCGGCGAGCGTGAGTACCGCGTCCGTGTCGAGCGTGATGCCGTCGGAGGAGGTGCGGTGCACTCGCGAGTCCGTCAGATGGGCCGTCGCCCGCGACGCGATCTGCATGCCCGCGCCCTTGATCTCGTACACCTCGCAGCCGAGCGCCTCCAGGGAGCTGCCCTCGCCGGTGACGCTCAGCCCGGAGCCCGACGTGTGGTGCACCCGGCAGCGCTCCAGCCGTGGATGGGCGCCGCCGCGCACCGACACTCCGGACTGTCCGGCCGCGACCACCTCGCAGTCCTCGAACACGCCGCCCGCGCCGTCCAGTACACCGATCCCGACGCCGGCCGGATTGTCCACGGTGCAGCGCCGCACGGTCGGCCGGGCCGCACCGCGGACCTCGATACCCGCCGCCGAGCGTGTGACGATCCGCAGATCGGCCAGCTCCGGCGAACCGTCCTCGACGAGCAGCGCGGGCGCCGTCGTGTCCTGACCCTCGATCTGCAGGTCCTGCACGGTCGCCGAGGCACGCACCGTCAGCGGCACGCCCTCGGCCGGGGCGATCCGCACCGAACCGGCCGATCCTTCGGTCCCGCGCAGGGTCACGGCACGCCGCACCACCAGGTTCTCCCGGTACGTGCCGGGTGCGACGGTGAGGATGTCGCCGTCGCCCGCGGCCTCCAGGGCCGCGGCGAGGGAGGCGTACTCGCCCGTGCGGCGCCGCCACCGCGACGTGCCGGTGTGCGTCACCTGGACCGTGCCCTGTGCCATGGTGCTGCTCTGCCCCCACCTCGTGCGTCGGTCGCGTGCTGTGCCGCGCGTCGCACCACCGTAGCGCGCGCGGCGAGCGCGAGTTGACCGGTCAGCTGCCCGCGCCCGTACGGCCCCAGTCGGGACCGGATTTCGCCCACGCGCGGTCGAGGTCGGCGTACCGTCGCCGCATCAGCCGCCATACGATCAGCCGTCTGCCGCCCTCGACCAGGCCTGCCGCCAGGAGGGCCGCGCCGAGTCCGGCGACCACGGCATGCGCCCGCGCGGTGTCCCGGTCGATCGGGCGGGACACGGGATTGCCGCGTTCGTCCGTCCAGATCGGGAAGGTGTCCCCGGGGTCGGCCGTGCGTACCCCGGTGGCCAGCGTGCCGCTTCGGCTGCCGCCGTCCGGGGCCGTCCACTCGGCGACCACCGTTCTTCGGACCCTGTTCTCCACCGCGCCTTCCGGATCGCCGGCGGAGCTCTGCCGCGCGGGTGCCGCGCGCAGCACGCGGGCCGTCGTCGGCTGCCGTTGGGCGGCCTGCGCCCGCGCCGACTCCCGCAGCGCGTCGTCGGTCAGGGCGCCGCAGATCCAGCCGGTGGTCGGCACGGCGAGGGTCATCAGCAGCACGGCGGCGCAGGCCACCCATGCCTCGACGAGATCGGTCGTACGGCGCAGAGGATTGTGCCGCCAACGCCAGAGCCCCGAGATCGCTCGCATCGCTTCGCACCCCCTTCCGTGTCCGTCGTAGCCTCCTACGGCACGGCTCACGCGCATGTTCCGCGAAGAGAGAGCAATCACACGTGATCGCTCTCCCAACGAGTGGGCCTGCGCGGCGGGTTCCCCGGAGAAGTCGATTGATGCGTATGCGTATCCGTATACGCATGGGGACGCGGACGAGGACGCGGAACGGGTTGCCGTGGGTGGCCGGGGCTGTCAGCCCAGAATGCGCACCGGGTCGCCGACGCGGACGGTGCCGGTGTGCTCAGGCACGAGGTTCTGGCCGAAGACCAGCCGGTCCCCGAAGCGGCGGTGCCGCGCGAGGGTGCGCAGGGGCTCCTTGCCGCGCTCGGCCGTGGTCTGGTCGGTGGTGGTGATGACGCAGCGGCCACACGGTTTGGCCACCCGGAAGCTCACCTCGCCCACCGCGATGCGCGTCCAGTCGTCCTCGGCCCAGGGAGCGGTGCCGTCCACGACGAGATTCGGGCGGAAGCGGTTCATGGGCAGCGGGCCCTCGTCGGGATGGTCGCCCTGCGCGATCAGCGAGTTCAGCGCGTCGAGCGAGGATGCGGAGGTGACGAGCAGCGGATAGCCGTCCGCGAAGGAGACGGTCTCGCCGGGCAGCGCGTAGTCCGGATCGACGGGGCGGCGGTACGCCGGGTCGTCGAGGTGTACGAGGCGGACCGGGACGTCCAGGAACGCGCTGAACCAGTCGGCGGGGGCGGCGCCGGCGGGCACCGCCTCCACCTTGTCCCCGAAGATCTCCACCGTTGTCGTGCCCGACGGCTCGGGCACGGCCACGGTCAGCGGTGCGAGCCCGGGCGCGGACAGCCGGACGGCGCCGTCCGGCAGCGGTTCGGCGGCTGCCAACGCCAGCCGCGCCTGCTGGCGTTGCGTGACGGCTCGGCCCACGGCGTCGACCAGCATCCACCGTCGGTCACCGGCGAGCCCCCACGGCTCCACGGCGGCCTCGGCGAGGGCGTGGCCGCCGACCGATTTGACCGGGTGGACATGGAGGGAACGGAGCACGGGAGTCGCCATACGGCCATCCTGCCAGGTGCTTCGTACCTCCGGCCGGTCCCGTCCGGGTCGGTGCCCGCTCAGGGGCCGCTCAGTAGCCGCCGCCCTGGTACGGACGGTTGTAGGGGTCCTCGTACGGGGCGGGCGTGGGCATCGGACGCGGTGCCGCGGCCGGCCGCATCGCCTCGTACCCGGTTGCGGCCGGGCGGGGCATGGGCTGCGGCTGGGCGCCCGGGTAGCCGCGCGGGCCGGTCGGCTGCTGGGGGATGTACGGCGGCGCCGCCTGCTGCAGCGGAACGGGCTGCTGCATCGGCTGCGGGTAACCGTAGGCGGGGCTGGGGTGCGAAGGGGCCGCCGGGAGGGCGGGGAGGGCCGCGGGCAGGGCCGGCAGATAGCTGTTGCCGGTCTCGTACGCGGAAGGCACTCGGATCGGTGCGATCTGAGGCGTGCCCCGCTCAGCGACGAGGGAGTCGTAGATCGGGGTGTCGGGGAAGTACGGCGCGGAGTAGTAACCGCCACCGTAGGTGGAGCGGGGGGAGGTCATGGCACATAAGTTAAGCCCACGATGTGCTGGTTGGGGAGCCCGATAAGAGGGTTGTTTGACGTGTTACTTGTGACTGGGATTCCCCAATCCGAGCGAACCCGGGAAAAACGGTCGCCCCAAGACGTCTAGATCGTGTAAAGGGCAAGCTGAGAAGGGGTTACCCACGGGTCGCCCGAGGTGTTCCGGCGGCGCCGGGGCTAGGTTGTCCGCACACATGTCACCGGGCAGGCACGAGGACCCGCGATGGGGGCGAGGATGTCCATGCTCAAAGGATCCAATGTTCCAGTACCCGCGCTGAACGTTCATGTCGAGTTGGGATGGCGTTCCGGAAGCGGGGTGCCGGACGTCGACGCGTCGGCGCTGCTGCTCGACTCGGGATCGGGAAAGGTCCGCTCCGACGCGGACTTCGTCTTCTACAACCAGCCGGACCACGCCTCGGGCGCGGTGCGCCACGCGGGCAAGAGCGCCACCGGTGACGGGACGACCGACCGGCTCACGGTCGATCTGGGGAGCGTCGAACCCGCCATCGAGCGGATCGTGGTCGCCGCCTCCGCGGACGGCGGCAGCTTCGGTCAGGTGCCGGGACTGTACGTACGCGTCCTGGACGCCGCCGCGGGCACGGAGATCGCGCGCTACGACAGCGAGGACGCGACGGTCGAGACCGCCTTCATCCTCGGCGAGCTCTACCGGCGCCAGGGGGCGTGGAAGTTCCGTGCCGTCGGACAGGGGTACGGCAGCGGACTCGAAGGCCTCGCGAGCGACTTCGGCATCACGGTCGACGAACCCCAGCAGGCGGCGGCCCAGGCACCCGTGGCACCGCCCGCCCCCGTGACGCCTCCCGCTCCGGCGGCACCGGCCTACACCCCGGCGCCCCCGGCACACACGGCTGCTCCGGCGCACGTGACCCCGTCCGCCCCTCCCCCCACGCCTGCTTCCGCGCCCGTACGCCTGACCAAGGTCACCTTGACGAAGGAGTCGCCGACCGTCTCGCTCAGCAAGCAGGGCGGCACGTCCGGCGCGATGCGGGTCAACCTCAACTGGGAGGTGCGCAAGCAGTTCAAGGGCTGGGGCGCCAAGCTGGGCCGGGCCGTCGCCATGCACGCCGATCTCGACCTCGACCTGTGCGCCCTCTTCGAACTCACCGACGGCCGCAAGGGAGTCGTCCAGGCCCTCGGCAACGCCTACGGCTCGCTCCACCAGCCCCCGTACATCCATCTCGACGGCGACGACCGCACCGGAGCCGTGGCCACCGGCGAGAACCTCACCATCAACCTCGACCGCAAGGACGAGCTCCGCCGCGTCGTCATCTTCGTCACCGTCTACGAAGGCGCCCGCAGCTTCGCCGATCTCCACGCCACGGTCACCCTCACACCGCAGCACGGCGCGCCCATCGAGTTCTCCCTCGACGAGTGCACCGTCCCCTCCACGGTCTGTGCCCTCGCCCTGATCACCAACCAGAACGGGGACCTCATCGTCCAGCGCGAGGCGCGCTATCTGGTACCGGAGCGCGGAGTGAGCCCCCAGCGCACCATCGATTACGCCTATGGGTGGGGCATGAACTGGACACCTGGCAGGAAATGACCTACGCCTGGCGTCAGCGATCGGGTGCGGCTTCGGGACGGGCGTACGTACGTCCCTTCCAGGCCGCACCACGCCCTCGGTAGTGCTGCACCGCCGAGTCGACCGTCATCAGCAGATAGAGGAGAGCGGTGAACGGGAGGAGCGGAGCGAGCCACAGGGTCTGCCGGTAGTAGCGCAGCATCGGGATGTACGTCCCCGCCATCACCGCCCACGCCAGCAGCCCCACCCAGCCGGCCACCGCGTCCCCCGGCGCATCCGCCCTCACCGCGACGTACACCGCGAAGGGCGGCGCGAGATACACGACCGCCAGCCCCGCCACCGTCCCGGCCAGCAGCAGCGGACTGTGCCGGAGCTGGGCGTACGCGCACCGCGACACCATCCGCCACAGATCGGCGAACCGGGGATACGGCCGCACGCTGTCCACCCGCTCCGCGAGGCCCAGCCAGACCCGGCCGCCGGCCCGGCGCACCGCCCGCGCGACCGCCACGTCGTCGATCACCGACTGGCGCACCGAGTCCGGAATCGACGCTCGCTGGGCCGTGTCCGTACGCAGCAGCACACACCCGCCCGCCGCCGCCGTCGCCCACGCCCGCTCCTTGTTGATCCAGCGGAACGGGTAGAGCTGGGCGAAGAAGTACACGAAGGCGGGCACGACGAGGCGCTCCCAGCCCGTGGCCACCCGCAACCGCGCCATCTGCGACACCAGATCGAGGCCTTGCGTCTTCGCGGCCGCGACCAGCTCGCACAGGCTGTCCGGCTCATGAGCGATATCGGCATCCGTCAGCAGCAGATACTCGGGGCGGCGGGTACGCGCGAGTTCGATGCCGTGCCGCAGCGCCCAGAGCTTGCCCGTCCAGCCCGGCTCCGGTTCGCCCGGCGAGGTCACGGTCAGCGGCAGCCCCGCGTACTGCTCGGCCAGTTTGCGCGCCAGATCGCCCGTACCGTCCTTGCTGCCGTCGTCGACGAGGACCACCTCGGCCTCGCCCGGATAGGACTGGCGCAGCAGCGACGGCAGACTCTCCGGCAGCACGGCCGCCTCGTCCCTGGCCGGTACGACGATCACGACGGACGGCCAGCTGTCCGGCGCCGTACGCCGGGGCAGCCGCTGGTCCGTACGCCAGAAGAAGCCCTGCCCGAGGAGCAGCCACAGCCAGGCGGCCAGGGAACCCAGGGCGATCCACGCAAGGGTGCTCATTCGCCGCAGTGTGCCCCACACGGGCGGGACCGCAAGTGCTGTCGGCTAGGGTAACCGGGTGAAGATCGCGCTCATGGACTCCGGAATCGGCCTCCTCGCGGCGGCCGCGGCGGTGCGCCGGCTTCGGCCGGACGCGGATCTCGTCCTCTCCTGCGACCCCGACGGGATGCCATGGGGCCCGCGGACGCCGGAAGAGGTCACCGAGCGGGCCCTCACCGTGGCCAGGGCCGCGGCGGCACACCGCCCCGACGCGCTGATCGTCGCCTGCAACACCGCCTCCGTCCACGCGCTGCCCGCACTGCGTGCCGAACTGGAGCCCGGACTGCCCGTCATCGGTACCGTGCCCGCCATCAAGCCCGCGGCGGCGAGCGGCGGCCGCATCGCCATCTGGGCCACCCCGGCCACCACCGGCAGCCCCTACCAGCGCGGGCTCATCCGTGACTTCGCCGACGGAGCCGAGGTCACCGAGGTGCCGTGCCCCGGTCTCGCCGACGCCGTGGAGGAGGCGGACGAGACCGCCATCGACCGGACCGTGGCCGCCGCGGCCGCACTCACTCCTTCGGACGCATGCGCGCTCGTCCTTGGCTGCACGCACTACGAACTGGTCGCCGAGCGCATCCGCGCCGCCGTCTGCGAGGGCCGCCCCGAAGGGCTCGCACCTCTCGTGCTGCACGGCTCCGCCGGTGCCGTCGCGGCGCAGGCGCTGCGCCGTATCGACGCAGCTCCCGCGCCTGCCGCCCCGCCGAGCGGCCTGCTGACGGTGCTGCTCAGCGGGCGGGAGTCGGAGCTTCCCGCAGCCGCCAAGGCGTATGCGGAGGGCAGATTGCTGGGCGCGGTGAATCCGGTCACGCCCACGCACTGAGGCGCCCGCCGAGGGGACCGGTCCCGGGAGCGGTCCATGCCCGCGCCGACCAGGCCGAGCGCGGTGATCGGGACCTGCTCCCCTCATCCTCGGCAGACCCGGACGAGGCAGTGCTCACGGAGCGGAACGTGGGTACGCTGCGAGCATGACGGACCACCCCCGTGACAAGGGGCAGGCCGTAGAGCCACTGCCCGCACTCTGGACCGGTCGTGCGACGAACCGCCTCCAGTGGGTGCTCGCCGTGGCCGGCGCGGCCTGCATGGCGCTCGGCATCGAGCTGGCCGTCGACTCTCCCTGGACATCGGGCGTCATCGCCCTGCTGATGTCGGTCATCGGCTGTGTCGCGGCCGGGCTGCTGATGCTCTTCGGGACACTCGCCTTCGTCCATGTGGCGGTACGGGTCGACAGGGACGCCATGGAAGTGCGCTGCGGCCATATGGGAGTGCCCCGCCGCAGAATCCCGCTCACGCAGGTCGTGGGCGCCGAGTTCGTACCCAAGGTGACGCCGTGCCACTGGGGTGGCTGGGGCTGCCGCTGGCGCCCGGAGAAGGGGACTGCCGTCATCGTGCGCAAGGGCGAGGGCATGGTGCTCACGCTCGGCGACGGCCGCACCTTCACGGTCACGGTGGACGACGCCGAGACGGCGGTACGAGTGATTCGCGACCATATGCGGCCGGGGGCTTCGGCGGGGACGACGACGGCCGGGATCTGAGCAGGGCGGGGTCTGAGCAGGGCGGGGTCTGAGCAGGGCGGGGTCTGAGCAGGGCGGGGTCTGAGCAGGGCTTGAAGCCCGCGCGATCCGTGCCCGTGGCCTGGCGTGGCCGGGGCCACCGGCGTCTTTGTCGGGCGCCGCCGTCGGACGTCATGCCATGGCCGGCGCGGATGACTCCGGTGCCGGACGCGCCATGGCCAGGCCCGCCAGCAGCCCCGCCCCCGCCGTGACCGGAGTGAGGCTCAGCGCGTCGCCCAGGGTCGCGAGGGCCGCCAGTGCCGTCAGCGCGGCACCCGCATTCAGCACCACCGGGGTGGGCCGGGGCGAGCGCCACAGCCCATAGAGCATCCAGCAGTGCAGCGCGCCCAGCAGCAGCACTCCGACGAGGCCCTGCTCCGCCGCCTGCTGGAGCGCGGCCGAATGTGGGGTGCCATCGGGAACCAGCGACAGCTGCGCGGCGGGGCTCAGTTCGCCGAACCGGTCAGGGCCCGCGCCCAGCACCGGGTGCGCCCTCGCGAGGTCGGCCGCGTCCTGCCACAGCAGCATCCGGTCCGCGCCCAGTCGGTCCTCGAACGGGCCGGTGAACCAGCGGGGCAGCGCGTCCACGGCCATCGCCCAGGACGCCCCGGCCACCAGCGCGGCCGCCACCGCGAAACCGGCGAGCGCCGGCAGCCGTCGGTGCGTGCGGCCCGCTGCCAGTGCGCAAAGGATCACTCCGGTCGCCGCCACGAAGCCCGATGCCGACCCCCATGCGAGGGCCGTGCCGGCCGCCGCGACGGCGGCAAGCCACAGCAGCAGGCGTGCCGCCGGTGGGCGTACGGCCGCGGCGGCGCAGCAGGCCGCTCCGGCCGACAGCACCAACAGCGCCGCCGCCGACCCCGCGTGTCCGGAAGGCGCCGGCCCCAGACCGGTCACCGCGCCGTGCTGCTCGGCGACGGCCAGCGCGAGCGCTCCCGCCGCGGCCACCGCCGTGCCCGCCACGGGGAGCAGCGATCCGCAGATCCGTCCGCACGCGTAGCCGGCCGCGACGGCCAGCACGGCCAGCAGCACCCCCTCGGGGCGCCCCTCCCGACCCGCCGCGCTGATCAACGCCCATGCCGCACAGCAGCCGAGCAGGATCACGCCGGCCGCATCCGGTGCGCCCCCGTGCTCCCGGAGATCCCCTGGCTCGTCACAGTGCCCGAGACCTGCCGTGATCGAACGTTCGCGCGCGGCCGACCGGTCCGCCGCTGCTGCCATACCGTCCCCCGACCCGTGGCGTGCCCCACCCACCACACTGGCGCACACCGTAACGGCAGAGCGGTGTTTTGTGGATGGATTGCACAGGAATCGTGCGTCCGTGCGCTGGTGGGAGGGCGTCCGAGCGCTGCCGGGCAGCCCGGCCGGGCTGACGGGACAGCTCCGTTCCGCCGTAGACTCCGCCAGGTGAGCGCCACCATCACCCCCGCCGAGACCAAGCAGCCCGTCCCTCCTGCGCACGACCGGGCCGGGCGGCTGCTTCGGCGGCTCGCACGGCCCGCCGCGGCCGTGCTCTCCGGCGTGCTGCTCTATCTGAGCTTTCCCCCGCGCCCCTTGTGGTGGCTGGTACTGCCCGGCTTCGCTCTGCTCGGCTGGTGTCTCCACGGCCGGCGGCCGTGGGCCGCGCTGGGGGTCGGGTACCTCTCGGGCCTGGGTTTCCTGCTGCCCCTGCTGATCTGGACGGGCGAGGAGGTGGGCGCCGTCCCGTGGCTCGCGCTCGCCGCCGTGGAGGCCTTCTTCGTCGCGGTCTTCTGTGTGGGCATCGCGCTCGTGTCGCGGCTCCCCGTGTGGCCGGTGTGGGGCGCGGCCGTATGGATCCTGGGCGAGGCGGTCCGCGCGCGGGTGCCGTTCGGCGGTTTCCCCTGGGGCAAGATCGCCTTCGGCCAGGCAGACAGCGTGTTCCTGCCGCTCGCCGCGGTGGGAGGGACCCCGGTCCTCGGCTTCGCGGTCGTCCTCTGCGGCTTCGGTCTGTACGAGACAGCCCGCCGTGTCCGTGACCACCGCAGGAGCGGCGAACTGCCCCGCGGACCGCTCGCGGCCGCCTTCCTCACCGTGTTCGTCCCTGTCACCGCCGCGCTCGCCGCACTGCCCCTCGTCGACGACTCCGCCGAGGACGGCACCGCGACCGTCGCGGCGGTCCAGGGCAACGTGCCGCGCCTCGGCCTGGACTTCAACTCCCAGCGCCGTGCGGTCCTCGACAACCACGCACACCGCACCGAGCAGCTCGCCAGGGACGTCGCCGCGGGCAAGGTGGCCCAGCCGGACTTCGTGCTGTGGCCGGAGAACTCCTCGGACCTCGACCCGTACCGCAACGGCGACGCTCGGCTGGTGATCGACCAGGCCGTGCGGGCGATCGGCGTACCGACCGTGATCGGGGCCGTGCTGACGCCCGAGACCGGTCCGCTCCGCAACACGCTGATCACCTGGGACCCGGAGCGCGGACCGGTCGCGACGTACGACAAGCGGCATGTCCAGCCGTTCGGCGAGTACATCCCGATGCGCTCCTTCGTCCGCCTCTTCAGCTCGGACGTCGACCGGGTCCGCCGGGACTTCGGCCCCGGGAACAAGGTGGGCGTCTTCGATCTCGCCGGTACCAAGGTCGGGCTCGCGACCTGCTACGAGGCGGCCTTCGACTGGGCGGTGCGCGACACCGTCACCCACGGTGCCCAGCTCATCTCCGTACCCAGCAACAACGCGACCTTCGGGCGCAGCGAGATGACCTACCAGCAGCTGGCGATGTCACGCGTACGGGCCGTCGAGCACAGCAGGGCCGTCGTCGTGCCCGTCACCAGCGGGGTCAGCGCGATCATCCAGCCGGACGGGAAGATCGTCCAGCAGACGAGGATGTTCACCCCGGACGCGCTGGTGGCCGAGGTGCCGCTGCGCTCGTCCCTGACCCCCGCGACGCGGATGGGCACGCTGCCCGAGGGCGTCCTCGTGGCGCTCGCCCTCGGCGCCCTGGGTCTGGTCGGCTACGCCCGTGCCCGAGAGCGCCGGGCCTCCGCCGGTTAGGGTCGGTGCATGGGTACTCCCGATTTCATCCGCGAGATCCGGGCCGCCGCCGGCCACCAACTGCTCTTCCTGCCGGGAGTCAGCGCCGTCGTCCTCGACGACGACGGACGGGTGCTTCTGGGAAGACGGGCCGACACCGGTAACTGGTCGATCATCGGCGGTATCCCGGAGCCGGGCGAGCAGCCGGCGGCGGCGGCCGTGCGGGAGGTGTACGAGGAGACCGCCGTGCGCTGTGTCCCCGAGCGGATCGTGCTGGTCGAGACCTTCGCGAAGCCGGTGACGTACCCCAACGGCGACCAGTGTCAGTTCATGGACGTGTGCCTGCGCTGCCGGGCCGTGGGAGGCGAGGCGCGCGTCAACGACGAGGAGTCCCTGGAGGTGGGCTGGTTCTCCGTGGACGCGCTGCCCGAACTCCAGGAGTTCGCCCTGTTCCGGATCAAGCAGGCACTTTCCGATGGCCCGACGTGGTTCGACTCCACGGTGACTGACTGAACTATGGGCGCTGACCACATCGGTCGGCGTCTGGGGTGTCCCTAGGGTGCGGAACATGACCATGAACCCGGGTCCCGCCCCTCACCCCGTCCCCTCCGCCGGCCGGCCGTCCGTCGCTCTCGACCTGGGCGGCCGCACCGCCCTCGTCACGGGGGCGGCAGGCGGGATCGGCCGGGCCTGTGCGCTGCGGCTCGCGGCCGCGGGGGCCAAGGTCAGGGCCGTCGACCGGGAGGCGGCCGGGCTCGACACGCTCGTCGAGCAGGCCCTCGGCATGGGCCTGGCGGGCGCCGTCGAACCCCATGTCCTCGATCTGACCGACCTCGACGCGGCCGAGGGCGCCGCCGCGGGGACCGATGTCCTCGTCAACAACGCGGGGCTGCAACTCGTCCGCCCCATCGAGGAGTTCCCGCCGGAGGTCTTCCACACCGTCCTCACCGTGATGCTCGAAGCCCCCTTCCGGCTGATCAGAGGCGCACTCCCGCAGATGTACGCACAAGGGTGGGGCCGCATCGTCAACGTGTCCTCCGTGCATGGGCTGCGCGCCTCGGCCTTCAAGTCCGCTTATGTGGCTGCCAAACATGGGCTGGAGGGCCTCTCCAAGACCGCCGCTTTGGAGGGAGCCGCCCATGGGGTCACCTCCAACTGCGTCAATCCGGGCTATGTACGCACCCCACTGGTCGAGAAGCAGATCGCCGACCAGGCGGCGGCCCATGACATTCCGCAGGAGCGGGTCCTCACCGAGGTGCTGCTGAAGGACTCCGCCCTGAAGCGGCTCATCGAACCGGAGGAGGTCGCCGAGGCGGTGGCGTACCTCTGTACGCCGCAGGCCTCCTTCGTCACCGGCACCTCATTCGTTCTCGACGGCGGCTGGACCGCGCACTGAGACGGTTCCGGGCGGACGAGGTCCGGAGCGACGAGGCCCGGAGCGACCAGGGCCGCGACGAGGTCCGGAGCGACGAGGCCCGCGACGAGGGCCGCGACGAGGTCTGCGGAGCGGCTGGTTCCACTCGGGGCGGGTGACGGAGTTGTCCACATGGGCCGCGTCGTCCACAGGGGCTGGCGGGACCCCCGGCACGGCAGGTATCCCTTTGTCCATGTCCCACGATCAGCTCACCTACCTGGAGCTCCTCGCACGCGGCGCCGCCGCGGAGGCGTACGACAGGCCCGTGCTGCTCGCCCGTGCGAGCGGCGCGGGCCCCGAGACGCTGTCCGGCCTGGAGCAGGCCAAACAGCTCGCGCTGCGCGTGCGGGCCGAGCTGGAGGGCAGACGCCGCCGGGAGGCGGAGCTGTCCGCGCTGTTCGAGACCGCGCACGACCTGTCCGGCCTGCGCGACCTCGACGCCGTGCTGCGGGCCATAGTCCAGCGCGCCCGGTCCCTCCTCGGCACCGAGGTCGCCTACCTCAGCCTCAACGACCCGGCGGCCGGAGACACGTACATGCGCGTCACCGAGGGCTCGGTGTCGGCCCGCTTCCAGCAGCTGCGGCTCGGCATGGGGGAGGGGCTCGGCGGACTCGTCGCCCAGACGGCACGACCGTACGTGACCGACAGCTACTTCGACGACGAGCGCTTCCAGCACACCCGCACCATCGACTCGGGCGTCCGGGACGAAGGCCTCGTCGCCATCCTCGGTGTGCCGCTGATGCTCGGCAGCCAGGTCATCGGCGTGCTCTTCGCCGCCGACCGGCGCGCCCGGGTCTTCGAGCGGGAACAGGTCGCGCTGCTCGCCTCGTTCGCCGCCCACGCCGCGGTCGCCATCGACACCGCCAATCTGCTCGCCGAGACCCGGACCGCGCTGGCCGAGCTGGAGCGGGCCAACGCGATCATTCGCGACCACAGCGCCGTCATCGAGCGGGCCTCGGACGTGCACGACCGGCTCACCGAACTGGTCCTGCGCGGCGGAGGAGTCCATGACGTCGCCGCCGCAGTGTCCGAAGTCCTCGACGGAACCGTCGAGTTCGCCGACCCGGGTACCCCCGCGCTCGCCGCCCTGGAACTCGGCGACGCCGACGGCCACGCCGTACGCAACGGGGACGACTGGGTCGCCGCCGTGTCGGCCGGCGGGGAGCTGCTGGGCGCGCTCGTGCTGCGCGGCCACCCCGCCCTCGACCCCGTCGACCGGCGCACGCTGGAGCGGGCCGCGCTGGTCACCTCGCTCCTGCTGCTGGCCCGTCGCTCGGCGGGCGAGGCGGAACAGCGCGTGCGCGGTGAGCTGCTGGACGACCTGCTCGACGCACCGGGACGCGACCCGCACCTGCTGCGTGAGCGCGCGGCCCGGCTCCACGCCGACCTCGACGCACCGCATGTCGTGCTCGCCGCCCGGATCGACGCCACGACCGACGCCGGTGGCGCGGACCGGGCCACCGCCGACCGCCAGCGCCTGTGGTCCGCGGCCTCGCATCTCGCGGCCACCCGCCACGGCCTCGCCGCGGCCCGCGACGGCGGCACGGTCCTGCTGCTGCCCCTCGGCCGCGGGGACAGCGCCACCGACCTGGCGCGCCAGACCGCCAAACAGCTCGGCGGCACCCTGCGCGAGCCGGTCACCGTCGGCGCCTCCGCCCCGGTCGGCGCGCCCGCCGGCACCCAGGGATCGGTGGCCGCGGCCTACGCCGAGGCGCTGCGCTGTGTCGAAGCCCTGCGCCTGCTGCACCGGTCCGGAGAGGGAGCGGCGGCGCAGGACCTCGGCTTCCTGGGCCTGCTGCTCGCCGACACCGGCGACATCGAGGGCTTCGTCCACCGCACGATCGGACCGGTCGCCGACTACGACGAGCGGCGCGGCACGGATCTGGTGCGCACGCTCGACGCGTACTTCGCGAGCGGCATGAGCCCGGCCCGTACGAAGGACGAACTCCACGTCCATGTCAACACGGTGGCCCAGCGTCTGGAGCGCATAGGCAGGCTCCTCGGCGAGGACTGGCAGTCGCCGTCCCGCGCCTTGGAGATCCAGCTGGCGCTGCGGCTGCACGCGATATCCGCGGCTGTCGCGCGCTGACGGGAAACGCGGCGGGGCCGCGTGGACCGTTGCGTACGGTCCACGCGGCCCCGGAGCCGTCCCGGTCCGTCAGGCGGATGTCGGGGCGTCGGCCGCGGTCACCGCGCCCCGGGCATCCCGGTCTCCGCTCTGCCCGGCCGTCACGTCGGCCAGGTCCCGGTCGCGGGTCTCCCGTGCGCAGGCGATGGCCACGACCGTCAGCAGAGCGGCGGCGATGACGTAGAGCGCGATCGGCGTGGAGTTGCCGTAGTCGGCGAGGAGCGCCGTCGCGATCAGCGGCGCGGGCGCCCCGGCCGCGACCGACGCGAACTGGGCCCCGATGGACGCCCCCGAGTACCGCATGCGCGTCGCGAACATCTCCGAGAAGAACGCCGCCTGCGGCGCGTACATGGCTCCGTGCAGGATCAGGCCGACCGTGACGGCGAGCAGCAGACTGCCGAACGACTTGCTGTCGATGAGCGCGAAGAACGGGAACATCCACAGGCCCACACCGACCGCGCCGATCAGATACACCGGCCGGCGCCCGATCCGGTCCGACAGTGCACCCCAGAGAGGAATCACGGCGAAGTGCACCGCGGAGGCGATGAGGACCGCGTTGAGCGCGGTCTGCTTGCTCAGGCCCGCCGAGGTGGTCGCGTAGACGAGGATGAACGCGGTGATCACGTAGTAGCTGATGTTCTCCGCCATACGCGCGCCCATGGCCACGAGGACGTCCCGCCAGTGATGCCGCAGCACCGCGACCAGCGGCATCTTCTCCACCTGGTCGGACGCCGCCTTGCGCTCCTCGGCCTGCGCCAGCGCCGCCTTGAACACCGGCGACTCGTCGACAGAGAGACGAATCCACAAACCGACGATCACCAGCACACCGGACAGCAGGAACGGTATGCGCCAGCCCCATGAGGTGAACGCGGCGTCCGACAGCAGCGCGGTCAGCGCCGACAGCACACCGGTCGCCAGCAACTGCCCCGCCGGCGCCCCGGTCTGCGGCCACGAGGCCCAGAACCCGCGCCGGCGGGCGTCCCCGTGCTCCGACACCAGCAGGACGGCTCCGCCCCACTCCCCGCCGAGCGCGAACCCCTGGACCAGCCGCAGGACCGTCAGCAGCACGGGAGCGGCGGTGCCGATCGTCGCATGCGTCGGCAGCAACCCGATCGCGAACGTCGCCCCGCCCATGAGCAGCAGGCTCAGCACCAACAACTTCTTGCGCCCGAGCCGGTCTCCGTAGTGCCCGAACACCAGCGCCCCGAGCGGCCGCGCGGCGAACCCGACGGCATACGTCAGGAACGACAGCAGGGTGCCCACCAGCGGATCGGACCCGGGAAAGAACAGCTTGTTGAAGACCAGCGCCGCGGCTGATCCGTACAGGAAGAAGTCGTACCACTCGATGGTGGTGCCGATGAGGCTCGCGGCGACGATGCGCTTGAGCGAGCTGGGAGCTGGTGGAGCGGTTGCGGGGGCGGCCATGGACACCACTTCCGGACAGTTGGCGGGGACGTTTGTGTGTCGCCACACCGTAGGAAGCCGCAGGTCAGGGGCACATGTGGTGGGACACCATAGTTCTACCGGCTGGGGTGCGCTTGGCCACCATGGGGGCGGTGCCGGATCGTCCGTGACGGCCTCGACAAGGCCGCGAAGAGGGCTGTCTGAGTTGCGCTATTAGGGCATGATTTGGAGGTGCCGTCCTGCCTCCCGTGCTGGTTTGGTGCTGACTGAACGCCCACGTCATCACCCGTTGCCACCCCTCCCGTGCTGACTTGGTGCTGACTACGCTGCGTTGAACTCCGGCATCTGCCGCAGACCGGATTCGGACTGGCGGTCCTTGGCCCGGGGTACGGCTGCTCCTGGTGATCGCTGTCGCGGTAGCCCCGACGATCCCTTGGGAAAGCCCCTCCGCCACACTCCCCAGCTGGGCGCGGCGGTCCGTGAAGGAGCGCGACTTGGATCATTAATCTGAGGGCGACAGCCAGGCGCCACTGGAACTACATCGCCACGCGTGCGGATATCGAGCGATGGCAAGGCATCGCCTGCGCCCACTGGTGGCGTCGGCCCTTGCTGGGTGCGCGATGCAACTGGCGATGCGGACGGCCGACAGATTCCGGGCTTCGAAAGATTCTGGATGCTCGGGTCAGGGGTGCCGGTCGGTCGGTTTCTCATTCCAGGGCGGGGCGGAGGGCGACCCGGTACTGGATACCGGGTCGGTGGTGGTGGCTTGGTGGCCGTGGAGTCGATACACCATTTCGTCGGGACAACGCTGCAAACGGGCCTGGCGCTAGGCAGCGTCGTAGGACAGGGGGGTTGCGCTGCGCCTTTGGACGAGCAGGGCTTGGAGGCTGGTGCGGGGGGCCAGCAGCGCCCGCCACAGGACGAGCTTCATGGATGTGCCCTTCGAGGTGTCCCGTCGAACCCGGGCATGTCCATCGGCGCGATGCCGCTGGGCAGGCTGCCGCCGTTCAGTGCCTTGAGGGAGTCGGACAGCACGACCATGGCTTGCTGTCGCTTCTCGATGTTCGTGAACCCTTGGCCGACCTGCTCCCATTGCTGCAGGAGTGGGAACCACCAGCGGTCGCAGGAGCAGATCAGGCGAGCAAGGCGCTGGAGCTCGACAACGTGCTCGTCGCCCAGGGCGCCGGGGGCGTGGGTGTTCGAGTTGGTCCAGGACGACGAGGTCCCGGTGGTCGTAGCGGTTCTCCTTCAAGAAGCGCAGGCGGCGGACGCGTTGCTCGTCCGCTGCCCGCTGAGTCAATCGACCCGATGCATCACGCTCGGTCCCCGGACCACGGTGTCAGTCCGGCTCCATGTAGGAGCGGCGGAAGACCGGAACCTGTCCGGTTCCCCACGGACGAACGGCCGCCAGTGCCTGGACGACGGCGGACTCCAGGGGGCCGCTTGTGTCGATCGTGACGGCCTCCGACCAGGGCGGCTCTGCGGCTGCCATGGCGGTGGCCACATCGAGGTCGGCGTCGGATGGTCCGGTCGCGCGGGTGCTCAGGCGGGACGCCGACACGTCGCCCGGAACCTGGCAGTGCAGGGCCACCAGGTCGGCGCTGGTGCGGTCGGCCATGTGCTGAGCGGCTTCTCGCTGTCCCGCATGGGACCACGTCGCGTCCAGGACGACGGACTCCCCGGAGGACAACAGTGCAGCGGCACGGTCGAGGAGAGCCGCGTAGGTCCTGGCGGTCCACTCCGCCGTGTACAAGCCTTCGCCGTAGGCAGCGGCCGCGGACTCCTCTGCCGGTATGCCGGCCAGCTCCTTGCGGATTCGGTCGCTGCTGAGCAGCGTGACGCCCAACCGGTCGGCGAGCGCGCCGGAGAGCGTGGACTTGCCGCTGCCCGGCAGACCACCGACCAGCGTCAGTCCGACAGCGGAGGTGCGCAGGTGACGCAGCGCCGTTGTGACCAGGCGCCGTGACGCGGACTGCGCGCCGTCTGTGCCCTGGCGTGCCTGGATGAGAGAGACCTTGGCGCGGACGAAGGCCCGGTAGGCGACGTAGTGGTGCCACAGGGACGGGGGTGCGGGATCGCCGGAGTACTCGCTGTACTGGGCGAGGAAGAACGCCGCGGCTTCCGGGGCGCCGAGCTGTTCCAGATCCATGGCGAGGAAGGCGGCGTCGTCGAGGCCGTCGACGTACCGCAGGTGGTCGTCGAACTCCAGGCAGTCCAGGATGCGGGGGCCGTCGTCGAGGCAGAAGATGTCCTCGGCGAGCAGATCGCCATGGCCGTCGACCATTCGCCCCTGCTCGACGCGCGTGTCGAACAACTGCTTGCGGCCGGCGAGATAGCGGCGCACCAGCCGCTCGACGTCGTTGACGTCGTCGGGCACGGGACTGTCGCCGGCCAGCTCGCGGACGTGCGCGAAGCTCGCTTCCCAGCGCGACAACAGTGCGTCCCGCGTGCCTTGTTCGTCCACCTCCCGGCTGCGAGGCGCGTCTGCGTGTCGGGTGGCGAGTCGGCGGGCGACGGCCCTGAGGACGTCGTCGACGGCCGCACCTTCCCGCACCAGCCGGGACAGGCGACGTTCCGTCGGCATACGGCGCATCACGACAAGTGGTTCGGGTGCCTCCGCGTGCGGGCTGCGGAATTCCCCCACGCCCAGGTAGACGTCTGGGGCGAAGCGACGGTTGAGCTCGACTTCGCGCTCGCACGCGGTGCGCCGAGCCGGCACGGTGCTGTAGTCCAGGAACTCCAGATCGAGCGGTTTCTTGAGCTTGTAGGCGTAGTCACCGACAAAGAACACGATCGCGGTGTGGGTCTCGCGCACCTCTGCGCGCGGGAGCGGTGGAGCGTCGGTGCCGGTGGTGGACCGGAGCGCGGACGCGTCGGCCTGATGCACCGGCACCGTCGGATCCCCACCGTGGTTCGGCTCAGTCATGGGGGACGACGGCGACGGGACAGCGCGCGTGATGGATGGCGGCTTCGGCCACGGGGCCCAGGCGTGGTGCCAAGGCGGGACGGTGCTTGCGCCGGCCTACGACCAGCAGCCCGGCGCTCTCGGCGTCCCGCACAACGGACTTGGCGGGGCTGTCGAGCCTTACCACGTCGACCATCTCCACCGCGGGGAACTTCTCGCGCCAGGGGCGGAGGACCTTGCTCAGCTGCTTCCGCGCATCCTGTGCGATCTCGTCTGCGACGTCGTGGTCCACGCCCCAGGGGGTGTATGCATGGAGCGGCACGCTCCGGCCATGGACCACGCGAAGGTGCACGCCGCGCGCCGCGGCGGCGGCGCAGGCGAAATCGAGCAGGTCGTCGCACGGGCCGTGGAGTTTCAGTGCCACCACTACGGCACCTGGTGGACTTGGAGCGGGCTGCGGTACCTCCTCGCGTTGTTCGGCGCGTACCAGGACCACCGGCCGCTCGGCCCGTGTTACGACGAGCATGCTGATGTCGCCCATGAAGTAGCTCTCGACGGACCCCAGCCCCCGCGAGCCGAGGACGACCATCGCGGATTCCGATGCCGCTTGCAGCAGCGCGTCCTGGGCATCGTCGGCGACCAGATTGCCGACAGCGGTGAGGCCCGGGTGGCGTGCTTGGAGCTCCGTCCGTGCGTTGTGCACCATGCGCTTCGCCCAGTAGTTCTGATCGATCTCCGAGGGGACGCGGGTCGGTTCCGGCGCCAGCAGAGGCCACGCGTGCAGCAGGCGCAGCGTGAAGTTGCGCCGCACAGCTTCGTCGGCGGCCCAATGGGCGGCCGCCAGGCTCTCGGGTGAGCCGTCGAGGCCCACGGTGATCACTGGCTCCATGGCGACTGCCTCCGTCTCGTACGAAGCTGGGAATGACGGTGAACGAGTCCGCCCGTCCGGACTGCGCCGGCACGCCGAGCACAACCTCTTGTCATTCGAGGAGTACCCCAGTCCTTCCTGCGGCGCATGCGGACCGCGCCGTGGCGGAGCTTGGAAGAGCATGGAGTCCGGCACGGAGCGGAGGTGAGAGCAGTGGCGATTCCCGTGGTGGTCGGCGTTGACGGGTCCGAGGCGAGTCTGGAGGCGGTGGACTGGGCCGCAGTGGAGGCGGTCCGGCACGACGTGCCGCTCCATCTCGTGTACGCGGTCGTGCCGGACCATGGGGCGGCCGATCTGATCGCTGTCGCCATGGAACGAGCCAGGAAGAGTGCTCCGTCGTTGCGGCTGTCGAGCGAGGTGCTGCACGAGGACCCGGCATCCGCCCTACTTGGTCAGGGGCGCAATGCCTTCGCCCTGGTCCTTGGGTACAGAGGGCGCGGAGACCTCGCCGGGCTGCTCCTGGGGTCGGTCAGTCTGGCTGTGTCGGCGCGCGCCGATTGTCCGGTCGTCGTGGTACGCGGGGAGGCCGAGTACCGGAACGGCCGGTTCGGGAGCGTCGTCGTCGGCGTCGAGGACGGGGAGGGAAGCGGCACGGCGGTGCAGTTCGCGCTGCGCGAAGCCCACGTGCGGCGCTGTCGGCTGGTCGCGGTGCACGCCTGGAGCGTCCCGCCCGGGGCTCTCTCGCCGCCGCCCCCGTCCGGGTACGCCCTCGAGGCCCACTGCCGCCCGCCGGCGCAGGTGCTCGACGACGCGCTGCGCGGTCGTGCCGAGCGGTATCGGAGCGTCACGGTGAGCCGTCAGGTGGTCGAAGGGCCGGCGCGTCAGGCGCTCCTGGCGGCCGCGACGGGCGCCGACCTTCTGGTCGTCGGAGCTCGAAGGCGGCGTGGGCACCTGGGGCTGCAACTGGGCCTGGTCAACCATGCGGTACTGCATCACGCACCGTGTCCGATTGCGGTCGTTCCGCAGATGTGACCGTCCATCTTGCGGGTACCGACTCGGCCTGTGTGGTCCGGGTGGTCGCCTGCGAGGGACGTTCGGCCCAGTGACCGGTCTCTGCCGCCGTTCGATCGTGGTGGGGGAGCCGACCAGCGATTGGCGGAGGTCAGGGTCATGAGTGCACAGGGCGCGCCGTACGCATCCGGTCCCCGCCCGTCAGGCCAGGAGCACTCGTCCGAGGGTGCGAACCCGTTGAGGCGTACGTCCGACAGGATCGAGTCCTGGTGTGGCCGTGTCCTGCTGTTCGTCCTCGCACTGGGTCTGCCCGTGGCCTCGGTGAGTGCAGGGCTGGCGGCTTACGAGTCCTCGACGCGTATCGTGCAGGCCCAGTCGGCGGAACGGCATGCGCTCACCGCCCGCGTGGTTTCGGACGCCGAGGGAGACGGAGCACGCGGTGGCGCAAAGGAAGTCCGGCAACGGGCGCAGGTGCGCTGGACCGGCACGGACGGCAAGGAGAGAACCGGAATCGCGCGTGTGGAGGCGGGTGCCACCGCGGGCGCGACCGTTCGCGTCTGGGTGGGTCCGGACGGAACCCTCCGTAGTCCGCCGATGACCGCGGACAACGCCACGGCGACCGGTTGGCTCGTGGGCGGCATGACGGCGGTCGTGGTGACAGCGGGTGCTTTCGGTGCACGGGCGGGCATGCGCCGGTTGCTGGACCGCAGCAGGGCCGCGCGGTGGGACGCCGAGTGGGACCTGGTGGAGCCCGTTTGGACCGGGCGCTTCCGTCGGTGAGGCCAGGTGCGCGCGGTGCCGGAGGGGCGGATCGTGCTCGCGGGCGAACCCCTGCTGGAGGTGACGGCGCCGCTTCCAGAGATTCGTTGCTGACCTGGCTGGACTGCCGTCACCGGCCAGTCTGATTCGGGCGCCGGACGCACCTCGGCGACGGTCTTCGACCGGTTGAGCGCTCTCACAGACCGGGTCCGGCGCCGTATCGAGGAGGAGACGCAAGTCCCCGTCATGCGGCCCCGGAGCCACGGACGCATCGGCGGATTCGCCCCTGGTCCGTGCTCCGCCCCCACCGCTCGTTGACTCATCTGCCTTCGGTGACTCATCCGCCCGTGGCGGAACTCCTGGCGTCGTCGGTCCGATACGCGATGCGCTCCGAGACCGAGACCACTCCGTCAACGCTCCGGCACAGCCGCACGATGATGGGGATCAGGCTCCTGAACTCGACGGATCCGCCGAGGGCGACCTGCCCCTCGTGTACCTCGACCGACACCTCCGAAGGAGCGAGGCTCATCGTCTGCTGCAGCAGGTCCCGGTTGATCTCCTCGCGGATGGCGTCGTCACGGCGCAGGAAGATGCGTAGCAGGTCGCTGCGGCTGACGATGCCCTGCAGCTTGTCCGTCTCGTCCACGACGGGCAGCCGCTTGACGCCCTGGACCTCCATGAGGCGGGCGGCCTCGACCACGGTCCACTCCGGACGCGCGCACACGGCAGGGGCCGACATCAGCTCTTCGGCCCTGGCCCCTTCGGCCTTGGCCCGCTCCCACGCCTCAAGATGCGGAATCGGTGTGCGGCCGGACGGATCGGCCTGGTCCGCGGACTTGCGCAGCAGGTCGGCCTCGGACACCACACCCATGGGGCGGTCCAGTTCGTCCACCACAGGTACGGCGGTGACGTCGTTGTCCGCCAACAGCTTGACGATCTCCTTGAACGGCAGGTCACGCCGCGCCCGGACGACCCGCCGGGTCATGAGCTCTGCGACTGTTCGGTGCTGCATGTCGCGTTTCCCTTCGAGGCCCCTGGCAGCCAGTCGTGGTGATGTGTCAAGCGTGTCGGGAACGGGCCCGCCCACGGATGAGCACGCCGGGCCGGTGGCCCGGGCCACCGGCCCCGAGACCGGACTGGTCGGCCCCTCAGCGGGGCTACTCGGCCCGTGCGGCGGCACGCCGTGCGTGGCACGTTGGGTACAGCAACATTCTGAGGAAAGGGCGGCGGTCATGCGAGCTCACCTCGGCGACCAACTCGTCATCGAAAGCCAGAAGACCGGTGCCACCAGGCGCGACGGTGAGATCGTCGGACTCCACCATGCGGATGGAACACCCCCCTACGACGTGCGCTGGTCGGACACGGACGACGTGACGCTGGTGTTCCCAGGGCCCGATGCGCATCTCCATCACCTGGAGCACTCTCCCGAGGCGCCCCCTGCGTCCTCCGAGCCCGGCACGGAGAGGGCGGGTGCGGTATCCGACAGCCACCGGCCGGACCGGGCTCCCAACCCGGGTGACATCGGGCGCCGCGTGGCCGCCGAACGCGAGCGGCAGGGGCTCACCCGGGCTGCCGTGGCGAGCCGCGCCGCGATGGCGCCGGAGTATGTGGCGTATCTCGAAGAACGTCCGGCCGACCCGAGCCTGGGGGCTCTCACACGATTGGCCGGCGCGATGGGAACGAGCGTCGAAGCCCTGCGCGGTGGCGGCATCGATCTGCCGCCCGGCCAGGGCCAAGCCCTCCTCCACCCTCAGCTGCGCAGTCTCAGCCCGGACGAATGCCGAGCCCGGCTCTCCACCCACGGTGTGGGCCGCGTAGCAGTGACGACCCCTGAAGGCCCGGCGGTCGTTCCGGTCAACTACGAAGTCATTGATGACGCGATCGCTTTCCGCACCGCGCCTGATTCAGCGCCCGCTGCGGCCGTAGGGACGGACATCGCCTTCGAGGTCGACCATCTGGACGAGACCGCGAGCCAGGGCTGGAGTGTTCTCGTCGTGGGTCATGCCCAGCACGTCACGGAGCCCGACGCGGTGCGACGGCTCGCCGAGGGCGCCCACACCAAGCCATGGGCGGGTGGCGAACGAGAGATGTGGGTGTCGATCCAGCCCCAACGTCTCACGGGCCGCAGTATCAGTCCGGCCGATCAACAGTGAGCTGTGTGGGGCTGTCGCTTCTGTGAAGGGAGGCCACGGTGATCCGACAAGAACCGTCCGAGGAGCGTGTGACGGCCATGGTCTACGACGCTGCTGCCGCTCCGTCGATGCACAACGCACAGCCGTGGCGCTTCCGCTACTTCCAGGGCAGCCGTACCTTCCACCTCCGCGCCGATTTCGACCGCGTCATGCCGCATTCCGACCCCGACGCCCGTGCCCTGCACCTCGGCTGCGGCGCCGCCCTGCTGAACCTCAGGACCGCAGTGGTCCACGAAGGCTGGTACCCGGCAATCCGGCTGCTTCCCGACCCCGCCGACCCGGCGCTGGTCGCGACCGTACGACTGACCGATGGCACGGGCGGCGAGAGCGACCTGGCCGCGCTGTACCCGGCGATCCACCGACGGCACAGCAGCCGCTTCCCGTTCGAGGAGACGGAGATCCCCGAGAGCGTACGAACGGCCCTCAGCGACGCCGCCGACCGTGAGGGAGCCACACTGAGTTTCCCCGGCCCGTGGCACCAGCAGGAGGTGCTGGAGCTCGTTCAGGAAGCCGAGCGGCGCAACATCACCGACGCCGGCAGCGACGATGATCTGGCGCAGTGGACCCGCATCGACGCGCCGTCCGTGAACACCGCCGCTGACGGGATCCCGGACTACGCTTTCGGCCCGCGCAAACGTGGCGGCAAGGCCCCGATGCGTGACTTCGCCGGGACCAGGCCGGTGGTCGGCCGTGATTCCGCCGACTTCGAACAGTCCCCTCAGCTGGCTCTTCTCAGCACGACGGACGACCACCCGGCCGACTGGCTGCGTGCCGGCCAGGCCATGGAACGGGTCCTGCTCCTGGCCACGCTGGAGGGCTTGTCCGGGTCCTTCGCCACTCAGGCCCTTGAATGGGCGGATCTCCGCTGGCCGCTGCGCGACCCAGTGACAGGAAGGGGCCATACGCAGATGGTGCTGCGCCTCGGATACGGTCCAGGAGGCCCCACTACGCCCCGCCGTCCGGTGCCCGAAGTTCTTGACATCGAGCCGTGACGACGAGCCGTGACCCGGGACGCGGTCGCATCATCGTCCGCGCCTTCCCCATGGGCATCATTCCGTGGACGGAACCTGTCACGGCTGCGTTCCTTCCGGTGCCGTTCGTGCGGAGGACTCGCCCGTGAGAAGGGGCTCGACGTCCACCACGCCCTCCACGGCGCGAACAAGGCGGGCGGCGACCGAGATGAGCGAGGTGTCGCGGATCTGCCCGCGGAGGGTGACAACCCCCTCATGCACGTTCACGTGGATGGCGTGGCTGAACGCGGGGAAGAGGTAGGCGATCACCGTGCGGCGGACCTCCTCCTCGATCTCCTCGTCCGGGCGCAGGAAGACCTTCAGCAGGTCGGCGCGGCTGACGATGCCCTGCAGCATGTCCTCGTCATCGACCACGGGGAGCCGCTTGACGTGCTTGACCGCCATGATCCGTGCGGCCTGAGCCAAGGTGACGTCGGGGTGCACGGTGACGGCAGGGGTGCTCATGAGTTCCTCCGCGGTCACCGCTCCCGCTTTGGCGATGTCGGGGAGGCGCTGACGCTGCTCGTAGAGGCTCATGGGCCTGTCGTGAAACTCCTCCTTGGGCAGCAGGTCGGCCTCGGAGACGACACCGATGACACGCCCCTCGCCCTCGAGTACGGGCAGGGCACTCACTTTCCACTGCTCCATGGTCCGGACGATCTCCTTGAAGGGCGCGTCGCGCCCGACGGCCACGACCGTCTGGGTCATCACATCGCTCACGATGTGCGGGGTCTCAGGCACTTCAGACCTCCGTTCGCATCAGTGTTTCAGGGCTCAGGGCTCAGGGCTCAGGGCTCAGGGCTGGAGCCGTCGGGCGCGTACGGGCGGAGGCTTCCTGTGATCACGGGGACCTCTCCACATGCATCCTGCTGTGTCGGGCGTCGTCGACGACGGCCGGCGGTGTCTGCCGGACGGGCCGCGAGCCGGAGTCGTCACAGCGGTACGTCAGTTTGTCGACGACCGAGACCACGCCGTCCACCTCCTGCGTCAGCCGGACCACGACCTGGATGTCGCTGAACCGCCCCAGCTGTCCGTCAAGAGTGACCACACCATCGATCACATGTGCCTGAACCGCGTCCGGGGACAGCCACAGCGTCTGTTCCAGGATCTCGTCGACGATCTCCCGCCGGATGTCGGCGTCCGGTCGCAGGAAGACCTGAAGCAGATCGCGGCGGGTGACGATACCGGCAAGGCGGCCCTCCGTATCGACCACGGGGAGCCGCTCGACGTGATGCTGTGCCATGGTGCGGGCGGCCACGGCGATGGTGTCGCCGGCGTGGACAGTGATCGCGGGATGCGACATCAGCTCCCGGGCGATCATCGCCCGCGCCTTGGTGCCTGGGCCGTCTTCGGTCTCGTCAACGCCTGTCGGCGGCGGCCGCCAGGCCGGCTGTGCGCGGCGAGCGGGTTCCGCCGCCGGTGCAGCGCCCGCCTGCCGGAGTATGAGGTCGCTCTCGGATATCACACCGAGGACCTTGTCGTCGGTGTCGACCACGGGCAGACCGCTGATCCGGTGTACTGCGAGCAGCTTGGCGACCTCCTTGAACGAGGTCTGCGGGATCACCGAGACGACATCGTCCACCATCAGGCTGCCGATCTTGCTGTGCTTCATCGCTCGCTCCCTCTCGCGCTCCGCTCGCCAATGTTTCCGCTCTCGGCCTCAGCCTCTGGGGAGAAGGCGCCCGGCTCCAGGGCCTTATGGGGTAGGAAGGCGGGCTGACCGGTCGTACAACTCCAACCGTGCGGCAAACCGGCCGGTGCTTCGCGTCCAAAGGATCCCGGCCCGAGCGGCGGTTCTGCGTGTCGCGGTTGCCGCGGGGCGGTGCGACGGTATTCACAGGTGGCGTTCGCAGGCGCCGGAGAGGAAGGCGGTGGGGACGATGGAACTCCCGCTGGTCGTGGGTGTGGACGGATCGGATTCCAGCCTGGAGGCTGTTGACTGGGCGGTCGACGAAGCGGCACGCCTGGGGTTGCCATTGCGCCTGGTCCATGCCTCCTTGTGGGAGCGTTACGAGGGCAGCCGCCCGTCCCTGAGCACCGATCGTCCCGCCGAAGAGGTTCTTGCGGAGCACATCATCGCGTCCGGCGCGGAACGGGCCAGACTTCGCAATCCGGAGGTCAAGGTGTCGGGCGAGGCGCTGCCCGACGATGCCGTGTCCGTCCTGCTGAGAGAGGGGCATGATGCCTCTGCCGTGGTCACGGGCGCGCGAGGGCGTAGCGAGCTCGCCGGGCTGCTGCTGGGGTCGGTCAGCCTTGCGGTCGCGGCCCGCGCCGTGTGCCCGGTCATCGTGGTCCGCGGCTCGGAGCAGAACCGGCAGGGAGCCCGCGGGCGGGTGGTGGTCGGGGTCGGTGATTCGACGGAGGGCTCGGGCGCCGTACGGTTCGCCGTCCGCGAGGCCGAGGCACGGGGCTGTGCCCTGGAGGCTGTGCGGGCTTGGCGCTGCCCTGCCCACGAGCATGTGGACCATCCCTTCCTCGCGGAGGAGCCCGCCCGTGCGCACGAGGAACGGGCCTCGGCCGACCTCGACGACGCGCTGCGCGAGGCCGCAGGCGATCACCCCGAGGTCGAAGTGGTCCGCCGGTCGGTGGAAGGCCCCGCCCAGAAGGTCCTCCTGGACGCTTCGGCCGACGCCGGCCTGCTGGTCGTCGGCGCTCTGAGGCAGCACGGCCACGTGGGTCTGCAACTCGGCAGGGTCGCCCACGCCCTCCTGCACCACTCCCGGTCCCCGGTCGCGGTCGTCCCTCACCAGGACTGAGTCCCGGCGCGTGGACCGAGCTCCCGTACATCTCGTTGAGGGGAAGGGGGCGAGGGCGGCGGATGTCGGAGTGGACCTGGGATTACGAGGGCTACGACCCGGGAGCCGAGCGGCTGCGTGAATCGCTGTGCACCCTCGGCAACGGTTACTTCGCCACCCGTGGGGCTGCTCCCGAGAGCAGGGCCGGTCTGGTGCACTACCCCGGGACCTATGCGGCCGGATGCTACAACCGCCTGGAGTCGACCGTAGCCGGGCGACAGGTGGTCAACGAGGACATGGTCAACCTCCCGAACTGGCTGTCCCTGCGGTTCCGGCTGCGCTGCGCCGACGGATCGGCGGGCCCGTGGTTCTCCCCGGACACATGTGCCTTCCTCAGCCATCGGCACACGCTGGATCTGCGCCGTGGCACACTCACACGCGCGTTGCGCTACCGGGACGACGACGCCGGCGTGTTGAGTGTGGAGCAGATCCGCGCGGTGCACATGGCGGACCCTCACCTGGCGGTGCTGCGGACCGTCTTCACCGCCGAGGACTGGTCAGGACAGATCGAAGTCGAGTCCGCGATCGACGGCGACGTCGTCAATGGCAACGTGCACCGTTACCGGTCCCTTGAACGAAGCCACCTGGCCCATGTGCAGACCGGGGCGGAGGAGTCCGACACCGTGTGGCTGCACTGCCGCACCAGCAGCTCCGACATCGGTGTCGCCATGGCTGCCCGTACGGTCGTCACCGGACAGCCGTCGGCTTCGTGGAGGCTCCATCCCGCTCGTCACCGAGCCGTCCGCCGTCTGGCGATCCCCATCGCTCCAGGCCGGCCCGTCGTCGTGGACAAGACCATGGCGCTGCACACCTCACGCGACGCGGCGATCAGCGACCCGCTCGGGGCAGCGGTCGACCGGGTGTCCGCAGCCGCGGACTTCCCTGCCCTGATGGACTCCCACGTCGCCGCGTGGGCCCGGTTGTGGCGGCACGCGGACGTTCAGGTGCCCGGCCAGGCCGGTCGAGTCCTGCGCCTGCATCTGTTTCACGTCCTGCAAACGCTCTCACCGCACACCGCGGACCTCGATGTGGGCGTTCCGGCCCGGGGGCTGCACGGTGAGGCGTACCGCGGGCATGTCTTCTGGGACGAGTTGTTCGTGCTCCCGTATCTGAACCTGCACTTCCCAGAGGTCTCCCGGGCCTTGCTGAACTACCGTCACCGGCGCCTCCCGCAGGCGTGCCGCGCAGCCCGGCAAGCGGGCCGGACCGGGGCGATGTACCCGTGGCAGAGCGGTAGTGACGGCCGTGAGGAGACCCAGCAGCTGCATCTCAACCCCCGATCGGGCCGCTGGCTGCCGGACCACTCCCGGCTCCAGCACCACGTCGGCTCGGCGATCGCCTACAACGTGTGGCGGTACTGGGAGGCCACCGGCGACACCGAGTTCCTCCACACCAAGGGTGCGGAGATGCTGCTGCAGATAGCCCGCTTCTGGGCGGACACCGCGGTCCTCGACCCTGAGACGGGGCGTTTCCGCATCCGCGGAGTGGTGGGCCCCGACGAATACCACGACAGCTACCCGGGCGCCGACCGACCCGGCTTGGACGACAACACGTACACCAACGTCACCGCCGCCTGGGTGCTCAGCCGTGCCCTGGACCTCTTGCGGCGCCTTCCTGCATGGCGCCGACAGGAGCTGCTGGAGCGCGTGATGCTCAATGCCGACGAACTCCCGAAGTGGGAGGAGGTGTCCCGGCGGCTGCGGGTGCCCTACCACCAGGGCGTCATCAGCCAGTTCGACGGCTACGGTGACCTCGCCGAGCTGGACTGGGACGCCTACCGGGAGCGGTACGACAGCATCCGGCGTCTCGACCGGATCCTCGAGGCCGAGGGCGACACGGTCAACCGCTACCAAGTCTCCAAGCAGGCCGATGTCCTCATGCTCGGCTACCTCTTCCCGCCCGGCGAGCTCCAGCAGCTCTTCCACCGGCTCGGGTACGGCCTCGACGACGAGGTCTGGCGCAGGACCGTCGACTACTACCTTCGGCGGACCAGCCACGGCTCCACCCTCAGCGGCCTCGTCCACGGCTGGGTCCTCGCACGGGTCAGACGGGCCGAGGCGTGGAAGTACTGCCAGGAGGCCCTGGAGGCGGACATCGCCGATCTCCAGGGCGGTACGACCGGCGAAGGCATCCACCTGGGTGCCATGGCCGGGACCCTCGACCTGGTCCAGCGCGGCCTGACCGGACTGGAGCCCCGCGAGGACGCCCTGTGGCTGGACCCGGTGCCGCTACCGGCGCTGTCCGAGTACGGATTCGCGCTGCGCTATCGCGGTCACTGGGGTGTCGGCGTACAGCTGCAGAGCCGACATTTGCGGATCAGCGTCCCGGACTCGGAGGAGTCACCGATCCGGGTGGTACTGACCGACCGGGCGGTCACCATCGCACCGGGAGAGACCTGCACGCTCGTGCTGCCGACACGGTGACCCCTTCCTGAGGACGGCGGTGAGCAGATCAGCGGTCCAGGGCCCCGGTCGCCGTGGGTTTCACGAGCCTGAGGTGCGCTCCCCGGTGGGGGCTGGTTACGTGGAAGGGACGCTGTCCCATGGCCGGTCGGGCGGCCATGGGCGGCACGCCCACAAGGCCGTCCCTCGAGGAGGATTCACGATGGGCTTCATGGGAAAGCGAATGGCGGAGGCCGCCATCGCGACAGCAGTCGTGGTTCCGCTCTCGCTCGGTGCATTCGCCCCGCAGACCTACGCACAGGAGCCGGTTCCCAGTCCGACGGGAACGTTCGGCCCCGACTGCTCGGAACTGCCCAAGAGTGGAGAAGGCAGTGCCGCCACCATGGCCAAGCAGAAGGTGGCGGATGCTGCGGCAGGAAGCCGCCAGCTGGCACAGCTGTCGTCGGCATTGACGAAGGCCAGGCTGGACAACACCCTCAACCAATCGAACAACATCACCCTCTTTGCGCCTACCAACCACGCTTTCAACAGCTTGTCCGAGGCACAGCGCGACTCGCTGTTGAACGACCCGGACCAGTTGAAGAAGGTGTTGACCTACCATGTGGTGGACGACAACATCACCCCGGGTCAACTGCCGAACGGCTCGTTCAAGACACTGGAAGGCTCCGAGCTCACCACCTCAGGCTCGGGTACCTCGTACAAGGTCAATGACGTGGCAGACGTTGTCTGCGGCAACGTCACCACCGCCAATGCCACCGTCTACTTCATTGACGCGCTCCTCATCCCTCCTGACTGACCGGGATGCCTGCCTGGGCTGGTGAGGCGGCGACTGGCGATCGTGGCTGGGCTTTGTGGCTGACAAGTCGGGTCCCGTCCTGAGGGGCGTGGCTCGGCACACTACGGGAGTGGCTGATGGCAATCGGTGGACAGACCGGTTCGGACACTCCCCGCACGGCCTCCAGTCCCCTCACGGCCTTCGTTCGCGACGACGAGCGACGAGATCACGGAGCCCGCGCATCTCGCCTCAGCGTTCTTCGGAGGGCTCGCGATTGCCGTGGAGACGCACCTCCGCCGAGGCAGTGAACCAGCCCAGGGGCCGGAGGCCCGCTCCGGACGTCGACGACCTCCGGAGCACGCCACCGGGGGCGGGTGGTCTGTCGCTGGACGAGGCCGCACGGCGACTGACGTTCTACGGGCCGAACGAGATCCCGGAGGAGCCGCGGACCCCCGTGTGGCGGCGGGTGCTGCAGCAACTGCGCGACCCGCTGATCCTGGTCCTGCTCGTGGCCGCCGCTCTGACGATCGCCACCGGAGATCTCACCGATGCCACCGTGATTCTGCTCGTGATCGCGGTGAACACCGCGGTCGGCGTCGTGCAGGAAGTGCGGGCGGAGCAAGCGGTTCTCGCGTTGTCCGCCATGAGCGCCCCCGCCGCCAGAGTGGTGCGGGACGGCGAGGAACGATCCATCCCGGCTGCCGAGGTCGTACCCGGTGATCTGGTTCTGGTGGGCGTGGCGCTGGGCCTCCAGGCAGCCGGTGTCTACCTGCCTCCGTTGCGGGAGCTGCTGGGGACAGAGCCACTTCCGCTCACCGACCTGGCGATCGCCGCCGCGCTGTCCGGCCTCGGCCATGTCGTCATGCGTGTCCAGGCGCGGCTGAGACCGGAGCGTCCACCGGGGGCGGCGGTCCCATCGAGAATCCGGGAGCACTGAGCTGCCGCCTGCTCGGGGCCATGGGCTCGGTTCAGCGACGGTGCCGAGGCCTTGGGCGGCGATTACACCCAGGCGTGGTGATCCGGCCGGCCGACCTTGCTTCGACGCGAATGCCGCGGTCGTACCGCGCGGATGCGGCTCCTTCCCGGGTGCCGGCGCCCGGGCCAGTGCAGGGATCGAAGGGCATCTCCAAAATACCCCCGGGGGTAATTCTGCTACGGTAGGGCATATACCCCCCGGGGTACTACCCTGCGAAAGGAGCAGCGCCGTGGTCTTCATCGACGCCATCGAGGTCCCTGGGCTCGGCAACCGCAGTTATCTCGCCGGCGGCGCGAACGGCGCCGTGGTCATCGATCCGCCGCGGGACATCGACCGGGTGCTGGAGACAGCGAGCCGCCGTGGCGTGCGGATCACTCACGTCGCCGAGACTCATGTGCACAACGACTACGTGACCGGCGGCCTGGAGCTGGCCCGCGTCACCGGGGCCGCATACCTGGTGCCGGGGGGAGCGCGGGTCTCGTATCGCCGGATCCCGGTCGCCGACGGGGACCGGACCGTGATCGACGCCGCTCTGGTGCTGCGCGCGCTGGCCACACCCGGCCACACTCCGCACCACACCGCGTACGTCCTCGAGGAGGCCGGGGAGCCGGTCGCCGCCTTCACCGGTGGTTCGCTGCTCATCGGCACCGTCGGCCGTCCCGATCTGGTCGAGCCCGGCCTGACCGAGCGACTGGCCCGCGCCCAGCACGCCTCCGCGCACCGTCTGGCGGACGAACTGCCCGACGAAACGGCCGTTCTGCCCACCCACGGCTTCGGCAGTTTCTGCTCGTCGGCGCAGGCCGAGGGGGAGGCGACGACCATCGGCAAGGAGCGAACGACCAATGATGCGCTGGTCAAGGACGCCGACACGTTCGTCGCGGACCTGCTTGCGGGACTGGATGACATTCCCGCCTACTACGCCCACATGGGCCCGCTGAACGCGCGGGGCCCGGAGCCGGTAGACCTGATGCCGCCCGCCGTTGCGGACGCTCATGAGATTGCCGAGCGGCTGGCCGCCGGTGAGTGGGTGGTCGATCTGCGCAGCCGTGTCGCCTTCGCCGACGGCCATGTCGTCGGATCGTTCAACTTCGAGGCGGACGGGCAGCTCGCCACCCAACTGGCCTGGCTGATCCCCTGGGGCAAGTCCGTCACGCTGCTCGCCGAGTCGGCTGAACAGCTGGCCGGTGCCCAGAGAGAGCTCGTCAGGGTGGGTGTCGACCGGCCCGCTGCGGCGGCGACGGGTTCACCGGCCGACTGGGTGTGTGAGGGCGAGCGGCTCCGGTCCTTCCCGCGCGCCACCTTCGCCGACTTGGCCGCCGCGGGCGCGGACGGGGAGCGGGTCGTCCTGGACGTACGGCGCGACTCCGAGCGTGCCCGGGCCCGTATCGAGGGTTCGCTGCACATGCCGCTGCACGAACTGCGCGCACGGATCAGGCAGATACCGAGCGGGACCGTGTGGGTCCACTGCGCCGGCGGGATGCGGGCCGCGATCGCCGCCTCCCTGCTGGACGCCGCCGGCCGCGATGTGGTCGCGATCGACGACGGCTTCGACTCCGCCCGGGCGGCGGGTCTGCCGGTCATGGAGAGCCGACCGTGACCGGATCGCCCCTCTCTCACCGACTCGTGACGACTCGTCAATAGGAGCGAGGCATGTATCTTTTCCGCCGAGGGCCAGGCCGGGTCGACCCCGCTGAAGCCCGTGAACGCACTCTCGCCCCCGGCGGTTCCGTACTGCTGGATGTGCGCGAGGCGCACGAGTGGGCTGCCGGCCGTGCGCCGGGAGCCGTCCATCTGCCGTTGGCGGCGCTGGCCGCCGGAGCGGCGCTTCCGGCACCCGCCCGAGGCCGGCCGCTGGTGGTGATATGCCGTTCCGGCAACCGCTCCCGGCGCGCCGCGGAACTGCTGGCCGCGCGTGGCTCGGCGGCCGTGGACGTGACCGGCGGCATGCTCGCCTGGGCCGGGCTGGTCTGCCCGTGGTGGACGGACGCGGGAACGGCGGCACGATCGCGTGAGTACACTGCTCCTCGCCTTGGCCTCCGGTGCTGTGGTGGGGCTTGCGCTCGGGGCCCTCGGGGGTGGTGGCTCCGTGCTGGCCGTGCCGGCGCTGATCCACCTGCTCGGCTTCACTCCGGCCGCGGCCACCACTGCGAGTCTCGTCATCGTCGCCGCGACTTCCGCCGCCGGTCTGTATGCGCACGCTCGCGACGGCAACGTCCGGTGGGGCACGGGAACGCTCTTCGCCGCCGCCGGCATGCTGCCTGCGGCACTCGGCGGTGCGGTCGCGGGCCGGCTGCCCCCTGCCCTGCTGACCGGGGCGTTCGCGGGAATCGCGGCTCTCGCGGCGGTGCGGATGCTGCGTACGCCGACCGGCGCGGTCGAGGCCGGCTGTGCCGTGCGCAAGGGCCGCGCGGCGGCAGCCGGAGCCGGGCTCGGGGCCGTCACCGGCGTACTGGGTGTGGGCGGCGGCTTTCTCGCCGTACCGGCCCTCGTCACCACCTTGGGTCTGCACATGCGAACCGCCGTCGGCACCAGCCTGCTGGTGATCAGCGCCAACGCACTCGCCGCCCTGGCCACCCGCACCGGCACGGCGGAGGCGCTCGACTGGTCGGTCATCGCCCCCTTCACCGGGGCCGCGATCCTCGGTGCCTGGGACGGCAAACGCTGGTCGAGGAGGGTGGAGGCCGACACACTCCGGCGGACCTTCGCCCGCATCCTGCTGGCGGTCGCCGGCCTCATGCTGATCGGCAGCTTCGCATGACGTGCGGCGTGGCGCCGACGGGTGGCGCGATCCGTATCAGAGGCGCGTCAGGCAAGCGACAGGAAGAGCTTCTCCAGCCGTGCCCGCATCTGCTCCCGGTCCTCCCCGTTCCCCTGCGCGCTCTCCATGTCGGTCAGACACTGCTGCAGGCCAGTGGCGATGATCGCGAATCCCGCCCGGTCGAGCGCGCGCGAGGCCGCGGCGAGCTGGGTCACGACCTCCTCGCAGTCGCGCCCTTCCTCGATCATCCGGATCACGCCGGAGATCTGACCCTGGGCCCGGCGCAGCCGGTTCAGTACGGCCCGCAGTTCGGCACCCGCGAGATCCAGTTCCACGACCACTCCCTCTCCATACCCCTGGGGGTAATTTACTCCCTCAGGGGTTCCGCCGACCAATCCCAAGGATGACACCCGACATGCAGACGACCGCCTCCCTCACCCCCGACCAGGTCCGGCCCCGACTGGACGACCTCACGGTCATCGACGTCCGCACCCCCGCCGAATACGCCTCGGGCCACCTGCCCGGCGCCCTCAACATCCCGCTCGATCTGCTTCCCACCGCGCTGCCCGCGATCAAGCAGGCAGCGGATCGCGTGGATCTCCTCATGATCTGTGCCTCGGGAGCCCGCTCCGCCCGCGCCTGCGCGCTCCTCGCCGAACACGGCGTCCCCGCCGCGACTCTGGCCGGAGGCACGAACGCATGGGCGGAGGCAGGCCATGAGCTCCATCGCTCTGACGGTCCCACCCGCAGGGCATGGTCCATGGAGCGCCAAGTCCGTTTCACCGCAGGCGGTCTCGTGCTCACGGGCCTCGTCCTCGGTCTCCTCCACCCGGCCTGGCAGTTGCTCTCGGCGGGAGTTGCCGGCGGGCTCGTCTTCTCCGCCCTCACCAACACGTGCGGCATGGCCGCTCTCTTGGCCAAGCTGCCGCACAACCGCTCTCGGCCGAACGACCTCGAGCGCATCCTGGCCGTCTTGCACCGCCACTGAGCCCACAGGACGATCCGCGAAGCGGCCCGCCCCGCCGCGCGGGCGCCGCGAGAGGGGGCGGAGTCCGGTCAAGGTGCCTTGCCGGGGCCGCTCGGGCCTCTATGGGGCCCGGTGGCTGCTCGGCCCCCGACGGCGGCGGTGGTGAGCCGCCACCTCCTCGTCAGCATGCGTGCCGGACGCCAAGAACCCACACTGGCTGAGGGAACACCGGTCGGGGCGGGCCAGGCTCCATGGGCTCTCCCGGCGTGCACCCTACGATGCGAAGGAGACGGCCATGACCACAGCACGGGACATCATGCACCTCGGAGCCACCTGCATCCAGGAGAGCGAGACCCTGGCCGACGCGGCGCGGCGGATGAGCGAGTTGGACGTGGGAGCGCTTCCGATCTGCGGGCCGGACGACCGGCTCCACGGGATCATCACCGACCGCGACATCGTGGTGAAGTGCCTGGCCAAGGGCAAGGACCCGAAGACCATGACCGCGGGCATGCTGGAACAGGGCAGACCGATCACGATCGACGCCGACGCCGACACGGAACAGGTCCTGCACACGATGGAAGAGCACAAGATCCGGAGGCTGCCGGTCATCGAGGACCATCGCCTGGTCGGCATGATCAGTGAAGCGGACCTCGCACGTCGCCTGCCGGAGGAGCAGGTGGGCCACTTCGTGGAGGTCGTCTGCGCCGCGACGTGACCACGCCCGGCGGTGAGCGCCGCCTCCGGCGCCCTCGGGTACGGCGCCGAGCGGGCGCAGTCCCCGGGATCACCACGGCACTCACCCCGCGCGGGTGATGAGGAAGTCGGCGCTCCCGGACAGCGTGGTGAGCTGCGGCGTGTCCTCGTCCTCGATGCGGACGCCGGTCCGCTCACTGAGAGTCTCGACGAAACTCAGGAAGTCCAGTGAGTCCATCTCCAGAACGTCGCGGAACGAGTCGTCGGGCCCCAGAGTGGCGAAGTCGGCGTCGGGGATGATGCGGGCGATGGATTCCTTGACCAGATCGAGTGCTTCGGTTCGGTTCACAGCTTCTCCGGGTGCTGCAGGAGGCGGTCGACCGCTGTCAGGTAGCGTCCGCCGACAGCGCCGTCCGTCGCTCGGTGGTCGGCGGACAGGGTGGCGGTGACCACGGGCCGTACGCCGAGCAGGCCGTCGACGGCGCACGGCCGGTCGACGACGCGTCCGAAGCCGACAAGGGCCACTTGGGGCGGGTAGATCACGCCGAAGACGGTCTCCACACCCTGGTCCCCGAGGTTGGTGACCGTGATGGTGGGGTCGGATACTTCGGATCCGCGCAGCCGACCCGTGCGCGCGCGGGCAACCAGGTCCTTCAGACCGGCCATCAGCTGCGGGAGTTCGAGAGCGTCGGCATGGTGCAGGGCGGGGGCAACGAGCCCGCCACCGCGCAGGGACACCGCAACGCCGAGATGTATGCCCTCGCCCGGAACGAAATGGTCCTCGGCCCAGAAACCGTTGAGTTCGGGCACCTCCCGGGCCGCGCGGGCCGCTGCCTTGAGCAGCAGGGCTGCCGGAAGCAGCCGCTCGCCTACCGGGCTGCGCCGGTTGTGTTCGTGCAGCCAGTCCATGGCGGCGGCCATGTCGACGGTCGTGGACAGGTAGTAGTGAGGGATGTCCCGGTTGGCGCGGGTCATCAGTGCGGCGATCGCCTGGCGCATCGTGGGTGCCCGACCCTCGGCAGGGCGCAGTGGAGTGGCGACGCGTGTCGCGGTGGTGGCTGCCGGCGCCGCCCCTGGTGTCGCCTTTCGCACATCTGCGGCACGAACGGCGCCGTTGCTGCCCGTCCCCGTCACTGTGGCCAGATCGACGTCGAGTTCGGCGGCCAGCCGTCGAGCCAGCGGAGTGGCCCGGATCCGAGGTGGCCGCGCGGCAGCCCCGGCCGCGCGATCGACGTCACTCCGGGTGACACGCCCTCCGGGCCCGGATCCGTGAAGGGTTTCCAGGTCGACGCCGATGCGCTCCGCGAGGTGTCGGAGCAAAGGGCCCGCTTCGGTGTGCCCGCGTTCGTGGGCAGCGGCCGGCACAGGAACGGGGGCGGGCTCTGACTGGGTGGGCGGTGTTGCGCGCTTCGGCGCCTGCGGCCGGGGCGGCCGTTTCCCCACGGCCTTGTCGGACGCTTCGATCAGCGCGAGCGCGGTGCCGACCGGCACCGTGGTGCCCGGCTCGACGAGCAGCCTTCTCACCGTCCCGGACTCGAAGCACTCCACCTCGATGGTGGACTTGGCGGTCTCGACGACCGCGACGGGGTCGCCCTTGCGGACCGGGTCACCGGGCTGTACCAGCCATTCCTGGAGTGTGCCCTCGTCCATGTCGGCGCCCAGGGACGGCATGGTGAACTCTCCCATGGTCAGTCCACCGCCCGGTGCGCCGCTGCCATGATGTCGGCGGTCTGCGGCAAGGCCGCCTCCTCAAGCTGCCGGGCGTACGGAATAGGGACCTCCGCGCTGCACACCCGTTCCACGGGGGCGTCCAGTTCGTAGAACGACCCTTCGGCGATTCGGGCGGACACTTCCGCGGCGAGGCTGCCCGTACGCCAGGCCTCGTCGACGACCACCGCGTGGTGCGTACGGGCCACCGAGGCGGTGACGGTCGCGTCGTCGAGCGGCCGGAGCGAGCGCAGGTCGATCACCTCGGCGGTGATGCCCTCGGTGGCCAGCTCGTCCGCCGCAGCGAGGGCCTTCGGCAGTGAGCCGCCGTACGTGATCAGGGAGATGTCGGTACCGGGCCGACGGATCGCGGCGTGATCCAGGTCCACGGGGGCGGTGGGCGGGGCCAGTTCACCGGAGGCGTTGTAGAGGCCGCCGTGCTCGAAGATCAGCACCGGGTCGGGATCGGCCAGGGCCGGGGCCAGCATGTGGCGGGCGTCCTCGATGGTGGCCGGAGCCACCACACGGATGCCGGGAATGTGCGCGTACCAGCCCTCCAGGCTGTGCGAGTGCTGTGCGGCGAGCTGCCGGCCCGCGCCCGTCGTCATGCGGATCACCAACGGTACCGGCAACTGCCCACCCGACATGTGCAACAGCGTGGCGGCGTTGTTGAGGATCTGGTCGAGGGCCAGCAGGCTGAAGTTGACAGTCATGATCTCCACGATCGGTCGCATGCCGGCCAGGGCGGAACCGATGCCAGCGCCCACGAACGCGGATTCCGACAGGGGGGTGTCGCGGACCCGTTCCGGTCCGAACTCCTCCAGCAGACCGAGGCTGACGCCGAAGCAGCCGCCGTACCGGCCCACGTCCTCGCCCATGAGGAAGACGCGGTCATCGGAGCGCAGGGCATCTCGCAGAGCCTCGCGCATCGCCTCTCGGTAAGTCGTCTTCTGTTCCTGGGACCGTCCACCGGTGCCCATGGTCAGCTCACCTCCGCCGAGGCACTGGTGACATGGCGCAACAGGTCTTCGACCGGCTCTACGGGCGCCTCTTCGGCCGCTGTGACGGCGCGATCCAGCTCGTCGGTGACCTGGCGCTCGATCCGGGTGAGCTCCTTGTCGCCCAGCTCGCCGTCCTCGCGCATGCCGTCGATGAGCCGAGTGATCGGGTCCCTGGCCTTCCACCGCTCGACCTCGGCCCTGTCGCGGTAGCGGTCCGGGTCGTACATGGAATGGGCACGGAAGCGATAGGTGCGCAACTCCAGGAAGTGCGGTCCTGCGCCTGCCCGGACAGCTTCGGCGGCACGGCGGGCGGCCTGATCGACGGCTTCGACGTCCATGCCGTCAACGGCCCAGGCGACCATGCCGTAGGAGGCGGCGCGCATGGCCAGGTCGGTTTGGGCCTCGTGCAGTGCGAGGGCGGTGCCCATGGCGTAAAGGTTGTTCTCGCAGACCAGCAGTAGCGGCAGGTTCCAGAGCGCGGCGAGGTTGGCGGTCTCGTGGAACTCGCCCTCGGCGAAGGCGCCGTCGCCGAAGAAGCAGCAGGTGACGCCGGGTTGTCCGCGCATTCGGTCGGCGAGGGCGAGGCCGGCGGCCAGGGGGAGACCCCCGGCGACAATGGCGTTGCCACCGTAGAAGCGGCGGCTTGCGTCGAACAGGTGCATGGATCCGCCCCGGCCTCCGCTGCAGCCGGTCGTCTTGCCGTACATCTCCGCCATGACGGCCTCGGCCGTGATGCCGCGGGCGAGAGCGTGGCCGTGCTCGCGGTACGTGGAGACCACCGCGTCCTCGGGCGTCAGCGCCTCGTTGACGCCTACGGCGACGGCCTCCTCGCCGATGTAGAGGTGGACGAAGCCGCGGATCTTCGCGGCGCTGTACAGCTCGACACAACGCTCCTCGAAGCGCCGGATGCGCAGCATGGCCTTCAGCAGGTCCACCCTGTGCTCTGTGCCTTGCCGCTCGGCGGGCGTCTTGGTCCTCGTGCTCTGCTTGTCCGTCGCGGCCTTCTTCGCAGGCTTCGACACCGCGGGCGTCTTTCGGGTGCGGGTGCTGCGGGTCGGGGTCATGTGGATCCCTCCAAGGTCGACAAGTCGCCGGTGGGCAAGCCGAGTTCACGGGCGCGGAGCAGTCGGCGCATGACCTTGCCACTACGGGTCTTGGGCAGGTTCTGGTCGAAGGCGATCTCCCGAGGCGCGACAGCCGGGCCCAGCCTGCGGCGGGAGAAGGCCAGCAGTTCCCGTTCCAGCTCCGGGCTCGGTTCGATGCCGGGGCGTAGCGACACGAACGCCTTGACGATGTTCCCCGCGACAGGGTCCGGCCGTCCGATCACTCCTGCCTCCACGACCGACGGGTGCTCCATCAGCGCGCTCTCCACCTCGAACGGGCCGATCAGATGTCCCGCGGACTTGATGACGTCGTCGGCTCGCCCCACGAACCAGTACCAGCCGTCAGCATCACGCCGGGCCAGGTCGCCGGTCAGGTACCAGCCGTCGGCGAACGTGGCCTCGTAACGCTCCTTGTCGTGCAGATAGCCGCGGAACATGGACGGCCAGCCCGGCCGCAACGCCAACTCACCCTCGACGTCGGGGTTCTCGACCAGCGTCACCCGGCCGTCGGTGATCAGCGCCCGGCCGTCCTCGCCTCGCTCCAGCACGGCTGCCTCGACACCCGGCAGCGGACGTCCCATCGAACCCGGCCGGATGTCGCATGCCACGAAGTTCGCGATCATGATGCAGCCGGTCTCGGTCTGCCACCAGTTGTCGTGCACCGGAAGGCCCAGCACCTCCTGGCCCCACAGCACCGCCTCGGGGTTGAGCGGCTCGCCGACGGAGGCGATGAAGCGCAGGTCGGACAGGTCGTACGAGCGGGGTAGGTCGTACGGCCCGTGGCGGGGCGTGGCGCGCATGAGCATCCGCAGGGCCGTGGGGGCGGTGTACCAGACGCTGACCCGCTGTTCGCCGAGGATCCGGTACCAGCGCCGGGCGTCGTAGTCGCCTTCATCGACGACGAGCGTCACGCCGTGGACGAGCGGAGCGACGATGCCGTACGACATGCCCGTGACCCAGCCGGGGTCGGCAGTGCACCAGTACACGTCCCCAGGGTGCAGATCGAGCGCGTACGCGGCCGTGGCGTAATGGGCCACCACGGCCTCGTGGACATGGACTGCACCCTTGGGAGTGCCGGTGGTTCCGCTCGTGAAGTGCAGCAGAGCCATGTCGTCGGGTGAGGTGGGCGGGATGGTGAACGTGTCCGGGGCGGCGGACATCAGTTCGTCGAAGGAGACCGTGCCGGGCAGTTCCTCTGCGCCGGGCCCCACGATGAGTACATGGTCGAGGCCGGGCAGCGACGACCGGCGCTCCGCCACCTTCCGCCGGTACAGGGCCGCGGTGGTGACCAGGAGCCGGGCGTCGCCGAGCCGCAGCCGCTGCTCGACGGGGTCGGGGCCGAATGCGGAGAAGAGCGGACAGAGCACGCTGGTGTTCTTCAGAGTGCCCAGCACTGCCGTGTAGAGCTCGGGACAACGGCCCAGAAGGGTGAACACCCGGTCGCCATGGCCGAGGTGGAGCGATCGCAGGACGTTCGCGAAGCGGGCCGTACGGCGGGCCAGCTCGGCGTAGGTGACCGTCGAGACGGTGTCGTCGCGGGCGATGCACCGCAGCGCTATCTTGTCCCCGTGGCCCGGACGGGCATGCCGGTCGACCGCCTCGTGCGCGATGTTCAGCCCGCCCCCGGGCAGACCGGCCAGTTCCTCGCGCGCCCGGGACCAGGTGAAACCAGAACGAGCCTGTTCGTAGTCGGCCAGATTCGGTGTGACGCCCGGAACCGGGTCCTTACGGATCGTCTCGCAGCGCATGGGCGCTCCTCCCGACGTCTGCTCCTGCCTCCAGAGTCGCCGAGCCTGAACCGGGCCGCACGGTGACGGTCACGTCCCGGGCCGATCGGAGCAGGGCCCTGCAGGGTGGGGCGGGCCCGGCCCCGCCGTCGAAGACGACCTGGAGCGGGCCGCACCGCGGGAGAGGGCCTAGCTACTTGCCCCTGAAAAAGAGTTCGCCCAGCTCAGAGGCGATTTCGGGGGCGGATCGTGGTGGCGTCACCTGCGGGTGGGGCCGTGTCATCGGCTGACGACGGCCATCCGCTGCAGGTTGTAGGCGAAGATCCCGAGTCCGGTCCAGCTCTGCGCACCCGCCAGGCGGCGCAGGCGGGTGCGGCGGAGTCCGAAGGTGCGCTTGAGGTGACTGATGCGGGCCTCGATACCAACTCTCCAGTTCCGCATCCGTCGGAATGAGCGGCTGCGTTCGTATTCGCGGCGTGTCTTTCCGGGCTTGCCGGCTCGTTGAAGGCCGATCCGCTGGACGCCGAGTTCGGCGAGTGCCAGGTCGTTGGCCGCGGTGCCAAAGCCGCGGTCGGCGACGACCGTGCCGGGCGGCCGGCCGGTCAGCCTGGTGACGCGTCCCACCGAGGGCACCAGCTGAGGTGCGTCGGGTGGGTTCCCGCGCTGGAGCTGGTGATCGACGACGAAACCGCGTTCATCCTCGGCCACCAGCGCGGTGTAACCGAACTGGGTGGGGTGCTGGGGCTTGCCCTTGCGGATCGGCCGGGCGTCCGGGTCGGCCAGCGAAACCAGTCGGTCGGGGATTGTGCGGATGCCGGCCAGCCGCAAAGCGGTCTGCTCCAGCAGCCGTCGGGTGCCTGCCACGCTCTCGGCCAGCTCACCCAGCAGATACGCGAGCTGTCCTGACGGCCGTTTGCCCAGTGTCCGGCGGGCGTTGCGCTCCACTGCGGTCACCTCCCGCAGTGTTGCCCGGGCCACCGTGGCGATCTCGCCGGTAAGCCGGTCGATCTCGCCCATGGCCTGGCCGGTGCGCCGCCGCAGCGTGCGTGAGATCTCCTTCACGCGGCGGCCCGCTGACCGGCTTCGGTCCCGGAAACGGGTGCGCCTGGCGGCGCCCGCGGACTTGATCCGCCTCACCAGTCGGCCCAGCTTGCGCACCCCGTGCTCCAGCAGATCGGCGTCCGTGGGGTGGTCGATATCGGCTTCGACCACGGTGGTGTCGATCCGCAGCTTGCGACACCGCACGAGCTTGTCCTCGACCAGCTTCCCCAGCAGCGCGGCGTTGAGGTGTTCCACGATCTGCGGGCCGCTGCGGCGTACCAGGTTGATCAGCGTGGTGGGGTGCGGCACCGGAGAGGTCAACGGGATCCTGCAAAACCGCCGCCAGCTCAGCGAATCCGCCACCTCGCGGCATAACGTCTCGTAGCCGAGCTCCTAGCGATGCTTGAGGTACAGCAGCCTCAGCAGTGTCTCGACCGGGACCGAGGGACGCCCCAGCCGCTCGGCGAACACCGCCCGCCACGGGGCAATGAACCGTTCGTCGTCCAAGAACGCATCGATCCGGGCCAGCTCCGGGGACAGCTGTCGCGTCTGTTCCGGCAGCACGTCCCACCACGAGTCCTGCACTCCCGCGACACGCAACATCGCCACCACCCCCGGCTGCCGATGACCCACGTCAACTGTCCCGGCCAACCGATGGCTCCCACCAGCTCTCCCCAAAGCGTCACACCGCCAGCAGCCCCGACTTCTTCAGGGGCAAGTAGCTAGGGGGTGTCCGGTGGGTCACCGGACACGCCGTAGGAGTCGCTTGGATCGCGCAGTACCGTCCAGGCGACCGGGCCGAGTACGTCGGCGAGGCGTTGGAAGACGTCGAGGAAGAGGTCGTCGATGGTCAGGAGCCCGGCGACGTGCCCGTTCTCGTCCATGACGGGCAGCCTGCGCACGCCGGATCTGCGGAAGGTCCGGTAGGCGGTCCGAATGTCGTCGGTGGATGCGAGTGTGATCACGGAGGGTGTCATCAGCCGCGAGACGGGAGTATCCGGGGGGATGTCGAGGGCCAGGCAGCGCATCACCAGGTCGCGGTCGGTGACGATGCCGCGCAGGTCGCCGCTGTCGTCGACGACCAGCAGGCAGCCGACCGAGTCCTGGCGCATGCGGCGGGCGGCCTGGGCCGCCGAGGTATCCGGGCGCACCGTCACAACCGGCGACATCATGTACTCGGATGCCTTCACGGCACACTCCCCTTTCTCATTCGAGCGGGGAGTGTTCTCGAGGCAGTGGCTCCCCCCGAGGCAAGGATCCGGCATGGGTGGGTGTCGGTCCGGGCCGACACACGAGAGCAGGGCGAGCCCGGGTGCCACGGCGAGCCGGCTCATGAGCGCCGGTCCGCATCAGACGGTCGGGGGATACCGTCGGGGCTGGTGCTCCACCCCTGACCGGCGAGGGGCCGTATGTCTCCAGGGAGCCGTTGAAATTCCGTCGCAGGACGCTGAGGGGCAACCGGCGCGCGGCGCTCGGCCGGCCATGAGCTGCTGCCGTCAGGGGCTGCGTAGGAGTACATGGTCCACGTCGCCGATGTCGGCTCTCACCCCGTCACCTTTGCACACCGCCTGTGACAGCCCGGCTGCGGGCCAGTGCGGCGTCCGGCCCGCGGCGGCTACTGGAAGGCGGCATGGATCTCCTGCTCGGTCGCGGAGTGGGAGACCAGGAGGAGTTCGTCGCCGGGCCGGAGCCGCATCTCGGGCGTGGGGACGGTGGGTTGGCCCTCGCGGACGACCGTGGCGATGACGGTGCCTGCGGGGAGGGTGATCTCGGCGAGTGTGCGGCCCGCGGCGCGGGACTGCGGTGTGATGGCGGTTTCGATCACGTCGACACCCGCTTTGCTCAGGCGCAGGAGCGACACGGTATCGGTGGCGCCGGTGGCTTCCTCGATGAGGGAGATGAGGGGCGTGGCGGCGGGGACCGCGGTGTCGACTCCCCAGTTCCGGTCGAAGAGCCAGGCGTTCTCCGGGTCGTTGACACGTGCCGCGACACGGGGGACGGCGAACTTCCGCTTGGCGAGGAGGCTGATCACGAGGTTGTCCTCGTCGTTTCCGGTGACAGCGATGATGAGGTCGGCGGTGTGAGCGCCCGCGTGTTCGAGGAAGGCGGGCTCGCAGGCGTCCCCGGGGACGAGGCGTACAGGAAGGTGGCCTTCGAGCTCGGCGATGCGGTCCTCGTCGACGTCGACGAGGGTGACGTCGTTGCGGGCGGCGGCGAGGACCTGGGCGATCTGGGTGCCCAGGCGCCCGGCGCCTGCGATGAGGGCCTTCATGCCCCGAGCTCCTTGTCCAGGAAGCCGCGCAAGCGGCCGAGGGCGGTGGCAGCGACGGCGAAGGTGACCAGGTCGCCGACTTCGGCGGGGGTGCTGTGGGAGGGCACGAGGGAGCGCCCTGCGCGGGTCACCTCCACGACACGGATCTCGCCGTCGACATCGAACTCGGTCAGCAGCCGACCCGTGAGGTAGGCGGGCAGCTCGGACCGGATCAGCAGGGTTTCGCCGTTGCCGAAGGCGAGTTCGGGCGTGAGGTGGCGGTGCAGCAGCATCTGGTGGATCTGGTGGACCGTCCAGCGGACGCTGGCGATGGTGGGGATGCCGAGATCGCGGTAGATGTCGGCGCGGCGGGGGTCGTGGATGCGGGCGAGGACGATCGGGACACGATAGGTCTCCTTGGCTGTCCGCGCGCTGACGATGTTGCTGTTGTCGCCCGAGGTGACGGCGACGAAGGCGTCCGCGTGCTCGATACCCGCCGCGTCCAGTACGACGCGGCTGTACGCGTTGCCCTCGTGGAACCCACCGGGAAAAGTGTCGGGCAGATGCCTGCGGGTCCTGGGCAGGCGATCGATGAGCCGTACGTCATGGCCTTCGGTGACGAGCTGGACGGCGAGTGTGGATCCCACCCGCCCGCAGCCTGCGATGATCACTCTCATCCCGCTCCTCCCGTCGAGCTCCTCGGCCGGTGGCGCAGCCACCATTTGCGGATTTCCTCGGCTGCCAGCAGCAGTGCTCCGAAGCCGGCGAGAACCGCCCAGTCGGCGGCGTCCAGCGGCGCGGTGTTGAAGAGGGCCTGCAGCGGGGGGAGGTAGCTGATGGCCGCCATCAGCGCGATGCCGAAGCAGCCGGCGGCAAGCAGCCAGGGGTTGGACAGCAGCCCGATCCGGAACACGCTCTGCCGGTCGGTGCGCACCGCGAGTGCGTTGAAGAACTGGCTGACCACAATCCCTGCTTGGACCATGGTGATCGCCTCGCGGTAGACGATGGTGTCCTCGGTGAAACCGGAGTACGGGATTCCGGAGGCGTGGATGTGCCAGAAGAAGACGGCGGTCACGCCGAGGGCCTGGATGCCGCCCAGGAACACGATGCGTCCCATCACGGTGGTGGAGAAAAGCCGTTCGCGCCGGGAGCGCGGCGGACGGTCCATGACATCGGGTTCCGGCGGCTCGGCGCCGAGCGCCAGGGCGGGCAGGACATCGGATCCGAGGTCGATCGCGAGGATCTGCACGGCGGTGATCGGCACCAGGGGAAATCCGGCGAAGGTCGCGGCCAGGATCGGCACGAGCTCGGCGATGTTGTGGCTGAAGAGATAGATGAGGAACTTGCGGATGTTCTGATAGACCGAGCGGCCGAGACGTACTGCCGCCGCGATGGAGGCGAACGAGTCGTCCAGCAGCACCATGACCGCGGCTTCCCGGGCGACATCGGTGCCGGAGGCGCCCATCGCGACGCCGATGTCCGCGTGCTTGAGCGCAGGGGCGTCGTTGGCGCCGTCGCCGGTGACCGCGACGACCTCGCCGCACCGCTGCAGGGCGGTGACCACTCGCATCTTGTGTTCTGGGCTGACCCGGCACAGCAGCAGCTCGCCCGAGTCGGCCAGCAGGGTGTCAAGGCCGGCGTCGTCCAGCTCGTCCAGCCGGGTACCGGTCACGACAGCGGGGGCGGGCTGCCGCACGATCCCGACGCGGCGTGCGACCGCCTCCGCGGTCAACGGATGGTCTCCGGTGACCATCACGATGCGGATCCCGGCCCGTCGGCAGGCGTCGACTGCGTCGCTGACCTCGGGCCGCGGCGGGTCGAGCATGCCGACCAGGCCCAGCAGTGTGAGCTCCCGTTCGGCCTCGTGCTGGGCGGGGTGGGAGTCGTCCACGGGCCGCGACGCCGCCGCCAGTACGCGTAGCCCTTGTGAGGCCAGTTGATCACTGGCTGCGGTCACCGCGGCGCGGAGTTCGCCGGTCAGCGGCTGCCGCACACCTCTCCAGTCGATGGCGGTACAGCGGGCGAGGAGCTCCTGGGGCGCGCCTTTGACGTAGACGCGGTACCCGTCAGAGGTCTTGTGCACGGTGCTCATCAGCTTGCGGTCCGAGTCGAAGGGGTACTCCGCCACACGTTGCGCGGCTGCTTCCTCGTCGGACAGGTCCACACCGGCCTTCGCCGCAGCGACGAGCAGCGCCCCCTCGGTGGTGTCGCCGAGCACCCGCCAGCCCGCGTGGTCCGGCTGGGGGTGGTGCCCCCCAGCGTTGGCCGGGGGAGGGACGAGCCGGGCGTTGGAGCACAGCCCGGCCGCGCGGAGCAGGTCGCGCGTCGGCCCGGGGTCGGCGACTTCGCCGACCGGTGCGTACCCCACGCCGGAAACGGCATGGGACACGCCGCCGGCCCACACCTGGACGACGGTCATCTCGGCCTGGGTGAGCGTCCCGGTCTTGTCCGTGCACACGACGGTCGTGGAGCCGAGCGCCTCCACCGCCAGCAGCTGCTTGACCAGGGCGTGCCGGCGGGCCATGCGGCGTACACCGATCGCCAGCGAGACCGACAGTGTCGCGGGGAGTCCTTCGGGCACGAGCGCGACCATCACCCCGAGGGCGAACACGAAGGTTTCCACGAGCGGCTGCCCGGTGGGTACGCGTACCGCGAACAGGGCGGCCCCGATCGCCAGCGCCGCACCCGCCACCCGGCGGGCCATCAAGGCGACCTGGCGCTGCAACGGGGTCTTCTGCCGCGGCGCGGCCGCCGCGAGCCGGTAGATCCGCCCGAATTCCGTCGTCGCACCGGTGGCGAACACCGCTGCCTTCGCGGAGCCCGCCACCACATCGGTGCCCATGAAGACGCAGTTACGGGCTTCGAGTACCGGGCTGCTCGCGACGGGTTCGCCGGTGCGACCGACGGCGTCGCTTTCCCCTGTCAGGGCCGCGTTGTTCACCGAGACCTCGTGCGCGTCGACGAGTCGGCAGTCCGCCGGCACAGCGTCCCCGGCTTCCAGGACGACGACGTCTCCGGGCACCAGGTCGGGCGCGGGCAGCTCCTGGCGCTCCCCGTCGCGGAGCACCCGGCAGGTGTGCGGCACCATCGCCTGCAAGGACTCCGCCGTCCGCTCGGCCGAGTACTCCTGCGCGAAGCCGATGGCCGCGTTCAGCAGCACCACACCCAGAATGGCCACGGCCAGCTGCAGGGTTCCCACGTCACGTGGCTCCTGGAGCGCGTAGGCCAGGAACGTGACCGCAGACGCGACGAGCAGCACGACGGCGAAGAGGTCGGTGAACTGGCCGACGAGGTCTCGCCACAGCCCTCTCCGCCCCGCCCAGGGCAGTTCGTTGGGCCCGAACCGGTCCCGCCGCGCCGCCACCTCCGCCGCCGTCAGCCCTCGCGGCGAGGTGCCCAGGGCCGCGAAGACGCCCCCGGTCGGCAAGGTCTGCACCGCCGGGCCGCCTCCGCTGCCGAGGGCCGTCGGTTCCCGGCCCCTGTCACCGGGTGTCAGTACGGAGGTTCCGGTACTCATGGTCCACCTTGGTGGGACGCGGTCACGGTACGACCACGCGGACCGCCGTGACCTTGTACTCGGGGCAGGACGTGACGGTGTCCACGCGGTCGGAGGTGAGGCGGTTCACGCCGCTTGCGGGGAAGTGGAAGGAGGAGAAGACCTGGCCGGGGGCTGTCTGTTCGCTGATTCGGGCGATGAGCCGGGCCCGCCCGTGCCTGATCTCCACGGCGACCAGCGCGCTGTCCAGGACGTCGTACCGGACGGCGTACGTCGCGGGTGAGGACACGGCCCTGATCGCGAGCCTGGAGGGGGACCAGGGCTGTGCGTGGCCGCGCGACGACGAACCGGCTCCCTCCACCACCTGGACGTTCAGGGTCGTGTCCGTACCGTGCACGGACGCACCGAGGTGCCCGTTCGCGTACGCTCGCCCGACCGCCTCCCGTATCCGCGCCAGGGTCTCGGGTCTGTCCGTCGTTCCCGCCCCGGCCTCGGCCAGCGACTCGATCAGCCGGTCTCCAGGCCGCCGGCGCCGGTCGGCAAGGGCCCGAAACGCGTCGAAACGGTCCGCAGGACCCACGGAAACCATGCCCTCATCGTGGCGGCAGTCGCCCGGGGCCGCATCCCGGCATCGGCGTGCGAGCGCGGCAGTGGGGCTCTCCCGACGGAGACGGAGGCCCCGCCTGCGAGGGGAAGCCTTCCAGCGTCTCAGGTCCGTGCCAGGGGCGACCGGTCCAGGAGCACGATGCCGAGCACAGCGGTGGCCGCTCCCACAGCCTGCACCGCCAGGGCCCACGTGGACGAGGCGAGTTGCTCGCCGAAGACGGCGACGCCGATCAACACGGCGCCGATCGGCTCAAGGGTGTCGATGATCGGCAGGCTGATGGCCAGGGAACCGGCCTGGTAGGCGCTCTGCGAGAAGACCAGGGCCGTCACGCCGACGGCGAGCAGTGCGTACGGCTCCCAGTGCGCCAGTGCGCCGAGTCCGTCGGCGCGGAACCGGCCCGCCGCACTCTTGGTGAGGCTGTCGAGCAAGGCGAACAACAGAGCCGCACAGGTCGCGTACAGGGCAGTCCGCGTCGTCGCCCGGCTTCTGCGCCCGACCGGAGCCAGCACCGCCACCGTGCCGCCGACGGCCGCGAGTACCGGCAGCCACGCGTGCCACGCCAGAACCTCCGACCCCGCGGGAGACGGTGGCAGGACCGTCAGGAACGCGGCAACGCCCCCAGCTGTGCACGCGATGCCCGCCCCCTCCCGACGCGTCAGGGGCAGGCTGCGGCGCCAGGCGAGCAGAGGCAGGGCGAAGACGAGATCGGTGGCGGCGAGCGGCTGGACCAGGACCAGTGGGCCATAGGCGAGGGCGAGGCCGAGCAGTGCGTAGGAGGCGATGGTCAGGCCCATGCCCGCCAGCCATTTCGGCCGGCGGGCCAGGTCGAGCACCAGCCGCAGCCGCAGTGACTCCCAGGCGGGCGCCTCGCTCGCCGCCTGCTGCTGGAGCACGGACGCGACTCCGAAGGTGAGTGCGGAGAGCAGGGCGGCCGGCACCGCGACAGCGGTGTTCACGGCCCCAGCATCCCGGCACGGGTGACCGTGGCCCTCCCCGACACGCAAGAGCCGGGCAACGTCGTGTGCGACCGGGGAGCCTGGCCGAGCGGGGTCAGTGATGGGCGACGATGGCGACGGGTGCGGCGCAGTGGTGGATCACCGCGTGGGTGACGGGTCCGATATGGGCACCCAGGCGAGACCGGCGGCTGCGACGGCCGACGACTACGAGATCCGCGTCGGCGGCGGACTGCGCCAGCAGTTGGGAGGGTGCGCCGACGGGTGTCAGCTCGACGACTGCCACCGAAGGGTACTTTCGCTGCCAAGGCGCCAGCGCGTCCCCGAGGCTGCGGGCGATGTCCGGTGCCATGTCCCGCTCGGCTGCTTCGAGCGCGAGCGCGTCGTGGACGACCGGCGGGAGTGACCAGCCGTGGAGCGCCCGCAGGCGGCCGCCGCGGCGTGCGGCCTCGTCGAAGGCGAAGCCGAGCAGCGGGTCGCAGGGCTGGTGGATGTCGACGCCGACGACCACGTCGCGCGAGGATCCGGCCGGAGTGTCCTGGTCGGCGCCCGGGAATGCCGGTGCCCGAACGAAGACGACAGGCCCCTCGGCGGCGGTGATCGTCTCCATACCGACTGACCCGAGGACGAAGCCCATGACGCAGCTCAGCCCGCGGGAGCCGAGCACCAGCAGATCGGCGTCGGCCGCCTCCGTCGCCAGGGCGGTGGACGGCCGTCCCGACAACCGGCGTGTGCTGATCTCCAGGGAGGGGTGCCTTTGACGCAGCCGTTCCGCGGCCTCGGCCAGGAGCTTGTCGGCCCAGAGTCGTTGTACGCCGGGTCGTTGTACGCCGGCTTCGGCCTCAGGATCGGCAGTCCAGACAGGCCACTCGTCCGCGTGCACGAGGCGCAGCGGCACCTCCCGCAGTACCGCCTCCCGTGCCGCCCATTCGGCAGCGGCGTCGCTCTGGAGCGACCCGTCCAGGCCGACGGTCACATGGCGGGACAATGGTGCCGGCCTCCTTCGCGCCGCATGCGCAGCCATGGCTTCAGGGTCCTTGTGCGACGCCCGTGCCATGAAGGGCCGAGTGGTCCCTGTGATCTGCCCCATGCGGGCCTGTGCCTTACCAGGGCTGGCGCCGGCCGTCGTCTTCTTCGCTCACTGCTCGCCCACGAACTCGCCCACGCCGTTGTGGCGCGCCGCATCGGAGTTGGCGTCCACGACATCATCCTGCGGCCTGGGCGGAGCGGCACGGCGCAAGTCGGAGGCATCGAGCGCTGCCGCCGAGCTGCGCATCGCGGACGTGGCCCACGTCTGCGGCCGCCCCGTCGGCCGTGCGGTCAGCGCCCCAGCGACGACCCGGACTACACCGAGTTCCTGGTCCGAGCCGGGATCGACTCGATCTCGGTCGCTCCCGACAGCTTCGCCGCGGTGAAGCGTCATGTGGCGGCAGCCGAGCAGGGCAGGGCCGACACGAGCCGAACGGACGACGGACCGGACTGACGCGGACCACCACACGGCCCCGGACGACCTCTCGCCGGATGACCACTCGGCTCCGGATGCACACGCGGCGACCGGCGTATCAGGGCGCGCCGCGTGTGGTGCCCGGTCCCGACTGGGTGGTCTGCAGGGCCTCCATGTCGCCGTGGGCGGTGGTCATCAGCTGACGGTCGAGGTCGTGGAGCGCGCGGCCGGCGGCCAGTTCGTCGCCGATCTCCGGCACGTCCCTGTCCTCGGCGTTGCATCTGGCCACACCGTGGCCGGTGAGGACCGCGGTTCCCGTGTCCAGTACGACGCGGGCCTTCGTCGTGTTGTCCTCCTCGAACAGGTAGAGCCGGATCTTCCACTCGGCTGTACGTGTCATGACGTCTTTCCGTTCGGATATGGCAGGAGATTCATCGCGGTACCTGCATCACGCCGCTGCCGTGGGGCGCGTAGAGGTCGAGTAGGCGGATACGGGTGGCCTGTAGCCGGTGGGCGACGACTTCCAGTACGCGGCGCGTGAGCGCGAGGCCGAATGCGGGATCCAGGTCGCACAGGGCGCGTACGGGCCTTGCGTCGAACTCGTGCGCCCGTACGAGACTGAATGCCTCGGCTCCCAGTCGCCAGTCGTACGGCGGCACCAGCCAGGACCAGCCGAGCAGGTCGCCGTGGCCCAGCGTCTCGACCGTGCCGGCGCGGCGGCCGTGTGCCTGGAGGTCGAGGGTGACGGTGCCGGTGCGGATGATCCAGAACCGGTCGGCCGGGTCGCCTTCGTCGAAGATGCGGGTGCCCGAGGGGAACGAGACCTCGCGCGAGCACGCCATCAGACGGTCCACGCCCTCCGACGGCAGTCCGTGGAGAAAAGTGCTGTTCATCAATGTCCTCCCTGGACCTGGCCCCGGGCGGTGGCTCTGTGCGGGCACGGGCCGTGTCCGCGCTTCCAGGCTGCCGCAGGCGGCATGTCACGCACTTGGGCCATGAGGTCCCCGGTGTGTGCCCATGCGGCCTTGTCCGCAGCAGGTCGTGTCGTGCCGGCCGAGGACGCTCCAGCCGGGCACGGCGGTCAGTCGTGGGCGACGACGGCGACGGGCGCGGGGGAGTGGTGGATCACCGCGTGGGTGATGGGGCCGATGTGAGCTCCCAGGGGGGACTTGCGGATGCGCCTGCCGACGACCACGAGATCGGCGTCGGTGGTGCAGTAGGTCAGCTGCTCTCCGGGTGCGCCCACAAGCGCCCGTTCGACGACGTCCACCGAGGGAAACTTCTGCCGCCAGGGCATCAGGAGGTCGGCGAGCGCGCGGCCGACTTCCGCGGCCACTTCGCGGCGGACTCCCTGATCGAGCGTGGGATCCGGGCTGAGCACCGGGGGGGAGCGACCAGCCGTATACGGCGCGCAGGGTGCAGTCGCGCCGTGCGGCTTCGTCGAAGGCGAAGGCCAGGAGCGCGTCGCAGGACTGGTTGACGTCCACACCGACGATCAGGTCGCGGTAGGGGCCGATGCGGGCGGGCGGCGGCCCGTCGTCCGGCTGCTCGGCTGCGCGTACGAGCACGACCGGCCGCTCGGTGGCACCGATCGTGGCCAGGCCGACCGAGCCGATCAGGAACCCCGTGATGCGACTGAGCCCCCGTGAGCCGAGCACCAGCAGTTCCGCCTCGCTCGCCTCGGCAGCGAGAGCCGCCGGCGGCCGCGCGGAGAGCCGCTGGGTGGTGATCTCCAGCCCGGGATGGCGCTCCCGCAGATTGTTCGTGACTTCGGTCAGCATTTCGTCGGACCAACGGTGCTGCGTTTCGAAGCCGTCCACCGGGACGGCTACGGACACGGGCCAGTCGTCGGCGTGGACGATGCGCAAGGGCAGGTTGCGCAACACCGCTTCGTCGGCAGCCCACGCCGCAGCCCAGCGGCTCTCGGGCGAGCCGTCCACGCCGGCGGTCAGATGACGGGTCATGGCACTGATCTCCTTCGGGGGCACGTCGGCGGCTTTCTTGTCGGCGTCTGCTGCCATCGGCGAGCCGGGGTGTCGGCAGACGCCGAGGGTCCCCCGTCGGGGCTGAACGACCCTGCTCACTACTACGATGAGGGGGCGGCCGGCGGTGTGTGGCGCGTGGGCGGAACGTGACCAGTGCGCTCGGACGTCCGGGGTGCGCGTCACGTGGTGCGCGTGATCTCGATGTGCTTCGGTTCCGGCTTCTGTTCGCCGAGGCCCACGCTGACGGTCAGCATGCCGTCCGCGTACTCGGCACGTACGTCGTTCTCGTCCGCGCTCTTGGGCAGGGCGAGACTGCGGGTGAGGGACCCATAGCGGAACTCGCTGCGGTGCTTGTCCACCTCACGCTCGGTGCGCTCGGCCTTGATGGTGAGGACGCCGTCATCGACGGTCAGGTCGAGATCCTTGACGTCGATGCCGGGGAGTTCGGCACAGACGATGTACCGGCCCTCCTCGGTGTACTCCTCGATCCTCATGGTGTGCAAGTCCGCCATGGCCGGCATGGTGAATCGAGCGGGGAAGGCCTCGAACCAGTCGGACAGGTCGGGAAACGGGAACTTCTGCTTGCGTGCGAGTGTGGCCATGACCAGGCTCCTCGGTATCTCGGTTACTACGTCTCCAGTCCACCGCGCCGGATTCACGATCGCAGGGGCCGAACAGGCAACAACGGGGCCCGAAGGTCACCATGCTCGCCGCCGTACGGCGATGCGGCTCACGAACGCCTCGGCCCCCTGGTCAACGTGCTCCCAGCGGCCCACGAGCGCCGCGGGGCGCCGGCGGCGGGAGACTGGGAGAGGCAGGGCATGTCTCGGCCGGAGCGAGTTGAGGAGCCGACCATGAGTGAGCGCGAGAAGTTCTCGGCAGGAGCCGAAGCCCGCCGCGCGGCCCCGGGCGGGCTTCCAGGGCCCGGCGAGCCCCGGCACCAGGAATTGCTGCTGCGGTACCTCGGCGCTGTGGCTTCGGTGTCCGCGAAACAGACTGCCGCACGCCGGCCTGCGGCCTCCGGGGCGGTGTCCGCCGAGCGAGCGACCGAGGCCGCTGGGGCGGGCGCCGAACCCGAGCCCTTGCTGGTCCGTGAGGTCATGGACGTCCCGGCCGCATCGGTGCGCGGAGACCTGCCGTTCCTGGACATTGCCCGGGCCCTGACCCGTGAACACATCGGGTGCCTGCCGGTGGTCGATACCGACGACCGCGTGCTGGGTGTGGTGTCGGAGTCCGATCTGCTGGCCAAGGCCGCCGTCGAGGCGTCGGGGCACCGTCCGGGCGGACTCGGCCGGTTGAGGGATCGGCGGCTGCGTGACGAGGCACGTGGCGAGACCGCCGAGACTTTGATGACCACGCCCGCCATCACCGTCTACCCCGGCCAAACGGTCGCCGAAGCGGCGTGGCTGGTGTCCCTGTCCCGTCTCAAGCGTTTGCCGGTGACGGACCACGACGGGCGCCTCGTCGGTGTGGTGCATCGGAACGCCCTGCTCAACGCCCTGATACGTGATGACGCCGAAATCCACGAGGAGATCGAGTCCCGGATCCTCGACAAGCACTTCCCGGCCGCCCCCGGCACCGTGGAGGTCACCGTACGCAACGGCGTGGTCGACCTCCGCGGCCACGTGGCGAAGGCCGATGTGCCACGGCTCCTCGCGCAGATCAAGGACCTCGACGATGTGACCGAAGTGATCGATCATCTCGGTGGTGCGTGAGTGTCACCGGGGCAGGCCGACCCCCGACTCCCGTGCGGAGGACTCGGGATCCTGATGCTCGCTCAGCGTGATGGTGATGTCGGGCGGGGTCTCGAGCGTGTTCTTGACGGTGCAGTGTGAGATCACCGCGTGCATGGCCGCGGCGCGGGACTGTGGCAGCTCGGGGACGTCGACGGAGATGCTCAACGAAGCGACGCGCGCCGGGCGTTCTGAGGCCATCGTGTAGTCGGCGCCGATGCGGAGACCATTCCGCGCGATGCCGTGGCGGTCGAGGAATCTCCCGGCGTAGTGCGCGACGCACGACGTCACAGCGGCCACGAAGAGTTCCACGGGCGTCGGCGCCGTGTCATGACCACCGTCCACGACAGGCTGGTCAACCGTCAGTACGTGGCCTCGCACCGTGACCGCATAGGCATCGCCGGAGATCGGAGTGACCTCCGCGTGTCCCGCCCGGCCCGGCTGCGAGGGCTCGACCGCCTCGGCCTGGAACAGCAGAAGTCCGGCGATCCGCCTGGCCTCCTCGGGGGTGAGCGAAGCCCAGACCTCACTCGTGTCATACGGCTGGCGCAACGTGTCGAGGACCACGCGTCCCATTTCGGCGGGCAATCCCTCGGGCATGAACCTGGAAACGCTGATCGTGCGGCCACACCTCGTATGCACGTGCTCCGCCTGCGTTACCGACTGTATCTCGGACACCGTCTCACCATCCGAATCTCGCGCTGTTGCCGGCCCTGCAGGAGACGGCGAAAGGATCCGCGGGTACCTCATGACCGCTGTGTGCAGGCGGCGTGTATGTCCGGTGGCTCTGAGCGTGGCAGCCGTGGCCGCAGGCGGACAGGGCCGAGCGGGACCGGTATGGGGACCATTGAGCCGAAGCGTCACATGCCGAGCTGCCCGCCGGGCGTCCGGTGTCCCCGCGGCGGCTCGACGTCCAACCCCAGGTTGTCGTACTCGTAGCCGAGCGTCTGGTACACGGCGACCACGCCGTCGACGGAGCGGCACAGGCGCTCGATCACCGGGATGTCGGCACGCTCCGCGACCCTGCCGGTCAGTGTTGCCACGCCGTCCCGCACCGTCGCGTGCACAGTGCCGGGAGCGAGCCCCAATGTCCGGTCCAGCACGTCCCGGTGGATCTCGTCGCTGATGGCTTCGTCGGGCCGCAGGAAAGGCCGCAGCAGGTCGCAGCGGCTGACGATGCCGACGATCCTCCCGGCAGCGTCCACGACGGGCAGCCGTTTGACGTGGTTGCGGTCCATCGTTCTTGCCGCCTCGACGAGGCTCCAGGCCGCCCGGGCTGTGATGGCGGGAAAGGTCATCATGGTCTGAGCCGTCTCGGTTTCGGCCTCGGCCGGAGTCCGGTCCAGCGGTACGAGTCTCAGCCGGGCAGGGCGTCCCTCTGGCGACGACAGGCCCGCCGCCTTGCGAAGCAGGTCCGCTTCTGAGACCACCCCGAGGGGATGGCCTTCCTCGTCGACGACCGGGACGGCTGCGATGTTGTTGTCATTGAGCAGTCCGGTGATCTCCTTGAAGGACGAGCCGGGGTGCGCCGTGACGACACTCTGTGTCATGACCTGGGAGACGGTGCGGTGCTGCATGCCCTTACTCCTGCTCAGATCCTGTGGACCGAGTGATGCGGGCTCGGCCTCCTCACCACTCTCCACTCTCCGCCGCAGTCTCGATCGAAGGGCGGAGCCGAACGGACTCGGAGACGGCCCTGCTGACCCGGCAACGCCGGGCAGTGGCACCCGCAGCGGTAGGCGCGTCGCGTGGATGGCAGGGCGGGCGCACACCAGCATCGTGAGCGAGGGCCGATCCGGTGTCTCCGTGGTCGACGCCTGCGTGCGGCTGACTCCTGCGGCGGCCGAACGACCCGTATCCGCGCAAGCTCCGCTGACTGACCCGACGGTACGGGCCCGGACCAGGGGTGCGCGTACGTGAACCGCGGGGACGGCCGCCGCTCCGCCTTGTCGGGCCGCAGCGCGGCGGTCAAGATCGAGGAGAGTACCGGAGTCCGGGGCGCCGAGGGGTGTGTCTTCCCCGTCGGCGATCCGGTGCGGGTCTTCCTCCTCGACGACAGTCGACGGAAGGGACCCCACCCGCTTCTCGCGGATCCTGATTGCGCGGTGCGCGGCCGCTGACCGCTTCCCCGCGTCTCCCACAGGGCCCCTTCCGACAACTCCAGGCAAACACCCGTCACGGTTGAACGCCAGGTCCCATCGGGCCCCTGCGCGGACCGAACGGCCCACGCACGGGGTGAATGGAGCACCTTCATGGGCCGTGCGCCACCCGTCCGGTCCCACCTGGAGGCGCCGTGGGCGTGCGCGGCCTCACGGTTCCTCGCCGGACGGCGGGGGAACGGTGATCACGGAACAGGAGGCCCGGTGGAGCAGACCGTGCGGGACGGAGCCGAGTCGCATGCCCGTGAAACCCTCCCGGCCACGGCGGCCGACGACCACCGCGAGGGAATTCTCGGCCGCCGCGGCCAGCGCGTCGACCGGGTGCCCTCGCAGGACGTTCTGGCTGAGCGGAACGTTCCGGTAGACGTCGGCGCGGCGGTCGACCACCTCGTGCAGGTGCCTCCGGCACGCCTCGAGTGCGGCTTCCTCGTCGCAGAGGCCCAGCAGCGGCCGCTGCCACACCCACACCGCACGCACTGAGGCACCGCGCGCGGCAGCGGCCTCCAGGGCGTGGTCCAGAGCGGCTTCGGCCGACGGGCTGCCGTCCAATCCGACCACCATGTACGGCGGCTCCTCGACAAGGTGCCCGGCCTCCGGCACCACAGCCACCGGACAGGCCGCGTGGGCACTCACGGGTACGGTCGTCGAGAGAGTGCTGAGAGCCTCGGCCAGCCGGCCCAGCCCGCGTGAGCCGAGGACGAGCAGGCGCGCGTGCGCGGATCGCCGTACCAGGACCTTGGCCGGGGTGCCGTCCGCGACGAAGGCCGTCACCTCGAGCTCCGGATGACGCTCATGGGCACGGACGGTTGCCTTGTCGAGCGCTTCGTCGCCGAGCCGGCGCAGGCCCTTGTGGTGTGCCGTCTCCTCGGCACCGCGCACGTGATGGGTCGCGGGCAGCACGGCGTGGACGAGTTGGAGAGGCGCTCCACGGCGGGCGGCTTCGTCCGCGGCCCAGTCCAGCGCCGCGTCGGCCGGCTGTACGGCGTCGACGCCGAACACGACCGGGAGTACTGCGCTGTTGGATGTCATGGCTCCTCCGTCCGTCCGCGTGCGTGTGCGGGAGGCCGTCGGCCGCGACCGCAGCCCCATGGCCGCACGGTACGCAAACGGAGGACAGGGCCGCGAGGACCGACCGGTCCACCGTTCGGAGCAGATCGTCCCGGGACCGAGGGCTCGGGGACCTTTGGGCCCCGGCGCGGACTGTTCGGCCCCTGCCCCCGTGAGCGGGGCGCTGTTGACTGGGCATGTCGTAACCGCGAGACCGAGGAGGCCTGGCCACGGCAGTACTCGCACGCGGGCTGCCGGGCTCACGTCCGTCGGGACCACTCACGCCCGGGCCGACCGGATCGTGCCCCTTGGGCCAGTTCGACGGGAGTCACGCAGATGAAGGAGATGAAGGACAGTAAAGTCGGAAGCCTGATGACCAGTGAGGTCATCTCGGCCGTGCCGACGACGTCGTTCAAGGAGCTGGCCAAGCGGCTTGCCGAACACGACATCACCGGTCTGCCGGTCCTCGACGAGGACGACCGGGTGGTCGGGGTCATCTCCGAGAGCGATCTCCTGGTGCACCAGGCCGCGGCCGCGGACGCCAGGTACGGACGGCTCATGCCCGGGCACAGCGCCGACACCGGGCCCGACGCCGACAAACGGGTGGCGATCACCGCCGGAGCGTTGATGTCCGCACCGGCGGTGACGGTGCATGCCGACGACACGGTCGCGGAAGCCGCCCGAACCATGCTGCGGCGCTCCGTCGAGCGGATGCCGGTGGTCGACGACGAGGACCGTCTGGTCGGCATCGTCACCCGGCGCGACCTTCTCCAGGTGTTCCTGCGCCCGGACAGCGAGATCCGCCTCCGGGTCATCGGGGAGGTGCTGGTGCACACGCTGGGCCTCGCGCCCGACGAGGTCGATGTTCATGTAGTCGACGGAACGGTCACGCTGGAGGGGCAGTTGGAGACCTTGGGCCAGATCAGCGTCCTGGTGAAGCTGGTCGGGCAGATGGACGGGGTGGTGTCGGTGACCGAGCGCCTCACCGCACGCACCGACGACTCTTCGCTCCCGCGTTCCCTCAGGACGACGCACGGCCTGTCCTCGTGATGCGACCGGAACCCGTCGGGCGGAGGCGGCCGTCGTCGCCAACGAGCAGTTCGCCGCGTCCTCCGGCCGTTGACCGTGCAGGCCACCGGGGGCGGCCATGGGCGCGAGCCGCGCTCCTGGACCCGTCGCATTGCGCACGGGTCTACGTGCGCTCGATGTCCAGCTCCAGGAAGTGGGCCGAGCACGAGATGCACGGGTCGTGGTTGCGGACGGCTCGCTCGCACAGCCGCGTGAGTTCGGCCTCGGAGCCCTCTCCGCGATCGAGCCCGGCCTGGACCATCCGGCGCAGATCCTCCTCGATGGCCCCTTGGTTCTGGGCGGTCGGCGGGACGATGCAGGCGTCGGTGACACGGCCTGCGTCGTCGAACGCGTAGCGGTGGTAGAGCAAGCCGCGTGGCGCCTCCGTGGCGCCGTGACCGACACCGGCCCGGGCGGGCACCTCCACGTACGGATGGGCAGGCCGCTCGTACTCCGCGATGATCCGCATGGCCTCCTCCACCGCGTACAGGACCTCCACGGCCCGGACGAGGATGCTGCGGTAGGGGTTTCTGCAGACTCCACCCCACCCTGGGCCCTCCGTGCCCGCGCGGGGCCGGGGGGCGCCCAGTCCTGCCTCGCGTGCCGCTTCCAGAGCCAGCGGGGACAGTAGGTGGCCGCTGACGGCGTAGCGGGCGAGGGAGCCGGTGAGATGTCTTCGGCCGTCCAGCCGGGCGTGGAGGGCGGTGGAGTGGGGCACCTGCTCCTCGGTGATGTGATCGGGGAAGTCACGCAAAGGAAAGCTGCGCGGCGGGAGCGTCTTCTCGTACGGGAGCACTGTGGGCACTCCGGACTCGATGGCGTACGTGTCCGTTTCGGCGAGGGCGAAGAGGTCGGCGTCGCACTCGGCGTCGGGGAAGTCGAAGCGAGCGACCCAGCGCACGGTGTCCCAGGCGTCGTCGAGGGCGATGCGCAACCGCTCTGCCAGGGGACGGAGTTCGGTGCGTGTCGGGGTGCGGTGGAAGCCGCCGAGGCGGACGTTTACGGGGTGGATCGCGCGTCCCCCGAGCAGTTCGACGATGGCGTTGCCGGTCTGTTTGAGGCGCAGCCCGCGCTCGACGTGCGCCAGGTGTGATCGAGACATGCCGATCACGTCGTCGTGGCCGAGGAAGTCCGGTGCGTGCAGCAAGTGGATGTGGAGTGTCTGGCTCTCGATCCACTCACCGCAGTACAGCAGGCGGCGCAGGGCGGCGAGTTGTCCGTCGACGACGGCGCCGCACGCGTCCTCCACGGCGCGGCAGGCGCTCAGCTGGTAGGCGACCGGGCAGATCCCGCAGATGCGGGAGGTGAGGTCCGGGGGCTCGGTGTGGGCCCGGCCCCGGAGGAAGGCTTCGAAGAACCTCGGCGGTTCGTAGATGCTGAGCCGGGCCTCGGTGACAGTACCGTCGTCGATCCGCAGCCGCAGCGCGGTCTCGCCCTCGACACGAGTGAGTGCGGGGATGCGCAGGACCTGCGACCCGGTCGCGGGCTGGCTCATCGAGGTCCTTCCTTCTGAATCGTGCCGGGCTCCTGCTCCTCAACGGCCGTGAAGGCGGTCACGTTGAAGGTGCGCAGGAATCTGCCGATGTCCTCGTCGCTCATCCCGTCGCGGTGCATGAGCGGGACGAGCGCGGGGAGATTCGTGGTTCCGGCTGGTCCGAAGCAGCCGTAGCAGCCGCGGCCGTAGGTCGGGCAGAGCGCTCCGCAGCCGGCGTGGGTGACAGGGCCGAGGCAGGGAGTGCCGTGGGCCACGGTGACGCAGACGTTGCCGCGCCGCTTGCAGGCGAAGCAGACGGCGTGATCGGGGATGCCGGGCTTCCGCCCGGCGAGGAAGGCGGTGATGACCTCCACGAGCTGACCGCGGTCGATGGGACAGCCGCGCAGCTCGAAGTCCACGGGTACATGGGCGGAGATCGGTGTGGAGGTAGCGAGGGTTTCGATGTAGTCGGGGCGGGCGTAGACCGCTGCCAGGTACTCCGCGACGTCGGCGTGGTTGCGCAGCGCCTGGACGCCGCCGGCGGTGGCGCAGGCACCGATGGTGACGAGATGGCGGGAGTCGGCGCGGATGCGCCGGATGCGGTCCACGTGCTCGGGGGTGCTGACCGAGCCCTCGACGAGCGACAGGTCGTACGGGCCAGGGGCGGGTGCGCTCGACCCCTCCAGGAAGTAGGCGATCTCCAGCTCGGTGGCGATGCCGAGCAGTTCGTCCTCGCAGTCGAGGAGGGTGAGCTGGCAGCCGTCGCACGAGGCGAACTTGAACACACCGAGCCGGGGGCGGGCAGGTGGTGCGGTGTCGGTGCTCATGTCACAGCTCCCGTACGGTGAGCAGGGGCCCGGCGTGGTCGTAGCCGACGACGGGGCCGTCGCGGCAGAGCAGCAGAGGCCCGAGCTGGCAGTGTCCGCAATGGCCGATGCCACAGCGCATGTTGCGTTCGAGCGCGACCCGGATGCGGTCGGGGCGCACCCCCCGATGGACCAGCGCGCGTGCGGTCGCGCGGATCATGACTTCGGGCCCGCAGACGAATGCGGTCGTGTCCGCCGGCGTGAACACGGCTTGACCGAGCAGCGTGGTGACGACTCCGACCCGGCCGGTCCAGCCATTGGAGGGCCGGTCGACCGTGACGGCGGCGAACGGCTGTGCCCAGGTGGGGAACTCGTCCTGGTACAGCAGATCGTCGGGGGTCCTGGCTCCGGCGAGGATGTTCAGCCGTCCGTAGGCGTGCGGCTCGGCCAGGACGGTGTCGATCAGGGGACGCAGCGGGGCGAGTCCGATGCCCCCGGCGATGGCGAGCACGTCGTGGTCGCGGGCGGCTGCCGCGCCCCAGTCCGTGCCGAAGGGGCCGCGCACACCGACCCACGCGCCGGACCGCAGACCGCACAGTGCGCGGGAGACGGCCCCGACGGCACGGATCGTGTGCGTGAGCCGCTGCCCGTCGGCAGTCCGGGACACGGACACCGGGATCTCGCCGACGCCGAACGCGTACACCATCGCGAACTGGCCCGGTGCGAAGGGATCCAGGGACTCCCCGGCCGGCTCCAGTACGAGCGTGACCGTGTCGTGTGTCTCGTCGCGGCGGTCGACCACGCGGTAGGGGAGTGGGGTGAGGGTCATGGCGCCGGCCCGTTCCCCTGGGATCCCTGACGTCCGTAAAGGTCGAGCAGCCGGGTTCGGGTGGCCCTGAGCCGGTCTCCGATGGTCCCGGCGACGACGGTGACCAGCGCCAGGCCCAGCGCCGGGTGTTCGGCGCACAGGGCACGCACCGCGGCGGCGTCGAACTCCCAGGCACGGACGGGGTCCCGGGTCGCGGCCCCGAGGTGCCACTCCCGGGGCGGACACAGCCATGACCAGCCGAGGAGGTCGCCCGCGCCGATGGTCTCGACGACGGCGCGCCCACGGCCGGGCATCTGCACGTCGAGCGCGACCGTGCCCGACCGGATGATCCAGAAGCGGTCGGCGTTCTCGCCCTCCTCGAAGATGCGCCTTGAACCGGTGAAGGCGGTGTCGCGGGCGAGGGCCATCAGCCGACCGCGGTGCTCCGTGGGCAGAGCGGTGAGGATCCCCTCGCCGGAAGGCTCACCCGGCTGTTGATTCACGGCGCGCTCTCCGTCTGTGTGGCCTCCTGGTGCAGGGCGTGGGCCTCCTCGGTGAGGTCGATGCCGGTGGGACACCAGACGATGCAGCGGCCGCAGCCTACGCAGCCCGAGCTGTCGAACTGGTCGTGCCACGTGCTCAGTTTGTGGGTGAGCCACTGGCGGTAGCGGCTGCGCGGGGTGGCCCGGACCGGGCCGCCGTGGAGGAGCGAGAAGTCCAGGTCGTAGCAGGAGTCCCAGCGGCGCCAGCGCTCGGCGTGATCGCCGGTCAGGTCGGTCACGTCCTCTGTGGTGGTGCAGAAGCAGGTGGGGCAGACCATGGTGCAGTTGCCGCAGCTCAGGCACCGGGCCGTGACGTCGTCCCAGCGCTCCGCCTCCAGGTTGTCCCGCATCAGCGTGCGCAGGTCGACCGGCGGCATGGACCGGCCCATGCGTTCGGCGGCGGCGCTCACGGCCTCGGTGGCGGCGGTGCGGGTGGGGTCGTCCGCGCCGCGGTGCGGGAGTTCCGCGAGTACCGCGGCTCCCGCCTCGCTCCCGCTCCGGCAGAAGAAGCGGTGGCCGGCGTCGTCCACGAGCTCGGTGAGGGCGAGGTCGTACCCGGCGTCCACGGCCGGCCCCGTACCCATCGAGACGCAGAAGCAGGTGGCACCCGGCTCGGTGCACTCGACCGCGATCAGGAAGGCCCCCGCTCTCCGGGAGAGGTAGGCGGGATCCTGGTAGCGGCCGCCGGACATGACACGGTCCAGGATCTGGATGGCCCGCAGATCGCAGGGCCTCACGCCGAGGAACGCGTAAGAGACGCTCTGCTGCTTCTCCTCGTGCACCGCGATCTCTCCGCCGGGGCGGCGGTCCGTGGTCCACTGGCGGACGCGATCGGGATGCAGGAACGACTTCCACGACTGCGGCCCGGCGCTGTGCGCGAAAGCGGCACCGTCCTCGCGTCGGCGGACCCGGTATTGCCCCGCCTCCAGTTCGACGCCCCACCCGTAGGGAAGCTCGTCGGCGGATTCCAACTCGTCGAGGACGATCGCGCCGTCACGCGCGGTGGGGCCGATCACCGTACGGCCGCGCCGCTTCAGGACACGCACGAGCGCGTCCAGACCGTCGCGGTCGAGTACCGCGTCGGCCTGGTTGCCGAGCACTGCTCCGGCATCTGAAGTGTCGGCCATGGTCTGCCTCTCGATCTCCGTGAGTCAATGACAGGCTGACAGACTGTCAGATCGGGTGCTTCCGGGAATCGAGGCCGGTTCGGCGTGTTGGCTCGCTGTTCTGCCGGAGCTCTTCCTCGACGAGCTGGGCGAGGCGTGGCAGCGCGGCCGTGATTGCAGGAGTGAGGCCCGTGCCCAGGGAACGGTCCGCTCCCTCGACCGCGAACACGACGAGGCGGCCGGGGGCGCGCCCGAGGCTGTTGGCGAGGTGCAGTGCCTCGGTGAGGCCGAGTCCGTGTGTGCTGTGCCTCCCTGCGACGGCCGAATGCAGTGCACCGCCCTGGTCCGCGCACCACCGGTGCGTCCGCCCCGGCTGTGCCGACGGGGGAAAGCAGGCGTCCACGACCACTGCGAGGATCCTGCGTTCCCAGAGGGCGATCAGCCGGCCGGGGTCTCCGTCGCACCGCGCGAGCACCGTGCCGGGGGGCAGCGGCCGCTGTACGGCGCGATTCTCCAGTAGCGCGACGAGGGCCCATCCGGCCCCGTCGTCCCGCCGGAACTCGTTCCCCATCCCGATGACCACGGTGCCGGCGAGCGGCTCCATCGATCCCGCTTCCTTTCCCGGATCCGGATGTCTGAGGGGGACAGCTTGTCGCGTCAACGGGTGCGGTACGAGTTCCACCGGGAACACGGCGTGGTGCGGCACGGTGTGAAGGAGCCGAAGAGCCCATCGGGACGGGACCGAAGAGCCCTGGTCCGAAGCTGCCGGTCACGTCAGCATGGGTGGTGGCTGTGACTGCCTCCGCGCTGGGCCCATCGCTCGGGAAGAGGGGATGACCATGTACTGGAACGGCTGTGGCTGGGCTTGGATGGCCTTCATGCCCCTGTTGTGGATCGTGCTGACCGGCCTCGCGGTCTGGGCGGTCGTCCGCCTCACGCACCACCGGTCGGACGACGACGGCTCGCGCAAGGCCGAGACGGCCCGCCGGGAGACGCCGGGGGAGATCCTCGACCGCCGCTTCGCCTCCGGCGAGATCGACGCGAACGCCTACGACGAAGCGCGTCGGCGACTGTCCGCCCACCCGGCGCGGCCCGGATGACCTGGCCGGCGGCGGGACTGCGTCAGGCCCGGTGGTCGGTTCCCGTCGCACCACCGGAGGACCCGAGCCAGGCCCGGTAGGCGGCGACGGCCGTCGGCAGGGTCGGGTAGATGCGGTCGACACCGACCGACGCGGTCAGTCCGTATGAGTCGAGTTGGGTCCGCAGGTCATGCTTGACGCGTGCCAGGGCGAAGACGACGCCGCGTCGTTCCAGCTCTCGACGCAGGGCATCCACTGCGTCGAGAGCGGTGATGTCGACCTCGACATTCGCTTCGGTGTTGAGGACGAACCACCTGACCTCGTCGCCTTGTTCGTCGACCGCGGCACGGGCGCGTCGGCGGAAGTTGTCGGCGTTGGCGAAGAACAGCGGTGAGTCGTAGCGGTAGACCATCAGTCCCGGAATGGTGTGGGCCTGCGGATAGTCGTCCACGTCGTGCATGCCGGCGAGTCCGGGCACGATCCCCTGGACGGCGTCGTGCGGGCGGGCCACGCGCACGAGGAGTTCCGCGACGGACAGCGCGACGGCGACCAGGACCCCGTACAGCAGGCCGAGGACCAGCGTTCCCGCGGTACAGCCGAGAGCGAGCAGCAGCTCGCGTCGGCGGAATGCGGCGAGGCGTCGGAACTCGGAGATGTCCACGAGTCGGATCGCCGCGTACACGACGATGGCTCCCAGGACCGCGTCCGGGGTGTGCGCCAGCAGCGGACCGGCCAGGAGCAGCACCAGCACCACACCGGCGGCGGCGACGAGCGAGTATCCCTGTGTGCGTGCGCCGGCCGAACGGGCGATGGCGGTACGGCTCGCACTGCTGCTGACCGGGAAGCCGTGCACGAGCCCGGCTCCCAGGTTGGAGCACCCCATGGCCAGCAGTTCGCGGTTGGCGTCGAGGCGCCGCGGATCCCGGTCCTCCGCGAAGGCCCGGGCCGTCAGGACCATGTCGGAGTAGCCGACGAGCAGCACGCCTGCGGCCGGCAGGAACAGGTGCTGGAGGTCGGCGGCGCTCGGCAGCGCTGGGCCGGGAAGCCCCGTGGGCACTCCACCGATCACCGCGATGCCGTAGGTACCGTCGAGGTCGAAGACGCTGACGGCGGCTGTGGCCAGCACCAGTGCGACGAGCGGTGCGGGCAGGGCGTCCCACACGCGCGGCAGGACGAGCAGGACGGCGAGGAAGGCCGTTCCGAGAACGGCCGTCGGCCATCGGATCTCCTGGATGTGCCCGACGAACGAGGCGACTTGCGGGAGGAAGGTGGATCCGCTCGTCTTCACGCCGGTGAGCCGGGTCAGCTGGTCCACGATCATGATGAGGGCGACGCCGGCCATGTATCCGATCAGTACGGGCCGCGAGAGCAGGTCGGCGACGAAACCGAGCCGAAGGGCCCAGGCCGCCGTGCACAGCAGCCCCACGACCACCGCGAGCGCGGCGGCGAGCACGGCGTACCGGGCCGGGTCAGCGGCGGCCAGCGGACCGACGGCCGCGGCGGTCATGAGCGCCGTGGTCGACTCGGGCCCGACGGACAGCAGCCTGGACGTGCCCAACCCGATGTAGAGCACCATGGCGGGCAGCGCTGCCCACAGCCCGGCTACGGGCGGCAGCCCGGCGATGCCCGCGTAGGCCATCACCTGCGGTACCAGGTAAGCGACGACCGTGACCCCCGCCACGAAGTCGCCGCGCAGCCAGTCGCGCCGGTAGCCCTCGAAGACGTGAGGCACCGGAACCGGCCATCGGCGAGCTGGCATGACGCTCCTCGGGAAATGGGACTCACGCCTTCACCTACCACGAGCACGTCACGGTGGTCCGCAAGCGCGTCGGTCCGCGTTACGGAGCCACGGGCAGTTGCCGCGGCCGTTTTCAGGGCGACGGCTCCCGTACTGCCCCGGAAGTTTTGGTGGTCGCTGGAGCCAGACCTCGGTCGGCCACAAGGGGCCGATGGCCCGTGCTGGGGTGAGGGCTGCCGCCCACCTGGTCGACCGCGGCCCGACCCCGCTGGTCCTGGAAGCCGGCCCGGTCGCCGCAGCGGCGGTACGCGAGTGGGCGCACTGCGGCTGTTGTCCACCTGGGGCGAGGTCACCGACCCGACCGCCGAGAAGCTGCTCGCCCTCACCGGCTGGGCGAAGCCGGACCCGGCCACCTACCCCTCGGGCCGGGACTGGGCGGAGCAGTACCTCCAGCCGCTCGCCGACGTCCTCGGCGAGCATGTGCGTTCGGCGCCACCGTCACTGGTGTCTCCCGCGCGGGGCGGGACCGGATCGTGGACGCTGACCGAGAGAAGCAGCCCTTCGTCGTCCACGTCGCCCACGCGGGCGGCCGCCAGGAGCGGCTGTTCGCCCGCGCGGTGATCGAGGTTTCCGGCACCTGGGCCACTCCCAGTCCGGCCGGCGGCAGCGGCCTTCCGCCCCTCGGAGAGAAGGCCGCGTCCGATCGGATCACGTACCGCGTGCCGGACCTGAAAGATCCGGTCGCGCGGGCCCGGTACGCGGGCAAGCGCACCGCGGTCATCGGCTCTGGCGCCTCCGCCTTCACCGCGCTCGCGCAGCTCGCCGACCTCGCGACGTCCGACGACGGCACCAACACAAAGGCCGTGTGGATCCTGCGCCGCGGCATCTGCGGCTCCACCTTCGGCGGCGGAACCGCCGACCAGCTCCCCGCCCGTGGCGCTCTCGGCCTCGCTGCCAAGGCCGCCGTCGACAACGGCCACGCCGACGCGGTCACAGGTCGGCGCCCGCCACCCGCGGGCCGTGCTGCTCGCAGCGCCACTGCCGGTGGTCGGGGACGCGCAGGTGACCGAGCTGATCGCCAAACTCCACCCCGCACCGGTGCTCGTGGGCGCCGGTCCCGACGGGGTTGCCGAAGCCACGGCGGCCGTGGCGGCGGGCGCCGTGGCTTTCGTGGCCCGCCCCTACCGGGCGGAGGAGATACTGCCGTTGCTGACAGCGGGCCGGGCCACGGGTGATGGCTCGGCAGACCCGCTCGTCGTCGGTGACATCGAGCTTGATCCGGCTGGCTTTCACGTCTACGTACGAGGCCGCTCGCTTCAGTTGCCGGTACGTGAATTCATGCTGCTGCGCTACCTCATGGAGCGTGCCGGCCGCGTCGTGAGCCGCGAGGAGCTCATCCTTGCCCTGTGGGGCGCGGAAAGGCTGGGCAGCAACACCCTCACCGTTCATATCCGGCGGATTCGCAGCAGGCTCAGCGAAGGGGCGAGCAGTTGCTGCACGATCGACGCGATCCGTGGCATGGGCTATCGCCTGGAGTGTGACCCTAAGCCGTTCCAGAGCCAGTCGGCCGATCCGGCCTCTGCCGTGTGACGACGTGTGGCGCCTGGCGGTTCAGGGCCCGAAGCGTCAGAGGCAGGGCGACCGCTGCGGGCAGGAACCAGAATGTCAGCGGCGGCAGTCGGTCCCAGATAGGCAGCCGGGGGCCGTTGTCGACGTAGAACGCGGTCAGCATGGCGGTGTACGAGAGCGCCATGGCGGTGATGTGGCGCGCCCGCCAGCCCTGTTGGTGCAGGCGCCGGGCTCGCCATCCGTATCCGGCCGCGGCCAGCGCGACAGCCCCGGCGATCAACAGATAGGCCGTGTGCGGCTTGGCTATTGCCAGAGCGGTGGCTGTAGCAGTCAGCACGGCCAGCGCGCCGAGGTAGACGTGGCCGTTACGGGGGTGGCGGCCACGGCGCTTGGGTGCAAGCATCGCCGCCGCGCCCGAGATGACCGCGGTCAGACCGGCAGCGATGTGAATGACGACGACGATATGCAGTAGCACCGCACGCACCTCCGGCCATAGGGGTCGAGCAAGGCGGAACTACGGCTAACGACCAATCCCCGAATCACCGGCTACCGACCGGGCTTCGGTCAACTCCCGGACCAGATCGGCGATCCGCGTGTCCAGAGTGTCGCGTACGGCGCGGGCGGTTTCCAGGTCCAGGCCGGAGAGATCCGGGAGGTCCCAGTTCACATAGCGGCGGCCGGGCAGCACGGGGCAGGCATCCCCGCAGCCCAAAGTGATCACCACGTCGGCGGCGGCCACCACTTCGGGCGTGATGGGCTTGGGGAACTCGCCGCCCACGTCGAGCCCCAGATCGGCGAGCAGTGCCCGTACGACGGGCGAGATGTCGAGTCCCGGTTCGGACCCGGCCGATCGCACCACGACCGATCCTCCGGCCCGCCGGTGCATGAGCGCGGCGGCGAGCTGGGAGCGGCCGGCGTTCTCCGTGCAGACGAAGAGCACTTCCGGGACGGGCTTCGGACTCAGCCCGGACGCCGTGGCGAGGGCGCCGAGGCGCTGGTCGGCGAAGCGTTCGATGAGTACGGGAAGGTGGGTGCCCAGCCGTGCTCGGCATCTCAGGAGCAGTGCGCAGTCGTCGACGTACGACTCGACCGTTTCCTGCGAGAAGACGTGCCCGAACCGCGTGCGCAGCCGCCGGGTGATCCGCTCGACCACCGCGTCGATGTCGCGCAGCTGGGGCGTCGCCGGACCCAGCGCGTTCCGCTCGTCCATGAGCCGCCCCTTCCCAAGCAGGGAATAGCCCTGCGCTCACCTCGGATAATAGGTGGATATCTATTTTCTGGCCAGGCTGGAAGAAAGGTGAACCCTTGGTAAACAACTGCTCGGATGGGCCTTCGAGCACCCGGCGGGTACTCGGACAGCTCGTATGGTGAATAGATGGCTATCACTACATACGGCGCAGCGGAGACGGCGGTGGAGAAGGCGGAGAGCTGCGGTCCAGGGCTGTCCTGCCTGCTGATCGACCGCGCGGAAGCCGAGCGGCTCGCCGTCATGCTGAAGGCCATAGCCGACCCCACCCGGCTCCAGCTGCTGAGGCTGATCGAGCGGGCGCCCGGCGGCGAGGCGTGTGTCTGCGATCTGACCGACTGCCTGGGGCTCCGCCAGCCGACCGTCAGCCACCATTTGAAGCTCATGACCGAGGCCGGGCTGCTGAACCGCGACCGCCGCGGCACCTGGGTCTGGTACTCGGTGAACACGGAGGGCCTGCGCCGGGTACGCGACATCCTCGACCCGGCGACCGTCTGACCTTGTCCTTCAACGCCGTCCGGCGAGGATGCCTCGGCGCATCCCCGCCGCACGCGGGGTGTGTGTCATCAGCCGATGATGCCGTCGAGTTCGCGCTCGACAGCGGCCTTCGGCTTGGCGCCGATGATGCTCTTGGTGACCTCGCCGCCGACGTAGAGGTTCATCGTCGGGACCGACATCACGCCGTACTTGAGAGCCGTTGCGGGGTTCTCGTCGATGTTGAGCTTGACGATCTCGATCGTGTCGCCGTGGTCGGCCGCGATCGCTTCCAGCGACGGCGCCAGCTGGCGGCACGGGCCGCACCACGGTGCCCAGAAGTCGACCAGGACCGGCTTCTCGCTGCCCAGGACGTCCGCCTCGAACGAGTCGTCCGTCACGCTCTTGAGGGCCATGCGTGGCGCCTCCTCTCCGCAGGTGTGAATCAGGTGGTGACCGGAGCCAACTCCGGTGCGGCGGGCTTGTCGTCGTGCGCCAGGGCGGCGAGGTACCGCTCCGCGTCGAGCGCGGCCTGGCAGCCGGTTCCGGCGGCGGTGATGGCCTGGCGGTAGGTGTGGTCGACGACGTCTCCGGCGGCGAAGACGCCGGGGATGTTCGTACGGGTCGACGGTGCGTCGACCTTCAAGTAGCCCTCACCGTCCAGATCCAGCTGGCCCTTGAACAGTTCGGTGCGCGGGTCGTGGCCGATGGCGATGAACAGGCCGGTGGCCGCGAGCTTCCGGGTCTCTCCGCTGAACGTGTCGCGCAGCGTGAGGCCGCAGAGCATGCCGTTCTCTTCGTGGATCTCGGCGATCTCACTGTCGAAGGCGAAGGAGATCTTGTCGTCGGCGAAGGCGCGGTTCTGCATCACCTGGGAGGCGCGCAGGGTGGAGCGGCGGTGGACGACGGTGACCGAGCGGGCGAAGCGGGTGAGGAAGGTGGCTTCCTCCATGGCGGTGTCGCCGCCGCCGACCACGACGATGTCGCGGTCACGGAAGAAGAACCCGTCGCAGGTGGCGCACCAGGACACGCCCCGGCCGGACAGCGCGTCCTCGTTCGGCAGGCCGAGCTTGCGATAGCCGGAGCCGGTGGCGACGATCACGGCCTTCGCGCGGTGCACGGTCCCCGCGGAATCCGTGACCTCCTTGATGTCCCCGGTGAGGTCAACGGCGGTGACGTCGTCCTCGACGATCTCCGCGCCGAAGCGTTCCGCCTGAGCTCGCATGTTCTCCATGAGCACGGGTCCGTCGACGCCCTCGGGGAAGCCGGGGAAGTTCTCGACCTCGGTGGTCGTGGTCAGGGAGCCGCCGACGAAGATCGCACCGCCGAACACGAGCGGCTTGAGCTGCGCGCGGGCGGTGTAGAGGGCAGCGGTGTAGCCGGCCGGGCCGGAGCCTATGACGATGACGTCCCGGACCTCGTCGGTCGCGGCCTGCTCGCTCATGCGGACTGCTCCGGCTTCTCCGGGGCGAGCTCCTCGATCAGGCCCTCGACCAGCTTCTTGATCTCGTCGCGGATCGGCCGTACGGCCTCGACGCCCTGGCCCGCCGGGTCCTCCAGGGGCCAGTCCAGGTACCGCTTGCCGGGGAAGACCGGGCAGGTGTCGCCGCAGCCCATCGTGATGCAGACGTCGGACTCCTTGACCGCGTCGATCGTGAGGATCTTCGGGGTCTCGGCGGAGATGTCGACACCGACCTCGCGCATGGCCTCGACCGCGGCGGGGTTGACCTGGTCGGCCGGGGTGGAGCCCGCGGAGCGGACCTCGATGCGGTCGCCGGCCAGGTGGGTGAGCCACCCGGCGGCCATCTGGGAGCGGCCGGCGTTGTGGACACAGACGAACAGGACGGAGGGCTTCTCGGCCATCTCAGGGGTCTCTCTTGTCTCAAGGAGAAATCAGGCACACGTGACATCAGCACCTGGTGGTGTCATCCGCCACTGATGTGAGAGTATCAGTCCATGATGACGTCAGTCGACACTGAGCTGATCCGGGTACTGGCTGACCCGCTCAGGCTCCAGATCGTGACCCTGCTCGCGCACGAGACCCTCTGCACCAGCCATCTGGTGGAGGAGACCGGCGCCAAGCAGACGAACCTCTCCAACCATCTGCGCGTGCTGCGCGAGGCGGGCGTGGTGGAGACGGAGCCATGCGGGCGCTTCACGTACTACCGGCTGCGTCCCGAGGTCATCGACGCGCTCGCCGGCCAGTTCACCCAGCTCGCGCAGACCGCGCGAGCCAGCGCCGAAGCGAACATCAAGCGGTCCTGCCCCTGATCACCGCGTACCTGATCAGCATCATCGTCGCGACTGCCCGCATCAAGGAGTTCTGTTGAGCGCCACCGAGGCCGCTGCCCCCGAAACCGCTGTCCAGATAACGGCGGATTCCGCCACAGTCACGTCATCCGGGCCTCAGCCCGTGCCAGAGGCCACGCCTCCCGGCTCGCCGCTGGTCGCACGCGCAGCCGCCGAACTGGTCGGCACCGCCGCGCTGGTCGCCGTCGTGGTCGGCTCCGGCATCCAGGCCACCGAGCTGACGCAGGACGTCGGGCTCCAGCTCCTGGCCAACTCGATCGCCACGGTCTTCGGGCTCGGCGTGCTGATCGCCCTGCTCGGGCCGGTCTCCGGTGCGCACTTCAACCCCGTTGTCACACTGGCGGAGTGGTGGACGACCCGCCGCGGCGGTGACGGCGTCACAGCGCGGGATGCGGCCGTGTACGTACCCGCGCAGATCGCCGGGGCGATCGCGGGTGCCGTCCTGGCCGACGCGATGTTCGGCGAGCCGCTGGTGAAGTGGTCCACGCACGACCGCTCCGCCGGGAACCTGCTGCTGGGCGAGTTGGTCGCCACCGCCGGACTCATCCTGCTGATCTTCGGTCTGGCCAGGACCGACCGGCTCCGCTTCGCGCCGGTCGCGGTCGCCTCGTACATCGGCGCGGCCTACTGGTTCACCTCGTCCACGTCCTTCGCCAACCCGGCGGTGACGATCGGCCGCGCCTTCACCGACACCTTCGCGGGCATCGCTCCCGCCTCCGTCCCCGGCTTCATCGTCGCCCAACTCGCCGGAGGCGTGGTGGGGCTGGCGCTGGTGGCGGTCATCTTCATGCGCGGCCGCACGGCCGAGGCGCAGCCCACCGGATGACCCAGCAGGCGGACGTCGTGGTGATCGGCGGCGGGCAATCCGGGCTCGCCGCCGGTTTCCACCTTCGCCGCCTCGGTGTGGACTTCGTCATTCTGGACGCCCGGTCCACTCCGGGCGGCGCCTGGCAGCACACCTGGGACTCGTTGCGCCTGTTCTCCCCGGCGGCCTTCTCCTCCCTGCCCGGCCGGCTCATGCCGCCGCAGGAGGGTGCGACGTACCCCGATGCCCGGCACGTCGTCGACTACCTCGCCGACTATGAGAAGCGGTACGAACTTCCCGTGCACCACGGCGCTGAGGTCCAGGCGGTCCACCGCGACGGGCCGTTCCTGCACATCGAGGCCGATACGGGTACGTGGCGCGCCCACGCCGTCGTCAGCGCGACCGGCACCTGGTCACGCCCCTTCCTGCCGGCCGTCCCGGGCCGTACGGCCTTTGCAGGCACCCAGCTCCACACCGTCGACTACCGCAATCCGCAGGACCTCGCCGGGCAGCGCGTGATCGTCGTCGGCGGCGGAAACTCCGGCGCCCAGATCGCCGCTGACCTCACCGGCCACGCGCACGTGACGTGGGCGACCCAGCGTCCGCCGCGCTTCCTGCCGGACGACGTCGACGGCCGTGTGCTCTTCGACGTCGCGACCGCACGCCGCCGAGCCCTCGACGCAGGCCGGGCCGACACCGGCGGCGTGGCATCCCTGGGCGACATCGTCGCCGTACCGCCCGTACGCGAAGCACGCGATGCCGGACTCCTCACCGCCTCAACGATGTTCACCCGTCTCACGACCAGCGGGGCCGAGTGGGCCGACGGTGCGCGAGTCGAGGCCGATGCCGTCATCTGGTGCACCGGCTTCCGACCCGCCCTCTCGCACCTGGCACCGCTGGGCCTGCGCGGCGCGCGCGGTCGCATTCCCACCATCGGCACCAGGGCTTTGCAGGAACCGAGGCTGCACCTCCTCGGCTACGGCGACTGGACCGGCCCCGCCTCGGCGACCCTCATCGGCGTCGGCCGCCCCGCGCGCGACGCCGCCCGCGCTGTCGCGGAACTGCTGCGGAGCTGAGGACGGCACGTCTCAGGACAGTGTGGCGATGACCTTCCGCACCCGCGTGGCGACGTTCTCAGGCAGCGGTGCGTAGTGAATGCTCGGCAGGATTTTCTGGCCTTCCTCGCTCGCCGTATAGGTGAGGAAGGACTTCAGTGCGGGCAGCATCTCGGGCTGGTTGCCCGTGTCGCAGACGATCTCGTACGTGACCAGGACGATCGGGTACGCGCCTTCGGCCTGGGTCGCGTAGTCGAACTCCAGCGTCACGTCATCGCCCTTGCCCACGAGCTTGGCGCTGGCGATGCCGGCCGATGCGGTCTCCGGGGTGGCCTCGACGGGCTTGGCCGCTCCCGTGTCGATCCGCACGGTCGGGATCTTCAGCTTGGAGGCGAAGGACAGCTCGAAGTAGCCGATCGTCCCTTCGGTGTTGCGCACCGCGCCCGCCACACCATCGGAACCGGCCGCGGAGTGACCGCCCTTGCCCTGCCAGGTCTTCTCCTTCGCGTACGGCCACTGGTCCGGCGCCGCCCCGTTCAGGTACGCGTTGAGGTTCTGTGTCGTGCCGGAGTTGTCGGAGCGGTGGACCGCCTGGATCGCCAGATCGGGCAGCTTGATCCCCGGGTTGAGCTCCCGGATCGCCGGATCGGACCACTTGGTGATCTCCGAGTCGAAGATCTTCGCGAGGGTCCCGGCATCGAGGACCAGATCGTCCAGGCCCTGGAGGTTGTAGCCGATGGCGATCGGACCGCCGACCATCGGCAGATCGATCGCCTTGCCCCCGCGGCACACTCTTCTCGACAACTCGATGTCCTCGGGCTTCAGTGCGCCGTCGGTGCCGCCGAAGGATGTCGCCTGCCGCATGAACTGGGCGACGCCGGCGCCCGAGCCGAGAGGGTTGTACGCGATCCGCACCGGCGGGCACGCCCGCTCGTACTCCTGGATCCATCGCTCCATCGCGTTCTGCTGCGCCGTGGATCCGGAGCCGGGCACCTTTCCCTCCTTGGCGCAGGCGATCCGGGCCGGTGGCGGAAGAGTGTCGGCGCGATCGCTGCCATCGGGCGAACCACCGAACTCGCCGATCACGATCACCACCGCGCCCGTCACCGCACACACGGCCGCAGCCAGCGCCGCTCCGATCGGTAGGAAGCGTCTGCGGTCCGTGCGTCGATGCTGCACGCTGCACTCCTGGTCTCCGGAGATGGCCCGCGGCCACCGTTGCTGAAGCGTGGGACGCCGGACAGAGCGATGCACCGGCACCCCTACGCCAGGCATATAGATGCTCAGCGATATACGGGATTGGAGGGCAAACCTCGGGCGAACAGTTGGTGTCGCATCGCCGGCCTCAGGGCGGCACGTGCTGTCTCGGTCGCCGCTTGAAGGGCTCGGCGGGTTTGACTTCCCCACTTCATCTATTATCGTCGATAATCGATGAATGAGTTTCTGGAGCGGGATGAGGCCGAGCAGTACGCCAGCTGGTTCAAGGCGCTTGCGGATCCCACGCGCATTCAGATCGTGACGCTGCTGGCCCGTCGCGGTGCGCCGATGAGCGTCGGCCAGATTGTGGACGCCGTGGGTATGGGCCAGTCGACGGTGTCGCACCATCTGAAGGGCCTGGCCGAGGTCGGCTTCGTGCTGGTGGAGCGCGAGGGTACTTACAGCCGCTACCGGCTCAACGACGAATGCGTGCAGGCGTTTCCGTCGGCCGCTGATGTCGTGATGGGCAGACCGGCACCCCTTTCGGACGGCCGCGTCGGAGGGAGCGATTTGAGGAGCAGGGGACGGTGAAGGCGCCAGCCGCGCCTCAAGGACAGCTGTCCGGGACGCGTTCGAGCGCGGTCTACGCACTCCTGCTGACGCTGGGTGTGCTGGATGCGTCCGGCTACAGCCTGATCGCGCCCGTCCTGCCGGCTCTGGCGCAGCAGACCGGGTCCGGCGCCACGGAGATGGGGATCCTGGTAGCCGCCTTCCCGCTGGGGATGATCGCCGGATTCGCGGCGGGCGGCCGCGCGGTGCGGCGCATGACCTCCGCCGCGGTGATCACCGGCGGACTGCTCCTCGTCGCCGCAGGCTGTCTCGGCTTCATCCTGGGCACGGAGCTCGCCGTGTTCGTCGTGGCCCGCCTTGTCATGGGAGTGGGGTCGGGCTGCCTGTGGCTCGGTATCACCTTCACCACGCTGGCGGCATGGCCCGGCCAGGAGTACCTCTGCACGAGCCGGGTCTTCGCCGCGTACTCCGCAGGCGGCCTGCTGGGTCCGCTCCTCGGTGCCGTCCAAGGGGTACGCGGCCCGTTCGCCGCCTACCTGGTGCTGGTCCTGGCCGCCGCCCTCCCGGTCGTCGTGCTGCGGCCGCCGTCCTACGCCGGGGCGCTCACTGCGGACCGCCGCGCCCTGCGCTCGCGCGGCTTCTGGGCGGCCGGCGCCGGGATCGTCTTGGCGGTCCTGGCCCTTGGCACCGTCGAAGGGGTTTTGCCGCTGCACTTCGGGACCAGGCTCACCCAGTCCCAGATCGGCGTGCTGTATGCGGCGACGTCGGTACTCGTCGCGGTGGCTGCCACGCTGGCCGCCCGGCTGACTCCCCGCCGGGCGCTGACGGCCGCCACTGTGCCGGTTGTCGCCGGAATCGCCGCCGCCGGAGCCGGGGAGTCAGTGCTGGTGTGGATCGGTGCGCTGGCTGTGGCCGGGGTGGGCATCGGCATGGCGAACACGGGGTCGATCGGACTGCTGCTGGACGCCGTGCCCGCACAGCGCATCGTCACGGCGATGGTGCTGTGGTCGCAGATCGGGATCCTCGGCTACCTGGCCGCCCCGGCGCTGGGCGGCCCGGTCGCCGATGCTTACGGATACGTGGCGGTCGCGGGCGTCGTCGCCGTCGCCGCGCTGGCAGTCCCGCTCACCCTCGGCAGACCCGGTCGGACATGACCATGCCCGAGCAAGGCGGCGCAACGTGTCGTCGGGAACGGTCAGGCGCCGTAGTGCCGCAGCATCTGGCCCATCGCGGCCAGGACGGACGGTTCGACCCGGTAGTACACCCAGGTGCCCCGCCGCTCCGAGGCGAGCAGGCCGGCTTCCTTCAGCTTCTTGAGGTGGTGGGAGACGGTGGGCTGGGAGACGCCGACGTCGGAGATGTCGCAGACGCACGCCTCGCCGCCCTCGTGCGCGGCGACGAGGGAGAACAAACGCAGCCGGACCGGGTCGCCCAGCGCCTTGAACATCGCGGCCGCCCGTACGGCTTCCTCCGCTGTCAGCGGGCGCTCGGTCAGCGGCGGGCAGCAGGGCACCGCGGCCTCGGGAGCCTCGGATCCCACCAGCGGCAGCACATCCACATTCGACATACGTCTATGTTGACACATGTCGAACCAAGCGCCCAGGGGTCGCGGCGTCCGCTACGACCGGGCGAGGTGCGCGGCGAGGCGGCGTGTGATGCGCTGGGCGTCGCGGCCCACGCCACGCAGCGAGGCGGAGGACAGGCTCCGCTGCCACTCCAGCCCCACGTACGCGAGCCTGGGGTGAGTGACCGAGATGCCGTCGCGGTGACGGGGGCGCCCGTCCCGTCGAGTGCGCCCAGGGGTGCGAGGTAGCCGAGGTCGGGCTTGTAGCCGGTGGCCAGGACGATCGCGTCGACGTGCTCGACGGTGCCGTCCCGCCAGGTCACCTTGGGCCCGCTGATGCCGGTGAACATCGGGCGCCGATCCGGCGCACCCGCGACGAGCGCCGCCCGGTATCGGCCGTCGTCGATGACGGGCATGGTGGCCGGATCGCGCTGGAAGCGGCCGAGCGGGGCGATGTCCAGCCCGGTGACCTTCAGCCAGAAGGGCAGGTCTTTGCCGCCCAGGGGGTGCTGTTTGAGCCAAGCGACCGGGGCCCGGCTGGTCAGGCTGACGCGGGCACGCGTGGCGAGTTCGGTGGCGACCTGCACGGCCGAGTTGCCGGCGCCGACGACCACGACCCGCTGCCGGGCGAAGGGCTCGGGCGCCCGGTACTCCGTGGCATGGAGGAGGGTCCCGGTGAAGGAGTCCAGTCCGGGCAGGGTCGGCCGGTTCGGCCGGCCGAAGCTGCCGGTGGCCGCCACGACTGCGCGAGCGGACATCTGGGAGCCGTCACCCAGGGTCAGCAGGAATCAGTCCGTCCTTGCCCGGGCATCGGTCACGCGATGCCCGGTGCGGATCCCGGCGTCCAGGCGGTCCGCGTACCGCTGCAAGTGGGCGACCACCTCGTCCCGGTGCGGATACCGGTCGGGGTCGCCACCGAAGGGCAGGCCCGGCAGGGAGCTGTACCTCGCGGGAGAGGAGAGCGTGAGGCTGTCGTAGTAGTGCGGCCAGGAACCGCACGGCTTTGCGGAGGCTTCCAGGACCACCGGGGCCAAGCCCTGCTGACGCACGGCATGTGCGGCGGCGAGGCCGGACTGCCCGCCGCCGATGATCGCGACATCGAGGCGTTCCATCACACGCATCACCTGTTTCGACTAATGTCTATGTTGACGTTCATCGAAGCAGGTGTCATGCTGCAACCGCAAGCCATCGACAGATGTCGAAACAGACTGGGGAGTCACCGTGACTGAGCCGATCACCGAGGTGTCCACCGAAGCCCTGCCCATCGTGGTCATCGGGGCCGGCCCGATCGGCCTGGCCGCTGCCGCACACCTCGTTGAGCGGGGCCTGGAACCCCTGGTTCTGGAGGCCGGTGACGCCGCAGGTGCCGCTGTGCGTGAGTGGAGCCACGTGCGGCTCTTTTCCACCTGGGCCGAGGTGGTCGACCCGGCCGCCGAGAAGCTCCTGGCCCCCACCGGCTGGGTCAGCCCGGACGGTGCGACCTACCCGACCGGCGGCGACTGGGCGGAGCATTACCTCCAGCCGCTGGCCGACGTCCTTGGCGACAAGGTCCGCTTCGGCGCCCGTGTCACTGGCGTCTCCCGCCTCGGCCGCGACCGTGTTGTGGACGCCGACCGCGAGCAGCAGCCCTTCACCGTGCACAACCTCGGCGCCGACGGCACCGAGGAGCGGATCACCGCCCGCGCGGTCATCGACGCCTCCGGCACCTGGGCCACCCCCAGCCCCATCGGCGGCGACGGCCTCCCGGCTCTCGGCGAGCGCACCGCGTCCGACCGCATCTCCTACCGCGTCCCGAACCTCAAGGCCCCGGCCGTCAGGGCGCGCTACGCGGGCAAGCGCACCGCCGTCATCGGCTCCGGCGCCTCCGCCTTCACCGCCCTCGCCTACCTGGCCGACCTCGCCAAGGACACCCCGGACACGCACGCCGTGTGGATCCTGCGGCGCGGCATCGGCGGATCCACCTTCGGCGGCGGCGAAGCCGACCAGCTCCCCGCCCGCGGCGCACTGGGCCTCGCCGCCAAGGCCGCCGTCGAGAACGGATACGCCGACACCGTCACCGGCTTCCGTACCGAGGCAGTCGAGCGCAATGTCGACGGGCGGCTGGTGCTGGTGGCCGAGGACGGACGCCGCCTGGACGCAGTCGACGAGATCATCGTCCTCACCGGCTTCCGGCCCGACCTCTCCTTCGTCTCCGAGCTGCGCCTCGGTCTCGACGAGCGCCTCCAGGCCCCCGTCGAGCTGGCACCGCTGATCGACCCGAACGTCCACTCCTGCGGCACCGTCTACCCCCACGGGGTCAACGCGCTCTCCCACCCGGAGAAGGACGTCTACCTCGTCGGCATGAAGTCCTACGGCCGCGCCCCGACGTTCCTCGCCATGACCGGCTACGAGCAGGTCCGCTCCATCGCCGCCGCACTCGCCGGCGACCAGGAGGCCGCCGAGCGTGTGGAGCTGACCCTCCCGGAGACGGGCGTGTGCGGCGGTGCCGGACTCTTCGACGAGCCCGAGGCCGCCCAGGCCGGCGACGGCGGCGGCTGCTGCGCCGCGCCCAGCACGCTCCAGATCGGCATCGGCGCCCCGGCAGCCGCATCGGGCGGCTGCTGAACCCCGTACCCACGCAAGGAGGTACACCATGTCCCGCGTACAGCTCGCCCTCCGCGTCCCCGACCTCGACGCGTCAGTGGCCTTCTACACCAAGCTCTTCGGCACCGAGCCCGCCAAGCGCCGCGACGGCTACGCCAACTTCGCCATCGCCGAGCCCCCGCTGAAGCTCGTCCTCATCGAAGGCGACAGCGACGCGGACGAGGCGACGCGCCTGGACCACCTCGGCGTCGAGGTCGACACCACCGACGCCGTCCACGCCGCCACCAGCCGCCTCGCCGAGGCGGGCCTGGCCACCACCGAGGAGAACGACACCACCTGCTGCTACGCCCTCCAGGACAAGGTCTGGGTCCACGGCCCCGGCCAGGAACCATGGGAGGTCTACGTAGTCAAGGCCGACGCAGACACGCTCAACAAGCAGCAGGGAAGCACCTGTCGCTGCGGCGATCCGGCCTCCACAGGCTCCGGCGCAGACGAACCGATGACGGCGGGCTGCTGCTGATCCGCCGATGACCCACCTCCGCGCCCACGTGGCCGCGACCGGAACCGGGGACCGGTCGCGGCCACGCGCCGCCCTGCCCGCCCTCTGCATCACACAGATCACCAGCTGGGGCGTGGTCTACTACGCCTTCCCCGTCCTCAACCCCGCGATCACAGCCGACACCGGCTGGTCCCCAGCAGCCACCACCGCCGCCTTCTCCACGGCCCTGCTGATCTCCGCCGTCGCGGGCATCCCGATCGGCCGCATCCTGGACGCGCGCGGACCCAGAGCCCTCATGACCGCAGGCTCCCTGCTCGCGGTGGTGAGCGTGCTGATCATCGCGTACGCCCCCAACCTGCCGGCTTTCGCGGCCGGATGGATACTCGCCGGCGTCGCCATGGCGGCGACCTTCTACCAGCCGGCCTTCGCCGCACTGACCCTCCCCCAGACTCCGTCCGGGGTGCCCCCAGGTGGGGCGAACGGCGCGTCCGCGCCCTGACGATCGTCACTCTCGCCGGACGGCTCGCCTCCACCGTCTTCGCACCCCTGACCGCAACCCTTGCCGAGCACCACTCCTGGAGCACCACCTACCTGGTGCTCGCCGTGATCCTGGCCGCCGTCACCATCCCCGCCCATGCCCTGGCCCTGCGCGGCCCCTGGCCGCCCGCACCGACCTCGCCCTCCCACCATGCAGGGCCAGGCACGGTGCCTGTGGCACGCAGCCGCCCGTTCGTCCTGCTGGCCGCGGCTTTCGCGCTGTCCGCCTTTGCCATGTACACCGTCCTCATCGCCCTCATCCCTCTGCTCGCCGAGCGCGGTGCCGGTACGACAATCGCGGCATGGGCCCTGGGGCTGGGCGGGGCAGGACAGACCCTCGGCCGCACCCTCTACGCCGCGCTCGCCCGCCACACGAACGCGACAACCCGTACCGCAGCTCTGATCGCCGCAGGCGGTGCCACCACCGCCGCCCTCGCCGTCGCCCCGGGCCCCATGGCGTTGCTGATCGCTCTCGCCATCGCGGCGGGCATGGTGCGCGGCAACCTCACCCTCCTCCAGGCCACCGCCATCACCGACCGCTGGGGCACGGCCCACTACGGCCGCCTCTCCGCCCTACTGACAGCACCCGCCACGATCGCCGCCGCGCTCGCCCCGTTCGCGGGCGCCGCCCTCGCCCCATCCCTGGGCGGCTACCCGCAACTCTTCCTCGTGCTGGCCGCGTTGTCCGGGCTGGCTGCCATGCTCGCGCTCGGCACGGCCGTCAGCAGCAGCCGGAGCCCCCCGCCTGGGACCGGCCGGCAGCCGCCTGGTCCGACGGACCGCACGGGAACAGACCGAAGTGCGTCGACTTGTCGCCGATCACCTCGAAGTGCGCCCCGTAGCGGGACCGGCTGAGCATGTCCGCGGTATTGCCGCAGACCGGCTCGGGCTTGCCGGTGTGGAAGCGGTGATGGTCATCGAGGTCGAAGCTGTGCGGGTGCTCCGGGAAGGTGCCACGGTAGACGGCGATCTGGCCGTAGTCCTCGCAACGGTCCTCCAACGGCAGCTTGAACGCCCGGACGGTCAGCGAGGAGAAGGTGACGAAGCCGATCTTCCTCGCGATCTCCGGAGTGCTGATCTCCAGCGGAGAGCTGGACACGATGCGCGTGTCCGCGCTGCCCGACTCCGCCATGACGCGGCGGAAGTCCTCCACGTACAGCGCACCGCTCAGACACTCGCCGAGCAGGACCGGGTCCTCCATCAGCTCGGCAGGAATGCGGCGGTCGGCGAAGACATCGGAGAAGTACAGCTCACCGCCCGGCTTCAGGACCCGCATGATCTCCGCGAAGACGCGCGGCTTGTCCGGAGACAGGTTCAGCACGCAGTTGGAAACAACCAGGTCCACCGAGTCGTCGGCGATGCCGATGGACTGAAGGTCCTCGATGTAGCCCTGCTTGAACTCCACATTGGCGTAGCCAAACTTCTCCGCGTGGTAGTCCACATGCCGCCTCGCCACAGCGAGCTGCTCGTCGGTCATATCGACACCAATGACCCGCCCTTCCGGCCCGACGAGCTTGGAGAGCACATAGCAGTCCCGCCCGCTCCCGCATCCGAGATCAAGCACCGTGATCCCCTCTAGCGCCGCCGGGATCGGGGACCCACAACCGTAGAACCGGTCCTGGACCTCCTCGTGCACGTCCTTGAGGGCGTCCCTGACGTGCTGCGGCGGCGCCTCAGCGGCGCAGCAGGCGGATGTCTGAAGATCATCGGAGGACTGCAGAACCTTGCCGTAGTAGTCCTTGATCGACTCCGGGATGGAAGCGGTGCCGGTCTCGAGGGAAACGCCGATCGCCATGATGCTCCTCAAAGGTCGCGAACAGGACAGAAAGCCGGGTGAGCCCGAGGATAGGCAGACCGAGGAGCGGCGGAATGTAAGCCGGGTGGCCGAGGGGGAACCCAGGGACCAGCGGTAGGTGTGCCGTCGGTTGTTGAGTTCGGGATCCAGCGAATCACGATGTCCAGCGGTGATCCGGGATCGCTACGCACGAGCGCCGAGCTATTGGACAGAGCGCGCGGGGTCCAGGTGGAGTTGACAGCTGCGGGAATGCGCCGATGGCCAGCGGTCGTGCGTGAGCTCCTTCGATCGCCGCGTGGTCTGAGCGCCGAGAGGTCTCTGATGGACGCCGTCTTCACGATGCAGGCCGAACTCGACTTGCCCCTTGAGTTCGAGGCAGTGGTCGAGGCGGCCTGACCTCAACAACCGCGAACGCATGATGCCCTCACCCAGCACCTGGGTGAGGGCGTCATGCGTTCGGCGTGGCGCCGTCCAGACCGGCAGGGAGATTGCGGCTGCGGTCAGGCTGTTTCTCCGAGGTGTCCGGCCACCGACGAGAAGGGTCAGACAACTGCTGTTTTCTCGGTCAGTTCCCCGCTGTGCCATGATCCGAAGGGCGCCAAGCAACGCTAAGCCGTGGGCCGTTTGAGCTACGCGGCGAAGGCCGCCGCGTTACGAGGCGGGCAATTCGGCAGTCTCGTTTGAGGACGATTGCCATTCAAAAACGTCGGAGTGCCCGACGTCGTCCGTCCAGTACCCGTACCGGTCGCCCAGCACCGACAGCAGTGCCTGCCGGTCAAGCAGGCCGTGACGGATGACAAGGCCGAAGGAGCGCGCCGTGCTCACCGCGGCGACGGACAGGTGTGTCCGCAGGCACGTTCGGTGAATGCCTCTGCGGGAACAGGCCTCGGGGGCCTGCATGGTGGCGAGGATGCGGGCTCGGCGTTCCTGGGAATCGCCCGGGGAGGGGCGCAGGCCCTGCTGCTGGGCGCGATGGTTTCCGGCGGCGTTGGCGATGGCGGTCAGCAGGTGCCAGTCGCGCCACCCTTCCTGTCTCAACTGTGCGGCCGTACGCCGGAAGCCGGAGTCCGCGGCCAGGTGGGGAAGGGTGTAGCGCACGATGGGGAGCATGACGGCATAGCGGTTGCGGACGGTCTCGAGGGCTGTCGCGTGCTCGTAGCCGGCTCCGGGCCCAGTTCGGGTCGGCAAGGCAGCCGATTTCGCCTGGCCGTGCGGCGTGCCTGCTCCGACGGCTGGGGCGGCGAGTGCAGCCATCGTCTGGTAGTCGTCGGGTCGCAGGAAATCGGCCAGTTCGTCGTAGGGTCGGCCGACGTGGAGCTTGTGCCAGAGGCCGCCGGCGAGCACCTGCTCGACGAGGTGCATGAAAGCCTCGTCGGAGAGCTGTTGGCTCTTCCCGGGTGCAGCGGACGTGGGCACAGCTGTGGCCAGCTGTTGCTGCGAGATCGGCGTCCGGTCGGTCGCGGGCCAGGACGCTACGGTGAGTGACGCCTGTCGGCGCCTGTCGGCAAGTCTGCTGCCGCCATATCGGGCGGGCCCTAGTTCCCCACCCAGCACGAGACCTTCCGGTGCTGGTTTGGTGCTGACTTCCGAGGTTCAACGACGGGAAAACAGCAGGTCGTAGTTCTGATCGGATGAGTTGTCGTACCACTCGATGGTGGTGCCGATGAGGCTCGCGGCGACGATGCGCTTGAGCGAGCTGGGAGCTGGTGGAGCGGTTGCGGGGGCGGCCATGGACACCACTTCCGGACAGTTGGCGGGGACGTTTGTGTGTCGCCACACCGTAGGAAGGTGCAGGTCAGGGTCACATGTGGTGGGACACCATAGTTCCGGGCCTCGGAGTGCATGCGCCCACCATGGGACCGATACCGGGATCTCCGATGTGGCCGCTCCCGTGCTGACTTGGTGCTGACTCCGCTGCGTTGAACTCCGGCGTCTGCGGCAGATCGGATTCTGAAGTTACACACGCCGCAAGCTACGACCAGCACAGCCCCGGTCAAAGGAAATAACGCAAGAAGTACATGGACAGCCTCATCAAGGCTCACGGAAAGAGCTGGAGTAGAAAGAGCGGCATGAATTCCCCTGTAACCTATGGCGACCTGACTGGGCTTTATGGGCTGGATGGCGTGGTGCTCTACCCCATCCAAGACGGGGGTCCACTCGACGCTGCGACCGCTCAGTTCCTTGGGTCTGTCGGCCTGCCGAGCGACAGGCTTTTCACCTCCCGCGCTGGGGTGACGGGAGACGAGCGGGACCCCTACGAGTTGCACGCTCTCTTCGCTCTCGACAATCGCTACTGCCCTGAGGAGTCTCGGGGTTGGCAGGTCCTCGGCTACCTGCCCGCAGCCCTCGTGACTCTTGACCCCTCTTCGGAGGCGGTGTACGTCTTCCAGGAAAGCGGACATGACTACCAGCTCGCGCACCGCGACATCGCCGCACTCGTGCACTGCCTGACCGAATTCCGGAAACTCGAAGAAGCTTACAAGGAACCCACCCCCGATGTCGATGGCCTGGTCGACGCATTCCGTAAAGCAGTCAACGCATTCGATCCGACTCCGCTGAACGACCCCGAGTCTGAATGGAACCGCATGCTCGAGGAAGTGCTTGAGGAAATGTGGTAGACCACCCAACGTCTTCCGTGAGGAAGACGGTGAACCGCTGTTGCGAGCTGGTGATCTTCGCCATGTGGATCCGGTCTGTTCCCGCGGCGTGGAGTCTGTCAACGACTTCGGCCAGACCGGGTCGAGGGGTGACTCCGGTGTCGAGCATGATCTGGTGCCGGTGGGACCAGACGTCCCAGAGCTGGCGTGCGGCGGCGGTTCGGTTCTGGAACCGCTCGAAGTCAGCACCTGCCTCGAGTTCGGCCAGGGCGGCACGTGCAGAGGTGCTGTCGTCCCGATCGAGTGCGGATTCCAGGTCGTCGCGGTTCATGCGATCAGCCTGCTGGACCCGCCTTCCGGCCCGGGCGGAAGCTGGTCAGGTCAGCGACAGCACTTGACGGTGGGTTGCGGAGGGGCGGCGAGAAAAAGGAAAGGCGGGTGCCAACGGGCCGTTGGCAGGATGTGCCGCGCTCCGCACCCGATGGGAAAGGACCCAACGACTGTGGCTCGTGCCATCACCTTGATCCGCTCCGCCTCCCTGTCCGACGTCGCTGAGTACGCCTACGCAGCCACGGCGCCCGCCGACTCCCGCCTGATCTTCCTCGCCGGGGCGTGTCCACTCAACGACGACGGCTCGACGGCAGCGATCGGGGACTACGCAGGTCAGGCATTGAAAGCCGTTGAGAACATGCAGGCTGCTCTCACTGCCTCCGGCGCCTCGCTCCAGGACGTCATCAGTACAAGAGTTCTTGTCGCATCGGCTCGGCGGGAGGATTTGGTGGCTGCCTGGGGGGTAGTCCGGGACTCGTTCGCTGATCACGACGTCCCCAGCACCTTGATGGGCGTCACTGTGCTGGGCTATAAGGACCAGCTCGTCGAGATCGAGGCCGTGGCCGCCGTACTCGACTCTTGAGGCCCATTGCCGCACCGCGGCGGCCGAGCTGGCCTGGGCCGGAAGTCCCTGGAGGGAATCACGACTGCGAGACTGCCAGCCGCCTGTCAGGGCGGCTGACAGTCAAGGCAGGTAGCGGCAGAGCTCAGCCGGCCTTGGCGGGCTCCTCGGTTCGTGCCCGGGTGCTGGCGAGGCGATCAGCGGACGCGGTAGCCCTTCATCGCGGATCCTCGACACCATCCAGGACCTGCTGAACTGTTGGACCGGCACCTGCACCACCTGCCACCGCCCCTGCCCAAGACAGCCACCACCAGCCCAACCCCAAGAGCCAGAACAACCTCACGGAGCCCTACTGGACCGCCTCGAGGATCATCGCGTTGGCGAGTCCGCCCGCCTCGCACATCGTCTGCAGGCCGTACCGTGCTCCCCGCGCGCGGAGCGCGTGCACCAGGGTGGTCGTCAGCCGGGTGCCGCTCGCGCCCAGCGGGTGACCGATGGCGATGGCACCGCCGTGCACGTTGACCTTGGCGAGGTCGGCCCCCGTCTCCTGCTGCCAGGCCAGGACGACGCTGGAGAAGGCCTCGTTCACCTCGAAGAGGTCGATGTCGTCGATCGTCAGACCCGCCTTGCGCAGCACCTTCTCGGTGGCGGGGATGACTCCGGTGAGCATGAGGATGGGGTCGGAGCCCGTGACCGCGAAGCTGTGCAGCCGGGCGAGCGGACGCAGGCCGAGACGCTCCGCGGTCTCGCTGCTGGTGATGAGCACCGCCGAGGCGCCGTCATTGATCGGGCTCGCGTTGGCGGCGGTGACGTTCCAGCCGATCTGCGGGAACCGCTCCGCGAAGCCGGGGTCGTAGTAGGCGGGCTTGAGACCGGCGAGGATCTCGGGGGTGCTGGACGGCCGCATGGACTCGTCGCGCGAGAGGCCCTCCAGCGGGGCCGTCTCGGCGTCGAACAGGCCGGCGTCCCACGCGGTTCCGGCCTTGTGGTGGGAGGACACGGCGAAGGCGTCCATCTGCTCCCGGGTGAGCGACCACTTCGCGGCGATCAGCTCGGCACTGATGCCCTGGGGGACGAGGCCCTCCGGGTAGCGCTCGGCGACTCCGGGCCCGAAGGGGTCCTTGCCGGCGGGCACGTTCGACCACATGGGCACACGGCTCATGGACTCCACGCCGCAGGCCACGACGATGTCGTACGCGCCCGACAGCACACCCTGGGCGGCGAAGTGCACGGCCTGCTGGGAGGAGCCGCACTGCCGGTCCACGGTGGTCGCGGGCACGGTCTCCGGGAAGCCCGCGGACAGCACGGCGTACCGGGTGGTGTTCATGGACTGCTCGCCGACCTGGTCGACGGTGCCGCCGATCACGTCGTCGATGAGCGCCGGGTCGATGCCGGAGCGCTCGACGAGGGTGCGCAGGGTGTGTGCGAGGAGTTCCACGGGGTGGACATGGGCCAGGGCGCCGTTGGGCTTGCCCTTGCCCACCGGGGTCCGTACGGCTTCTACGATCACGGCGTCACGCATGGTAGCGGCCTCCTTGCCCGGTGATACCAGGGCGGCGTTACTGGTGAGTAGGAAATCTGGATCCACCATAACTGCGTGCGTTTGAAAAGCAAACCCTCTCCTGGGCTGGAGGTATGGCCGCCACCAAAGACCCCACCAACTGCCCGTACCCGTGGTCAGTACGTGCTCGGGCAGCGCGGCGGGTCCGGGAGCTCCGGGAGGAAACCACTCCATGAGCGAGGGGACTTGGTGTGGGGCGAGCGGGATCACAAGGGTTCCTCTCCGAGGCGGACACGAGGGCGGCCCTGGAAGCGGGCCGCCCCCGTGGGACGTCAGCGCTGGCCGGCCTTGCGGCCGTGGTTCGCTTTCTTCTTGCGGCGAGCTCTCTTCTTGCGTGCGCGCTTGGACATGGAGGTGGGGATTCCCTTCAGGTGTTCAGGTGTTCAGGTGCTCCGGGTGGACGAGGACGTCCGCGAGCTTGGTGAGGCGCTTGACGGTGCGTTCCTCGGTGGCGCCCGGTGCCGGCTCGACGCGCTGGTCGCGGTCGTAGTAGGCGCCGTTGACGATCTCGACGGCCGGGTCACACAGCCGCACGATGTTGGCGGCGCCCTTGGCGGGTGTCGCGCCGTCGTGGGCGTAGAGGGGGAGCAGGTCCGTGGCGCAGATGCCGGGGTGGACGGAGACGGCCGTCACGCGTGGGTCGGCGGCGAAGACGGTCAGCGCCAGTTGTGACTGGGCGTAGGCGGCCAGCCGGGAGTAGCGGCGGGCCCGGTTCGGGTCGCTCCACTGGATGGACGCGGTGCGGTGCAGTGAGGAGGACACGTTGACGACGCGGCCGCCCGGGTCGCTGGTCAGTGCCCGCTCGAGGAGGTTGGTGAGCAGGTAGTGCGCCAGGAAGTTGACCTGGAAGGCGAGTTCGTTGCCGTCGGCGGTGACGGTGTGGCGCTCGGGGGCGGCGATGGCGGCGTTGTTGACGAGGACGTCCAGGTGCGGGTGCTCGACGACCACCCGGGCCGCCATCGTCTCGACCTCTTCGAGGCGGGAGAAGTCCGCGGCGAACGTGCACAGGCGTGCCGCGTCGATGCCGGCGGTGGCGACGAGAGCGTCGGCCGCGGCCCCCGCCTCGGCGGCGGTGCGGCCGTGTACGAGGACGGTCGCACCGCGCTCGGCGAGGAGCCGGGCGGTCTCGTAGCCGATGCCGGAGGTGGCTCCCGTCACCAGGACGGTGCGGGAGGAAAGGTCTGATTCAGGCATGGATCTTCCATGGATAAGGGCATGCTTCGGAGCCGCGCAGGGCGGTGAGAGGCGTGCGGATGCGAAGAAGGGGCGCCGGACGAAGTCACGGCGCGCCCGGAGGGCTACGGAATACGCGTCAGCGCGTTCCCCCTGGCCCTTCGGGGCGCAGGAGGATTGGCGCGAGCGTTTCCGGGCAGCGGGGCACGCGACGGGGCGCCGTATTCGGCGGCCGGTCGAGAAGGAGCCACTCGCTGTTCATGGTTCCATCGAAGCCGTGTCCGGCCGCCAGGACAAGCTCGACGGCCGTTCCCTGACGGTCTTCTGACGGCGGGCCGGATTCTCCGACGCCCGGCCGCACGCAGGGTCCCGGCGGCCGGTGTGCCCCGGCAGCCGGGACCCTGCGTGCCGCCGGTGCGCGTACGGTTCGGCTCAGCCGCCGAGCCCCGGAATCGCCGAGACCAGCAGGTCGATCAGCTTGATGCCGACGAACGGCAGCACCAGGCCGCCCAGGCCGTACACGGCCAGGTTCCGCCGCAGCAGATCGTGGGCGGAGGCCGGGGTGTAGCGCACACCGCGCAGGGCCAGCGGAATCAGCACCACGATGATCAGGGCGTTGAAGATGATCGCCGACGCGATGGCGGAGGTCGGGCTGTGCAGGCCCATGATGTTGAGCGCTTCGAGCCCGGGGTAACTCCCCGCGAACATCGCAGGGATGATCGCGAAGTACTTCGCCACGTCGTTGGTGATGGAGAAGGTGGTCAGCGCGCCCCGGGTGATGAGGAGCTGCTTGCCGATCTCGACGATCTCGATGAGCTTGGTCGGGTTGGAGTCGAGGTCCACCATGTTCCCGGCCTCCTTGGCGGCCGAGGTACCGGTGTTCATCGCCACACCGACGTCCGCCTGGGCCAGCGCAGGGGCGTCGTTGGTGCCGTCGCCCGTCATCGCGACGAGCTTGCCGTCGGCCTGCTCCCGCTTGATGAGGGCGAGTTTGTCCTCGGGAGTGGCCTCCGCGAGGAAGTCGTCGACGCCCGCCTCCGTCGCGATGGCCCGCGCGGTGAGCGGGTTGTCGCCGGTGATCATCACCGTACGGATGCCCATGCGGCGCAGCTCGTCGAAGCGTTCCCGGATCCCGTCCTTGAGGACGTCCTTCAGATGGATGATGCCGAGCACGCGGGGACCGTCCCAGTCGTGCACGGCCACCACCAGCGGAGTACCGCCGCCCGCGGAGACGGCGTCGGACCAGGAACGGGCCTCGGCGGGCACGGACCCGCCGTAGCTCTCCACCCATCCGATCACCTGCGCGGCCGCGCCCTTGCGGATGTGGCAGGCGGCGCCGTTCTCCCAGCTCAGATCGATACCGCTCATCCGGGCCCGGGCGCTGAACTCCACGAATCGCGCGTGCGAGAGCTCCCCTTCGGCCGGGGCACGCAGGCCGTAATGCCGCTTCGCGAGGACGACCACCGAACGGCCTTCGGGTGTCCCGTCGGCGAGCGACGAGAGCTGGGCGGCGTCCGCGAGGACGAGTTCGTCGACACCGGGGAACGGGACGAAGGCGACCGCCTCCCGGTTGCCGAGGGTGATGGTGCCGGTCTTGTCGAGCAGCAGGGTGTTGACGTCACCGGCCGCTTCCACCGCCCGTCCCGACATCGCCAGCACATTGCGCTGCACGAGCCGGTCCATGCCGGCGATGCCGATCGCGGAGAGCAGGGCGCCGATCGTGGTCGGGATGAGCGTGACGAGCAGGGCGACCAGGACGGTGGTGGACTGCGCGGCACCCGCGTATCCGGCCATCGGCTGGAGGGTGACGACGACCAGCAGGAACACGACGGTCAGGGCGGCGAGAAGGATGTTGAGGGCGATCTCGTTCGGCGTCTTCTGCCGGGCCGCGCCCTCGACCAGGGCGATCATCCGGTCCAGGAAGGAGTGCCCGGGACGGGAGGTGACCCGTACGACGATCCGGTCGGACAGCACGGTCGTACCGCCCGTCACTCCGGATCTGTCGCCTCCCGACTCCCTGATGACCGGGGCCGATTCGCCGGTGACGGCGGACTCGTCGACGGCGGCGATGCCATCGACGACATCGCCGTCGGCAGGGATCAGCTCGCCCGCCTCGACGAGCACGAAGTCGAAGAGCTTCAGATCGGACGCGGCGACAGCCTCCGTCTCGGCCCGGTCCAGGTCCGTCCCGTACCGCCAGTGGCGCAGCCGCAGCGCGACGGTGTCCGTACGCGCGCGGCGCAGCGACTCGGCCTGGGCCTTGCCGCGGCCCTCCGCGACGGCCTCGGCGAGGTTGGCGAAGATCACCGTCAGCCAGAGCCAGACGCTGACCACCCAGGTGAAGACGGACGGGTGGATCAGCGCGGAGAGGGTGGTCAGCGCCGAGCCGACGGCGACGACGAAGAGGACGGGGTTGCGGACCAGCGACCGCGGGTGCAGTTTGCGCAGCGCCTCGGGGAACGACGTCAGCAGCTGTACGGGGTCGAAGAGCCCGCCGTGGCCGGATCGCCGTCGGCGACGGTGCGGTCCGGGATCGGGGGCCGCTGGGGGAGTGCCCGGGACTGTGGGCGCCTGCTCGGGCGCGGCGGGATGCATCGCGGAATCCTTCTGACGGGTTCGGCCGGCCGACTGAAAGGGGCGGCCGCCGGGCCTTGCCGTCGCCGGTGCTGCGGCGACGACAAGGCGGTTCGCGGGTGCGTCGGCAGGGGACGAGGCACCGCCGTGGCTCGTCGTTCGCCGGAAACGTGACCGCCGGAAACCTGACCGATGGACTCGGCCGGATCCCCGTCATGCCACTGACGTCCCCGGTTTCCGGCGGCCGGTCATGGAACCTAATCCACCGACCGGCCCCAAACGGCCTGTTGCGGGACGAACTTGCGTGTCCTTGACGCCCTTTCGGCGAGCCGCATCAGGAACACATCAAGCGCGGTGGCATCGGCGTCAGGGGCGCGTCAGCGGATGCCCCGCGTGACAGGGGCAGTCGCAGAATGATCGACACGGGGGACCGGACGGCCGTCCGAGGCGTGGCGTGGAGGGCGAGTGACGGTCACCGCTGGAAGTACGCGCAGTCCGGAAGCGGGGGCCCGGACAGCTGCCGTACAGGGGCCACACAAAGCCGTTCCCCCAGAGGGCCGTCCCGGTCCGCGGTCACGAGGGCGTCCGCGACCGGAACGGCCCTCTGCCCGTCCGCGACCGGAACGGCCCTCTGCCCGTCCGCCGCTCCGGGTGCGTCTCTCGGCTGGCATGGACGCTGTGCATGCCGCCCCCTGGAGACCGTGCGCGGAACCACGTGATCCCCACTGCCGACCGGACTTCCCGGCACGCCGCTCTCGCCCCATCCGTACGGGACGCATCAAGGCGGCGTCAGTATCACCACAGGCGGCGCCAGAGAGCCGTCAAGGGGGGTGTGCGGCCCGGCCGGGGCGCGGTTGCGTATACCGCAACCCGCTGTCTCAAAGTTCCTGCGTACAAGGAGAGTTGATCGCGCATGGGTGTGGAGAACGTCGTCGGGCTGATCGTCGCCGTCAGTCTGCTCGGCTACCTGGTGGCCGCTCTGATCGACCCGGAGAAGTTCTGAACCTCGACGCACCGCCGGACGCCGCGCCCACGACGCGTCCGGGAAAGCTCAAGGTCTTCCTGGGAGCCGCTCCCGGCGTGGGCAAGACGTACCGGATGCTCGACGAGGCCCGGCGCAGGGCCGGACGCGGCACCGATGTCGTCGTCGGCTATGCGGAGTGCCACGGCCGTCAGCGCACCGAGGAGATGCTCGGCGGGCTGGAGGTGCTGCCCCGCGCCGAGCGGGACTACCGTGGCCGAACGTACCCCGCTCTCGACATCGACGGGGTCCTGCGGCGCCGCCCCCAGGTGGTGGTGGTCGACGAACTCGCCCACTCCAACGTGCCGGGCTGCCGCAACGCCAAGCGCTGGCAGGACGTCGAGGAACTGCTCGCCGCCGGCATCGACGTGGTCGCGGCCATCAACATCCAGCATCTCGAGTCCCTCAACGACGTGGTCGAGAAGATCACCAGAGTGCCGCAGCACGAGACGGTCCCCGACGACGTCGTACGCCGCGCCGATCAGATCGAGCTCGTGGACATGCCGCCGGAAGCGCTGCGCCGCAGGATGGCACACGGAAACATCTACGCGCCCGACAAGATCGATGCCTCGCTCGCCAACTACTTCCAGACCGGCAATCTCACCGCGCTGCGCGAACTCGCCCTCCTCTGGGTGGCCGACCGGGTCGACGAGGCTCTTCGGAACTACCGCTCGGAGCACGGAATCGGCGGTGTGTGGGAGACCCGCGAACGGGTCGTGGTCGCTCTGACCGGCGGACCGGAGGGCGAGACGCTGATACGCCGTGCCGCCCGTATCGCCGCCCGCTCGGCCCACGGCGAACTGCTCGCCGTCCACATCGTACGAAGCGACGGCCTCGCCGGCGGCACCTCGCACTCCGCCCTCGCTCGTCAGCGGCATCTCGTCGAGACCCTCGGCGGCAGCTACCACTCGGTCGTCGGCGACGACGTGCCCACCGCGCTGGTGCTGTTCGCCCGTGCGGAGAACGCCACCCAACTCGTCCTCGGCACCAGCAGGCGTGGCCGCCTCGAACGTTTCCTGACGGGACTCGGCATCGGCGAGACGACCGTGGCCCTCTCCTCCGACATCGACGTCCACATGGTCACGCACGAACGCGCGGGACACGGCAGAACGCTGCCCTCCCGGCGACGAACGCTGCCCACCTCACGGCTTGTCGCCGGACCCGTGGCCGGCCTGCTCCTGCCGGTCCTGCTCACCTTCCTCCTGGACCGGGCCCGCGGCACCTTCAATCTGACCAGCGAGGCACTGCTCTTCCTCGTGACCGTGATGGGTGTGGCCTGCATCGGCGGGGTCGTCTCCGCACTGGTCGCCGCCCTGACGGCGTCTCTGCTGCTCAACTACTGGTTCATACCACCGATCGGCGAGCTCACCTTCAACGATCCCGACAACATGCTCGCGCTCGGCGTCTTCGTCGTCGTCGCAGGCACGGTGGCCGCGACCGTGGACCGGTCCCTGAAACTGTCCCGCCGCGCCGCCCGGGCCACGGCCGAGGCGGAGACCCTGTCCTCGCTCGCCGGGTCCATCGTCCGCGGTGACGACGCGATACCGGCGCTGCTCACCCGTACCCAGGAGACGTTCGGGATGGACTCCGCCGAGCTCGTCGAGGAGCAGGTGGACGACCCCGCGGCAACGCAGGTCTCCGTGGGCCCCGGGCTCTACCTCCTGCTGCGCGGCCGCACGCTGCCCGCATCCGAGCGCAGAGTCCTCGCCGCCTTCGCCGCCCATGTCGCCGCGGCCGTGGAACGGGCCCGGCTCGCCGAGGCCGCCGCCGCGATCGAACCGGTCAGGGCGGCCGACCGGATGCGGACCGCGCTGCTCGCGGCGGTCAGCCACGATCTGCGGACCCCGCTGGCCGCCGGATGGGCGGCCGTCGGCTCACTGCGCAGCCCGGATGTGGACTTCACGGACGAGGAACGGGACGAACTGCTCGCCACTGCCGACGAGTCCATGGCCCGGCTCAGCCGGCTCATCGACAATCTGCTGGACATGAGCCGGCTCCAGGCCGGCGCGCTCACGCTGAGCCTGAGCGCCACCCCGTTGGAAGCGGTCGTGCCTTCCGCCCTGGACTCGCTGCCTCCGGACACCCCGCTGCCCGTGATCCTCGGACTGGAGGAGACCCCGCCCGTCCTGGCCGACCCGCCACTGCTGGAACGCGTGATCGCCAACCTGGTCAGCAACGCCGCCAGGTACGCGCCCCCCGAGCACCCGGTGCTGGTGACCGCGAGCGCGCTGGCCGGCCGCGTCGAAGTGCGCGTCGTCGACCGGGGCCCCGGCCTGCCGCCCACGGACCGCGAGCGGATCTTCGAACCCTTCCAGCGGCTGGGGGACAACGACAACACCACAGGAGTCGGCCTCGGCCTCGCTCTCGCCCGTGGCCTGACCGAGGCCATGGGCGGCACCCTCACGCCCGAGGACACGCCAGGAGGGGGTCTCACCATGGTCGTGTCCATGCCCTTCGCCGAAGCCGTCACCGGACGGACGGGCACGGACGCCCACCGGGAACTCTGACGGGGCTCAGGCCTCCGTGACCGGCCGGCGAGGCGTAGAGGATCCGTTAAGACGATCCCCCACCCCGTAAGGGACGCGTCAACGCAATCCGAACCGTGGCCGAAACGCGATTGTCTCTGTTGGTTCCGATCGCTTCGCGACATGAGATCCCCGCGGTCCGGCAGTCCGTCGCCGCGGAGCCCCTGACACCAGCCCCTCGACGACAAAGATCGGAACCATGGGACGCGGCAAACTTCGGATCTACCTCGGCGCGGCCCCCGGCGTCGGCAAGACGTACGCGATGCTGTCCGAGGCACACCGCCGAACGGAGCGTGGCACCGACTGCGTCGTGGCCTTCGTGGAGCACCATGCCCGGCCGCGAACCGAGGTCATGCTCCACGGTCTGGAACAGCTCCCGCGCTGCGAGATCGAGTACCGGGACACCGTCTTCACCGAGATGGACCTCGATGCCGCCCTCCAGCGCCGGCCCTCCGTCGCCCTCGTGGACGAGCTGGCACACACGAACGTGCCGGGCTCGCGCAACGCCAAGCGCTGGCAGGACGTCGAGGAGCTCCTTGCCGCCGGGATCGACGTCATCTCCACCGTCAACATCCAGCACCTGGAATCGCTCGGCGACGTCGTCGAGTCGATAACGGGAGTACGCCAGCGGGAGACCGTGCCCGACGAGGTGGTCCGACGGGCCGACCAGATCGAACTGGTCGACATGTCGCCTCAGGCGCTGCGCCGCCGTATGGCGCACGGCAACATCTACAAACCGGACAAGGTCGACGCCGCCCTCTCCAACTACTTCCGCCCCGGCAATCTCACCGCTCTGCGCGAGCTGGCGCTGCTCTGGGTCGCCGACCGCGTCGACGAGTATCTGCAGGAGTACCGGACCGAGCACCGGGTTTCCACGATCTGGGGCTCGCGCGAGCGCATCGTCGTGGGCCTCACCGGCGGCCCCGAGGGCCGCACGCTGATCCGTCGCGCCGTCCGGCTCGCTGAAAAGGGCGCCGGCGGCGAGGTGCTCGCCGTCTACATCGCCCGCAGCGACGGTTTGACGTCGGCCTCCCCCAAGGAGCTGGCGGTCCAGCGGACGCTCGTCGAGGACCTGGGAGGCTCCTTCCACCATGTCATCGGCGACGACGTCCCGTCCTCGTTGCTCGACTTCGCACGCGGCGTGAACGCCACCCAGATCGTTCTCGGCGTGAGCCGGCGCCGTTCGTGGCAGACCGTCTTCGGACCAGGCGTCAGTGCCACCGTCGCCCGGGAGTCAGGTCCCGACCTCGACGTCCACATCGTCACCCACGGAGAGGCAGGACAGGGCCGTGGTCTGCCCATCCCCCGCGGGGCGAGACTCGGCAGATGGCGGCTCCTGTGGGGATGGCTGGTGGGCATCGCGGGGCCCGCCCTGCTGACCCTGTTCCTGAACGGCGTGGCTCCCGATGTGGGGCTCGCCAACGACGTACTTCTGTTCCTGTCGCTGACCGTGGCCGCCGCGCTGCTCGGCGGGCTCGTTCCGGCGCTCGCGTCCGCGGGCGTCGGATCGCTCCTGCTGAACTACTACTTCACGCCGCCGATCCATCAGCTGACGATCGCCGACCCGAGGAATCTCGTCGCGCTCGTCATCTTCATCGGCGTGGCGATCTCGGTCGCGTCGGTGGTGGATCTGGCCGCACGCCGCACACACCAGGCGGCGCGACTACGTGCCGAGTCGGAGACGCTGTCGTTCCTCGCAGGCAGCGTGCTGCGCGGTGAGACCACCGTGGAGGCGCTGCTGGAGCGGGTCCGAGAGACGTTCTCGATGGACTCCGTCGCCCTGCTGGAGCGCGAGAAGGACGTCGACCCGTGGACCTGCGCGGGCAGCGTCGGGCGGGAGCCGGTCGCCCGCCCCGAGCACGCCGATGTCGACATGCCGATCGGCGACCACATGGCGCTGGCGCTCTCCGGCCGGGTGCTGCCCGCCGAGGACCGCCGGGTACTGGGCGCGTTCGCCGCCCAGGCCGTCGTCGTACTCGACCGCCAGCGCCTGGTCGACGAGGCCGAGGTTGCCCGCAAACTCGCCGAGGGCAACAAGATCCGCACGTCACTGCTCGCCGCGGTCAGCCACGACCTGCGTACACCGCTCGCCGCCATAAAGGCCGCGGTCACTTCACTGCGCTCGGACGATGTCGAGTGGTCCGAGGAGGACCAGGCCGAACTCCTGGAAGGCATAGAGGCCGGCACCGACCGGCTCGACAACCTCGTCGGCAATCTGCTCGACATGTCCCGGCTGGAGACGGCCACGGTCACGCCGGTGATCCGGGAGAGCGACCTCGACGAGGTCGTGCCCATGGCCCTCGTCGGCGTCCCGGACGCATCGGTGGAGCTGGACATCCCCGAGACCCTGCCCATGGTCGCGGTCGACCGAGGTCTTCTGGAGCGGGCCGTTGCCAACATCGTCGAGAACGCGGTGAGGTACAGCCCCGACGACGCGCAGGTACTGGTGTCGGCCAGTGCCATCGCCGACCGCGTCGAAGTCCGTGTGGTGGACCGTGGCCCGGGCGTCCCGGACGACGCGAAGGAGCGCATCTTCGCGGCCTTCCAGCGATACGGCGACGCCCCGGGCGGCAACGGAGTCGGGCTCGGGCTCGCCGTCGCCCGAGGATTCGCGGAGGCGATGGGCGGCACTCTCACCGCCGAGGACACGCCCGGCGGAGGCATGACCATGGTGCTCTCCCTCCGTCTCGCGACCGGTCATACGCCGTCCCGCCCGGAGCTGTCGGCCACCACCACGTCATGAGGTCGGGATCGCTCACGCGTCGTCACGCGGCGTCATGCGTCCAGGAGCGGTCCCGCCGTGTCGAGGGCCGCCCCGGCCTGGTCGGCGAGCGTCACCGCCACGAGCCGTGCCTGCAGTGGCGCTACGACACCTGGGGTCGGCCGGAGCATGAACCGCCCCAGGTAGCGTCCGTTTGCGGTGGCCCGTAGCTCGATCTCGCCGTCCGGCCAGCCGTGCCGTTCCACGTTCCAGTGTCTGCGTCCCACGACGACGTCGCCGTTCTGCTCGAGCCGTGGTGGATGGCCGATGAGGCGTCCGTACTCGAAGCGGCACCCCTGCAGTTGCAGCAGATCGATCAGCTGGCCTCTGACGTGTTCGGCCAGAGCCTCGGGCGACCTCGCGGCCTGGGCGAGCCGCTCTTTGACACGGGCGCCCGCCGTGATGGAGAGGTGTGTCAGTGGCACCGGCGTCGAGCGCTCAGGCATGGGGTTCGGGAGATTCGGCGACGGGCCCCGCCGAACGTTCACCACGATGGAGTCAAGCGCCAGCAGAATGGGACGTAGGCCTGCGCAGCAGCCACTGCACGAACGTCCGACGCGCGGGCCGTACGACCACGCGGCCGTGAGCCTTCATGCCGACCAGCTCCACGCGCAGAGTGACCGGCGTATCGGGATTCGTCGGAGTCTGACGGTACGTGACCCTGCTGTGCGCCAGCTGCAGGCCATCGGTATCGACCACGACGCCCGGCCTCGTGACCAGCCTGAGGGTCTTCCCCACCATGTCCACGTTGATCCGCAAGGTGTCCTGCGTGATCACGGCGTCAGTGAAGTCAAGTGTCACCTCACACCACTGCACCGCGAGCTCCAGCCTCCGCGGTACCACCCAGCGCCCCACGCGCTCGACCGCGCCGCTGTGGACCTGTTCGATCCGGACGAGGTCCTTGACCTCTGCTCCGGTCAAGCCGCCCGTAGCCGATACGGGCGTCAGGTCAGCGGTGAGCGGAGCCAGTTCGCTCAGAGTCCGTGCCGACAGGGCAACTTCCAGGCGCTCGTCCAACTCGTCCGCGGTCAGCAGGCCGTCTCCTGCCGCGATACGCAGCACATCCACCACCCGGTCCCGGTCCGCATGGGAGGCTCGCAGCTCGGGCGACGAGCCGGAGTCGGAGCGCTTTCCGGTGGGCGACATCTCTCCCGACATGCTTCCGTCCTGGTCCTGTCGAACGTCTCCGCGCGACGCGGGCAGCGGCGCGATGACAAGACTAGCGCTATATCGCGATATGAATCCCGGCCGGGCTCCCTCACGGAGAGGCGATGATCAGCGTCGATCCTCGGCATGCGGCATGCGGCATGCGGCATGCGGCATGCGGCATCCGTCATGCCGAGGCCTGTCGCCACAACAACCGCATCCCGTCGGGCCGGTTCACACCGTTCCCCGCGGGGATTCGACGCTCTCCTGACGGGGGTACCGCATCCGGCAGGAAGGCACTCCCGCCGTGGGGGCCGAGGGCGTACCGGAACCGCGGGTGCAGTGACGCCGGATGCCGGCCGCGCGGTGACAGGGGTGGCGGTCCGTCCCATGAGGTGTGTGCTCATGGCGGCGAAGAGCCCGACGCGGTGGTCGAACTCAAGCGTGCCCACGCAGTGTGCGCAGCAGGCGCTCACACCTCGATGCGCGAGCCCATGATGACCGTCTGGTTGCGAGGCAGGCCGAAATGCTCTGCGGCGTCGGCCGTGATGTAGGAGGTGGCGATGAACAGCCGTTTGCGCCACGGAGCCATGGTCGGCGCTTTGCCGCGCTGGAGCTCGATCTTGGACAGGAAGTAGGACGCCTGGTCGAGGTGCAGCGCTCCCTCGGTCATGGCCGGGTCCAGCATCGAGAGAGCCCGGGGCACGTCGGGCGTCTCCATGTAGCCGAACCGGGCGGTGACGTGGATGATTCCGTCGTCGGCGTAGCCGAGGTCGTCGACGTCGATCCTCCTGTTCTCCGGGACGCGGGGCACGGGCTCGGTCTCGAGTGACAGGATCACGACGTGTTCGTGTCGCACGTGGTTGTGGTCGACGTTGGCCCGCATGGCCAGTGGCACGGTCTGCTTGCCGCGGTTGAGGAAGACGGCCGTGCCGGGGACGCGACGTGCCCGAGCCTTCCCGCTGCGCAGCTCTTCGATGAACTCGCACAGTGAGCCCTCGTGTTCTGTCCGCTCCTCGGTGACGATCGCCCGGCCACGTTGCCAGGTGGTCATGATGGTGAAGGCGACGAGGCCGATGAGCAGCGGGAGCCATGCGCCGTGGACGAACTTCGTCAGGTTGGCGGCCACGAACAGTAGGTCCACGGACATCAGCGCCGTCGCGCCGATACCGATCAGCCACATGGGTGTGCCCCACTTCGCGCGGGCGACGTAGAAGAACAACAGGGTGGTGATGGTGATGGTGCCGGTGACCGCCATGCCGAAGGCGAAGGCCAGTGCGGTGGAGCTGCGGAAGGCGAAGACGAGGGTGAGCACCGAGACCATCAACAGCCAGTTGATCCACGGCACATAGATCTGGCCCATGGCGGACTCGGAGGTGTGGGTGATTCGCAGCCTGGGCAGGTAGCCGAGCCGTGCCGCTTGGGAGGCGACCGAGTACGCCCCGGTGATGACCGCCTGGGAGGCGATCACGGTCGCGGCCGTGGCCAGCAGGACCATCGGGAGCCGTCCCCAGTCGGGCACGAGCAGGAAGAACGGGCTGCTGACGTTGGCCGGATCGGCGAGGATCAGCGCGCCCTGGCCGAGATAACTCAGGACGCACGCGGGGAAGACGAGGAACATCCAGGCGCGGCTGATGGGTCGCCGGCCGAAGTGCCCCATGTCGGCGTAGAGCGCCTCGGCGCCGGTGACCGCGAGCACGACACCGGCCAGGGCGAAGAAGGCGATGTGGAAGTGTCCGAAGAGGAAGCCCAGTGCGTAGGTCGGCGACAGCGCCCTGAGAATCTCCGGGTGGTCGACGACGCCGAGCACACCGCACGCGCCGATGGCCACGAACCAGGCGATCATGACCGGCCCGAACACCCGGCCCACTGCCGCTGTTCCTCTGCGTTGCACCAGGAACAGCATGACGATGATCACTGCCGTGATCGGCACGACCAGTTCCTCCAGCGAGGGCTGGACGACTTTGATCCCTTCGACGGCGGAGAGCACCGAGATCGCCGGGGTGATCATGCTGTCGCCGAAGAACAGCGAGGCGCCGAAGATGCCCAGCGCCGCAAGGACCGCGGTCGCCTTCCGTCCCTGCTGCGTGCTCCACCGCCGCAGCAGGGTGATCAGCGCCATGATGCCGCCCTCGCCGTCGTTGTCGGCGCGCATCGCCAGCAGGACGTAGGTGACCATGACGATGATCACCACTGACCAGAACACGAGCGAGACCACCCCATACACGTTCTCGGTGTTGACGGGGACGGGATGCGGGTCGCTCGGGTTGAACACCGTCTGGAGGGTGTAGATCGGGCTGGTCCCGATATCGCCGAACACCACACCGAGAGCGCCGATCACCAGCGCGAGGCGCACCGTGTCGCGCGCGCCCGGACCGTGCGCTGCCGACGGCCGTGATGCTGATCCGTCATCCGAACCGGTCGCGTGCCGGCGATTGCTCACGGCGCTCCCCTCCTCAGCACGGACCGGACGCCCGGCCCATCGCGCCGGACGATACCGGTCCGACACGCACCCGCCGGCGAACCACCTGCCTGCCGGGCCAGGAATCGGCACGATGCTTGGGCGGTACCGTCGGCGAGGCGGGCCGGTGTACGGCTGACGGTGGCGGACGTTCAGGGCTCCGCGTCTTGGTAGTGCGCATACTTGGGATGTCGGTGGTCGGATGTCCGAGTCGGTGCGGGCGGGCGTGGTACGGGATCGGCGCGTGGGGGAGGCGGAGTGGTGGCGGGCTGGACGAGCACTACAGCGCGGGTGGGCCTTACTTCGGCACTGAGCGGCGTCATCGTGCTGTCGGCGGCGGGATGCTCACCGGAGCAACGCACGCTCGTGGCGGTGTATGTGGATGAGCGGGGTACTGCACAGGCGTTGCTGCGGTCCTGCGACGACGACGGGCGGGTGCGCGGTCCTGAGCTGCGCGGCACCATGGCCCGGGCGGCGGAAGGGGCCACCTCGGACGCGACGCAGGACACGGTCCCCGAGGCGTCCGAGACGGACGAACCCTGGATCGGCTGGGACACCCGTGGGCCGCACGTGGTTGCGGACTTTCCCCTGTTCGCCCCGCCCGCACAGTGGGAAGCCGAGACTCGTGGCCCGCAGACCCTGCAACCGGACTACACGTATGAACTCGCGTTCGGCGATCCTGATGACGCCTACGTGTACAGCGCCTCGGTGACCTTCGACGTCGATCACCTCGCCCGGGTGCCGGCGGGCGAGGTGTTGACCCGTCAAGGCGCCATGACCAAGGGCGCATTCGAGGGCCTTGCCCGGAAGGCTTGCTGAACCCGCCGACGCTGGTGCGTGCTGCCGCTGACCGGCCGCGACTAGGAAACAGCCTCGGCGGCGTACAGCGCGCCGAGGGCGGCGGCGAGGATGCCGAGCAGGAGGCGGAGCACGGTTTCGGGCAGGCAGGGCTGGAGCTTGGCGCCGAGGTAGCCGCCGATCAGGCCGCCGAGGCCGCAGGCCAGGCCGAGCCACCAGTCGGGCGCGACGGGCCCGGAGCTCGCCAGGGCCAGTACGGCGTAGGCGGCGGCTCCGGCGGCGGAGGTGGTGAAGGTCGCGGCGAGCGTGGCCGGTGCGATGCGGGCCATGGGCATGCCGCGCGCGGCGAGGACGGGCCCGAGCAGGGAACCGCCGCCGATCCCGTAGATCCCGCCCACCACTCCGACTGTCAGGGCGAGGGCGGCGAGCGCGGGCGCCGACGGCTCGGCCGTGTCGAAACGCTGCCGGGCCGGACGCAGAGTGCGCAGGCACAGCCATGCGCCAAGTGGCAGCAGCAGGGCGGCGACCAGGACGCGGAAGACGTCCGGGCCGGGGAGGGCGAAGACGCGGACGGCGGCGCCGGCGATGACGCCGGGCAGCGTCCACAGGACCAGGCGCCGCGCCAGGCCGCCGCGCAGAGCGCCGTCGCGGCGGTATCGCCAGAGGGCGCCTGGCCCGGCCACCACATTGAACAGCAGGTTCGTCGGCGTGACCGCGGGGCTGGGCACACCGAGGACGCTGAGCTGGACCGGGAGGAGGAAGACCGCGCCGGACACACCGACCGGAGTGGTCACCGTGGAGATCAGCAGACCTGCCGCGAGCCCCGCACAGATCGTCCAGTCCACCAGTTCCCCCGCCGCTCCTCGATCGTCCGGCCAGTATCGACGGACCTGGCCCCTCGGCACGGGCCGGTAGCGAGATGTTCACGGGCAGCAGGTGCGTCCCGGCTTGCAGTCGCACGCGTCCGCCTCGGCCGTGACTGCCCCGACGGGGGTCGGCGTGTGGGCGTGGGTGGCGGGTGCGCAGCAGCCCTTGCCCTGCCATGCGCCGCGACCTTCCTTGACTGCGACAGCGGCAATCACGAGGGCGGCGATGGGGTCGGCCCAGGACCAGCCGAGCGTGGCGTTGAGGACCAGGCCTACCAGCAGGACTGCCGACAGGGGAGCAGCGAGACGAGGCGTCCGGCATCGGCGGCTCCCAGCGGCTGACCCGCGCGGTCGGCAAGGCCAAGGCCAAGGCCAAGGCCAAGGCCAAGGCCATGGAACTGTGCCTGACGGGCCGCACCATGGATGCCGACGAAGCCGAACGGGCCGGGCTCGTCTCCCGCATCGTCCCGGCCGAGGACCTGCTCGGCGAGGCACTCGCCGTCGCCGAGACCGTCGCCGGCATGTCCGCCCGGTCGCGATGATGGCGAAGGAGCCCGTGAACCGCCCCTTCGAGACCACGCTCACCGAAGGCGTACGCTTCGAACGCCGCCTGTTCCACTCCGTGTTCGCGACCGCCGACCAGAAGGAAGGCATGACCGCTTTCACGGACAAGCGGCCACCCGAGTTCACCCATCGCTGACCTGTGCGTTCGCCGCCGGCCCGCCGTCGTGAAGAGCGCCGGCGGGCCGGCCGCCCGCATCCCGATCTCCCGCCCAGAAGGCCGTCTCCATGACCACGGACCAGCGCCACCTCCTCGTCATCGGCATCGGTGCCGGTGACCCGGACCATCTGACGCTCGCGGCGGTGAAGGCCATGCGCCGGGCCGACGTCTTCTTCGTCCTCGGGAAAGGGCCGGAGAAGTCCTCGCTCACCGATCTGCGCCACCGCATGCTCGACGACCACGCCCGCGAGCCGTACCGCGTCGTCGAAGCGGACGACCCCTGGCGCGACCGCACCCGAGAGGGCCGCAGCGAGTACACCGCCGCGGTCCACGACTGGCGCAGTCGGCGCGCGGACGTGTACGAACGCCTCGTCCGGGACGAGCTGGCTCCGGGGGAGACCGGTGCGTTCCTGGTCTGGGGCGACCCGGCCCTCTACGACAGTACCCTCGGCATCCTGGCCGAGATCGAAGGCCGGGGCACCGTCGCTTTCGACGTCGAGGTGATCCCCGGCATCAGCAGCGTCTCCGCGCTCGCGGCACGGCACCGCATCACCCTCAACCAGGTCGGCCGCCCCGTCCACATCACCCCGGCCCGGGGGCTGCCGGAGGTGGGCCTGAACAACGACGGCGACATCGTGGTGATGCTCGACTCCCAGGAGTCGTTCACCGAGGTCGAGGGCGACGCCGTGTGGATCTACTGGGGCGCCTACATCGGCACTCCCGACGAACTCCTCGTCTCCGGACGGCTGTCGGAGGTCGCCGAACGCATCAGCCGCATCCGCTCCGAAGCGCGCGCCCGGCACGGCTGGATCATGGACACGTACCTGCTGCGCATCGTCGACGCGCCGGCGATCGCCGCGGGTCGGTCCGACGCGGCTCTCGCGGCACAGTCCTCGGGGGAGGAACCGTCAGTGCCCGATCCCGCGCCCGATCCCGCCCAGCAGCCTGGGGAGACGGAGGAAGAGGCGATCCCCGTCCTCCACGTCGCCGACGCTGCCACGGCGGTCTCCTGGTACGAGCGCCTCGGGTTCACCAAGCAATGGGAGCACCGGTTCGAGCCCGGATACCCGGCCTTCGTCGAGATCGCGCGCGACGGGGTGAAACTGTTCCTGTCGGAGCACACGGGCGACGCCCGCCCCGACACACTGCTCTACCTGCGTGTGCGCGATGTCGACGCCGTCGCGGATGAGTTCGGCGTGCCGGTGACCACCGCGCCATGGGCGCGTGAGGTGGAGCTCCGCGATCCCGACGGCAACCGCCTGCGGGTGGGCGCACCGGCGGAGTGACGCCCGCCGTGCCCGGGCTCCTCCTACGGCTGCGGAAGGTCGGGACACGAGTCGGCCGACTGCGTCATCGTCCATCCGGACCCGAGCACCTGGACACTCGTGTCTGCGGGGGAGCGTTGCGCATCGACGGGAGGTGTCGCGGGCGCACCGCTGCGTTGCGCGTCCGCGGGTAGCGCGGTGAACGGCCCGCTCGCGTGAGCCACCGTGCACGCCAACTGCAGCATGGCCGGACGGCTGAGGCGAGCGACGCCTTGGGGGAGCTTGATGGACACGAGGTTGCCGCTGTCGGCCATCACGTCCGGTGCGTCCGTCAGGCGGGGCAGCTCCGTGGTGGCCGTCGCGGCCTCCCCTGTCGTCGGTCCGCCGAACAGCTGGGCCACGACGGACCCGAGGTCCGAAGGATCACCGACAGTGCGGGGATAAGCCGTCAGGGCACCGTCGTCCAGGAAGTAGAGGGAGACGACGACCGGCACGGAGGGCGTCGGACTGGGGTGCCGCACGACGCTCGCAGGTTCGCCGGCCTCGATGACGTCGGACGGGGGGACTCCGCACGCCGTCAGCATCAGCGTCAGCGCGGCCGCGAGTCCGGCCGATAGCGCCGTCCCTCGCGCGCCCTTCACCGGGCACCCGCGGTGGAGTCGTGACCGGCGGCCGCGGGGGCGCGGTGCAGGGGGAGCTCGACCGTGAACATCGCTCCGCCCCCGGGAAGGTTGGCGGCGCTGATACGTCCCCCGTGCAGGTACACGTTCTCCGCCGTGATGGCCAGACCCAGTCCGCTGCTCTCGCTTCTGATCCGTGTGGTGCTCGCCTTGTAGAAGCGCTCGAAGATGTGGGGCAAGGCTTCCTCGGCGATGCCCGGTCCGCTGTCGGTCACCTCGATGACGGCCCACGCCACGTCCGGCCGCTCCTCTCTCACGCCCAGGGTCAGCCGCACCGGCGGCGCCCCGTGCCGCAGCGCGTTGCCCACCAGATTGGCCATCACCACGTCGAGCCGGCGCGGGTCCACGCGCGCCCGGAGCGCGCCCGGTGGGGGCAGGTGGGTCTCCACCTGGCCCTGCCATCCCCGACCGGCGAGGGTGTGCTGTACGAACTCGGCCAGGTCGATCTCGTCCAGGCTGAGTTCGGCCGCGCCGGCGTCGAATCGGGAGATCTCCATCAGATCGTTCACCAGCACGCTCAGCCGACTGGTTCCCTCACTGATGAGCCGCAACGCCTCGCCGGTATCCCGGTTCAGGTCCCGTGCGTTCGCGTCCAGCACGTCGGTGACCGCTGACATCGCCGCCAGCGGCGTCCGCAGTTCGTGCGAGACGTCCGCGACGAAGCGGCGCGCCTGGGCCTCCAGGCGGCGCAGCTCCGCGACCGAATCCTCCAGGGCCGCCGCCGTGTGGTTGAAGGACCGGGAGAGGTCGGCGAGCTCGTCGGAACCGTTGACGACCAGCCGGACGTCGAGGTGCCCCTCGGCCATCCGACGCGTCGCCCGGCGCAACGCCCGTACGGGACGGAGCACGCCCCTCGCGGCCAGCAGCGCCAGGACGACGGCGAGGCCCAGGGCCACCAGGGTGGCCTGCTTGATGGCGCCGACGATCGCTTCGACGTAGGCCTGTTCGGTGTTCTGCGGCACCACCAGGTACATCACCGTCCCCGAGAGCCTGGACTCCGTGCCTTCGCCGCTGGTGTACGTGACCGGCATTCCGACGACGAGATAGGGATGCCCGTCGGCGTTCACCCGCTGGAACACCGCGGCGCGATGGGTCTGCACGGACCGGCGCAGCTGCGGGCTGATCTTGTCGAAGTCGGCGCTCACCGCGTAGGCGCGGAGGTCGCCGTGCGTGGCCAGTACCCGCCGTCCTTCCGACGGGTTGGCCTGGAGCACCTGGGTGACCGCCTTCTGCAGGTGCACCTGGCTCGGCGCCGGGGGAAGCTGGGCGGCCACGGCGTTGACGCTCGTCCGGAACTGCCGGATGACGGAGTCCTGGCTCTGCTGCAGCACCCCCGTGCGCGCCTCCCGGAAGGCGACGGCTCCCGTGCTCAGGGCACTCGTCATGGCCACCAGCACGAAGGCCACCACCAGGCGCGAGCGCAGGCCCCGCAGCGGAAGCGGGACCTTCGCCAGGATCGCGCGGGAGAACCTCGCCGCCCTGGGGCCCTGCCCGGCTGCGACGGTCTCGCCCTCGCGTACGCGCCTGCCTGCCCGTACGGATGTCCGGCCGCTCACGCGGCACCGAAGCGGTATCCGAAGCCGCGTACGGTCTGGATGTACCGGGGATCCCCGCCCAGCTCGCCGAGCTTGCCGCGCAATCGCTTCACACAGGCGTCCACGAGCCGTATGTCGCCGTAGTAGCTGTGCTCCCAGACCGCTTCCAGCAGCTGCTGGCGGCTGAACACCTGGCCGGGCGAGGCCGACAGGGTCAGCAGCAGCCGAAGCTCGGAGGGCGCGAGCGCGACGGGTTCACCACCGTGCGTCACCACGAGCCCGGCCCGGTCGATCATCAGCAGGCCGTGCGACTCCGCCCTGGGCCGGACGGCGTCGGAGACCGACGAGTCCTGCCTGCGCAGTACGGCCCGTATTCGCGCGTCGAGCACCCGGGCCTGCACGGGCTTGACCACGTAGTCGTCCGCGCCGGCCTCCAGCCCCACGACCACGTCGATGTCGTCGCCCTTGGCGGTCACCATGATGATCGGCACCTGGTCGCGTTCCCTGATCCGCCGGCATACGTCGAGGCCGGACATGCCGGGCAGCATGAGGTCGAGAACGACGACGTCCGGATGGCAGGGGTGGAGCCGTTCCAGTCCCTCTTCACCCGTTCCGGCGGCGAAGACGTCATGCCCCTGATGTCGCAGCCCCAGTTCGACAGCCTTACGGACATCCGGGTCGTCTTCGACAATAAGGACTCGTGGCACGTCGACAGTGTAAGCAGCCGCGTCCGGTCGCCGACCTGCGAAGGAGCCCCTCTCGGGAGCTGTTGCAGAAGGGTCACACTGCGACCGAGATCCTTCTGGGCGGCGGCTCACCCGGGCTCCTCCACGAAAGCCCGAGAACAAAGTCGGACGGCCATGTCGAGAACCCGTGACTGGCTCCGTCCCCGCAGTGAAGGCGACCACAATGGGTCGCACCAGCGAGGAGGAACACCATGGCCAAGTACTTGCTGCTCAAGCACTACCGCGGCGCCCCGGCTTCGGTGAACGACGTGCCGATGGACAAGTGGACGCCGGAGGAGATCTCGGCCCACGTGCAGTACATGCGCGACTTCGCCACCCGGCTCGAAGGGACCGGCGAGTTCGTCGACGGCCAGGCGCTCGCCCCCGGCGGGACTTTCGTCCGGTACGACGGCGAGGGCCGCCCGCCGGTCACGGACGGCCCGTTCGCCGAGACCAAGGATCTCATCGCCGGGTGGATGGTGATCGACGTCGACAGTTACGAGCGCGCCCTCGAACTTGCCGGAGAGCTGTCGGCCGCCCCGGGAGCGGGCGGGGAGCCGATCCACGAGTGGCTGGAGCTGCGCCCGTTCCTGACCGAGCCGCCCACCACCTCGGACTGCACCTTCCATGGATGAGGCTCTGCTTCGGAGCCTTGCGCCCAGCGTGCTCGCCGTTCTCGTCCGCCGCGGAGCCGACTTCGCGGCGGCCGAGGACGCCGTGCAGGACGCACTGCTCCAGGCCGTCCGCGTCTGGCCGGCCGACCCTCCGCGGGATGCGAAGGGCTGGCTGGTCACCGTGGCCTGGCACCGGTTCCTCGACGCGACCCGGGCGGATGCCGCACGCCGCCGCCGTGAGGACCTCGTCGACGAGGAACCGGCACCGGGGCCCGCGCCCGCCGCGGACGACACGCTGCAGCTCTACTTCCTGTGCGCCCACCCGTCGCTGACCCCGGCGTTCGCGGTCGCGCTCACCCTGCGCGCCGTCGGCGGTCTCACCACCCGCCAGATCGCCGAGGCCTACCTGGTGCCGGAGGCGACGATGGCGCAGCGCATCAGCCGGGCCAAGCGCACCGTCTCCGGCGTGCGCTTCGACCGGCCCGGCGACGTCGCCACCGTGCTGCGCGTCCTCTACCTCGTGTTCAACGAGGGCTACTCCGGCGACGTCGACCTCTCCGCCGAGGCCATCCGGCTCACCCGGCAGCTCGCGGCCCGCGTCGACCACCCCGAGGTGGCCGGGCTGCTCGCCCTCATGCTGCTCCACCACGCCCGGCGTGCCGCCCGGACCGCGCCCGACGGCAGCCTGGTGCCGCTCGCCGAGCAGGACCGCGGCCGATGGGACACCGCGCTGATCGCCGAGGGCGTGTGGATCCTCCAGGCGGCCCTCGCCCGCGACCGGCTGGGCGAGTTCCAGGCCCAGGCCGCCATCGCGGCACTCCACGCCGACGCGCCCACCGCCGAGGAGACCGACTGGGTGCAGATCGTCGAGTGGTACGACGAGCTCACGCGCCTGACCGAGAGCCCGGTCGTCCGGCTCAACCGCGCGGTCGCCGTCGGGGAGGCCGACGGACCGCGGGCCGGACTGGCGGCGCTCGCGGCGCTGGACGCCTCTTCCCCGAGCTCTTCGAGCAGGGGATACCCCTTGCCCCGCCACACCGCGGTGGCGGCGTACCTCCACGAGCGCGACGGCGACCTGGCGACGGCGGCACGGCTGTACGCCGAGGCGGCCCACCAGGCACCCAACCTCGCCGAGCGCGACCACCTGACGCGCCAGGCCGCCCGGCTCAACGCCCGCCGGTGTCGCTGACGGTCGCGCCCGGATCTGCCCGCGGCGCGAGACGCGACCCCGTGGTCGGAGCGTGCGTACCGTCAGCGGCGGCTCCACCGTCGAGGTCGCCGGCCGCACGGCACAGGGTGGCGCCACCGACACCACCTCGACGCGCCCGTGGGAACACACACAGGCTCCCGCTTGTGTGAGGCGAGCGCCCGCCACGCCTCTCGCGGAAGCAGTTACACCGACTGCCGTAGCGATTTCACCCGATTGCCTTGGCTGAGCTGGCTCACCGCCACGGACGCGTGAAGCTGAACGCCGTAGGCCAACGGAAGGCGAGAACCCCATGAGTGCGGTCCATGGCATACGACGCCACACACGGCGTCTCCACGGCGCGGCGGCAGGAATCGCCGTCGCGGCCCTGTGCGCGGTCCCGGCGGCACCGGCTGCGGCGGACGGTGGCGCAGGCGGCGGCATGAAACCCACCATCGTGCTGGTACACGGTGCCTTCGCCGACGGGTCCAGCTGGAACGGCGTGCTCCAGCGCCTGCAACAGGCGGGGTACTCGGTCATCGCTCCAGCCAACCCGCTGCGCGGGCTGGCCAGTGACGCCGAGTACGTCCACAGCGTGCTGAAGAGCGTGCACGGACCGGTCGTGCTCGTCGGTCACTCCTACGGCGGCTCCGTGATCAGCGAAGCTGCCGTCGGGGACGCCCAGGTCAAGGCGCTGGTCTACGTCGCCGCCTTCGCCCCCGCGGTGGGGGAGAGTTCCCTGGGGCTGTCCAACAAGTACCCCGGGAGCACGCTCGGTCCCACCATCAAGAACGTGCCCTTCCCTCTTCCCGGCGGTGGCACCGGCACCGACCAGTACATCAAGGCCGACAAGTTCCACGACCAGTTCGCCGCCGACGTGCCCACGTCGGTCACCGACCTGATGGCCGCCACTCAGCGCCCCGTGGCCGCCTCGGCGCTGGAGGAGAAAGCCACCAAGGCCGCCTGGAAGACCATCCCTTCCTGGACCCTGATCACCACCGAGGACCGCAACATCCCGCCGGCGGCGCAACGCTTCATGGCCCGGCGCGCCCACGCGCACACCGTCGAGGTCAACGCCTCCCACGCCGTCTCGGTGTCCCAGCCGGGCGCGGTCACCCGCCTGATCGAGCGGGCCGCCCGGAGCGCCACGGCGACCGCCGCCGATCCGTCCGGCACGACGCTCGCGAACACCGGCTCGGGGCGGCAGACCAGGCAGGCCATCACCCTCGGCGGCATCGCCGCTGTGTCGGTGACCGTGGGTTCGGCCGTCGTCCTCCTCGGCCGCCGCCGATGGCGATCGGAAGCGCACAGCCGCTGAGGCCTGTCCCCGCCTGCTGCGCTGTGGCCGGGAAGGTTCGTTGTCGTACCTGGCTGCGAGGCTGTTTCCATGGACGAGGAACTTGCCGTGCGCCGGGTCTACGGTGCCGATCATGATGGGGAGCAGGGGCCTGTGGCCGGCCGCTCGTACGTGGAGCTCGTCGGCGGTCCCCTTGATGGCCTTCTGCTCGACATCACGGGCTGGAGCGCGGAGGACATCGCGGCGGGGGCCGCGCTGCCGACCGAACTCAGCCGGTTCACGCCCGGCGGGCGGGCGCTCTACGACCCGCGGCCGGGGGACGGGGCGATCTGGGACTGGAGCGTGGACATGCCGTGAATCCGCGTGCGTCAGCGGGTCGCTATCGAGGGCCGTGCAGCTCCTGCTGCCACAGGTTCTCGCAGAGCAGGTCCAGGCCCTGACGGACGTGGCGACGGTAGGTGCCGTACGGGAGGCCGAGGCGGCGGGCGGCGGCTTCCTGGGTGGGCGCACCGGAGAAGTAGCCCGCCGTCAGGGCTTCGCGGGCCCGTGCTCCGCGCGGGTCACCGGCGAGGTCGTCGACGGCCTGGCGCAGCAGGACGCGCAACTCCTCGACGGGATCGGGGAAGTCGGCGGCGAGGCGGGCGCGCATCAGGGCACAGGTGGCAAAGGCGCCCGCGTCGCGCCAGTGCGTCAGCGCTTCACGTACGGCCTGGTCGAACGCGGTACGAGAGATGGGCGACGGTCCGGACCGTAGGGGCTCGACGGTGGTCGATATGAAGCGGCGGAGCCAGGTCTCCACGGGTACCTTGCGCCAGTCGACGCTGAACAGTCCGTAGGTCCGTTCACCGACTCGCGGTCGCGCCCCGGTGTCGTCGAGGGTGCCCTTGACGCGCACGGACCAGGCATCGGCGTCCCGCCAGACGGCGAAGCCGTACGCGCGGCCGCGCGCACGGGCGGACTCCGCCTGGGCACGGGAACTGCTCAGGTCGATGACGCGCGAGGGGACCTGGTACCGCTCGGGGTAGATCGAGAAGCGGCTGATGCCGATGTGCTCGCCCGGGCTCACCGGCGCGGTGGCCTCGGTGTGCTCCCAGGCGGCAGCCACGACGGGATCGGTGGCCAGGTCCTGGGGATCGGGAGGGGCCGGCAGAGCGAGTCGGGCCGTGAACGCCACGATCCGGCCCGTGCTCACGAGACGGTAGACGCTGAAGGCCTGCGGCTGGCGCTGCGCCCAGTAGCGAACCAGTTCCGCGGAGGCGGACCCCTCGGTCTCCTCTGCCATCCGCAGCACCACATCGAGGTCGTGCGGGTGCAGCGGACGGTCGTGCACCTCGTCCTCGCGGGACCAGGTACGCAGACGCGCCAGGGTCTCCACCTCTCGGAAGAGGTAGAAGAGCTCATCGGTGACGGTCCACACCCGCTCCTCGGGCGCCTCGCGCAGCAGGCGCAGGTACTCCTCCGCCAATCGACGGCGCATCGACACAAAGGCGTTGGGCGCTCGCCAGCGCAGGTCGGCGGCCAGGGTTCCGCGTGCCGCGTCGTGCGGGTGGAGCCCCCGGTGCGTGGACTCCATGAACGGCAGGTCCCTGAGCCAGGAGAAGAGGAGGTGGGTGTCCTCCTCGGGCAGCACCGCGGTGAGCAGTTCCTCGGACGTCGAGTGCGCCTGCGCCGCCACCTCCAGGGCACGGCGGTGGGCCACCGTGGGCACCTCACCGATCAACCCCGCCAACAGGGTTCGCAGGACGTCGGCCGACGGGGCCCAGATCTCCTCGCTGCCGGGGCCCGTTGACCCTGCCGCCGCCGCGAGGGACAGCGCCAGCGGGTTGCCTGCGGCGAAGCGGAGCACCCGCTCCCGTAGTTCGGGCCGGATCTGCGCCGCGGCCAGCAGGCTCCGGGCCTCTTTCTCGGAGAACGGCTCCAGTTCGGTCACGTGCAGGAGCCCGTCCCAGGCGGGGTCGGCGGTCCACTGCGGCTGCGGAGCGAGCCGGCCGGCAAGGACGACCAGGGTGTCGTCCGCGGCGCGAGGCAGGAAGTGCTGCCACAGCCAGCTCTCCAGCCACTGGCAGTGCTCGAAGGAGTCCACGACCAGGACCGTGCCGGGAACGTCCAGGAAAGGGCCGGCCGCCTGCTCGAAATCGGCCGGGTCCCGGCTGACGAAGCGGCCGTCGAGTTCGATGAGCAGCCGGCCCGCCGCACGAGCATCGTCCGCCAGGCGCCGCAGCAGCGTCGACTTGCCGAGACCGCCCGGCCCGAACACATAGAACGCGAACGGCGCCTGTGGGTCGCCGGCCAAAGCCTCCCCGAAGCGCACGAGTTCCTCGTCCCGGCCGATGAAGGCCCGTCCTCGGGCACTGCTCAGTCTCTCTCCCACGGACACCATGGCGGCTCCCATCCCCCTTGTCCCAGCACAGGACAGTCGTGCCCGTAGACGACCACCGGGGCTTCCCGCGGCGACAGGCACCTCTACGAGGCACGTGCGGTCCCGCCGCGTTCACGCCCTCCGCTCGACCGCCGAGGCCGTGCCACGCGCTCGATCGAAGATGTCGTATCCGGCCACTTAGGAGGCCGATTCTGCCCCCTTTGGTCCGTTGGGGATCCTAACAAGGGCGTCGGGAGGGTCCGTTGGTGGTGAAGCCCGGAAACCAGCACCCCTCACCCAAGGCGGCCCGTGTCGGTCGATCAGCCCTGGGTGCCGGCCGTCGGGCCGCGGTAGGACACCTGCCCCTGTGTACGCCGCTCAGCCGGGCAACAGGTCGCCGAGGGCGTCCAGCACCAGCATCCACATGGGCTGCGCCCCGGTGCCGAAAGCCACCGCGAGGGCATATCCGACCGCGGCCTCCACCGGCTGCACCTCCGCGCCTTCTTTCCACTCGGCCAGGACGATGCCGTCCCCGTCCGACGCGAAGTCCCCGATGTGCTGCCCGTCCCGGAGCAGCCGGCTCCCCGGGATCGAGTCCGGCACCAGGCGATAAGTGGTGTCGTCCTGAATGACGTCCACCCGGAAGGACTTGCGGGTCAGCCGACCCTTGGCCGGGCGGAGCAGGGTGGCACGGCCGGCGATCTCCAGGGAGAGCAGTGAGCCGTCCCGGGTGCCGACCGGGGTGTGGTCGTCCGCCTCGGTGCCGCCGGCCCGGCGGATGACGATCGACGGGATTCCCTCGCCGTCGACGGTCACGACCCCTTCCCGGGTGTCCAGTGAGACATGGACGTCTCCGAACAGAGCGTCATTGGTGGACGAGGTGATGGGGCCGGCCCCCTGGTCGTGCTCCATGGTCTTTCCTTTGTTCACGCGGTTTCCGAGGGTGGGGCGGGCGGTACGGCAGGCGGAGGCACCGCACTGGCCGCCACCGTGACCGTGACCGCCGACCAGGTTCTCCGGCACGGAGTCCGACACGGCGGCCGGCACATCGAGCTGCCGAGGGCTGAGTACGTCGAGGAAGAGGCGCCGCACGTACTTCAGGTGCAGTGGCATGGCCTTCGCGATGGCCTCACGTCCCGCGTCGGTGAGGGCGATGTGGCTGCCGCGGGCGTCCTCTTCGTGCTCAGAATGGCGTCGTCCGCCACCGACGGGCCGAAGTCACGGAGCAATTGGCGATTCAGGCGGCGGCGGACGCCCTCCTGCATCGTGAGGAAGCCGTGCCAGGCACGTCGCTCCCGCTCGCTCAACTCCTCGGACTCGCCCACCTCGCCACGCTACCGCGCGGGTGGCACGTCCACCGAGCCGGATGAGTCGCCGAGACCAGTCCGGCCGCGATGTCGCGGACCGCCCTGCAGACCTCCCGGCAGCTCGGGGCCGAGGGGTCGCGCCTCGGCGATGGAGGGGTAATGAGAGAATATCAATGATTGAATCGGCCAGATGATCGTGACTTTGATAGCATGTAGGCATGACCGTGAACGAAGCCGTGGCCGATGCGGCCGAGAGTGACCCGCTGGATCAGCTCGGCTTCCTGCTGGCGCGGAACGGCGCCATCGCGAACAGCCGCGTTCACCACGCCTTCGAGTCGTGTGGGCTTGCGGTGCGCCAGGGCACGACGCTGATGCTGCTGGGCAAGGCGGGGTCCATGGGGCAGCAGGCCCTCGCTGCGACGCTTGAAGTGGACCCCAGCATCATGGTCGCGATCCTGAACGACCTCGAGTCCGCACGACTCGTGGAGCGCCGCCGCGACCCCGCCGACCGTCGCCGCCACATCGTGGCGATCACGAAGGAGGGACGCGACCTGCTGACCAAGGCCCAGGACGCGGTGACCGAGGTCGAGCACGGCCTCTTCGCCGATCTCTCGCCCGAAGAGCTGACGGCGCTCCGCGGTCTGCTGGCCAAGGTTCGTACCACTCCGGGGGACCCGGTATGCACCGAGCAGTGACGGCCGGGCGGTTGGTGAACGACCGCAGCGTCCTGGCAGGCAATGGCGGCGATCTGCCGTGATTCCGGGTACGGACGGTACGAGGGGCGGCATCCGCTCCCGGCGCTTCCCAAGCGCGGGGGACACCGCCCCTGCGGACACGGGGATGCCGTGTCCCGCGGCCGTCACCCCGTCCCTTGGGTGCGGCCTGCCTGCGCCTCCATGCCCCTGCATGGCGCAGGTCCTGCGGCCCTCTGCGGGCCCCGGGCAGTGCCGGCCCCGGCCGGTCCGCCCGCCGCGAGTACTTGCCGGCGGCTCCGCTCAAGCCCCTGGACGTTCCTGCGGCGCCTACCGGAGCGGCACTGCAAGATTTAAGGTACAGGATGATTTATGGGCATCAAGGATTTTGGTGCTGTGACCATCGTCTCGCTGCTGCTACTCGGAGCAGGCGGCGTCGCCGGGGCTCGTCCGGATCCGGGCCAGTAGGCCGCGCAGGGTGGCGATCTCCTCCGGGGAGAGGTCTCCGAACAGTTCCCGCTCCACGTCGGCCACGGCTTCGTGGGCCTTCGTGAGGGTGCGACGTCCCTCCTCGGTGAGGGTCACGATGTGCCGGCGGCGGTCGGACGGGTCTCGCCGGCGTTCCAGGAGTCGGGCGGATTCCAGTTCGTTCAGGATCCCGACCATCACGCTGGGGTCGACTTCGAGTGCCGCCGCGAGGGCCTGCTGGCTCATGAATCCGGACTTGCCCAGCAGGATCAGGGTCGCGCCCTCCCGGGGAGCCAGTCCGCAGGTCTCGAACGCGTGGCGGACTCGGCTGTCCGTGATGGCGCCATGTCGGGCCAGGAGGAATCCCAGCCGGTCCAAGGGGTCGCGCTGCCCGTCGTTCACCGCGTTCGCTTCTGCATTCACGCACAGATGTTATCAAGGCGATAATCATCGCGCTATGAAAATAGTTGAGTTGGGCTGATTGTCCCGCGTCGGCATGGGGTGGCGGCATCGCCGGACTTGTAAGGGGGGCGAGAGGGACGGGAGTTGGACTGGCGCCGGGGAACTCCGGGGCTACGGATCATCGGGTGCCGGTGCGGGTGACCTCAGGGCGGCATGGGATCCGGACGACGTGTTCCACCGCAACTTCGCCGTTTTGCCCTTGTTCTGACCGCAGGCTGCAGCGGTCGTCCGGCAGAGCCGCTCCGATGTCGACGACGGCCGGCGTGGAGGACACTGGGATGCGTGCGATGCCCCCTGGGCGAGTGAGGGTTGATCACCATGCGCGCATGCCATGTCACCGGCCGGAGCGGCCCGCCCGGCGAGCCCGGGGCGGGGCACGCGGCCCATGTCGTGGTCGACCGGCAGGGCACGTTGATCGGCTGGAGCCCCGAGGCCGAGGCTCTCCTCGGTCACCAGGGCCAAGCGGTGCTGGGGCGTTCGGCGGCCGACCTGCTGGCCGTGACGGCCCTCGCCAAGGACTCGCCGGCCGCCGCGGGCACCGAGGCCGAGGTCGTGCTGCGGCGCCGCGACGGCACCCTGCTGAGGTGCCGGCTGACCGTCCGCCCCGAGCGGCCGGGTGAGGCGGACACGAGCTGGGACGTGGTGATCACGGCCGCCGAGCCCGCGGGACCGGACGGACCGGACGAGCTTGAGCGGGCCCTTCTCGAGACGCTGTTCACGCTCTCTCCCATGGGCCTGTACGTCCTCGACCCGCAGCTGCGGCTCATCCGGTTCAACGCAGCGGCCGAAGGCATGCAGGGCACCTCGGTCGAGGAGGCCTCGGGCAGACGCCCCACCGAGGTGTGGCCGGGCTTCGCCGCGGAGACGGTGGAGCGGGTGATGGAGGAGGTGCTCGCCACCGGGCAGCCGGCCATCGGCGTGGAGAAGCACATGCGACCGCCCGGCGATCCCCTGCACGAGCACGTCTACTCGACCGCCATCTTCCGTCTGGAGGACGGCGAGGGCCGGATCCTGGGCATAGCGGACGCCACCGTCGACGTCACCGCTCGCTATCTGGCCCAGGAGCGGCTGACCGTACTGGCCGAGGCCAGCGACCGGATCGGGTCGACACTCGACGCGCTGGACACCGCCCGGAGTCTGGCGGAGGTCTCGGTGCCGGTACCGGCCGACGGCATCGCGGTCGACGTCCTGCAGGCGGTGCTCGCGGGCGAGGACGTCGACCGCGGCCCCGTACGGCCCGGCGCCCAGCTGCGACGGGCCGCCTCCCGGATCCGGAGCGACGAGGCTCCGGGCACCGGCAGCGACACCGCCGGCGGCGGCGCCCCGGTGTCCACTGTCGAGGCGCTCGCCGACCTCACACCGCGCCTGGTCGACCCGCTGGGCCCCGAAGGGCAGCGGGCGTTGCTGGGCTTGTGGATCCCCCAGGGAGAAGAGGTCCATTCGCTGATCGTCGCGCCACTGGTCGCCCAGGACCGTTGCCTCGGACTGGCCACGTTCTGCCGCTGGGGGGAGCGCAGGCCGTTCGGGCCCGACGATCTGACCCTGGCCACGGGGCTCGCCCGACGCACGGCCGCCTGCCTGGACAACGCCCGTCGCCATCTGCGCGAGCACAACTCCCTGGTGACGCTGCAGCATGTTCTGCGTCCGGGCGGACTTCCCTCGCACGAGGCGATGGACGTGGCGCACACGTACGTGCACGCCGGGTCCGGCGGCGACTGGGTCGACGCCCTGCCGCTCTCCGGCGCTCGCGTGGCCCTCGCGGCAGGCCGCGTGCCGGGCCGCGGCATCCAGCCCGCGGCCGCCGCGGGACGCCTCCGCGCCGCTGTGCACACGCTGTCGGACCTGGACCTGGAACCGGATGAACTGCTCGCCCGGCTCGACGACGTGGTGCGCAGGTCCATGCTGAACAACCGCGGGACCAACGGCCGGCCACGGACGGCACCAGACGACGCGACGTCCGCCCAGGGGCCGGAGTGCGGTGCCACCTGCCTCTACCTGATCTACGACCCCGTGTCCCGGCGCTGCTCGGTCTCCAGCGCCGGTCATCCCTGGCCCGTGGTCGTGCACCCGGACGGCACGGTGAGGACACTTGACCGGCCGGCCGGCGAGGGACTGTGCTGCCCCGGCGCACCGTTCGGCAGAGTGGACTTCGAACTGCCCGAGAACTCGACGCTCGTGCTCTACACGCCAGGGCTCCTCCAACAGGACCAGGACCAGAAGCACCAGGAACAGGAAGGGAAGCGGGGCCTGGATCAGGGGCCGGGCGGTCCGGTCCAGCAGCGACTGGCCACTCTGCTCGCCCGGCCTTCCGGCTCCGTGCAGGCGTTGTGCAGAGCGGTGACCGAGACACTCGTCCCGGCCCGGCCTCATGACGACGCCGCCGTGCTGGTCGCCCGCACCCACGCGCTCGGCCCGAACCACGTGGCGTCGTGGGACCTGCCGAGCGATCCGGCCGTCGTCTCCGAGGCCCGGAAACTCGTCACCGGGCAGCTCGCGTCGTGGGACATGAGCGACACGGCGTTCGCCACGGAACTCATCGTCAGTGAACTCGTCACCAACGCCATCCGGCACGGCAAGCCGCCCGTGACGCTCCGCCTCGTCCGCAACGACGTCCTGACCTGCGAGGTGTCCGACGGCAGCAGCACGTCTCCGCGGCTGCGGCACGCCCGCACCACCGACGAGGGTGGTCGCGGGCTGCTCCTCGTCGCACGGTGCTCCGAACGGTGGGGGACCCGCTACACGGACGACGGCAAGATCGTCTGGGTGGAGCCGATCGCGTCGTGACAGCGACGAACGCACCGGCCGCGGCCGGTGCGTTCGGATTCCGAGCGCGTCGTCCGCCGTTCAGCTGCTCGCGGCGCTCTCCTGCAGGTCGGACATCAGCATGCGGCGGTGCCTGCCGTGGCCGTGGAGGTGGAGGGAGGCCAGGAGGGGTTCGTCGGCACGCCGACCGCGGTGGCGGCCGGTTCCGCCGGTCTTCGTCGTGGACTGCAGATGGTTGATGGCCATGAAGAGCGTGGTGGTGAACATGCTGTACTCCGGGATGTGCATCGGGCGTGCTTCGGTGTCGCGTGGAGGCAGTGCCTCGACGTGACATCCGCGCGGTCGTCGGCCGTGTCGGACGAGGTCCGGTTCAGCGCTTGGGCGTGTGGTGGTTCTCGCTGTCGAGGACCTGGTCGGCGTGCCAGTCGACGTCACCGTGGTGGTGGCCGGTCGGCACGAAGACGATCCACTCGCCGCCGATCCAGCGGAAGTAGCGGTGCCCGTCGAACCAATAGTGGTGGCGGTCGTTGCCGTGCCAGTACCAGAAGCCGGCCTGGTCGCGGTCCCAGCGCTCGGGGTCCCAGCGCCAACGACCCTCCTGGTCGTGGCGCCCGCCGTGCCGGTCGGCGACAACGGTGCTGACGTCCCGCTGCTCCTGTGCGGTGGCGCGGGGGGCCGCCGACGCGGAGCCGGTGGTGCCCACGACGGTGGTGCCGGCCAGAGCCACCGAGATCGTGGTGATGGCTATGCGTCGCATCAGCTTGTTCATGTCTCTGTCTCCTTCTGACGCCCGCCTTTGGGCTTCGGTACGACGGATCTGCTGGTGAGGTCCGTCCGCAAGGCGCGTGTGCTCGTAAGCAGCGAGGAGTCGTGTCGTTCGCGGTGCTGGTTCACCGTTCGCGGGCTCCGGGCTCCGGGCTTCGCAGTAAGGCAAAGCTAGCAGATGATTGAAGTACGTCAACGATTGGATTCATGTGATGGTCGCCTCATTGGTTGGATTGGAGCTCATGGACAATGAGGCGTGATGAGCTGTTGGTTCCGATCTTCTTTTAAAGATTCAATGGCTTCTCGTGCGGGTGATCGCTTGGGCGCCAGGGGGGCGTGCCGGTGAACGAGACCCGTGGCGGCGGTGAGGAATCATCTGTCACGCAGAGCGTATGGAAACTCGACGGTGAACTATCGTGTTCGTCGTGACGGCACAGCGTGCGAACGGTGCACCGGAGCCGGTCAGCGCCCGGCTGGAGGACGACTTCGGAATCGCCATCGGAATGGTCTTCCGTGCCTATGCGAAGGCGGCCGAAGCGGCCGTCGGCGACATCCCCAGCGGACCCCGCGGCTACTTCGTCCTCTCGGCCGCCGTACAGGGAGGGGCCGGCAGTCAGCGGGCCCTCGCCGAACGCCTCGGCGTCGACCGGACGGTCATGACCTACCTGCTGGACGACCTGGAGAGGGAGGGCCTGGTGGAGCGCAGGCCCGATCCGGCGGATCGCAGGAACCGGCACGTCCTCGCCACCGAGCAGGGAGTCGAGCGCTGGCGGCGGCTGCACGAGCGGGTGAGCCTTGCCGAGCGGCAGCTGCTCGAGGTCCTGTCCGAGGACGCGCGCGAGACGTTCCGCGCGACGTTGTGCAAGCTCGCCGGCCACGTGAACGCCCCCGATCAGGCCGGCGGCGCCGGGGACGCGGGGGCCGGCCTGGGCGGTCCCGGTGAATCCGGGCGGGTGCGCCGTCGCGGGCGAGGGCGCTCGGCGACCTGACTGCGCGTCCCACGGCGAGCTGCGCGGCAAAGGGCGTCCGGTCCGCCTGAACCCGGTCTTCATGATCCGGTAAGTCGGTGTTCTCGCCCGCACCACATCCAACTCCCAGCCTGGTATGCGGTTAACCTTCCCTCGTATCAGCACGCCGGAGGCCACCCGCCATCCCGGTCGAACCGAACTCACACACTGAGGGCGCGTTGCGTGAGAACGAGATGTCCATATTCGGCGTCTCCGCGGCAGAGGAAGAGCTCTACCGGCACTTCCTGCGCAATCCCGACACCGCGATCGATGAGCTCCGCAAGCTCGGCGACGACGCGGGGCGCGATGCCGACCACTGCCTGGAGAGGCTGCGCCACCTCGGGCTGATCCACCCCACCGGGGCCGGGGGCCGTATCACCCCCGCCGACCCCGAGGTCGCCGTGGCCAGGCTCACCGACGCCCGGCTCCACGCGCTCCTTCAGGAGGTGCAGCGGGTCACCCAGTCCCGGCACATCGTCCAGAGCCTTCGCTCCGAGCAGGGCGCCTGGATGGCGCCGCAGGGCATCGAACAGCTCCACGGCCTGGAGGAGATACGCAACCGGATCGAGGACCTCGCCTTCTTCGCCCGCGACGAGATCCTCTCCGTCGAGCCCTACACCAGGCTCTCGGCCGAGAACATAGAACGATCACGGCCTCTGGACCTGAGATGCCTGCGAAGAGGCATACGGATACGCAACGTGGTGCTCCGCGCGGCGCTCGACCACGCGCCCACGGCGGACTATCTGCGCGAACTCGCCGCCGAGGGAGCGGTCATCAAGGTGGCCGAGAACATCTCGGAGCGCATCCTCGTCTACGACGGCCGCACCGCTCTCGTGCCGCTCGACCCGCAGAACACGTCCCGCGGCGCGCTCCTCGCCCGCAGCACCGGCCTCGTCTCGAACATCATCGCCCTGTTCGAGAAGATCTGGAGCCAGGCCGACGAACTCCCCACCGTGGCGGGCGCCGAGACCCGTCCCGACGCCGGGGAGCAGGGACTGACCGGCACCGAACGTCGGGTGCTGCTGTCGATGTGCTCGGTCGGCAAGGACGAGACCGGCGCGCGCGACCTCGGAGTCTCCGTACGCACCTACCGGCGCCATGTCGCCGACATCATGCAGAAACTCGGCGCGGCCAACAGGGCCCACGCGGCGCTGCTCGCCCGCGAACGAGGCTGGGTCTGAGCCGCGAAACCCTGGACCCTGAGCCGCAGGGCCGGTCGAGACCCTGGGCCGGTCGAGCCGTTGAGCCCGTCGCGCCGGCCTGGTCAGGCCTGGTCGCGGGACCAGCCGCGCAGCGCCGAGTCCGCCAGGACCCGGCTGACGGCGCTGCTCACCGCCGTACGGTTGGTCGCCGGGTCCAGCCCGATCCGCAGACGGATGCGGTCGGGAGCGACCTCGGGAATGCAGGACCAGTGGCCGGGAAGCAGTCCGAGCAGCCGGATCACCGTCGTCTCTCCCGCCGGGGCGGACCGGTCGTCGCGGACCGCGACGACGTCCACGTACTCCGCCGGGCCGGTCGTCATCATGTCGTTCGTTCCCTTCGCGTCACTCGGGGCGTGCGTGCAGTACGCGCAGTGCGGCAGCGGCCATGGCGGTGATGCCGGCCGGGAGGGCGTTTCTGACGTCGGGCGCGAACTCGGGCGAGTGGTTGGCCGGCAGGGGCGCGGTCCCCTCCCTCGCCGCGCGCCACTGCCGGGCACCGGTGGCCCCCAGAATCCAGTACGCGATCGGCACGCCGTCCACGCCGAAGTGCCCGAAGTCCTCCGTGGCGGTCGACCCGGGCCAGCCCGTCACACGGTGCGCGCCGAAGGCCTCTTCGTGGGCCCGGCGGACGAGTTGTGCGGTCGCCGCGTGCTGCACCAGCGGCGTCGACCGCGAGATGACGGTGAACTCCGGCGCCCTGGGGCAGCCGGACGCGGCGCACTCGGCCCGTACGACACGTTCCACCGCCGCCACGACCCGGCCGAGCGCGGCGTCCGTGAACGCCCGTACGGACAGCGACATGCGCGCCTCGTCGGGGATGACGTTGGCCCGGTCGCCGGCATGGAGGGAGCCGACGGTCAGGACGACCTGCTCGGCCGGCGCGGTCTCCCTCGACACCACGGTCTGCAGCCGCAGCACCGCCGCCGCGGCGATCACCACCGGGTCGACGGCCGACTGCGGAGCACCGGCGTGACCTCCGGTGCCGTGGATCACCACGTCCAGCGTGACACTGCCGGCCATCAGCGGCCCGTGCCCGTGGGCCACCGTGCCTGCCGGGAGCGGAGCGCAGTGCTGGGCGAGCACCGCGTCCGGTGTGCCGAAGCGCTCGTACAGACCGTCCGCGAGCATCGCGGCGGCGCCGGTGAGGTCCTCCTCCGCGGGCTGGCCGACCACCAGGACGGTGCCGCTCCAGGTGTCACGGACCCCGGCGAGCAGCGCGAGGGCGCCGGCGGCCGCCGCCGTGTGGAGGTCGTGTCCGCAGGCGTGCATGGCCCCGGGCGTTCGGCTCGCGTAGGCGAGACCGGTGCGCTCGTGCACGGGAAGCGCGTCGAGTTCGGTGCGCACCATGACCGTCGGGCCGAATCCGTTGGACAGGACGCCCACCACACCGTGGCCGCCGACCTCCCCCGTCACGGTGCAGCCGTCACGCCGCAGCCGCTCGGCGAGCGCGGCCGCGGTGCGCACCTCGGAGCCGGACAGCTCGGGATGGGCGTGCAGGTCGAGATAGAACTCCAGCGCGGAACGCAGCACGCCGGGCGGTACGTCGGTCGCCGTCATCGGAGTTCGGGCCTCTTCCTGTGACTGCGGTGGGGCACGGTCGGTGTCTCCTGCCAGCGTGCGGGGCCGGTGCGGCAGACCTTCGGCGCTTCACTGACAGCAGGTGTCAGTGAGGTGACAGCGGAAGCCGCGGTGATGTGAGAGGGCGTACGGCTGCAATGGGTCCGAGGGAGCTTCGCCGGAAACGGCCGGCGGGTCCCGGAACCCGAAGGAGAAGCCCATGGCCCCGAAGCCCGAACTCGCCACCCTGGCCGACGAGATCCTGGAGCTGGAGTCGGAGACCTTCGAGATCTCGGACTACTCCGACGCCGCCGAGGTCGTCCTGGCCGGTTCGACGTCGTGTTCCTCGACGTCCACCTGCTCCAGCACCACCAGCACCACCTCCTGCAGCGCCTGATCCACCAGGAAGTCCGGGCCGCCCGGACCGCATCCCCTTGTGCGTCCCCGTCGCACAGGGGGATGTTCCGCATGCGGCGCCGGCCGTGCCGGCGCCGCGCCGGTTCACGGGAACGGATGCGGTACGGCCTTGACCGCCGACCCGGGCAGGACATCGGCGCGCCGGCCGGCGTCGCGCAGCGCGGTGCGCAGCCGCGGCATGCGCAGGGCCCGCTGCCGCGCCCAGCCGAAGTCCAGCGGCAGGATGCCGGGCACGGTCATGCCGACCGTGTGCAGCCCCATGCCCCGCTGCTCCGGCGTCGTCTGGTCGACGGCGACGACGTCGTACCCGGCGGCCACCAGCCGGTCGCGCAGGAAACGCAGGTCGTCCAGCAGGTCGTCGGTCCTCGGCCGTACCTCCGCCCAGTCGCCGAACACCTCGTCGAGCGGCAGGACGCCGGTCGGATCGAGGAACTCGCTCGCGTGCTCGACCATTTCGGGAAGCCCGAAGAGCTGGGCATGGTCCTTGAGGTGCCGCACCTTCGTGTAGTCGCGCGCCATCGCCCGCAGTTCGGTATGACGCTCCGCGACCTGGTAGGGAAGATGCGGGAGGTACGTGAGGACCTCGGACAGCGCCGACTCGACGGTCTCGCGCGGATCGAAGCCGGCCGCGGCGCTGAAGGACAGCGTGCCCGGCCCGCCGTCACGGCGGGCCGCGAGCGCGGTGACCACCGGTACGGCCAGGTCCATGCGGGTGTCGTAGGCATGGACGTCGTAGCCGTGCAGCGCGGCCCGGTCGATCATGGCGCGCACCGCCGTGCCGCAGCTGTCCAGATCGATCTCGGTCAGCCGCGCCCGGCCGTACCAGGCCAGCAGGAACGCGTCCCGCTCGACCAGTTCGAGCAGGGCGAAGAGGACCGCTTCCGACGGACTGCCCCCGGTCGCACATCCGTTGGAGCACTCGAAGACGAAGTTGTCCGCCCGCACCCCGGCGCTGTAGTGCGCGATCCGCGCCGGGACCAGCAGCGGGCGGTCGTCGCGCAGCGAGTGGCCCCACACCCACGGGATCTCCCGGCCCGGGTCGAAGGGGCTGACCAGCGGGTCGCTCGCATAGGTCTCGGGGGAGTAGAAGCCGCACCCGGCCGGGTCGAGAACGGGCACGCCGTCCGCCACGAGGGCGTCGTAGGAGGCGGTGACCGGACTCGTGCCGCGGCGGCGGTGCGTGCCGGCGTAGCGCTCCAGGCCCTCCAGATGGGCCAGGGTACGGCTGGTGGCGTAGCTGTTGGCCTGGCCGCTGAACGTGACGTCGTTGAGGCCCGCGTAGCCGCGCACGAAGGCGGTGCCGGCGACGGGCGCGGTGGTGGTGGACGCCGGGTTGGTCCAGGTGCCGGCGCCCAGTGCCCCGCACACCGGGTTGGCCAGCGCCGCCTGCGGCAGGTCGTACGAGCCGATGGGCCGCAACCGGTAGCTGCCGGGGGCCGGCTTGGGCGAGGGGACGAGCCGCAGACGCGCCGCGTCGGCGCTCTCCGGGACCGGTCGGACGCACGAGGGACACAGCGGCTCGGGCAGCAGCGGGAAGGTCGCGGTGGCCAGGGTGACGAGGTCGACGCGGGTGACCTGCGGCAGCGCCCGGTCGGCCGCGCCGTCGGCCGGCGGGGTGGGCCGACCGGTGAACACGGCCCGGTGGACGGCCCAGACGGCGTCGACGGCGTACGGCGTGAGCAGCGGCCACCGGTCGGCGCCGTGCGGTTCTCCGCCGAGCTCCAGCGCCTCACGCTCCGAGCGGCTGCGCAGCCGCTGCCACCGCATGGCCAGGCACTGACCGCACGCCCCGCCGCCGCCCCGGGGCCCGCCGTCCCGGGGTCCGTCGTCGCCTGCGGGCCGGTCGCCGCCCCACGGCCCGATGAGCACCGCGCGGGAGGTGAGATGGACATCGGCCGTCGGCCGCACGGCGGCGTACGGGTCCGGGTGACCGAAGCCGAGGACGTCGGCCGCGCCCAGCGGGACGACCCGCGGCACGGGCACGGCGTCGTCGGCGAACGCCGCATGCCGTGCGGCGAGTTCGGCCTGGAGCCGGGTGCGGGCGCGTTCGAAGGGAGCGTCGGGGCGGCCGGCCGGCAGGGCCACGGCGGTCGTCATGACTTGTCGCTCCAGCGGAACGTCTTCATCGCGATCGCCCCGAGGACGAGGGCGAAGCCGGCGAGTACGGCGCAGGCGACGGCGATGTCGCCGGTCGGGCCGCCGGTGAGGGCGGCCGAGATGCCGTCGTTGAGGTAGCGCAGCGGCAGGGCCCGGGACAGGGCCTGCATCCAGCCCGGCATCATGTCCAGCGGGAAGAACGAGCCCGACAGGAACGCCATCGGGATCATCAGGCAGTTCGCGACGGCCGCGACGGCCTCCGGCGTCCTCGTGAAGGAGCCGACGATCACGCCCATCATGAGGAAGGCCGTGATGCCGAGCACGAGGACCGGCAGCGCCCACGGCCAGCTGCCGGCCACGCTGAGCCCGAAGAAGGGCAGCATCGCGACGGCGACGAACAGCGCGCTCTGCACGGCGCCGATGACGAGCGCGAGGACGTAGCGGGAGGCGACGACCGCCGAGACGGGCGTCGGTGTCATCCGGATCAGGCGCAGGATGTCGTCGCGCCGCCACTGCATGAGGACGAAGGCGACGCCGAAGACCGCGGCGTTGCCGACGCCCCAGGACAGCACTCCGGGAGCGATGTAGGAGATGTAGGGCCTGCCGCTCTCCTCGACGTTCTGGCCGTGGAAGATCAGGCCGAAGACGACGAGGAAGAGCAGGGGGAAGGCGAAGGTGAAGAAGAGGGTGGTCCTGTCGCGCGTGTAGGCCCGGTATCCGGCCTGGGTCAGCGCGGCGTAGGCGCTCATGGTCGCAAGTCTCCGTGATGTCGAGGACGATGGCGGGGCGAGGGCGAGGCGATGGCGGAGCGAGGCGAGGGCTCAGGAGCTACGGCTGTGCCTGCGGTTGGGCGGCGCCGGTGAGGGCGAGGTAGACGTCCTCGAGGTTCGCGGTGCGGGTCTGCACGCCCTGCAGCCCCGCGACGGGTTCCAGGGCGGCGAGTACGTGGCCGGCGTCGAGGGTCTCCAGGACGATCGTGTCGCCGTCCCGCGTGGCGCGGTCGACGCCCTGGAGGGCGCGGGCCGCCTCCAGGGTGAGCCGCTCGGCCGGCACCACCAGGCGGGTGGTGGGACTGCCCTGGGCGATCAGCCGGCTGGGGCTGTCCAGGGCGGCGATCCGTCCGTCGACGAGGATGGCGACCCGGTCGCACAGCGCCTCGGCCTCGTCGAGGTGGTGGGTGGTGTAGATGATGGTGCGGCCTTTGCCCTTGAGGTCGCGCAGGACCTGCCACAAGGCCCTGCGCGCCTGCGGGTCCAGCGCGGCGGTCGGCTCGTCCAGGAAGATCAGCTCCGGCTCGTGGACGAGTGCGGAGGCGATGGCGAGGCGCTGACGCTGGCCTCCCGAGAGGTCGTCCACCCGGACCTCGCCCTGCTCGGTCAGGCCCACCATGGCCAGGGCGCGTTCGGCGGCGGCGCGGTCCGTGCGGTACAGGGCGGCCATGGTGCGCAGGTGCTCGGCGGCGGTGAGCCGTACGAAGAAGGCGGACGACTGGGTCTGGACGCCTATCAGCGGCAGCAGCCCGGGATTGCGGGGCCAGGGGTGGTGGCCGAGGACGCTGACCGTGCCGGCGTCGGGCCGCCGCTGGCCCTCCATGATCTCCACGAGGGTGGTCTTGCCCGCGCCGTTGGGGCCGAGGAGGCCGAAGAACTCCCCGCGCTCCACGGTCAGGGACACACCGTCGACGGCCCGGGTGCTGCCGTAGTGCTTGTGTACGTCGTCGAGGGCGACGGCCGGGCCGTCCGTGGGGCCGGAGGCGGGGGACATGGAACTCTCCTTCGGTGCAGGGCGTTTCAGGGTGCGGCGGTCAACAGGCGGTGGACGAGGAGCGCGAGCGCCGCGGCAAGGGCGCTCAGCGTGAGTACGGCGAGCAGCGCGTAGGTGGCGTAGGCCCGGCGGGCGCGCGACGGATAGCCGGCCGCTGCCGGATCGCGCCGCGCGGTGAGCCGGAGAAAGGCAGCGGTGGAGGCTGCCAGTCCGGTGGCGCCGAGCAGTTGTGAGGCCATCTTGTAGCCGTCGAGCGGTGGCAGCGGTACCAGCATGGTGAACGCCTGGACGCTGCCGAGGAGCAGCAGCGCACCGAGCGCCCCGTCCGTGGCGGCATCCAGCGGGGCGAGCGACCACACCGCGAAGAACGGCAGCAGGAACAGCAGGTTCATGACGGCCCCGGCACCGGCGGTGGCGAGCCGGGCCCGGCGGCCCGGCAGATGGAGGAAGTCGTCCACCGTGCAGTACATCATCACGACAGGCAGCCGCCATCGCAGCCCGATTTCAGCCACGTGTCCGCCGTGGTGGCGGGCGACCACACCGTGGGCCAGTTCGTGCAGCGCGGTACTCAGCCACAGCAGCGTGGCCACGGCCGTCAGCAGTGCGGGCTCGGTGAACAACCCGGCCGTCGCGTCGATCAGTTCGGGCAGGCGGAGCAGGAGCAGCACTTCCATGACGGCGGTCAATGCGAGCAGCGGCGCGAGCGCCCACGGCGACAGCAGTGGGCGCACCACCCGGTGCAGCGCGGCCGTCGTCGCGTCCGCGTCGGCGACCAGCCGGATGGTGCCGCGCAGCAGGCCCCGAGCCGGTGGGTGCGGTGGCTGTGGCGGTGGCTGTGGCTGTGGCTGTGGCTGTGACGGGACGGTTGGCGCCGGCGCGCCCTTGAGCAGTCCGCGGGCGCCGAGCGAGGCCAGGAGCGGCTGCCAGTTGGCATCCGCGAGCCGCCGTCCGAAGTGGGCCGCGTACTCGGCGCCGATCTCCTCGATGCTTCGGGTGCCGTCCATGCGGGAGATCAGGAAGTGCTCCTTCGTCCCGACCTTGTACGCCTGCCCGCTGTCGGTGTTCTTGATCAGGTGGACGACGTCGGGGCCGTGCAGCAGCGGCTCGCTGATCCGGACGCCGGCGCCGAGCTCGGGGCGGTGGTGCGCCGGAACGGTCACGGCGGTCACGGCCGCGCTCCGGAACGCGGTTCGAGCGGCCCGGTCGGCGCGACCGGCTCACGCAGCGCGCGGCCCAGCACATGGGCCAGATACGCCTCGTCCCTGATGGTCACATGCAGCCGGTTGTTGGTCATGTGCATGTACGGGGAGAGCAGCCGGGGCAGCGCCAGGCCGGGGTCGGTGACGTGCTCGTCCCGGTCGCCGGTCCAGGAGCGGAAGACGAGGTCGCCGTCGGCGGCCAGCTTCGCGGCACGGTCGCGCAGTTCGGCGCAGTGCTCGGCCCAGCCGGCCAGGAAGGCGGGCAGTCTGCCCGGCTCGCCCTCGTCGACGGCGGCGCGGATCCGGGCGAAGTGCGCGGCCAGGCGGGGGGCCATGGCGGCGTAGTCGCGGTCGTACTCCTCGCTGCCGATGAATCCGGTGCCGGGGAAAGCCCGGTGCCAGAACGTGTAGTACGAGTCCAGGTAGTCGGCGAGCTCCTCGACGGCGGGAAGGAAGGCACCGGACATCACCATCATCAGCTGTGCGGAGGTGCCGAGCAGAACCGTGCGCAGGTGGAGGTTCTTGGTGCGGAAGGCGTCGATCACGAGATCGCTGGAGTGGCGGAAGTGCCACTCGGCGAGTTCGATCCCGGCCGGGCCGCCGTACTTGCCGTACTCCGGCTCGTACGGTTCGGCGCTGCGGGAGTTGTTGGGACGCAGCCGCATCCTGCCCTGCTCGTCCGTGTAGTGGCCGCGCTCGGCGCCGGGGAACTCGATCTCGAAGAGGGTGTTGTAGAACTCGTTGAGGAATCCGGAGTCGACCTCGTAGAGAGCGGGCCGCTGGGCGAGGAAGGCGTCGACCGCCTCCTCCGTGCGACGTCGCACCTCGGCCTCGGCAGCGGGCGAGGACGGCTTCAGCCTCAGCCGGACGTGGGGGCCCTCCAGCCAGTAGTTGATGAAGAAGTAGCCCGCGATCAGTCCCTCGGAGTCGAGTTGCTCGACGAGCGGGCGGACGCACTGCAGCAGCATCGGGCGCGGGTTGGCGGCGTAGAAGACGTGGGTGGCCTGCCAGGCCCCGGCGCCGGTCGTGGTGGTGGTCGTCATCGGCTCTCCCGTCGGGTCGGGACGGCGGTCTCCACGGCCAGTTCGGCGACATGGCGGCCGCGTTCGGACGTCACGTGCAGGGCGCCCTCGTCGGGCAGCATCTCGCGGAAGACCACACGGGCCTCGTCGCTTTTCAGGAGCCCCTCGAACGCCGTCAGCGACAGCGGGCTGTCGAAGTCCAGGTACTGCGGTTTCGCGCCGGTGGCGCCGCGGGGCCCGCTGTCGGAGACCGTCGCGAAGACCCGGTCCGGCAGCCGGTGCGTACGCCGGAACGCGTGCCAGCCGACGAACCAGTCCTCCTGCGACACACCGGGTCTGTGCAGCGGCAGCGCGGTCGCGGGCGCGCTCCAGCTGCGCCGGCTCAGCACGACACCGGCGTGGCGCACCCGCGGCCTGCGGGTGACACCGTGCGTGGGCTCGCACTCCGGGACGCCGCCCCACACGTTCACCGGCGCCATCGACGTCGGCGACATCAGCAGGAGGGTGCGGGCGAGTTCGGGCAGCGCGAGCGGCACCAGATAGCCCAGATAGACCGGGATCACCTGGCGGCCCAGGCGCTCGGACCGCAGCACGATCCGGTCCGCCTCCTCGTCGTGGACGAGGTACAGATCGTCCAGCTGCAGACTGAACTCCGCGTCCAGGGTGGCCGTCTCGCCCGGGCAGACGATCTCGTACTCGGTGAGCCGCCCGTGCAGGTTGAGGTTGCTGGTGACCGGCCCGCCGGTGACCTCCGCGAGCACGGCACCCTCCGGGGCGAGGTCGGCGGACCGGCGCAGCAGCCGCTCCTCCAGCCCGTCGAAGCAGTGCGCGAACCGGCTGAACGGGAACGACACCCCGCCGTACGAGCGGTTGAGCACGACCAGCGGGTCGCCGCCCGGTCCGGCGGCGAGCTGTACGTGGTGGCTCATCGGCGCGAACGGCTCGGAGACCGGGGCCAGTTCGCGCGCCACCTCGGTGAGGAAGTCGTCGTCGAGGACGAGTTCCTCACCGTCGTGCCCCGTCCGCCACCGCTCGCGCATCCCGGCCACGAAGGTCTGGCGGGCGGCGTCGAGCGCCTTGAGCTGGGGCAGGCTCAGCCAGTTCTCCTCCGGTACGTACTCCCCGGCGGTGTCGAACGTCGTGCGCCGGGCCGTGAAGGAGATGTACTGGTCGAAGAAGTCCTCGTGGAAGTCGTGCACCAGCCTCAGCAGGTCGTCACAGCGCCCGCCGGCGCCGTAGCGGGCGACGAAGAAGCCCTTGAACGTGATCCGCTGAGGCAGGGTCAGATCGAACGCGGGCAGGATGCGCTCCACGGCCGCGAGCGGGCGGGCCGCCGATCGGGTCCACACGTCCAGGTCCAGCGTGCAGCCCCGGCCGGCGGCGGCGTCCTCGTACAGCACCGTCCGCGGGACCCTGCCGCGCTCGGCGCCCAGGTACTCCTGTACGGCGTGCAGCTCGTCCCGCAGCCGGGTGAGCAGCATGCGCCGGCCGGCCGGGTCCGCGTCGGGGAAGCCGTCCACGCAGGCCAGCGGTCCGTCGAGCCGGTCGGCCAGCTCACCGCCCCACGCGCTGCCCGTCGTGCGCAGCGAGTTCTGGAAGGCGCGCAGCGGATCGACGTCATGGACACCGGTGCGCAGCGCGGGCACCTGGACCATGCCGAGGTCCAGCAGCGCGCGCAGGTACTGCTCGGCCTCACCGGCGGGGGCGCCGCGGTCGGCCGCCAGCCAGTCGCACAGCTCTCCGTAGCGCAGGCTGCCGCGCTCCTCGAAGAGCGCGATCAACCGCTCCAGGGTGCCGCTGCGGCGCAGGAAGAACAGCCGGTCCTTGACCGCGTCGAAGGTGACGGCCGTGTCGTCGTCGCCCGCCGTGACCCAGCGGCGTACGTAGCGCACCCGGTCGTCGTCGCGGCCCCATCCGGGAGCGAGCGCCACCGGCAGGTCGGCCCGCCGGCCCGGATCGGCGACCACGGCCTCGGCGAGACGGTCGAGCGCGGTGACGTTCAGCCGGGTGTGGCTCGTCCACGACTCGTCGATCCGCACCTCCAGCCCGCCGGCAGCCCTTTCGGTGCCGCCGTCGGGCTGCGCGAACCCGCCGGGCACCACACCGGTGAACGTGCTGAACGGGCTCGTCTTGCACGCCGTCCGGTACACGTACGAGAGCAGGGAACGCTCGATCTTCCGCTGCTTCTTGGAAGGCGGGTGCTCCGGCCGCCCGGTCACGTCCCGTACGTAGGCGTCGAGTTGTGCCTCCAGCGTCGGGGACGCCAGCAGCAGGCCCTTGCGCAGCCGCTCCTCCCCGGCCAGCCGGCCCAGGGCGGCCCTGCTGCGGGCGGTCTCGGCCGCGAGCAGCGCGGCGCCCCGTTCGCGGAGCGCGACCAGTGCGCGCCGGTCGGTGAGCCACCGCTCCAGTGCCTCGGCGGCGGCCGTGTCCAGCGCGGCGACCTGCGTGAGCGCGGTGTCCGCATCGCCCGGCAGCCGGTTGTTGAACACTTCGCGCCGCAGCGACAGCAGCGTCCGCCGGGACGCCTCGTCGTCGTTGCGTCCGATCAGGGCGTGCAGCAGATCGCCGATGTGCTCGCCGGCGGCGCGCAGCCGCTCGTCCTCGTCGAGCACCTCCTGAGCCCAGCGGCGGCTGTCCGGGCAGCGCAGTGCGCGCACGGCCTCGACGGGCAGCGCGGCGACGCGGAGCATGAACGGCATCGTGGTCCTCCCCCTTCGCGTGCTCATCGATCAGGCGATCTCGTAGCGGAAGTCGGCAGGGGCGGGCCGCTCGTTGCCCAGCATCATGATCAGCAGCGGGGACTGGCCGGTCGCCGCCAGGCCGAGCTCCTCCATGTAGGAGATGTTGTCGAAGCCGAGGGCCACGCCGCAGCCCAGGTCCAGCGCGGAGGCGGCGGTGTACAGGCTCTGCGCGACGGCTCCGACGACGGCGTTGACCAGCCGATAGCCGCGGTCGCCGACGGCGTCGAGCACGGCGGTCGTGCGGACGGAGGGCACCAGGACGGCTGCTGCCTGCTCCAGGTTGTAGTTCGCCAGGAAGTAGTTCCTCTGCAGGAACTCACCGGGCGGGCCGGACTTGACCAGCCGGAGGGCGTGCCCCGCGGGATCGTAGGCGTAGGCACCGGCAGGCACGCCCTCGACATGGCTGACGAAGGCGTAGAGCGTCGCGAGCGACGTGGCGCCGGTGTCCGTGCCCGTGCCTGTGGCTGTCCCCGTGCCGGTGTCGCCGCCGAGCGCGGCACCCGCCGTGGCCGCCGCGAGGCACGTGGCCAACTGCTCGGCACTCATGGGTCGTTGGGCGTCGAAGCGGCCGAAGCTGCTGCGACGGCGACGCAGCGCGGTCCGCACGTCCGTGGCCGGCGGCCGAGCGGCGGGGAGCGCCACCACGGCCCGGTCCGGATCGGCGGCCGGGGCGGCCGCGGAGTCGAGCGCGCCGGCCGCCGGTCGCTCGGCGGCCCGTTCGGCCGTGGCCGCTTGCATCTTCCGCACCGCCTCGAAGGCGAGGACCCTGCGGGACCGTTCCACGTCGTGGCGACGAACCGCCGCCGTGCCGGGCGCGGGCGCGGGCCGCGCCGCCGCGCCCTGCCAGTGCAGCGGCACGACGGCGAAGACGCCCTCCTCCTCGGTGCGCACACCCAGCAGCCGGGCCAGCCGCTCCTCGTCGAACCACATCAGCGGCTCCACGGCGAGGCCCAGGGGCCGCGCCCACATCCGCCAGGTCTGCACGACGGTCCCCACGTCCATGGTCACGGCGTGGAACGAGAAGGAGTTGTACTTGAACGCGTTCTGCCAGTACTTGACGCTCAGCACCAGGAACTGGTCGGTCCCCGTCCCCGGGGCACTGTCGCCGAGCGCCTCGCGCACCTCGCCGGATACGTCCCCGGTGAGCAGCCGCTGCATGGCGTGGTGACGCGTGGCGTAGTGGTGCACGCCGGGCGGGACGGGCCCGCTCGGGCCGCCGACCCAGTAGACGCTCACCGGGTAGAGGCCGCCGCCGGACGCGGTACCGCGCGACCAGTTGGCCAGCGGATACCACGGAAGCGCGTCGAGATCGGTGTTGGCCTGCACCCCGAGCCGACGGCCCGTCAGACCGTACGAGTCCCTCAACATGCCGGACAGCGTCACCAGGTCGAACGCCCGCCCCGCACTCTCCTCGGTTGCCGTGGCCGTGGCCTGCGCGTGTGCCAGGGTCGCGTCGGACGGGTAGTCGCAGGCGGGCAGCGGCAGCATGTCCGTGCCCGGGTAGAACTTGGTCTTGCGGGGGCCGTCGGACCAGTCGGGGACGAAGTCCGCCGGAGGCATCGGGACCCGGCCCCGCTGCATGATCGCGGCGGCGTATTCATGGGCGTACCCCATGGTGTGCTCCTTGTCCGTGCGGTGCCGGGCGGGCCCGGTCAGGGGAAGGGATGGGGCGCGGGGTTGAGGTCGGTGGCCATGAGGTCCGCCTCGCGCAGTCCGGCCTCCCGCAGCGCGGTGCGCATCCGGGGCATGTGCCGGGCGCGCTGGCGCGTCCAGCCGAAGTCGATCGGCAGCAGCCCCGGCACCAGCACGCTGACGGTCCGCAGCCCCAACGCCCGCTGCTCCGGCATGGTCTGGTCGACGACGATCACGTCGAAGCCGGCTCCGGTGACCGCCTGGAGGCAGCGGTCGAGGTCCTCCCGCAGGTCGTCCGACGCGGGCGGCACCGAGCCGTCGCCGTAGAGGGCGGCCATCGACCGCAGGGGTGGGCGCGGCTCGCCCGGCTCGCCGAGCAGGAACCCGGCATGACGGCCCATCTCGGGGATCCCGTAGGCGAGCGGATGGTCGTGGAGCGCCGCGACCCGGGAGAAGTCCCGCTCCATCGCGCGCAGTCGCTGTTCGTCGCGTTCCGTGCGGCCCTGGAGGTTGACCGCGTCGGTGGCGATCTCGCACAGCGCCCCGGCCAGCGCCGCCTCGGGATCGAGCCCGGCCCCGGCGCCGAAGCACATCCGGCCCAGGCCGCCGTCGTGGCGGACGGCGACGCCGGTGACGACGGGGACGGGGAAGGTGATGCGTGTGTCGAAGAAGCGGGCCTCGTAGCCGTACATCGCCAGCCGGTCGACCATCTGGCGGGTCGCGGGCCGGTTGCTGGTGTGCGGATCGATCTCGGGCAACCGGGCCTGCCCGTACCAGGTCAGCAGGAAGGCGTCGCGTTCGACGACCTCCATCAGGCCGAAGTAGACGGCTTCCTCCAGACAGCCGCCGGACGCACAGCCGTTGGAGCTCTCCTGGACGAACCGGTTCTCCAGACCGGGTGCGTGGTAGTACGTCAGCACCTCGGGTACGAGGACGGGCCCGGCGTCGCGCAGCGACCAGCCCCACACCCAGGGGATGGCGCGGTCGGGTGCGAAGGGTTTCACGTGCGGATTGGCCTCGTGGAAGGCGTCGGAGTACAGCCCGCAGTCGCGGGGGTCCAGCGCGTGCTCGCCGCGTGTGCGCAGGCCGTCCAGCGAGTCGTGCACCTTGGTGAGCTTGGCGCGCGCACGCATCCCGGCGTACCGCTCCAGTCCTTCCAGCACACCGATGCGCAGGCTGTCGCCGAACGTGTCGGCGTGACCGCCCCAGAACGTCTCGCGCAGGTAGCTGCCGGAGCGCATCGAGAAGCAGCCGATCGTGGCGGAGGTGGACGTCGAGGAGACGTCCAGGACCACGGACGGGCCGAGCGAGCCGCACACCGGGTTGGCGAAGGCCGGGAGCGGCAGGTTGTAGTCGTCGATGGACCGGACGCGGAAGCTGCCGGCGGCGGTCTTCGGCGCGGGGCGCAGCGTGAGCGCGGCCGCCTCGGCCGTGTCGTGCTCCGGCACGGCGCAGCGCGGGCACTCGGGATCGGGCACCAGCGGGTAGCGGCGGACCGTCAGGGAACGCAGGTCCATCACGTGGACGGGCGGGAAGGTGCCGGCGCCCGCGGCGTTTTCGGAGCCCGCGGCTTCTTCGGAGCCTGCGCCTTCCTCGGTGCCCGCGGCTTCCTCGGTGCCGGCGCCTTCCTCTGCGCGTGCGGTGAGGGTGGCGATCAGCGCGGCCAGCGCGTCCGCTGTGAACGGCGTGAGGTACGGGGACGGGCCGGACGCCTCGGTGCCGGAACCCAGTTCGAGCGCCTCGCGCAGCGCGACGGACCGCACGGCCTGCCAGCGTCGCTCCAGGCAGTGCACACACGGACGGCGGGCACTTCCGGTGCGGGAGAGCGGGCCGACGACGGCGTGGTGCCCGTAGATCCGTACGGGCACGGCCGCGTCGGCGGCCGCGTCCTCGGTGGACGCGTTCGCCGTCGAGGCGTCGGGCGGTGGTCCCTCGGCCCGGGACGGCCCGGTGCGTGGCGGCTCGGTGGCGAACGCGTTGTGGAGGCCCAGGGCTTTCACGTCGAGCGGTGCGTCGCAGCCGTGGCCGGCCAGCGCGCGCCGCAGCATTGCCGCCGGCTCCGTGAGGGCCGGTTCCACGGGCTCGGGCTCAGTCGGCATCGGTGCCGTTCCTCGGGCCGCTGGTGAGCAGGATCCTCGCGGTCCGGATGCCGCCCGCGGGCAGATCGGCCGGGGTGGTGTCCACGTACAGCACGTCCCGCCCCGAGGCGGCCAGCCGCTGCAGCACCCGGTCGAACGTCGTGGCGGGCGCACCGGCCTCGACCGGCGTGCCGGTCACGGCGATCGTGCCCGGTGCCAGGTCCGTCACCAGCGGGTCGCCCATGTCGACGCCCCCGATGGTCCCGGCGCTGCCAGCACCTGCGCTCGTCGCGCCCTCGGCGGCGAGTTGCACCTGGCCCAGCAGGTCACGCAGGGCCTCGCAGGCGGCCCGGCGGCGTGAGAGGCCCGCCGCGACCGCCCACCGGACGCCGCCGCCGGGACCGCTCTGCCGGGCCAGCACCACCTCGGTCGACGAGCGCCCGGCCTCACCGAGGTCCAGCAGCTCCACCTCGACGCCGAGATTGGCCGCGGACCGGAGCAGGAAGACCAGCTCGGGGTCCTCGTCCGGGACCACCGGTGACACGGAGGCGGTGCCGCCCACGGCCCGCAGCAGCGCGTCGTGCGCCAGCGCCGACAACAGCCCCCGGCCCGCCGCCTCCTGGGCGCCGCTGCCCGCGCCCGCACCGGCGGAGGTCGCGAGGACCATCCGCTCCCTGTTGTACTGGCCGAACGGGCGCACCGCCGCGACCGGCACCCTGAAGTGCTCCTTGGACAGCAGCGACGTGGCGGTGGTCCAGGCGGTCACGTCGGCCGCGGTACCGAGCCCGCCGCCGGTCGTGAGCGTCTGCGGCGCCACCTCGGGCAGGTCGTGCACGTCCGCGGGGCCCCGCCGCACCGGCACGACGTGCTCGACATAGGCCTCGGCCGCCGCGTACAGGGCCCGCGTCCGTGCCCCGGCAAGATGGTGCACGTCGAAGGCGGCGATCGTACGGCGCACGCCGTGACCGAGCGCGACCTCGACACGGCTGATCTTCAGCGGGGTCTGGGTGAGCGCCTCGTCGTCGAAGCGGCCGAAGACGCCGGCGAACGGGCGGACCAGCGCGTCGCTGACGCGGTTCAGCTCGTCGACGACCGCCTCCGCGTCCCGAGCGGTCTCCACGGTGGCCGTCCCCGGGACCGCGAGGGCGCCGGGCGTTTCGGCCGGAGGCTCGTCCACCGGCCGTGTGGCGCAGTGGACGCAGCGCGGGTGCGGGTGCACCGGCTCGGCCACGACGTCGAGCGACTGCGTGTTCTGCACCAGGATCTGACGGTCCGTCTCGGCCGGCAGGGCGCCGGTGGCGATGCGGAAGATCTCGTACCCGAGCAGATTGCCCACCATCGCGGCGACCGGGCCGGTCAGCGGGCCGTCGTCGGGGGAGGACAGCGAGGTGTCGCCGAGCGGGCCGGTGCCGGCCGTGGCGCCCGCCACCTCGCTCCACACCGCGGCCGCCGCGCCGGCGTCGTGGTTGCCGCCGAGCCGCAGTACGGCGCACGACCAGCAGCCGGCCGAACGGGCGGTGCTCCGCGGCCCGACCACGGCCAGTTCGCCGAACGTCCACACCGGTATGAGCGTCTTGCCCTCCGGCACGCCCGTGGAGAGCAGCCGGTGCACCCGTGCGGCGGCGCCGGCGCCGGTCACCACCACCGCGTCGTAGGCGCTCAGCGCGGTCCAGTCGGCATCGGCCGCCAGGGACTCGATGCGCACGGGGCAGCCGTCGGCGGCGGCTTCGGCCGCCTCGGCGGCGACCTCCGCGGTGTCACCGGCCAGCGCGATCCGGGCGCAGCCGTTGCGCACGAGGCTCAGTGCGCACCAGCGGGCCACCGCGTCCTCGCCGAGGACCGCCACGGCCGTCTCGCGAAAGCGCACGAAACGGTGCGGCGCCTGGTCGGTGTAGTGGTCGACATAGGCGATCTGGGCGGCGAACCTGCGCGCCACCGCCTCGTGCGGCCCGCCGTCCTGGCCGTCGTCGCTCTCGGGTACGTCCCGGGCGAAGCCCCGGTCGTAGAGCGTCCTGACCAGCTCGGTGGCCATCACCCGCTGCGGCTCGCCGAATCCGGCGCACAGCTCGGCGAGCCGGTGCCGACCCGTCAGATGGGGCACGATCAGCGACGCGAAGCGGTAGGCCGTACGACCGGCCAGGTGGAACCCCCCGTCGGCGTTGTGGAACAGCACACCGCCCGGTGTCCTGGTGAAGAGCACATCGCGGCGGATGCGGGGCCGCGTCGCGGCGAGGGTGTCGAACACCCCTCTCGCGTCGCCTGCTTCGATGACTTCGGCAGCCATGACGTCACACCTTCTGTGTGGGAGAGTTTCGTCGCGGGTCGCTTGTGCGCGCGTAGACGCGCAGCAGTTCATGCATGCGGTACGGGCCGGGTGGGCCCTCTTCCAGCAGGCCGGCGTCGGCCAGCCGTTCCAGTGCGTCCTCGGCCTCGCCGGCGGACAGTCCGAGCGCCGCCGCGCAGTCGGCGGCGTGGAACTTCTCCCGGCCGAGCCGGCCGAGGCGTACGAACACCTCGGCCGGCCGTGGACCGATCCGGCCGAGTGCCGACGCCAGCACGTGTCCGAGGGACAGTTGGGGCGATCCGGGCAGGGACAGCGCGGCGAGCGGGTCGTCGGCGAGCCAGTCCGCGCAGTGGGCGAGTGACAGCTCCGGCCGGGTCAGCAGCCGTGCCGTCACGATGCGCAGGGCGAGCGGGAAGTGGCCGCAGACATCGGCCAGTTGACGGGCCGCCCGCGGCTCGGCGGCCACCCGTTCGGCACCGAGCGTGGCCTGCAGGAGCCGGTGGGACTCCTCCTCGTCCAGCGGCCCGAGCCGCTGCACCCGCCCGCCGTGGGTGGCGATCAGGCCGGCGAGGCACATCCGGCTGGTGACGAGTGCGGCGACGTCGGGCCGCAGGTGCAACAGCGGCCGTGCCTGGTCCGCGTCGACGACGTCGTCGAGCACGAGCAGCACCGGGCCGTCCCCCTCGGATCCGCGCAGTACGGCCGTGATGCCGGCGGCCACTTCGGCCGCCGTGCGCGGCGTCCCGTCCCGACGGACCATCCGCACCAGCAGTCGCCCGCCGGGGAAGCGGTCGCGCAGCAGATGGGCGACGTGCTGGGCGAGTGCGGACTTCCCGATGCCCGGTGCTCCCGACACCAGCACCAGTGCCGGTTCGGCGCCGCTCCGTTCGACGAGCCGCGCGGCCGCCGCCGCGGTCTCGGCGGCCCGGCCGGTGAACGACGGCACCACCGGCACCGCGGTGACGAACGGTTCCTCGGACGCGGCGAGTACGGGGACCGCACGCTCCGGCCGTACGTCACCGTCCGCCTGCATGTCACGGTCCGCCCGCACGTCACGGGCCGGTCCGCCGGCGCCGCTCGGGCCCCCGGGCGGCACGGCCGTCCGGCGGCCGTCCGCCGCGGGACCGGCTGTCAGCTCTCCACGGCCTGTCGGTTGCCCGCGGCTCGTCGGTTCCCCGCGGCCCAGGACCGCGCCCGCGAGGACCGGCCTCAGGACCACGGACGCCTGCTGGCGGCCGGCATCCCCGCGGCCGCCGAGGCCGTCCCCGCGGCCCAGGTCGTCCCCGCGCAGGATCGCCAACTCCAGCTCCCGCAGCGCGGGGGACGGGTCGACGCCCAGCTCGGAGCGGAGGTACTCCTTCACCTTGCGGTACTCGGCCAGCGCCTCGCTCTGCCGCCCGCTCCGGTACAGCGCCTCGATCAGCTGCTCGCGGAAGCGTTCGTGGCCGGGATGGGCACGGGTGGCGCTCCACAGCTCCACCAGCGCTTCGCCGCACCGCCCCAGCGCGAGCTGGAGGCCGCAGACGCGCTCCACGGTCCGCAGCCGCTCCTCGGCGAGCCTCGGCACCTCGTCGCGCTGCAGCACGTCGGAGCGTACGTTGGCGAGCAGCGCTCCCTGCCACAGCGCGAGCGCGTCCCAGAGCATGCACAGCTCCTTGTCCGGGTCGTGGGCCGCGCCGGCGGCCAGCCGCACCCGCTCCCGGAAGTCGACCAGGTCGAGGGCGGCCGGCCCGGCGCTGATGCGGTAGCCGCCGGGCACGGCCTCGATCGGTGTGGCGGTGACGCCGTGCTTGACGAACAGCCTGCGCAGCCGCAGCACACAGGTCTGCAGCGCCGCCCTGGCGGTGGCGGGCTGCTCCTCGCCCCACATGGCCCGCTGGAGGTACTCGACGGACACCACGGCGGGGGAGTGGAGCAGGAGCGAGGCCAGCAGGATGGTGGGTTTCGAAGGGGGCAGGACGACAGTGTGCGGACCGTCGGAGATGCTCAGCGGCCCGAGAAGCTGAAACCGCATGGCTCGGGGCCTAGTCCCAGCCGTTCACCTGCTTGCACAGCGCGAGTATCGACTCTGGTACGTGCCCCTGCCGAGCCGCGTCCGCCAGGCTTCTGCAGAACGCCTCGGCCGCTTCCTGCGCGGGATCGTGGTCGCCGTGGCCGTGGCGGCCGTCGGAGTGGTGCAGGTGCTGGAACGTGGCCTGTGGAACCGGGGACCCGTGCGCGGGGCTCGCGGTGGCGGAACCGGCGGTCACGACGAGCGTGGTGGCCGCGAAACCCAGTGCGACAAGGACACGCACACGGCGGGCAGGCTTGTTCACAACTGACATCAGGTACACGTCTGCTCCCTGTGGCTCACGTAGGGGGTGTTTTCGCCACGTGTGACCTTGCCAGTCGCCAAGGGGCGGCAGCAGACCTGAAGTTGTCAGCATGATGCACCGGTCGCTGCAGCTTCGTGTCACCACGGCCCTGAGTCGGCGCAGCAGGACGCGCGTAGCTGACAAGGCCTTGGGCGAGAGGCGGCCGGATCCGGCTCCGCGCCCTCGGCGAGCGCCAGTTCGGACCTCACCAAGCCGCTTCGGGCCTCGAGTCAACCCAGTCCTGCCGTGTCGTCCACGGGCTCCGGCTTCGGCTCCGTCGGACTGAAGCCCGCGGCCGATCACCATCAGCGCCGGCGAACCGGCCAGGGCGGAGACGACCGTGCCGGTGGTCGTCGCGGCGAGCGTCAGCAGCAGGACGCGCCGTTTGCCGAATCACTGTCCGGAACGCGAGGTCATCACCGAGTGCCTGCGGCGGGGGTGGAACTCGGTGCTCTTCGACGCCTCCAGCCTGCCGGTCGAGGAGAGCATGCGGCAGACCGTCGAGGTCGTCGCGGAGGCTCGTGCGTACGGGGCCGCGGTCGAGGGCGAGATCGAATCGATCACCGGTGTGGAGGACGGCATCGGCAGCGACACCGCCGCCGCGCAGCAGGACCTCGCGGTGGCGCTGGAGTTCCTGCGGACCACACAGGTCGACGTCTTCGCGCCGGCGATCGGCAACGCCCACGGCTCGTACAAGCAGGCGCCGGTGCTCGACGCCCAGCGTGTGTCCGACCTGGTGGCGGCCTATCCGGTGCCGATCGCCCTGCACGGCGGGAGCGGACTGTCCGACGAGCAGTTCCGCGACCTGATCTCCCGGGGGTGCGCGAAGGTCAACATCTCGACCGCCCTCAAGGAGACGTTCATGAAGTCGAATCTGGCCTTCCTCGAAACGGCGGCGGAACGGCAGAAGTGGGATCCGCCGTCGCAGTTCCGGGCCGTACGCGAGGACGTCATCGCCCTGGCCGGTTCCCTGATGAGGCTCTTCGGCAGCGCCGGGCGGGCGGGCTGAGACCATGCCCGCGCTCATCTTCGACTGCGACGGCGTCCTCGCCGACACCGAACGCGACGGACATCTGCCCGCGTTCAACGCGGCGTTCGAGGAATTCGGTCTGCCCGTGCGGTGGAGCGACGAGGAGTACGCGGAGAAGGTGAAGGTCGGCGGCGGCAAGGAGCGGATGCGGACACTGCTGACCCCCGACTTCGTCGCCGCCGCCGGTCTGCCCACCGACCCGGCCGCACTCGAGGAACAGGTCGCCGCCTGGCACCGCCGCAAGACCGAGATCTACACCGGGATCATCCGCGGCGGAGACATTCCTCCCAGGCCCGGCGTGCGGAGGCTCGCCGCGGAGGCGTACGAGGCCGGGTGGACGCTCGCCGTCGCCTCCACCTCCGCGGAGGTGTCCGTTCGCATCGCCGTCATCGCCGTCGTCGCTGTCATTGGAACTCCCGCCAGCGAAGGGGGTCGCATTCGAGCATGTCGCGGTCCCACCGTCCGCGTTCGGCCGCCGCCTCGTAGGTCGTCTGCAGGAACGCCATGAGGACGGCATCCGGGTCACTCGCGGTGCGGACCTTCTCGTAGGGCAGCAGGAACTGGCCGTTCTCCCTGCTGTAGAAGGCATCGGCCGGAGTCACGGGGTAGTCGGCGAAGCCGTCGGGCTCCGGGTAGGCATAGGCGTAGAAGGCGCCTTCCTCGCCGCCGCCGGGCCAGAAGCCGCAGCTGCTCAGCTCACGGGAGTAGCCCTCCACCATGACCCAGTCACCGCAGTTGGGCGCGCCGCCCGGGTGCCGTGGGGCGGGGCGGCCGGAGAACCTCGTGCAGGCCAGGTCCATGGCTCCCCAGAAGAAGTGCACCGGGCTCGCCTTGCCGGTGAAGCGTGAGCGGAAGTCGCTCATGACCCGGTGGGCCTGCAGCAGTTGCTGCCAGAAGAGGCGGGCGGCGCCGGGGTCGTAGGAGGCGTGATCGTGATCCTCGGCGAACGGGATCGCCGTTTCGACTTCGTTCGGGCGGGCCTGGATCCGCGCCTCGATCCCCATCTCGTCCAGGGCCCGCATCGTCTCGGCGTAGAACCGGGCCACCGGCTTGGACTCCAGGGCCACTGCGCGGACGGCACCATCACTGGTGCGGATGCGGAGTTCGTGATCGACGAAGTCGAACTCGATGTCGAAGACTCCTGAGCCGTACGGGATGGTGGACGTGGTCAGCCCGCGTGGGCTGACGTACAGCGTGACCTGCCACCAGTGGTTCACCAACGGCGCGTGCGCGAGGCGCACTTTGCCGACGATCTGGGTCCACATGTGCAGGGTGTCTCTTGTGTCGGCCCAGTCGGCCACCTTGAGCTGGGGCCATTGTTCGCGCGCGTGCGTTGTCTGCTGAGTCACCGTTGTGCCTTCCGGATCGGCGTCATCGGTGGGCGGGACGAGGGCGGGCTCGGCCGCATCGGCCGGGGGGAGGCCCGACCGGGCGGCACAAGCTCCCGGGGGCCGCGGCTCGTGTGGTGTCCGCCGGGGCCACAGGTTCCTTTCCAGCAGACTCTCCGCCGCGGGGCACACGGGCAACTCGGACGGTGGCAGGACCGCCGGCGCTTCCCGACGCCGGTGGGACATCTCCGCACGTGGGCGAATCGCGACCGTGCGCGCGATGGCGGAGACTTGTTCTCGGACGACGCGGGAACCCGGGCCGAGCCGGTCCGGGCACGAGAAGGGGCCTGGTGTACGGCCTGGCTCTGCTCCCGTACGAGAGGGTCACAGACATGGCTGCTCAAGGCGACCTGCCCGCCCCTGAGCAAGGGATTGTCATCACGCACTTCCTGACCGTGCGCGACGTCGCGAGATCGAGTCGCTTCTACGCCGACATCTTCGGCGGCGAGATCGTACTGAGCGAGAATCCGGCCATCGTGAAGGTGGCCAACAGCTGGATCATCATGAACCCCGGCGGCGGACCCACCCCGGACAAGCCCGGGGTGACCCTCGTAGCCCCGGAGGCGGGCGACACCGTTTCCAGCTTCATGAACGTCCGTGTCGCCGACATCCGCGCCTTCTACGCCGACGCCGTGGCGAAGGGCGCGGAGTTCCTCACGGAGCCTCTCGACCGGAAGGCCGAGCTGCGCTGCTACCTGCGCGACCCCGACGGCTATCTCATCGAGGTCGGCCAGGCCACCGGCATGCTGCACGGTGTGTTCGCCGACCGACCGGCCGCAACAGGTCAGTAGTGCTGGGCGTCCGCCCCGTCTCCGTCTCCGCCCCCGCCTCCGCCTCCGCGAGGCGTCGTGCGGGGGATTCTTTGTCCCGATCCGTCCGAAGCGGGGTGTGGTGCCAGGGCTGCGGACTGCTGGGGGCGAGGCTGGGCGCATGAGTTCTGTATCCGTGCATTCCGGCGGCCGTCGCCGCCGTGGCCGTGTCATTGGTGCGCTGTGTGCCGTAGCCGCCTCGGCGGTGGTGGTGAGTGGATGCGGGGACGGCGGGCAGGGCAAGACCTCCGCCGCGGCCCCGACCGCTCCGGCACAGGCTGTGGGGCAGACGACTCCCGGTGGGCTCACCAGGGACCAGACGGAGCGGCAGGCGCTGGTCACCTCCGCGAAGATCGGATGGGACGAGGCGGCGGACACCGCGCTGGCGAAGGTGCCCGGCAGCAAGCTGATCGAGATCAAGCTGAAGCGCGCCCAGGCCGGAACCCCGGAGTGGGAGAGCGAGATCGCCGCCGCGGACGGTACGGCCCATGACGTGCACGTCGACGCCGCGTCCGGACAGGTGACGCAGTCCCGCGTCGAGTCCGACCAGGACAACGAGGACAGGCAGCAGCTCGCCGACCGGCTGAGCAAGGCCAAGATCACCCCACAGCGGGCTGCCACGACCGCCACCGACCGCAAGCAGGGCACGGTGAGTGCCGTCGGCCTCGAGGGCGCGGACAGCCGTGGCCCGATCTGGTCCGTCGACGTCGTGACGAAGAACGACGGGTACAAGACCGCGTTCGACATCGACGCCGTCAGCGGCGAGGTCCTGCGCGAGGAGGTCGACCGGGACTGAGCACGGGCTTCGTATCCGGGTCAGGCCGCTGCGCCGACCGGCGCAGCCGGCCTTACGCCCGTCTGACACCCGCCTGACGCGCGCCGAGCTCGACCGCGCGATCGCATGCCGATATTCGTTACGTGGTGGGCGGGAGGCGCCCCTACTGTGGCCCGGTGACGACTCGGATGATCATTCTCAACGGTGGTTCCAGCTCGGGGAAGTCCGGCATCGTACGGTGCCTGCAGGCCGTTCTGCCGGATCCCTGGCTGGCGTTCGGGTGCGACTCGTTCGTCGACGCTCTGCCCGCAGAGATGCGGGCGTCGGACGAGGGGATCGTGTTCACGGCCGATGGCGAGGTGAGCATCGGGGCGGACTTCCGGGCGCTGGAGGCGGCCTGGACGGCGGGCGTCGTGGCGATGGCCCGTGCGGGCGCCAGGGTCGTCATCGACGATGTCTTCCTCGGTGGAGCGACGTCCCAGCAGCGGTGGCAGAAGGCTCTGGACGGTCTGCCGGTGTTGTGGGTCGGTGTCCGGTGCGAGAGTGCGGTCGCCGCGGGCCGTGAGGTCGCACGAGGAGATCGCATCCAGGGGATGGCCGCGGCGCAGGCGGATGCGGTGCACGAGGGGGTGTTCTACGACGTGGAGGTGGACACGACGCGGACCGAGTCCCTGGTGTGCGCCCGCACCATCGCCGCTCACGTCGGCTGAGCGCCGGACCGGCTTGTGGCCGGCGAGCGCCGCGCGCCCGTCAGGTGCCGAAGGTGCGGCGCGAGGCCTCGATGTGGCCGAGGTATCGGTGCGTCCAGTCGCACATGCCGTCGACCGTCGCCTGCAACGCCCGGCCCGCCTCGGTCAGGGTGTACTCGACCCGTGGCGGCACGGTGGGGTGCACGGTTCGCCCGGCCAGGCCGTTGCGCTCCAGCATGCGCAGGTTCTGGGTGAGCATCTTGTGGCTGATGCCCTCGATCTCGTTCCGCAACTCGCTGAAGCGCAGGGTGCGTTCGCCGAGGGTCTCGATGATCAGCAACGCCCACTTGTTCGCGACGTCCGAGAAGATCTCCCGCGCCAGAGAGTCCGCGCGCCTCAGGTCCGCGTCGTGGGGCGAGCCGCTGTACTGCTTGGTCACCATGAGGTTCCCCAGTCACCGAAAAGTGCGTTCTTCCAGGTCGGCGTTCACTCTCCTACGGTTCTTGGGTAACCGCAAGAGAGCACGTGCGTGGGCTCGACGGAAACGAGCCGTGCGTCCACGGGCTCATGACAAGGAGGCGTGCAGTATGGCCATCACCCTGGTGAATCCCGGCGGACTGCCGGAGGTCGGTGCCTACCGGCAGGTGTCGGTCGCGACCGGGTCGAAGCTGGTGTTCATCGCCGGCCAGGTCGCCTGGGGTCCCGATGGGGTCACGGTCGGTGAAGGCGACCTCGCCGCTCAGGTCGAGCGGTGCTACCTCAACATCGGAATCGCGCTGGCCGAGGTGGGCGCTTCCTTCGACGACGTGGCGAAACTGACCTTCTACGTCGTCGACTGGACCCCCGACAAGATGCCCTTGCTCATGGAGGGTCTCACCCGGGCCGCCGCGAAGCTCGGAGTCACCCCGGTCCCGCCGGCCACGCTGCTGGGCGTCGCGGCGCTGGACGTACCCGACCATCTGGTGGAGATCGAAGCCACCGCGGTCATCGACTGAGCCAGGCGCACTTCGCGGTGCGTCGAGACGGGGCCTTCCGTCGCCGGACCCTGCCGCGCCCTGCCGGACCGCCGGACCCTGCCGGGTCCGGCGGTCCGGCCGCCCGGGCTCATGGAGCCGATCCCGGGCCCGGCCCGGCGCCCGCCGGGATCACGGCCGGTACGCCGCACGGTAGTCGCGTGGGCGCATGCCGCGTCAGCTCGCGGAACCGGCGGTTGACGTTCGAGAGGTTCTGGTAGCAGCTTCGCGCGGGCACCTCCGTCACCGGCGGGATGCCGTGTGTCGGGGATCGGAGAGATCCCCGACACCCCGCGCAATCCCGTGATCTTCGACCACCGCGCCGTGTGAGGCCGACTCGATGGGCGTGAGGCAACCATGTATGCGCATACTCGCTCGCGTACTGCCAAGGCCGACCCCGACGTGGCGGCCAGCTGCCGAAGAGCGCTCGGACGGCGGTTCAAGACGGCGGTTCAGACGACGGTCAGCGTGCGGCAGGCGCGCGCCGCGGAACTCGTACCGGCGTAGACGTCGACACGGCCGGGCTCGACGGTGAAGGTCCCCGCCGGGTCGTTCGTCCAGAAGCCGAGATCCTCGGCACCCAGCCGGAACCGCACCGTGGTGCTCTCTCCCGGCGCGAGCGTGACCCGCTCGAAGCCGCGCAGCCGGCGCACCGGCTGCGCGATGCTCGCCGCCACGTCGTGGACGTAGAGCTGGACGACCTCGTCCCCGGCCAGCTCTCCCGTGTTCGTGACCGCAACCGAGACCTCGACCGTCTCGCCGCGCTCCAGCGCGTCCACCGCGACGCCGGTGCGGCTCAGCTCCGGCTCGCCGGTGGTGAAGGTCGTGTAGCTCAGCCCGTACCCGAAGGGGAACCGCGGCCCGTCGGACAGGTCCAGGTACTTGGAGACGTACTTCTCGTGGGGCTGCTCCGGGCGGTAAGGACGGCCGGTGTTCTCGTGGTTGTAGTAGACCGGGATCTGGCCCACGGCACGTGGGAAGGTCACCGGCAGCTTGCCGCCGGGGTTGACCGCGCCGAAGAGCACATCGGCCACGGCGTGACCGGCCTCGATGCCGGGGTGCCAGGCCTCCAGCACGGCGGGTGCGGAGTCCAGCCAACTGCCCAGCGTCAGCGGCCTGCCGTTCAGCAGGACCACGGCGAAGGGCCTGCCGGTCGCGGCGACGGCGGCGATGAGTTCCTCCTGCCCGGCGGGCAGAGCGATGTCGCTGCGTACGGCCGCCTCGCCGCTGAGCGCGGGGGGCTCGCCGACGACGAGGACCGTGACCTCCGCGGCCTCGGCGGCGGCGACCGCCTCCGCGACCTCCTGACCTGCGTGGATGACGTCCGCGCCGGGTGCCGCCGCGCGCACGGCGTCCAGCACGCTGACCGAGGGGAAGCGGTACACGCCGGGACCCGCCCAGGTGCCGTGCAGATCGGTGGAGTCGGCGAGGGGCCCGACGACGGCGATCGAGCGGGCGTCCGGGCTCAGCGGGAGGACGGAGCCCTCGTTCCGCAGGAGCACCATCGACCGGGCGCCGGCCTCACGGGCTGCCGCGCGCGCCGCGGGAGTCGGGCCGTCGACGGCCGCCGACTCGTCCGTGTAGGGGGCGTCGAACAACCCGAGCGCGAACTTCAGCCGCAGGATGCGTGCCACCGCGTCGTCCAGCCGGTCCGTCGAGATCCGGCCGTCGGCCAGCAGCTCCTTGCCGTGATCGGCCAGGTTCGTGGACACCATCTCCATGTCGACCCCGGCGTTGAGCGCGAGGCGCGCCGCGTCCGCGCCGTCCTCGGCGAAGCCGTGCGCGATCAGCTCCTCGACGCCCGTGTAGTCGCTGACCACGAAGCCCTCGAAGCCCCATTCTCCCTTGAGGACGGTGTTCATCGTGTGCGCGTTGCCGTGTGCCGGGACGCCGCCGACCGTGTTGAACGCGGCCATGACCGTGGCCGCTCCGGCGTCGAGGGCCGCCTTGAAGGGCGGCAGATACAGATTGCGCAGCCGCTGCTCGGAGACGTCGACGGTGTTGTAGTCGCGGCCGCCCTCGGCACCGCCGTAGGCGACGAAGTGCTTGGCGCAGGCCGCGACGCGGTCCTCGGAGGCCAGCTCGGCACCGTCGGCCGAGCCCTGGTAGCCGAGGACCTTGGCCACCGCGAAGGCGGCGTTCAGATACGGGTCCTCGCCGCAGCTCTCCGCGATCCGTCCCCAGCGCGGCTCGTGGGTGACGTCCATCATGGGGGAGAAGGTCCAGCGCACACCGTTGGACCGGGTCTCCTTCGCCGACACCTCGGCGTCGAGCCGGGCCACCGCCGGGTCGAAGCTCGCCGCCTGGGCGAGCGGGATCGGGAAGGTGGTCCAGAACCCGTGGATGACGTCCAGGCCGAAGAGCAGCGGGATGCCGAGGCGGGACTCCTCGACGGCGATGCGCTGCAGCGCGTTGGTGTGCCCGGCGCCATGGATGTTGAGGACGGAGCCGAGCAGCCCGGCGCGGGCCGCCGCCTCCGTGTGCTCGGTCTGGCCTCCGCCGGGTCCGGTGTCGCCCGTCCAGGTCAGCTGCTGGAGCTGTCCCAGCTTCTCCTCGGTCGTCATCCGGTCCAGGAGTTCCTTGACCTTGCCCTCGTACGGTCCAAGCATGCGAGCCCTCACTGCCTCTTGCCGCATCGCTACCAGCGAAGTTAACGTTCTGACCGAATCAATGTAAGCGCATTCAGCAAGCGCGTACAAGGAGCGGGGAGAGGTATCCGACGGCAACCGCCGCAGGACCCGATCTCGGAGGTGAGCGGATGACGGACCACGCGCACGGGCTGCGGGTCATGACCTTCAACCTGCAGCTCGACTGGGACAACCCGCCCCACACCTGGTCCGGGCGGCGGGACGTCGCCGCGGAACTGCTGCGCCGCGAACGGCCGCATCTGATCGGCACCCAGGAGGGCCTGCACGGCCAGCTGCGCGATCTCGAATCCGCCATCGGCGCGGACTACGCCTGGATCGGCCAGGGACGGGAGGGCGGCGGCCGCGGCGAGTTCATGGCCGTCCTCTACGACCGACGGCGGCTCGAACCCCTCGCGCACGGCCACTACTGGCTGTCCGGCACGCCGGAGGTCATCGCCTCCAACACCTGGGGCGGCGGCTGGCCCCGCATGGTCACCTGGGTCCACTTCCGCGACCTGGCCACCGGTGGCGAACTGCACGCCGCCAACACCCACTTCGACCATGTGAGCGCGTACGCCCGTGAGCGCTCCGGCCGGCTGCTCGCCGAACGGCTGAACGCGCTCGCCCCGGACCTCCCACGCATCGTCACCGGCGACTTCAACGCCCCCGCGCGGCACGACGCCGTGCACACCGCGCTGCTCGCCGAGGCGGATCTCGTGGACACCTGGGACGCGGCCGAGGAGCGGAGCCCGGCGTACGGCACCTTCCACGGCCACCGGCCGCCGGTCGCGGGCGGCGAACGGATCGACTGGATCCTCGCCTCACGGGGGACCCGAGTCCGCTCGGCGGCCGTCAACACCTTCGCCGCGGGCGGCCGTTTCCCCAGCGACCATCTGCCCGTACAGGCGCTCGTGCACGTACCCGCTCACGCCGGAACGCACCCCGATGACCGGCCCCACGCCGGCACACCCCGATGACCCGCCCCTCGCCGACGCTACCCACGACGGCGCGCTCGGACCGACCCGGAGGATCCCACCTCATGACGTCTCCCCGTACGACGCCCCCACGCCCCGCCCTCGAATGGCTCGCCGACGCCGTCCTCTACCAGATCTATCCGCAGAGCTTCGCCGACTCGAACGGTGACGGCATCGGCGACTTCGCCGGCATCGAGGCGAAACTGGACCATCTCGCCTGGCTCGGCGTGAACACCGTCTGGTTCAACCCCTGCTTCGCCTCACCGTTCGACGACGCGGGCTACGACGTCAGCGACTATCTCTCCGTCGCCCCGCGCTACGGCACCAACGACGACCTCGCCCGGCTCGTCGACGCCGCCGGACGCCGCGGCATCCGCGTGCTGCTCGACCTGGTCGCGGGACACACCTCCGACCGGCACCCCTGGTTCACCGCATCGGCGAACGACCCCTCCGACCACCGCTACATCTGGGCCGACACGGCCGAAGCCCCCCAGGGATTCGTCGCGTCTCACGGCACCCGCCCCGGCTTCTACCAGCCGAACTTCTTCGAGTCCCAGCCCGCGCTCAACTTCGGCCACGCCCGGATGGACCCGGCCGAGCCCTGGCGGCTGCCCGTCGACGCCGAGGGCCCACGCGCCAACCGGCAGGCACTGCGCGAGATCATGGACCACTGGCTGGCCCTGGGCCTGTCCGGATTCCGGGTCGACATGGCCGCCTCACTCGTGAAGGACGACCCGGGCCACGCCGAAACCGTCAAACTCTGGCGTGAACTGCGCGGCTGGCTCGACGCCGAGCACCCACAGGCGGCGCTCCTCTCCGAGTGGGGGGACCCGGCGACGTCCGTCCCGGCAGGCTTCCACGCCGACTTCTTCCTGCAGTTCGGCTCGGACAACGACGGGCTGTTCCTGCGCTCCCTGTGGAACAACTTCACGGGCACGGTCAGCGAGCAGTGGGAGCCGCAGGCCCCCTACTTCGACGCCGAGGGCAAGGGTTCCCCGCGGACCTTCCTCGACGGCTGGCGCGCGGCCTCCGACGCCGTCGGCGACGCCGGATTCCTCTCCCTCCCCACGGCCAACCACGACTTCTCCCGGCTCGCGTGCGGCCCGCGCACGGCCGAGCAACTGCCCGCCGCCTTCGCCTTCCAGCTCACCTGGCCCACGCTGCCCGCGATCTACTACGGGGACGAGATCGGGATGCGGTACGTGCCCGGCCTGCCCGACCACGAGGGCAGCCGGCTCGGCCCCCGCTACAACCGCGCGGGCTCCCGTACGCCCATGCAGTGGGACGACTCGGCCAACGCCGGCTTCTCCACCGCCCCGGCCGACCGTCTCTACCTGCCCGTGGACCCCGACCCCGACCGCCCGACGGTCGCCGCCCAGCGTGCCGACTCCGGTTCCCTGCTGCACCTGGTCCGCCGCCTCATCGCGCTGCGCAAGGCCACGCCGGAGCTGGGCCCCACGGGCAGTACGGAGGTCCTGCACGCCGGCTACCCGCTGGTCCATGTCCGCGGCGGACGCTACCTGGTGGTGGTCAACCCCCGTCACGAACCGACGGAGGCCGCCGCTCCGACGGACACCGCGACACCGCTGGAGGCGTCGGGAGTCACGGTGCGGGACGGACGTATCGACGCGGCGGGCCTCGGATACGGCATCTTCGCCCTCTGAGCCGCCGCGCGGACCTCACGGGGTACGCGGAACGCGAGGAAGGGTGGGCCACCCGCCAAGGCGCGGCCGGCCCACCCTTCCTCGCGCCGGTCAGCCCTTGCGGACCGTGAACTCCCCACGGCGCACCCGCAGCACCGTGCGCCCGCCCTCGTACGAGGACCTGGCGCCCTCGCAGCGCGCCCGGCCCTCGACGGCCACGACCGCCTCGTCACCGAGGGCACGGAACGTGACCCGGTCCTCCGCGATGCCGGTGATCTCGGCGGTCGCGTACGCGATCCGCAGCCCGCCCGCGGTGAGGCCCAGGGGCAGCATGGCCGCGCTCCGGCCCGCGAGCCGTACGCGCTCGCCACCGAACAGCGGCCTGCCCCGCTCCGCCACCGTGAAGGACTGGTCGTAGCCGGAGGAGACGTTGAAGGCGTGCAGCAGACGGCCGCCGCTGCCGTCCTTCGTCGTGAGGAGGAAGACACCCGGGTCCGTGGGGCTGTGGCTGATCGCCGGAGCCGCGCCGAGGGTCCGGAAGGCACCGAGCCAGAAGCCGAGGTCGCAGCGGTACGCCGCGGTGAGCACGACCGCCCGGCCCTTGCCGACCGGGATGTCGAACCCGCAGCCCTTGCCGGTGGACACCTCGCGCAGCACCGTCGTACCGCGGCTCGGGGTGCACAACTGGGCCTTCGGCACCCGGATCTCGGCGCGCGGCGCGGCCCAGCCGTGCGCGGTCACGGAGAGCCAGAAGCGATCGGCGTCGGTGAGCGTGTCGCCGGGCTTCAGGCCCAGGGCGTCACGCAGCACCGTGCACGGCCGGCCCGCCATGTCCTTGCCCGGCACCCGGCCGGACAGCAGCAGCCTGCCGCCCGCCTCCAGATAGCGCACCAGGCGCTTCTGCAGCTCGGCGCCCAGGTGCTCCCCGGTGGCCAGCGCGAGCACCGGGACCTTCGCCGGATCGACGTCCCCGGCCTGGAGGTCGACACCGCGGTACCGGAAGCCGCCGAGCAGCATCGCGCGGGCCAGGGCGTCGCGTGGACCGAAGCCGCGGGTGCCCTGCACATCGTCGAGCACGGCCTTGACGGCGTCGCTCTTCGGCGGGTGGTACTCGGTGAGGTAGTGGTCCGGCACGAACGCCAGCGCCACGTCGTCGTACTCGGCCTTCATCGGGGCCAGGGCCGCGGCCAGGCCGTTCACGGCGTGGGCGGTGCGCTTCGTCGGCTCGTAGCTGACCCCCGGCCTGCCCTCGGGGTCCACCGGGGCGGCGAAACCGTGGCGTTCTCCCGTGATGCCGATGCGGTCGTTCCCGTCGCCCGGCGGCTCGTCGAGCTTCGGGTTGAAGCCGCCCGCGAACAGGTAGTAGTTGATCAGCTTGGCGCCCTGGGCGAGGCACAGCCGGGTCTTCAGACCGACGGCCTCACCGTCGGTCTGGTCGCTGAGGTCGTCGCCGTAGTCGGCGTGCCCGGCGTCGAACTCCAGTGACGTCAGCGGCTGGTCGTCGTCGTGCACGGCGTCCATGAAGGCGTTGACCAGATAGAGATCGGTGACATTGCGCAGTGTGAGATCGCCGAGGTAGAAGTCGGAGCCCGAGAGCATGCCGGACCGTCCGGAGTAGGTCTCCATCAGCTGGCTGATGCCGATGGGGAAGTTCTCGGCGCTGCCGCCCCCGGTTCCGTGGATGTTGACGAGGAAGGGAACGCCGCGGACTCCGCCCGCCTCGGCGTACGTCCTGAGTTGGGTGACGTAGCGGGCGAACCGGCCGCGCATGAACGTGCCCAGGTCGTGCATGAGCGCGGGCGCGTAACCGTCCTCGGGGGAGCGTATGGCCGCGTTCCGCTCGGCGGCGGGCCGGCCGGCGAAGGGGTAGCGGGCGGCGAGGCCGTCCCCGTAGGTCCTTTCCAGCCAGCCGTTGAAGTCCTCGAGCAGATGCCCGGTGAGATCGGGGGAGTTGCTGACCCAGGCCAGCATCCCGATCTCGTTGTCCAGCTGGCAGGCGATCACGCCGGGCCGGCCCTCCCGGTGCAGCCGCCGGGCGATGACCGGCATCACCGCCGCGTACCAGCGCCGGACCTCGCCGAGGAAGGCGGGCGCCAGATAGTCGACGGTCGGTGTCGAGGCCTCGGCGCCGTCCCAGCCGGTCGGCACGATCTCCGGATGGTCGGCGCGTACCCGCTCCGGCACACCTTCGCCCTTGAGCTCGGCCATCGTGAACGGGCCCGGCCTGGCGATGACATGGAAGCCGTTCTCCAGGCAGAGATCCAGGAAGGCGCCCAGGTCGCGCTCGGGCCGCGTGCCGCCGGTGACATCGATGGTGCCGTCCGGCGTCTCGTGCCACATCCACGGGATGTACGTGGCGATGGTGTTGAGACCGGCGTCCTTGGCCCTGTCCAGCCGTGACTGCCAGTCGGCGCGCTTCAGCCGGAAGTAGTGGATCTCGCCGGCCAGGACGACGGCCGGCTCGCCGTCGATCAGCAGTTGCTTGTCCCGGTACGTGACCGACGCGGCGTCCCCCGGGCGGGGCGCGGCCCGGCCGGGGCCCGGGGAGGCCGGCGCGGCCGGGCCGGCGGCACCGAGCCCGCCTGCCGCGACGGTGGCCCCGGCCGCACCCAGTCCTCCGAGGACGGTCCTGCGGCGTGGTGCGGCGTTCCCTGTCTGCCTGGTCTGCCTGGTCTGCCGGGTCATGGCGCTCCAAGGGGTGAGGTGGTCCAGGGCCGGACGGACCCTGGGTGGGCCAGGGGCTCAACGCGCGCAGCGGAAGCCCGTGTTGCCGCTGGAACTGTCCGGCGTGTTGCCCATGCGGGCGGACGTCCGGTAGCGGAAGCAGTACGAGTCGTGGCACAGGTGGGAGCCACCGCGCAGCACCCGGGACCCTCCAGGGAGGAACCGGTCCGCGCACCACTCCCAGACGTTGCCCGTCATGTTGAACAGCCCGTGCCCGTTGGGCGGGAAGGCGTCCGCCGGGCAGGTCCCCGCGTAGCCGTCGGCGGCGGTGTTCCGGTGGGGGAAGTCGCCCCGCCAGATGTTCATCCGTACGCGCCGCCCGGATCCCGCTCGTCCCCCCACGGGTACGGCTTGCCCGTCAGCCCGCCCCGGGCGGCGTACTCCCACTCCGCCTCGGTGGGCAGCCGCGCATCCGCCCATGCGCAGTAGGCGAGCGCGTCGGCGTGCGAGACGTGCACCACCGGGTGGTCCCAGCGCCCGGCCGGTCCCGTCGGCGGGCCCTCCGGATGCCGCCAGTCCGCCCCGAACACCTGCCGCCACCAGGGGGTGGCCGCCGCGGCGCGGGTCGGCGGGAAGTCGTCCGGAAGGAAGCCCGCGAAGACGAACGACCAGCCGAAGCGCTCGGCGTCGGTGACGTGGCCGGTCGCGTCGGTGAACGCGGCGAACTCCGCGTTCGTGACGGCCGTTGCGGCCATCGCGAAGGGTTCGAGTGCGACCTCGCGCACCGGTCCCTCCCCGTCCTGCGGGTACGGGCCGCTGTCGCATCCCATGAGAAACGTGCCGCCCGCCAGCTCGCACCAGCCGCCGACCGGTGGGGGAGCGACGGACGAGCGACGGGTGGTACGCATCGTCGGTGACGTCGGTGACGTCGGTGACGTCGGTGACGTCGGTGACGCCGGTGCCCCGGGCTGCGGGCCGCGCGGAGGGGCGCAGCACGCCCTTCCCTCGGTGCTCATCGGACGTGCTCGGGCGTGTCCCGGTACCGGAGCTGAAGCACCGTCAGCCGCTCGGTGAGGTCCCTGACGACCGGCACGTACTCCGGGTCGTCGTAGCGGTTGTGCAGCTCGTCCGGGTCGCGCTCCAGGTCGAACAGCTCCCACTCCGGCTCACGGGTCTCCGCCGACGCGCCCACCTGCCCCGAGCCGTGCCCGGGGTAGTGGATCAGCTTGTGGGTGCGGGTGCGGATCCCGTAGCTGGCCTGGACGTGGTGACACACGTCCAGGTGCTCGAAGTAGCGGTAGTAGACCGAGTCCCGCCAGTCCCCGGGCCGCTCGCCGCGCAGCAGCGGCAGCAGGCTGCTGCCCTGCATCCGCTCGTGCGCGGGCAGTCCGGCCATGTCGAGGAGCGTCTGGGCGAAGTCGACGTTGACCACCAGTTCGTCGCACGACGTCCCGGCCGGGACGACCCCGGGCCAGCGCACGACCAACGGGATGCGCAGCGAGGGCTCGTACATGAAGCGCTTGTCGAACCAGCCGTGTTCGCCCAGGTAGAAGCCGTGATCCGAGGTGTAGGCCACGGCCGTGCGATCGGTCAGGCCGCTGATGTCGAGATAGTGCAGGACCCGGCCGACGTTCTCGTCGAGCCCGGCGATGACCCGCAGGTACTCCTTGATGTACCGCTGGTAGCGCCACTCGCGTTCGGCACGCTCGGAAAGGCACTGGGGCACCGGAGCCTTGAGGTCGTACGGCTGGAGGTCGGACATCCGCATCCGGGCCTCGACGGCCGCGGGGGCCCGATTGGCGTAGTCGTCGTGCAGGGTGGCCGGCGCCGGGATGTCGTCGTGCTCGTACAGATGCCGGTGGCGTTCGGCCGGCTCGAAGGCGCGGTGCGGGGCCTTGTGCTGGATCAGCAGCGCGAACGGCCGGTCCGGATCCCGCCCGTCCAGCCAGCCCAGCGCCAGATCGGTGATGATGTCGGTGACATGACCCGCGTACCGCCGCTCACCGTCGGCGGTCAGGAACACCGGGTCGTGGTACACCCCGTGCTCCGGCAGGACCTCCCAGTGGTCGAAGCCGCGTGGGTCGCTCGAACCGCCGTGGCCCAGATGCCACTTGCCGATGATCGCGGTCTGATAGCCGGCGGCCCGGAGCATTTCGGGAAAGGACGGCTGGCTCGCGTCGAACTTCTGCCCGGGCTGCTCAAGGGTCGTCATCCCGTGCACATGGCTGTACGTACCGGTGAGCAGCGTCGCACGGGCCGGCGAGCAGATCGAGTTGGTGCAGAACGCGTTGTCGAACCGCATGCCCTCGTCGGCGAGACGGTCCACCGCCGGGGTCCGGTTGATGGCGCTGCCGTACGCGCCGATGGCCGGGACCGCGTGGTCGTCGGTCATCATCAGCACGATGTTCGGGCGGGTCATATGGCGAAGTCCTCCTTCGCCAGCAGCGGCCGGACGCGCCGCGCGAAACCGCCCGTGTGGAAGGGGCGTTGCAGCAGCCCGGGCCTGAGCACCTGGGCCAGCGCCGCGGCGACCATGCCCTGGTCGAGCGCGAGCATGAAGTCGCTGACCGTGCCGGTGCGGACGTCGACCGAGTCACGGAAACCGAGCCCGTCCTCGTACGCGCCGAAGTCCCGGGCGATCCTCAGCAGATTGGCGACGGCCTCGTCCCGTGCGAAGGGCATCGCGAGGAAGGAGGCGTGCGGGGTGACGACGCCCTTCGAGGTGTAGCCGTCGACCGCCATGCCGATCGCGTCCACGCCGTACTCGCTGTAGCCGCCCTGCGGAATGTTGGCGGGGGAGAAGCCCCAGTAGCCGTAGTCCTCCTCCACCAGCCCGTGCTCGATCTGGCTGCGGACGTGCCGCCGGTGGTTCAGGCCCCATGCGCCCGGCGACCACGACGTCTCGGGAACGAAGAGCGGCACCATCAGTGCCTCGAACATCGAACCGCCCCAGGAGGGGACCAGTTTGCGCCCCCGGTACGTGTAGTGGCCCCGCCACAGCCGCACGCCGTCGACGGTGACCCACGCGCCCTCCGGCGCCTGCTCCTGCTCCCACTCGGGGAGCATGGTGCGGAAGGTGTGCCAGTAGTGCTCGGCCGGGAGGGAGCCGTCGGCGATCCCGAGGTAGCTCGCCATGCGCGGCTCGGTGTTGAGCGCGCCGTACCAGTGCGAGGTGAAGGTGTTGTCGTCCGTCCAGTGGCCGCCGCGCAGCTGACCGGGGTTGGCCGCCGGGTCGTCGGCGTCGTACGGCGTGTAGAAGAACCCCCAGTCGGCGTCGGCGAGCAGCCGCGCGACGCGCGGGCGCAGTGCCGGGTCGGCGTCCGCGGCGATCAGCAGGCCGGTGACCAGCCAGGCGTTGTCCACGGACGAGAGGAACGGCCGTACCGGGTCTCCGGTGCCCGGCCACGCCGTGAGGACCTCGCCGGTGTGGGCGTCGTACCAGTTGAACCAGAAGCCGTGCGCGCGCTCCAGCCTCTCGACGGCCGAGACGGTCCGCGCGAGCCTGCGGTGCATGCTCCCGCTGTCGATGACCCCGAGCCCGGCCGCCGCGACGGTCGTCCACAGCCCGCAGGCGATATTGGTCGGCGACGTGTTGACGGACGGCACCGGGTCGGCGGCGGTGACATCGATCTTGTCGGCGGCGAGGCCCAGGTCGGTGGTCATCGCCTCGATCGAGCGGTAGGTGTCCCGGAACCAGCGGCGCAGCAGCGCGTCGCCGTCCCGGCCCGCCGCGGCGGCGGTTCCGGTGAGGGCGAGCGTGGCGGTGGCGCCCGCTCCGGCGGCCAGGAAGGTACGGCGCTTCATACGGTCCAACTCCTTCGAAGGGCGGTCCTGCGGGGGAGACTTGCCGGTTTCGTTCGAGGGGGCGGTGTGGTGGCGTGCCGGTGTGTGCCCGCCGGCCGGCGGCGCCGGCGTCAGCTCCGCGTCAGCCGCAGGGCCCGGATGCCCGGCATCGGGAGGTCGACCGTGAGGGTCACCGTCCCGTCCGCGTCCGCGGTCATCCGGGGCAGGGATCGCTCCGACAGCCGGTCCGCCGCGCGGAGCTTCGCCCACTGCTGCTCGTCGGGCCAGTCGCCGCCGCCCAGGTCGTTCCAGACGGACCGGATGCTGGAGTGGGCCTCGTCGACCCGGCACATCGAGACGTCGTACGACGCGCCCGCCGCCAGGCCGGTCACCCGCACCACCGCCGTGCGGTCGAGCGCTGCCGAACCGTCGGTCTTGGTCTGGTCGAGGGTGCCGTTCCACACCAGTACGTCGAGGACCGACGCGTCTTCCGCACGCGTCGCGAGCGCCTCGACCAGTGCCTCGGCACCGTCGCCCGTGACATGGGCGGGGACACGGCCGCCGGCGAGCCGGGAGAGCAGGAACAGTGCCCAGAAGCGGGGCTTGCTCAGATTGCCCACCGTCAGCAGGCCGAAGCCGCCGTGGAACAGCTTCGGCGGCCGGCCCTGCTCCTCGAAGTGGTCGCTCGCGACCCAGTGGGCGAGGGCGTCGGTGGACGCGAGCGCCGACTTCATGCCGCGCAGCACGAAGGGCGCCGCGAAGACGGAGTCGTTCACCCGGTGGAAGTGGGTCGGTGTGACGCCCCACTCCGTCCACAGGATCTCCGGCTCCGGCCGGCTCGTGACCTGCGCGAAGGAACGGGTCCGCGGGCGGAAGTCCAGGGGCGCGTTGCCGTAGGTGTGGGTGGAGACGAAGTCGACCGGGACCTCGTGCTCCCGGCAGAACTCCAGCAGCGCGTCGACCCACTGGGCCGCGGCCGATCCGGGGCCGCCGACGCGGATCCGCGCGTCGACGCCCTTGACGGCGCGGACGGCGACCTCGTACAGCCGGTGGTAGTCGGCCTGCGTCCCGGTCCAGAAGACGTCGAGATTGGCCTCGTTCCAGACCTCGAACTCCCAGCCCGCGACCTCGTCGGCGCCGTAGCGCTCCCGCAGGTGCACGGTCAGCTCGCGGCACAGGTCGCCCCAGCGGTCCCAGTCGGCGGGCACGGAGATGACGCCCCGGTAGTGGAACACGGTGGCCTGCGGGTCGGCGGCCAGTTCCCCGGGCATGAAGGAGAGTTCGACGACCGGCTTGAGGCCGGTGGCGAGGAGGCGGTCGTAGACCTCGTCGAGACCGGTGAAGTCGAAGGAGCCGTCGTCGCGGACGGAGACGTTCTCGGGCAGGAAGGTGCCGTGGGCGCGGACGGTGCGGACGCCGATCTCGTCGCGCACGATGCCGAGCGCCTCGGCGTACTCCGCGGCGATGTCCGCGCCGCCCGGTCCCGCCTCGTCACCGACCAGGAGCGAGAAGTGCTCGGCGCCGATCATCCGGTTCCAGACACCGGGGAGTTCCGAGGGCGCGGCGGCGGCGTCGACCGAGACGGTCACCTCCCCGGGGCCGATGCCCCTCGCCCTCGCGCAGCCCCGGACGGCGGCGGGTGCGAGCTGGCCGGGGCCGGCGTCGCTCCAGGAGGCGACCGTGTACCAGTAGCCGTGGCCGGCCTCCACCTGGGTGTCGGCGTACGGCGGGTGGGGCACGGCCAGGACGTCGCCGCCCCGGTGGTCCAGCGGTACGAAGGGACCGTCGGCGGAGTGCGAACGGTGGACGAGATAGCCCAGCGCGCCCTCCACCGGCTCCCAGTCGAGCAGCACATGGCCGGTGCCGTCCTCGGAGCGCAGCCCGCGGGGCGCGGGCAGCGCGGTGGTGCCGGGCGGCGGTCCGTCGCCGGTCGGGCCGGGGCGCAGGTCCCCGTCGGGACGGTCACCGTGCGTGTGGGTCATGGTCCGCCTTTCGCATGGATGCGCATACATGACAGGCGTGCGGACTCCCCGCCGTGCGCCCGGAGACCGGCCCGTGGGCGCGGTCCCCGGGGCGGGGAGCGGTGGGCTACTTCAGCCCGGCGGTGGCGATGCCCTGCGTGAAGTGCCGCTGCAGGACGACGAAGACCAGCAGCACCGGCAGCACCACGAGGAAGGCGCCCGCCATCAGCACACCGTTGGAGCCGTCGGCCTTCGTCGGGTCGGTGGCGAAGGTGGCCAGGGCGACCGGAAGGGTGTAGTGGTCCGGATCGTTGGTGGCGACGAGCGGCCACAGGAAGTTGTTCCAGGAGCCGAGGAACACGAAGATCGCGAGGGTCGCCAGCGCGGGCTTGACCAACGGCAGCACGATCCGCCAGAAGATGAACCACTCGCGGGCGCCGTCGATGCGGGCCGCCTCCAGGAGCTCGTCCGGGATGGCCATCATGAACTGCCGCATCAGGAAGACCCCGAACGCCCCGGCCGCGAACGGCAGGATCAGCGCCGCATAGGTGTCGAGCAGCCCCAGCTTGCTCATCATCACGAACTGGGGGAGCAGCAGGAGGTTGCCCGGCACCATCAGCGCGCCCAGCACCACGGCGAACACGGGCCTGCGGCCGATGAAGTTCAGCTTGGCCAGGGCATAGCCCAGCATCGAGCAGAACAGCAGATTGCACACCGTGACGAAGACGGCGACCAGCGAGGAGTTGAAGAACGCCTGCGGAACGTCCATCAGCCCGAGCAGCTCACGGAAGTTGCGGAGCGTCCATTCGGTCGGGATCCACACCGGCGGGCTGGCGCCCAGCTCCCGCTGCGTCTTGAAGGCCGACAGCCCCATCCACAGGAACGGCGCGACCATGGCCGCCATGCCGACGCCCAGCAGGACGTACGTGAGGGCCCTGCGGCCACGGGCACCGCGGGCGGGCGGCGCCGGACGGGCGACGGGTGCGGTCTTCGCTCGGGTCTCGGTGGCGCTCATCGGGTCTTGTCCTTCAGCAGGCGGAGCTGGAGCAGCGTGACGGCCAGGACGATCACGAACAGGACGTACGCCATGGCGCCGGCGTAACCCATGTGGAAGAAGTCGAAGCCCTCCCGGTACATGTGCAGGGAGACCGTGAGCGTGCTGTCCGACGGGCCGCCGTCGGTCATCACGAACGGCTCCTCGAAGACGTTGAGGAAGCCGATGGTGGTCATCACCGCGACATAGAGCATGGTGGGCCGCAGCAGCGGCACCGTGATCGTGCGGAACTCCTGGACGATCCCGGCGCCGTCGATCCTCGCCGCCTCCCGCACCTCGGAGGGAATGGCCTGCAACCCGGCGAGGAAGAGCACCATCGCGGTGCCCATGTTGCGCCAGACCGCCATCGCGATGAGCGAGGGCATGGCAAGGGTCTCGGAGGCCAGGAAGTCCGGGCTGTCCAGTCCGATCTGGCCGGCGAGTCCCGCGATCAGGCCTTCCGACGGGTCGAGCACGAAGCGCCAGATGACGGCGACCGCGACGATGGCCGTGACCACGGGCGCGTAGAACCCCACGCGGAAGAACGTACGCATCCGGTCGATCCCGGAGTTGAGCAGCACCGCCGCCACCAGCCCGCTGCCGATGGTCAGCGGCACGCCGAGCACCACGAAGTAGCCGGTGTTGAGCAGCGACCGGACGAACTTCTCGTCCTCGACGAGCTTCGCGTAGTTCTCCAGGCCGACGAACTCGGCCGAGAACGGGTCCGTGACGTTGCGGAGGCCGAAGTCGGTGAAGCTCATCACCAGCGTGGCGACGATGGGCAGCGCCATGAAGGTGAGGAAGAGCGACAGGAACGGCGCGGAGTAGAACCAGCCGGCGACATTCTGGGTCGAGAGCCGGTCCCGGCGGCGCCGGGGCGCCTCCGGGACCTCCCTGCCCGCCGTGGGCTCTGCTGCTGCCCCGGGCCCGTTCCCGCCCCGGTCCTCGGCGGCGGCCTTGGCGGCGGTGGTGCTCATGTGCTCAGCCCACCAGGCCCTCGGTGGACTGCTGGAGCTTCTTCGCCGTGGCGGCCGGGTCGGCGCCCCGAGCGACCTTCTCCAGGGCGTCCTCGATCTGCACGGAGAACTCGTTCCACGTCGCCATCGGCGGGATCTCCTTGGCCGTGTCCAGCGACTTCCTGAAGACGGCCAGGGACTCGCCGCCGGCCTTCAGCGCGGGCTCGTCCCACGCGGCCTTGTTGGCGGGCAGCGTCTTGGATATCTCGTACCACTTGGCCTGCGTCTTCGCCGTGGTGAGGAACGTGGTGAACTCCTGCGCCGCGGCCTTGTGCTCGCTGTCCTTGAAGGTCACCAGCGAGGAGCCGCCGACCCAGGAGGTGGAGGACTTGTCCGCCGGCAGCGGCGCGACCTTCCACTTGCCGTCCAGCTGCGGCTGCTGCTCCGCGATGTTCTGGACCATCCACGGGCCGGACTGGAACATGGGCACACGGTCCGCGGCGAAGTCCTTGAGGACGTCGTGACCGGGAACGAAGTTCTTCTTGGCGAGACCCGCGTCGAAGTAGTGGCCGAACTCGGCCAGCGCCCTGACCGTCTCCGGGGAGTCCAGGGCGGGCTTGCCGTCCTCGCCCAGCAGTTCGCCGCCCGTGGCGTAGAGGAACGGCACCCAGCCCTGCCAGGCGCCGGTGCTGCCGGGCTGGAGGTCCAGGCCCCACTCGGCCCCGCCCTTGTTCTTGTACGCGGCGGCGAGGTCGCGCAGGTCCTTCCACGTGGCCGGAGCCTTGTCGAAGCCCGCCTTCTCGGCGAGGTCGGTGCGGTAGTAGAGCGCCCGCGCGTCCGCGTACCACGGCACGCCGTAGGCCTTGCCGTCCACGACGTTCCCGTCCCAGGTGGCGGGGAAGAAGTCGTCCTTCTTGAACGCCTTGTCGTCCACCGGTTCGAGGGTGTCGAGTTCGATGAACTCGCCCATCATGGTGGAGCCCATCTGGGCCATGTCCGGGAGCGTCCCGGCAGCGGCGCCCGACACCAGCTTCTGGTGGACGACGTCCCAGCCGACCGGGGTCACCTTGACGGTGATGTTGGGGTGTTCCCCGGTGAACTCCTTGGCGAGGGTCTGGAGTCGGGTGGCCTCCTCGCCCATCGCCCACACGGTGAGCGTCTGCTTGGCGTCAGCCGCTGCCTGGTCGCCGCCGCTGCCTCCGCAGGAGGTCAGGCTGAGAGCCGTCACCACCGTGGCGGCGATGCTGACGGACTTGGCAGTGCGTGTCATGCGGCTCCTCCAAGAGTTCATGTATGCGCTGTCCGTAAGCGCATACATGACCTTGCAGCACGGGGCGGAGCGACTCAAGAGGCGCGGAGGTAACGCTTCCGTAAACCCGCCGGAACACGAGAACCGCCTTCGCTAGAGGGACCGTTCCCCGGCGCAGCCGCAGCTCGCCCGCCGGGTCACCTTCACCGGAAGCACGCGCGCCACGGTCGCCTGCCCGCGGTCCTGGAGCCGGGAGACGAGCAGTTCGACGGCCTCCTCGCCGAGGCGGCCCATCGGCTGCCGCACGGTCGTCAGCGTCGGACGCACCAGACGACTCAGCGCGATCCCGTCGAAGCCGGTCACGGCGATCTCGTCCGGGACGCCGACCCCGCGCGACTCCAGAGCGTGCAACGCACCCACCGCCATCTGGTCGTTGGCGAGCACCAGACCCTGGGGCGGCGCCCCGTCCCGGTCGAGCAGCTCCTCGACCGCCTTCCGGCCGGCGGCCTGCGTCAGGTCTCCCCGCACGTCGGGCGCCTCCGGCAACGGCAGCCCGGCTTCCAGATGGGCCGCCTGGAAGCCGCGGAAGCGCGCCTCGCCGTCCGGGGAGTCCGGGGGGCCGCCGACGAAGGCGAGGCGGCGCAGGCCGTGGTCGACGATCAGATGCCGGGTGAGCTCCAGCTGGCCGTCGAAGTTGGCCACTTCGATGTGGTCGTAGTCGTCGTCGCGCTGGCCCGCGATCAGTACGACGGGCAGCCGCCGCCCGACGACCTCGAGGTCCTCGGCGGGCACGGTCTGCGCCAGCACGGCCAGGCCGTCCACCCGCCCGGCGACCTCGGCCAGTTGCCCGCCCGCGCGGTCCGCGTGCGAGGCGGCGATCAGCAGCGCGTAGCCGTGACGCCGGGCGGCGCGCTCCATGCCCCGGATGACCTCGTCGGAGTAGAGGATCAGCTCCGCGTCCTCGGTGTCCGGAGCGTCCTCGGCCTCGGTGTCATGGATGTCGGGGAAGCACAGGCCGAGTACGCCGGTGGTGCGGCTGGCGAGCCCGCGCGCGCTGCCGCTCGGCAGGTAGCCGAGCTCACGCGCGACGGACAGGACCCGGTCGCGGGTCGCCGCCCGCACCGAATCGGGGCTGCGGTAGACGCGCGACACCGTCGCGATGGAGACCCCCGCCCGCTCCGCCACGTCGTACACCGTGGGAGTGCTCATCCTGCCGCCTCGCCTCTCGTTCTGCCGCGCCCCGCGCGCGTCCGGCCGGCCCGTGAACCCGCCGACCTGCTGAAAGCGCATTCAGCCTAAGGTCGGCCGGTGCAGGGGGCAAGGGTCGGCCGGGGAGGCGCTTCGCGGGGCGCGCCGCCGACGCACGTGCCGGCACCCGGAAGCGCCCGAGGGTGACGGGCCGCGCGGCCCGGGGCGGCCGAGCGGCATCGGGATGAGCCACTCGACCGCCCCGGCGCGACCCGGCATCTGCGCCGGTCGGTCGGCGTCGTCTAGCGAAGCGACCGGAGGCCCGTGCGGACCTCCTCGACGAGGAGCTCCGGCTGCTCCCACGCCGCGAAGTGCCCGCCCTTGGGGAGCTTGTTGTAGTGGACGAGGTTCGGGTACGCCTGCTCGGCCCAGCTCCTGGGCGCCTGGTACATCTCGTCGGGGAAGACGCTCACGGCGACCGGGAGCCTGACGCCCTTGGCGCCGAAGAACGGGCTGGTGTTCTCCCCGTAGAGGCGAGCCGCGGAGACCGCCGTGTTCGTCAGCCAGAAGAACGTGATGTTGTCGAGGACGTCGTCACGGGTCAGTCCCTCCTGCTGTCCGGCGAAGGACCGGGAGATCATGGCCAGGCTGTCCCTGTCGTGGTCGAGCATGAAGGCCGCGAGACCGACGGGAGAGTCCGCCAATGCCGTCAGCGACTGCGGACGCGACCCCATGATGTAGGCGTAGTAGACGTGCCGGTACACGAAGTCCAGCTGCTCGACCGCCGCCTTCTCCTCGTCGTTGGACAGGACGACGTCGGAGGGAAGCGGGTTGCCGGCCACGATCGCCGCCTCGATGGCGGGCGGAACCACCTTGGGCATGTTGGTGTGGATGCCGACCAGGCCCTCGGGCTCCTGAACGGCCATGATGTCCGAGACGACCGCACCCCAGTCACCTCCCTGCGCGGCGTACTTCGTGTAGCCCAGGCGCTTCATCAGCTCGCCCCAGGCGCGTGCGATGCGCTCGGGGCCCCAGCCGGTCGTGGTGGGCTTGCCCGAGAACCCGTAGCCGGGCATCGACGGGATCACCAGGTGGAAGGCGTCCGACGCGCTCGCGCCGTGGGCGGTGGGGTCGGTGAGTGGTCCGACGATCTTCAGCTGCTCGATGACCGAGCCGGGCCAGCCGTGGGTGACGATCAGCGGCAGAGCGTTCTCATGCTTCGAGCGGACGTGGATGAAGTGGATGTCCAGACCGTCGATCTCGGTGATGAAGTGGGGCAGCGCCTTCAGCTTCGCCTCGACCCTGCGCCAGTCGTACTCGGCGGCCCAGTAGCGCGCGAGTTCCTGGATCGTCGCGAGCTGCGTGCCCTGCGACTGGTCCGAGACGGTCTCCTTCTCGGGCCAGCGCGTCGCCTCGATGCGCGCACGCAGGTCCGCGAGCTCCTCCTCCGGGAACTCGAACGTGAACGGCCGGATCGCCGTCGACTCGGAAATGACAGACATGTGAGGGTCTCCTTGCTGGGGGGCGGCGACGTGTTCGTGCCGCCGGTCCGTCCACGGTGGACCGGGTCTGCGTGTGTGGCCCCAGGGGAAACCCCGGGGGTTGGTCCCGTGGTCGGACCCGGGGCGGGCGTGAGCCCGCGCAACTGCCAAAGGGGGCGAAAGGGAATAAGATCACGATGACGCATCAGCGGGGGACCAGGAAGATCGACCCATGAGCGTGCCCGCCATCGAGAATCCGATCGGACTGCGGGGCCGGAGCCAGGAGCTGGCCGCGCTGGAGCGGGTGCTGGCCACGGCGCGGGAGGGCGGCAGCGCGGTCCTCGTCCTGCGTGGTGAGGCGGGGATGGGCAAGACCGCGCTGCTGGACCACGCGGCCGGCCGGGCCGAGGGATTCCGCACCGCCGTCGTCGCGGGCGTCGAGTCGGAGATGGAGCTTCCGTACGCGGGCCTTCAGCAGCTCTGCGCGCCCATGCTGGGTCGGCTCGACGAGCTGCCCCTACCGCAGCGCGACGCGTTGTCCGTCGCGTTCGGGCTGCGGGAGGGCCGGCAGGGCGAGCCGCCCAGTCGGTTCCTGGTAGGTCTGGCCGTGCTCGGTCTGCTGGCCGGCGCCGCACAGGACCGGCCGCTGGTCTGTCTCGTCGACGACGCGCAGTGGCTCGACGACGGGTCGGTGCAGGTGCTGGCGTTCGTCGCCAGGCGGCTGGTGGCCGAGTCGGTGGCTTTGATCTTCGCCCTGCGGGACCTCGACAACGACCATGAGCTGGCCGGCCTGCCGGAACTGCTCGTCGGGGGTCTGGGCGAGCCCGACGCGCGTGCCCTGCTCGCTTCGGCCGTCCGCGGGCCGCTGGACCCGCTCGTACGGGACCGGATCGTCGCCGAGGCCCACGGCAACCCGATGGCCCTGCTGCGGGTGCGACGTGGGCTCGCCCCCGCCGAGCTGGCGGGCGGATTCGGGCTTCCCGGGGGTCGCTCCATGGCGAGCTGCCTCGAGAACGCTCTTCACCAGCAGTTCCGTTCACTTCCGCAGGACAGCCGACGGCTTCTGCTGATCGCCGCTGCCGAGCCGACCGGAGACGTGTGTCTGTTGTGGCGTGCCGCCGGTCTGCAGGGGATACCGGCGGGTGCCGCCGCACCGGCCGAGGCCGCAGGGCTGGTCGAGTTCGGTACCGGGGTGCGGTTCCACCACTCTCTGGTGCGCTCGGCCGTCTACGGGAGGGCGGCCGCGCCGGATCGCCGGGCGGCGCATCGGGCGCTGGCGGAAGCCACCGATCCTCGCCTCGACCCTGATCGCAGGGCGTGGCACCGCGCTCACGCCGCCGCCGCGCCCGACGAAAGCGTCGCCGTCGACCTGGAACGCTCGGCCGGCCGGGCCCACGGCAGGGGAGGGGCCGCTGCGGCAGCCGCGTTCCTGCGGCGTGCGGCGGAACTGACACCCGATCCCGCACGGCGCGTCACCCGTGCGCTGGCGGCCGCGCAGGCCGAGATCGACGCGGGCGGGGCCGCTCAGGCCGACAACATGCTGGCTGCCGCGGAGGCCGGGCCGCTCGACGACCTGCAGCGCGCCCGGCTCGAGCGGCTTCGAGCCCGGCTGGTGTTCTCGCGGCTGCGCGGCGGCGACGCACCCCGCCTGCTCCTCGACGCCGCAGACCGGCTGGCACCCCTCGACGCCGCCCTGGCCCGCGACACCCTGCTGGAAGCGGTCGGCGCGGCGATCTTCGCGGGCCGGCTGAGTGACGGCCCCGGGCAGCGGGAGGTTGCCGAGGCGGCCCGGGCCGGACCACCGCCGCCGGATCCACCGCGGATGGTCGACGTGCTTCTGGACAGCACGGTGGGCCTGATCATCGACGGCCCTGCCGCCGGCGTCGACGCTCTCAAGCATGCCCTGAACGTCGTCCGGCAGGCGCAGGCGCAGGCGCAGGCGCAGGCGCAGGCGCAGGCGCAGGAGTCCGGTGCCGGGGACGCGGACCGGCGCTGGCTGTGGCTGGCATTCCGGGTGACACCCGAACCTCTCGCGCCGGAGCTGTGGGACGACGACGCGTGGTACGAACTGGCGGCCGGGGCGGTCGGCACCGCCCGCGAGGCGGGGGCGCTCGCCGTCCTCCCGATGGCGCTGACCTATCAGGCGTGCTTCCACGTCCACGCAGGCGAGTTCGACACCGCGGCGGCTCTGATCGACGAGGCGACGGCGATCTCCGAGGCGACGGGTGGGGCACCCATGATGTACACCTCACTCGTGCTCGCCGCCTGGCGGGCGGAGGAGTCCGAGGCGCTGGCCCTCATCGAAAGCACCGTCGAAGAGGTGGTCGCCCGGGGGGAGGGACGCTCTCTCGGCCTCGCCGAGTACGCGACCGCCGTGCTGTACAACGGCCTCGGCCGCTACGACGACGCGCTGGCGGCCGCGACGCGCGCCTGCCGGTACGAGGATCCGGGATTCCACGGGTGGGCGCTGGCCGAACTGATCGAGGCGGCCGTCCGCAGTGGGCAGCAGGAAGTCGCGGCGACGGCACTGGACGCACTCACCCGACGCACGGGCGCCGGGGGAACCGAATGGTCCCGCGGCACGGAGGCCTGCTCGCGCGCGCTGCTGAGCGACGACGAGGCCGCCGACGCGCTCTACGGGGAGGCGATCGAGCGTCTCGGACGGTGCCGGATCGCCGTCCACCTCGCCCGTGCCCGTCTGCTGTACGGCGAGTGGCTGCGTCGCCGTAACCGCCGCCAGGAAAGCCGTACGCAACTGCGCTCCGCCCACGAGGCGTTCACCCGGTTCGGAGCCGGCGGCTTCGCCGAGCGCGCCCGCAGGGAACTGGTGGCGACCGGTGGGACCGTACGCAGCCGGACGGCCGGAGCCGATGCCGAGCTCACCGGCCAGGAGGCCCAGATCGCCCGGCTGGCCAGGGACGGGCTCACCAACTCCGAGATCGCCGCCCAGCTGTTCATCAGCCCGCGCACCGTGGAGTGGCACCTTGGCAATGTGTTCTCCAAGCTCGGAGTCAGCTCTCGCAGACACCTTCGTGCGGTGCGGTCTTCTCCGAGACCGGTGACGCCGATGGGGTGACACCAGAGGCCGGTGGCCCGACCCCTGGCGGACGACCGCCGCATTCGACCGCGCACACATGAGGAGGCAGACCATGGCAGTGGCACGAGTCGGACTCGTCGTCCACCAAGGGCGTCCCGAAGCCGTCGAAGCGGCCCGGGTGGTGCGTGCATGGAGCGAGGAGCGGGGCGTCCGCTGCACCGACATCGACGTGTGGCAGGAAGGCGAGCAGCGCCGCAGCGCCCAGGAGGAACTCGACACCGCGGGCGACCCCGACCTCATCGTCACCCTGGGCGGGGACGGCACGTTCCTGCGCGGTGCGCGCCTGGCCGCCGAGAACGATGCCCTCGTGCTCGGCGTCGACCTCGGACGCGTGGGATTCCTGACCGAGGTGCCCGTGCAGGACGTGCGACTGGCCCTGGACGCGGTGCACGAGGACCGCGTCAACATCGAGAGGCGCATGCTGCTCACCATGCGCGCCTCGTGCCCCCTGGAACTGCCCGAGGACATGGAAGCCCTGATGCGCTTCGGCCGCGGCCCCCTCCTGCCGCCGCCCTGTGTGCGCGCGGAGTGCCGGCAGGGCGGCGGATGGGGCATCGCCCTGGACGCGACAGCGCTCAACGACGTCGTCCTGGAGAGGCTGGCGCGGGACCATCAGGTGTCGGTGGGCGTCTATGTCGCCGGGCGGCTGCTGGCCTCGTACTCCGCCGACGCGCTCATGGTCGCCACGCCGACCGGTTCGACCGCCTACAGCTTCGCGGCCGGCGGACCGGTCATCTCCCCGCGCGCCGAGGCCCTCGTCTTCACCCCCGTCGCGCCCCATATGGCGTTCAACCGATCCGTCGTCGCCGCTCCCGACGAGCCCATCGCACTGCGCCTGCTCGAACGCTCGGGTCTCGCGGCGGTCAGCCTCGACGGTCAGCTGCGCGGCGTGCTCCGGCCCGGGGAGTGGATCGGTGTCTACGCCGCACCCCGCCCCCTGAGAGCCGTGCGGCTCGGGCCCACCGACTTCTACGGTCGCCTTCGCGAGCGCATGAGGCTGACCGATGCTCCGGCCGCGGCCGCCGACGGGGACGCCGCACCGCTGTGGCCGCTGACGACCCCCGCTCCACCCGACCTCGCCCACCTGAGCCTGCCGCCGGTCCGGGCCGGTGCCTACCCGCTGCGGTGAGCGCCGTCGGGCCCGCTCCACCGGGTGGAGCGTGGACAGCCCGCGTCGGCCAGGATAGGTTAGGCAAGCCTAACCTAAGGAGTTTCGATGGCCCTCGCAGACGTCCGCGCGACCGGACCCACCAACGCGGAGCGGATTCGTTCGGTCATGTCAGCCTCCACCTCGTTGAGCCTGACGACCGGCGGCAACTGCTACGACCTGATCGCCATGCACACCGTCGACGAGCAGGGCCGGTTGCGGCTGCACGCCCCGGCCGACAGTCCCCTCGCCGCCGAGGCCGTGTGTGCGCCGCGTGGGCTCCTGGCGGGGCTGCTGCAGTTCACCGACATCGCCCCCGTCGCGGTGCGGGACCGGATCCGGGCGCGCGTCACGCTCTCCGGCCGGCTCACGCCGGCCGACGTCCAGTCGGCCCCGGACGTGCTCGTGCTCCGTCTCGAGGCCGTGCGGGCGACCATCGAGAGGGACGGGCTCGCCGAGGACGTACGCCTCGACGAGGTGGGCCTCGCACGGACCGATCCGCTGGCGGCCGAGGAAGCGGGGATGCTGAACCACCTCGACCGCGACCACCACCACCACGACGTCGTCGCCGGGTTGAGCCGCCTCGCGGACGCGCGGGTGCTGCGGGACGCCCGCCACGTCCGGCCGCTCGCCCTGGACCGCTACGGAATCACCCTTCGCTGCGAGTACGCCCGAGGGCACCACGACATCCGCATCCCGTTCCCGGTCCCGGTGCGGGACGCCGCCGGGATCGGCGCACAGATCGACCGGCTGCTGAGCCAGGCCCACGGCTGCCCGCACCGGCGCCCCTAGCGCGCCACGCGGTAGTGCAGGTAGACGAATTTCGAGCTGAACGTGCGGGTCTCGACGAGTTCGAGATCCACCCGGCGCTCGCGCTGGGGAAAGAAGGGGATGCCACCGCCGACCAGTACCGGGTGGACCATGACCCGGTACTCGTCGATCAGACCCGCCGCGGCCGCCTCGGCGGCGAGAGTCGCGCCGCCGATGGCGATCTCGCCCTCCCCCGGCTCGGCTCGCAACCGCTCGATCTCCTCCGTCACGCCCCCGGAGGCCAGGCGGGCATGGCCCTGCACGGCCGAAAGCGTGGTGGAGAACACCACCTTGGGGAGCGGCTTCCAGAGCGCGGCCCACTCGAGCATGGCGTCGTCGAGCGAGGGATCCTGGTCGGCGGTCTCCCAGTAGAGCATCGTCTCGTACAGCCGTCGTCCCAGGAGGTGGACGCCGACCCCTCGGATCTCGTCGATCCAGAAGCGGAAGACGTCGTCGTCGGGCGCCGTCCAGTCGAAGCCGCCGTCCGGCCCGACGATGTAGCCGTCCAGCGAGATGCTCATCGAATAGGTCACGCTGCGCATCGGAAGTCCTCCTCGGTGACGGGTTCGACAGTACGACCGCCGCACCCCGCAGGACTCATCGCCGCTCGCGGGATCCTCCTCGGATCCACCGCCCCCTCGAAGATCGTCACGAAGGGCGGCGCTCTTTCAGCCCGTCGGCCCGCCGCGGGGAGGCCGCGTCGGGCGCGGTCGCCGCACGCAGCCTGGCGCGCAGCACGGCCGACCGGACCCTGAGTCGCTGCAGAGGAGTGGGTGGCAGCGCGCGGGCGGAGCCGCGCGCGTAGTGGCGTTCGACGTAGAACTGGCCCACGCCGAGCACCGTGGTGACGCCGACGTACCAGAGGGTGGCGACCATCAGCAGCGGAATGACCTGGTACGTCTGGTTGTAGACGAGCTGGACCGAGTACAGCAGGTCGTGCACTGCCAGCACACTGACGATGCTGGTGCCCTTCAGGGTGCCGATCAGCATGTTCCCCGCGGTCGGCACGATGGAGCGCATCGCCTGCGGAACGACGATCCGGCGCAGTGTGCGCCGTCTGCCGATGCCGAGTGCCTGGGCGGCCTCCGTCTGGCCGGGGTCCACCGAGATGATCCCGCCGCGGACCACCTCGGCGGCGTACGCGGCTTCGTGCAGGGTCAGCCCGATGACGGCGGTGAGCGTGGGCCCCAGCAGATTGACCGTCTGGACGGTGACGAACTGCGGCCCGAAGGGAATGCCGATGCCGAGCGTCGGGTAGAGCGCGCCGATGTTGAACCAGAACAGCAACTGCACCAGCAGGGGCGTCGACCGGAAGATCCATACGTAGCCCCAACTCGGCGTGCGCAGCACCGGGTTGCCGGACAGACGCATCACGGCCAGCGGGGTGCCGAGCAGGAAGCCGAGCACCATCACGACGCCGGTCAGCCACAGGGTCAGCAGCAGCCCGTCGAGCACGGCGCCGGTGGTGAAGTACCGGCCCACCACCTCCCATTGGAAGGCCGGGTTGCGGACGACGGAGTCGATCACTATGGCGAAGACCAGCAGCGCGACGGCGGCCGACACCAGACGGGCCACGTGCCGGCGCGGCACGATCCGCGGCAGATCGCCGTCGGTGCCGTGGCCTGGGGCCTCCGGAGACTCCGGGGGCGGGACGGGTACGGAGCTGCTGGAGGGAGCGGTGACGTCGGAAGGCGAGACCATCGGGAGGCTCTCCGGGGAGGGATTCGCGGGCGTGGTGGCCACCCGGCGGCACACGCACCCTCGGACCGTGCGGACACGGCGCGGGTACGGGGCGGGCGGGCCCCGGCGTCATCACCTGTGCCACGTCCCTCAACGCGGCGGGAGCGGCCGCCGCGCGACGCGCAGCCGGTCCGTGTCCGATCGTACGAGGCCAACGCGCCCATGTGTCAACCATGCTGAGGAAACGGCCCCTGCCGGTCCGGCAACTCCGGTCCGGCATCCGGGCAGTGGTTGACGAGCAGCGCGATGTACTGCTCAATTGGTCCCATGAATGCCGAGCAGCGCCTGGTCACCCGTGACCACATCGACTTCGGTCGGGTGTGGTCCGCGGCGTGTTGCGCCTGACTCGGCAGCGGGCTGTCCGAACGGCCCTTTCCCTCCCTCGGTGACCCCGTCGCGGGCCGAGCTCTCCCTTCGCCGCACCATCGTCCGTAAGCAGACCTGATCAGGGTCGTACGGACGACCCGTGCCGCGATCCCGGACACACGCTGCCGCCGCACACCTCGCCCGAGGCGCCACCGCCCCCGGCGTCATCACACCTGCTTCACCCTCCCGTTTCCACCAACCCGATGGTGCCGTCGCACACGGCCCGTACCAAGGGCAGCTCCGTCCTGCCCGCATGCGGTCCACGGCACCAGAGAACTCGAGGAAAGGCCCTCTCCCATGCCTGTGGAGTTTCTCGGCATCGCCGCCACCCACGACGGGTCGGAGACGACCCCGCGCTCCGGCGCCGCCTTCGACAAGCAGTACACGCTGCGGCTCGCCCGGGCGCACGAAGAGCACGGCTGGGACCGGGTGCTGTTCGCCTACGGCTCCGGGTCACCGGATCCCGCCCCGGCAGCCGCGTTCATCGCGAGCAGACTGGACACCCTGCAGATCCTGCTCGCCCACCGGCCCAACGTCTCGTACCCCACCTTCGCCGCCAAGACCTTCGCCACCCTCGACCGGATCAGCGAGGGGCGGCTGACCGTGCACTTCATCACCGGCGGCAACGACCACGAACAGGGCCGCGAGGGGGACACCCTCACCAAGGATCAGCGCTACGCCCGCACTCGTGAGTACATCGGCATCGTCAAGAAGATCTGGACCACCCACGAGCCCTTCGACCACGAGGGTGAGCACTACCGCTTCCACGACTTCGTCAGCGATGTGTTCCCCGTCCAGCAGCCGAGGCCCGGCGTGTCCTTCGGCGGTTCCTCCCCCGCGGCGTACGAGGCGGGCGGAGCCGAGGCCGACATCTACTGCCTGTGGGGTGAGCCCCTGGCGCGGACCGCGGAACAGATCGAGGCGGTGAAGGCCGCCGCGAAGGCCGCCGGCCGCACCGACATTCCCCGTATCCAGGTCGCCTTCCGTCCGATCATCGCCCCGACCGAGGAACTGGCCTGGGAGAAGGCCCACCGTACGGTCGGCGCCATTCGCGCCCGGCAAGGACAGGGGCTCGTGCGCCACCACCGAAGCGGCGCCGAGCGGGCTGCGACACCGCAGAACACCGGGTCGCAGCGGCTCGTCGCCATCGCCGAGGCGGGGGAGCGCTACGACCGCGCGCTGTGGACGCCCACCGCGGCCGCCACCGGCGGCGCCGGCAACTCCAACGCCCTCGTCGGCACTCCCGAGACGGTCGCCCAGGCGCTGCTCGACTACTACGACCTGGGCGTGGACATCCTGTCCGCCCGCGGTTACGACCTGCTGGACGATGCGATCGACTTCGGGCGGTACGTCATCCCGATCGTCCGCGAGGAGGTCGCCGAACGCGACGCGGAGCGCGAGGCGAAGCGCGCGGCGGACCCTGCGGCGCACGGCCCTCAGGCGCTCGCGGCGGTGCACGCATGACCTCCGCACCGGAACTGACGGTCATCCAGGTCGCCGTCTCCGACCCGCGGGTGGAACCGCTGCTGCGGGAACTCGGCGACGAGTACACGGCCCGTTACGGCGGCGATGCCCGCACCGAGCTCGCCCGCTACCCCGACGAGGAGTTCACCGCACCCCACGGCGGCGTACTGCTGCTGCTCCTGGAGCGCGGCGAGCCGGTCGCAGGCGGCGCCTTCCGCAGGTACGACCCAACCACGGCCGAGCTCAAGAGGATCTGGACGCACACCGCCCACCGCCGGCGCGGTCTCGCCCGCCGTGTCGTCGCGGAACTGGAGCGGGAGGCCGGCGCCCGGGGCTACCGGAGGATCTGGCTGACCACCGGCCCGCGCCAGCCCGAGGCCCGCGGCCTGTATCTGGTCAGCGGCTACACACCGCTGTTCGACACGCAGGCCGATCCGGAAGCGCTCGGCCTCCTGCCCTTCGAGAAGCACCTCGGCACCGACGCCACCAGCAGCAGCGCCGACACCACCGACGCCACCCGCACCACCAGCAGTGCCGATCCCGATCCCACCGACGCACCTACCGGAAAGGCCTCCGCCCGGTGAACCTCTCCGGAACCAGAGCCCGTCTGCGCCTCGCCGCGCTCGTTGCGCTGCTGCCCCTGACGGCACTGACCGCCTGCGGCTCCGGCGCCACCGACGGGACCACGGCGGCCGGCGCCCAGGCCCCCCGCACGAGCACCGACGATCCGGTCGCCGCCGTACGCAAGGTGGACTCCGTCGCCGCCCTGCTGCCCGACGACGTACGGACGTCGGGCCGTCTGCGGGTCGGCAGCGCCATCGCCGCCCCGCCGGGCGCGTACTACCCGCAGGGCGCCTCGGGGACGAAGCCCGCCGGTCAGGACATCGACATCGCCGATGCCGTGGCCAAGGTCCTCGGCGTCGAACTGGAGCGGCAGGACGCCTCCTTCGAGACGATCCTGCCCGCCCTCGGCAGCGGCAAGTACGACGTCGGAACCGGCAACTTCGGGGTGACCACCGAACGGCTGAAGACCATCGACTTCGTCACCTACATCAACGACGGCCAGGGCTTCGCGGTGAGGAAGGGCAACACCTCGCTCGGAAAGAAGGTCTCCGAGCTCACCCAGTTGTGCGGGCTGACCATCGGCACCGGCGCCGGCACCACCTTCGAGAAGACCCTCGCCGCACAGAAGGGGAGATGCGCCGAGACCGGCAAGGAACCGTACGACGTCAAGGTGTTCTCGGAGAACGGGGCCACCGTCACGGCCGTGCAGCAGGGCCGCGTCGACGTGGTGATGTCCACCATCAACGGCCTGCGCCACCAGGCGGCACAGCCCGCGTCCCGGACCGAGTTCCTGGGCGAGTTCCACCGTCTCGACGTCGGCTTCGCCTTCAGGAAGGGGTCCCCGCTCACCCGGGCGTTCCAGGGCGCCGTCAACGAGCTGATCAAGAACGGCACGTACGACCGGATCCTCAGGAAGTGGGGGACCACCGCCTCCGCGATCGAGACGTCGCGGATCAACCCGCCCGAGCACACGCAGTGAGCAGGAACACCACCATGGAACTCACCAAGGACTCCGCGCCACCCGGCGCCGCCACGCAGCCGGCCGCCGCGGCAGCCTGCCCCGGAAGTCCGGGCCGGGACCCGGCCCATGACGAACCCGGCTCGCTCAGGGTCGTCCCCGCACGTCACTACGCGCGCTGGGCGGCGGCCGCCGCCGTGGTCGTCCTGGCCGCCCAGTTCGTGCACGGACTGGTCACCAACCCGGTCTGGGAGTGGGGCGTCTTCCGCGACTACGTCCTGTCCGAGACGATCGTCGAGGCGGTGGGGGTGACCCTGCAACTCACCGCGTACGCCACCGTCCTGGGCTTCGTCCTCGGCACGGTGCTGGCCTTCATGCGACTGTCGCACAGCCCCGTGCTCCAGACCGTGGCCTGGACCTACATCTGGATCTTCCGCTCCATACCGATGATCGTCCAGCTGGTGTTCTGGTTCAATCTCAGCGCCCTGTACAAGGAGCTGGGCGTCGGCATTCCCTTCGGCCCGGTCTTCTGGTCCGTCGACAGCAACAGCCTCATCGGCACCATCGGCGCCGCACTCATCGGGCTGTCGCTGCACCAGGCCGCGTACGCCGCCGAGATCGTCCGCGGCGGCGTCATCTCCGTCGACCACGGCCAGCTGGAAGCCGCCGCGGCACTGGGCATCCCACGGCTGCGGCAGATCCGGCGGATCGTGCTCCCCCAGGCCATGCGCGCGATCCTGCCCACCGCCGGCAACGAGATCATCGGCCTGCTCAAGGGGACCTCGGTGGTCTACGTGATGGCGATCGGCGAACTCTTCTACCAGGTACAGGTGATCTACGGCCGCAACGGCCGCGTGATCCCCCTGTTGCTGGTCGCCACCGCCTGGTACGTGCTCCTGACCTCCCTGCTGTCGGTCGCGCAGTACTACGTGGAACGCCACTTCGCCCGGGGGGCCGACCGCACCCCGCCGCTCACCCCGGTCCAGCGCGCCGTGCGCTTCGTCCGCACGGTGCGGACCGCGGCGGCGCAGCGCAACCGGTCCGTCGTACCAGCGGGCCCGCTGGGAGGCAGCCGATGAGCGAAGTGATGGTGGACGTCCGCGGCGTCCACAAGAGCTTCGGGCCGCTTCAGGTGCTGCGCGGTGTGGATTTGAAGGTCCGTCAGGGCGAGGTCACCGTGATCCTCGGCCCGTCCGGCTCCGGGAAGTCGACCCTGCTGCGCACCATCAACCACCTGGAGAAGGTGAACCGCGGCTGGATCAGCATCGACGGCGAACTCATCGGCTACCGCCGCTCCGGCGGCAAGCTGCACGAGCTGAAGGAGAAGGACGTCCTGAAGCAGCGCACGCACATCGGGTTCGTCTTCCAGAACTTCAACCTGTTCCCGCACCTCACCGTGCTGGAGAACCTCGTCGAAGCCCCGGTGTCCGCGCTGCGCCGCCCGCGCAAGGAGGCCGTCGAGGCGGCCGGGCGGCTCCTGGAGCGCGTCGGCCTCGCCGACAAGGCCGGCGCGTACCCGCGTCAGCTGTCCGGCGGGCAGCAGCAGCGCGTGGCCATCGCGCGTGCGCTCGCCCTGCGGCCCAAGGTGCTGCTCTTCGACGAGCCCACGTCGGCGCTCGATCCGGAGCTGGTCGGCGAGGTCCTCGACGTGATCAAGGATCTGGCCCGCAGCGGCACCACCATGATCGTCGTGACCCATGAGATCGGCTTCGCCCGCGAGGTCGCCGACACCGTGGTGTTCATGGACGCGGGTGTCGTCGTCGAGCAGGGACCGCCCACGGCCGTACTGGACGACCCGCGGTCCGACCGCACCCGCGCCTTCCTCTCCAAAGTCCTCTGAACCGCCCCCGTTTCCCCCTCTCGTCCCCTGTTACGCACGCAAGGAGAACGCCCGTGTCCGCCCTCTTCACCCGCCGCCTGACCGCACCCGCGCTCGGACTCGCCGCCGCCCTCGTCCTCACCGCCTGCAGCAACCCCACGGACGGCGGCACGACCGAGGTCGCCGCCACGACCGGCGCACGCACGAAGATCAACCTCGGCCCGGACCAGAAGCGGATCACCACCGGCAAGGTCGACTCCATAGCGGCCAAGGTGCCGACCGAGATCCGCAAGAGAGGCACCCTGGAGATCGTCGCGTCCTCCGGCTCAGCGGCGCCGCTGACCTTCCACGCCACCGACAACAAGACCGTCATCGGCGTCGAGCCCGACATCGCCCACCTCGTCGCCGACGTCCTCGGACTCGAGCCCCGCATCAACACGGTCTCCTGGGAGAACATCTTCATCGGCCTGGACAGCGGCAAGTACGACGCCGGCTTCAGCAACATCACGGTCACCGAGGAGCGCAAGGAGAAGTACGACTTCGCCCCCTACCGCAAGGACGACCTCGCCTTCGAGGCGAAGAAGGGCAGCGGCCTGAAGGTCACCGGACCCGAGGACGTGGCGGGGAAGACCGTCGCCGTGGACACCGGCACCAACCAGGAGAAGCTGCTGGTCGAGTGGAGCAAGGAGAACGAGAAGGCCGGCCGCGAGCCGGTGAACATCAAGTACTACCAGAACGTGAGCGACACCAACCTGGCGGTCGCCTCCGGCCGGATCGACCTCTACCTCGGCCCCAACCCGACGGCCGCCTATCGCGTCGCCACCGCGGGCAAGACCGAGATCGTCGGAACCTACTCCGGTGCCGGCGCCACCCTCCAGGGCCTGATCGCGGCCACCACCAAGAAGGACAACGGTCTGGTCGAGCCGCTCGCCGAAGCGCTGAACGAGGTCATCGACAACGGCACTTACGCCCAGGTCCTGAAGCGCTGGGGTCTGTCCGAGGAGTCCGTCGAGAAGTCGGACATCAACCCGCCCGGCCTGCCGAAGACCAACAAGTAGCCCGTCGCGGGGTGCGTGGCCGCCGTACGCGGTCGCGCACCCCTCCCGTTCCGGGGAGCCCGCTCCCCGTCCCCCGCAGCAGTGACCGCACAGCCCGACCACGTTCCCGAAGGGTCCACCATGGCCACCGTCCTGTCCGTCTCCGGAAGTCCCTCCGCCACCTCCCGTACCGCCCGGCTGCTGCGGCATCTGGACGCCCGGCTCACCGCCCAGGGCCACGAGGTGATCCCGCTGGACGTCCGCACCATCCCCGCCGAGGCACTGCTCGGCGCCGACTTCCGCCACCCGGCGATCGTCGAGGCCACGGCCCTGTTCGACCGCGCCGACGGTGTCGTGATCGGCACACCCGTCTACAAGGCCGCCTACTCGGGCCTGTTGAAGGCCCTGCTGGACCTGCTGCCGCAGTACGGCCTGGCCGGCAAGACGGTCCTTCCGCTGGCGACCGGCGGAACCACGGCCCACGTCCTGGCGATCGACTACGCGCTGCGCCCGGTGCTCAGTTCCATGGGCGCCGCGCACATCGTCCAGGGCTGGTTCACTCTCGACCGGGACATCGCGGTGGCCGACGACGGCACGCTGACCGTCGCGCCCGACTCGGCCGAAGCCCTCGTCCAGGTCGTCGACCAGTTCTCCGCCGCGCTCGGCAGCCGCACGGCCCTGCTGGCGGCGGCCGGATGAGAGCCCCGTCGCGTCACCGCCAGGCGCCCCGCAGCAGGGCACCGTGCTCCGGCCGGCCGGCCGGCCGCCGCCGGCGGGGGAGGATCGTGCAAGAGCCCGCGAGCATCGTTCTACTGTTTTCGCAGGTCACGGTGGTGGGATGGAGGCATCGGATTCCTACGGAGCACACAACGGCTCCACGTGATGAACAGGTGGTACAACCATGCGGGTCTCCATCGTGACGGGCGCCGGCTCCGGCATCGGGCAGAGCGCGGCCATCCAGATCGCCAAGCGCGGCGAGGGCGTGATCCTCACCTACAACGCCAACCGGGCCGGAGCGCTGGACACGGTCTCGGCGATAGAGAAGGACGGCGGTACCGCCGTCGCGCTGCCGCTGGACGTCGGCCGTTCGGAGACGTTCCCGGCCTTCCGCGAGGCCGTCGTCGCGGCGCTGCGGGAGAACTGGCAGCGGGACTCGTTCGACCACCTGGTCAACAACGCGGGGTTCGGTGCGACGGCGATGTTCCAGGACACGACCGAGGAGCTGTTCGACAGGTTCATGCGGGTGCTGTTCAAGGGCCCGTACTTCCTGACCCAGACCCTGCTGCCGCTGCTGGTCGACGGCGGTGCCGTCGTCAACGTCACCAGCAACTCCGCGCTGACCTCGGGTCTGGAGCCCGGCTACTCCGCCTATGCCTCCATAAAGGGCGGCCTCACCGTGCTGACGCGCTACCTGGCCAAGGAGCTCAGCACCCGGGGCATCCGCGTCAACTCCGTCGCCCCCGGCGCCACCCGGACCCGCATCTCCGACAACGCCTTCGAGCGCTTCCCCGAGGTGATACCGGCCATCGCCGCGAAGACCGCGCTCGGCCGGGTGGGCGAACCCGACGACATCGGCATGTTCATCGCCACGCTGGTCTCCGAGGAGGGCCGCTGGATCACCGCGCAGAACATCGAGGTCTCCGGTGGCTACAACCTCTAGTACCGCTCCCGCAGGCCCTCGTCCGAGAGGGTCAGAGCATGTCCTCGATCGTGATCGGGAGCTTGCGGACCCTGCGGCCGGTGGCGTTGTGGACCGCGTTGGCGATGGCGGCCGCGACGCCCACCTGGCCGATCTCGCCGACGCCCTTCACCCCGAGCGGGTTGACCACCGGGTCGTCGCCCTCGATGAGTTCGACGTCCACGTCCGGGGCGTCGGCGTTGACCGCGACCAGGTACTCACCCAGGTTCGCATTGGCCCAGCGCCCCGTCCTCGGCTGCATGTAGTTGGCCTCCAGCAGCGCCTGGCCCAGCCCCCAGAGCATGCCGCCCATGAGCTGGCTGCCCGCCGTCTTGGGGTTGAGCACCCGGCCGGGGGCGAAGGCGCCCGTCATCCTCCGTACCCGGATCAGCCCGAGCTCCCTGTCCACGGCCACCTCGGCGAACTGGGCGCCGAACGTGAGCATGCCGTACTCCGCGTCCGCCCGCGGCGGGATCCAGGAACCGGTGGCCTCCGCGTCCGGCTGGAAGCTTCGCTGCAGCAGCGCCGCGTACGACTCGCTCGACGTGCCCGCGGTCATGACGCCGTCCTGGACGACGACATCGGCCGGAGCCGCGCCGTACACGGGTGATCCCTTGTCGGCGACGGCCCGGGTGATCATCTGGTTGCGCAGGGCGGTGGCCGCGCTGTGCACGGCGGCGCTGATCATCCCGCTGCCGGCGGAGCCGACGGCGGCGGCGATGCTGGGCAGGTCGGTGTCGCCGTTCTCGAAGCGGCAGCGCTCGAAGGGCATTCCGAGGCCGTCCGCCGCCACCTGGGCCATGACCGTGGCCACGCCGGTGCCGAAGTCGGGGGTGGCCGCCTGGACGACGGCCGTGCCGTCGGCGTACAGGCGGGCGCGGGCACGCTGCGGGTTGGCGGGCGGGGTGACCGGGTAGCCGGCCGTCGCCATGCCGGTGCCGATCAGCCAGTTCCCCTCCCGCCGGGATCCGGGCTCAGCGGCGCGCCGGTCCCAGCCGAAGCGTGCGGCGCCGCGCTCGAAGCACTCCCTGAGGCCGGTGCTGGACCAGGGGTTGCCGGTGCTGGGGTCGTGGTCGCTGATGTTGCGCAGGCGCAGCTCGATCGGGTCCAGGCCGAGTTCCCACGCGAGTTCGTCCATGGCGCACTCGAGGGCGAACATCCCGGACGCCTCGCCGGGCGCGCGCATGAAGGTGGGCGTCATGGTGTTGCCGCGGATCAGCCGGTAGACGCCCTCGTAGGCGGGAGCGGCGTAGATCTGCGAGGAGAGACCCATCGACGGCTCCGCCCAGTCGTCGAAGTGCGAGCCGACCGAGATCTTGTGGTGGCGGATCGCGGTCAGCCGGCCGTCACGCGTGGCGCCGACCGTGAGGTGCTGTTCCTGCTCCTCGCGGTGGCCGACGGAGGTGAACATCTGCTCACGGGTGAGGACGAGCTTGACGGGACGGCCGATCTCCCGGGCGGCCATCGCCGCCAGCGCGGGATGGTTGTGGATCATGGCCTTGCAGCCGAAGCTGCCACCGACGAAGTGGCTGATGACGCGGATCTTCGCCAGCGGGATGCCGAGCAGCTGCGCGACGGTGATCTGGGTGGCGTTGACGCCCTGGGTGGCGTCGTACAGGAGCAACTCGTCACCCTGCCACTCGGCGGTGGTGGCCGACGGCTCGATCGGGTTGTGGTGGTTCGCGGCGTACGTGTACGTGGCGTCCACCCGGACGTCGGCCCCGGCGAGCCCCGCTTCGGCGTCCCCGCGCTCGATACGGCCCGGCAGGAACCCGCCGAAGATCCTCTCGGGTTCGTACGCCTGGTCGCGCCCCTGGTCGATCGTGGTGACCGACGGGGTCTCCTCGTAGCTGATCCGCACCAGGCTCGCCGCGTGCTGGGCGCGCTCGTAGGTGTCGGCGATCACCAGGGCGACGTGCTGGCCCGCGTAGTGGACGATGTCGTCCTGCATCGGGAAGAACGTCTGTCCCGGCGCGGCGGTCCCGGCCAGTGAGGGGATCAGCGGCGGCTGGGAGGCGATCCTCGGCAGGTTCCGGTGGGTCAGCACGGCGAGCACACCGTCCTCGGCCAGGGCGGCGCCCGTGTCGATGGCGGTGATGCGACCGCTGGGTATGCGCGCTCCGACGATGTACGCGTACGCCATGCCCGGGATCGGGATCTCGGCGGAGTAGCGTGCCGCGCCCGTCACCTTGGAACGGCCGTCGACCCGGTCGAGGGCCTGTCCGACGGCCGGGGTTGCCGTGGTCATGCTGGGCTCCCGTTCCCCGCGAGGGTTTCGAGGGCGCGTACGATCGCGCGCCTGGCGAGTTCGACCTTGAAGGCGTTCATCGCGGTGGGCCGTGCCTCGATGAGCTCCACCCGTGCGGCCTGCTCGAAGTTCGCCCGCTCCGCGACCGCACCGATGAGGAAGTCCTCCGCGCGGCGGGCACGCCAGGGCTTGGTGGCCACGCCGCCGAGGGCGACGCGTACGTCCGCCACGGTGTCGTCCACGAGGGACAGCGCCACGGCCACGGAGGCCAGGGCGAACTCGTAGGACTCCCGGTCGCGGACCTTCAGATACAGGGACTTCCGGGCGACCGGCGCGGCCGGCACCTCGATGGCGGTGATCAGCTCACCGTGCGCCATGGGGTGCTCCCTGTGCGGGGTGTTGCCCGGCAGCAGGAAGAAGTCGTCGATGGCGTACGAACGCTCGCCCTCGGCTCCCTGGGTGTGCACCGTCGCGTCGAGCGCCATGAGGGCCACGGCCACGTCGGAGGGATGGGTGGCGATGCAGTGCTCGCTGGTGCCCAGCACCGCGTGCCCTCGGCTGAAGCCCTCGATCGCTGAACAGCCGGTGCCCGGTTCCCGCTTGTTGCAGGGCGACTCGGCGTCGCGGAAGTAGGAGCAACGCACACGTTGGAGCAGATTGCCGCCCATGGAGGCCATGTTGCGCAGTTGCGCGGACGCGCCGAGCTCCAGCGCCTGGGCGATGACGGGGAAGCGTTCGCGTACGACGGGCGCCGCGGCCACCTCGCTCATCCGGGCCAGTGAACCGATGCGCAGGCCCCCTGCGGGGGTGGCCTCGATCCCGGTGAGGGGGAGATCGTTGATGTCGACCAGACGGCGCGGAGTGAGGACGTTCTGGCGGAGGAGGTCGACCTCCGTGGTGCCGCCGGCCAGGAAGTCGCTCGTGGGGTCGGAGCTGACGGCCGCGATCGCGGTGTCCGTGTCAGGGGCGCGGGAGTAGGTGATGGGCCGCACGGCGGGCTCCCTGGGTTCGGGTCACATGAGGGCGGAGGACTACTCGGCTCGGTCCGCCCGCTCCGAGTCGGGGCGGAGCGTGTGGCGGTCCGCCTGCTGGTCCGCGTGGTGGCTTGCATGATGGTCCGCGTCGTGGTCTGCACGGTGGTCGCGGACGGCGCGGATGGCGGCCCGGATGTGCGGGTACGCGGCACAGCGGCAGATGTTGCCGCTCATCCACTCCTTGATCTCGTCGTCGTCGCCCGCGTGTCCCTCCTCCAGCAGCGCCACGGCCGACATGATCTGACCCGGGGTGCAGTAACCGCACTGGAACGCGTCCTCGGCGATGAACGCCTGCTGCATGTCGTGCAGTTCGCCCTTGTCCGCGAGCCCCTCGATCGTGGTGATCTCACGGCCTTCGCAGGTCATCGCCAGCGTGAGGCAGGCCAGCACGCGCTGCCCGTCCAGCCACACCGTGCAGGCGCCGCACGTGCCCTGGTCGCAGCCCTTCTTCGCGCCCGTCATGTACAGACGCTCCCGCAGGGCGTCGAGCAGGCTCACACGGGGCTCGATCTCCATCGTGTGCTCGGAGCCGTTGACCTTCAGGGTGACTTCGACCGGGCCTGGGCCACGTTCCTCGACCGTCCGGCCACGTTCGGTGATTGCCGAGCCACGTGCAGGCATGAGTTCCTCCCGGGCATTCTCCCTGTCCATGCTCATGCAGTGCCAAATGGGTCGCAACTGGAAGTCCGGTACGGGATGCGGCTGCAGGGAGCGCGGGGTTGGGCGGAACGTGAGCGCGGAACGCGAAGGAACAGCAGTGAAGTTGGCGCGCGAATGCCGGTCTCCGCGGTCTCTGCCGGTCTCCGCCGTTCTCCGTCGGTCGCGCCCGGGGCGTCACGGGTCGGGCCTCGACGGGTCGCGTCCCGGTGCCGTCGGGCCGTGAGGCCGGGCACCGGGACGCGAGGTCGCTCAGTTGCTCACTGTGTTCCGTTGTTCCGCCGTCGTACGGTCACCGACCGGTGTCAGCCGCCCAGACCGTCGGCGGCCTGCTTGATGTCGGCCGCGAAGGCGCTCACCTCGGTGTACACGCCGGGCTTGCCCGGGCGCGCACACCCCTCGCCCCAGCTGACGATGCCGACCTGGATCCAGGCGCCCGCGTCGTCCTTGCGGAACATGGGGCCACCGGAGTCGCCCTGGCAGGTGTCGATGCCGCCGGTGTCGAGGATTCCGGCGCAGAGCTCCTCGCCGGGGGTCAGCTGGTCGCCGTACGCCGTCCCGCAGGCGGTGTCGTCGATGAACGGGACCTTTGCCTTCAGCAGATGGCGCTGCTGCTGGCCGCCTTCCTTGTCGGCGCCCCAGCCGGCGATGTCGAAGTCGCCCGTGTTGAACTTGTCGTCCCCGGCGATCGCGAGGGTCGGCAGATCGATCGGCTTCTCCAGCTTGATCAGCGCCCAGTCCTTGCCCTTGCCGTTGTAGCCGGGCGCCTGGAGGACCTCGGTGGACTTCACGCTTATCGCGTTGGGGTCCTCCAGGTCGACGACGCCCGCCGTGGCGGTGATGCCGGTGTTCGGGCCGCTGCCGTCGACGCAGTGGGCGGCGGTCAGCACGATGTCCTTGGCGTACAGCGAGCCGCCACAGCCCATGGACAGCCGGACCATGAACGGGAATTCACCCTGATCGGCCTTGGTGCCGCCGACGACCTTCGTGCCCACCTCACCGCGTGGGGTCGGTGCGGGGGCTGCGCCGGCCGTTGTGGTCTGGAGGCTGAGGCCGGCGAGGGCGACGGCGCCGACCGCCGTGGCCGTCCTCAGGTGCTTCAGGTAACTCTTCAACGGATTTCCTCTCGTGGGGGGTTACGCCCATGACGGGCTCATGCCAACCCCAGGAATCGGAAATCACCACCGAGAGAGGTGCGTTGAAAGACGGCAGCGCGCCATGAGGCGTCCGAACCCAGTGGGGGATGAGTCCGTGAAGCGCCCTGCGATTATGTGGAACGAGCGACCGGAGTGACAAGGACGCGAAAGCCTTCAACTCCCCTTGAAAGCGCGCTTCGTTGGGCTCATAACGGCCTATTCCCACCGCTAGTGTCAGTGCTTGTTACATGAGTGAGACGCAATCTCCGGGGAGTTGTGTCGTCGGCGAACTCCGCGCGGATATCAATGGCGCCGGTGTCGCGCAGGGGAGCCGTACAGGCCACAGCGGTGCACGCGGCGGCCGGGCAAGCAGACGCGCACGTGGCGGTCCATGCACGCAGACGCGTGCATGGGGAGCGCCGGAGCTACGAGCGGCGTCGGGGCTTTCCGCGCCTGGCGCCCTTGGCGGTGCCGGAACCGCTACGGGGACTTCTTCCGGCCGACTTGCCGGCCGCGGGCTTGCGCCGCGCGGAGCCGTTGTCGGCGCGCTTGTCCTTCGGCTGGGCAGCCGCGGCGTCGGGGCGGCGGCCTCGTGAGCTGTTGACGGTGCGGCCGCGGACGATCCCGATGAAGTCCTCCACCAGGTCGGTCGTCTCGTCCTCGGGCCAGGACAGGGCGACGCGCGACTGAGGGACGCCGGTGACCGGCCGGTAGGTGAGGTCCTTGCGGTGGTGCAGCCGGGCGAGCGACTGGGGCACGAGGAGCACGCCCACCCCTGCCGCCACCAGCTCGATGGCGTCCGCCGTCGTGGCGGGACGCTCGGTCGCCGGCCGTCCCGGCGGCTGCTCCCAGTCGAGGGTGTCGTCGAGGGGGTGGAACACGACGTCGTCGGCGAGATCCTCGGCGGAGACCTCGTCGACCGCCGCCACGAGGTGGTCCTTCGGGACCACGACCACCGTCGTCTCCGTGTAGAGCGGGATCGCGCTGAGGTCCGTCCGGTCGATCGGCAGCCGCACGAAACCCGCGTCGACCTGGCCGCCGCGCAGGAGGCCGGGTGCCTCGGCGGCGGACACGGGAACGAGGGTCAGCGGGATGTCGGGCAGGCGCTCGTTCCAGATCCGCACCCATTTCGCGGGTGTCACGCCCGGGACGTACGCGAGCCGGAACGAACGGGATACTTCCGAGCCTGTCACCCGGCCAGGTTACCGGGCGTGGTCGGAGGTCGCGCACATGCTCGATATCCTTGGTGGATGACGTCGCACCAGACCTCCCAGACCATGAAGCCCGCGACCGCGGCCAAGAAGCTGGGTGTGTACCTCGAAGCCACCCCCGAAGAGTTCCGGAAGGGCGCGGTCTCGCGGGACGCGTTGCGTGCGCTGCAGGCCGATCCGCCCGCGTGGCTGCTGGAGCTGCGGCGCAACGGTCCGCACCCGCGGCCGGTGGTCGCGGCGAAGCTGGGCATCTCCATCTCGGGTCTCGCCCGCGGAGGAATCACCGAGGCGCTCACCACGGAGCAGATCGAGGCGCTGAAGCAGGAGTCTCCCGAGTGGCTGCAGACGGAGCGCGCCACCCAGGCCGATGTGCGCAAGGAAGCCGCGCGCATCAAGAAGAAGAACGCGGAGCGCGCCGAGCCCCCGGCATCCTGACCTGGCACGGTCCGCCTGACCGGCAGGATCGGACCGGGATCGACTGACTGGGCGGGATGGACTGACCGGGCGGGATCGACTGACCTGGTGGGGTCCGTCCGAGGCGGCAGGTCCCCAGAGGCGGACCCCTGGGGACCCGGGCCCTAGAACTGCTTCGCACCCGCCACGATGGCTTCGCGGATGCGGTTGTACGTGCCACAACGGCAGATGTTGCGGATCTCGTCGAGATCGGCCTCGGCGATCTCCCGGCCGGTCTCACGCGCCTGCCGGACCTTCGCGACGGCGGCCATGATCTGGCCGGGCTGGCAGTAGCCGCACTGCACGACGTCGTACTCCAGCCAGGCCTCCTGCATCGGGTGCAGCTCCTGGCCCACGGTCGCGGGCAGGCCCTCGATGGTGGTGACCTCGTCGGCGGGCCCCAGGTCCTCCACCGGAACGGTGCAGGGGGTGAACGCCCTGCCGTTGATGTGGCTCGTACAGGCCCGGCAGACGCCGACCCCGCAGCCGTACTTCGGACCGGTGACGCCCAGGACGTCCCGGAGCACCCACAGCAGCCGGACGTCGCCTTCGATGTCCACCGTCACCGGCCTGCCGTTGAGGATGAAGGTGTGTTGCGGCACAGCTGACTCCTAGCGGGCGAGGTCGAGGCCGTCGGTGGGGGAGGCGGGGATCGGCGGGGTGGTGGGCAGCGGTTCGAAGCCCAGCGGTTCGCCGTGGTTGATCGGGAAGGTCGTCGGCATGGTGCCCGTGGCCCGGCCGTAGGCGCAGGCCACCGCGGCCATCGCGCCGGCGACCGCCAGTTCCCCCGCGCCGCCCGGTCTGCCGGTCGTCGGCGGCATCACGACGATCGCCAGCTCCGGCGGGGTGTTCCACTGCCGGGTGTAGAAGTAGTTGTCCCAGCTGCTTTCGAGGAAGTGCCCGTCCTCGAGGTGCAGACCCGAGGTGAGCGTGATGGCGATGCCGTCCATGATTCCGCCCATCATCTGCGCCTCCAGGCCGCGCGGGTTGACGGCGAGGCCGGTGTCGACGGCGCAGACGACCTTGGTGACGCGCGGTCCCGTGTACGCGTTCGGGACCTTCCGTCCGGTCGTCTGCGGCCTGCAGTCGATCTCGGCGAGGACGGCCACGAAGGCGTGGTACTCCGGGTGGACCGCGATGCCCTGCGCCGTACCCGCCGGCATGGCGCGCCCCCACCTGCCCACTTCGGCGACCTTGTCGAGCACGGCCCGGGCCCGCTCGTCCTTGAGATGACGACGGCGGAACGCGTAGGCGTCCTTGCCCATCCGCTCGGCCAGCTCGTCGACGACGAGTTCCTGCGCGCAGCGGACGTTGGGCGAGTAGATGTTGCGCATGGAGCCGGTGTTGAAGCCCTTGTCGGTCTCGCTGAGCAACTGGGTGGTGGCACCGAAGTGATACGGGCTCTGCTGGGTGAGCTGGAAGACCGTCTCGGAGAAGGTCAGATCGCCGACGGGCAGCTGGGCCGCCTGCGAGGTGATGATCTCGCCCAGCCCGTGGCCGAAGTCGGTGGCGACGGAGGTGTGCCGCTGCTCGTACGTGAGCACCTCGCCGAGCGTGTACGTGGCCCGGACCCGCGAGGTGGACATCGGATGCGTACGTCCCTGACGGAAGTCGTCCGTCCGGTGCCACATCAGCTTCACCGGCTTGCCCATGGCCCGGGAGATCTCGGCGGCCTCCGCGGCCGCGTCGTGGAAGAGCTTCCGGCCGAACGAACCACCGCCCTGGGCGACATGGACCTTCACCGCGGTGGGCGGCAGGCCGAGGCGAAGGGCTATCTGCTCCTGGGCGACGATCGGCGACTTCAGGCTCGCCCAGATCTCGGCCGAGCCGGCCCGTACGTCGGCGATCGCGCAGTTGGTCTCCAGGGCGCCGTTGCTGGCGAAGTGGAAGGTGAAGCGCGCGTCGACGGCCTTGGTGAGCAGCGGCAACGGCGGTACGACGAGCGGCAGTTCGGCGCGTCGCAGCTTCTGGCGGACGGTGGCGTCGGAGGCGCCCTCGGCCGTGCCCGGCCCCCAGACGACCTTCAGCGCGCGGACGGCGTCGATGCACTGGCCGAAGGTGCGGCCCCGGACGGCGACACCGGTGGAGACCGGCACCGCGTCCGTGATGCCGGGCATCGCCCGTACCTCGGCCAGGTTCTCCACCGAACGGACCGTGCCGTTGATCGTCGGCGGTCGGCACACCATCGTGGGCAGCGCGTCAGGCACCCGCAGGTCCATCGCGAACGTCTTGCGGCCCGTCACGGCGTCCAGCGCGTCGATCCTGCCTCGGCCGGTCCCGATGACCGTGAACTCGGAGGGCTCCTTCAGCACGACGGAGACCTGGCTGGTGGCCACTCCGGCGGCCTTCACGGCCAGCTCGCCGTAGCCGATGCTCCGCCCGGACGCCGCCGAGGTGATGAGCCCGGCCTTGGCGGTGAGGGTGCCGATCGCCTCACCCAGTTCCAGGGCGGCGGCCTGCAACAGCCGTCCGCGGGCGACGGCGGCCGCCACCCGGATCGGGGTGAAGGTCGAGATGGTGGTGTTGGAGCCGCCGGTGAGCTGGTTGAACAGCAGCTCCGGACGGGCGTCGGCCAGGGTGACCCGGACCCTGTCCAGCGGCAGGTCGAGCTCCTCGGCGATCAGCATGGCGCTGGAGGTGGTGATGCCCTGCCCGACCTCGGCCCGGGGGAGCGCCAGGGACGCCGTGCCGTCGGGGTCGATCCGGATGCTGATCAGGTTCGCGGTCGGCAGGGCGGCATGGGTCAGCATGTCGTTGAGGTCGTAGATCTCGGACGGCCCGGGCACCGACGGGACCACCGCCGCTGCCTTGGCGGGGTCGAGAACCGCCTCACCGAGTTGCGCGGCCACCGTCAGCGTCGATCCCGCCAGGACGTACCCCAGGAACCGCCGGCGGCCCATGCCGTCCTTGACGACGCCGGAGCCCGGGTCCGGTGGGCTGCTGTGAACCCCCATCTGCTGTCCTCTCGACGACGGCCGGCGCGCCCGCGCCCGGCCCGAAGCGGAGTGGACCACACCGCTACGGCGGAACACCAGATCCAGGACGGCAACATCCGCAATATCCGCATCGGCGCCACGCCATCCGCATCGAGGCACCGTCGACGGCGCATCGACGCCGCGTCGACGGCGTACCAACCCGCGTCGGCGGTGGCCGAGGGTGGCAGCTCAGGCCCTGCCGTGGGCCTTCTGCGAGATCCGCGACAGCGAGTCGAGGGTCACGGCGGCGAGCAGCACCCCACCGGTGATCACGGACTGCATCGGCGTCGGGATGCCGAGGAGCACCATGCCCGACGCGATCGACTGGATCACGAGCATGCCGAGCAGGACGGCCCAGGTCGTACCCCGGCCGCCGAACAGGCTGACACCACCGATGACGGCCGCGGCGATGGCGTTGATCAGCAGGATGCTGGAGCCCGAGGTCTGGCCCACCGCCGCGACGCGTGAGGCCAGGAAGAGCCCGCCCACGGCGGCGAGGGTCCCGGACACCATGAACGCCGAGATCCGCAGCCACACCACGTTCATGCCGGCGCGGCGGGCCGCCTCGGCGCCGCCGCCGATGGAGACGATCTTCCGTCCGTAGAACGTGCGGCGAAGGAGGAAGTTGAGGCCGACGACGAACACCAGGAAGATCAGCAGGGCGAGCGGCAGGCCCTCGAACCGGTTCAGTACGTACGCGGCGGCGAACGCGGCCAGCGCGACCGCGCCGGTGCGCAGGGCGATCACGGCGACCGGCAGGGACAGCACGCCGGCGGACCTGCGGCGGCAGGCGTCGCGGTACGACGCGACGAAGAAGGCGCCCACGCTGAGGGCCGCCAGTCCGTACGCCACGGCCGGGTCGTGGAAGTAGTAGCTGGTGAGCGCGTGAACCAGGCCCTCTTCATGGAGGTTGATGGTGCCGCTCGCGCCCAGCACGTAGAGCATGAGGCCGTTCCAGGCCAGCAGTCCCGCCAGGGTGACGACGAACGCCGGTACGCCGATCCTGGCCGCGAAGAAGCCCTGAAAGGCCCCGATCGCCGCTCCGACGACCAGGGCGGCGAGGATCGCCAGCCACTCGGGAAGCCCGTTGCTCACGTTCAGTACGGCGAAGACCGCCGCCGTGAGCCCGCTGACCGACCCGACCGACAGGTCCACCTCGCCGAGCAGCAGGACGAAGACGATGCCGAGCGCGATCATGCCCGTGCCGACGATGTCCACGCTGAGGTTGGACAGATTGCGCGGTGAGAGGAACTGAGGGTGGAGGCCCTGGAAGACGGCCCAGATCACGATCAGGCCGATGATGCCGGGAAGCGATCCGAGTTCACCGCTGCGCAGTGTGCGGGTGAAGTCCCTGAGATAGCCCCGGATGCCCCCTTCGCTCGTCCTCCTGCGGTCGACGTCGGCAGCGGGTGTTCCGGCACGGGCCGAGTCGCCGCCCGCCCTGGTGGGTTCGGCCTGTTCGGACGCTCGAGTTTTCTTCACACCGCTCCCTCCCAGGCCCGGACCGCACGATGGGTGACGGCGTTGTCGGTGGCACCGGTGATGGAGGAGACGATCTGCTCCTGGGACGTGGTCGGCACGCTGAAGAAGCCGTTGTTGCGGCCGAGGTGGAGCACCGCGACATGGTCCGCGACGGCCTTGACGTCCCCGAGGTTGTGGCTGACGAGGAGGACGCCGAGCCCGCGTTCCCGCAGCCCGTCGATCAGATCGAGGAAGTGGGTGGTCTGCCGGACACCCAGTGCGGCGGTGGGTTCGTCGAGGATGAGCATCTTGGGCTCGCTGAGGAGGGCGCGCGCGATCGCGACGGTCTGGCGCTGGCCCGCGGAGAGGGAGGCGACGGGGACGCGGACGCTCGGGATCCGCAGGGAGAGGGTGTCGAGCAGGTCCAGTTCCCGGGCCCGGCGCTCCATGGCCACCTCGTCGAGGACTCCGGACCTGCCGATCTCATGGCCGAGGAAGAGGTTGCCGACGACATCGAGGGTCTCGCACAGCGCGAGGTCCTGGTAGACGCTGGTGATTCCCAGGCTCTGGGCGTCACGGGGGCGCGAGATCCGCACGGGGCGGCCGTTCCACTCGATCATGCCCTCGTCGGCGGGCCCGGCGCCGGTGATCACCTTGACCAGGGTGGACTTGCCCGCGCCGTTGTCGCCCACCAGCGCGACGACCTCCCCGGCGTGGATCTCCAGCTCGACGTCCGAGAGGGCCCAGACGACGCCGAACCGTTTGCAGATTCCACGCAGCGCCAGCAGAGGTGTGCTCGCCACATGAACCACCTCCTTCGCGCGTCCCGCCCCTGGTGGGTCCGGTTCGTTCGGTGTGTCCCCCTGGTCGGTGGGGCCTGCCGTCCGGTGAGCGTTCGGTGGGACCGGCCGTCGGTGGGACCGGCCGTTCGGTGGGGCCCGCTAGGGGCTGAGTCCGGCTTCCCGGCAGTCGATCGCGACCGCCGGGGTGCAGATCTGGTCGACCGTGTAGAGGCCGCTCTTGACGACCGTCTCCTCGATGTTGTCGCGGGTCACGGGGACGAGCGGGCCGAGAACGGCCGGGATGTCATCGCTCGTGTCATTGCTGACGCGATCCTTGGCGATGGAGTCGAGCTTCTCGCCGCGGCCCAGTGCGACGGCCATCTCCGCGGCGGCGTTGGCCTCTGCCTCGAAGGACTTGTAGACGGTGACGTACTGCTCGCCCTTGAGGATGCGTCGTATCGCCGAGAGGTCGGCGTCTTGACCCGTCACGGGCGGCAGGGGTTTCATGTCGGCGGCCTTGAGCGCGGTGACCACGCCTCCCGCCAGCCCGTCGTTGGCCGCCAGGACCCCGTCGATCCTGTCCGCGCCCAGCTCCGCGATGGCGGCGGACATGTTCCTGAACGCGTTCTCCGGTATCCAGCCGGCGGTGTAGTATGACCGCCCGATCTTGACCTTGCCGTCGAGGACGGAGCGCGCGCCCTTCACCAGCGCCCGGGTGTTGGGATCGGTGGGATCACCGTTCATCATCACGATCTGTCCGTCGCGCGCCTTGGGCCCCATCGCCTTGAGCAGCTCCTGGGCCTGGATCCGTCCGATCTCCTCGGAGTCGTAGCTGGAGTAGGCCGCGATGGGTCCCTCGGCGAGACGGTCGTACGAGACCACCGGGACGTCCGCGTCCCGGGCCCGGGCGATCGAGGAGCGCAGCGCCTTGTCGTCGACGGGATCGAGGATCAGGACCTTGGCGCCGTTCGCGATCATGGATTCGATCTGCTGCTGCTGGGTGGCCACGTCCGCCGAGGCGTAGGCGTGCGTCACCTTGCAGCCCGGGCACAGTTCCTTGATCCGCTTCATGATCAGGGGATTGTCGGCGGTCGCCCAGCGAGCGGTGTGCGTATCGGGAAGCAACAGCCCGATCGTGAAGCTGTCCTTGCCGGAGCCGCTCGGGTCCGGGTCGTCGCCCGCCTCGCCGACGGTCCCGCAGGCGGCGAGACCGGCGAGCGCTGCCACCGCTGTGGCGGTGGCAACGGCACGACCAGGCCGTGGGAACGACATATCTCCCAATGTATGAGAAAACGCCGCTCGGTGACGGCGTCGGCCGATGGCTGCCCGGGAGGGCGTGGGCGCGGTGCGGGTTGACAGCCCAAAGAGTGAGTGGTTGAGTACTCACATGAACACGGAACGGCAACGCCAACTGTCCACAGCCGAGGAGCGCCGGGAGACGGTGCTGCGCACCGCCATCGGCGCCTTCGCGGCTCGGGGGTACTTCGGCACCACGACCACGGAAGTGGCCAAGGCGGCCGGGATCTCCCAGGCGTACGTCTACCGGCTGTTCCCCAACAAGGAGTCCCTCTTCGTCGCGGTCGTCGAGCACTGCTTCGTCAGGGTGCGGGCGGCCCTGGAGGGCGGCGCCGCGGAGGCCAAGAGCAGCGCGCCCGAAGCGGTGCTCGCCTCGATGGGAGACGCGTACGCCCGTCTGATCAGCGACAACGACCTGATGCTGGTGCAGCTGCACGCCCAGGCGGCGGCCGTCTCCGAGCCCGCGATCCGTGACGCGGTGCGGGCGGGATACGCCCGTACGGTCGAGTACGTCCGTGGTGCGTCCGGCGGCGGTGAGCAGCAGATCCAGGAGTTCTTCGCCGTCGGCATGCTCTGTCACCTGCTGGTCTCGATCGACGTGGGATCGGTCGACGCGCCGTGGACGCGCACGCTGGCCGCGGGTATCACGCACTACTGACCGCCGCCCGGCCCGAGGGCGGCCGGCGGACCGCTGCGTCCGACGGCCGCCGTTTCTTGTCCCTGATTAGTGAGTGGTTAACCACACATGGAAGAGCGTTCTAATGTCCAGAAGCCGGCTCGGGTCAGCTGCGAAGACCGGGGGCCCGCCGGGCACACGGCCCGGCCTCGCGCTGGCGGCCCTGGCCGGCGCCCAGTTCGTGGTCACACTGAGCACGTCCGTCGTCAACGTCGCCCTTCCCGCGATCCGTGACGGCATCGGCCTGACCGGCAGCGGCCTGTCCTGGGTCGTGAACTCCTACGGGCTCGCCTTCGGGGCGCTGCTCCTGCTGGGCGGACGGGCCGCCGATCTCCTCGGAAGGCGCCGGGTCCTGCTCGCGGGACTCGCGCTCTTCGCGGCCGCCTCGTTCGGGGCGGGCCTGGCCACCGCGCCCTGGACGCTGCTCACCGCACGCACTCTGCAGGGCGTGGGGGCCGCCGCGGTGGCGCCCGCCGCGCTCTCCCTGGTCATGCGGCTCTTCCCGCCGGGACCCCGGCGCGGCGGAGCCCTGGGGGTGTGGGGAGCGGTCTCCGGTGCCGGGGGAGCGGCCGGCGTCCTGGCCGGCGGCGTACTCACCGAAGGCCTGGGATGGTCCTGGGTCTTCCACGCGGCCGGGCTCGGCGCTGTCGTCGTCCTCGCCGCGACCGTCGCCCTGGTGCCCGCGGTCGCTCCTCCGTCCCGTGAGGCCCGACGCCCCCTCGACATCGCCGGCGCGCTCGCCGTCACCGCCGGACTCGTCGCCCTCGTCCACGGCCTCACGACCGCCCGCAGCGCAGGGTGGGGCGCTCCGCCGGTGCTGGGTTCCCTGGCGGTGGCCGCCGCCTTGCTCGTCCTCCTCGTACTGATCGAGCGCCGCCACCGAGAACCCCTGGTGCCACCACGGCTGTTCGCCCAGGGCCCGGTCGCACCGGCCAACCTGGTCATGGCGCTGCTCGGCGCCGTATGGGTCGGACTGTTCTTCTTCCTCCCCCTCCACCAGCAGCAGGTGCTGGGTGCGGGTCCGTTGGAAGCCGGAGTGTCCCAACTGCCGCTGGCCGTCGCGAACATGCTCGGCTCATGGGCCGCACCGCGACTCGCCCGCAGGCTCGGCCCGCACCTCACACTCGCCGCGGGACTGCTGGCTCAGTCCGCCGGACTGCTCTGGCTCACCCGCATCTCCGCCCGGGGCAGCTTCCTCGGAGACCTGCTCGGCCCCAGTGTCCTCATCGGGCTCGGTCTGGGCATCGCCTTCGTCCAGCTGACCGCCGCCGCCGCGCCCATCGCCGCGACCGCCCGCCCCGCCGGCCGCGCCGACGCCGCGGAACTGGTCGAGCTCACCGGCGACCTGGAGACCGTGGGCGCGTACGACTTCGGCGGCAGGCTGACCTCCGCGATGACCGCCCACCCCAAGGAGGATCCGGAAACCGGTGAACTCCACTTCTTCGCCTCCTCGCCCTTCCTGATCCACCACGTCGCCTCGCCGGACGGGCAGGTCCTGCAGAGCCAGGAAGTCCCGGGAGCCGGCGCCGCGCTGAAGCACGACTTCGTCATCACCGAGCACCACGTGGTGTTCCTGGAGGGATCGGTCACCTTCGACCCGGGCGAGCACTCCGGCATCCCGTACGCCTGGAGCGACGTCCAGCAGGCGCGGATCGGCGTCATGCCCAGGAGGAACGGAGGGGCGTCGCGGGTCCGTTGGTTCGACATCCTGCCTGGATTCGGGATGCACTTCGCCAACGCGTACGAGGACGCACAGGGCCGTATCGTCATCGAGGGCCCCGCGGTGGGCCGTGACGGCTGGCAGCGCTCCTGGAACTGGTGGGTCGGCGCCCCCGACCGCGGCGCCGAGCCCAACTCCGGCTCCCGCACCCGGCGATGGACGGTCGACCTGACGGCCGGCCGGGTCGCCGAGGAGCAGATCGACGACCTGACCGTGGAGTTCCCGACGATCAACGAGGCGTACACCGGCCGCGAGCACCGCTACCAGTACGCGCTGTCCTTCCCCGACGACCGCGGCGTCGGCAACCACACCCTGGTCAAGTACGACCGGCGTACCGGGAAGCGCCAGTTGCTCCCCGTGGGCAACGGTCAGCTCCCCAGCGAGGCAGTCTTCGTCCCGGCCGCGGGCGCGACCGACGAGGACGCCGGGTATCTGCTGACCGTCGTCAGCGACCTGAACGCCGACGCGTCCAGGATGCTCGTCCTGGACGCCTCGGACCTGTCACTGCCGCCGGTGGCCACCGTCCATCTGCCGCGCCGGGTCCCCGCCATGATCCACGGCTCGTGGATCCCCGACACCGCTGCGGGGTGACCTCTGCCGCCCACCGCAGCCGCCCGGCCGCTGCTTCGGTCCGGTGCGTCAGGACGCCGGTGCCCCATCGGCGGCGGCACCTGGCGCACCGGGCCGTCGCTCGTCGGCCAGGATGTCCGCGAGGCCGTCGTCAGGAGCGGCTGGGCTGCTCGGCCGACTGCCCGGGCCCGGCCGGCGGCGCGGCCGGATCGCGCGAGGTGACGGTGAAGAGCCCGCCGTCGGGGTCGCTCAGGGTGACCCAGGCATCGGCGTCGGACGGTTCCGTCGGCGAGACCGTGCTGCCGCCGAGTTTGACCGCCGTGCGGACGGCGAACTCGACGTCGGGCACGTAGAAGTACACATGCCAGCGGGGCCGGACCTGCGGGTCGGGAGCCTCCCCGATCGCACCGCCGGTGATGCGGGCGACGGTGTTGCCGTAGTGGCGGAGCACGACGTGGTCGTCCTCGTAGGCCACCTGGCAGCAACCGGCCTGGCCGCAGGCCCAGTCGAGCACCTCGGCGTAGAAGATCGCCGCGTCGAAGGCGTCCCGGGTGCGCAGTTCCAGCCAGGCCGGCGCCTTGTCGGTGCCCACGCTCCAGTCGGGAATGGCCTGGCCCTGCCAGATGCCGAAGACGGCACCGTCCCGGTCCGAGGCCAGCGCGGCCCGCCCGGTGCCGAAACTGAGCGGACCGACCGCGACGGTGGCGCTGCGCTCGCAGATCCGGGACGCCGCGGCGTCCGCGTCGTCGACGGCGAAGTACGGCGTCCACGCCACCGGCGCCTTGAGACTGTGGGCGAGCGCCCCCATACCGGCGACCGGAGTCCCGTCGAGGAACGCGACGGAGAACTCCTCGCCCAGCCGGGTGGGCCGGAAGACCCAGCCGAGCACCGCCGCGTAGAAGTCCTCTGCGGCAGGCAGGTCACGAGCCATGAGGCTCACCCAGCAGGGAGCACCGAACACCGCATGACTTGACGTAGACACGACAGCCCCTCATCGCCACGCTTCGCGAACCTGGACGCGCAAGACTGGAGTTCCCACGCTACTCCGACGGCCCGGGCCACGCCGGGGGTTGTCACGCAGAGTGACGGAGGCTCGGCGCTCGGGGGTGAGTCTCCAGCCGCTCAAAGGTCCGGAACCGCGCTCACGACCGACGACAGTGCCTCCCTGCTCACGATCGGTGAGCCGTCCCGACGTACCGGTGTCGCTGCGCGCACCATCCGTTACCGGTCCGACAGCCGCTTCCCGCCACCGGCCGGCCGGCCCGAGGCGGGACCCGGCCGTGCACCCGGTGCGCAGATGTGGTTCGCCAGGAAGGTCGCGGGCACGGCCTGCGAGGCGCGCGAGCGCGGTGACCCGCCGCAGGCGCCCGGGGCGGCGGCGGTACGCGACCGGCTGCTCGGCACCGGCGCCCCGGACCGGCGCGCGCAGGTACCGGCCCGTCCGGAGAACACGGTGGACGTGCGGGCCGACCGGTACCGGCAGGTGCGGCCGCGGTCGACGGCGTAACGCCCCTACGCCACGACTGGCCGGCCGCGGCCCTGCGCGCCACACCGCAGACGCGCCGCACCGGCGGCGGGGCGCCGACGCGGCCGTCAGCGTCCGACGGCCGCCCTCCCGTACGGAACCAGCCGCACCGGTCCCACCAGACCGTAGTTCTGCCGCTTCCCGCCGCCGAAGACCGGGGCGTTCGCCACCCGGAGACGGTTCAGCAGCGTCGTCGCCACCTCGACCTCGACGGTGTTGTTCCCGCGCAGCAGGTACGGTCCGACGTCGACCCGTGGGGTCAACTGGTCCGCCGGCGGCAGCCGGTGGCCGTTGATGGTGACACGGAAAGTGTCGAAGACCTCGCCCAGTTCGAGGTACGCCCCGTACCCGCCCGTCCACGGCGCGTCGAGTCGCACCGTCGTGCGGTAGCGGCCGATGCCGGAGACGTCCTCCAGACCCGGGACGATGGGCCACGGCGCCAGCGCGTCCAGTGTGAACTCGCGGCGGGACTTCAGCGTCCCGGACGGGCGGGCGCCCGGCTGCCAGTCCTCGACCGTCAGGTCCCAGCGGGTGAGCGACATCGACTCGGGCATGCCGCCCAGGCCCGTCTCGGCGGTCCGGCCGTCCTGGAGGGTGGTCCGGTAGGTGCCGGGCCGCGTGTCGCGGATCTCCAGGCGACCGCCCGCACCCCGGCGGACCTCCGCGGCCTCGCTGTGCGTCGCGTGCCGGGAGAACCCGTCGGCCCCTCGGCCCGGCCGCACCAGGGCGACGATCGTGGTCGCCCCCGGCTCCAGCGTGATCCGCAGCCGCACCCGCCCGTCCTCGGTACGGGAGTACAGCGGCACCGGCTCCACCGATCCGGTCCACGCGTCGAGGCGGTACGGCACCGCGTCGTGCCAGCGCGCCGCGAGGCTGACGTCGTGGTCGACCCGCGTGGTGGACGCGCCCTTGGTCACCGCGTCCACGGCGAAGAAGAAGTAGTCGGCGTCCTCGTCGGCACGATGGGCGTGCACCAGCCACGAGCGCTGGGCGTACTCGACGTCGCGCCGCAGCCCCAGCGCCGCGATGGCGTCCGGCACATAGGGCCGGTCCGCGACCACCCGCACCGCCGGCAGCGCGAACAGCTCGGCGAGCAGAGCGCGCAGCCGCTCGTTGTCGCCGGGCCCGGGCAGGCCCGGCACGCGCGCGTCCGACCAGTCGCCGATGACGACGATCCGCAGCCCGGCCTGCGCGTAGCCGATGAGCTTCTCGGCTACGTCCAGCTGCATCGTGCGGTCCCTGCCGCTCAGCACGTCGCCCTCGACGACGAGCGCCTTGAACGCCGGGCCGTCCGGGGCGAGCCGCCCGCCCCGTACCTTCGCGGACGGCAGGTCGAGCAGCCGCGGGCTGAGGAACAGATGCGTCCAGCCGACGGGCACGCCCTCCGCGGTGAACCACGGCGCGCCGAGACCGGTCCCGGCGGGGCCCTTCTGCCGCAGGATGCCGATGTCCGCCCGGTTGACGCCGGTCTGCAGGATCTGCTGGGTGCGGCCCAAGTACCGCGCGATGTCCGGCACATGGCCCCAGGTGGGCTGCCGCGGCCCCCATGCCTCGCCGTACCCGCCGCCGCCGTTGTACGGGGAGAACGCGGCGAAGCCGGGCCAGGCGGCGCCGGGCGCCTCGGCGTAGGCGAAGCCGTGGAAGTAGGCCTGGTTGACGCCGGCCGCGTACTGGGTGACGAGCTTCTTCAGCGTCGCGTCCCACGCCGTGGCGTAGGCGCCGCCGGCCGTCGCGCCGGCCTCGTTGGAGAGGACGTGCTTGCCGCCCATGTCGCGCCCACCTGCCAGGCAGCGGAAGTCGTCGGGGTTCTTGAAGCCGAGCGACTCGCCCTCGGAGACGTCGAGCACCGCGGCCGACCAGATGGAGTCGGTGCCCGGGCCGTACGGCTGGACGCGCAGCTGGAGGCCGAGCCGGTGCGCCCAGTCCTGGAACGGCTTCAGGTGGTGCTCGACGTACAGCTCGGTGAGGACCTCGATGACGTCGCGGCGGACGGCCTTGTCGATCTCCGGACCGAAGGCATGGACGGGGTCCTCGTCGCGTTCGACGACGGTCGCGAGGTAGGGCAGCAGCGAGTACCCCATGCGCTTCTCGAACTCGACCGGCAGTGCGGGCGTCCACATCGTCTCGTCGGTCTCGAGCTCGATGGAGTCCTCGAAAAGGGCGCCGCCCGTCTCGCGGAGCAGCTTGCGGGTGCTCGGCGGCAGGAGATGGCGCTCCCAGAACGCGATGGCGGCGCGGGTGCCGTCCGCGCTGAAGTGGTCGATGACGTAGGAGAGCGGGTCGGTGTGGTGCGGGCCTTCGGGGCGCTGGCCGGAGCCGCGCTCCCAGTAGGCGATGACGAGCCAGGCGCCGTCGTCGTCGGGTGCCGTCCAGTCGAGCTCGCCGCCGGTCACGGCGCCGGTGATGTCGGTGACGGTGGTGTGGTCCAGCAGCATGGGCTCGGCCGTGGCGTCGGTGATCCGGATCGCCTGGACGAGCTTCAGCTCCTGCTGGGTGACGCCTTCGGCGGGCGCTGTGCCGGGGGCCGGGGGCGGGCCGGTGTGGCGCCGGCCGGCGGGGAGGGTGAGGGTGCCGTGGGCGAGTTCCTTCACGGCGGCGGGGCTGTCGGGCGTGATGGAGGGAACGGAGTTCGGCCACGCGGGCCCGAGGGTCAGGTCGACGGTGACGTCCCGCTTCTTCGCCCGGCGCAGCGCTGCCTCGACCGCCCCGACCCAGGCGGGGGTGCCCCAGCCGTAGCGGACCGGGTCGATCGTCGCGCCGCCCCGCATGCTGTGCGTGACGGCGGCTATCTCGACACCGCCGAAGCCGGCGGCGGCGATCTGGTCGATCTCGCGCTCGATCTCGGCGGTGTCGACGAGGGCGTCGGGCCACCACCAGCGGAACCTGGGGCGGACCTCGGGGCGCGGGTCGGCGAAGGCGCGCGGGAGGCCGCCTCCCGCGCCCGTGCCGTGCCCGGACGCCGGCGCCGCGGCCGCAGCCTCCGGGGTGGTGCCCCAGGGCAGGGCCGCGGCCGCGCCTGCCGCGGCCCCCATCTTCAGCAGCGCTCTCCGCCGCAGGCTCATGCCCGCCCCCTTGCTGTGCAGTGTCGGGTGCACTTGTGATTTGAACGATTCAAGAGATCTGGCGGAAACATACGGGCGCGGGCGGGTCGGAGCAAGAGGTTGAACGCCTAGCCGTTGATTTTCCCTTCAGGCAGGCATCTTGACCGCGCTCACCGCGTGGCCCCAGAGTGGCCGTCAGCTCTCCGAAACGTTTCAATCACGTTGCCTGAAGGAGCTCCATCCCGATGCCCCGAAACCCGCTGACGCGGCGTCACTTCATGGTGGGTACAGGTGCGGTCACCACGGCTCTGGCCCTGGAGCCCGGTGGCACGGCCACCGGCGCACCTGCCGCCGCACCCGTCGCCCCGGCTGACGCAGCCGTCGCGGCCGCCGCCATGAAGGCGCCCCGCCGCCCGGCGCTGCACCCGTTCCCGCTTCGCTCGGTCACGCTCCTCGACAGCCCGTTCCGCGCCAACATGCGCCGGACCTGCGCCTACATGCTGTTCGTCGACGCCGACCGGTTGCTGCACACCTTCCGCATCAACGTGGGCCTGCCCTCCACCGCCGAACCCTGCGGCGGCTGGGAGTCACCGACGCTGCTGCTGCGCGGCCACACCACGGGCCATCTCCTCTCCGGCCTGGCCCTCGCCCACGCCAACACCGGCGACGAGGCGTACGCGGCCAAGGCCCGACTGATCGTCGCCGCCCTCGCCGAGTGCCAGGCGGCCTCGCCGGCCGCCGGGTTCGCTCCCGGCTATCTCTCGGCCTTCCCCGAGCAGGTCTTCGACCAGCTCGAGGCGGGCGGCAAGCCCTGGGCGCCGTACTACACGCTCCACAAGATCATGGCCGGGCTGCTCGACTGCCATCAACTCGTCGGCAGCGCCCAGGCCCTGGACGTGCTGAACGGAATGGCAGCCTGGGCCGAGCGGCGCACCGCCGCGCTCCCGTACGAGACGATGCAGTCGGCGCTCAAGGTCGAGTTCGGCGGCATGAACGACGTGCTCACCCGCCTGCACCTGGCCACCGGCGACCCCGTACCGCTGCGCACCGCCCGCCGCTTCGACCACGAGGAGGTCCTCGGGCCGCTGGCCGAGGGCCGCGACGAGCTCGCCGGACGGCACGCCAACACCGAGATCCCCAAGATCGTCGGCGCGGTCCACGCATACGAGGCCACCGGCGAGGAGCGTTACCTGCGCCTCGCCGAGTACTTCTGGCACACGGTCGTACGCGACCACTCGTACGTCATCGGCGGCAACTCCAACCAGGAGTTCTTCGGCCCGCCCGGCGAGATCGTGAGCCGGCTCTCCGAGGACACCTGCGAGAACTGCAACAGCTACAACATGCTCAAGCTCGGCCGGCAGCTCTTCCTGCACGACCCGGGCACGGCCGCGTACATGGACCACTACGAGTGGACCCTGCTCAACCAGATGCTGGGCGAGCAGGACCCCGACTCGCCCCATGGCCACGTCACGTACTACACCGGCCTGTGGGCCGGCTCCCAGCGGCAGCCCAAGGGTGGCCTCGGCTCCGCGCCCGGCAGCTACAGCGGCGACTACGACAACTTCTCCTGCGACCACGGCACGGCGCTGGAGACCCAGACGAAGTTCGCGGACACCATCTACGCCCACACGCGCGACGCCCTGTACGTCAACCTCTTCATCCCCTCCGAGGTCCGCTGGAACGGCGTGACGCTACGGCAGGAGACGCGCTACCCCGACGAGGAGCGGATCCGCCTCACCGTCACTGCGGGCGGCGGCCGCTTCGCGCTGAAGGTGCGCGTCCCCGGCTGGCTCGACGAGAAGGCGTCCGTACGCGTGAACGGCCGGGCGGCACACGCGGACACCCGGCCCGGCCGCTATCCGACCCTCGAACGCCACTGGCGCACCGGCGACACCGTCGAGCTCACCCTCCCGATGGCGCTGACCCGCCGCCCCGCGCCCGACAACCCGCAGGTCCAGGCGGTGACGTACGGGCCCGTGGTGCTGGCCGGGGCGTACGGCGACGTCGAGTCGCCCACGATCCCCGCCCTCGACCCGGCCTCACTGCGCCGAGTGCCGGGCGACCAGGTGGAGTTCACGGCCGTGGCCGAGGGTGTCCAGGTGCCGCTGCTGCCGTTCCACCGGGTCCACCACCAGCGCTACAACGTGTACTTCGCCGTGCCGCCGCGCCCCCGCCCGGCCCGCGAGACCGCCCGGTTCACGCTCGACGGCGGCAGCGGCGCGGACGCCACCGGGACGTTCCCGGCCGCGACCCTGGCCGGGGGCGCACGGTGGGCGTCGGACGGCGTCGAACTCGACGGTGTGGACGGGCACGTGGCGCTGCCGCCCGGTCTGATCACCGGGCTGAGCGAGCTGACCCTGACCGCCTGGGTGCGCGTGGACACGCTCACCAACTCTGCCCGGGTCTTCGACCTCGGCTTCCACAAGAGCACGTACGTCTTCCTGACCCCGCGGACCGGCTCGGGCAGGGCCCGCGCCGCGCTGAAGATCTCCGGCATGGACGGCGAGGACGTCATCGACGCTCCAGGACCGCTGCCGCAGGGGCGCTGGACCCATGTCACGCTGACGCTCGCGGGCGGTGGAGCCGAGCTCGACCAGGTCCGTACGGGCGGCGGCACCGGAGTGCTGTACGTCGACGGGGCCGAGGCCGGCCGCAACGACGCGCTGGTGATGAGCCCGCTGCTGCTCGGCGCCACCACCCGCAACTACCTGGGGCGTTCGCAGAACGCCACGCACCCGTACCTGCACGGCGCGGTCCACGACTTCCGCGTGTTCAACCGTGCCCTGTCCCCGGCGGAGATCGGCGCCCTGGCGCGCGTCTGAGTCCCGTATCCCCTTCACCTGCCGCTGAGGAGCGAGCCCTCCCATGCCCATGCCCTTGCCCATGCCCGAGTCCGAGCTGTCCAGACGGGGCTTCGTCGCCGCCGCGGGGGTGGCCGCCGCCGCGATCGGCGGGGTGCTCCCGGCCGGCTCCGCGTTCGCGGGTTCCCCCGCGCACGGCGCCGGCTTCAGCCCCGCCGCCTTCACCGACCCGCGCCGCGACAGCCGACCCACCGTCTACTGGTACTGGAACGGCCCCGTCACCCACGAGCTGATCGACACCCAGCTCGCGGACCTGCGCGACAAGGGGATGTACGAGGTCGTCCTCTTCCCGTACGACAACGAGGACATGAAACCGGTGTTCTTCTCCCAGGAGTGGTTCGACGTCGTCGGCCATGTCCTGGAGGAGGCCGAGCGCACCGGCATGCGGGTGTGGATCTTCAACGACAACCACTTCCCCAGCGGACGCGCCGCCTACCTCGTCGCCGAGGGCGGCACCGTCGGGGCCCGCACCTACACCCCCCGCCCGGAACTTCGGCTGAAGGGCCTGTGGCGGTCCACGGCGGTCGTCGAGGGCCCCGCCCGCATCGACCTGCGGGAGACCACCGGCGCCGGGATCTCCGCCGGCCGGCTCGTCGCCGACGCGGCGGTGCTCGCCGGAGCCGCCGTGCTGCGCGGGGGAGACGACTGGACGGACTACGACGTCACTGCCAACGCCAAGACCGAGACCGGCTCCGTCGGGCTCGTCGTCCGCGCATCCGCTTCGGGCACCGACGGCTACGCGGTGGAGTTCGACCAGACCGGCGTCGTCACCGTCTCCCGGCTGACCGGCGGCAGCGCCCAGGAGCTGGCCAGGAGCAGCCGCACCGACGGCTTCAACCGCACCAAGTTCCACACCTTCGCCGTCACGGTGCGCGGTTCCACGCTTTCCGTCACCCTCGACGGCAAGGACAAGGGCACCGTCACCGACGACGCCCACCCGCGCGGCGGCGTCGGCGTCCGCGCCGTCGACGTGCAGCGGTCCCTGTGGGAGGACCTGACCGTCACCGCCGCCGACGGCAACGCCCTGTACGCCTCCGCCTACGACGACCCGGCATCCGCCGGTGACTTCCGTACCCGGCCCCTCCCCGGCGCCGCCGCCGCGCCCATCGCCGCGACCGCCCGCCCCGCCGGCCGCGCCGACGCCGCGGAACTGGTCGAGCTCACCGGCGACCTGGCGGCCGGGCGCTCCTGGCAGGTCCCCGAAGGCCGCTGGCAGATCGACCTCTTCGGCGGCGCGGTCCTCTCCGACGACACCCAGGGCTACACCCGCGCCTATCTCGACCTCCTCGACGACGAGCCGGTCGAGCTGCTGCTCGACATGGTGCCCGGTGAGTACCACCGCCGCTTCGGCCGCTACTTCGGCACCGTCGTGCCCGGCTTCTGGGACGACGAGCCGTTCATCGCCTCCGCCGGACCGCACCCCTTCAAGCGCCTGCCCTGGTCGCCCACGCTCGCCGCCGCCCTGCGCGAGGTCGGCGCCGAGCCCGGCAAGGCCTACGCCAGCACCTTCGACGACCTCGGCGCGGCGGGCCAGATCCTGCGCGGCCGCTACTGGCGGGCCGTGTCAAACCGCTTCTCCAAGTACTTCGAGAAGCAGGCCCACTGGTACGCCGACCGGCGCGTCCGCCTCGTCACCAACCCGCTCTACGACGAGACCGGCCCCTCCAAGCGCATCCTCTCCACCGGCGATCTGCACAAGGCCAACCAGTGGGCGCAGGTGCCCGGCGGCGACGTCATCACCGGCGAGTACGTGGCCGGCGAGCCCACCATGGACCCGCGCAACGCGGCGTCGGTGGCCCACCAGACCGGCCGCGAGCGGGCGCTGACGGAGGCGTTCGGCAACATGGGCTGGCAGGTGGCGCCCGAGTTCGTGCACGCGCTCATCGGCGCGTTCGCGACGCGCGGCACCAACCTCACGGTGCTGCACGCACTGTGGACCAACGAGGCGAAGGTCTACTTCCCGCCGCCGTTCGGTCCCCGCGCGCCCTGGTGGTGGGCGATGCGCCCGATCGCCGACTGGATCGGCCGCACCATGGAGCTGGCCCGCGGCACCTCGGCCGCCCGCACCGCACTTCTCCAGCCGCAGCGCGCCGCCGAGCAGCTCACCGGCACCCAGCGGCAGGGCGAGGTCGACGGCCCGTTCGCCGACGCGGCCTACGCGCTGGAGAGCGCCCAGGTCGACTTCGACCTCCTCCACGAGGGCGCGCTCGCGGACGACCGCGAGCTGCTGCTCCCCGCCCGCGTCCACGACGGCCGGCTCTCCGTCGGCCGGGCGCGCTACGACCTGGTGGTGCTGCCCGAGACCCCGGTCCTGGAGGCGGAGGCCGCCGGCACGCTGGCCCGGTTCGCCCGCGCCGGAGGCACGGTCGTGGCCGTCGGCGCCCTGCCGCAGCGCGAGGCGAACGGCCGCGACGACGCCCTGCGGCGCGCCCTGGACGCCCTCTTCGAGCACCGTCGTGCCCTCCGCGTCTCCGCCGTCGCCGAACTCGCCGCGGCCACACGGGAGTTCGCCGCGGCCCGGCTCGAACCGGCCGCACCCGCCGTCCGCGTCCTGCGCACCACCCGCGGCGGCGACCTGGCGTTCCTGTTCAACAACGAGAGCGCGACGCCCGTCGACACCTGGGCGACGCTGCCGACCCGCGGCACCCCCGAGTGGTGGGACCCGGAGGACGGCACGGCCGTGCCCGCGCCCGTGTACCGCACGGAGCGGGGCGACGTACGCGTACCGCTGAAGCTCGGCCCGTACCGGACGGTGGGCGTCGTCCTGCGCCACGCGGCCCACCCCCGACCGCACCTCACCGACGCCGGGACCCTGCCCGTCACCGCCGTCACCGCCCGCCGTGACGGGCTCCGCGTGGAGGCCGTCGCCGAGGCCCCCGGCAGCTGGCCCCTGACCGGCACCGACGGCCGCCGGACCTACCGCGGCACCGCCCGCGTCACCGACCCCCTGGAGCCGATACCGCTCGACGGGGACTGGACCCTGACCCTCCACCAGGAGGGCGCCCAGCCCGTCGTACGGCCGCTCGGCAGCTGGAGCGACATCGCCCGGCTCTTCTCCGGCAGCGCCACCTACACCAAGGACATCGAGCTCTCCCCGGCCACGCTCGCCGGACGCCGGCTCCACCTGGACCTCGGCACCGTGCGCGAGGTCGCCGAGGTCACGGTCAACGGCACCACCCTGCCGCCGGCCCTGTGGACCCCGTACGTCGTGGACGTCACCGAAGCCCTGCGCCCCGGCGCCAACCGCATCGCCGTCCGCGTCTCCAACACCCTCTCCAACGAGCGCAACAAGCCACTGCCGTCCGGGCTGCTGGGCCCGGTGGTCCTGCGCCCGCGCCGCCCGCTGACCACCGACCTGCACTGACCCCCATGGAGACCGGCATGAGTTCACTCGCCAGACCCGCGCTCGTCCTCGCCACCGGGCTGACCGCGCTCGTCACCGTCGTACCCTCCGCGCTCCCCGCCGCCGCATGGGGCGGCGCCGTCGCCGAGGCCACCAGGCTCCAGACCCAGCACCTGCGCAGCGCCCTCGGCATCGACGACACCACGCCCGACCTGACCTGGCAGCCGACCGGGCACGGCCGGGGCGTCGTCCAGAGCGCCTACCGCATCCAGGCCGCCACCAGCCGCGACCGGCTGGAGCACGGCCGCCCCGACCTCTGGGACTCGGGCAAGGTCGGCTCCGCCGAGCCGCGCACCGTCTACGCGGGCAAGGCGCTCGGCTCGCGCGACCGCGTCTACTGGCGCGTTCAGCTGTGGTCCGGTGCCCGCGCCTCCGAGTGGAGCGACATCTGCGTCTTCGAGACGGGCCTGACCCGCGCCGAGGACTGGACCGCCCAGTGGATCACCCACGACGCGTGGCGGCTGAGCAGGCACGAGAACGAGCCCGTCGTCGTCACACTGCCGAGGACGACGGCCCGTTACGTCCGGCTCGACGTCACCGAGCTCGGGCTGCCGCTGGAGGGGGAGTGGCGCCTCCAGCTCGGCGAGATCGAGGTGCGCGACTCCGCTGCCGCGGACGTCAACCTCGCGAAGGGCGCCGCCGTCACCGCCTCCGAGACCGACACCGTCCGCAAGATCTGGGAGCCCGCGCTCGCCGTCGACGGAGTGACCAACAGCGCTCTCGACCGGTCCGCGGGCTACGCGAGCCTGAAGCACGGCGGCCCCGGGTCGCCGGTCACGCTCACGCTCGACATGAAGGCGGCCAAGACCTTCGACCAGGTGCTGCTCTACCCGCGCGCCGACGTCCTCACCGCCGACGGGCAGGTGCCCAACTTCCCCGTCGACTACAGCGTCTCCACGGCCGACGTGCCCGAAGGACCGTGGACGAAGGCGGCCGAGGTCAGCGGCCGGCAGACCCCCGAGCCCTACCTCCCCGCCGGACTGCCGCTGTTCGCCAAGGACTTCACCCTTCCCAAGGGCACCCGCAGCGCCCGTCTCTACCTGGCGGGCCTCGGCATCCACGATGCCCGCATCAACGGGGAGCCCGTCGGCGACGCCGTGCTGGAGCCCGCCAACACCGACTTCGCCGACCGGGTCCAGTACGCCACGTACGACGTCACCGACCGGCTGCGGCGCGGCGGCAACACCCTCGCCGTCGCGCTCGGCAACGGCGCCTCCAACGTGGTCAGCACCGCCGACCGCTACCGCAAGTGGTACGGCAACTTCAGCGACCCCAAGCTCGTCGCCCAACTGGAGATCACCCTGGACGACGGCAGCGTGCGCCGCGTCACCACCGGCTCCGACTGGCGCACCACCCTCGGCCCGACCACCTCGTCCAACTGGTACGGCGGCGAGGACTACGACGCCCGCCGCGAGATACCCGGCTGGGACGAGCCGGGCCGCGACCGCTCCGCCTGGCCGGCGGCCGTCGCACTCGGCCGGCCCGGCGGCACGGAGGAACCGGCCGCGCTGAGCGCCCGCGAGACCGAACCCGTCCGCGTCATCGAGACGCTGAAGGGAACCGAGGTGGCGGGCGCAGAGGGCAGCCGCGTCTTCGACCTCGGCCGCAACATCGCCGGCTGGCCGGAGATCACCGTCACCGCACCCGCCGGCACGACCGTGCGCATTCATCCGGCCGAGAGCCTGAAGGACGGCCACGCCTTCCAGTCCATCAGCAACGTCGGCGCACCTCTGTGGGACAGCTACACGACCAAGGGCGACGGCCGGGCGGAGACCTGGCACCCCACCTTCAGCTACCACGGCTTCCGCTACCTGGAGCTGAAGGGCCTGCCCGCCGGCGCCACCGTCTCCGTGCGCGGAAAGGTCCTGCACGCCGACAACTCATCGGCAGGGGGCTTCACCAGCTCCAACCAGCTCGTCAACGGCATCCACGGGCTCATCCGCCGCGCCGTCGAGGGCAACATGATGAGCGTCCTCACCGACTGCCCCAGCCGCGAGAAGCTCGGCTGGCTGGAGCAGAACCAGCTCGTCTTCCCCACCCTGGCCGCCAACTACGACATGCGCGCCTACCTCCGCAAGATCGTGCGCGACATGGCCGACGCCCAGACGCCGGAAGGGCTGGTCCCGAGCACCGTCCCCGACTACGTCGAACTCTCCGGCGGTTACCGCAACGACGCCAACTGGGGCGGCGCGTTCGTCCTCGTGCCGTGGCAGCTCTACACGACGTACGGCGACGAGGAGACGCTGCGCACGTACTACCCGCGGATGAAGCAGTACGTGACCTTCCTGGAGCAGAAGGTCTCCGGCGGCATCCTCGACTACGGCCTCGGCGACTGGATCACCCCCGACCGCACCTTCCCGCGCGCCGTCGCGGGCACCTACGGCTACTGGCGCGTCGTCGACGGCCTGAGCCGGATCGCCGACGTTCTCGGAGAGGACGCCGACGCGGCGCTCTACCGAGAGAAGGCGGACGACAGCGCCAAGGCGCTCTCGGACAAGTACTACGACCCGGCCGTCGGCACCTTCGGCGGCGGAGGCCAGGGCGCGGAGGCTCTCGCCCTCGACATGGGGGCCGTCCCGGCCGGCGAACGCGACCGTCTGCTCGGCCACTTCACTGCTTCCGTGGTGGCCGCCGACCACCACCTCGTCCTGGGCGAGATCTCCCTGCCCGCCGCCCTGCGCGTGCTGTCCGAGTCGGGCCGTGACGACATCGTCTACAAGATCGCCACGCAGACCACCAGCCCGAGCTACGGCTACCAGGTCCTCGCCGGCAACACGACCCTGGGCGAGACCTGGGACGGCGGTCCCGGCCAGTCGCAGAACCACTTCATGCTTGGCGCCATCGACTCCTGGTTCACCGGCCGCCTCGCCGGCATCCAGCAGCGGCCGGGCTCCGTCGGCTACCGCGAACTCCTCATCGCCCCGGCGGTCGTGGGCGATCTGACCTCGGCCTCGGGCTCGTACACCACCCCGTACGGCACGGTCCGCACGAGCTGGAAGCGCGACGGTTCCGCCTACCGCCTCGACACCACCGTCCCGGCCGGAACGACCGCCGAGATCCGCGTCCCGGTCACCTCCGGCACCGTCCACGCGGCGCGGGACGCGCGCCTCGTACGGACGCAGGACGGTGTGGCCGTGTACGAAGTCGGCTCCGGGACATGGACGTTCCGCTCCACGGTGACACCGCCGGCCGGCAGCTGACACGCACGCAGGGCGTGGCCGGGAGCTACGACAACGCAATGAGACCTCGATCTCAAGTCGGGGCCTCATTGCCCGGTTCACCACGAAGCTCATGTGGCAGCGGGACCGTTGGGGCATGTCCGTGGCATCGCCGGGGTGGTGAGCGGTCCAGAACCGCTGTGGAGGCCCGTGCGCTCTGACGTGCAGGACAGGCGGGTGCTGGCGGGCCAGCGCCGATCGGTGCCTTCTTCAGGCCGCCCACCTGGTGTGATCTTGTCCTTGACGGTAACGCATGCGCATTGAATCAGGGCCGTCGCCAGCCTAACGGAGCCCCGCGTCAATCATGCGGAATAGTTGATTCCTTTATCAGTGCACCTGTGGCCTGAATCACCGCCCGCAGTCGACGCGGAATTCGCATGTATGATCATCAAGCTCACGCCCAAGGTGGCGGATATTTGAGAAAGTCATAGGGGGTTCTGTGCGTAAGTACCGCGCACTCACCGCAGGCGTTGCCGGCCTGACCATCGGCATCGTCTTTGCTTCATCTGCATCTGCAGACTCCGACGTCAAGCCGAACGAATCGACAGCCGTGGCGTTCGCCGAGGCAGGTGTCGGCCCGGAGAAGGTTACGGATATCAATTCCCAAGCTCAGCGTTCTTGGACTTCTCTGCTCAAGAAGGCTGCAGGTTCTGCCGCGGGCAGTGCGGCCTGGGATTACCTCAAGGCGTCGAACGCTATTCCGCAGCGTAAGGGTAAGCAGTTCAGGCGAGGCGACTCTGGCGTCGACATTCAGAATGAACTGGATCTCTCGCGTTCGTTCGACTGATTCATAAGCGCATCATGCGGCGGGTGCGGACTCTCTCCGCATCCGCCGCACGGGGGAAATGGCAATGCCGGAACCAGAGCACACGCATCTCTCGAAACTGACGACGGGCCGCCGGATAACTCTTTACGTAATCGCGGTTCTGTCTGTGGCTTTCGTCGCCTTTCACTTTGGCATGACTGCCTTGCATCACATGCCCTTCAATCCGATTCGGGAGAAGCACGATGACAAAATTCGTGCTTACATGACACCGTACTTCCAACAGGACTGGCATCTTTTCGCGCCTGACCCGGTAGCGGAGGACTCGGGGTTCCTCGTCCGTGTGAAGCGTGTGACTCCGAACGGTTCCCTGGAAACCACGCAATGGGCAGATGTGACCACGCCACACATTGACAAGCTGCAGGGTCAGAGGTTCTGGCCTTCACGCGTCGAGCGATTGGCGCCCGCTGTTAGGCAAAGGATTGAAGGGTGGCGCGATCCGGAGCTGGATGAACTACGTCACAAGAATCAACTGAAATCTCAGAAGAAGGATCCTGATCCACCCCTCGCGCCAGGCGAGCTGGCGGGCCGCGACAGCGCACTTCTCTATGCGAGGGGTGTGGCAAGCTCGGAGGCGAAGGCCTTGTGGGGCGATGACATTCATTCCGTACAGATCCGCATTGTTGTCAACCAGTTTCCTCGCTTCTCGGAGCGCACGGAAAGGGACAACAAAGGCAAGGTGACTTATTACGATCTTGCATGGATGAAACCGCTTAAGGTCTCGCGATGAATTCTGCAATCAAACACTCAGGAACCTCATTCCCTGAGCGAATCGGGCTGTGGATCAACGGGCAGGTGAACTTCTGGAGCTCGTACCGTCACGCTCTCATAGGAAGTTCACTGGCGCGAGTGATACTTGGTGGGCTCGGGTTCTATTTTTACCTACGCGACTACGCGGAGCGTGCTTACCTTTGGGGTCCGGATGGAACATGGCCGTGGCAGAACTTCACGGCCATCGATGGAATGCAGGGGTTCTCTCTCTACTCGGTGAGCAAGTCTCACACTTGGTTTGAGATCATCTTCCATCTCGGCATGCTTTCCGCACTGTTGTTCATGCTGGGGTGGAAAACGCGGGCCACGAACGTACTTCACTACGTGTTCCTGTGGTCCCTCCATCAGAGGAATCCCGTCCTGCTTGACGGCGGCGACAATATCACGGCGATCATCCTGGTGTTCTTTGTGTTCATCGATTCCGGAGCTCGGTTTTCACTCGACGCCCGCGCTGGAAAGGGTAGGCAAGAGGGGCGTAAGGAATTCACCTACCGGGTCGGCTCTGTTCTTCACAATGCCGGCGTACTTGCCGTGATCCTGCAGATCTGTACTGTCTATCTGGTCTCCGGTATGTATAAAGTGCAGGGGGAGCGGTGGCAAAATGGCACCGCGCTGTACTACATTCTGAGAACGAACGAGTTCGGGTGGCCTGGCGTAAACAGACTCATCTATGAGAACGCCACGCTGGTTGTCGCCATAACCTACGCAACCGTTTTCTTCCAATTGGCCTTCACGTTTCTCCTTCTGAATCGTAAGCTGCGGATGGTTGCGGTGGCCGGCGGCATCGCCATGCATCTTGGTATCGCTTTCCACATGGCCGGGCTCATCAACTTCTCGCTCACGGTTGTGGCAATCGAACTGATCATCATGGAAGACGTCCACTACCTACGTCTCGCGCAATTTGTGAGGCGCAACCGGCTGAACGATTCGGACACGGCATCGCCCGGGTCGCCCTCTCCGCGCCAGGACAACTCCGGGGCATCGCCTGGAGCTCCTCCCGCGAATGTGCTTGCATCGAAGTGACGGAAATTCAGACACAGAACCGTGCTATGGCAAGTGAATCAGGGCCCCTGTCTGCCACGGGACTGTGCGCGAGGATCGTTGGAATCATGCTGGTGCTCGTCATCTGTGTTGGCGCGGGGGCATTCTTGGCTCCCGCGCCCCCCGGACTGGGGAGCTCGACGACAGGCGACGCCTCTCTGGCGGAACGAGTTCGCCACGCGGCAGGCGACGGTCGTGGCTACCGGGGCATCTCCGCCGTACTTATCGACCGGGGTCGTCTGACCTTCGCCGGGCTGGGAGACTCCGGCAACCCCGCGCGCCGCACGGTGGACGCGTCAACGGTGTTCGAAGGCGGTAGCATCGGGAAACCCATGACCGGGATGCTCTTGGCTGAACTCGAGGATCAAAAGATCATCGATCTCAACTCGCCCCTTGAACGCTACTTGCCCGACAGTCGCTTCTCCGATCCAGTGGTCGCGCAATCTACTTTGCGAGACCTCGCCACGCATCGGTCAGGACTGGACAAGATGCCGGACGACCTCGACATGTCAGTCCGCAACCTGAAGATGCTCCTGTTCGGGAAAGACCCCTATCGTGGATTGGGAGGTGATGATGTCCTCAGAGCAGGAGAAGACGCATCGGCGGGAAGCATCGGCGCCTATCGCTATTCCAACCTCGGACCGGCACTCGCCGGTAACGTGGTATCTCACTACACTGATCTGAGCTACTCCCAGCTCCTTTCCGCCTACCTGCTCAAGCCCTTGAACATGCGAGACTCACGCATCGTGGAGAGAGGCGATCCGCTCCCTCGGAACTCCGCTCACGGCCAGCAGTCAAATGGGGCCCTAACCGACCATTGGTTCGCCTCCGGTTACACCCCGGCCGGCGATATCTGGACTACGGCGAACGATCTCGGTCTGTTCCTCCGCGCAGTGATGGAGAAGACAGCACCTGGTGTCAGGGCTGCCGTGCCAGTACACAACGCGTCCCCGGGAAGCCGCACCGGCATGGGCTGGCTCACCAGTGCCACCCGAGGCCACGAGATCACCTGGCACAACGGGGCCACTGGTGGTTTCACGTCCTACATGGGCTTCGACCGTGCCACGCAGCGAGGAGTCGTTCTGCTGTCCAACACGGACCGGCCTGTCGACGCCATCGGCGAGCGCCTGCTCGGCCTGCCGACACCAGGTCGCGAACCAGTTGACATCCCAGCCGTTCTCGGCACGATCCTGGCCACGTCGGGAGCGCCTGTCCCATTGCTTGCAGCCAGGCTGTGGCGTCGTCCCAGAGTTCGGTGGAAGTGGTTTGTTCTTCTTTGCATCCACGTCATCTTCGGTGCCGTCTCGCTTTGGCTTGGATGGCGTCTGGGTAGCTGGCTTAACGTGCCGTCAGTGCTCTGGACTGTTGGGTTCGGAGGGCTCACCTTGGGCGCCCTTGCGAGCTTCATCCAATTCATGCCCTCCATGAGCGGTGGAGCGGGGCGTCAACTCTGCGGCCAACACCGGATCGTACGGACGAGCGCAGCATGGACAGGTATTCTGGCTATATTGCTGCTTACTCAACTTTGATCTCGGTGGGAGTCCCCCGAAGTCTTCGCAGTTTCCTGTAGCCACCGATTCATGGTCTTGGCTGTCCGCGTCATTCGCCGGATTGAAGGCCGATCTCCGCCTCTGTCTGAGGCGGAGATACATCGATGGGGCACGTGTACGGCCGCCCGTGTGAATGCTAGGCGGCATGGGCGCCTTAGGCCCGCTGCTGCCCCTGCTCAGCGGGCTGCTTGCGGCGACGCAAGCCGATGACGGACGCTCCGACACCTGCAGCGAACACGAGTGATGCGAAGCCGTACACGGCTCGCAGCCAGGTCGCTCGGTCGCTGTCGGAGAGGGCCAGGAACGCGAACCATGCAGCTCCCAGAATGTATCCCATTATCTGCGTGGCGGGCGAAAACGAACGTGAATCTTCGTGGGTCTCTGGCGACATCACATCTCCCGGACGAGTCTCGAGTGTTGATCTTCTCAGACTATCAAGGGCTCCTGGGCTCGGGGTACGTATGCTCATGACCTCAAGCAAACGCAGAGCCGCGGTGAGCAACTCACGGCGGCCCAGGCGCGAATGCGCTTTTCGCTTTCACGCTCCTCAACCTGATGGGCAGGCATCTCGCGGTCACGAACGACGGCATTCACACGCCAGTGCATTCAGCCGCACCGCTCAGCCGCCACACGAGGCGAGACCGACCTCGATGGTCTGCGACGGTCCGTTGGTTCGCTCCAGCCCGCCGTTCCGGTTCCTCGGGTGGGCGGTAGATTCGCCGAGAACTATCGTGCCGGGTGAGCGCCAGGTTCCACCGCTTCAGTCGCGGGACAGCTCGTCGGGATGAGGGTTCTTGGATCGAGCTCATCAACGCAGCGGATGTCCCCGGCGGCCGGTGAGCAAGCCGTCGCGTGGGGTGGGTATGCAGACAGGGTTGAGGGCCTTGAGCGGGCCAGCGCCGTAATGGATCTCGCGCCCTGGTCCAGCGCTGCGCGCGAGCGGGGCGTCAGCCCTCGACCAGGATCACCTCGAGTGTCCGGGGCCCGTGGACCCCCTCCACCCGGTCCAGTTCGATGTCGCTCGTCGCCGAAGGGCCGCTGATCCAGGTCAGGGGGCGCGTCGGATCCAGGCGGGACAGGCCCTGGGGGACCGAGGCGACGACCTGTTCGGGGGCGCGTACGACGCAGATGTGGTGGTCCGGGACGAGGGTGATCCGGCGCCGGCCCTGGGCGGAGCCGCCGTCGAGGACGATCGTGCCGGTCTCGGCGATGGCCACCGCGCAGCCGGTGACCACGCTGTCCTTCGCGTCGAGTTCGGCGGGGGTCGACTCCGGGGTGTCCGGGACGAGTTCGACGCCCGTCGCCTCCGCGAGCCATTCCGCGGGCAGGCCCTCCGGCACCACGACCGTACGGGCCCCGCGGTCGGCCAGCAGCCGGGCGATCAGGCCCGGCACGTCGCCGGGGGAACAGCGGTGCACGAGCGCCCGGTAGTCGGCCAGGTTCTCGGCGAGCAGGTCCGCCGTCCGGGCGGGCGTGCGCTCCCCGTGGACCTGGAGATAGTCGCGGACGACCGGCACGTCGTCCGGGCGCTCCTCGCGCGGCACGTCCGCCAGGGCGCGCCGCACCCTGCCGAGGACCGTGTCCCTGCTGCTCACTTGCCGCTCCCTTCGCCACCGCGCGTGCGCTGCCACCAGTCCCGGAACGACTCGGCCGGCACCTCCGGCACCGTCCGCGTGTCCGTCCAGGCCCGGCCGGGACCCGGCAGACGCCGGGGATGCAGCCGGCGCGTGCGGGAGGCGAGGCGCTGGAGCCTGCGCAGCGCGCCCGGGTGGTCCAGCGTCCAGCGGGCCGCGCGCATCGCGGCCCGTTCGGCCGCGTGCCCCTTGGCCGGGCGGATGGTGACCTTCCTGCCGTTGCGCGTCACCTCGCCGCCCTCGACGACCCGTTCCCGTAGGTGCACCAGCACTTCGGGGATGTCGATGGCGACCGGGCACACCTCGTAGCAGGCACCGCACAGCGTCGAGGCGTAGGGCAGCGAGGCGTCCAGCTCGCTGTCCGTGCCGCGCAGTTGGGGCGTGAGGATCGCGCCGATCGGGCCGGGATAGGCGGACCCGTACGCGTGCCCGCCGGCCCGCTCGTACACCGGGCACACGTTGAGGCAGGCCGAGCAGCGGATGCAGCGCAGTGCCTGGCGGCCCACGGTGTCGGCGAGGGTGTCGGTGCGGCCGTTGTCGAGGAGGACCAGATGAAAGGTCCGCGGGCCGTCGCCGTCCGTCGTACCCGTCCACATGCTCGTGTACGGGTTCATCCGCTCGGCCGTGGACGAACGGGGCAGGAGCTGGAGGAAGACCTCCAGGTCCTGCCAGGTCGGCACCACCTTCTCGATGCCGACGACGGAGATCAGCGTCTCGGGCAGGGTCAGGCACATCCGGCCGTTGCCCTCGGATTCGACCACGACCAGCGTCCCGGTCTCGGCGACCATGAAGTTGGCGCCCGAGATCGCGACCTTCGCGCGCAGGAACTTCTCCCGCAGATGCAGCCGGGCCGCCTCGGCCAGTTCGCGCGGTGTGTCCGTCAGACCGTCGGGGGCGGGGCGGCCCCAGTCCGCCATCTTCTCGCGGAAGATGTCGCGGATCTCGGAGCGGTTGCGGTGGATCGCCGGGACCAGGATGTGCGACGGCAGATCGTCGCCCAACTGCACGATCAGCTCCGCGAGATCGGTCTCACAGGCCGTGATGCCGGCCTCGGCGAGGGCGTCGTTGAGGCCGATCTCCTGGGTGGCCATGGACTTGACCTTGACGACCTCGGTCTCTCCGGTGGCCCGGACGAGTCCGGTGACGATCCGGTTGGCCTCGGCGGCGTCGGCCGCCCAGTGGACCTGGCCCCCGGCCGCCGTCACCGCCGCCTCCACCTGCTCCAGATAGTGGTCCAGGTGGCGCAGCGTACGGTTCTTGATCGCCGCACCGGCGGCGCGCAGCCCCGCCCAGTCGTCGAGTTCGGCGACGGCCTTGGCGCGCTTGTCGCGGATGGTGTGCGTGGCGTGGCGCAGATTGCCGCGGAGGGTGAGGTTCTGCGTGGACTCGGACGCGGCCTTCGGAAAGGCGGGCATGCCGAGGTACGTACCGCCGCTCATCGGGTGTCCTCTTCCGTGCCGGCCAGGATCTCGGCGATGTGGACCGGACGCACCGGCGAGCCGAGCCGGGCGAGCGTACCGCCGATGTGCATCTGGCAGGAGTTGTCGACCGTGCACACGGCCTCGGCGCCCGTGGAGTCGATGCTCCGGGCCTTGTCGGCGCCCATCGCCGCCGACACGGCGGCGTTCTTGACGGCGAACGTGCCGCCGAAGCCGCAGCACTCCTCGGCGCCCGGCAGCTCGCGCAGCTCAAGGCCCTTGACATGCTCCAGCAGCCGCCGCGGCCGGTCGCCGAGACCGAGCATCCGCAGGCCGTGGCACGTCGGGTGGTAGGTGACGGTGTGCGGGTAGTACGCGCCGACGTCCGTCACCTGCAGCACATCGACCAGGAACTCGGTCAGCTCGTACGTCTTGGGGACCGCGCTCGCCGCGGCTTCGGTGAGCTCCTGGCCCCGGCCCTCGGCGGCCGCCTTGGCGCCGATGCGCGGGTAGTTGTCGCGCACCATGGCCGCGCAGGAGCCGGACGGGGTGACGACGTACTCGTAGTCGTCGAACGCGGCGGCGTAGCGGCGCACCAGGGGCTCGGTCTCGTGCCGGTAGCCGGTGTTGAACTGCGGCTGCCCGCAACAGGTCTGCGCCGGCGGGAAGTCCACCTCGACGCCGAGGCGCTCCAGCAGGGTGACGACCGCCCGCCCGGTCCGCGGGAAGAGCGTGTCGTTGACGCAGGTGACGAAGAGCGCTACCCGCATGGCTGTTCCTCCTTGGCGAGACGGGCCTCGGCCCGCTCCCATGCTCGGATGTCTCCCGAGGGTACGTGGTGTCGTAGGCCCTGAGTCTCACACAGGAGCTGCCGCGATTCACGCAGACCTCCGATGACTGTGCCTGCCGTGCGGGCCTGTACGAGGATGTTGCCCAATGCGGCGGCCTCGGCGGGGCCGGCGACCACGGGCAGTCCGCAGGCGTCGGCCGTCAGCCGGCACAGCAGCTCGTTGTGCGCGCCGCCGCCGACGATGTGCACGGTGTCGACCGCCCGGCCGGAGAGCCGCTGGGCGTCCATCAGCGCGCGTCGGTGGGCCAGGGCGAGCGAGTCCAGCACACAGCGGGTCGTCTCGGCCGCGTCACGCGGCACGGGCTGGCCGGAACCACGGCATGCCTCGGCGATCCGCTCCGGCATCCGGCCGGGGGCGATGAATGCGGGATCGCCCGCGTCGACGACCGAGCGCAGGGGCGCACACGAGGCGGCGCGGCGCAGCAGCTCCCCGAGCTCCACCGTCTGCCCCCGCGCCTCCCAGTCGCGCAGGCACTCCTGGAGCAGCCACAGGCCCATGATGTTGCGGAGGTAGCGGACGGTGCCGTCCACACCGAGCTCGTTGGTGAAGTTGGCGCGCCGGCTGTCCTCGGTGAGGACGGGCGCGTCGAGTTCGAGCCCGGCCAGGGACCAGGTGCCGGTGGCGATGTACGCGAAGCGCTCCCCACGCGCGGGCACGCCCGCCACGGCGGACGCGGTGTCGTGCGACCCGACGGCGGTCACGGGCACCGGTCCGGTCAGGCCCGTCTCCGTGAGGACCTCGGGCAGCAGCGCCCCGGCCGGGTCGCCGGGCCGGCGCAGCGGCGGGAAGAGCGAGAGGTCGATCCCGAGAGTGTCGGCGACGGGCCGGGCCCAGTCGCGGGTGCGCGGGTCCATCAGCTGGGTGGTGGAGGCGTTGGTGAGCTCGGTACCGGCCTCGCCGGTCAGCCAGTACGCGATCAGGTCCGGGATGAGGAGAAGGCCCCGGGCGGCGGCGAGCGCGGCGGTGCCCTGCGCCGCGACCAGCTGGTAGACGGTGTTGAAGGGGAGGTACTGGAGCCCCGTGGCCGCGTAGAGGTCGGAGGGGGGCAGCGTCTCGGCGACCTTCGCGATGACGGCCTCGGTGCGGGTGTCCCGGTAGTGCACGGGGTTGCCGATGAGGGCGCCGTCGGCGTCGAGGAGGCCGTAGTCCACGGCCCACGAGTCGACGCCCACGCTCGCGAGCCGCCCCCCGGTGGCCCGGCCCGCGGCCCGCAGCCCGTCGAGCACCCCGCGGTACAGAGCGAGGACGTCCCAGTGCAGCGTGCCGCCGACGCGTACGGGCGTGTTGGGGAACCGGTGCACCTCGGTGAGGCCGAGCGTCCCGGGCCCGACGTGCCCGACCATGACGCGTCCGCTGGAGGCACCGAGGTCGACGGCGGCGAAGGGAAGGGGAGTGGGTGTGGATGGTGACACGTCGTGAGTCCTTATAAGGGTGTGGGCATGCGTTCCGCGGGGCGGAACGCATGCCCACAACGCGAAGGGGCGTCGGGTGCCGCCGGCGACTCGCGTCGCCGCGGCCCGCGCGGCGTCAGCGGAGGAACGCCGCCGCGACGCCCGCGTCCACCGGGACGTGGAGGCCGGTCGTGTGGCTCAGGTCGCCGCCCGTCAGGGCGAAGACCGCGCCCGCGACGTGCTCCGGGAGGACCTCCCGCTTGAGCAGGGTCCGCTGGGCGTAGAACTCGCCGAGCTTCTCCTCCTCCACGCCGTACACCGCCGCCCGCTTCGCGCCCCAGCCGCCCGCGAAGATGCCCGAGCCGCGCACCACCCCGTCCGGATTGACGCCGTTGACGCGGATGCCGTGCTCGCCCAGTTCGGCGGCGAGCAGCCGGACCTGGTGCGCCTGGTCGGCCTTGGTGGCGCCGTACGCGATGTTGTTCGGGCCCGCGAAGACACCGTTCTTGGAAGCGATGTAGACGATGTCGCCGCCGAAGCCCTGCGCGGTCATCACCCGGGCCGCGTCGCGCGAGACCAGGAAGGAGCCGCGGGCCATGATGTCGTGCTGGAGGTCCCAGTCCTTCGCCGTCGTCTCCAGGAGCGGCTTGGAGATGGAGATCCCGGCGTTGTTGACGACCAGGTCGACGCCGCCGAAGGCGAGCGAGGCCGCGGCGAACGCTGCCACGATCTGCTCCTCGGAGGTGACGTCGACCGTCACCGGGACCGCCTTGTCGGGGCCGCCGAGCTCCTCCGCGACGGCGGCCGCGCCGTCCGCGTTCATGTCGGCCACGACCACGCACGCACCCTCGGCGACCAGCCGGTGAGCGATGGCCCTGCCGATGCCGGAGCCGGCCCCCGTCACGAGCGCGACCCGGGTCGCGAGCGGCTTCGGCGCGGGCATGCGGCGGAGCTTGGCCTCCTCCAGCTCCCAGTACTCGATGCGGAACTTCTCCGCTTCCTCGATGGGTGCGTACGAGGAGACGGCCTCGGCGCCGCGCATCACGTTGATCGCGTTGACGTAGAACTCGCCCGCGACGCGCGCGGTCTGCTTGTCCTTGCCGAAGCTGAACATGCCGACGCCCGGCACGAGCACGATCGCCGGGTCGGCGCCGCGCATCGCGGGCGAGTCGGCGTCGGCGTGCCGCTCGTAGTAGCCGCGATAGTCCTCGCGGTAGGCGCCGTGCAGCTCCTTCAGGCGGGCGACCGCCTCCTCCAGCGGGGCACCGGCCGGCAGGTCGAGGACGAGCGGACGGACCTTCGTGCGCAGGAAGTGGTCGGGGCAGGAGGTGCCGAGCGCGGCCAGCCGCGGGTGCTCGGCGCGCGCCAGGAAGTCGAGGACGACGTCCGCGTCGGTGAAGTGGCCCACCTGCGGTCGGTCGGTGGAGGCGAGGCCCCGCACGACGGGCGCGAGCGCGGCGGCGCGGGCCTTGCGCTCGGCATCCGGTAGCGGCCCGTACCCGTCGAGTACGGGCCCGAACGGCTCGGCCTTGCCGCGGTCGGCGAGGAACGCCTCGGCGGTGCGGATGATGTGCAGCGAGTTGCGCTCGCACTCCTCGGACGTGTCGCCCCAGGCGGTGATGCCGTGCCCGCCGAGGATGCAGCCGATCGCCTCAGGGTTGGCCGCCTTGACGGCCGCGATGTCCAGGCCGAGCTGGAAGCCGGGGCGGCGCCACGGCACCCACACGACCTGGTTGCCGAAGCACTCCTTGGTGAGCGCCTCGCCGTCGGCGGCGCAGGCGAGCGCGATGCCCGAGTCGGGGTGCAGGTGGTCGACGTGGGCGGCCTCGACGAGGCCGTGCATCGCGGTGTCGATGGACGGCGCGGCACCGCCCTTGCCGTGCAGGCAGTAGTCGAAGGCCGCGACCATCTCGTCCTCGCGGTCCACGCCCGGGTACACCCCGGTGAGCGCGCGCAGCCGGTCGAGCCGGAGCGCGGCGAGCCCGCCGGCGGTGAGCGTCCCGAGGTCGCCCCCGGAGCCCTTGACCCACATCAGCTCGATGTCCTGCCCGGTCACGGGGTCGGTGTCGGTGCCCTTGGCCGACGTGTTGCCGCCGGCGTAGTTGGTGTTCCGGGGGTCGGCGCCCAGTCCGTGCGAGCGGGCGAGCAGCTCGGATACGCGCTCGTGAGTTGCGTCCGTCATTCCCTGTTTCCTTCGATTCCGGGCGGGATCATGCCTCGTCGGGTCGTAGCGGGTCCGGCGCCGGGGTCACGCCCCCCAGCCCGCCTGGGTGCCGCCGACGCGCTCGTCGACGATCTTCTGGGCCCAGCCGGAGCGGGCGTACGCCGCCATCGGGTCCGGGTCGATGCCGATTTCCTCGCGGACCTCGGCGAGCATCGGGCGTACGTCCGTGTTGTAGGCGTCCATCAGCACCGCGTTGGCCGCGAGGACGTCCCCGGAGCGCTGGGCGGCGGCGAGGGCGTCGCCGTCGACGAGGAGGGCCTTCGCCGTCGCCTCCTGGACGTTCATCACCGAGCGGATGATCGCCGGGATCTTCGCCTCGATGTTGTGGCACTGGTCGAGCATGAAAGCCACGTCCGGCCCGAAGCCGCTGCCCCGGATCACCTCGTACATGATCCGGAACAGCTGGAACGGGTCGGCCGCGCCGACCATCAGGTCGTCGTCCGCGTAGAAGCGGGAGTTGAAGTCGAAGCCGCCGAGCTTCCCCTCGCGCAGCAGCAGCGCGACGATGAACTCGATGTTGGTGCCGGGCGCGTGGTGGCCGGTGTCGACGACGACCTGGGCCTTGGGGCCGAGCTTGAGGCAGTGCGCGTACGCCGTGCCCCAGTCCGGGACGTCGGTGGCGTAGAACGCCGGCTCGAAGAACTTGTACTCCAGCAGCATCCGCTGGTTGTCGCCGAGGCGCTCGTAGACGGCGGCCAGCGCCTCGGCGAGCCGGTCCTGGCGGGCCCGGATGTCGTCCTGACCCGGGTAGTTGGTGCCGTCGGAGAACCACAGCTTCAGATCGCGCGAGCCGGTCGCGTCCATGATGTCGACGCACTCCAGCAGATGCCCGAGGGCCTTGCGGCGCACGGCCGGGTCGGGGTGGGTGACCGAGCCGAGCTTGTAGTCGTCGTCCTGGAAGACGTTGGAGTTGATCGCGCCGAGCCCGAGGCCGCGCTCCTCGGCGTACTTGGCGAGCTCTGCGTATCCATCGGAGCCGTCGACCGCGTCCCACGGGATGTGCAGGGCGACGGTCGGGGCCACGCCGGTGTGCTCGTGGACGCGCGCGGCGTCGTCGAGCTTCTCGCGCGGGGTTCGCGGCACTCCGGGCTGCGCGAACACCTTGAAGCGCGTGCCGGAATTGGCGTACGCCCACGACGGGGTCTCGATGGCCTGGGTCTTGAGAGCCGCCTTGGCGGCGGACACGGCGGATACACCGGACATGGATCAGCTCTCCTGGGGGCCGAGCGGACGTGTGAATCGTTTCATCGACGTGAAGCTATGACCGCCCAACAGGACTGTCAAGAGAGCGAGTAGGCCGAGAAAATTTCATGAACTGACCCATTGACGCCGCGGGTGTTGCACGTCTAGCTTCCGTGAAACTCGATTGAAACCTTTCACGGCGCCTTCACGGCGCACCTTCCACGGAGCATCCATGAACCAGCCCGACACGGGCCCGGCCCCCGTTCTGGCCCTGACGGACGTGTCCAAGTCCTTCGGCGCCGTACGGGCCCTGCAGGACGTCTCCCTGCAACTGCTCCCGGGCGAGGTCCATGCGCTCGCGGGCGAGAACGGCGCGGGCAAGTCGACCCTCATCAAGACCCTGGCCGGGGTGCACCGCCCCGACTCCGGTCAGGTGCTGCTCGACGGCGAGCCGGTCGTCTTCCGCGGCCCTGCCGACGCCCGCGACGCCGGCATCGCGGTCATCTACCAGGAGCCCACGCTCTTCCCCGACCTCTCGATCGCCGAGAACATCTTCATGGGCCGCCAGCCGCGGCTCTCCCTCGGCCGGATCGACCGCAGGTCCGTCCACGACGCGACCGCGACCCTGATGGCCCGGCTCGGCGTCGACCTCGACCCCGGCCGGCTCGCCCGCGGGCTGTCCATCGCCGACCAGCAGATCGTCGAGATCGCCAAGGCGCTCTCCTTCGACGCCCGTGTCCTGATCATGGACGAGCCCACCGCGGCGCTCACCGGCAGCGAGACCGCCCGGCTGTTCTCGGTCGTCAGGACGCTGCGCGCCGCCGGCGCCGCCGTCCTGTTCATCTCGCACCGGCTGGAGGAGATCTTCCAGCTCTGCCAGCGCGTCACGACGCTGCGCGACGGCCGCTGGGTCGCCTCCGAACCACTCGAAGGACTCGCCGAGGACGACCTCGTGCGCCGCATGGTCGGCCGCGACCTGGACGAGCTCTACCCCAAGCAGGCCACCACCGTCGGCGAGACCGCGCTGTCGGTACGCCGGCTCACCCGCGAAGGCGTCTTCCGGGACGTGTCGTTCGAGGTCCGCCGCGGCGAGATCGTCGCCCTCGCCGGACTCGTCGGCGCCGGCCGCTCCGAGGTCGTCCAGGCCGTCTTCGGCGTGGACCGCGCCGACGCGGGCGAGGTGCACGTGAACGGCACGGCGCTGCGCGCCGGTTCACCGACCGCCGCGATGGCCGCCGGAGTCGCCCTCGTACCGGAGGACCGGCGCCAGCGCGGGCTCGTGATGGAGGCGTCCATCGAGCGCAACATCGGACTCACCGGGCTCGGCAGCCTCGGCAGCGGCGGCCTGGTCCGCCGCGCTCTGGAGCGGGCCCGGGCCACCGACTGGGCCGTGAAGCTCCAGCTGAAGTACAACACGCTCGGCGACGCGGTCGGCGTGCTCTCCGGCGGCAATCAGCAGAAGGTGGTCCTCGCCAAGTGGCTGGCCACCGACCCGACGGTGCTCATCGTCGACGAGCCCACACGCGGCATCGACGTCGGCACCAAGGCCGAGGTGCACCGGCTGCTCTCCTCGCTCGCCGCCGAGGGGCTCGCCGTGCTGATGGTCTCCTCCGACCTGCCCGAGGTCCTCGGCATGGCCGACCGGGTGCTGGTGATGCACGAGGGCCGGCTCGTCGCGGAGATCCCGCGCGACGAGGCGAGCGAGGAGACGGTCATGGCCGCGGCGACCGGCCGCAGCGGTGCCGGGAGGGCGGCATGACGGGCGCGCCCGGCCCCCGCCGGGCCCGCCCGGCCGCGGGCGACCTCCCCGCCGGCCCCCGCACCCGCCCCCGCGGCGGCTCATACGAAAGGACAGCGGCGTGACGGCCACCCTGGAAACCCCGCCTGCCGCGCCGGAGACGGACCGCTCGGCGCGTTCGCTCATGGACCTGGTCTTCCGCGCCCGCGAGCTGAGCATCGGCGGCGCACTCGTGGCACTGATCCTCGCCACCTGGGCCGCCAACCCTTCCTTCCTGGACGACCAGGGCATCAAGGACCTGCTGCTCAACTCCTCGATCCTGGTGCTGCTCGTCGCCGGCCAGGCCGTCGTCGTCATCACCCGCAACATCGACCTCTCCGTCGGCTCCGTCGTCGGACTCTCCGCCTTCGCCTGCGGCACCTTCGTCTCGGGCACCGACCACGGCGCGCTCACCGTCGTCCTGCTCGGCATCGGACTCGGCGTCCTGTGCGGACTGGTCAGCGGACTCCTGGTCAGCTTCGGCCGGGTGCCCGCGCTGGTCGTCACCCTCGGCATGCTCTACGTCATCCAGGGCATCGACCACGCCTGGGCGCACGGTGAGCAGATCAACGCCGCCGACGTCCCCGACGACGTGCTCGCCCTCGGCAGCGGGAGCGTCCTCGGCATCCCGTACCTGCCGCTGATCTCCGCCGCCGTCCTCGCCGGCACCGCCTACTACCTGCGCAGCTACCGCAGCGGCCGGGAGCTGTACGCGATCGGGTCCAGCCCCGAGGCGGCGCGGCTCGCCGGCATCCCCATCCGCCGCCGCGTGCTCGCCGCGTACGCCTTCTCCGGCGCGATCGCCGGCTTCGCCGGGGCCCTGTGGCTCGCCCGCTTCGGCACCGTCGTCGCCGACGCGGCGGGCGGCTGGGAGCTGAACGTCGTCAGTGCGGTCGTCGTGGGCGGCGTCGCCATCACCGGCGGCGTCGGCACGGTCTGGGGCGCGGCGCTCGGCGCGCTGCTGCTCACCACCATCGGCAGCGCTCTCGTCGTCCTGAAGGTGGACTCCTTCTGGCAGCAGGCCATCACGGGTGTGCTGCTGCTCGCGGCCATCACCACCGACCGCATCGTGAACCTGCGCACCACCAGCGCGCTGAGGAAGAGGAGCCGGCGATGACCGCCTTCGCCAAGTACCTGCGTTGGGACACCGTCGTCGGTGTGCTCGTGGTCGCCGTCTTCCTCGCCGGAGCCGGTACCACGGAGGGTTTCGCGGACACCGTCAACCTCTCGGCCGCCCTCAACGACACCGCCGAGATCGCCCTCATCGCCCTGCCGATGACCCTGCTGGTCGTCGCCGGACAGGTCGACCTGTCCGTGGCCTCCATGCTGGGTCTGTCCAGCGCGCTCGCCGGCGCGCTGTGGGAGGCCGGCTGGGCCTTCGAGATGATCGTGCCGCTGTGCCTGCTCGTGGGCGCGCTCGGCGGCCTCCTCAACGGCTGGCTCGTCACCCGTGTCGGCCTGCCCTCGCTCGCCGTCACCATCGGCACGCTCACCCTCTACCGGGGCCTCGCCTCGGTCGTCCTCGGGGACAAGGCGGTCGCCGACTTCCCCGAGACGTACTCCCAGTGGGCGACGTACACCGAGACCGTGCCGGGGACCTTCATCCCGTACCCCGTCGCCCTGTTCGGCGTCCTGGCCGTGATCACCGCGGTGGTGCTGCACTGCACCGCCTTCGGACGGTCGCTGTACGCGCTCGGCGCCCAGGAGGACGCGGCCTGGTTCGCGGGCATCCGGGTCAAGCGCATCAAGCTGGTGCTCTTCGTCCTCGCCGGCTTCGTCGCCTCGTTCGCCGGGATCGTCTACACCCTGCGGTACGGCAGTGCCCGCGCCGACAACGGGATCGGCCTCGAACTCGTCGTCATCGCCTCCGTGCTGCTCGGTGGCATCGACTTCGACGGCGGCAGGGGCACGCTCGGCGGCGCCCTCGCCGGAGTGCTGCTCATCGGTCTGCTCGGCAACCTGCTCACCCTCAACGACGTGTCCAGCGAGATCCAGGTGATCGTCACCGGTCTGCTGCTCGTCGCCTCCGTCCTCACCCCACGGATCGTCGCCACCCTCTCCGAGCGCCGCCACCGGCGCGCCGCGACGGCCTCCGCATAACACCCCTCGGTTCTCCCTGCCCCACCCTCAACTCCTGCCCTCCGAAAGGGACGTCACCATGTCTGCGTACTCCCGCACGCGCCGCCGTGCCACCCTCACCGCCACCGCGGCGGCCTGCGCCCTGGCCGTCACGCTGGCCGGCTGCTCGGGCACCACCAAGAACGACGCCGCGAACGAGACGAAGGAGAAGGCCGCGAACGCCACGGCCGACCCCGACGCCCCGCTGAAGAAGAACCTGAAGATCGCCTTCCTGCCCAAGCAGATCAACAACCCGTACTTCACCATCCTCGACGGCTCCGGCATCGACACCGTCAAGGAGCTCGGGTCCACCGGCAAGGAGGTCGGCTCCTCCGACGCCAAGGCCTCGTCCCAGGTCTCGTACATCAACACGCTGGTCCAGCAGCGCCAGGACGCGATCCTGATCGCGGCCAACGACCCGAACTCGGTCTGCGGCTCCCTGAAGCAGGCGCTCGCCCAGGACATCAAGGTCGTCACCTACGACTCGGACACCGCCCCCGAGTGCCGTGACGCCTTCATCAACCAGGCCGGCTCCGAGGAGATCGGCCGCAGCCAGATCCAGAACATCGCCAAGCAGCTCGGCCACAAGGGCGAGATCGCGGTCCTCTCGGCCACCCAGAACGCGACGAACCAGAACACCTGGATCGAGTTCATGAAGGACGAGCTGAAGAAGCCCGAGTACAAGGAGATGAAGCTGGTCAAGGTCGCCTACGGTGACGACGACGACCAGAAGTCCTTCCAGGAGACCCAGGGCCTGCTGAAGGCGTACCCGAACCTGAAGGGCATCATCTCGCCCACCACCGTCGGCATCGCCGCCGCTTCCCGCTACGTCAGCGGCTCCAGCTACAAGGGCAAGGTCGTCATCAACGGCCTCGGCACGCCGAACCAGATGCGCGCGTACGTCAAGGACGGCACCGTCGAGCAGTTCGCGCTGTGGGACCCGAAGAAGCTCGGCCGCCTCGGTGCGTACGTGGCCGCCGCGCTCGTCTCGGGCCAGATCACCGGCGCGGAGGGCGAGAAGTTCACGGCCGGCGACCTCGGCGAGTACACCATCGGCAAGGACGGCGAGATCATCCTCGGCCCGCCGACCGTCTTCGACAAGAACAACATCGACGACTTCGACTTCTGAGGTCCCGAGGTTCATCGATGCAGCGCGTCTGCTTTCTGCTGAAGGTGCGGCAGGAGCGGCTGGAGGAGTACCGCGAGCGTCACGCGGCCGTATGGCCCGGGATGCTCGCGGCACTCTCCGCCGCCGGCTGGCACAACTACTCCCTCTTCCTCCGGGACGACGGCCTGCTCGTCGGCTATCTGGAGACCGAGGACTTCGCGGCCGCGCAGGCCGCCATGGGCGCCACCGACGTCAACGCCCGCTGGCAGGCGGAGATGGCCGGCTTCTTCGAGGCACTGGACGGCGCCACGCCGGACGAGGCGATGAGGCCGCTGACCGAAGTGTTCCACCTGGACTGACCGACGTGCTCCACCGCGACTGGGAGGGAACGCCCATGAACCCACACAGCCCCGCCACCACCGGGGCCACCACCGGGGTGCCGTCGATGGCCCACCCGGTGGGCATCAAGGACGTGGCCCGGGCGGCCGGGGTCTCGGTCGGCACCGTCTCGAACGTGATCAACCGCCCCGACTCGGTCTCGGCGGCGACCCGGGACCGCGTCCGCTCCACCATCGAGCGGCTCGGCTATGTACGCAGCGAGTCCGCCCGGCAGTTGCGGGCCGGCCGCAGCCGGATCATCGCGCTGCTGGTCCTCGACATGGCCAACCCCTTCTTCGTGGACGTGGCGTCCGGCGCGGAGCGGGCGGCGCGGGAGGCCGGGCTCGGGGTGATGCTGTGCAACAGCGCGCAGAGCCCGGGCGAGGAGGCGGAGTACCTGGGGCTGTTCACCGAACAGCGGGTGCGCGGTGTGCTGGTGACGCCCGCGGACACCACCGGCCGCAATCTGGAGAACTTCCGCCGCCATGGCATCCCGTTCGTCCTCGTCGACCGGGTCCTGCCCAGCGCCGAGGGCTGTTCCGTGTCGGTGGACGACATCACGGGCGGCACGCTGGCGGTACGCCATCTCGTCGAACAGGGCCACCAGGACGTCACGTACATCAGCGGTCCCATGCATCTCGCCCAGTGCCAGGACCGCCGTACGGGAGCACTGATCGCGCTGACCGAGGCCGGCGTCCCCGAGGACCGGCTGCGGCACATCGAGGCCGGGCGGCTGGACGTGTCGGCCGGGCGGGACGCGGGGGCGCGGCTGCTGGGCATGTCCCCGCGGCCCACGGCGGTGTTCTGCGCCAACGACCTGCTCGCCCTCGGGGTCCTCCAGGCCCTGTACGGGGCCGGGGTGAGCGTGCCCGAGGAGATCGCGCTGGTCGGCTACGACGACATCGAGTTCGCCTCGGCGGCCGCCGTGCCCCTCACGTCGGTGCGCCAGCCCGCCTTCCGGATGGGCCGTACGGCCGCGGACCTGCTCATCGAGGAGACGGACGAGAACGTCACGGACCACGAGCACCGGCGGATCGTCCTGCAGCCGGAACTCGTCGTGAGGGGAAGCAGCCTCAGCCGGGCGGGCGGCCGCACGGCCACGTAGTACGTGGTCCGCAGCAGGTGGTCCGTAGCCCGCGGCACGTGGTGCGCGAATCGTGGTCCTCGGCTCGTGGTGTGCGGCTCGCAACTCCCGCGAGCAGCATTCCTGCGTAGCATGAGGCGGCGGCCCCGGCGGACCGCGGAAAGGCGGACGGTCGGAGCTCGTGGCACGCATGGTGGGCATCAAGGACGTGGCGCGACAGGCCAAGGTGTCGGTCGGCACGGTGTCGAACGTGATCAACCGGCCGGACATGGTCGCCGAGGAGACCCGCGAGCGGGTGCTCGCCGTGATCGAGCGGCTCGGCTACGTGCGCAGCGAGACGGCGCGCCAACTGCGCGCGGGCCGGAGCCGGATCATCGCGATGCTGGTCCTCGACATGGCGAACCCCTTCTTCGTGGAGGTCGCGACCGGCGCCGAGCGGGCGGCGCGCGCCGCGGGACTCGGGGTGATGCTGTGCAACAGCGCCCAGAGCCCGGGCGAGGAAGCCGACTATCTCTCGCTCTTCGCCGAGCAGCGGGTGCGCGGTGTCCTCGTCACGCCCGCCGACGCCACGGGCGTCAATCTGGCGAACTTCCGGCGGCACGGCATCCCGCACGTCTTCGTCGATCACGACGTGCCGCGGACCGACGCCTGCTCGGTGTCGGTCGACGACGTGACCGGAGGCGCGCTCGCCGTACGCCACCTCGTCGAATGCGGCCACAGCAGCGTGGCCTACATCAGCGGGCCCATGCACCTGGCCCAGTGCCGGGACCGTCGCACCGGAGCCCTCCAGGCCCTGACGGAGGCCGGACTGCCGGCCGAGGAGCGGCTGCGGCACATCGAGGCGGAGCGGCTGGACGTGTCGGCCGGGCGGGACGCGGGGGCGCGGCTGCTGGGCATGTCCCCGCGGCCGACGGCGGTGTTCTGCGCCAACGACCTGCTCGCCCTCGGCGTCCTGCAGACCCTCTACGGCGCGGGCGTGCGCATCCCGGAGGACATCGCCCTGGTCGGCTACGACGACATCGAGTTCGCCTCCGCGGCCGCCGTCCCGCTCACCTCGGTCCGCCAGCCCTCTTTCCGGATGGGCCGTACGGCCGCGGAACTCCTCATCGAGGAGACCGACGAGGAGGCGGCGGCCGGACACCGTCACCGGCGGATCGTGCTCCAGCCGGAGCTGGTCGTCCGCGAGTCCACACTGGCCCGGGTGCGGCGAAGAGCGGCGGAGTAGGGCTCTGCCGCCCCCGGCCGGCGGGCGCGGTTCCGGCCCCGAGGGCCCGGGCGGCTCTGCGGTCGCAGGCCGCGACGACCCGGCGAACAATGGGCGTGTACGTGTACGGGCAAATCGACTACGGCAGGCTGCCGCGTCCGTTGTGCCGCCCGCCGGACGGGATGATCCCTGTGACGACCTCGCCCTTCGGGTCCGGCGACCCGTTCTCCGATTTCTTCGACCGCTTCTTCGGCATGAGCCCGGCGGCCTCCCCGCCCGCCGTCCAGCGCGTGCCCATAGGCCGCCTCCTCAGCGATTCCTCGCACGAGCTGCTGGCCGCGGCCGGCGGCCGGGCGGCCGAGGACGGCGCCGACCTCGACACCGTGCACCTGCTGTGGGCCGCCACACAGGTGCCGGCCTCCCGGCAACTGCTGGAGCAGGCCGGGGTGGATCCCGACCATCTGGCCGGGAGTCTGGAGGCGGCCCTTCCCACCGGCACGGGTGGCGGTGATCCCGCGCTCACCCCCGGTGCGAAACGCGCCCTGCTCGCCGCCCACGCGCGCTCCCAGGCGGCCGGTGCCTCGTACATCGGCCCGGAGCACATCCTCGCCGCGCTGACGGACGACCCCCGTGCCGGTCTCGCGGGCGCACTGCAGTCCGAGGGTGCGTCGCCCGGCGCGCTGACCGGCGCGGGAGGCACCCGGGGCGGTGGACGGGAGGCGGCGGCCGGCGGCCGGAGCGGCACCCCGACCCTGGACGAGTACGGGCGTGACCTCACCGCGGAGGCCCGGGGTGGGCGGCTCGATCCCGTCGTCGGCCGGGCGGAGGAGATCGAGCAGACCGTGGAGGTCCTCTCCCGGCGCACCAAGAACAACCCCGTACTGATCGGCGATCCCGGCGTCGGCAAGACCGCCATCGTCGAGGGTCTCGCACAACGCATCGTGGCCGGGGAGGTGCCCAAGGCGCTGCGGGACCGCCGCGTGGTGGGCCTCGATCTGGCCGGCCTGGTCGCCGGGTCCAAGTACCGGGGCGAGTTCGAGGAACGCCTGAAGAAGGTCATCGACGAGGTCACCGAGGCCGACAAGAGCATCATCCTGTTCATCGACGAACTGCACACGGTCGTCGGCGCGGGCGGTGGCGGCGAGGGCGCCATGGACGCCGGGAACATCCTCAAACCGGCGCTCGCCCGCGGGGACCTCAGCGTCGTCGGTGCCACCACCATCGACGAGTACCGCAGGTACATCGAGAAGGACGCCGCCCTCGAACGCCGCTTCCAGCCGGTCATGGTGCCCGAACCCACGGTGGACGAGACCGTCGAGATCCTGAACGGGCTCCGCGACTCCTACGAGGCCCACCACCAGGTCCGGTTCACGGACGAGGCCCTGGACGCCGCGGCCGCCCTCTCCGACCGCTACATCACCGACCGCTTCCTGCCCGACAAGGCCATCGACCTCATGGACCAGGCCGGAGCCCGGGTGGGGCTGCGCGGCCTCGGCGGCCCGTCCGGGACCGCGGAGCTCGAGGACCGTCTCACCAAGCTGCGCCGGGAGAAGGACGAAGCCGTCAGCACCGAGGACTACGAACGCGCGGGCCGGCTCAAGGAGCAGGTCCGGCAGGCGGAGCAGGAGCTCGCCGCCGCCGGGCAGGAACGTGAGCAGGCCGGCAGTGTCACGGCCGAGGACATCGCCGACGTGCTCTCCGCCCGCACCGGCATCCCCGTCACCCAGCTCACCCAGACCGAGCGGGAACGGCTCACCAGGCTCGAAGAGGCCCTCCACGCCCGCGTGATCGGCCAGGACGAGGCGGTCACGGCGGTGGCCCAGGCCGTACGCCGCGGAAGGGCGGGCATGGGCGACCCCGACCGTCCCACCGGCAGTTTCCTCTTCCTCGGTCCCACCGGCGTGGGCAAGACCGAACTGGCCAAGGCGCTCGCGGAACTGCTCTTCGGGAACGCCGACCGGATGATCCGCTTCGACATGAGCGAGTTCCAGGAGAAGCACACCGTCTCCCGGCTCGTCGGGTCCCCGCCCGGCTACGTCGGCTACGAGGAGGCCGGGCAGCTCACGGAGGCCGTGCGCCGCAAGCCGTACAGCGTCGTCCTGTTCGACGAGGTCGAGAAGGCCCACCCCGACGTCTTCAACCTGCTGCTCCAGGTGCTGGACGACGGGCGGCTCACCGACGCCCAGGGGCGCACCGTCGACTTCCGCCACTCCGTGGTCATCATGACGAGCAACATCGCCTCCAAGCGCATCCTGGACCACCACGGCGCGGTCGACGACATCAGGGACGAGTTGATGGCCGAACTCCAGGCCCACTTCCGGCCCGAGTTCCTCAACCGCATCGACGAGATCATCGTCTTCCACGCCCTCACCCGAGCGGATCTCGTGCAGATCGTCGACCTCCTGCTGGAACGCAGCAGGCGCAGGCTCCACGCCCAGAAGATCGGCCTCGAGGTCACCGAGACCGCCAAGGAATGGCTGGCCAATCGCGGCTACCACCCCGAGTTCGGAGCCCGGCCGCTGCGCCGCACCATCCAGACGGAACTCGACAACCGTCTGTCGAACATGCTGCTCGACGGCACACTCAATCCGGGCGACACGGTCCTGGCGGACGTCAGGGACGGCGAACTGGCACTGACCCTCCGCGAGGCCCGCGGGCAGGCGGACGGGCAGGCGGACGGGGAGACCGGGGAGGCGGAAGCCGGCGGCTAAGGTGGCCCGGCATGGAGCCACACTTCCGCAGCATGGACGTCATCGTCAGACGAGAGATCCTCGACGGGCGCGAGTGGATGGTGTACCCGCTGCGCGTGGTCGCCGACGACGGGGTGCTCCTCGCCGGCTACCTCGCACCGGGCACTCCGCTCACCTTCGGCGGCGGCGACTTCACCTGGGGGCCGCACCCATGGGTCCACTTCGACCACACCTGGCAGTCCGAAGGGGTGCTGCAGCTCCAGCGTGCCGGCGACGGGTACTCCGTGTGGGCCCGGCTGAAGGACGGCGAACTGCACGACTGGTACGTCAACTTCCAGCAGCCCATGCGCCGTACGGAGAGGGGTTTCGACACCCTGGACCAGGAACTCGACCTGGTGATCGCGGCCGACGGCTCCCGCTACGACTGGAAGGACGTCGACCACTTCGAGGAGCGCGCCCGCACGGGCGGGTTCGGGCCCGGCGAGGCGGAGTCGGTGCGGGCCGCCGCGGCCGAGGTGGTCGGTCTGATCGAGCGAGGTGAGCGCTGGTGGGAGGAGTGGGGCGGCTGGCGCCCGCCGGCCGGAATCGAGGTGCCCGGGCCGGTGGCGCTGTCCGACGAGGCGATGCCGCGTGGCGGCCGTCCGGGCAATACCTGACGAACCGTCATGTCCTCATGAGATCGTACGAGGATGACGTCATCATCCGCATTCGACGGCCGGGCGGCCCTCGTCACCGGAGCCTCCCGTGGGATCGGCCTCGCCACGGCACGGGCCCTGGGCGAGGCGGGGGCGATGGTCTGCGTCACCGCACGCGACCCCGCGGGGGTGGCCGCGGCCGTCGACCGGCTCACGGCCGGGGGGATCCGGGCGGTCGGTCTCGCCGGCTCAGTTGCGGACCCCGCGCACCTGGTGGCGTGCACGCAGCGCGCGATACGCGCGTTCGGCCGGCTCGACATGCTCGTCAACAACGCCGCGACCAACGCCCCGTTCGGCCCGCTGATGGACGCCGATCCCGCCGTCTGGCGCGACGCCTTCGCGGTGAACGTGGAGGCGCCGCTGCGCCTGACCCAGCTCGCCTGGCGGGCCTGGATGCGTGAGCACGGCGGCGCGGTGGTCAACATCTGCACGGAGGGGACGCACGGCGTCGGCCCGAACGTCGGCGCGTACGGCACGAGCAAGGCGGCCCTGCTGCATCTGACCCGTCAGCTCGCCGGTGAGCTGGCACCCGGCGTGCGGGTGAACGCGGTCTCACCCGGGCTGGTGCGCACCGAGATGGCGCGGTTCGTGTGGGAGCGGGCCGAGGAGCGGATCGCGCGGAGCCTGCCGCTGGCCCGGATGGGCGAGCCGGAGGATGTGGCGCGCGCGGTGCTCTGGCTGCTGTCCGACGACGCGGACTGGGTCACCGGTACGGACCTGCTCGTCGACGGCGGCACCAGGGTGCGCGCGGCCGCGGGGGCGGGGACCGGCTCGTACGCCGTGCATGACGCTCTGGCGAACACGGACGCGAGGGGTGGGCTCCCGGCGCAGGCCGGCCCGGGCGCGGACTGACAGCCCGCCTGCCCGGGGCGGCTCACGCAGCGCGGCGCACCGCGCGGAGGGGTCAGCTCTCGACGACGCCCGACTTGGCGATCGTGATCTTCGCCTTGGTGGAGCCGCTGCGCGAGCCCAGGGACTCGATGCGCTTCACGACGTCCATGCCCTCCACGACCTCGCCGAAGACGACGTGCTTGTTGTCCAGCCAGTCGGTGACGATGGTCGTGATGAAGAACTGCGAGCCGTTCGTGTTCGGGCCCGCGTTGGCCATGGACAGCTGGCCCGGCTTGGTGTGCTTGAGCTGGAAGTTCTCGTCGGCGAACTTCTCACCGTAGATGCTCTTGCCCCCCGTGCCGTTACCGGCGGTGAAGTCACCGCCCTGCAGCATGAAGTCGGGGATGACCCGGTGGAAGCCGGAGCCCTCGTAGCCGTAGCCGTGCTCGCCCGTGGCGAGCTCGCGGAAGTTCCTCGCGGTCTTGGGGACCACGTCGTCGAACAGGGTGAAGACGATCCGCCCGGCGGGCGCGTCGTCGATGCTGATGTCGAAGAAAACGTCATTGCTCATGACTCCATGCTGACACCCGTGGGCACGGAACTCACACCTGACCCACCCTGGGACGACCTGCGACGTTCATTCCCGCCCCAGCCAGAGGTCCGGACCGAAGACCTCGTAGTGGATGTCGGCGGCCGGTACGCCGTGGTGCAGCAGGTCACCGCGGACCGCCCGGAGGTAGGGCAGAGGGCCGCACAGATACGCGGTCAGTCCCTCGGGAAGTTCCAGTGCGCCCAGATCCGTCCGCCCGGCCCTCGCGCCGGGGGCGCAGCCGTCCGGATCCTCGTACCAGAGATGGCATTCGCCGTGCGGCAACGCCGCTGCGAGCCGGGCGAGTTCGTCGCGATGGGCATGATCGTCGGGGGAGCGGTCGGCGTGCGCCACGATCACCCGCCGGGCCGACCCGGTGGTCGCCAGTTCGTCCAGCATGGACAGCATCGGCGTGACGCCGACGCCGGCGGAGGCGAGCAGCAGCGGGCCGTCACCCTCGGGCAGCGTCAGGCCCCCGAACGGGGCGGACACCATGACCGTCTGGCCGGCCCCGAGGTTCGCGTGCAGCCAGGAGGACACCTCGCCCTCCGGTCCCGGACCGCTCCGGAGTCTCTTGACGCTGATCCGCCACTCCGCGCGACCGGGTCCCCGCGAGAGGCTGTACTGGCGGATCTGTCGCGCCCCGTCCGGCAGTTCGGCCTGCACGCCGACGTACTGTCCGGGCAGGAAGCGGCCGTTCGGCCCGCCGTCGGCCGCACGGAGCGTGAAGGAGACGACGTCGGGGGTCTCACGGTGGCGGCCGGTCACCAGCATGGGCCGCCAGACGTCGCCCTCGACGACGCCCGCCGTCTCGTAGAGCTGTGCCTCCCGGGCGATCAGCGCATTGGCCATCAGCCAGTAGACCTCGTCCCAGGCGGCGGCCACGGCCGGCGTCACCGCATCGCCCAGGACCTCGGCGATCGCGTCGAAGAGGTGCCGCTGGACGGTCTTGTACTGCTCGGAGGTGACGCCGAGGGAGGCGTGCTTGTGCGCGATCCGGGAGAGCATGGCGTCCGGCCGGGTGCCGGGGCGGTCGACCAGCATGCCGGCGAAGCCGGCTATCGCGCCGGCGAGGGCCTGCTTCTGTGTTCCGTCGGCCTGGTTGCCACGGTTGAAGAGATCGCGCAGCAGCTCGGGGTGGGCCGAGAACAGCCGTGCGTAGAAGCGGTCGGTGATCTCGCCGAGTGCCGCTCCGACGGCGGGCAGAGTGGCGCGGACGACGGGTACGGACTGCTCTGAGAGCACGACGGCCTCCAAAGTGGTAAGTGATCTTCATATTTAATGGGAACGCGTTTCCGGGCGGTCCGGGCAGCGGGATCGCCGGGTCGGGGGTGCGGTGTCAGGCGGCGCCGCGGCCGGTGAGCGTCAGCAGTACCGGTCCGGTGGGCGAGTCCACGACGTCGGCCACGGTCAGCGGGTCCAGGGAGCTGTAGAACGCCTCCTGGGCCGTGCGCAGGGCGCCGCGGAGCCGGCAGGCGCCGCGCAGTGGGCAGGGGGCGTCGCCTTCGCAGGTCACGACCTCCTCCTCGCCCTCCAGCTCGCGCAGCAGCCAGCCGACCGAGGCCCCGCGGCCGAGGCCGGTCAGCTCCAGGCCGCCGCCACGTCCGCGCCGGGCCTCGAGGACGCCGAGGTGCTGCAGTCGCGCCACGGCCTTGGCCATGTGTGTGTACGGCACGTTCATCGCCTCGGCCACCTCGCGGGTCGTCAGGGACTCGCCGTCTCCCGTGACCGCCAGGCGCATGACCGCGCGCAGTGCCAGATCGCTGAACTTCGTCAATCGCACAGCCGCACGCTATCAAACTTGCATCCTGGATGTGTATTCAACCGGGGCTGTGAGCGGTACGGCGGTACTGCCAGGAGACGGCGGGGCCGCGCGCACAGGAGGTCCGATCGGTTGCGCAGGGTCAGCCCCGGGCGGATTCTGGACCTGACCAAGCGGCCGGTGAGGCGCCATGAGCAAGGTGAGGAAGGCTTCCGAGGACGCCGATTTCCGTGGCCCGCTCGATGTCATGAGCGCGGCCACGTTCGTACTCGACGGCCAGGACGTCGTCATCGGCTGGAGTCCTGCGGCGCAGGAGCTCCTCGGCTACCCGCCGGACGAGGTGATCGGCCGGCCCGTCGGTGCGTTCCTGTCGTCCGTCGCGGCACCCGCGGCCGAGGTCTGGCCTGCCGGCCTGATCGCTGCCGGAGCCGGCGGGGAACCGCCGATCGTGCCCCTCCCCGAACACGATCTGCACCTCGCCGTCCACCGCGACGGTCACCGTCTGTACCTGGTCACGGCCGTCTGCCGGCTCTCCGGAGAGGGACCGGCCGCGCAGGTTCTCGTGGCGGCCGACCGCGAGCGGCTCAGGGACTGGGAGTCCCGGCTGGCGATGCTGCAGGGGCTGGCGACCCAGTCGCCCCTGGGCTTCGCCATATACGACACGGCGTTCCGTCTCGTGTGGTGCAACGCCGCCTCCGAGGTGGAACTCGGGCTGCCCCTGGAGGACGTCCGGGGCAGGCTCGCCGAGGACCTGTACCCCCGGGGCAGATTCGTCACACCGGGCTATCCGGAGACCCTCCACGAGGTCATGCGCCAGGTCATCGAGACCGGGGAGCCGTTCCTCGATCTGCACTTCCGCGGGGAGCAGCCCAGCGACCCCGGGAAGGTCCACCTGTGGTCGTGTTCGTACTACCGGCTGGAGGACACCGACGGACATGTCTTCGGGGTGTGCGAGGACGCCTTCGACATCTCCGACCGCTACGAGGCGCAGCGTCAGGTGAATCTGCTGGTCGAGGCCGGCCGCCGCGTCGGATCCACGCTGGATGTGATCGTCACCGCCGAGGAGCTGGCGGACGTGGCGGTGCCGGAGTTCGCCGACCTCGTCCAGGTCGACCTCGCTCCGGCCGTGCTGGAGGGTGAGCTGCCGGACGTCACGGGCCCGGAGGCCCCGGAACTGATCCGCGCGTCCTCCCGGTCGTCCGCCCTCCTCGACACCTCGCACACCCCGGGGGCGCCGAGCGGGGCGACCGGACCGGTGACCTACCCGTACGGCTCGCCGCAGCACCGCAGCCTCGCCTCGGGCGGGCTGGTGCTGGAGGACGACACCCTGGTCGTGCCGCTGCGCGCCGGGGGAGGCGCGCTGGGCATCGTCACCTTCGTGCGGGGCCCCGGTGGCGGCGGGACCGGCATCTTCGGCCGCGACGCGGTCGCGGTGGCGGACGAGCTCGTCGCACGGGCCGCGGTGTCCATCGACAACGCCCGCCGCTACACCCGCGAACGCTCCGCGTCGCTGGCTCTCCAGCGGCAGCTCCTGCCGCAGCATCTGCCCTCGAACTCGGCCGTCGAGGTGGCCCATCGCTATCTGCCCACGGACGATCTGAGCGGTGTCGGCGGCGACTGGTTCGACGTCATCCCGCTGTCCGGAACGCGCGTCGGGCTCGTCGTCGGCGACGTGGTGGGCCACGGACTGCACGCGGCGGCCACCATGGGGCGGCTGCGAACGACCGTACGGGCGCTCGCACCCATGGACATTCCGCCCGACGAGCTCCTCAGGCTGCTCGACGACCTCGTGGGGCAGTCGGCGCAGGACAACGCGGACGCCCTCGGCACACTCGCCGGTGACGACGACGTCGCCGCCGGGGCCACCTGCCTCTACGCGGTCTACGATCCCGTGTCACGGCGCTGCACCATGGCCCGCGCGGGCCATCTGCCGCCGGCGGTCGTGGAACCCGGCGGTCGCGTCAGCTTCCCCGACCTGCCGGCCGGCCCACCCCTGGGACTGGGCGGGCTGCCCTTCGAGTGCCTGGACGTCGAACTGCCGGCGGGCAGTCTGCTCGCCCTGTTCACCGACGGTCTGGTCGAGGCCAGGGACCGGGACATCGACAAAGGGCTGGAAACGCTCGGCAGGGTGCTCAGCGAGGGAACGGATTCCCTGGAGGACCTGTGCGACCGGGTCGTCTCCGAACTGCTTCCGGGCGGCACCACCACCGATGACACGGCTCTCCTGCTGGTCCGCACCCGGGAGCTCGACGACCGCAGGGTCGCGGCCTGGCACCTGCCGGCGGAACCGGTCGCCGCCGGGAGGGCGCGGGAGCTGGTCGCGGGCCGGCTGACCGAATGGGGGCTGGACGAGCTGGTGTTCACCACCGAGCTGATTGCCAGCGAACTGGTCACCAATGCCGTCCGACACGCGGAGGGGCCGCTGCACCTGCGGCTCATCCACGACCGCACACTGGTGTGCGAGGTCGCGGACGCGGGGCACACCGCCCCCCATCTGCGCCACAGCGCCGACGACGACGAGGGCGGCCGCGGCCTGTTCATCGTCGCGCAGCTCGTCGTGCGCTGGGGTACGCGCTACTGCAAGGAGGGCAAGGCCATCTGGACGGAGCAGTCGCTGCCCCCGGGCTGACGGATCCCCGCCCGGGGAGACGTGGCTATGCGGTCCGCGCGGCCGATGCCGGAGGTGCCGTGGCGCAATGCTTCTTGCCGTTTCGGCAACCGTCGCTACCGCGAGGTCGCTCCGGGAGGAGGACCGCCACCCCGGTGACCCGCCCGGCCGCGAGGTCGGCCAGCGCCTGGTCCGCCCGCCGCATCGGGTAGCGCACCACCCGCACGGTGGGACGCAGCCGCGCCGCCTCGGCGAGGAAGGCGCGGCCGTCCTCACGGGTGTTGGCGGTGACGCTGCGCACGGAACGTTCCTGGAACAGATGCCGGTCGTAGTCGAGTGCGGGGATGTCGCTCAGGTGGATACCGGCGATCGCCAGGGTGCCGCCCCGGTCCAGGGCCTCCAGAGCCGTCGGCACCAGGCTCCCGGCCGGCGCGAACAGGATCGCGGAGTCCAGGGGCCGGGGCGGCGCGCCGGCCCCTGCGGACGCGGCACCGAGCTCCAGGGCCAGCTGCCGCGCCTGCGGTGACCGGGTCACGACGTGGACCTCGGCGCCTCTGGAGATGGCGAGTTGGGCGGTCAGATGCGCGGAGGCGCCGAAACCGTAGATGCCCAGCCGGCCGCCCGCCGGCAGCTCGGCCCGCTCGAGAGCGCGGTATCCGATGATGCCGGCGCACAGCAGGGGAGCGGTGTCCTCGTCGTCCCAGCCGTCCGGGAGGCGGTAGACGTACCGGGCGTCCACGACCGTGTGGGTGGCGAAGCCCCCGTGGATGTCCCAGCCGGTGTAACGGGAGGCGGGGCACAGGTTCTCCCGTCCCGTACGGCAGTAGCGGCACTGCCCGCAGGTGCCCGCCAGCCAGGCGGCTCCCACCCGGTCGCCGACGCCGACACCCTCGACGGACGGTCCGGCGGCGATCACCTCGCCGACCACCTCATGCCCCGGAGTGCGGCGTGGCTCACGGGGCGTCAGATCGCCCTCGGCCAGGTGCAGGTCGGTCCGGCACACCCCGCACGCCCGGACGCTCAGCAGCACGTCGTACGGGCCGGGGCCGGGAGTCGCCCGCTCGACGTACCGCAACGGTCCTGAGGCGATCGGCGCGGGCCGCTCGACCACCCAGGCGGACGTGGTTCCGGAGCTCGGGAGTGCCGTCATCGCTCTCCTGCCGTGTGCTGCGTAAAAGCGTACCGACGGCGCCTCGGGGCCGCCGACCGGCCGGGAAGCCGCGACAATGGTGGTGAGGTGTGCCCGCCGACGGGCGTCCCGTCCGGCGGCCGCTCGGACGAGTGGGAGAGCCAGGACCGGGTAGCCACGGCGGAGACCCTCGGACGTCGTCGTGAAGGAGGTCGCCATGAAGCGAGCCAGGCAGCACGGGAGGCCCGTACTCAAGGCAGAGGAAGAGCTGGATCAGGAGATCATGGATGCCGAGCCGGACATGACCGGACGCCGACGGGCCCGTGGTGGCGCGGGAGATGTGCTCAGGACGAGGCGGCAGACCCCGCAGGGCGAGCGCACGAGCGACCGGCAGCCCTAGGCAAGCCGGCAGGCCGAGCAACGGGGGACGGGCGGCACTCCGTCGTGGCGTCGCCGAATACCACGGCGGAGTGCGCCGCACACAGCACGTTCCCTGCCGACCACCCGGGGATTCCCGCGGCGCCGCCGCATCGGCGGATGTCGAGTGGGTTTCCTTCCGCAGCCCCTCGGAACTCAGCGTGCCCGATTCGTTGCCCGCAGCTAATATGAGCGGATAGCGCGCGCTTTCTGAGCGCCGGCTCTGAATGCTCATTCAGACCTCGCGCACCGAATCGGCAGGCAGGTGAGTGTGTTGATCGGGTCGAAAAGAACTTCCGTCTACAAGGGCACCTCGTCCGAGGCGATCCGCCATCAGTACGATTTCCTGGGCGAATTCTACCGGCTGACCCTCGGCCCGGAACTCGTCTACTCCTACGCGATGTGGGAGGACGGGGACACGCTCGAATCGGCCCAGTTGCGCAAACTCGACCACCATGCCGAAGCCGCCCGGGCCACAGGTGCCGAGCGGGTGCTCGACGTCGGTTGCGGCTGGGGCAGCCTCATGCAGCGACTGGTGGAGAACCACCAGGTGGGCCATGTCGTGGGCCTCACGATGAGTCCGGGGCAGGCGGCCTGGATCCGCGACAAGGGATGGCCGAACTGCGAAATCCGCGTCGAGAACTGGTTCGACCACGAACCGGACGCCTCCTACGACGCCATTATCGCCATCGAGGCGATCGAGCATTTCGCGGGCACCACCATGTGGCGGAGCAAGCGCATTGCCCGCTATCGCACATTCTTCGAGCGCTGCCATTCCTGGTTGCGACCGGGCGGACGGGTTTCGTTGCAGGCCAACGCCTGGAACGGCAGTGGCTGGCTCTCGTCCCTCGTATTGCCGCCGCGGGTGCTGGCCGCGCAGGCCGAGCCGGGCGCCGCCAGAAACCGGCTCGGCCTGAAGGACATTCACGACGGCTTCAACAACCTTCGCGAGGGCATGCACGCCTCCCGCAAGGTGTTCCCCCAGTGCTTCCTTCCGACGCGGGCCGAGCTGACCGAGGCCGGCCGGGGACTGTTCAGCGTCATGGAGGTGCGCAGCGACCCGGAGGACGGCCTGGCGACCGTCGGTGCCTGGCTGGAGCGGGCGCAGGCCAACCGCGTCCGGGGCGCCGAACTCATCGGCGCGAACGCGGTTTCCGACATCATCAGGGAGCAGCGCACGGCTCTGAAGTTCCTGCGCGAGCGGCGCTACACGGCGCTGCGCATGGTCTTCGAGAAGGTGTGACCGGCGAGCGGCTCGGGCCTGCTCCGGGACGGCGCCGAGGGGCGCGGCCCACTGCCGCCCGCCGCGGCGGGCGGCAGGGCCGGGCCGGTGCCCCCTGAGCCGGTGACCCCTGGGCTCTTGTTGCCCACGCCAGTGCCTTGGATAAGGTGATTTCTTAGTAAATACACCCGATCGCTGCACCGGTGATGCGTTAGGCCGTTGCGTGGACACTCAGGAGCCGACGAGCGAACTGCCGGACCAGCCGCTGACGGCGGTCGGGTACGCGGGTGTGCTCCGTGAACTGCTCCCCGTCGCGCTCTGGCGGACCGATGGGCAGGGGCGTCTCGTGGAGTGGTCGCTCGCGGCCCAGGACCTGCTCGGCCACACACCGGAGGAGTTGCTGGGCCGGCACGTCGTCCCGGCCCTGGTGCCGGAGGCCAACTGGGACCTGGCCGTGCAGCTCGAGCAGCGGGTCCTGGCGGGTGAGGCGGTGGTCGGGACGCTCCCGGTGCGACACCGCGACGGACACTTCGTCCCGATGGAGATGTGGATCTGCCCCTCCGTGGATCCGCAGGGGGACATGGGGGTCATGGTCATCGCCATGGAGACCTCCGCGGTGCGGAGCATGCGGTCCTCACTGGCCGCCCTGGAGGGCCTCTTCACCCAGTCACCCATCGGGCTCGCCATCCTCGGGCCCGATCTGCGCTATCTGCGGGTCAACGACGCGCTCGCCCGCATGAACGGCGTCCCCGCCGCCCACCACCTCGGCAAGCGGCCCACCGAGGTCGTCCCGGGGGTCAGCGTCGAGGCACTCGAAGCACTCATGCGCGACGTCCTGGACCACGGTGAGGCGGTGGTGGACGTCCGGGGCACCGGTCGTACGCCGGCCGATCCCGGGCGCGACCGCATGTGGTCCTGCTCCTTCGCCCCGCTCCTCGACGGCTCCGGCCGGAGCCTGGGACTGATCGCCTCCCTGATCGACATCAGCGACCAGGAGGAGGCCCGCTCCCGGGCCGACCGGGCCCAGGAGCGCTTCGCCGTGCTGGCCGAGGCCGGAGCGCGCATCGGGACGACGCTGGACCTGCGGCAGACCGCCGAGGAGGTGGTGGAGATGCTCGTGCCACGGGTGGCCGACTCGGCCGACGTACAGCTGCTGGAGGAAGTGCTCGGCCCCGACGAGGCCGCCGCGTCCAGCCAGGGCGTGGTGCGCCGGATGGCCGCCGTGTTCCCCGACCCGGACGCCCCCACCGCGAAACTGGGCGTGGGCATGACCTTCCAGGTGCCGATCGGCTCGGTGTACCAGCGGGTCATCGCCGAGGGACGCCCCCTGAACCTCTATCTGAGCGATCTGCCCACCCTGTTTCCCGGTCCGCAGGGCGAGCCGCTGCGTACGTACTTCGCCGACCGCATCGCCTGCGCCCGGCTCATCCCGCTCCTCGCCCGCGGCAAGGTCCTCGGCGGGGTCGTACTGACACGCACCCACGGCCGTGAACCGTTCGACGAACAGGACCGGGTACTCATCGACGAGCTGGTCGCCAGGGCGGCGCTGAACATCGACAACGCCCTCATGTACACCAGCCAGCGGGAGGCGGCCCTGACCCTCCAGCGCAGCCTGACGAACAGCACGCTGCCCGCGGTGACCGGCCTGGAGCTCAACGGGTGCTACCTCCCCGCCAGTGACCACGAGGTCGGCGGCGACTGGTTCGACGTCATCGCGCTGCCCGACGGCCGGACCGGGCTGGTGATCGGCGATGTCATGGGCCACGGAATCCACGCGGCAGCCGTCATGGGGCAGCTGCGCACAGCGGTGCGCACGCTCGCACGGCACCACATCCCCCCGGCCGAGATGCTGTGCTCCCTCGACGCGGCGGTGGCCGACCTCGGCGAGAACGAGATGGCGACCTGTGTCTACGCCGTCCACGATCCGGCGTCCGGCGACTGTCTGATCGCCCGGGCCGGGCATCCGCCCCCGGCCGTCGTCGCCGGGCGAGAGGTCGTGTTCCTCCACGGCCCTCCCGGCACGCCCCTGGGCGCGGGCGGTGCGGAGTTCCGGACCGAGCGCGTGACGCTGGCCCCCGGGGCACTGCTGGTGCTCTACACGGACGGTCTGATCGAGGCCCGCGACAGGGACGTCGACGAGGGCATGCGCCAGCTCGCCCGGGCCCTGACGCACCTCGACCGTCCGCTCGACGAGATCTGTGACCGGGTCATCGGTCGGCTGCTGCCCGCCGCGGCGCAGGACGACGTGGCGGTGCTGCTCGCCAGACGTCTCCCGCACCGGTCGGCGTAGCGCCCCTGGCCCCGGTGAGGGACGTGGACCATCATGAGACCGGCTGGAACGGTGGACGGACGAGCCCGCATGCGCGCCATGGAAACCGATCAGGACTACCCCTTCGCCGTCGCCAACACGGCCGCGGCCCTGCTGGACGACGCCGGGACGATCCTGGCCTGGACGCCGGCTGCGGAAGCGCTGCTGGAGCGGCGCTCCACCGACGTGTGCGGCCGCCCGGTCCGGGACCTGCTGGCGGACGCGAGCAGCTGGGGAGCCGTACTGGCCCGCAGGACGCGGGAGGGCTGGGAGGGGCAGGCCACCCTCCGGCACGGCTCGGGACGTGACCTGGCGATCGGCTTCCGCGTCCTTCCGCTGCACGACGGCCGGCGCGAGAGCGCGGCACGCTGCCTCGTGATCGGCGCTCCCGCCGACCTGATCGCCAAGTGGCGGCAGGACCACGCCTTCACCCAGGAGCTGTTCCTGCAGGGCAGGGTGGGTCTGGCCGTGTTCGACGGGAGCCTGCGGCTGCAGCGGACCAACTCGCACCTGCTGCCGTTCACCGGTGTGCCCGTCGATCTGGCGGGCCGGCGCCTGGACGACTTCCTGCGCGCCGAGGACGCCCGGGCCATCGACGAGCGGCTCGGAGAAGTCCTGCGCAGCGGGACTCCGCTGATCGCCTTCAACGTCGTCGCCCGCACCCTGGACGACCCCCGGGGCGGCCGTGAACTGTCCCTCTCGGCCTTCCGGCTCCAGGGATCCGAGGGACGTCCGATGGGTGTGGCGACCGTCTTCACCGATGTCACCGACCACGTGCGGGCCAGTGGCCGGCTGGAGCTCCTCTACCGCGCCACCGAAGCGATGAGCGGGTCCCTCTCCGTGATGCGCACCGTGGAGGATCTGGCCGGCCTCCTCGCGCCGGCGTTCGGGGACTGCGCCGCCGTGGATCTCGCGGAGACCGTGCTGACCGGTGGCGAACCGCCGGCGGACGGGCGGCACACGCTCGTGCTGCTGAGGATGGCCGTCGCCGGAGCGGATTCCGGCGCCCTGCGCACGGGCACCGCCCATGTCGCGGACGTCCCTACCCGCCCCGCCCCGGACGTGGACCCCTCAGCCCCGGACACCCTCGCTCAGGGCACCTCAGCCCCGGACGTCCCCGCGCGGGACGGCCAGGGCGTGCTGATCAGGCTCGACCAGGACGCCCCGACGACGGCGTCCGGCGCGCCCCCGGACTGGGCAGGCGCCGTACCCGGCGCGCACTCGGCGATGGCCGCGCCGCTGTACGCACGCGGCACCATGTTCGGCCGCCTCCTGCTGTGGCGTACCGGAAGCCGTCCGGCCCTGGACGAGGACGACCTGGACCTCCTGGAGGAGATCGCCAACCGCTCCGCGCTCGCCGTGGACAACGCCCGCCGGTTCACCAAGGAACGCCGCACGGCCCTGGGGCTCCAGCGCAGTCTCCTTCCGCCGGCGACCTCGGAGAGGCCCGCAATGGAGACCGCCGGCGCGTATCTGCCCGCCGACTCCGACAGCGGTGTGGGCGGCGACTGGTTCGACGTCATCCCGCTGTCGTCGGCCCGTGTCGCCCTGGTCGTCGGGGACGTGGCCGGTCACGGTCTGCACGCCACCGCGATGATGGGGCGCCTGCGCAGTGCCGTACGCGCCCTGGCCGACCTCGACCTGGAACCCGAGGAACTCCTGGTGCACCTGGACGACCTGGTCCTCCAGGTGTCCGCCGAGGCGGACACCTGGGAGGCGGAGAGCGGCGACGGGGACATCCCCGTGCCGTCCGGCCCGGCCGGCGCCACCTGTCTGTACGTCGTCTACGACCCGGTCGCCCAGCAGTGCGTCATGGCGAGCGCCGGGCATCCCCCGCCCGCGGTGGTCGGCCCCGACGGCACGGTGGAGTACGTCGAGCTGAGCCCCGGACCGCCGCTCGGGGTCGGGGGCTGGCCGTTCGAGACGACGGAACGCGATCTGGCCCCGGGCAGCGTCCTCGCCCTCTACACCGACGGCCTGATCGAACGCGGAGAGGGCGACATCGACGAGGGCATGCGGGACCTGGCCGACCGCCTGGTGCGCGCCGAGGTGCTGGAGCGGCCGCTGCGGCAGGCCCGCCACGACATCGTCAGCGATCTGCCGCCGGGCCGGCTCAGCGACGACGTCACGCTCCTGCTGGGCCGTACCAGGGTCGTGCCCCCCGACGCCACCGCGACCTGGCAGCTCGAAGCCGACCCGGCGCTCGTCGGCCGGGCGCGCCATCTCGTGCTGGAGCAGCTGTCCCGGTGGGAGCTCGACGAGCTGGCGTTCACCACCGAACTCGTCGCCAGTGAGCTGGTCACCAACGCCATCCGCTACGCCGGTGGTCCCGTACGGCTCCGGCTCATTCGTACGGATGTCCTGACGTGCGAGGTGTCCGACCCCAGCAACACCCAGCCGAGGATGCGCCGGGCGCGGACGTCGGAGGAGGGCGGCCGCGGCCTGTATCTCGTCGCCCAGCTCTCGCACCGCTGGGGCAGCCGCTACACCCGTGAAGGCAAGACCGTCTGGTCCGAGCAGTCCCTGCCGCTCACCGATCGCCTGCGCTGAGCCGGTCACGGCCCGAGGGGCAGGGCCCTGTCGAGAGGGGAGCCGTACCGAGATATCTTGATGTCGAGCAATGTTGCAGACGTGGAGAGCGGAGCACCGGTGACTGACTCGACCATCATCTACACCCACACTGACGAGGCCCCGGCCCTGGCGACGTATTCGTTCCTGCCGGTGGTCCAGGCGTACGCCTCGACGGCCGGAGTCGCCGTGGAGACCCGTGACATCTCCCTGGCGGGACGGATCATCTCCGGCTTCCCCGAGTACCTGGACGAGGACCGGCGCATCGGCGACGCGCTCGCCGAGCTCGGCGAGCTGGCGAAGACGCCGGGCGCGAACATCATCAAGCTGCCGAACATCTCGGCCTCGATCCCGCAGCTGAAGGCCGCGATCGCCGAGCTGCAGCAGCAGGGCTACGCGCTGCCGGACTACCCGGACGACCCCAGGACCGACGAGGAGCGCGACATCCGCGCCCGCTACGACAAGGTCAAGGGCAGCGCCGTCAACCCGGTCCTGCGTGAGGGCAACTCCGACCGCCGCGCCCCCGCGTCGGTCAAGAACTACGCCAAGACGCACCCGCACCGCATGGGCGCCTGGTCGGCCGACTCGAAGACCAACGTCGCGCACATGACGGCCGACGACTTCCGTTCCACCGAGAAGTCCGCCGTCATCGCCGAGGACGGCGCCCTGCGCATCGAGCTGGTCGGCGACGACGGCACCACCACCGTGCTGCGTGAGTCCGTGCCCGTGCTCGCCGGCGAGGTCGTGGACGCCTCCGTCATGCGCGTCGCCGTGCTGCGCGAGTTCCTCAGCGAGCAGGTCGCGCGGGCCAAGGCCGAGGACGTGCTCTTCTCGGTCCACCTGAAGGCCACGATGATGAAGGTCTCCGACCCGATCGTCTTCGGCCACGTGGTCCGCGCCTTCTTCCCGAAGACCTTCGCCCGGTTCGGCGAGACCTTCGCGGCGGCCGGCCTCACCCCGAACGACGGCCTCGGCGGCATCCTCAAGGGCGCCGAGTCCCTGCCCGAGGGCGCCGCGATCAAGGCGTCCTTCGAGGCCGAGCTGGCCGAGGGCCCGGCGCTGGCCATGGTCGACTCCGACCGCGGCATCACCAACCTGCACGTCCCGAGCGATGTCATCGTCGACGCCTCCATGCCGGCCATGATCCGCACCTCCGGCCACATGTGGGGCCCCGACGGCCAGGAGGCCGACACCCTCGCCGTGCTGCCCGACAGCAGCTACGCCGGCGTCTACCAGGTCGTCCTCGACGACTGCCGCGCCAACGGCGCCTTCGACCCCGCCACGATGGGCTCGGTGCCGAACGTCGGACTCATGGCGCAGAAGGCCGAGGAGTACGGCAGCCACGACAAGACCTTCGAGATCCAGCACACCGGCACCGTCCGCCTGGTCGACCAGGACGGCAACACCGTGCTGGAGCAGGCCGTCTCCGCGGGCGACATCTTCCGCGCCTGCCAGACCAAGGACGCGCCGATCCGCGACTGGGTCAAGCTCGCCGTCACCCGTGCCCGCGCCACCGGCGACCCGGCCGTCTTCTGGCTGGACGAGGAGCGCGCCCACGACGCGAAGCTCATCGCCAAGGTCAGGGAGTACCTGCGGGAGCACGACACCGAGGGTCTGCAGATCGAGATCAAGTCGCCGGTCGAGGCGACCCGCTTCTCCCTGGAGCGCATCCGCCGCGGTGAGAACACGATCTCCGTCACCGGCAACGTGCTGCGTGACTACCTGACGGACCTGTTCCCCATCCTGGAGCTGGGCACCAGCGCCAAGATGCTCTCCGTCGTCCCGCTCATGAACGGCGGCGGACTGTTCGAGACCGGCGCCGGCGGCTCCGCGCCCAAGCACGTCCAGCAGCTCGTCAAGGAGAACTACCTGCGCTGGGACAGCCTCGGCGAGTTCTTCGCGCTGGCGGCCAGCTTCGAGCACCTCGCGACGACCACGGGCAACGCGCGCGCCCAGGTCCTCGCCGACACGCTCGACCGCGCGACGGCCACCTTCCTCAACGAGGACAAGTCGCCGACGCGCCGCGTGGGCGGCATCGACAACCGCGGCAGCCACTTCTACCTGGCGCTGTACTGGGCGCAGGAGCTGGCGAAGCAGACCGACGACGCCCAGCTCGCCGAGGCGTTCGGGCCGCTGGCCGAGACGCTGACCGAGCAGGAGAAGACGATCGTCGACGAGCTGCTCGCGGTGCAGGGCTCGCCGGTCGACATCGGCGGCTACTACCAGCCCGACGTGACCAAGGCGGCGGCGGTCATGCGTCCGTCGAAGACCCTCAACCAGGCGCTCGCGACCCTCGGCTGAGGTCCGCTCGCGACCCTCGGCCGAGGCCGGGGTCCCGACAGGACGTCCCGCCCGCGCGGGCGGGACGTCCGGCGTCCGTACGCGTTCCGCCCCGGCCGGTTCACCACCGGCCGGGGCGGACCCGTTCGCGCGCCCGCGGCGCCCGTCACGGCTCAGACGTTGGGCACCTTCAGCCTGTCCCAGCTCGCCTTCCCGGGAATGCCGTCGGCGGCGCTCCCCGAGTAGCCGAGCTTGCGCTGCCAGGCCGCGTACGACGCCCGGTCGGCCTCGGTCCACTCCGGCCCCGGACCCACCTCGTACCGACCGCAGCCCTCCGCCACCAGCCGCTTGCCCATCGCCGTGATGACGGCGCTGCGCCGGCCCGGCGCGAAGAACGCGGCCCCGGGGAACGGCTCGTGGGGCGTCGACGGCTTCGGGGGCGGCGGCTTCGGCGGGCCGTCCGGCCTGCCGCCGAGGCGTTCGCGGATCCTGCCCCGCATCGAGTCCATCGTGAAACCACGCGGATCGATCTTCCCCGGCTGCCATTCCTTGTGCCCGATCACCGAGCGGTGCGACCAGCCGTGCGCCCGGCAGATCGCGGCGGCCGCCTTCTCGATCGCCTCCAGCTGGGCGGCCGGCCAAGGATCGCTGCCGTTGCCGAGGTTGACGCACTCGAAGCCGTAGAAGTAGCGATTGCCGTCCGTGTTCGCCTCGTTGTCGGCGGGCAGCGCGGACTCGTTGATCACCGCGCGCAGTACGTCGTCGTCGCCGAGCCCGGCATGGTTGGCCCGCCCGTTCCCGACCAGATGGACCGAGCCGTCCTTGGCGATCACGCCGTGGCACAGCGGCCCCGGCAGGCTCGAATGGCCGTTGTAGCAGATGTCCACGGAGTTCTGCGTCCCCGACGTCACGGTGTGATGGATCATCACCCCGTGCACAGGACCCCACGGGCCCTTGTGATTGCGGTTGTGCGTGCGCCAGCTCCGGTGCTCGACGACACGCAGGCCCTCGTCACGGAGGACCTTGAGCAGTGTGGAGGCGGTCAGCGGCGTTGCCATCGTGGTGCTCCCTTCCCGGCGGGTGCCTCAGTTCTCGGGCTGTGTACGGTCGTTCCCCGCCGGCGGCAGGGCGGGCGACCCTCCGGCCGTCGCGGCCCGTTCCGCGGCGACCGCCTCCTCCTCGGCCGCGGCCTCGGCCGCCAGCTCCTCCTCGTTCGCCGCGGGAATCGGGCCCGCCAGCGGACCGAACGCGAGGCGCAGGTCGGCGACCGAGCCCTCGCCCCACACCCAGGCGAGCGGGGCGTGGTGCACCCGGACCCCGGCCGGGGACTGCAGCAGCGGCCGGCGCGCCGCGTCCGTCGGCCACTCCACATCGCCCGTCGCCGTCCGCGCGGCGACCAGCCAGAAGTCGCCGGCGCGGTACGTCCTGCCCGGCTCGAAGTACACCTGGACACCGTCCTCCAGCGACAGCCAGCCGCCTTCCTCGACGCGCAGCGCACCGCCTCGCGCCTTCGCGCCCTGCTTGCCCCGGCCCGCTCCCGCCGTCTGCCGGGAGCCCGCGCGATGGTCCCAGCGCCGCAGGAAGGGATGGAGCTCGGGCCGCCGGCCGACCGACGGGTCGGGCTCGGCGGACAGCCGCACCCGCCGGCCCGGCAGGTCGACCTCCTCCACCCGCAGCAGCGGCAGCGGCTCACCGCGGCTGATGTACGCGGTGTCGGCGAACTCGACCTGGTCGCCCACGTTCAGATCGAGCTTGTCGTCGCTGCCGAGCGAGGCCAGCTCCACCCAGGTGCCGTCGAGTGCGTCGACCGCGAAGGTCACGGAGCCGTTCTCCCGCGACCACTTGAACGTCGCGCCGTCGGCCTGGCCGCCCTCGTGGATCTCCACGCGGTACAGCTGGTTCTCCGGGCCCCGGTAGCGGGCGTCGGGCCGGAGCACGCACGGGTCCTCGTCCGCGTGGTCGGGGCGTTCGCTCCGCGCCGCCATCCGCGCGGTCGAGGCCTGCGCCGCCGCCCACTTGGCGAACGCCGCCCGGATCCTGCCCTTGTCCTGGTCCGCCCCGTCCTCCAGGTCCAGCTCCAGCTGCGAGCCGGCCAGCGGCAGCACCTGCCAGACGGTCTTCAGCCGGGCCGCGGTGTCGGGCATGGCGGAGCCCAGCGCCACCTCACGCAGCAGCGGATCCTCGGCCGCGGTGACCGAACGCTCCCACACCTTCAGATAGGCCAGATACGGGAACTGGGTGGGCAGCCGGTCCCCGGGCCGCTCCGGATCCCGGTAGCCGTCCGGCTGGTCCCAGTACGTCCAGGTGGCCGCGGGCGCGGGAGCCGGCGGCGCGTCCTTGTCGCCGCCGTCGGCCGGCGGCCCGTCGTCGACCGGGGTGCCGGGCGCGGGGCGGGTCGCGTCCAGCGCGATGCCGTCCACGTAGTAGCGGCCGCCCCCGATGGTCAGATCGTCGAGCTCGATACCGCGGCCCTCGAAGCCCAGCGCGAAGCCGGTCGCGCCGGCCGGGCCGCCGTGCTGTCCGATCAGATCGGCCGCGACGGCGCGGGCCCGCGCCAGCTGGATCGCCGTCTGCTCGTTGGCGTCCGCGTCCAGCTGGACGCGGCCCTGCTGGGCGATGACCGCCGCGTAGTGCCGGTCGGGACGGAAGGTGCTGCGGGAGATGTCTGCGTGCATGGGAAGGGTTCCCCCTCGAAGATCGGGCAGGTCGGGCAGTCGGTGGGGTGGTGTCAGGTGACGGGGAAGATCCCGGCATCGGCGCCCGCCGGGGAGTACTCCGCGAGCCGCGCCCGCAGACTGTCCAGGCGCTGCGGCTGGTACAGATCGTGGAAGGCGCCCATCTCGGAGGCGTCCTCGGCACCCCGCCGGATCGCGTCGTGGCAGCCGTGCGCGAGCTGGCCGTACGCGGGAGTGCCGTACCGCTCGCTGGTGAACAGCGGGCGCACCAGCGGGTCGTTCTCACGGCCCGCCAGGTCCGGCTGGCAGCGGTGCCGGCGCGGAGTGCGCGAGCCGGGCGGCACGTACGAGAACCGCAGACAGCCGATGCCACGCCGGGCGACCTGCAACTGCCCGGTGAAGACGGTGTTCTCGGCGATCTCCACCGCATGGGTGTGGACCTCGCCGATGACGGTGGTGCGGTGCGCGTGCAGCACGGCGTGCGCGTGGCGGCAGTCCGGGGCGGACAGTGCCGCCCGGTCGTGGCCGGTGGCGTCCAGGACGCTGTCGCGGATGTGGATGTCCAGCGGGTCGTCGCCCACCTCGTCGCCGATCACCTCGATCGTGCCGAGGACGCTCCGTTCGATCTGGACGCACGCGGTGGTCCGCTCCAGCACCAGACTCGGTTCCTCGGGGGAGTGCGGATCGCACTCCGGCTCCAGTGACCAGCCCGGTACGAGCGTGCAGTGCCGCAGCACGACCGCGCCCACGGGGCCCGTCACGTTGAGGCCGCGCCCGGCGATCAGCAGTCCGTCCAGGACGATCCGCGGCGCGTCGTCCGAACACTCCTGCGGGGCGCGGATGTTGAGCGCGTCGGGCCGGTTGCTGTACCAGTCGAGCAGCCTGACCACGGGCCTGGTGCCCTCGGCCGCACGCACCTGGAGCCGGTCGCCGGGATCCAGGTCGAAGTCCAGTTGCTCCTGGTAGGCGCCGCTGTGCGTGATCTCGATGATGCCGTCCGGGCCGCAGCGCCCGGCCCGTCGGTCGCCCCGCCAGTCCCCGTACGCGTCCATGATCCGCTGGTAGGTCTGGCCGGGGCCGACCCGGTAGGCCTTCGCCGACGCCGGCGTCTCACGGTCGCGCGGGTACTCGCCGCCGCCCATGTCGTCCGCGAACGCGTAGTGGTACGTGACCCATACGCCCTGCCGCGGCGCCGATCGCGAGCCGAAGGCGATCCGGCCGAGGGCCGGATCGACCGCGACCTGCCCCCGCTTGGGGCGGTAGCGCCAGTCCGTCAGGTCCGCCACCACGATGTCCGACATCGGCACCGGTTCGTCCTGGCCGTCGCGCCAGATGGTGAACGACCTGCCGGGGCCGTAGTGGTCCGCGAGCCGGTCGGCGAGTTGCCGGCGGCGGACGTACGCGGGCACGTTGTCGATCGTCGCGACATGCGTGGCGGACGGCTCGGGCACCGGCCTGGTCACCAGCGGTCCGTCGTTGCCGAGGATGGAGAAGGTGTAGAGGCTGCGGGCCCGGTCGATGCAGTACGCGGGCGCCCGGGTCACCCGGTACGGCTTCAGCCGCCAGACGAACAGCCCGACACCGGCGGGCGTGTGGCCGCCCTGCGTACGGGCGGAGCCGGCCCGCCGCACATCCACCGACCGGGCGACCGCCCCGAACGGCCCGCCCGCCAGATCCAGCGCCGCCCCTTCGCGTACGTCGGCGAGGCGGCCGCGCTCCAGCCGCCGCGCGTTGACGGCCGCCGTGCCCGAACCGTACAGCCCGACAGGCTGGTTCGCGGCCACGAGCCGGGAGAACTCCACGGCCCGCGACGGCCAGCCGGCGACCGACTCCGCCAGTTCCTCCAGCAGCGCGAGGGTTCCCTTGCGCCTGCGGTCGGCGACGGTCGCGGCGACGTCGCGACGCGGTGCGAGCGCCTCCGCGAGCCGGCCGCGGGAGTCGTCGCCGCCCCCGGCCACGAGACCCGCGGCCTGGACCCGCTCGTAGCCGGGCAACGGCGTGTAGCCGACCAGATCGCCGAGATACGGCAGCACCCACGGAGCCGCGGTCTCCACGAACAGGTCCTCGTAGCCCTGCTCGACACCGTCCCGTACCCGGTCGGCCTGTTCGGCGATCACCGCGAGCAGCGCCCGCAGTGGCTCTCCTTCCTCGGCGTCGCGCAGCCGGTGCCACTGCGGAAGCAGCTCCGCGAGCCCGTCCGGTTCCCTGCTCATGAGATGACCTCCGTCAGCATCAGTGTGTCCGCGACCTGCGGCGACAGCAGGGCGAGCTGCGCGGGCCTGATCCCGCGGAACACGCACACCGCCCGGCCCTTCGCAAGCCGCCTGGTGTCCGTGATGTCGGCGTTCAGCCGCAGCAGTTCGGCCAGGGAGACGCCGTACCGGGTGGCGACCTCCGTGAGCGTCTCCCCGCCGTCGGCGGTGACGCGGTGCACCACCTCGTCGTACTGGGCGAGCCTCGCCGGGACCGTGTCGGTCCGTGCCGCCTCCGGCGCGCCGAAGCGGCTCAGCTCCTCCGGCGTGACCGACGCCGGAATGCCGGTGAACACGTCCACGTCCACGTAGTCCACGCCCGGTACCGAATGCGCCGTCGCCAGCACCTCCGACAGCCGGACCGGAGCCCCCAGCTCCCTGCGCCCGGCGCCGAAGCGCCGCAGCAGTGCCTGCCGCAGCCGGGGCTCGACGACCGTCCAGGTGTGGTCGGGGGCCACCTTCACCCGCGCCGAGAGCAGCAACAGCACCAACTCCCGTACGTCCACCCGCACCGGGAGCCGCGCGTCGCCGTACTCGGCGAGCGAGGAGCGCAGCGCACGCAGCACCTCCGAACCGGCCCCGATCGCGATGTCGTCCACACCGGCGACCGTCACATGCAGCACCCGCCGGCGCCCGTCGAACACCTCGCGGGCCGAGGCCCGCCCGATGCCCGCCCGGGAGCGGGCGAAGTCCTCGTAGTCCTTGACCGACACGAGCCGGTCGAGCGCGGAGACCGCGAGCGGAATGGTGCGCCTGGTCAGCCCGGGGCCGTCGGCGTCCGCACCGCCCGTGGCCGGCTGGGGATTGGTGACCGCGGTGACGCCCAGCGGCCGGGTGACCGCCTGGGTGATGCGGTCCGCCGCGACATTGGCGGCCCGCCCGGTGCCGAAGCGGTACCGTGCCCGGACGTTCTCGTGCCCGGTGGGCAGCCGGGCACCGTGCACCCCGTCCCCGAACGTCACCGTCGTACGCCCGTCCCCGGCGGTCCCCGACACGTACACGCGCTCGCCGGGACCACGCCCGGCCAGGCTGTCCACCTCGTGCCACAGCAGCCCGTCGACACGGATCTCCAGCGTGGGCGTCGCCCCCAGCGGATTGGCCGCGGGCAGCCAGGTCAGCGGGGACTGCCAGAGCGTGAACGCCTGGTTGGTCCGGGCCGAGTCGCCACTGCCGATCGCCTCGTCGCGGCTCTCGCCGTGCGTGGCCGGGACCACATTGCCCTGGACACGGACGGAGTCACGGCGGTAGCGGTAGGCGAGGTCCGCGGTCAGCGTCAGCCTCGTATGGACGTGGTCGCCCGGCAGCAGCGGGTCGATCCGCTGTTCCACCGCGGCGATCACGGCCAGTTCGGTGCCGCGGACGCCCGCGGTGTGCGGCACGTCGGTGCGTTCGCCCGACACGATCAGATGGCGTCCTGGCCGCAACCCGTCGTACAGCTCGGCCAGTTCGAGCTCGTTGCCGTGCACGTCCTCGCCGAGCGGCTCGCCTGCCGGACGCAGCGGCTCGCCGCCCGCGTGCACGGTGGCGTCCCGGATCGTGGAGAGCAGCACGTCGTGCTCGTCGAGCCACGGGTCGGCGAGCGTGAGCTCGCTCCCGCGGCCCGTGATGCCGAAGTCGGTGTAGGCGGCGGTGCGTACGCCGGTCACGCGGGTGGTGACGAAGGCGAGCTTCGGGTCGCCGGGGACGCCGCCCTCCGCGCCCTTGCGCGGGCGCTCGATCGCGACCCAGCTGCCGACGGCGATCCCGTCGTGCACGGAATCGAGCGGCAGGACGTGCCGGTCGGCCTGCTCCGGGACGGTCGCGATGCCGACCTCGACGTTCGGCGGCTCACCGGCGGGCGCGTACCGCACGGTCACCTCGAAGCCGCCGTGCGTGACCTGACGGTGCTCACCGGGAGCCAGCAGCCAGTTGAGCGGTTCGCCGTTGTGCACGGCCACATGGACCCGTCCGTCCTCGGCGGGCCGGGACACGAAGACGGTCCGCTCGGGCAGCCCGGACATGAACCGGGCCGTCACCCCCGGCTCCTGGGAGTCGGAAGGGCGCCTCGTCAGCCAGCTCAGATCGTGGTCCTGGCCCACCCGGGTCTGCAGCACCACCTGACCGGGACCCAGCCGGAGGGTCTTCTCCGCGGGCAGGTTCTCCGACAGCTGTACCGACCCACCGGTCTCCACATGCTGGAACTCGGCACGCACCGGCAGCCGGCCCGCCGTGTCGTACACCACCCGCATCGTGGTCAGCGCCGAACCGCCGAGCGGCCAGTCCGTCTGCCGGATCACCCGTCCGCGCTCGTCCTGGACCGCCTTGAGCGGGGCCGTCGCCCCGAACGGCGCGGCCGTCACCCGAAGCGCCTGCAGCTCACGCAGCAACGGCGGTACGGCAGGGGCCGCATGGCGCCACGCCGCGTACATCCCGTCCGCGACCCTCGGGTCGAGCGCCGACAGCAGCTGTGCGCCCAGGTCGGAGCCGGGTGCGAACAGGCCCCCCGCGGGGCGCGTCAGGTTCCGCGACGGCGGCTTCACGACCCGGGTGCGCAGCGCGGGCAGTACGGCACCGAGGGCCCGCAGCGCCGCGGAGCCCCCGGCACCGGCAACGGGGTCGGGCGGCGCCGGCCGGGAGGGTTCCAGGTCGGCGGCCCGCTCGCGCAGTTCACCGACCACCGTCTCCAACTGCTCGAACCAGGCGGCGACCTCCTCGTACGCGGCGGCGACCGCCTGCGCCTCGGCGAGCCGCTCGTGGGGATCGACGAGCCGGCGCGCGAACTCCCCGGGGCTCCCGATCCCGTCCAGATCGGCTCGCAGCGGCGCCAGCACCTGGACGTCGAAATCCTCGATGATCATGCTGACGGGGCGGGGATTGGGGTTGTCGGGAGTGGCCGGTCCGTCCTCGGTCTCCGGAGCGTCCTCGGTGATCCACCGGCGCAGCTCGGCGATCAGCTCGGTCAACGACGGCGGCGCGGACTGCGGCAGCCCGATCGCCGTCACCTCGTCGTCCCGGTCGATCCGGACCCGCGCCACCGGCAGCAACAGCCGCTGCCCCGGCGCCTGATGGTCACCGGACGTCTCCCGGCCGCCCGGTCCGTCACCGCCGAAGACGAACAGCAGCTTGTCCCCGGTCCGCAGCGACGTGTCCGTACCGGACACGAATATCTCCGGGCGTCCGCGCAGATCGTCCGCCGTGAGCAGCCCCGGGCGGCGCCTGCGTACGGCCAGCTCGTTCCACGCCCAGCGGGCCGTGAGGTCCTCGCTGGTCTCGAACGTCTGCGACTCCTCGCCGGCGGAGGCGGGCACGCTGTTGCCACGCGCGCCACGCGGAATCAGCACCGGCGTGTCCTCCGCCCGCGGATCACGGTCCAGCGTGTACGCGAGATGGGTGTCCGCCGCGATGCCGGGCCGCGGCCGGTGCCCCACGAGCCGCCCCAGGAGCGCCAGCGAACGGTACTCGTCCGCGGTGCGCAGATACGCCTCGTCCGCGATCCGCTCGGAGTGGAACGTCAGCAGGTCACCCACGACGGCCCAGGCGTCCAGCAGCCCGATCGACGGATCGTCGGGGGTGCGGACGGTGAGACCGCGCAGCGCCGGGTAGGCGGGCGAGGCGAGCCGGTCGAGCATGGCCGCCAGGAACGAGCCGTACTCACCGACCCGGTACTCCAGGGCGGTACGGCCCGGCGGATTGAACGGGGCACGCGGCGCTCGGCGCTCGTCGTGACCGCCGCAGCCGCAACCGCAGTCGCGGGAGCCGCTCATCGGACACCTCCACCGAGCTCGATCGACAGCCGGCCCAGTTCGGGCCGGTCGGGGTCGTTGTCGCAACGCGCGATCTCCAGCGGACCGAGCCGCAGCACGCCTGCCTCCAGTGCACTGTCGTCCATGTCGTTCCTGTCTTCGGCGGGGGAGGCGTGGAACAGCCGGGCCAGCCGGATCACCCGCACGCTCTCCACGCCCTGCACGGCCGCGGCCACGGCCACCAGCCGGCTCAGCCGCACCGGCTCGCCGAACGTCAGCGCGTCCGGGTGGAAGAAGCCGAGCCGCCCGCCGGGCAGCCGGCGGCTGCCGAGGACCCGGTACAGCTCGGCGAGGATCTGCCCGTGCTGGTGGCCGGGCGCCGCGCACACCGCGAGCGCGATGTCCAGCGGTACGTTCCGGGCCGGGCCGACCACCAGATCGTGGCCGATCCTGCGGTAGCTCTCCAGGCCGTACGCCACCGAGTCGAGCAACTCGGGCGACGGATCGGCGGTCCCCAGCGCGTCGACGGCGACGTGCGCCTCCTGCACGCTGCCCGTCCAGCGGATCTCCGCGGCCGCCCGCTGCACCCCCGGCAGCCCCGCCGCCAGCGCCGCGTAGTCCTCCGCGGTGACGGCCCGCAGCCGAGAACGCCTCAGATCCAGCGGGGCCAACTGGCGTACCTGTTCCAGGGGTTCGGGCTCGATGCCGCCGACGGCCGGGAGCGGATTGCGTACTCCCGCCACCGGCATCGGGTCGCCCGCGTCGGACTCCGAGGGATCACGGAGCAGCACCAGATGGTTGATGGCCTCCGCGCCGACATTGCCCGCGACACCACCGCCGAGCCGGTGGCGCAGCTCCAGCCGGGCCCCGGGCCGTGGACGCGCGCCGTGCCGTCCGTCACCGAAGCGCAGCGCGATCCGCCCGTCGTCCTCCAGCTCGCCGACGAAGTGCCGATCGCGCGGACCGCTCTCCAGCAGATCCCGCCTCGGCAGCCACGATCCTCCGCCGTCGTCCGTGATCGTCACCGCGGGCAGCGCGGCACGCGGATCCTGGACGAGCGCCGTGGCGGGACCCCGCAGCACCGGCTCGTCCGGATGCAGCCCGGCCGCGTAGGCCGGCCCCCAGCTGTGCGCGATCTCCCAGGCGACGGAACCGTCGAGCACCGCGCCCGCGCGCGCCCTGGCCGTCAGCACGTCCAGCCGGCGCAGCTTCGCCGCCAGCAGCCGCTCGCCTCGGTGCAACAGCTCACGCAGCGCCCGCACCGGATGCCGGCGCAGCTCCAGACGCTCCAGCGCCCGCAGCCCGAACAGCACGGTCAGCTCCGCGATCTCCGGCTCGTCGAGCCCGTCGCGGTCACGGGCACTGCGCCACAGCTCGACCAGACGCCCCCTGACCCGGCCCGGAATCGCGGCCAGCCGGCCGGCCTGACCCGCCGAGACATGACGGGGCTCGGGGAACGGTACGGACTGGGTCACGGGGGAGCGCTGCAGCACCGGCCGGAACCGTGGCGCGATGCCCGGATGGACGACCTGCGCGAGGAGCGTGCGCAGTGCCTCCGCCTGGGCGTACGCGGTGCCGGGCACCACCTTCTCGCGCCGCCGGCCCGCCAGTTCCAGACCCAGACCGGCGCGAGTGGTGGCGTCCTCGCCGACGACGGTGAACAGCTCCCGTATCTGATCCGCGGTCAGCAGACGGCCGCACCGCGTCTGGTCCAGCCGGGCGTCGATGAGCGCGGCCGTGGCATTGCCCGCGTCGCCGTCCCAGCAACCGAAGCCGGACGGATCGCACGACCCGACGACGGCGGGCGCGGGAGGCACGGTCACCGTCTCCGGCGCCGCGCCGCCGAAGGCCAGGGAGCGGCCGTGGTCGACGAGGACGACGTTCCCGCGCGCCACGCTCACATCCTCGACGGGCTCGCAGCCCGGGCCACCGCGCGTCGAGAGACAGACGGGGAACGTGAGCGCGTCCTCCTGCGCCCAGGTGACCTCCAGCACCGGCCGGCCGGCCAGCCGGTCCACGACCGGGGTGACCGAGATGAGGCGCACCGCCTGCCGGTGCGCCGGATCGGCGTCGCCGGGAGTGCCGGACCGCGGCCCCCGTACCTCCTCGATGAGCAGCAGGTCGCCCGGCGCCAGGTCCAGCGCCCGCACCGAGCACTCCTCGTCCACCCACTCGTCCCGCAGGGTGGCGGAGGTCGCGCCCCTGGGCAGCGAGCACAGCTCGTCGCCCCAGGTCCAGAAGCGGACGGTGTTGTGCGCGGGCCGCAGCACCAGCGGCTCGGCCGCCACCACCGGCTCGAACACCTCCACCGAGCCACGCTCGTCCAGCACGGCGAGATCCCGGTCGTCGACGACGGTGCCGATCTCCGGCCGGTCACGCGGCCTCAGCGAGCGCACGTCGACGGCGGCGAAGCGGAACGTGCCGGGCAGCAGCGTCAGTTCGCGTACGGCCTCGACCGCGACGAAGGCGCGGGCGTTGACCCCGTCGTGCATCGGGTAGTCGATGAGCCGTACATGGCGCCGTACTGACACCCGCCTGCGGGCCGTGTCGAGGTACGCCTCCGTGGCCACGGCGTCCTGCTGGTAGCTGATCCGGTCGGCGGTGTGGGCGAGGATCTCGACCAGGGTCGTGCCGAGGTCGGCGGCGTTGCGCTCGACCCAGCCCGGGGTCGTCAGCGCCAGCCGGTCCAGGATCAGGGCCCGGATCGAGTCGTAGTCGCGCGCCGTGTAGTCGACGACCGGCGCCGGCGGTCCGGCGGCGGGCACCTCCGGCTGCTCGTCCACGCAGTCGAACGGGCTCGGACAGTCCGGCAGGAAGACGAACTCGGCCGAGTGGTAACGCTGGTCGAAACCGGGGAAGGGCTCCGTGCCGGGTCGTCCGTACGGATCGGTGTCCACGATCGAGAGCCGGTAGGCGGAGGTGTCCCCGGTCCGGTCGAGCGTGACGAACAACCGGTCGTCGAGTTCGGGGTCCTCCTCGCGCTCCACGGACACCTCGACGGCCTCGATGCCGGTGATCCGGCGACCCCCGTCGATGCGGACGTTCTCCGGGCAGAGGCCCTCCGGGGCCTTCCCGAGAAAGGTGACCGTGAGCGTCAGCCCGTCGTCACCGACTTCGACGGCGTCCACGCCGCCGAGCCGCGCGGCGCGTACCTTCGCGCGCCTGCCGTCGGTTCGGCAGATCATCCGTTCCCTCACGCCGGCCCGCTCCCCTCGAAGACCTCGTCGCGCCGGCTCCCGGTGGAGCGCACCACGTACCGCAGATACACCCGGACCACGTTCTCCTCGCTCACCACGTCCAGGGCTTCCACCTCGATCAGCTCACCCAGCCAGCGCTGCAGCGCTGCCTGCACCGACAGCTCCAGCGCGGACGCCAGCTCCGGGCTGTTGGGCGTGAAGACCAGATCCAGCAGCCCACAGCCGAAGTCCGGCCGCATCACCCGCTCACCCGGGCTGGTGAACAGCAACTGCTCGATCAGATCGCGCACATGCGCGTCGTCAGCCGCGTGCGCGGTGCGGCCGCGGCCGTCGACGCGGAACGGGAAGGCGACGTCCGTACGTACGGTCCTCATCGCGACGCGACCTCCCCCGCGGCCGAAGTGACGACCGGCGGGCCCTGCGGCACCAGGCCGGTGCTGAAGCACAGCGCGGACGTACGGTCGAGCAGCACCGGAGCGCCGTCGACCAGCACACCGCCGCGGTCCGGCGTCCAGCGCACCGTCGCGCAGGGGTGCGGCACCCCGTCGACCAGGTGCCGGCAGCCGACGACCGTGAAGACCGCGGTCGCGGTGGCCACCGGGTGGCCGTCGATCCGGACCCCGGACGACGGGGCGGAGGCGGCGGGCGCGACCCGGCCACCGTGCGGACAGCTGATCGGCGTAACGCCGTTCACGAGATTCCCCGACAACACGTAACTCCCCGTTCTCCGCTAGCGCTTCCCGGGCACGATCAGCCGGCCCTCGTTGATGCTGACCTCGTCGCCGATCAGCACGATCGACGCCCCCTTGCCGTTGCCGATGGTCACGCCCTTCTCGTCGATCCGGATGTACGCGCCGCCCCGGGCCTCCAGCAGAATCCCCGTACCGCCCGGCACGTCCGACATCACCAGCTTGTGGTCGCCGGGCGTCTGGATGACGACCGGCTGCGACGCGGGCACCTCGGCACTCACCCGCGGCGGCAGTTCGGACGCGTCGCCGTACCAACTCCCCGTCCAGACGGGGAAGCTGGGATCCCCCTGCTCGAACTCGATCCACACGCCCGCCCCGACCTCCGGGACGGCGTAGTGGCCCGCCCGGCGCCCGGTGAACGGCAGACACGGCAGCGCCCACGTGGACGCCTCGTCACCCAGCACGTCCGGCACCTGGGCCGTGATGCGGCCCAGCCGGAGCGGATCCCTGTTGTCGATCACCCGGCCCCGGAACTTGCCGAGGAAGCGGTTGTTCGGTGCCGCCATACGAAGTTCTCCTGGTCTTCGGGGCTTTACGGCCGTACGGCTCTCTGCCGCCCTACGGACGCACCGTCCCGCTGCGGGCGATGAGGCCCTCGCGGGACAGCGTGAAGTTCTGCTGGTACGAGCCGGGGCGGAGGTTGTGCGTGACCGACTTGACGTAGTAGTCGCCGTCGTACGTGACACCGGAGCCGCGCACCCCCACCAGCTCGCGCGGCCGCAGCACATAGCCGTACCGGGTGACGTCGAGCGAACCGGACCCGGAGATCGCGTCCGCGGAGGTCGCCGCCCGGGCCAGCGCCTCGGCCTCGGCCTGTCCGAGCTCCTTCTTCGCCGTACCGGACAGCGTCCTGCGCTTGAGCGCCGGCGACGCCCTGCGCCCGAGCGGCGGCCGCAGCGGACTGATGTCGGGCTGGGCCAGCAGCCGCACGTCGCGGGTCCGCGGGTCCTGCACGCGCGCCTGCGGCTCCTCCCTGGCCGTGCCGTCGTAGGCGAAGGTCAGCTGGTCGACGGTGGAGTTGCTGTCCATGTTGACGTTGAGCGCGTGCTGACGGCGGCCCAGCCGCTGCTCGGGGCCCCAGAAGGCGGTGGAGCGGCCGGGCACCGGGCCGGGGTCGAGATAGAAGGTGTATCCGTTCGCCCTGGCCAGATCGTTGAGGTACTGCAGATCGGTGCCGGTCTGGTAGTCGACGCGCAGCTGCTCGCGGGGCGGTTGCTGCACCTGCTCACGGATGATGCGGGTGTCGATGCCGTAGTCGGCGTACTTGGCGAGGATCCGTTCCACCCGCTGCGAGGGCGCGAGATTGGGGTAGCGGTCGGTCCGCTCCTCCAGGTCCATGAGCAGGGTGAGGTCCTCACCGGTGACGGTGAGCGTGGTCTGCCCCGGCTGGTTGCTGGCCCCCACCTCCTGACGGACGATCAGGCCGTCCAGGACCACCGTCGGAATGCCCCTCACCGAGGTCGTGACGATCACCCTGGTCTTGGGATCGAAGAACCCCTCCGGCAGCAGCCGCCGCGCGATCAGCCCCTTCTTGGTGAGATCGAACGCGAGCTGGAACCCACTGCGCTCCCCGGCGGTGCTGGTGATCTGCGCCGACAGCAACGCCTCCGTCACCTCGGCCGGAACCGGCCGGGTCAGCTTCGGCCCCATGTGCAGGGTGAGATGGACCGGCCCGTTGCCGATCGGCTCGTCAGCCATGGAAGCCGCCCGGCAGCGGAATCCGGATCTCCCGCCCCGGCTCCGCGGTCAGCTCACCGGGGTCGAGCACGGGATTGGCGTCCGCGATCTGCCACCACTGCCCGGGGTCGCCGACGTACCGCTGCCCGAGGTGGTCGGGCCGCTCACCGCTGCTGACGGTGTGCGGGACGGTGTCCTCGGCGTCGGGCAGCGGCGGCAGCAGCCTCCGCCTGGTGTACCGGACCTCGGTGCCGTCCGGCTGTGTGTGCACCCCGATCTCGGCGTCGTGGTAACGGCTCGTCCGCGGATACGGGTGCGAGCCCGGTATCGCGTCCAGCGCGTTCTCGTACGGTTCGATCATCTTCCTCACACCCCCCGTGCCAGACCGAGCTCGGCCAGCCGCCCGCCACGCGCGGCCGCGGCCAGCCGCTCCTTCTGCGCCAGATGCGCCAGATACAGGTCCGCGCCCCGGTGCCCGGCCGGCAGATCGCTCACGGTGAGCACCTTCATCCCGATGCCCAGCGAGGCCCGGATCGGATTCAGCTGCACGTCGAACGCCGACTCGTTGACCGACAGCTCCGTGAGCCGCACCGGCATGACGCGCTTGCTCCCCCAGGTGAACAGGGTGAGCGGCGTCTCGATGGGACTGATCTCGATCGTGCCCTTCTTGCTGAGGCGGGTGGCCTCCCTCAGCTGTGCGGTGGTCGGCTGCACGAGCATCTCCAGCACGGCGAGCTGCGGATGGATCCCGTCGGGTGCGGCGACCTCGAACTGATCGGTCGCGTCGATCTCCGCGGTGAACTTCCACGTCTCCTCCGCGGGCCCCTTCAGCCGCAACGCCTCGTTCCGGTCCCCGCTCCCACTGCCCCCTCCGCCGGCATCACCGCTCCCTCCGGAGGACTGCGGCGCGACGGAGCGCTCCAGGGTGTCGGGATTGAACTGGAGGACGATGATGCGCTGGGGGGTGCCGCGCTCGGGGTCGACGATGACGATGCCGGAGCGGATGGGCTTGGGTATGTCGGCGTAGCGGGTCACAGGCGGGCCTCCAGTCGCTGGGCGAGCGGTGAGTAGTCATGTCCGGGAAAGAGTCCGGGAAATACGTCGAGCATCTTCTTGACGTGGTCACCGATGTCGCCGAGTGCGCGGTCCCGGAACGACACATCGGCAAAGAGGTACTGCCAGCCGCGTGTTCCCTTGGTGACCAGGAGCGTCTCCATGTACTGCTGAAAGGTGAGGTCGAGCCGGACGTACCCCGGGGGGTGGGGAGCCTGACCGGTGCGTGCCAGGTCGAAGTGCCAGACCTCCAGCGGGGAGACGTCCGGTGCCATGCGCAGATACGTCATCGAACCGACACCGGAGCGGTAGGCCGAGTCGATGTAACGCAGTTGTTGGACGAACTCCCGCTGAAAACCGTCCGGGATCGTGTCGGCCGCTGGGTCGGGTGCCTGCATCAGGATTTCGAAGGGGTCGGGGATGCGGTACTCGCCGAAGAATTCTGGCAACGGGTCGGCGGTGACCCAGTTGACGGCGAGGCCCGGGATCCGGATCGCCCCGTCGAGCATGTCCTTGTCGAGGATCAGATGCGCCCAGTCGGCATTGAACTCGGACAGCGGCAGGAGTTCGGAGAAGGAACTTCCCGGCTCTCCCAGAGATTCATCGACCACCTCGATCCCTGCCGCCCGGCGGATGCTGTCAAGTGACGCGAGGTGCTGCTCTTCCAGCCGATTGAGCGTACTCATTGCGGTGCCTTCCTAGATGGTGAAGAGACCGTTGTCGTAGTTCTCCTGGATTTGCGGCCATATCTTCTCCTCGAAACTGTAGAGAGGGCGGCCTGTGGTGTGCACGTATCCGGCCAGCTTGTCGTGCATGTCGTCGATATCGGTGAACGGGCGCATCTTCCGTACTGCGAGGACGGTGATGTCGTGGTTCCCGAGAAGGCTTCGAACGCGCGCCAGGCTCGTCGCATGGGCGAAGTTGACCGTATTGATGTCAATGGCCCCGACGCTCTTCGTCGGCGGCGGGTCGAAGCGGACCGTCTCGGGTGCGCGCCAGGCGGAGGGCTTCCATTCGGAGCGACTCCTGCCGTTCCCCGTACCCTTGTGATCGTGTGTTCGGTATGTCGCCGTGATGCTGCGTGGGAAGAAGTCCGGATAGACGTTTCCGGGGTAGCCTGACGCATTCCCCTTGTAGAGGTCGAGGTTGAGTTTGTAGTCACCCGGCATCTTGGAATTGTTGGCGGCGTTGTCGCCGAACTTTCCCGCCGCTTCTCCTTCGATTTGGTTGTAGAAGCCGCGGTTCTTGAAGTTCGGTGCCGGTACGAAGTTGGTCGCTTGGCTGGGACCGCCCAGTTCCCTGGGCAACAGGTGCATGAGGTCCCACTGGAGGTTCCCCTGCGGTTCCCACAGGGAGTGCCTGTCGATGTACCTGAATCCGGCGAGCATGCGGACCTTGGTGGAGCGCCCCGACGGCGGGTACTGACCGTTTTTCTCAGCCCATTCGCTGTTGATGAACTGCATGGTGAAGCCCGTGGGCTCCTTGGTCGTGTCGTTGCTGAAGGGCAGGGGATCGGGGTCGGGCAGCCGCAGAGGCTCGCTCCGGTCGATTCCGTTCTGGCTGACGCCGTTGTTGGTCGGGAGCCGCGGGTTGAGCGAGGCCCACACCCGGAAGTCCTCGCCCCCGTTCTTGCGCAGGCCGCTGAGGCGGTACCACTTGCGCAGCTCTTCGAGGAGTGCCTGATGATTGCCCACGGTCATCCCGCGGTCCAGGCGGTCCTTGAGCCGGGGGCGGATACGGGCGACAGCATCCCGCAGCCGATCACGCTTCGAATCCGAGGAGTTCTCCTTCTTCCTGCGCTCACTGCGGTCGGTCTTGCGGGTGTCGGCACGCCGCTTCTTGTCGTCGCGCATCCGGTCGCGCTTCTTCTTGAAGAAGTCACGCATCTTCCTGCCGCTGTTCTTGAGCGCCTGGCCCACCTTGCTCTTGCGGAGCTTCCTGCCCAGCGCCTTGCCGGCGTTGCGGACCTTCTTCAGGGCCGACTTGACCTTGCCCTTGATCTTCTGGAGTGCCCTGCCCAGCGCGGACTTCGGCTTGCGCGGCTTCTGGCGCTTGGGGGCCTCGGTCTCCTTCTTCTTCTTGGGAGCCGCCGTGTCGGGCGACTTGTCCTTGCGGGTGTCGGGCTTCTGGTCCGCAGCCCTGTCGGGCCTGGTCCCGGGCTGCTGGTCCGGCCGTGACTCCGGCCGCTGCTGCTCGCGTTGGGCCTCGCTCTCCTCACGCCTGCGGTCCCGTTCCCTGTCCGGCGTACGGCTCGTCGGCCGGTCGCGCACCGTGTCCTTCGGGACCCGGTTCGCCCCTTGGCCCCGGTCCGTCGACGCCGAGCGGTTCTTGGGGACGCGCGGTCCCTTCGGGCGGGCCGGGGCCGTGGGGCGGGCCAGGGCCTCCTGGGCGCTGCGCACCGCGCCCCGGGCCTTGTTGACCGCGTCGCCCGCGGCCTGCTTCGCGCCCTTGCCCGTCTTCTTCAGGCCCCGCATGATCTTCTCGGCCATGGCCTTGAGGCGTTTGCCCACTCCCTTCGTCGCGCCCGCGAGGCGGATCATCAGGAAGTTGGCGATGAAGTCCAGCAGCGCCACGATCCCCGCCGCCACCGCCTCAGCGAACAGGCACGCCGCCGGGCCCGCCTTGACCGCCTTCAGGTACGCCCAGAACTTGCCGAACGCCGTCAGGATCGAGCTGAGGCTCTGCCAGGCCGCCATCAGGCCCTGCACGATCGTGAGGATCGCTCCCGCCGCCGGCACCAGCATCGAGACGACCTTCTCGATCACGATCGAGGCGATCATCATCGGCAGCGACGCGACGATCGCGTCCCACGTCATCTTCCCGATCTGCTTGACCGAGACGCAGCCCTTGACCAGCACGTCGATCACGGCCTTGCCCAGTCCGAGGATGCCCTCGACCTTCGTGTCGAACCACCGCTTGACGCCGGTCTTGATCGCGCCCCACAAGTGGTCCTGGATACCGGACTTCGCCGAGCTGCCCGCCTTGCCCAGCCAGCCGCCCGGGTCCGGCGCGATGTCCGCGACGAGGGCCGCGAACTTGCCCAGCGCCTCGATCGCAGCCTGGGCGAACTTGATCGCGCCGAGAATCACCGCCTGGTAGATCTTGATGACGGCCTTGATGCCCGCTTCGAGCACGTCCAGCAGCGCGTTCAGCCCGGCCGCCAGGGCGTCCAGCAGGGCGTTGACCGCCTTCTTCAGGCCGTCCGCCAGGGCGTTGACCGCCGAGATCGCCTTGTCCCGCAGGCCCTCGATGGCCTTGCGGAACTTGTCCCGCAGCTCAGGGAACGCCGCGAGCAGCACGTCCCCGATCGCGATCAGCGCGTCCGCCAGTACGTTGATCGCCTTGACGGCGAGGTCACGTACGAAGTCGATGGCCTTGTCGGCCCAGTCCTTGAACGTGTCGATGATGCCGTTGACCGCCGCACGCGCGGCGTCGAAGACCTTGGTGACCGCGTCGAGGATGGCGTTGAAGGCGCTCTTCACCTTGTCGGCGACCCAGCCGAAGAAGCCTCCCGAGGGCTTCTCCTCCTCCTTCTTCCGCTCGGCTTCCTTCTCCGCCTTCTCGCGCTCCGAGTCGATCTGCTGGTTGTCCTTGTCCTTCCGGTCGTTGACCTCCTTGTCCTTGTCGTCGCGGGCCTTGACGATCTCCTTGTTCTTGTCGGTGTGCTCCTTCTCGGACTTCTTGTCCGCGTCCTCGATCTTCTTGTCCTGCTCGCCGCGCCAGTTCTCGCGCTCGCGCTGGGCGTCGTCGGCCGCGCGGCCACGTTCGGCCGTCTGCTTCTCCGCGTTCCGGGTGACCTCGCGGTCGATCTCGGTCTGCTTCTCCTGCTTGGCCTGCTGCTCGCCCTGCCGCTGTTCCTTCTCCTTGGCGACCAGGTCGCCCTGTGCCTGCCCCGCGGCTCCCCGGATCTCGCTGCCGCGCTCCTGCTTGGCGACCGCTCCCATGCCGGGCCTGGGCGCGGCCCCGGCCCCGGCCCTCGACTCGCCTCCGCCGCCCCGCCGACGACCGCCCGTGGCCTTGCCGACCAGCTGCTCCTGAGGAGCGTCGGGGAAGATCTGGTCCTCGCCCATCGGCTTGGCCGCGTCCTCACGGCCCCTGCCCTGGATGTCGGACTGCTTCTCCTTGAGCGCCTTGGCCTGGTCGTCCGTACGCTTCGGGTCGCTCTCGCCCTCGAGCCTGATCTTGGGGGCGGGGCCGACCGTCTTGTTCCGCAGCTCCGGGTCGACGGTGGGGACGGCGTCGGCCGCGGCGTCGACGTTCTTCGCCTCCTCCTCGGTCAGCTTGTCCGCCACCGGCGCGGGCGGCGGTGGCGTGTTGTCGGTGGGCTTCGCGCCCTGCGCCTTGTCGCTGCCCTTGGCCTTCTGCTTCTCGACCTGCTCCTCGGGCCCGAGCTTCTCGACCCGGCCCGTCACCTGGGCGGCAGGGGCGGCCGCCTCGGGCGGACCCGACCGAGTGCGGGGCGCGCCCGAAGGCCGCTCCCGCTTCGGCGGGTTGGCGTCGAGCCGCTGCTGCTCCTCGCCGACCTTCTTGTCCGCGGCGGCGTCCACACCGGGCATCGCGGCCAGTGCCTGGTCCGGAGCCAGCTTGCTGACCGTGCCGACGGCGGCCTTCGGGTCCTGGGCCGAGACGTCCGGCGGCTCCTGCCGCTTCTCCTCGGGAGCGGCGCCGCCGCCCCCGCCTCCGCAGCTGCCGCCCGGCTCCTCCTTCTCCGCCGCGGGCTCCGGCGGGGCGCAACCGCCGCCGTCCTTCTCCAGCGATGCCTCCGGAGCGGCCTGTGCACCCTCCGGCGCGGGAGCGCCCAGCTTGCCGGGACTCGCGGCCTGTTCGGCCGCCGGGCTCACCGCGGCCTGCGCCACCGGTGGTGCCCCGCCGGGGCCGGTCGCCGCGCTCGGCCCCGCCGTCCCACTGCCGCCGACCGTCCCGCTGGGTGCGGCTCCCGGCCCGCTCTCCTTCGGGATCCGGCTCTTGGGCGCGGGGGCTTCGTGATCGCCCTTCGCGGAGTCCGCGACGCGGCGCGCGGCGGGGGAGGGCCTGCGGTCCTCGACGGAGGACCGCGAGGTGTGCGCGCCCGCCGGTGGTACGAGGGACGAGCCGGGACCGGACCCCGCGGATCCGGACGGCGCGAGCGAAGGCTTGTCCGGGGCGGCGCCCCGCGGCTGCCCCGACGACTCCTCCTTCGCCGCCCGCCCGTCGCGTTCCTTGCGTTCCTGCTGCTGTTCCGCGGCCCCCTTGGCGTCCGGTTCCTCCTGGCCGTCGCCGCCGTCGGTGTCCCTGTCGTCCGCTTCGCCCTCGGCGGACGCCCGTTCCTGCCGCTGCTCGGGATCCTGCTTCTCCGCCTCGGGTTCAGGATCCTGCCTGTCCTCGGTCTCCGGGTCGGGGCCGACCTCCTGCTGTACCGGCTTCTCCGGCTGGAGATCCCTCTCGCCGCGGTCCCCGGCCTCGGCCGCGGGGCCACCCTCCGGCTGCGGAGCCTCGCCCTCGACCGGGCCCATCTCCGCGCCCGGCGGCTTGGCCTCGGCCTCGGGGGCGTCCTCGTCCTCTTCCTCCTCGGCATCGTTCTCCCGCTGCTCCAGGACCTGTTCGGCCTTCGTCGGCGGGGGAGCGGGGAACGTGGGCAGCGACGCCTGAGGGTTGTCCGCGGTCGGCACCGCCGACACGTCGAGGTCGGTAGCCGGCAGATGGTCCTCCGGCTTCAGCTCGGGCTCGCGACCGTGGGCGCCACCCGCTCCGTCGCGGTCCTCCGTACCGCTGATCTCCTTGTCCGCGCCCGCTTCGAGACCGAGCGGCTTCTCCGCCTCGTCCGGCTCGTCCTCGTCCTTCTCGTGCAGGCCGTGTTCGGACAGGGCGCTGTCCGCCTGCTCGGCCCGCTCGTCCACCTTCTCCGGGCGTACGGGGCCGGGTTGCGCCTTCGCCTTCGGGTCGAGGTTCTCCTGCCTGGACCCGTCGGCCGGCTTCTTCGCGTCGTCCTTGCGTGTGCGCTTGTCCGCACCGGGGGCGTTCGCCTGTTCGAGGTCGCGCTCCTCCCGGTCGCGCTGTTCCTTGCGCTCCTCCTTGGCCTGCTCCGAGCCGTCGGCCTGGCTCTGGGCACGCTCGTCCGCGGCCTCGTCGACCCGTTGGCGGTCCTGGCCCTGCTTCTCCTCTTCCTGCCGCTGCTCCTGCGCGGCGTGTTGCCGGGAGCGGGCGCGCTCGTCCTCCTGGTCCGTGCGACGGGCGGCCTCCTCCTGCTCCGCCGCGGCGTCCGACCGCGCCCTGCTCCGGTCGCCGCCGCGCTTCTCGTCGCGCGCCCTGGCGTCCTGCCGCTCCTCGCGGGCGTCCTCGTCCCGCTTGTCCCGCGAGCCCCGGTCGGCCTCCTCCGCGCGCTGCCACCGGGCGCGCTCCACGCCCAGCTCGGCGAAGAGGTCGATCTCCGGCCCCGGCACCTCGGCCGGCCGGCTCTCCGGCGGACCGGTTTCGGCCCGCTCGACCAGATCGAGCAGCCGGTCGTACTCGGGCGTGAGCAGCCGCGGCTCCAGCCGGTCCAGAACCGAGTCCTGCAACTGCGGGGAGAGCCTGGACAGTTCCAGCCGCACCCGGCCCGACAGGTCCGCCGGGTCGCCGCGCAGCGACCGCAGCACGCCGTTCGCGAGACGGTCCACCAGCGTGGCCGGGTCCAGCTGCTCCATCCGGGTCCGGTCGGCGTCGACCGTGGCGTACCGCAGCCAGCCGGGCGTCGCCTGGTCCGGCTCCACCTCCGGGGCCTGTTCCCCGTCCCGTACGAGAGCCTGCGCGGCCGACTCCGCCTCGCGCTCCATCGCCTGCTGCGGCAGACTCACCGCCCCCAGGTCACGGCCCGCGCGCAGCGCGCCCAGACCGTCCGGGTTCTGCACCGTGTGCAGCAGTTCGTGCGCGAGCAGCCGCTGCCCGTCCGCCGTGCCCGGCCGGTACGCGCCCTCGCGGAAGAAGATGTCCTGGCCGACCGCGACCGCGTCCGCGCCCAGCATCTCGGTGAGCGCGCCCGCGTCCCGGTCGGTGTGCAGCCGTACCCGGCTGAAGTCGTGACCGAGCTGCTCCTCCAGCTCACGCCGTACGCTGAGATCGAGCGGCTGCCCTGCGCCGCTGACGATGTTCTTCGGCTCCGGGGTACGGGACCCGGCCCGCTCCTTGCGCTTGCGGCGCCGCTCGGCCTGCGCCGCCCGGGCGTCCTGGGCCGAGGCGTGGGACGTACTCATCGCGGCTCACCCCGTCCCGAGAGTCCCGCGTGGACCGCGCGCGCCAGCGCCTCGCCCAGCCGGTGCGGCGAGGCCGTCGCGGGCAGCGGCGGCAGCCCCGCCAGCCCGTCCAGTGCCCGGCCGCCGTCCGTGGCCAGCGGCACGCCCCGCTCCCGTACGAGCCGGGCCAGTTCGGCCTGGAAGGCGGCCGACACCCGGTCCGGGTCCAGCCGGTCGAAGCCGTCCAGCACCAGCTCGCCGATGTCCACGCGTACGGTGCGAGGAACCTCGTTCAGACCCATCCGTGGACCTCCGACGGCGTCAAGGAGCGGTCCAGCTTGAGGTATTCGGTGCGCGCCGCCTCCAGCATGTGCCGCATCTGGAGCCGGTCCCCCTCCTCCGCGGCGAGGAAGGCGCCGGACAGGGCGATGTTGCGGATCGAGCCGCCCGCCACGGTCAGCCGCGCGAGCAGTTCCGGATCGATGCCCTTCATCGGCGCACGCGCGGGCAGTACCCGCCGCCAGATCTCGGCGCGCTCGCTCTCCCCGGGGAAGGGGAAGTCCACGACGAAGCGGATACGGCGCATGAACGCCGTGTCCAGTGCCTGCTTCATGTTGGTCGTGAGGATCGCCAGGCCCCGGTACGCCTCCATGCGCATCAGCAGATAGCTGACCTCGAGGTTCGCGTACCGGTCATGGCTGTCCTTGACCTCGCTGCGCTTGCCGAACAGCGCGTCCGCCTCGTCGAACAGCAGCAGCGCGCCGCCGCGTTCGGCGGCGTCGAAGACCTTGCGCAGGTTCTTCTCCGTCTCACCGATGTACTTGCTGACCACCTGGGACAGGTCGATGACGAACAGATCGAGCCCCAGCTCCCGCGCCATCACCTCGGCGGCGAGCGTCTTCCCGGTGCCGGAGCCCCCGGCGAAGAGCGCGGTGACGCCGAGTCCGCGGCGCAGTGTCGCCGCGAATCCCCACTCCTGGTAGACGGTGGACCGCTGCCGTACATGCGCGACGATCTCCCGCAGGATCTTCAACTGCCGCTCCGCGAGCACCAGATCGCCCCAGGACGCCTGCGGCTCGATCCGCCGGCCCAGCTCGTCCATGCCCATGCGGGCCTCGGTGAGCCCCGCCTTCCAGGCCAGTCCGGTGGCGTCCAGCTCGTTCTCGTCCTGCAGGTCCCGTACGACGGTCGCGCCGGCGGAGCGGATGAGATGCGGTGGGAGCGAGAACTGCGCGACGAGGTCGCGGAGGTCCGCGTCGGACACCTCGGGCACCTCCTCGAAGGCATCCGCCCACACCCCCAGCTGCTCGTCGGTGTCGAGGGCCGGTACGGTGACCCGCTCGCCGCGCTGCCGCGCGGTCTGCCGCGGATCAGGACTCGACACGACGAGAGGGACGGCAGCGCTCTCCAGGAACGCGTCGGTGGCGGCGGCCTGGTCGCGCTCCAGATCCCCGACCTCCACCAGGAGCGCCGCGGGCAGCAGGATCGCCTCGCGCTGCCAGAGCCTGGCCAGACGGTCCCGTTCTGCGGGGTCGGTGGGGATGTCCTCGGCGGCCATCGCGTACAGACCGAGACCGGAACGGCGGGCGGCCGCGGCGGCGATGTCGACGCGGGACCGCAGATCGCCGCCGACCAGCTCGACCCGGAGCGGGGCGCGCCGCCCGGCCCCCGCCCACCCGGCGGCGACCCGGCTCGCGGCGAGGTCGTACGAGGAGGGGAGGGTGTCCGGCACGCTCGTGCGGCGGAGCAGCCCGTGCAGCCGGGCGTCCAGATACGGCGAGCCGACCAGGAAGTGCAGGATCCGCTCGTCGAGGCGGAGCCGGGAGGCGGTCAGCCGGGTCTCGTCGTCCAGCTCGACGAGTCGCCAGCGACGCAGTGGGGCGACGGGCGTCAGGGCACTCCAGTGCGCGTCGCCGAGTGCGGCGAGGGCGAGCGAGAAGGTCGGATGCGTCCGCTCCGGGTCGCCGCTCGCGGCGGCGCAGCGGCTGCCGGTGGTGGGGTCGAGCTCCGCGGCGGCGGCAAGGAGAACGACGTCACGCTCGAAGGACGTGAGCCCGAAGCACGTGACGAGCGCGTCGAGAGTGGCCGGCCCGTCGGGGACGGCGAGCCCGCCGGCGTGCGCGTCCGCCTCCGTCGCCGGCCGGCCCGATCCGGACGTGGCTGCGGCGTCACCCGTCGGTACGAGGGGCCGGCCGGCACCGGCGGTGTCGTCGTGCCGCGCCGTCGTACGTGCGGCGGACTCCCGTCGCTCGCCGGCGGGCGGGCCGGTGAGGTGTCCCGGGTCCTGTGTGTCGGGCGCGGCGGCACCGGGGCGTGTGTCGCCGGCCGCCGTGCCGCCCGGCCGTCGCCGTGCCCGCGCCGCGTGCGCGTCGACGCGGGCGAGGACCGAGCGGATCGCCGTCGTCAGCGCGCGGCCGTCCGCGCCGGCGCTCGTTCCCGTGCCCCGGCCCGTGTCCTCGTACGCGCTCATGTCCTCACCCACCCCCGTGTCACGCACCCTGTCTCAGCGCTCCTTGCCGTCCGCGTCCGCGCCGTTGTCCGCGTCGGACTTCCCGCCCGGCGCCCGGCCGGACGGCTTGCCAGTGGCCTTGCGGGTGCGGGCGGGCGCCGAACGTTTGGCCGCGGCACGCTTCCTCGCGGGCGCGGGCTCCGAGGACTCGGGATCCGGCTCGGCTCCGCCGGCCGGGGCCTCCGTGCCCGCCTCGTCCGACGCGGGAACGTCCGTACTCGGCTCGTCCGCACCGGGGTTGTCCGTCCCGGGCGGCACCGGCGCGCCCGGCGCCCCGAACGGCAGTACCCGTACCGTCCGGGTCTCCACCGGCTTCGCCGGGACCGGCTTCTCGCGGCCCTCGATCAGGACCAGCGACGCCTGGTACGCCACCGACAGCGAGTACGGGGTCTGGTGGAGCATCCCCCACAGCTTCGACGTCTCGTCGACGTCCATCACCGTCGGGGTGAACCGCACCTTCTGCGGCGACTGCGCCAGATCGCTGCCGGCCAGATAAGGACGTTCCGCCGCGAGCTCGATCAACTCCCGCGGCAGCACCGGTATCTCGTGCAGCGTCCGCACCACACACCCGATGAGCCGCTGCCCGACGAGCTCCGCCTCTTCGCCGTACGCGCTGATCAGATAGTGCAGATCCAGTGGTGCGGCAGGGCGCTTGACCAGCGTGCCGTCGGCGGCACGCGTCGGCAGGTCGGTGTGGCGCATCGAGGGGTTCGGAGTGACCTGGTACAGAAAGACGTTGATGGTCGGCTCGGTGGGTGGCTCGGCCGGCGGTCTGCGGGTCTCGACCTTCACCGCGATGTCCATCTCCGGGCTCAGATTGCTCTCGATCAGCAGGGCCAGTGCCTGGGTGACCGTCGCGAAGGCAAGTGCGTTGCTCATGGGTTCAGTCCTCAGTCCCTCGTCTCGCCACGCGCCAGATAGTCGTCCAGGGTCAGCGCGGGCCCGCGCCGTCCGGTGTGGTCGGGCCGGTCCCCGGCCGGACGGCTCGCGCCCGGCGGCGGCGCCGCGCTCACTTCGAGCCGGCCGATCTGTACGTGTACGACGCGTTCCGCCGGCCGGGGCGCCCGCCTGCCGATGCCGCTCTGCGTCGCACCACGGGCGGCCGCGGTGTCGGCCCCGCGCGGCCGTGCCGGTGCGAGGGGCGCGGACGCGGGCGCCGGATCGGCGGCACGCGCCACGACGCCGGGCGACTGCCGCCGTGTGCCGGGCGCCGTCGCCGACGACGGCGCTCCACGGGACGCGGGCGGACTCGCCGCGGCCACCTCACGCGGCCCCGGAGCGGCCGCCGCCCGGGGCGGCAACAGCGGGGTGGACGGGACGAGGCCGGCCGGGGCCGGCTCGGGCTCGCCCGGCCGCGCCCCCTCGGTCCGTACGACGGTGTGCCGCTCGGTCCGTACCTCACGCACGGGGCGCGGCTGTTCCCCGGCCGGCCCGGAGGCCGGCGGCGCGGCCGGGACCAGCGCGGCCGGGTCGCCGGGCTCGGGGGGAGCGGTCCGCAGCGCCTCGACCCGCTCGAACGGGCCCGGCAGCCGGGGCCGTACCCGCGCCGCGCCGGGAGCCGTGTACCGGGCGAGCAGCCGGTCGAAGTGGTCGGGCACGGGCACGTCAGGCATCTGCGCACAGCTCCAGGTAGTAGCGACGCCGCAGCGGGCTGAGCGCCAGGATCTCCGGCTCGCTCCACCCGTAGGCGGTGGCGAGCAGATGGACGTCGAGCAGGACGTCCCGCGCCCAGTTGTCCAGTTCGGTCCAGAGGTAGGAGGAGATGTCCAGCTCGGCCGGGGTGGCCTCACCGCACTCGGGGCACGCCACGTTCAGCGTCACATCGGCCGCCGGGTCGGCCTGTCCGGCCGCCTCGGCGAGCCGCCGCTGCACCGGCTCCGGGAGCGACTCGGCCAGCCGGTCCGCGGGTACGGTCCGTCCGTCCCGTACCGCCGAGACCGTGCAGCGCGCCAGCAGCAGACGCCGCGCCTCGTCCGGACCGGACGCCGTGCCGGCCGCGGCGAGGTCGGCGACGGTGGGCAGCCGGAAGTCGACCACCCACTCGCCTTCCGTCACCCGCAGCGGCCCGTCCGGCGTCCGTGTCCGGTCGCCGAGCAGTGTCGCGTCGAGGTCGAACTCCATCGCTTCCCCGCACGACTCGCATTCGACACGTACCTGCATCCGCTCGCCGAACAGCGCCCGGCGCAGCGCGAGCAGGTCCGCCTCGCGCTCGCCCACCGGCACCGACAGCAGTTCGTCGGTGCCGGCGTCCGGGCGGGCCGCACGGTGCAGCAGCAGCGACCGTCCCGCGTCGTGCTGCACCAGCCCGGCCTCCCAGGTGGCGAGCAGCTCGGCGGGGCCGGCGGGCGTGACGGTGCCGCGCTCGGCGCGTTCGGCACGCTCGCCGGGAAGCGTCATCCCTCAACCCTTCGGTGCTCTGGCGGTGTTCAGGCGGGATGGGTGAACGAGGGCTCGACCGGCTCCTCCACCTCGTAGTCCCGCTCCCAGCCCTCGCATTCGAGCTTGACGCTCTGGATGGCGACGGCGTTGGCGTTGGCGTCCAGCTCGCCGAGCACCTGGTACTCGCTCACCCAGGCCCGGTAGAGCTTGTGCGAGACGGCCACCTGACCGGCCTCGTTCAGGACCTGGATGATGATGTCCTTGCGGAAGTCCCGCAGCGACACCTCGGAGCCGAGCCCGGCGCCCACCTGCCAGACCTTGTTGGCCCAGCGGTCGAATTCGGGGTCGTGCGTCACGCCGCGCTCCAGCGTGACCCCTTCGAACTCCGAGCGGCCGGGCGACTTGCGCGGCGAACTCGGGTCACCGCCGTGCCGGTGCTTGACCACCTCGGTGGTGCGCTTCAGAGGACTGATCTTGCTGATGCCCGCGACCGTACGACCGTCCCAGAGGACCAGGAACTTGAAATTCTTGTACGGGTCGAAGCGATGGGCGTTTATCTGGAACTCAGCCATCGGTTTCCTTCGTGTTCCTTTTCGTGGGTCCTTTGGTTACGAGAGGTCGAACTGCCCGGCCATCTGCTGGATCTTCACGATGACGAACTCCGCGGGCCTGACCGGCGCGATGCCGATCACGACGTTGACCACTCCGCGTTCGATGTCCGCGTCGGTCGTGGTGTCCTTGTCGCATTTGACGAAGTACGCCTCGCGGGGCGTGCCGCCCTTGAAGGCGCCCTGGCGGAACAGATCGTTGAGATACGCCGAAGCCTTCAGCCGGATCTGCTGCCACAGCTGCTCGTCGTTGGGTTCGAAGACGACCCACTGCAGACCGCGGTGGAGGCTCTCCTCGACATGGAGCGCGAGCCGGCGCACCGGCACGTACTTCCACTCGCTGTCGAGCGGGTCCGCGCCTTCCAGCGTGCGCGCGCCCCACACGAGCGGGCCGACCACCGGGAAGGTGCGCAGACAGTTCACGCCGAGCGGGTTGAGCAGTCCGTTCTCCCGGTCGGTGAGTTTGACCGTCAGCGAGCGCACCCCGGCCAGCCGCGCCTCGGTCCCGGCGGGGGCCTTCCACACACCGCGTTCGCCGTCCGTACGGGCGATGACACCCGCGAGGGCACCCGAGGGCGGGAAGGCGCGCAGCCGGCCCGTGAGCGGGTCGGTGAGCTGCAGATGCGGGAAGTAGAGCGCGGCGTGGTTGCTGCGTACGGCGTCGAACGCGCCGATTCCGGCCCGGGCGGCGTCCACGCTGCCCCACGCCGACGGGGCGTCGACGAGCAGGAAGATCCGCCGCTCGCGGCAGAGCTGCTCGGCCGCGGAGAGCACCGTGACCATGTCCTCGGTGGACTCGTACGCCGAAAGCTCCGGCAGGGACAGCAGATTGACGTCGTCGACGTCCCGCAGCGCCTGTACGCCCGTCTTGCGGGCCTCGCTGCCGATGAGGTCGCGCGGTCCCGGCGGGTCGCCGTCCTTGCCGCCCTGGAGCGGGAAGACGGGCGGATTGACGGAGGCCTCCAGCCCGAGGTCGTTGGCGCACTCGCCGACGAAGCGCACCACGTCGTCGGGGTCGAGGGACCCGGCGACGACCTGGAGCCGCCGGCCGAAGGCGGTGACCTCGGCGCCGGCGTAGGCGTGCTTGCCCGGGGCGTCGGGCAGGGCGCGCAGCTTGCGCTCCAGCAGCAGGGCGAGCTCGGTGACGTCGGCCGGCGGTTCGCCGTCCTGGTCGGGCTCGTGGAGCGTGAACTCCCGCTCCACATCACCGATCTTGACCTTCAGCTCGACGTTCAGGTCCGGCAGAGCGGCGGCGAACGGCTTGGAGACCGTGCCGGAGGGGTCGGGCCGGTCCTCGTCCAGCGCCTTCACGCGGACCAGGGAGGAGCCGGAGTTGACGACGGTCTCGACGAAGCGGCCGTGACCGGAGTTCATCGACAGTCCCGTGAAGGACTCGCGGGCTCCGCCGCGCGCGTCGAGGACGTGGAGGTTGAAGGTCTTGTCCGGGGTGGGCGTGTCGTGGTCGACGGCCACCCGCAGCCCCGAACCCCAGACCCCGGGCTCCTTGGCGTGCACCTCGAGCACCGGGCAGTCGCTGTGCCCCTCGGTGGAGTTGAGCGTGACGCAGGCTTCCTCGCCGGTGCCGGCCTTCGCGACACGGACGATCACCGCGACCGTCCCGCCGTTGCCGAAGAACTGGTGCACCGCGTAGCCGACGGCGCTACGTGAGGTGAGCCCGCCGAAGCGCCGCTCGAAGTCCGCGAAACTCGTCACCCGCACCGGCTGATTGAGCGGACCCCGGCGGGTGTGGCCCACGAACGCGGTTACCGAGGTGGTGACCGAGGCGATGGTGCGGACGCTGCTGGGGAGTTCTTCGATGTATACGCCGGGATAGCCCATGTGCGTCGGCATTCCCCCTCCATTCCCTTCGCGCACCAAGAGATGAGGAGGGGAGGCCAGAGCAAAGCGGACGCGCGCCGAATGCGCACGCCGCACCCTTCAATGATCCCCCGTCACACACCCCGTGCGATATCGGTCTCGCAGGGCCGTCAGCATGCGCGTGTGCTTGTGGCTCCTGATGCATGAGTGCCACTGGCGAGTCTCGTTCGCGTTCGAATGAATGGTCAAGGGACCCTTTCGGTCAACCGGCGATCTCCGTTGTGAGGGTTGATGGAGATCATCCGACGTGGTCAGCGGAATGTCGCCGATCGAATATGAAGCCGAATTCACGAGTGCTTCACAGGAAAGGTGGATCGAGGGTGGGGATCAAGCCGAATGTCATCGGCCCCGGCGCGCCGCCTTGTGTCCGATTGGCCAGGAAATCGGCGGGTTTCTGCGGTGCCGCGGTACGGACCGGAGGACGAGGGCGGAAGCCCGCGACGCATATCGTCCAGGCCATTGGCGTGCCCTGATACAGTTATTGGCTCGGGTGGCGTGGCCAATCGCAAGGGAATGGTATGGCGGACACGAATCGGCCCCCGCTGACGGACGGGGCGGGTCGAACGGGCCGGACCCTGGGGAGCGGGCAGCTCGCCGCGATGCTGCCCGACCCGGCGGAGGCGAGGCCCGCCTACCGTCATCTCGCCCAGGCGATCAGCACCCTGATCCTGGACGGACGCGTCGCGTTGCACGTCAGGCTCCCCGCCGAAAGGGAGCTGGCCGCCGCCCTCGGCACCAGCAGGACCACCATCACCGCCGTGTACGACCTGCTGCGCGAGAGCGGCTACGCACACAGCCGCCAGGGCTCGGGCACCTGGACGACGCTGCCCGAAGGCCGGGCCCCCAGTGGCATCACACGGCTCCTCGCGCCCGAGGACACGGCGATCGACCTGGCCAGGGCCGCGCCCGGGCTGCCGGAGCAGACACTCCTCGACGCCCTCGCCCACGTCACCCTGCAGGTGGCCGGGCATGCGCACACCCCCGGATACCACCCCTACGGCCTGCCGGAACTACGCGCCGCCATCGCCGAGCGCTTCACCCGGCGGGGCCTGGCCACCGTGCCCGAGCAGATCCTGGTGACCTCGGGTGCCCAGCACGCACTCACGCTCGTCATCGGCTTGCTGTCCGGCCCGGGCGACCGGGTCATGACCGAGAACCCCTCCTACCCGAACGCACTCGAGGCCATGCGCCGGGCCCGCCTGCGCAACGTGTCGGTCCCGGTGACGGACACCGGCTGGGACGTCGAGATCGTCGAATCGACCCTGCGCCAGGCGGTGCCCCAACTGGCCTATCTGATTCCCGACTTCCACAATCCGACCGGCTGCCTCATGCCCGAGCGCGAGCGCGCACGCGTCCTGCGGGCCGCGGCGCGTGCCGGGTCCTGGCTGGTCATCGACGAGACCCTGGCCGGCCTCGCGCTCGATGTCCCCGCGCCGCCGCCGTTCGCCTCCCATGCCGCGCCCGGTGGGTCCGGCCAGGTCATCACGATCGGATCGATGAGCAAGACCCACTGGGCGGGCCTGCGCATCGGATGGCTACGGGCCCCCGCGCGGCTCGTCACCGAACTCGCCGGGCAGCGGGTCGCCACCGACATCGGCGGGCCCGTGCTGGACCAGCTCCTGGCCCTCGAACTGCTGGCCATGGGCGGAGAACCGGTCCCGTCCCGCCTGGAACAGCTGCGCACACAGCGCGCCGTCCTGGCCGAGGCCCTGGCCGAGCACTTCCCGCACTGGACCTGGCGGCTTCCGCCCGGCGGGCTCTCGCTGTGGGTCGACCTCGGCGAGCCCGTCGCCTCGACGCTCGCCGAACGGGCGCTGGACCACGGCGTGCGCATCGAGAGCGGCGCCTTCTTCGCCACGGACCCCGGCATCTTCGAGCACCGGCTCCGCATCCCCTACACCACACCCCCTCAGACGCTGCGCGAGGCCGTCCACCGCATGGCCGCCGCCTTCGCCGACGGCCGCTCCCCCTCGAAGGCCACCCGCCGGCCGCCGCACTGGGTCGCCTGAACGGTCGGCGCTCGCCGCGGGCCGCCCCGATTCGGCCCGTCCGGCCCCGGGCCGGCTCCGGGACCGGTGCCGCCGCGGCGGTGCCCCGCGGGCGGCCGAGCGCCTACGCCGGCTGTGTCGCGATCTGGATCAGGTTGCCGCAGGTGTCGTCGAAGACGGCGGTGGTGACGGGGCCCATCTCCAGGGGCTCCTGGATGAAGCGGACGCCGAGGCCGCGCAGGCGCTCGTACTCCGCCTTCACGTCGTCGACGGCGAACTGGGCGAGCGGGATGCCGTCCTGGGCGAGCGCGTCGCGGTAGGTCTTGACGGCGGGGTGGCCGGCGGGCTCCAGGAGGAGTTCGGTGCCGCCGGGCTCGTCGGGCGAGACGACGGTGAGCCACCGGTCCTTCTCGCCCACCGGGACGTCGTACTTCTTCACGAAGCCGAGGATCTCGGTGTAGAAGTGCAGGGCTTTGGCCTGGTCGTCGACGAAGACGCTGGTCAGATGGATCCTCATGGGGTGTTCTCCTCCGGTCCGGATGTCTCGGGCACGAGCCATCGCTCGGCGATCTGCCTCAGCGGGTCCGTGTTCAGGTCGTGGAACTTGTAGCGCCCCTCCCGCCTGGTCTCGACGAGCCCGGCGGCCTCCAGCACGGCGAGGTGCTGGGAGACCGCCTGGCGGGAGATGCCGAGCTGATGCTTCATGCTCAGTCGCGAGCAGATCTCGAACAGTGTCTGTCCGGACTTCTCCGTGAGCTCGTCGAGGATGGTGCGGCGGGTGGGGTCGGCCAAGGCTTTGAACAGGTCGTCGGCCACGACCACACAATAGGCAACTTCTCACTTGCCTATCAAGTCGCGGTGTCCTCGCACGGCGGGTGGGCCCAACCTGTCACCGCGCGGCCGGACCGGATCCGGGGCGAACGACGACCTTGTCACGAACCGTGGGGCCGGCCGGTCTTCTCTTGGAAGCAAACGCCCAGCGGCAAGCGAAGGGTGAAGCCGATGACCACCTGTCGTCACGACTCGTCCGCCCATCCGTCCGACGGCGATCACGGCGCCGGTCCTCCACCGAACCGGCCATCGGGCGCTGGGCGGTTCGGTATCCACGTCACGCGCATGCGCGGCGGTCGCGTGGTCATCTCCGTGACGGGCGCTCTGGACCTGTCGACCGTCGACGTACTGCGAGCCACCGCTCATCAGGAGATCGAGACGGGTGCGCGTCAATTGGTGCTGGACCTTTCCGCCATGCCCTTCTGGGACTCGAGCGGCATGGGCGCCGTCGCGTCCGTCTACCGCAGGGCGGCCCGCGTCGGCGCCTGGGTCGCCCTCGCAGGTCTCTCGTCGACGCTGGAGAAGAAGTACCGGCTCACCGGGATGGACGGAGTGGTCCCGCTTCACGGTGGCGTGTGCACGGCCCTTGCCCGACCGGAATCGGAATCGTGATGTCCGCGTGGCGGGCCCGGGACGGTTGACTGGCCGGTCGCCAGCGGTTGACTTTCGGATGGGCGCGTGCCTACGTTTGTCTTAATTGCAGGGAAATGTCCGCCTCCTTGTGTTGTGGGGGAGGCGGTCAGAACTTCAACGCCCCGGTCGACGCCGGCAGGGTTCGCCAGGCCGAGCGGGTGGGAAGTGCTGCCTGTTCAAAGCCGATGTGCTGGCCCCTCGCCGCGGCCCGCAGCCGCTCACCGTGCCGAAGTCCCCGGGAAGGGACTTCATCATGCGCGTAACGACCTCGAGGGTATTCCGCGTGTTCGCCGGCCTGTCCGCAGCTCTCGTTCTGTCCCTGGGCGGTGCGGGGGTGGCGCAGGCCTCGCCGGACAATCACCGCGGGTGCTACGACTACGGGTACTACTACGGCTACTACTACGACGGCTACTGCGACGACTACGGCCGCGGCGGCTACTACGGCTACTACTACGACGACCGCGGCCGGGGCTGGGACGACCGCGGCTACGGCGGCTACTACCGGGACTACGACCGCGGCGGCTTCGGCGGCGACCGGGGCGGTGACCGAGGCGGTGACCGTGGCGGCTTCGGCGGCGACCGCGGTGGCGACCGCGGTGGCGACCGCGGTGGCGGTGGCGGTGGCGGTGGCGGCGGTGACCGCGGCGGCTTCGGCGGCGGCGGTGGTGGCGGTGGTGGCGGCGGCGGCGGTCGCAACTGACAGCCACGCCCTGACGACGCCCTGACGACGTCGTGACGACGTCGTCCTGAGGACGCGTCACCCCTCCCTGATCAGCTCCGCGCACTTCTCGCCGATCATCATCGTCGTGATGCACGGATTGACCGCCGTGAGGAACGGCATCACCGACGCGTCCGCCACCCTCAGCCCCCGGACCCCCTTGACCCGCAGCCGCGCGTCGAGCGGTGCGTCCGGGGCGCTGTCCGCGCCCATCCGCACCGTGCCTGCCGGGTGGTACACCGTGTTGTGCGTCTCGCGGATGTACGCGAACAACTCGTTGTCGCTCGTGGCCCCGGGACCCGGAGCCAGCTCCGCACCGGCCCAGTCGGTCATCGGGGCCTGGGCGACGATCTCCCTCGCCAGCCGCAGCCCGTACGTCATCACGCGGATGTCGTGCTCGTGCGTGAAATAGCGGGGGTCCACCTTCGGCTTGTCCCGGAAGTCGCGGGTGCGCAGGCGCACCGTACCGGTCGAGCGGGCCCGGGTGACGTTCGGCGTGAGGCAGAAGGCGTTGTCGGACGTCGGATAGCCGCGCCGGTAGGTGTTCATGTCGAAGGGCACCGAGCCGTAGTGGAACATCAGGTCCGGCCGGTCCAGACCCGGCTCGGTGCCGGCGAAGACGCCGATCTCCCACCACTGCGTGGACGACGTGACCATGGGCTGCTTCGCCTCCCACATGATCACGCCCTCGGGATGGTCCTGCAGATGCGAACCGACCCCGGGTGCGTCGACCCGTACGTCGATCCCGACGTCCCGCAGGTGCCCGGCCGGGCCGATGCCCGACAGCATCAGCAGCTTCGGTGAGTCGATGGCCCCGCAGGACACGATCACCTCGCGGCGGGCGCCGACCACACCGGTGTGGATCGTGTCCGGCTCCAGGTACTCCACCCCCGTGCAGCGCCCGTCGTCGGCGAAGAGCAGTCGCCGCGCCTGGATGCCGGTCCGTACCTCCAGATTGGGCCGCTTGCCGAGGACGGGATGCAGATACGACACCGACGCGGACGAACGGGTGCCGTCCGGGCGGGCGTTGATCTGGAACCAGTGCGCGCCCCGCACCACCGTCGTACCCGTGTTGAACGGCGTCGTCGGAATGCCGGCCGCCGCGCAGGCCTCCAGCAGCGCCCGCCCGCACGGGTCCTTCGGGGGCACCGTGCGCAGCGTCACCGGGCCGGAGCGGCCGTGGTGGTCGCCGGGCGCGTCGTTGTTCTCCAGCCGTCGGTAGAGCGGGAAGCAGTCCGCGGCGCGCCAGCCGGCGCAGCCCATCGCGGCCCACTCGTCCAGATCCTCGGCGGGCGCCCAGAACGCGATGCAGGAGTTGTGCGAGGAACAGCCGCCGAGGACCTTGGCGCGGGCGTGGCGCAGGAAGCTGTTGCCGTTCGCCTGCGGTTCGACGGGGTAGTCCCAGTCGTAGCCCGACTCCAGCAGGGCCATCCAGCGGTCCAGCCGGAGGATGTTGTCGTCGCCGGCGTCCGAGGGGCCTGCCTCCACCACACAGACGCTGACGTCCGGGTCCTCGGAGAGCCGCGCGGCGACAACGGCTCCCGCCGTGCCGCCCCCGACCACGACGTAGTCGAACTCCGGCCGGGGCGTGTCTGAGGTCATCGGAACTCCAGAGTCGTCAGGGAGGCGTCAGGGAGGTCGTCAGGGACGCCACGCGGGCGTCACGGAGAGGCGTCACGGAGTGGTCGGATCACCGGTCCGTACGGCCTCGGACGCGTGCTCGGAGAGCACGCCCGTACGGTGCCGCTGCACGAACCAGTAGTAGGTGAACCCGCCGAGCGCGACGACGCCGATGAACAGGAAGGCGCCCCAGCGCAGATACCAGTGCTGCGGCCCGGTCGCGTTGTAGACCTCGGCACGCGGCCAGGCCAGGTTCAGGGACATGGCCGCGCCCCACAGCACGGCCAGGATGTTGATGGGCAGCCCGAACCTGCCGAGCGAGAAGGCGCCCTCGGCGGGCTTCCAGTCGCCGCGCAGCCGCTGGATCAGCATGGGCGTGGTGACCAGCAGATAGGCGATGTAGATCATGATGATCGCGATGCTGGTGATCACCGAGAAGATCTGTGGCTGGTTGATGTTGATGACGAGGATGACGACACCCACCAGCCCGATCACCACCGCGGGTACGACGGGTGTCCGGAAGCGCGGGCTGACCCGGGCGAGCACCGAGCCCGCGGGGAGGTTGTTGTCCCGGGCCATGGCGAACATCAGCCGGATACCGGCGGCGTGCACGGCCAGTACGCACACGGTGATCGCCACGACGACGCACCACAGGAAGATCTCGCCGACGGTCGGGCCGAGCGTGGTGAGCACCACGTACTGCAGGCCGACCGTGGACAGTTCCTTCGCGTTCAGATCCGGAACGGACATCAGGGCGAAGAGCAGGATCAGTCCGCCGATGAGGAAGGACGCGACCAGCGCGCGGAGGATGGCGCGGGGGCAGTTGCGCCCCGGGTTGTGGGACTCCTCGCCGAGCGAGGAGGCCGTGTCGAATCCGTACATCACGTACGCGGACGCCAGTGACGCGGTCAGGAACGCGCCGAAGTAGCCCCAGGGCTGTCCCGCGCCGAGCCCGTTGGTGTCGGTGAGGACCGTGCTGGGGCCGCGGGTGATGTGCGCCCCGAGACAGATGATCAGCGCGACGGCGGCGACCAGTTCGATGAAGACGCCCGCGGAGTTGATGCGCGCCATGAGCTGGACGCCGAAGGCGTTGACGAGGGTCGAGAAGACGATGAGGACCGTGCCGAGGAGTACGGCGTTGGCCGCCGCGTCGGACGGGCCGCTGCCGTCGCCGACGAACTGGAACCAGCTGTCGATCTGGGGCAGCGTGACCTGGTACGCCAGCGCCACGGCCGACAGCGTCACCATGGTCGCCGTCATCATCATCCAGCCGCCGAGCCAGCCGACGTGCGGGCCGCCCATCTTCTTCGCCCAGTTGTAGACCGAACCGGCGACCGGGTACCGGGCGGCCAGCTCGCAGAAGCACAGCGCCACCATCAGCTGGCCGGTGAAGACCATCGGCCAGGACCACCAGTAGGCCGGGCCGCCGAACGCGACACCGAAGTAGAAGAGCTGGAAGGTGCCGGTGAGGATCGAGATGTAGCTGATCCCGGCGGCGAAGGTGTGGAAGTTGCCGAGGGTGCGCTTGAGTTCCGGCTTGTAGCCGAGTTCCGCGAGCGACGAGTCGTCGTCGTGGCCGCCGCCGTGCGACGGGTCCTTCGCGTAGGGCGCCCGCCCGGCACTCGTGGTCATGCGAACCACCTCTGTGGACTCGGCGCGAGATTGCGCCAGACGTGTTTGGCCTCCTGGTACTCGGCGAGTCCGGCCGGGCCCAGCTCACGGCCGAATCCGGACTGCTTCATCCCGCCCCATTCCGCCTGCGGTACGTACGGATGGAAGTCGTTGATCCACACGGTCCCGGCCCGCAGCCGCGAGGCGACCCGGTGCGCCCGGCCGGGGTCCGCCGTCCAGACGGCTCCGGCCAGTCCGTACACCGTGTCGTTGGCGAGCGCGACCGCCTCGTCCTCGTCGCGGAACGTCTCCACGGTGAGCACCGGCCCGAACGACTCGTCGCGTACGACCGACATGTCGGGCGTGCAGTCGTCCAGCACCGTCGGCAGGTAGTAGAAGCCGTCCGCGAGCGCCGGATCGTCGGGACGCGAGCCGCCGCAGCGCAGCACCGCGCCCTCGGCGAGCCCGGCCTCGACGTACGCCTCGATCTTGTCGCGGTGCGCGGCGGAGATCAGCGGGCCCGCGCGGGCGTTCTCGTCGAAGGGGCCGCCGAGCGCGATGGCCTCCGCCTGCTTGACCAGCTCCGCGACGAACGCGTCGTGCAGTTCGTCCTGCACCAGCAGCCGTGCCCCGGCCGAGCAGACCTGGCCGGAGTGCAGGAACACGGCCGTCAGCGCGTAGTCCACGGCCGCGTCGAACGAGGCGTCGGCGAAGACGATGTTCGGGTTCTTGCCGCCGAGTTCCAGGGCCACCTTCTTCACGGTGGGCGCGGCTGCCGCCATGATGCGGCGGCCGGTGACGAGCCCGCCGGTGAACGACACGAGGTCGACCCGGGGGTCCTCGGTGAGCGGGGCGCCGACGGTGCCTCCCGCGCCGAGCACCAGATTGGCGGCGCCGTCGGGCAGTCCCGCCTCGGCGAGCAGACGCATCAGCAGTACGGCGGTGTGCGGGGTCAGCTCACTCGGCTTGAGGACGAAGGTGTTGCCCGCGCCGAGGGCCGGAGCGACCTTCCACGCGGTCTGCAGCAGCGGATAGTTCCACGGGGTGATCAGGGAGCACACGCCGACCGGTTCGTGCACCACCCGGCTGTCGACGTCCGGGAGACCGGTGTCGACGATCCGGTCACCGCCGCCCGCCGCCACGAGACTTCCGAAGTAGCGGAAGCACCGGGCGATGTCGGCCATGTCGTATTCGCTCTCGACCAGCCGTTTCCCCGTGTCGAGTGATTCGGCCCGGGCGAGCGCGTCCTGGTCGCGTTCCAGGAGGGCGCCGACGCGCAGCAGCAGCGCGCCGCGCTCGGCGGCCGGGGTGCCGGGCCAGGGTCCGCGGTCGAAGGCGTCGCGGGCGGCGGCGATCGCCGCGGCGACGTCCTCGGGTCCCGCCTCGTCGACGGACGCCACCAGTGTGCCGTCGGCCGGACAGCGGATCTCCCGCAGCTGTCCGCCGACCGCGGCGGTCCAGTTGCCGCCGATGAACAGCTCAGGCATGGGGACCTCCGGGTTCGGGTGGGAGGGCGTCCCAGAGCGCCTCTGTCCTCTTCCGCTATGACCCTAGAGAGCCGGGTCCCGCTCCGCAGCGCGAGCCGGGTGCCGCTGATGCGTCCGGGTACCGGGCGATGAGGTAAGTTAGGTATGCCTTACCTTACCGTCGGAGGGGTTCCGGGATGACTGCAGACGACGCCTGCGCGCGCGAGCAGGTCCGCACCGTGCTGGCCGCCGCTGAATCGCTCACCGTGGTCACGGACACGTTCAGCTGCGAGCTGATCGGCAGCGGACTCCACGGCGTCGACGACGACGGCCGGGTCCTGCTGCACCTGCCCGCCGACTCCCGGCTGGCCGTCGAGGCCGCGGTGGCCCCGCGTGGCGCGCTGGCCGCGGTGCTGAAGTTCACCGATGTCGCTCCGGTGGCCGTACGCGATCGAGTGCGCGCCCGCGTCACTCTCGCCGGCTGGCTGACATCGGCCGGGACGGCACCGGGGCCGTGCGGAACCGCCGAGCTGCGCATGGACACCGCGCACAACGCCCTGGAAACGGACGCGGGCACCACCACCGTCGGCCTCGACGAACTCGCCCTGGCCAGGCCGGACGTGCTCGCCCGCTGCGAGGCCGTCATGCTCACCCATCTCGTCGACGACCACGGCGACGTCGTCGCCCTGCTCACGCGCCTGATCGAGGGGCGGCTGCTCCAGGGCGTGATCCGGGTCTGGCCGCTGGCCATGAACCGGAACGGTCTGATCCTCCGTCTCGAGCACGCGCACACCCACCAGGACGTCCACCTGCCCTTCCCTTCGCCCCTGCGCGAACCCGCCGAGGCCGGGGACCGGGTCCAGGAACTCCTCGCCGCCGCCCGTGCCTGCCGCCGGGGCAGCCGGCTGCCGAGCCGGCCGTGACCGCGGAACCGGCCGTCGCGCACCGGGTGCCCCGCACCCCGCCGGGCGGTTACGACCAGGTCGCGGCGATCATCCGCGCGGCGCCGAGGGCGGCGGCCATCTGCACGCCCCCGGACCCGCCCGCACCGGACCCGCCCACCGCACCGGACACGCCCGTACGGAGTTCACCCGCGCCGCGCCCCCGCCACACGCTCACCGGCCGAGGAAGTGGAAACCGGGCCGAGGGTGCATGAGGAAGTCGTGGTGGGAGATGTTCCACGCGTAGGCCCCCGCGAGCCCGAACAGCACACGGTCCCCGGCCCGCAGGCCGCTCGCCGTGACGCCGCGGGCAAGCGCGTCCTTCGGGGTGCACAACTGGCCGGCCAGCGTGACCAGTTCGCCCCGGGCCGTCGGCCGTGGCCACGGGTGGGGCCAGGCCGCCACCGGCAGCAGCGCACAGGGCTGGTCATGGCCCTTCGTCGCGGGCGTGCGCAGATGGTGCGTACCGCCGCGGACCACGGCGAACTCCTCGCCGTGGCTGCGCTTCACATCCAGGACCTCGGTGGCGTACCAGCCGCAGTACGCGGTGAGCGCGCGCCCCGGCTCGATGCGGAGCCGCGGGCCGGGGTGGGCGGCGGCGAGACGGGCGAGCCCGGCCCCGTAGCCGGCCCAGTCGAACCGGGCGGCGGGCTCGGCGTAGTCGACCGTCATGCCGCCACCGACGTTCACCTCGTGGAGCCGGACGCGATGGCGCTCGAAGAGCCGTACGGACCAGGTCAGCACGGACTCGGCGACCGCCAGCTGGGCCTCGGCACCGAGGCCGCTCGCCAGATGGGCATGGACACCGCGCGGCTCCAGCCGCGGACACGAACCGTCGGTGAGGAACCGCATGACGTCGTCGGCCTCGGAGGGATCCATGCCGAACGGCGTGGGCCTGCCACCCATGGACAGGGCGCTCGTCCTCAACGACCCGTCCGCGAGGGGAAGATTGAAGCGCAGCAGGACCTCGACCCGTGAGTCCGGCACGACCCGTGCGGCGAGGTCCGCCAGCATACGCAGGTCGTGGACGCTCTCGACATGGAACCGCGCCACGCCCGCGGCCAGCGCCGCCGCCGTCTCCGCGGGTGTCTTGCCGGGACCTCCGAACGCGAGCGGACGATCCGGCACGACCCGTCCGGTGTGGGCCAGTTCGCCGCCCGAGGAGACCTCGAACCCGTCCACGTACGGCGAGAGTGCCGTGAGGATCTCCGGTTCCGGATTGGCCTTGACGGCGTAGTACAGCTCTACGCTCCCGGGCAGCGCCGACCGCACGGCCGCGGCGTGCTCGCGCAGTGCGGCCAGGTCGTACAGATAGGCGGGCAGTTCCTCGGACGGGAGGGACAGGGCGTGCTCGCGTACCCGCGGCGTCACGTCGGCCACCGGGGCGGGGACCGTCGCAGAGTTGGTCACGGAAGCCGGGTGCGTCATCGGGCGCTCCAGATGTCGTCGGTGCGTACCGCCCCGGACAGCACGTCCTCGGCGAGCGGAGAGGGCAGCCGGACATAGCCCGCCTCGCGGTCGGCCGAACGTGCCCAGCGCGTGAGCAGATTGGCCTTGGCCGGCAGTGGCACGCCCGCGAGCAGGCCGCTCAGGCGCGGCGGGTGGCCGTGCGCGTCGGCGCAGCGCCGGAGCGTACGGCGCACCTCGCCCCACAGCGCGGTCTCGGCGTGCGGGTGCAGATCGGCGAGCGCGGCGAGCATCTCGGCCACGTGGTTGACCAGCAGGCAGTAGACCACCCGGTCCCAGCCTCGCCCGTCGTCGTACGTCATGGGGCCGGCGACCTCCGGGGGCAGTGCGGCGAGCGCGGCGGCGTGATGCCCCCGGAGCAGCTTGGTGCCCTCCAGATCGCGGAAGAGGACCTGCTCGGGTCGGCCGTCGGCACCGACGCAGACGACGACGTTCTGCAGATGCGGTTCGAGCACCAGTCCGTGCTCGAAGTAGGCGGCCAGGACCGGCGGGATCAGCAGCTCCAGATAGGTCCGCCACCACGACAGCGCGGTGCGCGGGTCCGTGTCGGCGAGAAGCCGTGAGACATGCGCGGGCCCGGTGGGGTACTCGTCGGCGACGGCGGCCGCCAGCAGCGGGGTGACGCCGGGGCGCAGCCGGCCGGCGAGCCCTTCGCGGACGATCACACCGAAGCCCTCGAGCACGGCGCGCACCGGTCGCCCGTCCGGGCCGGGCAGGGCGAGACTGCGGTACGCGGGCTCGCGCAGCATGCCGCTGCCGGGGAATCGGGCGCTCAGATCGGCGAGGGCCGGGGTGAGCAGACGGGTGAGGGCAACGGCGCCGGACAGTTCGTAACCGGCGTTCTTCCGCAGGCAGTTGGTGATGCGGACGTTGAGGCTGAACTTGAGGAAGCTGTCGCCGTCGTAGAGCGTGCGCACGGAGGCGGTGGCGGCGAAGGGAGTGCGGCCGGGGCCGAGGTCGAGCACATCGCCTCGGCCGAGAGCCGCGCGCAGTTCCGGGTGGTCCCGCAGCAGTTCGTACTGCCACGGATGGCAGGGCAGCAGCCGGTAGCCCTCCGGCACCTGACCCAGCCGGTCCAGCGGGCCGGCGGCGCCCGGCTCCGCCGACTCCTCGGCGATCAGCGCGTCGCGTACGGCCAGCAGCCGCAGCGGGAACGAGGCGGCGTTCTCGGGCGCGTACGCGGACCAGGCCGCGAGGCCGCCGTCCCGGGCCTTGGGCGCGGGATGGAAGCGGTGCCCCAGAACGAGGGACTGCTCGGACGCGAGGTAGGCGGCGAGCGGGTCCCTGTCGCGGACGGGCGCCCCGGTGTCCGCGGGCCTGCGGGGTACGGCGGCCAGGCCCGCGGCGACGCCCTGGTGGCTGGAGGCGATCTGGCCCAGGAACTCGTCGTTGCGCACTCCCGTACGCAGCGAGAGCTCCGCGTGGATGTGCTCCGCGAGCCGCTGCCAGCCGATCGCGGACCAGCCGCCGGGTGTCTCCTCCGTGACCGGCCCGCTGAAGCGGTGGGCGCCGAGGAGGGAGGTGCGGCGCAGCGCCACCCGCAGCAGTGCCCCGCGGCGTGGCAGCCGCAGCAGCAGATGCCCGTCGATGACGGCCGTCCGGTGCTCGGGACCCGACATCTCACGGAGCAGACAGTTGAGGAGTGTGTGTGCCACCGCCCCGTCCGCGGTGGGCAGTGGGGCCAGGGCGGAGTGGTGCGCGGAGGGATGGGTGGAGGTCATCGCCGGTCACACTCCCCGCAGCAGATAGTTGGGGCCGGTGGTGTAGTGCTTGTTGATGTCGGACGCTCCCGAACGTTCCTTGGCCAGCAGGGTTCCCGCGGTCACCATCGCCTTCACCGGCAGCCGGTCCGCGTCCAGCACCCGTGCGCGCAGCACGGCGCCGGGCTCACCCGGCCGGGTCCCGAGCCGCTCCACGGCCTCGGCCAGCCGGTCGCGTACGAGCCTGAGCAGCCGGTCCAGCGGGGCGCGGCCGTGCCGGGCGAGCGCGAACGCGTACGCGCCCGCGCACAGATGGACGGTGATGGTGGTGAACAGGTCGGCGACCGGTCCGTCGCCGTCGGTGAATATGCGCCGGTCGTCGAACTCGTCGGGGTCCGGTGCGTCCGCGCCGAGTGCCGCCCGCAGCCGGTCGCCGTTGATGCGGGGGCCGTCGTTGTCCTTGAGGAGCAGCCGCAGCCGTGGGCCGTCCGAGGCCCCGTCCAGCACCAGCGACACGTTCTGCTGGTGGGACTCCAGGGCGATCCCGTAGCCGAAGAGCGTGGTCTGCCAGTCGAAGAGCAGCGTCAGCACGGCGTCGAGCAGGGTGAGCGGATCGCCGCCGTAGAAGCGGTCGGCGAGATGGTCGAGGACCAGCCGGCCGCCGGGTGCCGGGCTCAGCAGGGCCGCCATCGGTACGACGACACAGCTGTCCAGCCCCGTGGGGCAGCGGCGCAGCAGTACGGCGAGGAGCTCATGGCCGGCATGGGCGAAGCGGGTCTCGTCGGCGTGCAGGACCGTGTCCCGGAAGCGGGGCTCGCGGGCGGTCACGGACGCCAGCAGACGCTGGACGGCAGAGCCGTCGACGAGGGTCCCCGGCTTGATGGTGCGCCGGTTGAGCCTGCCCAGGGTGGAGGTGGCCAGCGGCAGTTTGAGGTGCACATCCGGCCGGCCGGCGAGGGCCACGGTCCGCATGGACAGGGTCGGCACGACGTCCAGGTACGGGCGGCCCGCCAGTACCGCCCGGCCGCCGAGGCCGGCGGCGCGCACGGCGTCCGCCAGCGGCCCGGCCACGGTGAGCGGATGCACGGGGAGCGCGACATGGCTGCCGTCGAGGCCGGGCAGCCCGAGCGCCGAGGGAGGCGGGCCCGTGAGCGCGCCCTCGACGGTGACCGCCTCCCTCGGCAGTGCGAGCCAGCGCAGGGCGAAACGGGGGTGGAACTCCGGTGCGTAGGCGCGCAGTTCACCGGCGCCGAGCCCGGACCGGCCGCGTGCGGTGGGATAGACGGGGTGGTCGTGCCGGGCGGCGAGGGTGTCCAGGGCGAGCCCGCCGTCGAGCCCGGTCCAGTGCGCGGGATCGGGGCCGCGCCGCGCCGCGAGCGTCCGGAGCACCTCGTCCTGCGTCCCGGCGTGCAGCCGCACCGTGTCCCGTGTCCGGCGGCACTCCTCGGCGAACGCGTCGAAGCCGCCGCGGTCCTCGGGCGCGGCGAGAGCCCTCAGCTCGGCGAGTACCCCTTCGTGGTCGGTCAGCTCGGCTCCGGTGGACTCCCGGCGCAGCAGCGGCTTCCGGGCCGCCCACGCGCTCTGGAACCCGTCCTCGCGCACGGGCAGCAGCAGTGCGTCAGGGCCCGGGATCTCCCGCCGCAGCCAGGTCCCGTCGGCGCGCTCGATCGCGGTGCTCAGGCTGCGCAGGCCCACGACGTCCTCACGCAGCAGGGCGCTCAGCACCCGCAGGAGCACTTCCGCCTCGGCCGCCCCGGCCACCGTCACGGCGTGATCTCCCAGCGGTGGGCCGCCAGGAATCCGGTCACGGCCCGGTCCACGGCCGCCCGGTCGCCGCCGGTTGCCCGGACGACGCCGAGGAAGTCGCGGTTGGTGCGGTGGAGCGGGTGCCGTTCGCCGATGCCGCGCAGCGGCCGGTACGTCAGCCGCACCCCGTCCGCCTCCACCTCGGCCGCCTCCGGCGCGGCGGTCAGCGTCCCGGCGCGGTCCGCGCACGGGTAGTCGAGCCGCGCCGCACCGCCGGTACGCGCCCCCAGGTCCGCGGGAAGCGGCTCACCCAGATGGGTGCGGAGGATGTGCTCGAACAGCGGTATGTCCAGCAGCCCGGCCAGGAGCAGATCGCACTGGTCGCCGATGGCGCGGTAGTTGACCTCGATGATCCGTGCGCGTCCCTCGTGCACGACGAACTCGGTGTGGCAGGCGCCGAACCCGACGCCGAGGACGTCCAGCTGCGCCAGAACCTGCTCGGTCACATCGCCGGGAAGCTCCCCGGCATACGTCAATCGCTCCTCGATGAAGTGCGGGGGAGGGGACAGCTCGGTGCGGAACCCGCCCAGGACATGACGTACGCGCCCGTCGCCGAGTGTCTCCAGGGTGTGCAGCTCGCCCGGCAGGTACTCCTCGACCACCAGCGCCGCATCCGGCCGGCGGGCCCGGATCTCCGTACACAGCCGCACCAGTTCCCACGCACTCGCCGCCAGGACGACGTCCTCGCTGGCCACACCCTCGCGGGGCTTGACGACGCACGGGTACGGGAAGCCGGGTACGGCCGCGGTGGCCGGATCCTGGTCGGCGGCGAGTTCCACGCAACGGACGGTGTCCACGCCCGCGGCGGCCAGCCGGCGGCGCATCTCCGCCTTGTCCTTGGTGCACAGCGCGGACCGCCAGCTCTTGGCGGGCAGTCCGAAGTAGTCGGCGGCCAGCGCCGCCTGGGTCTGCAGATGGTCGCTGTTGGTGAAGACCGCGTCCGGTGGGTGGTGGGCCGAGATCCGGGAGACGACGGCGCGGAAGTCGCGTACGTCGCATTCCAGTACCTCGACGTCGGGGTGCGCGGCGCGGTGCGCTTCGGGCCGGTCGGTGAGCAGCGTGACGTCCAGGCCGAGCCGGTGGGCGGCAGGGAGGAATCCCTCGGTGACCGAGTCGGTCGGGTTCAGAGCAAGCACGTACATCCGCATGAGGGGTCACTTCCGCGCACAGAGCCGGGTGACCCGTGACGTTCTGGATCACGAGCAGAAAGCCTAGGTTAGGTACACCTAAGTCTGTCAATTCGTCGCGACACGGCCCCGGTTGGCGTTCGCGATCACTTCTGTGGTTAAGGTGAGCCTCGCCTTACCTACCCCCCTTCGCTGTTGTGCTGAGGAGCGCCCGTGACCCTGGCCCCGGCATATCCACTGGCCGGACCGACCCCGAGCCGCTGCGCCCTGCCCGTGAGCTGCTCCGCCCTGCTCGCCTCCACCCACCGGCGGCTCACCGCGCTCTGTCCGGCCCTGCGGGCGGACATCGCGGAACCCGGTTCACGGGCCGGCCAGGGCTGGGCGGACGGTGCCGAACTGGCCGCCCGGCCGGAGTTCCTCGACGCGCTCCTCGATGCCGAGACCTTCCGGATCCGGCGCGACCACGCGCACACCGCGCGCCGCGACGTCGCCGCCTCGCGTGCCCTGCACGACTACCTCTGGTCCGTCGCGCTGCTGATGAGCGGCCCCTGGTACCTGGAGCGCCGGGTGCCGAGGATCCGGCCGCACGACGTCCGCATAAGCCTGACCACGGGGGCGTTCGAGGTCGTGCCCGGCGGGTTCGCGTGCCTGCCCGGCGATCCGGCGGCCTCGCTGCCGGGGGTGCGCGTGGTGGCGCACGAGGAGGCGCTGCGTGCCGAACTGCGTGCGGCGGTCGCCGACCACGTGCGTCCGCTGCTGGCCGCCGTCGGCCCGGCGGTACGCAGGGGGCCGCGTGCGTTGTGGGGCATGGTGGGTGACGACCTGGTCTCCGGCGTCTGGTACCTCGGCCGCATGCTGGGGGAGGAGGAGCGGGGCGTGCGGGAGGCCGGTGAACTGCTGCCGCGGCCCGAGCGGCCGTTCCCCGGTGGTGCGGACTTCCGCCGGCTCGTGGGCCGTGACGGGCAGTCGTACCCGACCCGTACCCGGGCCGGCTGCTGCCTCTACTACACGATCCGTCCGTCCGAGGCGTGCGGCACCTGCCCCCGGACGGGTGACGCCGAACGGCTGCGCAGGCTGGAGGGTGACGCCCCCTGCTGAACCGGGCGTTCCACGACACGCTTCTGATGGGTCAGATATGTGGCGATTTACCCTAATCGCCACATAATTTGACCTCATGACGAAACGACAGTTCACATACCTCGGATGCGTCGCGCTCATGGTCACCTCGGGGCTGGCGGCGGCAGCGCCGGCCGGTGCCCGGACCAGCCACGACGTACTTCCGGGCGAGTCGATCCAGGCCGCGGTCGACGCGGCGAAGCCGGGCGACGTCATCGACGTCGCACCCGGCGTCTACCGGGAGAGCGTCCTCATCCGGAAGTCGGACCTGACGCTGCGCGGGGCCGGGGAACGGACCGTCATCCTGCCGCCCACGGGGAAGGCGCGGCACGTCTGCGCCCAGGGAGGGAACGGGATCTGTGTCCTCGGTACGGACGCCAAGCCCGCCACGAACGTGGCCATCCGCTCCCTGACCGTGGCCGAGTTCAAGAAGAACGGCGTCTGGGCCTCACGCACCAACAAGCTGAGCATCCGTGCCGTGACCTCGGTGGGCAACGGCAACTGGGGCATCGCCCAGGAGCGGTCCCTGCGTTCCGAGATCCTCGGGAACTCGGCCCGTAACAACGCCGAGTCGGGCATCTTCGTGTCGAACACCGTCGACACCGAGGCCGGGGCCATGAACACCCGCCGCACCGTGATCCGGGACAATCTCCTGGCCGGAAACCGTATCGGGCTCACCGTCCGGCGGCTCAGGAACCTCACCGTCAACAACAACGTCGTCACCGCCAACTGCGCGGGCATGTTCGTCGTCGGTGACGAGGGCGTTCCGCGGACCGGCGACCTGACCGTCCGCGGCAACCGCGTCCACCACAACAACAAGTCCTGCCCGAAGACCGCGCGGCTGCCCAGGATCCAGGGCGCCGGCATCGTCCTCACCGGTGTCGAGCGCGCCACCGTCGAGGCCAACGCCATCTGGGGCAACGCGGGCACCTCCCCGTTCTCCGGCGGGATCGTCCTCTTCAAGAGCATCGTGGGCGCCCCGAACAGCCAGAACGTCATCAGGAACAACGCGCTGGCGAGCAACAAGCCCTCGGACCTCGCCAACCGTGACACCGGCAAGGGCAACACCTTCGCCGGCAACCTCTGCCAGGTCTCCGAGAAGGCAGGGAAGTGCGCATGACCACCGCCCGCACGACCGTGGAAACCACGACCCCGCCGTCCATGCGGTTCAGGGAGCTCGTCTTCGGCGCGGCATGCGCCGGCGCCGTCCGGGCCGCGGCCCGTCTCGGTGTCGCCGACGCGCTGGGCGACACCCCCGCCACCGCGGAGGAACTGGCGGCGGCCGTACGGGCCGACCCCCGGGCACTGCGGCGGATGCTGCGCGCGCTCACCTGCTACGGGATCTTCACCGAGACCGAGGACGGCACCTTCGCGCACACCGAGATGTCCCGGCTGCTGCGCGAGGACGACCCGAACAGCCTGAAGTACATCTCCCTCTGGTGCACCGAGCCCTGGACCTGGGACGCCTGGCCGCTCCTCGACGAGGCCGTGCGCTCCGGCAGAAGCGTCTTCGACAGGCTCTACGGCAAGGGGTTCTTCGACTACCTCCACGAGGACGCGCACGACTCGGCGCACGTCTTCAACCGGGCCATGACCACGTCCAGCATGCAGTCGGCCCGCGATGTGGCGCAGCTGCTCGACCTCACGGGAGCGGCCACCGTCGCCGACATCGGCGGCGGCCAGGGCCACGTCCTGGCGAGCCTGCTGGAGAAGTACCCCGGCATCCGGGGAACGCTGCTCGACCTGCCCCGGGTCGTGGCCAAGGCGGACCCCCGGCTGCGCGACGGCGGCGCGCTCGCCGACCGCGTCAGGATCGTCCCCGGGGACTGCCGGGAGGCCATTCCCGTCGAGGCCGACGTCTACATCATCAAGAACATCCTCGAATGGGACGACGACAGCACCCGCAGAACCCTGGGGAACGTCGTCAAGGCCGCCCGCCCGGGAGCGAGGGTGGTGGTCATCGAGAACCTCGTCGACGACACCCCGTCGATGAAGTTCACCACGTCGATGGACCTGATGCTGCTCCTCAACGTCGGTGGCGCGAAGCACACCCAGGAGAGCATGATCAGCCGGATGGGGGACGCCGGCCTGATCGTCGGCGACGTCCGTCCCGTCAACGCGTATCTGCACGCGTTCGAGAGCATCACCCCCGGCGGCTGACCCGTCGGCCGCATCCGGGGGATCGCAACCGGTCGCCGGCTCCGCGTCCTTACGCGGAGCCGGCGACCTGTCGTGGGCGGGATCAGGCTTTCGCCGCACGCTCCCAGCGGTAGAACTCGTGGGCCATGGCGTCCTTGGGGCTCCGCCAGGTCTTCGGGTCGTACGCGCTGACGAAGGCGGACAGCTGTTCGCTGATGCCCCGGAACTCCGGGTGGTCCGCCACCTTGGCGACCGCCGGCCCCGGAGGCCGGTCGGCCTCGATCAGATGGAGATAGACGTCGCCGAACTGGAACAGGCTGCGTCGGGTGACCCCGACGAGGTCCGGCAGCTCGCCCCGGTCGGAGGCCTCGAACACCTTGGCGATGTCCGCCGCCGAATCCGGCGCCATGCGGGCGACGATGAGCGCGTGGTGCATCAGGGGGATTCCCTTCGGTCGGTGGTCAGTCGGAGGTGACCGAGACGGCCTGGCGTTCGCGGGCGCGCTGCTCGATCTTGTCCCTGATGAGCTCCATCTGGACCTTGGAGTTCTTGTTGATGTTGTCGGTCATCCAGTCGTCGTCGACGGGAGCGTCCGGCTTCATCGCGAAGTCCTGGGTCCAGTGCATGAGGACGCCGTGCGGCGTCTTCGTGTACTTCCACTCGATGTCCATGTGCTGGAAGGGGCCCGTCTCGACCCGGCGGGCACGGACCGTCAGCGCCTTGCGGTCGGTGACGCGCTCCGACACCCAGCTCCAGACCTTGTCGTTCTCGTCCGGATGCATGGTCAGACGGAACTTGGTCCTGTTCTGCTCGCGCTCCAGGATCTCGACGGACGCGTACTCGCTGAACAGCTGGGGCCAGTTCTCGATGTCGTTCGTGACGTCCCAGACGAGGTCCAGGGGAGCGTCAATGGTGATCTTGTTCTCTGTGTGCCCGGACACTTCATGCTCCTGCCATGAGAGAGGTGTTGACGAGGTCGAGGAATTCGCGCGGGGTCTTGCAGCGGTCCGCGTCGGCGGGGAGTGCGCGGCCGTACCGGTTCTCGAGCTCGCCCACGATGCCGAGGAGACCGAGCGAGTCGAGGCCGTACTCGTCGAACCGCGCTTCGGGCCGGCCACCCATCTCCTTCGGGTCGACGGAGATACCGGCGCCCTTCTTCATCAGAGCGGCCAGCTCTTCGATGGTCAGTTTGGAGATCTGCATGGTCATGAGGAGTGCTCCTTCTCGCGCGTTCTTCACAGGGTGGTGGCGCCGTGCCGCAGCACGAGCGCCGCGTTCGAGCCCATGAGCCCTCGGCTCAGCACCAGGGCCGTGCGCAGTTCGGCGGGACGGGGCCCGCCGGTCACGACCTGCAGCTCGTGGCACACGTCGAAGACGTTGGGCGTGGGCGGGACGACACCGTCCTGCAGGGCGAGCACCGCGGCGGCCGTGTCCAGCACGGGTGCTCCGCAGTACGCCCGCCCCGTGCCGGTCTTGGGTGCCGTCACCGGCACCCTGCCGCCGTGCGCGCCCAGGGCGTCGGCGATCGCCAGGGCCTCGGCCCGGTCGGCCTCCGGGATGCCGAGCGCGTCCGCGAAGACGACGTCGACCTCCTCGGGGGCACACCCGGCGTCGGCCAGGGCTCCACGGATCGCCTGGGCCAGCCCCTCACGGGACCGGTCCCACCGGCCTGCCCCGGTGAAGGTCGCCGCGTGGCCGGCCACCACGGCACGGATCTCCGCACCGCGGCGGCGTGCCACCGCCTCCTCCTCGACGACGAGCATCGCTCCGCCCTCCGCGGGCACGAAACCGTTCGCGCTCTTGGTGAAGGGCCGGTAGGCCCGGTCCGGGTCGTCGCTCATGCTGAGTTCCCGGTAGCCGAGCTGGCAGACGAGCGAGTACGGCGCCAGTGGTGCCTCGGCGGCGCCGATGACCACGGCGTCCGTGCCCCGGCCGATGACCCGGGAGGCATGCGCCAGGGCGTCCAGACCGCCCGCCTCGTCGCTCGCCACCACACCGCAGGGGCCCTTGAACCCACCGCGGATCGAGATCTGGCCGGTGCTCGCCGCGTAGAACCAGGCGATGGACTGGTACGGGCCCACATAGCGCGAACCCTGTCCCCACAGCCGCTGAAGCTCACGCTGGCCGAACTCACCGCCGCCGGAACCGGCGGCCGTGACCACGCCCACGGCGAAAGGGGACTCGCTGTAGTCGCCGGACGCTATCCGCGCGTCGGCCAGTGCCATGTCGGCGGCGGCCATCGCGAAGTGCGTGAACCGGTCGGTCTGGACGAGGAACCGCTCCTCGACCAGGGATTGGGGATCGAAGCCGCGGACCTCCCCGGCGACACGGACCGGCAGATGATCGCAGCCTTCACGTGTGATGTGGTCGAGGACGCTGATGCCCTCCCGAGTGGATTTCCAGAAGGCATCGGTACCGACCCCGTTGGGGGCGACGACACCGATTCCGGTGACAACCGCACGCCGGTCCTGCCGAGGACTCATCGTGTCCTCCCTCCTGGTCGGGTCAGGACCACGGCGGACTGGAATCCGCCGAATCCGCTGCCGACCGAGAGCACGTTGCGCAGCTTCAGAGCGCGCGCCGTGCGTGGCACATAGTCGAGATCGCACTCGGGGTCAGGGGTCTCGTAGTTCGCCGTCGGCGGCACCACCTGGTGGGCCAGCGCCAGCACACAGGCCACGACCTCTATCGCCCCGATCGCGCCGAGCGAGTGACCCACCATGGATTTGATGGAACTCATCGGCACCTTGTACGCGTGGTTCCCGAGCGACTGCTTCACGGCGGCGGTCTCGTGCCGGTCGTTCTGCTGCGTTCCGGAACCATGCGCGTTCACGTAGTCGATGTCCGACCCGTCGATGCGGGCGTGGCCGAGAGCGCTGTCGATGGCACGGGCCATCTCCAGACCCTCCCGGGTGAGACCGGTCATGTGGTACGCGTTGCCGAACGTCGCGTAACCGCCGATCTCGCAGTACACCGTGGCACCGCGGGCACGGGCGTGTTCGAGCTCCTCCAGGACGAGCACGGCTCCGCCCTCACCCATGACGAATCCGTCGCGGTGAGCGTCGAAGGGGCGGGAGGCATGGGCCGGATCGTCGTTGTTCGGGGACGTCGCCTTGATCGCGTCGAAGCAGGCCACCGTGATCGGGGAGATGGGCGAGTCCGACGCGCCCGTGATGCAGACGTCGACCCTGCCCTCCTCTATCGCGTGGAAGGCGTATCCGATCGCGTCCAGCCCGGAGGTGCATCCCGTGGACACGGTCTGCACCGGGCCGTGGGCGCCGGTCTGTTCGGCGACCTCGGAGGCGAGGGCACTGGGCGAGAACGCCCGGTGCAGATGCGGCTCCGCCTCGCTGGGCTCCACGTCCCAGCGCCGGCCGGAACTGCTGACCTTGACATAGTCGTGCTCAAGCCGGGTGGTGCCGCCAACGGCGGTGCCCAGCGACACTCCGATCCGCCAGGGATCCTCCTTCTCCGGGTCGAGACCGGCGTCCCGCAGGGCTTCCCGCGCGGCGACCATGGCGAACTGCACATACCGGTCGGCGCGCTGGACCTCCTCGGGGCCGAGGCCGTTGGCCTGCGGATCGAAGTCGCACTCGGCGGCGATCCGCGAGCGGAACCCGGTCGGGTCGAAGAGCGTGATGCCGCGCGTCGCCGTGCGGCCGTTGGCCAGGAGGTTCCAGAACGCCGGTATTCCGACACCTCCCGGCGCGACTATGCCGACGCCGGTGACCGCTACGCGCCGGGTCATGAAGCCGTCCCGGTCCGTTCGGGCGGCCGGTGCGCCGAGGCGGCCTCCGCGCCGGGAGTCTCCTCCGTGTCGACGTGGCCCAGTTCCGGACGCGGGGCGAGCGGGCCGAGATGGAAGACCATCCGGGCCTCCTCGCTGCCCACGTTGCGGAACCGGTGGCGCACATAGGGCGGGATGAGCAGACCCTGGTCCGGCCGGATCGAGAACGTCTCGTCGTCCAGGTCGACCTCGAGCTCGCCGCGGACGACGTACACGAACTCCTCGGAGTACGGGTGGTAGTGCTCACCGATGCGGTCGCCGGGCTCCACGATCGCCAGGCCCATGAAGCCGCTCGTGGCACCCACGGCGGTGGGCGTGAGCATGGCGCGCAAGTCGCCTCCGCGCCTGCGATTGGGCTGGGTCTCGCTCAGGTCGACGATGCGATGGGGTGTGGTCATGACTGGTTCCTCCACGTGGCCGTACGGCGTGGTGCCGGCGGTTCGGTGTGTGCGTGGCCTTCCTTCTGCGGCCTGACGCACGTTTCAGGGGGCGTGGCGATCGGTGATCAGACGCATGTCGGCGCGGGCCAGGAAGCGGGACATGTCCTCGTCATCCGCCGGTGCGCCGGCGCCGAGCGCCTCGTTGTCGAGCAGGCGCGCCAGCATGGACGCCTTGCGCGGGCCGTGCGCGCCGATCACCTGCAGGGGCGCCGCGTCGATGGAACCGCGCACATCCACGAGCCGTACGACGATGTCGTCGCGCTGGAAGATCGTGCTGCTGTCGATCGGTGCCGAGGGATCGTCGGCCGCCGCCTCGTCCTGCCCGGCGAGCAGCCGGGCCAGCGCCATGCCGCAGCCCGGCTTGGCCGGGTAGAACAGCGCGTGCCGCTTGACGTCGTCGTCCTCCTTGCCGGTGGACGCGAGGCGGTGCACCGCAGGGAGCGCCGCCCGGGTGAAGAACACCCGTGCGGAATCCGGGTCGTTGAGGTCCCGGTCCTGCTCCAGGTAGGGGTTGATGGCCTCCTCGACGGCCCGCACCTCGGGCTGCCGGGACACATGGCGCAGCGCGGCCATCAGGTCGCCCTCCACCTCGACGGCCCGCACGACGCGGTTGCCGTGCATGAACAGCGAGGTGCGCCGCAGCCGGGTGTGCTCGTCGACCTTCGCCGCCGGCGAGTCGTAACCCGCGAGGATCTCCGCCACGACCGGTTCGCTGCCCGGCTTGACGGTGAAGGTGAGGGCGTGGCGCACCACGTTGTCACCCACTCGGGGGAACGGCTGCAGCCCGCCCAGCTCCTGGGTGCCCGCAGCGGTGTGCAGCTTGCCCGTCTCGCGCAGCACGCTGAAGCGAAGCGACCGGGTGTCCCGCACGCAGTTGTGGAGCGGCCGTACCGTCTCGACGTGCTCCTCGCTGTTCACCCAGGCGAGGAAGGGCGGTGCGCTCTCCCACTCACTGGTGATCAGCCACTGCGAGGGGTTCTCGATCGACTGGCAGAGCTGGTCGCTGATGTGACCGGGGACCGAGGCCACCTGGTTGCGCATGTGCTCGTACGCCTTCAGGAAGTTCTGCTGAGCGCCGTCGTGAAGGTCGAGCAGCAGTACGACACGCAGCCGGGAGCCGTCAAAGGCCGACTGGGATATACGTTCGGAAAGCGTTGTCATGATGCACGCATCTCCTTCGAGACGGTGGGGCCGCCGCGTGCGGTGCACGCCGGCTCGGGGGTTTCAGGCTTCGATCCTGTGCCGGTACCACGGGTGGCGCGAGATGTGTGAACCAGGTGGGTGAACGGGCGATCGAGGCCCTCCCGCCAGGGCATGGAAACTCCATTCCCCCCTACCGGCGGCTGGAGCTGGAGCTACTGATGGAAGAACACATCGACGAGCGCGTACCTGTCCTCATCGCGGGCGGCTCCCTGGTGGGACTGTCCGCGTCGCTGTTCCTGGGCCGGCTCGGCGTAGAGCACATGCTGGTCGAGAGACACGCGGGCACGTCGAGGCATCCTCGGGGCCGCGGCAACAACGTGCGCACCATGGAGCTGTTCCGGGTGGCCGGCACCGAATCGCTCATCCACGAAGCCGCCTCCCTCCTCGCGGACAACCACGGCATCTTCCAGACTCCGTCGCTCACCGGTGACGCCGGTGAGTGGCTGCTCAAGGACATCGACCCCGGCAACGGTGTGGCCCGGTTCAGTCCCTCCGGCTGGTGCGTGTGCAGCCAGAACGACCTGGAGCCGGTCCTGCTGGACTGCGCCCTCAAGCTCGGTGGCGACCTGCGCTACTCCACCGAACTGCTCTCCTTCGAGCAGGACGCGGACGGTGTCACCGGGATCATCCAGGACCGTGAGACGGGCAAGCGCAGGACCGTACGCGCGGACTATCTGATCGCGGCCGACGGGCCCCGCAGCCCCATCCGCGGCCACCTCGGAATCGGCCAGACGGGTCACGGCGACCTGTTCCACAACGTGAGCATCACCTTCCGCTCGCGTGCCCTCGCCGATGTCGTCGGCGACCGCCGCTTCATCGTCTGCTACCTCACCGGCGAAGACGCGGACGGCGCCCTGCTGCCGGTGGACAACACCGAGAACTGGGTCTTCCACGCCCCCTGGCAGCCCGACACCGGCGAGACGCTGGAGGACTTCACCGACGAACGCTGCATCGCCCACATCCGCCGGGCCGTCGGCGCCGGGGACATCGACGTCGAGATCACCGGCAAGGCGCCCTGGCACGCCGCGGAACGCGTCGCGGAACGGTACGGCCAGGGACGTGTCTTCCTCGCCGGCGACTCCGCCCACGAGATGTCCCCCACCGGCGCGTTCGGCTCCAACACCGGTATCCAGGACGCGCACAACCTGGCCTGGAAGCTCGCCCTCGTCCTGAACGGCTCCGCCGGCCCCGGTCTGCTGGAGTCCTACGGGGCCGAGCGCAGGCCGGTGGCGCAGGCGACGAGCGAGCGTGCCTCGGTGCGCTCGGCCGAGCACAGCCACCCGGGCTATGCGCCGGCCCCCGAGATGGCCGGCGGACGGCAGAGCGGGATGCTCACCGTCGCCATGGGCTACTGCTATCCGCACGGCGCCGTGCTGGGCGCCGACCCGGCACTGCCCGTCGTACCCGAACGGATGCGGATCACCGGCGACCCCGGTACCCGCGCCCCGCACATGTGGCTGCACCCGCCCGGCACGATGCGGACGCTGTCCACGCTGGACCTGTACGAACGCAACTTCGTCCTGCTCACCGGTTCCGGCGGCGCCTCGTGGCACACGGCGGCGGAGCATGTCGCCGCCCGGCTGTCCATCACCCTGGACGCCTACCGGATCGGCGAGGGCCCGGGAAGCGACCTCGTGCCCGAGTCGGGCTCCGACTGGGCGGCACTCCACGGGGCGACGAACGAAGGCGCCGTGGTGGTTCGCCCGGACGGATTCGTGGCCTGGCGCTCGACCGGTGGCGTGCCGGACCCCGAGGCGGTGCTTCTGGACACCATGACCGCCCTGCTGCACCGTTCCTGAACCCCGCGCCACGCCCTATGGCCGTGGCGGCAACCGGTGCAGTCCGACCTCCGTCAGCTGCCCGTGCGCCGCCACGGCCGTCATGTAGGTGCAGTACGGCTGCCGCCGCCGGTCCGTCGGCGAACCCGGGTTCAGCAGCCGCAGCCCGCCCTCGGCCGTGGTGTCCCACGGGATGTGACTGTGACCGAAGACCAGCACGTCCAGATCGGGGAAGCGCTCGGCGCACCGCCGCTCACGGCCCTGTGCGACACCCGTCTCGTGCACGACACCGAAGCGCAGCCCGCCGAGTTCGGCCCGCGCCACCTCCGGCAGCCGGGCCCGCAGCCCGGGACCGTCGTTGTTGCCGTACACGGCGATGAGACGCCGGGCGCGGGCTTCGAGCAGATCCAGGGTCGCCGTGTCCACCCAGTCGCCCGCGTGCAGCACCGCGTCGGCCCGCCCGACGGCCGCGAGCAGCTCGTCGGGCAGCTCCCGGGCCCGCTTCGGCACATGGGTGTCGGACGTGATCAGCAGCCGCATGCGCCCATTGTCCGCCGGAGAGGTGGGCGGTGCTCGGTGCCGGAAAGCGGGGGAGTACTGTGCGCTGGCACCAGACCCGATGTACGCATGTACATGGAGGATTGATGAAGGTATCCACCCGCGCGCGGAGACGCTCGGGCGCTCTCATAGCGAGCGCGGCGGCCGGTTTCATCGGAGTTGGTCTGTGTGCCACTCCGGCATCGGCCCACACCCCCCGCTGGACGGTGACCTGCTCCGAGGTGACCGTCGACCTCAAGGCCTACAACGACGACGTCACCAACACGGTGACCATCACCGTCGACGGCAAGGACCTGCTGCCCACCAAGGAGTTCGGCAGCGGATTCAGCGAAACGATCAAGCTGCCCGAGCACACGGCCGAGGCCGCGGTGCGGCTCGTCGTGAAGGCCGGCGACGGCGACCGGTTCTCGCACGACGAGACCAAGTCCTCGCCCGTCTGCGAGACGACGCCGCCTTCGCAGACGCCGGAGCCGACGCCGCCGCCTTCCGAGACGCCGAAGCCCGAGGAGCCGGAGCCCTCCGAGACCCCGAGCACGGAGCCGCCGCAGTCCGCGACTCCGACGCCCGCGCCCAGCACTCCGGGCGACCTCGCGGAGACGGGTGGCTCCAGCGCCACCCCCGTAATCGCCGGAGCCGCGGCCGTAGCGGTCCTGGCCGGCGGCGGCATCCTGGTCGTGACGCGCAAGCGCCGCGCCGCCCGCGGCTGATCCGTCACAGCATCACCTGTGCCCTGCGGCCCGTGCGGCCGCAGGGCACAGCTCTGAGCGGCCACGAGTCCGCTCGTCCGGCGGCCGGTTCCGCCGCACAGGTCGTAAGGAACCGGGGCGCGACCCGGCCCGCGCACCGGTGGTGGCCGGTGGCCGGCGCGCGGCGTCGTCCTCAGCCTCCGGACCGCACCGGGCCGATGCTCTCCCGCTCGATCAGCTCCGGCACCGGCACCTGGACCGTGCGGGCCGGGCCGCCGTCGAGGAGGGCGGTGAGTTCGCGGGCCGCACTGCGGCCGAAGGAGACCGTGTCCCGGGAGAGCGCCGCGAGCCACGGCTCCACGAGGCGGCACAGGGCCGAGTCCTCCCAGGCCACGATCGAGACGTCGTCGGGCACCGCGTAGCCGAGACCGGTCGCCGCGGCGATTCCCGCCACGGCCATCACGTCGTTGTCGTACACGAGCGCGGTCGGTGGCGCCTCGCCCGTCAGAACGCCGCGGGTGACCGCCGCGCCCTCCGCGTCCGAGTAGTCGGTGGTGACGGAACGGGCCTCGGTCAGCCCGAGGCGCTCGGCCTCCGCGCGCAGGGAGCGGATGCGCCGCTCGGTGTGGGCGAGGCCCGGCAGGCCCGCGATGTGCACGATGCGGCGGTGCCCGAGCGCATGAAGGCGGCCGACGACGGACGCCATGGCACCGGCGTCGTCCGCCCAGACGGTGGACAGCCCCGGGTGGCCGCCCTCCGGAACCCCGCCGATCACCACGCCCGGCAGGCCCAGTTCGTCGAGCAGCGCGGCCCGGGGATCGTCGGTGCGCGGGTCGACGACCAGCACTCCGTCCACCCGGTGCTCGGCCCACCAGCGGCGATAGACGGCGCATTCGGCGTCCACGTCCTCCACCACCTGGAAGAGCAGGCCGAGATGGCGCTCGGAGAGCACCTCCTGGATGCCCGAGATCAGCTGGAGGAAGAACGAGTCGACGCCGAGCGTCCCGGCGGGCCGCGCGACCACCAGGCCCACGGTGGCCGCGCCTTCACCGGACAGCGCGCGGGCCGCGGTGCTGGGCCGCCAGCCCAACTGCTCGGCGACCCGGCGCACCCGGTCCCGGGTGATCTCCGAGACCCCGGGCCGGTCGTTGAGCGCGAACGACACGGCGCTCTCCGAGACCCCCGCACGGCGGGCGATGTCCTTCATCGTCGGCCGGCGCGCCGGGGACCGCCGGGCCGGCGATGTGTCCTTGGCGGACGGAGGGTTCGCCACCACCCGTGCCCCTTTCCCGGACATCGGTGCACTAATGCGCTTGAGTTCCTCCACTCTAAAGCGCATTAGTCGATCACGCAAGGGGTTGCGTGTGTGCCTCTGAGCTGCGGTGACTCCACGGAGAATGAACTTTCTCGAACGAATCCATTGACTTTCTCCGCGGCCGCAATGCAGGGTCTGCTGGCAGCATCCGCCGACGCCATGCGTCCCGGTGCCGCCCCACGCCGGGCCGAGCAAAGGAGCCGTATCACCGTGCGTATCTCCCGCAGGGCAGTCGCCGCTGCCACCGTCCTCGCCGCCGTACTGCCGCTCAGCGCCTGTGGCGCCGGGTCGGGCGCCGCCGGGACGCCGGACGCGTCCGGCAAGGTGGAAGGCAAGATCACGTTCCAGACCTGGAACCTGCAGGCCAACTTCAAGCCGTTCTTCACCGGGCTCATCGCCGAGTTCGAGAAGAAGTACCCCGGAACCGAGGTGAAGTGGGTCGACCAGCCCGGTGAGGGCTACGCCGACAAGATCAGTGCCGACGCCGCGGCCGGCACGCTCCCCGACGTCGTCAACGTCTCCCCGGACCTGGTCGCCCCGCTGGCCAAGGCCGGCCTCGCCCTCGACCTCGACAAGGCAGCGGCGAAGTACAAGAAGGAGTACCTGCCGGGTGCCTGGGCGGGCCATCAGGTCCCGGGCGTGAACGGCACGTACGCCTTCCCCTGGTATCTCAACACCGGCCCGCTGTTCTACAACAAGAAGCTGTTCAAGGACGCGGGCCTGGACGCCGAACAGCCGCCGACGACGTACGACGAGCTCTTCGCCCAGTCGCTCCAACTGGCCGAGAAGAGCAAGGGCGAGATCGCCACCCTGGCCAACGTCCCCACCATCGAGGACTTCGGCCGTTACGGCGTCCGGCTGATGAACGACGAGGGCTCCGCCTTCACCTTCAACGAGCCCAAGGGCGTCGAACTCCTCACCAAGTACAAGGAGTTGTACGACGCGAAGGCACTCGACCCGCAGGCGCTGACCGCGACGCCCGAGTCGTCGGGCAAGAAGTTCCTCACCCAGGCCGTGGCCATGAACCCGGGCTCCGCCCTCGACCTGGAGAAGTTCAAGAAGGAAGCGCCGACGCTCTACAAGAGCATCGGGATCACCGAGCAGATCAGCAGCACCGGCAAGGACAACATGTACGTGATGGGGGTGATGGTGAACTCCCAGAGCAAGCAGACGCCGGCCGCCGTCGCCTTCGCGCACTTCGTCACCGACGCCCAGCACCAGATGGCGTTCGCCAAGCAGGTCGCCATCTTCCCGAGCACCGCGGGCTCCCTCGACGACCCGTACTTCACCAAGGAGGACGGCACCGACGAGACGCGCGTACGGATCGCGGCCGCCAAGTCCCTGAAGACCGCGGTCAATTACACCCCGGTCCTGATGAGCGAGCAGATGAAGACCGAGCTGCGCAACTCGGTCGCCAAGGCGCTCCAGGGCAAGGAGAGCCCCAAGGAAGCACTTGACAACGCTGTCAAGGCGTGTGACAAGCTGCTGAAGCAGAGCTGAGACACGGACTCGCCATGAAGACCCCCACCGCCTCCACGGCGATCCGCTCCGGCAGCACGACGACGGAGCCGGTGTCGCCCGAGCCCCCGGACCCCGCGGGCCGCACGCGTCCCGGGCAGCGGATCCGACGGCATCTGCCCACCAGCCCCTGGCTGTTCGCCGCCCCCGGACTGCTGGTCGCCGGCGCCTTCAGCCTGTACCCGTTCCTCTCCACGGTGGCCAACTCCTTCACCGACCGCAGGACCCTGATCCCCGGCCGGTTCGTGGGCCTGGCCAACTTCCAGGAGATGCTCGGCGACGAGATGTTCTGGATCGGGCTGCGCAACAGCACGCTGTACGTGCTCGGCGTCGTACCCGCCCTGGTGATCCTGCCGCTGCTGCTGGCGCTGCTCGTGCAGAAGCAGATCCCCGGCATCACCTTCTTCCGCTCGGCCTTCTACACCCCGGTCGTCGCCTCCATCGTCGTGGTCGGCCTGATCTGGGTGTGGATGCTGGACGAGCGCGGGCTGGTCAACGCGGTACTGGAGGCGGTGGGGATCGGCACGGTCGGCTTCCTGAGCGACCAGTGGCTGCTCCTGCTGAGCGCCATGACGGTCACGGTCTGGAAGGGCCTCGGCTACTACATGATCATTTACCTGGCCGCGCTGGCCAACGTCCCGCGCGAACTGCACGAGGCCGCCTCCGTGGACGGCGCGGGCGCCGTACGCCGGTTCGTCACCGTCACCCTGCCCGCGGTCCGCTCCACGATGGTGCTGGTCGGCGCGCTCGCCTCGGTGGCCGCGTTCAAGGTCTTCTCCGAGGTGTATCTGATGGCGGGGCCCGCCGGCGGCCCCGCGGGCGAGGACACCACCCTCGTCATGCTCGTGCAGCGCACCGGCACCGGCCTGTCCGGCCGGGTCGGCTACGCCTCCGCGATCTCGGTGGTCGTCTTCGTCGTCACCGTCGCCCTGATGCTGCTGGTGCTGCGCGCCGACCGTAAGGAGGACCGATGACCGCGGCCGACACCGCCACGCGGCCGAGGCCCGCGAAGCCGCTTCGCAGGAGCCGGACCGCCCAGGAGGGCGGGCGCCGGATGCCCGTCTGGGAGATCGTGCTGCGGTACGTACTGCTCCTCGCCGTTCTCGCGCTGACCGTCGGACCGTTCCTGTGGCAGCTGTCCACTTCGCTCAAGAGCCTGAACGAGGACATCTTCAGCTCTCCGCCGCAGTTCCTGCCGGACGACCCGACCCTGGACAACTACACGCGGGTGGCCCGCACCATCCCCGTCTGGGACTTCGCCCTGAACTCGCTCAAGGTCGCGGTCGCCAACGTGCTGACCAACTGCGTCGGCGCCGCACTCGCCGGATACGCCCTCGCGCGGCTGCGCTACCGCGGGCGCCGGGCCGCCACCCTCGCGTTCATCCTGGCGATGCTCGTGCCCGTGGAGGGCATCATCATCGCCCAGTTCACGACGATGCGTGACCTCGGCCTGAACAACACGCTCGTCGGTGTGCTGCTGCCCGGCTGCATCGCCGCCATGAACGTCCTGCTGATGCGCAACGCCTTCCTCAACCTGCCGTACGAGATCGAGGAGGCCGCGTTCGTCGACGGGGCGAACGCCTGGCAGCGGTTCGTCCGTATCGCCCTGCCCTCGGTCAAGGGCACGCTCGCGGTCGTCGCCATCTTCGCCTTCATGGGCGCCTGGGACGACTTCCTCTGGCCGCTGATCGTCCTCAGCGATCCGCAGAACTTCACCCTGACCATCGGTCTGAACTATCTGCACGGCACCTTCGCCAACGACGAACGCCTCGTCGCGGCGGGCACGATCATCGCCGTACTGCCGTTGATCGTCCTCTTCGCCTGTCTCCAGCGCTACTTCTTCCGGGGCGTCGGCGAAGGCGCCGTCAAGGGCTGACCAGGGCCGTCCCGGGACCGACCACTCCACTCCGAGGAACCTCTCCGCACATGACCTCATCCGTGCGCTTCGGCGCCAACTACACCCCCAGCCAGGGATGGTTCCACCACTGGCTCGACTTCGACCTCGACGCCGTACGCGCCGATCTGGACTCCATCGCCGGCCTCGGCCTCGACCACATCCGGGTCTTCCCGCTCTGGCCGGTCTTCCAGCCCAACCGCACCCTGATCCGCCCGCGCGCCGTGGAGCAGCTCGTACAGCTGGCCGACGCCGCCGCCGAGCGCGGCCTCGACGTCAACGTCGACGGACTGCAGGGGCATCTGTCGAGCTTCGACTTCCTGCCGTCCTGGACGCAGACCTGGCACCGGCGCAACCTCTTCACCGACCCGGACGTGGTGTCGGGGCAGGCCGAGTATCTGCGCACGCTCGCCGCGGCCCTCGCGGACCGGCCGAACTTCATCGGGATGACCATCGGCAACGAGGTCAACCAGTTCTCGTCCGGGCCACACCCCGACCCGGACCGCATCACCCCCGCGCAGGCCGAGCGCTGGCTGGACGTGCTGCTCGGCGCCTGCGAGGAGGGCGCGCCCGGAAAGCTGCATCTGCACGCCGAGTACGACGCCGCCTGGTACCAGGACGACCAGCCCTTCACCCCCGCGCACTCCGCACGGCTCGGGGCCGTCACCGCCGTGCACTCCTGGGTGTTCAACGGCACCGCCCAGCGCCACGGACGTACGGGGACGGCGACCGAGCACCACGCCGCCTACCTGATCGAGCTGTCCAAGGCCTGGGCGCTGCAGCCGCACCGGCCGGTCTGGCTCCAGGAGGTCGGCGCGCCCGCCCCGCTGATCCCCGCCGAACACGCGGACACCTTCACCGAGGCCACCGTGGCGGGCGCCCTCGACTGCGAGGACCTCTGGGGCATCACCTGGTGGTGCTCGCACGACGTGTCCCGCTCGCTCGCCGACTTCCCCGAACTCGAGTACAGCCTGGGCCTGATGACCAGCGACCGGCAGATCAAGCCGGCCGGGAAGAGCATCGCCCGCATCGTCGAGGAGCAGCGCGCCCGGCCGTACCTGCCGGCACCCCGCACCACCGCGCTCGTCGTGGACGCGGGGGACGACGACAGCGCCCCCGAGCGCTCGGTGTGCGCGCCCGGCGGCGCCGTGTTCGAGGCCTTCGCCCGGCTCACCGCCGACGGCGCGCGCCCGGCCGTCGTGCTCGCGAGCCGCGCGGACGACGCCGAGCACCTCGCCGCCCGCGGCATCACCGGGACCGTCACCCCGGACCAGGTTCTGTAGACCGCTCCGACCTGACCTGACCCGACCCGACCTGACCACGCTTCACCCCACCGGAGGTAGTTCGTGAGCCAGCAGCCGACCAGACGCACCGTCCTGCTCGCCGGCGGAGCCGTCGCCGCGACCGCCCTCGTCCCGGCACCGCCCGCCGCCGCGGCGGCGGCCGAGGCCGCCCCCGGACTCCAGCCGTACGCCTCCTACTGGTACCCCGACTCGCTGCCCTCGGGCACCCCGGGCCCGGGCATCACCTGGCGCAGCCTGAAGTCGTGGCGGGCCGAGGACGACACGGACCTGGCGTTCAACGCCGCGTCCGTGCCGCTCGCCGCACGGTTCACCCCGACCCCGGCGAACACGACCGCCCGCGTCGGCGGGGCCCGTGTCCAGTCGCTCGTCTCCTTCGCCCCGACCGCCGGCAACCCCTCCCAGGGCGCGCCCACCGCCGACCACTACGCCCTCACCCACTGGTCGTACCTCGACGAGCTGGTCTTCTGGGGCGGCTCGTCGGGGGAGGGCCTGATCCTGGCGCCCAACGCGCCGATCGTGGACGCGGCCCACCGCCACGGAGTGCCCGTCCTCGGCAATGTCTTCCTGCCCCCGGTCGCGTACGGCGGACAGTTGCAGTGGACCCGCGACCTGGTGCAGAAGGACACGGCCGGGCACTACCCGCTGGCCACGCAGCTCGTCGCGGTCGCGGAGGCGTACGGCTTCGACGGCTGGTTCATCAACGCCGAGACCGGCGGCGGGAACGCGGCGCTCGCCACCGACATGCTCGGCTTCCTCACCGAGCTCAAGGCCCTCTCCTCGGCGAAGGGCCTGCGCGTCACCTGGTACGACTCGATGACCGTCAGCGGTTCGGTCAGCTGGCAGGGCGCGCTCAACAACCAGAACAAGGTGTTCTTCCAGGCCGCCGACTCGATGTTCGTCGACTTCCGCTGGACGCCGGGCAGCCTCGTTTCCTCCGGAGGGACCGCCGAGCAGCTCGGACGCGACCGCTACGAGCTGTGGGCGGGCGCCGATGTCGAGGCCAACGGCTGGAACTCCTCGGTGAACTGGGACGCCATCGTGCCCGCCGGCTCGTCGCACGTCGTCTCGGTCGGCCTCTACCGGCCCGAGTGGACCCGCAACCATCTGCCCGTCGGGCGCACCCCGGGCGATTTCCACGCCGCGGACGACCGCTTCTGGACCGGACGCTCGCTCGACCCGTCACAACCCGACCCCGACGACGACTGGCGCGCCCCTGCCGTGTCCGTCGCCGACCGCTCGACCGTCACCTCGGTCCCGTTCGCGAGCGTCTTCAACACCGGGCACGGGCTGCGCTGGTACGAGGGCGGCCGCGTCACCTCGGACCGCGCCTGGAACCACCTGGGTCTGCAGGACAAGCTGCCGTCCCGGCGCTGGGCCGTGCGGACCGAGGGACAACGGCCTTCGGTGACGTTCGACTTCGCCGACGCGTGGCACGGCGGCAGCAGCGTCCTGGTCGACGGCGCGCTCGACGCCCCCGCGACCCTGGACCTGTACGCGACCCGGCTCACGGTCACCGAGGACACGGTCGTCGAGCTGACGCACCGCGCCGACGCGGGGAACGTCACCGTCGAACTGGCCGTCGCCACCACCGGGCCCGCGGGGCCGGGTGAGCCCGTCCCGTACACCTACGTCCCGCTCGGTGCCGCCGGGCAGGGCTGGCGGACGTCGACGGTGCGGCTGACGGGGATGTCCGGCACCGTGCACGCGCTGGGCGTCCGGCTCACCGGAGGTGGCGCGCCCGTGCGCTGGCGGCTGGGCGCGCTGGCGGTCCACGACGGGAACGACCAGCGGCCCGCGGCTCCGTCCGGGCCCGTGATCACCGGTGCCACGGGTGGCGACCTGCGCTTCGCGTGGAACGCCGCGCCCGGCGACGTACGCCACTCCACACTGCACCGGGTCCTGCCCGACGGGACGCGGCGCTTCCTCGGCGGCACCTGTCAGCGGGCCTTCTTCGTCCCGGGCCTCCAGCCCGAACAGGGCGAGCGGACAACAACGTTCGAACTGCGGAGCGTCGGGGAGCTGTACACCTCGTCGGACCCCGTGACCGTCACCCACACCTGGTAAGAAGCACCGTCCCCCCAAGGGAGCGAACCCTCATGCATGACGACCGCAGCCTGGTCGAGTCCCGCCTCAAGCGCGTCCTCGACGAGCGCATCCGCCCCGCGGTGTACTCCGCCTCCGTGCCGCTGGAGGTGGCCGTCTGGAACGCTCCGGGCGAACCCGTCCCGGTCGCCGAAGGGCTGGCGGCCGAGCCGTCGCCGACAGCGGTCGGGGCGAAGTGGGGCGCCCCCTGGGGGACGAGCTGGTTCCGGGTCACCGGCACCGTGCCGGCCGAGTGGGCCGGGCGGACCGTCGAGGCGATCCTCGACCTGGGCTTCGACGAGAACATGCCCGGCTTCCAGTGCGAGGGCCTCGTGTACCGCCCCGACGGCACCCCGGTGAAGGGCCTCAACCCGCGCAACCAGTGGGTGCGCATCGGGGCGCCCGTCGAGGGCGGTGAGGAGGTGCGGCTGCACATCGAAGCCGCGTCGAACCCGGTCATCCTCGACTACCACCCCTTCCTGCCGACGCAGCTGGGCGACAAGGAGACCGCGGGCAGCGACCCGCAGTACCGGCTGACCCGCATGGACCTCGCCGTCTTCGAGGAGACGGTGTGGCAGCTGGTCTTGGACCTCGAAGTGCTCGGCGAGCTGATGCCGGAGCTCCCGGCCGACTCCGCCCGGCGCTGGGAGATCCTGCGCGCCGTCGACCGGGCCCTGGACGCCGTCGACCTGCAGGACGTCAAGGGCACGGCGGCCGCGGCGCGGGCGTGCCTCGAAGGGGTGCTGGCCACCCCCGCCCAGCCGTCCGCGCACCGCATCAGCGCCGTCGGCCACGCCCATATCGACTCCGCGTGGCTGTGGCCGCTGCGCGAGACCGTGCGCAAGGTCGCGCGTACGACGTCCAACATGACGGCGCTGCTGGAGGACGAGCCCGACTTCGTCTTCGCCATGTCGCAGGCCCAGCAGTGGGCGTGGATCAAGGACCACCGGCCCGAGGTGTGGGCGAAGGTGAAGAAGGCCGTCGCCGACGGCCGGTTCGTGCCGGCCGGCGGCATGTGGGTCGAGTCGGACACCAACATGCCGGGCTCGGAGGCGATGGCCCGTCAGTTCGTGCACGGGAAGCGGTTCTTCCTGGAGGAGTTCGGCGTCGAGAACGACGAGGCGTGGCTGCCGGACACCTTCGGCTTCGCCGCCGGGCTGCCGCAGATCATCAAGGCGGCGGGCTCCAAGTGGCTGCTCACGCAGAAGATCTCGTGGAGCCGGACCAACACGTTCCCGCACCACACCTTCCAGTGGGAGGGCATCGACGGGACGCGGATCTTCACCCACTTCCCGCCCGTCGACACCTACAACTGCTCGATGAAGGGCAGCGAGATCGCCCACGCGGCGAAGAACTTCAAGGACAAGGGCGTGGCCCGGCACTCGCTCGCCCCGACCGGCTGGGGCGACGGAGGCGGCGGCACCACCCGCGAGATGGTCGCCAAGGCGGCCCGGATGCGGGACCTGGAGGGCGCGGCGACCGTCGTCTGGGAGACCCCGGAGGAGTTCTTCACCAAGGCCGAGGCCGAATACCCCAACGCGCCCGTGTGGGTCGGCGAGCTCTACCTGGAGCTGCACCGCGCCACGCTCACCAGCCAGGCGAGGACCAAGCAGGGCAACCGGCGCTCCGAGCATCTGCTGCGCGAGGCCGAGCTGTGGGCGGCGACGGCCGCCGTACGGGCCGGGTTCCCGTACCCGTACGAGCAACTGGACAGGATCTGGAAGACGGTGCTGCTGCACCAGTTCCACGACATCCTGCCCGGCTCCTCCATCGCCTGGGTGCACCGCGAGGCCGAGAAGACGTACGCGGCGGTCGCCGAGGAGCTGAACGGCGTCGTCGAGGCGGCCCAGCGCGCGCTCGCCGGTGAGGGCACGGCCGAGCTGGTCTTCAACTCCGCGCCGCACAGCCGGCACGGCGTCGCGGCGGGCGGCGCCGCACGGCCCGCCGAGGGCGGCACCTCGTATCTGCTCCCGCGCGACGGCGGCGGCCACGTGCTCGACAACGGCCTGCTGCGCGTGGAGACCGACGAGCGCGGACTCGTCGTGTCCGTCTACGACATCGGCGCCGAGCGGGAGACGGTCGCGCCCGGCGGCGCCGTCAACCTGCTGCAGATCCACCCCGACTTCCCGAACATGTGGGACGCCTGGGATGTCGACGAGTTCTACCGGAACACGGTGACGGACCTCGTGGACGCGGACGCGGTCGAGGCGGTCGAGGGTTCGCAGACGGCGGCGGTACGGATCGTGCGCTCCTTCGGCGAATCGAAGGTCACCCAGGTGCTGTCGCTCGCGCCCGGTGCCAAGCGGCTCGACATCGACACCGAGGTGGACTGGCACGAGACCGAGAAGTTCCTGAAGCTGGCGTTCCCGCTGGACGTGCACGCCGAGCGGTACGCGTCGGAGACGCAGTTCGGCCACTTCCACCGGGCGACGCACACCAACACCAGCTGGGAGGCGGCCAAGTTCGAGGCCTGCAACCACCGCTTCGTGCACATCGGGGAGCCCGACTGGGGCGTGGCGCTGGTCAACGACTCCACCTACGGGCATGACGTGACCCGCAGCGTCCGTACCTCCGACGCCGGTACGACGACCACGGTCCGGGTGTCGCTGCTGCGCGCCCCGCGCTTCCCCGACCCCGAGACCGACCAGGGCGTGCACCGCTTCCGGCACGCGCTGGTGCCGGGCGCGACCATCGGGGACGCGGTCCGCGAGGGCTACCGGGTGAACCTGCCCGAGCGGCGGGCCACAGGTGCGGACGACGGGATCGCGCCGCTGATCACGGTGGACAACGACGCGGTGGTGGTCACCGCCGTCAAGCTCGCGGACGACGGCAGCGGGGACGTCGTGGTCAGGTTCCACGAGTCGCTGGGCGGCCGGGCCCGCGCGACGCTGACGGCGGGCTTCCAGGTGGCCCGCGCAGAGGCGACGGACCTGCTGGAGCGTCCGTTGCCGCAGGCGCAGGAGCCACAGCGCGCGGGTGACTCGGTCTCTCTCTCGCTGCGTCCGTTCGAGCTGGTGACGCTGAGGCTGAAGAGGGCCTGAGGCCGACGTGGGCATGAGGCTGCAGTGGACATGAGGCGGCCCGACGCGAACTGACGCGCGTCGGGGCCGGCAGGGAGGCAGGGGTGGCCGCGGCACATGCGGCCACCCCTCGCCGTATCCGTCCTCGCCGCGCCTCCCGGTGGCGGAGGCGGGCGTGCCGGAGGTGGATTCACCAGAGGTGGACTTTCCGCTTCAGCTGTTGGACTTCCCTGCCGAATTCCGCCGCGATGTCTTCCGCGCCGGGGCGCGCTCCCCGAACTTGTCGCGTGACCACAGGTTGTCGTGTGCATCACAGGCCCATGCCGTCCTTGCCCGGCGCACGTGTCAGGAGAAGCCCCATGGTTCCGCACCGCTCCGTACTCCGCCGCCTCATCGGGACCTGCGCGGCGCTTGCCGCCTGCGTGGGCGCGGCCGCCGCACCGGCCGGCGTCGAGGAGCCCCCGTCCCTGGTCGACCCCGCCACACCCGCAGGCGTCCAGCCGCTCGGCAGCACGGCCCGCGCGGCCCAGGCCCTGGTGTTCAGCGACGAGTTCACCGGAACGTCCCTGGACACGTCCAAGTGGACCGCCCGCGACCAGGAACGCACCGAGTCCTCCCGCACCGACGGCATCCGCTGGTGGTACAAGCCCGCCAACGTGCGTGTCATCACCTCCGACGGCGGAAACCTCGCCATCGACCTCACCCGACTCGCCGACAAGCAGTACGCGGGCGGCCGCGTCGACAGCCAGGGAAAGTTCGACTACACCCACGGGACCCTCGAAGCCCGCGTGCACACCCCGTACGCGACGAACGGCCACCTCGCGGCCGTCTGGCTCCAGGCGAGCGGTGGCCACGGCTCGACGCCGGGCACGGCCGCGGACGGAGCCGAGTACGACATCACGGAGACCGCCGACCAGGCCGACACCTACCCCGTCACCATCCACTACGACGGCTACGCCGCCGACCACAAGCAGTCCTCCGCCACGGTGGGCGCCCCCGGCCTGCACAGCAGCTGGTACCACACCTACGGCATGAGCTGGACGCCCACCCGGATCCAGTTCACCTACGACGGCGCCGTCGTACGCACCGTCACCGACCCCGAGCTGATCAGCCTGGTGAGGGAGTTCCCGATCCTCTCCCACGAGGTCCTGCAGTTCGCCGACGGCTCGGTCACGAACGCGCCGCTCGACTCCAGTTCCACCGTGTACGTCGACCACATCCGCGTCTGGCAGTGACCCCGTGGACCGCCCGGGGACCGGTCGCCCAGCGTATGGGCGCGGTGTTAGATAGGAACATGGCCGGTCCCCTCGGCCGCCTGCGCTCGGTGATGAGCGCGCGGACCGTCGCAAGCCAGGTGTTCATCCTGCAGGCGACGGTGGCTCTGCTGCTCGTCGTCGCCGCTGTCGTGGCACTGGTCCTCCAGTCCCGGGCCGACAGCGAGCGGGAGGCCCGCAACCGATCGATCGCCGTGGCCCAGGCCTTCGCGAGCGCGCCGGGTGTCAAGGAAGCCCTTGCCGGCGCCGATCCGACGGCGGCCCTGCAGAGCCGGACCGAGGCCACCAGGGTGGCCTCCGGGCTGGACTTCATCGTCGTCATGACCCCGGAGGGCATCCGCCACACCCATCCGGACCCGGACCGGATCGGGAAGAAGTACGTGGGCACCATCGCACCGGCGGCGGCGGGCGGCGTCGTGACGGAGACCGTCACCGGCTCCCTGGGCCCCTCCGTACGGACCGTCGCACCTGTCACCGGCAGGGACGGGAAGGTGCTCGGTCTCGTGTCGGCCGGGATCACGGTGGATCGCGCGAGCGGCCTGACCCGGGACCAGCTGCCCGTGCTGATCGGCGCCGCCGTGTTCGCCCTGGCCGTCGCCACCTCGGGCGCGGCCCTGATCAGCCGGCGCCTGCGGCACCAGACGCACGGCCTCGGACCCACCGAGATGACCCGGATGTACGAGCACCACGACGCCGTCCTGCACGCCGTACGGGAGGGTGTGCTGATCGTCGACACCGACCACCGGCTGGTGCTCGTCAACGACGAGGCGCGACGGCTGCTCGCCATTCCCCCGGACGCCCAGGGCCGCCCCGTCGGCGAACTCGGCATCGACGCGAACATCGCCCGGCTGCTGCGGTCCGGACGCCCGGCCAGCGACGAGGTGCATGTGATCGGGGACCGGCTCGTGGCCGTGAACCAGCGCTCCATGAGCCCGGAGGCGACATCCTGCGACGTACCGGTCGGCACCGTCGCCACCCTGCGCGACACCACCGAGCTGTGGGCGCTGACCGGCAGGGCGGACTCCGCCCAGGGGCGCCTGAGGCTCGTGTACGACGCCGGGATGAGGATCGGTACCACCCTCGACGTGGTGCGGACCTCCCAGGAACTCAGCGACTTCGCGGTCCCGCGGTTCGCCGACTACGTCACGGTCGATCTGCCGGACGCCGTGATGAGCGGCGAGGAACCCGCGGAGACCGGCACCGGCATGCGCCGCATCGCCTTCGCGGGCATCAGGGACGACACCCCGCTCTACGCGCAGGGACGGCTGATCCACTTCGTGGACGCCACACCGCAGGCTGAGGCGTACGCCAGGGGGAAGACCGTCCTGGAGGCGGATCTGGGCGCGTTCTCCGGCTGGCAGGAACAGGAGCCCGCCCGTGCGCGCAGACTCGTCGGGTACGGAATCCACTCGATGATCGCCGTCCCGCTGCGTGCCCGTGATGTGACCCTCGGCATCGCCACCTTCTGGCGCGCGCGGAAGCCCGAGCCCTTCGACGACGAGGACGTGTCGCTCGCCGAGGAACTGGTCGCCCGCGCCGCCGTGAACATCGACAACGCCCGCCGCTACACACGTGAGCACATGATGGCGGTCGCCCTTCAGCGCAGTCTGCTGCCGCGCGCCCTGCCCGAGCAGGCCGCCCTCGACGTCGCGTACCACTACCTGCCCGCACAACCCGGCCTCGGCGGGGTCGGCGGCGACTGGTTCGACGTGATCCCCCTGCCCGGCGCCCGGGTGGCCCTCGTGGTCGGCGACGTCGTCGGTCACGGCTTCCACGCGGCCGCCACCATGGGACGGCTGCGTACGGCCGTCCACAACTTCTCGACCCTGGACCTGCCGCCCGACGAACTGCTGTGGCACATGGACGAACTCGTCTCCCGCATCGACCAGGACGAGAACGAGGACGGTTCCGTCACCGGGGTCACCGGAGCCACCTGTCTGTACGCCATCTACGACCCGGCCTCGCGCCTGTGCACCATGGCCCGCGCCGGACACCTGGAGCCGGCGATCGTGCACCCCGGCGGAGACGTCGAGTTCATCGGGCTTCCGGCCGGCCCGCCGCTCGGCCTCGGCGGTCTGCCCTTCGAGACGTCGGAACTGCATCTGTCCGAGGGGAGCAGCCTGGTCCTCTACACGGACGGCCTCGTCGAGGACCGCGACCGGGACATCGACGAGGGACTGGAGCTGCTCCGCTGCGTCCTCGCCCGCGACGGCCGCACTCCCGAGGAGACCTGCCGTGCCGTGCTCGACGCCATGCTGCCCGAGCGGCCCGGCGACGACGTCGCCCTCGTCGTCGCCCGTACCCGGGTGCTGGGCGGGAACCGCGCCGCCACCTGGGACGTGCCGAGCGACCCTTCCGCCGTCGGACGGGTACGGGCGGAGGTCACCCGCACCCTGAACGGCTGGGGACTGGCGGAGGAGGTGTTCACCACCGAGCTGATCCTCAGCGAGCTGGTCACCAACGCCATCCGGCACGCCCGTGGGCCGATCACGGTGCGGCTGATCCGCGACCGGAACCTGATCTGCGAGGTGTCCGACGGCAGCAGCACCGCCCCCCACCTGAGGCGGGCCGCCACCACGGACGAAGGGGGACGGGGCCTGTTCCTGGTGTCCCGGTACGCCGAGCGCTGGGGCACCCGCTACACCGGCAGCGGCAAGGTCATCTGGACCGAACAGCCGCTTCCGGTGTAGCGGGTGCCCCAGCGCCGGACACCCACGGACGACTACTACAGCACCTTGGAGAGGAAGGCTTTGGTGCGGTCGTGCTGGGGGTTGGTGAGGACGTCGCGGGGGTTGCCGGATTCGACGACGACGCCGCCGTCCATGAAGACGAGGGAGTCGCCGACTTCGCGGGCGAAGCCCATCTCGTGGGTGACGACGACCATGGTCATGCCGTCTTCGGCGAGGCCGCGCATGACGTCGAGGACGTCGCCGACGAGTTCGGGGTCGAGGGCGGAGGTGGGCTCGTCGAAGAGCATCAGTTTGGGTTCCATCGCGAGGGCGCGGGCGATGGCGACGCGTTGCTGCTGGCCTCCGGAGAGCTGGGAGGGGTAGTTCTGGGCGCGGTCGGCGAGGCCGACGCGGTCCAGGAGTTTGGCTGCGCGTTCGCGGGCGACGGCCTTGGTCTCGCCCTTGACCTGGATGGGGGCTTCCATGACGTTCTCGAGGGCGGTCATGTGGGGGAAGAGGTTGAAGCGCTGGAAGACCATGCCGATGTCGCGGCGTTTGAGGGCGACCTCGCTGTCCTTGAGCTCGTAGAGCTTGTCGCCCTTCTGGCGGTAGCCGACGAGTTCGCCGTCGACGTAGAGCCGGCCCGCGTTGATCTTCTCGAGGTGGTTGATGCAGCGCAGGAAGGTGGACTTGCCGGAGCCGGAGGGGCCGATGAGGCAGAACACCTCGCGGGGGGCGACTTCGAGGTCGATGCCCTTGAGGACTTCGATGTGGCCGAAGGACTTGTGGACGCCTTCGGCCTTCACCATGGCGGTCATGCCGCGGCTCCCTTCGGGCGGCGCACCGTGAAGAGGGTGGCCTTGATCTTCTGCAGGGGGGTGGGCGGCAGGCTGCGGCTGGAGCCGCGGGCGTAGTGGCGTTCGAGGTAGTACTGGCCGACGCTGAGGACCGAGGTCATGATCAGGTACCAGGCGGCGGCGAGGAAGAGCATCTCGACGGGTGCGCCGGAGGTCTGGCCGATGTCTTGGGCCTGGCGGAAGAGTTCGGAGAACTGGACGACGGCGACCAGGGAGGTGGTCTTGAGCATGTTGATGACTTCGTTGCCCGTGGGGGGCACGATGACGCGCATGGCCTGGGGGATGACGATGCGGCGCAGGGTCTTGCCCTGGCTCATGCCCAGGGCGTGGGAGGCCTCGGTCTGGCCTTCGTCGACGGCGAGGAGGCCGGCGCGGCAGATCTCGGCCATGTAGGCGGCTTCGTTGAGTCCCAGTCCCAGCAGTGCGGTGAGGAACGGGGTCATGAAGTCGGACCATTCGTCCTTGTAGAACGGGCCGAGGTTGATGAACTCGAAGACGAGGCCGAGGTTGAACCAGACGACGAGCTGGACCAGGACCGGGGTGCCGCGGAAGAACCAGATGTAGAACCAGGCGATGGAGGAGGTGACCGGGTTGTTCGACAGGCGCATCACGGCGAGGAGGATGCCGCCGATGATGCCGATCGCCATCGACAGGACGGTCAGGATCAGGGTCTGGCCGACGCCGTCGAGGATGCGCGGGTCGAAGAAGTAGTCGGGGACCGCGCCCCAGTTGATCTTGCCCTGGGAGAAGGCGTAGACGATCGCGACGAACAGCGCGATCGCGACGACGGCGGTGACATACCGGCCGTAGTGCCGCACCGGAACAGCCTTGATCGCCTCCCGCCCGGTCGTCCGGGGGGTGAGGTCAACAGACATGGAGGATGTGCCTTTCAGCGGCTCAGTGACAGTGCTTCGGCGGTCAGGAACCGCCGTTGATCTTCGCCTCGGTCACCGAGCCGGCCTGGACACCCCACTTGGCGATGATCTTCTCGTACTCGCCGTTCTTGATGATGGCGTCGAGCGCGGCCTGGATGGCGTCACGCAGCTGGGTGTTGGTCTTCGCCACCGCGATGCCGTACGGCGCGGCCTCGACCTGCTCGCCCACGATCTGGAAGTCCTTGCCGCCGCCGGAGGTCTTGGCCGCGTACGCCGCCACGGGGAAGTCGGACACGCCCGCGTCACCGCCGCCCGCACGCAAACGGGTCTGGGCCTGCTGGTCGTTGTCGAAGGCCTCGATCGCGATCTTGCCCTTCTTGGCCTTCAGGCACTTGGCGTTCTCGGCCTTGGCGAGGTCCTCGGAGACCGTGCCGCGCTGCAGGACGACCTTCTTGCCGCACAGGTCGGCCCAGGTCTTGATGCCCTTGTCGTCGCCCTGCTTCGTGTAGATCGAGACACCGGCGGTGAAGTAGTCGACGAAGTCGACGCCCTCGCCGACCTTCTTGCCGGTCTCGGAGTCCACACCCTCCTGACGGTTCTTGGTGTCCGTCATGGCCGACATGGCGAGGTCGTAGCGCTTGGAGCGCAGACCCGTGATGAGGGTGTCGAAGGTGCCGTTCTCGAACTCGAACTTCACCCCGAGCTGCTTGCCCATCGCGTCCGCGAGGTCGGGGTCGATGCCGACGACCTTGCCGGAGCCGTCCTTGAACTCGACCGGCGGGTAGGCGATGTCCGAGCCGACCTTGATGACACCCTTGTCGCGGATCGACTGCGGGAGCTTGTCCGCCAGCGGAGCGGCGACGGCAGTGGCCTTGTCGCCGCCCGTCTCCTCGGCGCCCTCGGTCTGGTTGCCGCAGGCGGCGAGGAGGGAGACGATGCCGGTCGTGGCGACGGCCGCGATCGCCCTGCGTGCGGTGAGCTGTCGGTTCATGGTGTTTTCTCCGGGAGTTCGAGCGGATACGAGGACCGGCTCAGTGCGAGAGCCGTGGAGCGGGGTCGACGACGCGGAGGCGGGAGACCGCGTGGTCGAGAGCGCCGCGCACATGGCCACTGGGAGCCGTGGCGGTGCGCTGGAGGAAGTCCACCACCTCGGCGGTGATGACCTCGCCCGGCAGTACGTTCGGGATGCCCGGCGGGTAGGCGGCGAGCGTGTCCGCGGAGATCATGCCGACGGCCTCCCCGGCGGGCACACTGCGCGAAGGACACAGGAAGGCCTCGCGGGCGGTGAGCCGGGCCGGGCCGGGAGCGGGCAGCCGCAGACGGGAGCGGTTGTCCGGGCCGGCGTCGACCAGCGGCGTGGGCAGACAGTGCAGGGCCTCGATGAAGCGGTCCGTGTCCGGCGCGGCACCCGCCCCCACCACGGCGACGATCGCGGAGTCGGTGGCCACCTCCACCATGATCTGGTGGTCGCGGCTGAGCAGGCGGCGTGCCTCGTGGCCGGATATGCCGCCGCTGCGGGTGTCGATGGCGATGCGCAGGGGATCCGCGGCGGCGATGTCCGGGAACAGCCCGAAGGAGTCGCTGACGATCGCGTACCTGCCGAGCCGGCGGATCACCCGGCGTACCGTGTCCGCCGCCTCCACGGACGCCCCGATGGCGTCGTGGCCCGCCACCAGCGTGGCCCGTGCCAGGTCGAGGGAGGCCATGAGCAGCGCGCTCGCGCTCGTCGACTGGACGAGGCGGAAGGCACGGTCCACCAGCGGTTCGAGCCGATCGGCGAAGGGCCCGTGCCCGAGGTGCAGCATCGCCGACTGGGTGAGGCTCCCGGCCAGCTTGTGGGTGCTGGAGGTGACCAGGTCCGCGCCCTGGGAGAGCGCGTTGCCGGGCAGTGCGGGGTGGAAGCCGAAGTGGGAGCCCCACGCCTCGTCCACGATCAGCGGGACACCCGCGGCATGCGCCGTCTCCGCCAGGGCGCGGACATCGGCGACCGCACCGAAGTAGCTCGGGGAGACCACGTAGGCGGCCGCCGCGTCCGGGTGCTCGGCGAGGGCCTTCGCCAGGTCCTCCGCGGTGACTCCATGGGCGATGCCCTGCTCCTCGTCGACCGAGGGCTGGACGAACGCGGCCTCCAGGCCCGAGAGCACGAGTCCGTCGATGACGCTGGAGTGGACGCTGCGCTGTACGACCAGGACACGGCCGAGGGCCGGGGTCACGAGCGAGGCGATCTGGTTGCCCTGCGAGGCGCCGTTGGTGAGGAACCAGGTGCGGCGGGCGCCCCACGCCTCGGCGGCCAGGGACAGTGCCTCGCCCAGCGGGGCGGTGGGGCCGAGATCGATGCCGTCCAGGAGGGGCGGGAAGTCCAGGCGGAGCGCCTCCGGGCCGAGGAGGGAGGTGAGCGGGCCGAAGCTCGCCGTGTCCGCGGCGTGTCCGGGAACGTTCAGCCGGACCCAGTCGCGGCTCGCCTGGGCGCGGAGCGCCTCGGCGTACGGGGCGGGCTGCGGGCCGCTCCGGGCGGGCGGCGGGCCGGTGGTCGGTGCGGTGGTTGTGCTGTTCACGCCGGTGAGCGTCGCACGCTCCAGGGTATCGAGGAATACATGAGTTACCTCTAGCCCTCCATACAATGTCTATATGCTCGAACTGCGTCAGCTGACCGTCCTGAAGGCCATCGCCCAGGAGGGCTCGCTCGCGGCCGCCGCCCGCGCGCTGCACTACACACAGCCCACCATCACCCACCACCTCGGGGTCCTCGAAGCGCACTTCGACGCCCGTCTGGTGCGACGAGGGCCCCGTGGCGCCGCGCTGACCGAGCTCGGAGCGGCACTGCTCCCGCACGCGGAGGCCGTCCTCGAACGGCTGCGGCTCGCCGAACGCGAGGTCCGGGACCTGGCCGAGCGCGGCACGCACACCCTGCACATCGGCACCTTCCCCACGGCGGGCGCCCTGCTGCTGCCCCCGGCGGTGAAGGCCGTGCGACAGGACGGGGTGCAGGTGTCCCTCGTCGAGGGCGAGCTGCCGGTCCTGCTGCGGGGCCTGCGCGCCCGGGAGCTGCACGCCGCCCTCGTCTTCTCCCAGCCGGGCGACCGGCTCGACCTCGACGACGACTTCGAGCTGCATCCGCTGCTGACCGACCCGCTGCTGCTCGTCATGCCCGAGGACCACCGCTGCGCCGCCCTGACGCACGTACCCCTCGAAGAGCTCAAGGACGACGACTGGATCGGTTCGGCGGACCCCCGGGACCCCTGCGACCGGGTCCTGTCCTGGGCCTGTGCGCAGTACTCCTTCGAGCCGGTGCACGCCCTGCGGACCGACGACTACGCCGTCGTCCAGGGCTTCGTGGCCGCGGGTGCGGGAGTGGCGCTCGTCCCGCGGCTCGCCCTGGGCACCCCGCGCGAGGACGTCGCGGTGCGGAAGCCGACGGGCCCTCCGCTCGCGCGTGAGATCAGCGTGGCCGTGCTGCGCACGACCGCCGCGCGCAGCACGCGGGAACTGGTGGAGGCCCTCACCCTGCAGGCCGAGCGGATCGGCCGGCGGTGGAGCGACCTCGACGGCCCGGGCACGATCGGCCCGGCGTAAGCGGTTCACTGCGCCCTGGCCAGCTGCTCACGCGGCGCCAGCGGGATCTCGGCCCACACCTGCTTGCCGCCGCTGAGCGGTACCGAGCCCCAGGAGGCGGTCGAGGCCTCGACGATGAGCAGCCCGCGTCCGCCCGTCGCCTCCCAGTTCTGGTTGGCGGGCTTGACGGGACTGCGGGGCGAGGCGTCGTTCACGGCGATCCGCAGCCGGTCCGAGGACAGCGTCACATCCAGCCGCACCTCTCCCTGGGTATGCGCGATGGCGTTGGTGACCAGCTCGGACACGACCAGCAGGGCCGCGTCGAGCTCCTCCACCACGCCCCAGGAACGCAGGGTGCGAGCGGTGAACCGGCGAGCGTGCATCACGGCGTCGGGCAGCCGCCACACCGTCCAGTGGGTCCGCATCGGCCGTACCCGTGTGCCGTCGTAGCGCAGCAGCAGCAGCGCCACGTCGTCGTCGCGCCGGTTCACCCGGACCACCAGTTCATCGGCCACCCGTCCGGCGTCGGTGGGGTCGGCCGCGGCGAGCACCTCGGACACCCGCCGCATGCCCTCCTCCAGGGTGAGGTTCGCCGACTCGACCAGACCGTCCGTCAGCATCATCAGCAGCGTGCCGGGCACCAACCCGGCCTCCGTCATGGGGAATTCCTCGTCGGCGAGCACGCCCAGCGGTGGGCCGCCCTCCACCATCAGTTCCTCGGTGCTGCCGTCGGGGTGGCGTATCACCGGGTGCAGATGACCGGCCCGCACCAGCCGGGCGATGCCCTCCTCCATGTCCAGGTCCACGTAGAGGCAGGTGGCGAACAGATCGGTCTCCATGCCGACCAGCAGCCGGTTGGCACGGGCGACCACCACATCGGGCGGATGGCCCTCCACCGCGTAGGCCCTGACGGCCGTGCGCATCTGGCCCATGATGGTGGCGGCCCCCGCGCTGTGCCCCTGCACGTCCCCGATGACGAGCGCCACATGCCCCTCGCCCAGCGGAATGACGTCGTACCAGTCGCCGCCCACCTCGAGCCCCGCCGTCGCCGGCAGATAGCGCGCCACGGCCTCCCCGCCCGGCAGCTCGGGGAGCTTTCTGGGGAGCAGGCTGCGCTGGAGCATGGTGGCGAGTTCGTGCCCGGCGTCCAGGGCGTGCGCGCGCATCAGCGCCTGCCCCGCCAGACCCGCGGTCGCGGTCAGCAGCGACCGCTCCTCCGGCCCGAACCGGTGCTCCTCGTCCCACCCGATCAGACAGACCCCGACCATCCGGCCGTCCGCCGGGAGCGGCAGCACCGCGAGCCCGCCCGGCCCGGTGCCCGCCAGTCCCGGTTCGAGTTCCGCGCCCGCGGGCCACAGGCTCACATGCCCCTCCCGCAGCGAGGCCTCCAGCGTGGGCAGGTCGTGGGTCGACACGTCCGGCCACTCGGAGCGCCACTCGGAGCGCCACACGTCGGGCCAGGCGTCGGGTTCCGGCGGGTCGAGCAGGGTGACCACGAGCCGGTCGGACTCCAGCTCGGCGACCGCGACCCGGTCGGCGTCCAGCGGCCCGCGCAGCGAACCGACCACCAGCTGGCTGACCTCCCGGATGGTGGTCGCACCCGCCAGCTTGGCGGACAGCCGCTGCACCGCGGAGACCTCGTCGGCACTGGGCCGCAGATAGGCGGCGTCGGCGACCACGCCCAGCACCCGTTCCGGGGCGCCGTCCGCGTCGACCTCCACCCGGCAGCGCAGCCCCAGCCAGCGAAGCTCACCGCCGGGCCGGCGGATACGGAACGCCATCTGCTCCGTGTCGGCGGACATCCTGCCCGGTTCCACGATCGCCATCAGCGCGGGCATGTCGTCCGGGACCGCGCAGGACAGCAGGGTCTCCACCCGGCCGTCGAACTGCTCGGGAGGGATCCCGAGCAGATCCAGCACATGGGCGTGTGCCTCCATGCGACCGGTGCTCAGTTCGAGGATGAACGCGCCACCGCGCTGCGGGACCAGGGCCTGCGCCAGATGCGTCTGCGGCGCCGTTCTCCCGGAGGTGCGGGCGGCGGCCGACTCCAGGCCCGCGGCGACCTGGTCGGCGTAGAGCTCCAGCAGGCTGCGCCGGTCGGGGCTGAAGCCGTCGGGGACCACGCCCGCCACGATCAGGCAGCCCAGCTCGTTGGCGCCGCGGCCGAGGGGGACGGCACCCAGCGAGAGCCGGGCCGGCGTCTCGCTGTCCTCGCCGCGTATTCGGCCGGGGAAGTGGTGCGGGTCGCTCTCGACGTACGCCGCGAGTTCCTTGGGGCTCAGCCACAGGGGCCGGCCGGCGCGGAAGGCCTCGGCGGCGGGGGAGTGGCCCTCCACGGCGAGGATCGCCGGGAGCCCGTAGAGCATCCTGCGGTCGCCGGTCAGCTCGGCCAGATGGAGTTCGTTGCCGCCTCCGGCGAGCACGTAGACAGCCGCCAGCTCGGCCCCGCAGAACGCAAAGCCATGCCTCGTCACCGTCCGTACCGCCTCCTCGCGTGGGCAGCCGCCACCGGGTGTCCTCCCTCCATGCTGTCGTGCCCGGGACCGTCCGGGCGAGTCAGCGGCGAAGGGCGGCGAAGCCGGCGGCGTCCTCGGTGCGTGGACCCTACCGGGCAGGGCCGTCCGGGATCACCTGTTCCGACCAGATGGTTTTGCCGTCCGCGGTGGAACGGCTGCCCCAGCGGTCGCTGAGCTGCATGACGATGAACAGTCCCCGGCCTCCTTCGTCGGTCGCGGTGGCGTGCCGCATGTGCGGTGAGGTGCTGCTGGTGTCCGACACCTCGCAGATCAGGGTGTGGTCGAGGATCAGCCGTAGCTCGATGGGCCCCTGCCCGTAGCGGATCGCGTTGGTGACCAGCTCGCTGACGATCAGCTCGGTGGTGAAGACGGCGTCGGTGAGGTCCCACGCCCCGAGCTGGTGCTCGACCAGCCGCCGGGCCGTGGCGACGACCGAATCGTCCTGGGGGAGGGACCACACGGTGACGCGGTCCGCGGGCAGGGCGCGGGTGCGCGCGAGCAGCAGTACGGCGTCGTCCCTCGGCTCGGCGGGTACCAGCTCGTAGACGGCGGTGTCACAGAGCTGGTCCAGCGGTGCGTCGGGCTGGGAGAGGATCTCCCCCAGCCGGGAGCGGGCGGCTTCGGTGTCCCGGCCGTACGGCTTCACCAGTCCGTCGGTGAAGAGCGCCAGAAGGGTGGACTCCGGCAGGGTGGCGGTGGTCGACATGTATCCCATGCCGTCGGCGGACCCGAGCGCACGTCCCGAGGGCACCTCGAAGGGGGTCGTGGACCCGTCGGGCCCCAGCACCAGCGGCGCCGGGTGCCCGGCCCGGGCGGCGGTGCAGCTGCGCGAGACCGGGTCGTACACGGCGAAGAGACAGGTCGCGACGAAGTCCGGGGCGTTCTCGCAGTCGGCCGCCACGGGGGAGCGGGTGCGGCCGAGGAAGGCGGCCGTCTCGTCGAGGCGGGTGAGGGCCTCCTCGGGCTCCAGGTCCTGCAGCGCGAGCGTACGCAGCGCGGTGCGCAGCTGCCCCATGATGGCGGCGGCCTCGATCCCGTACCCGGCGACATCGCCGACGGCCAGGGCCACCCGGGCGCCCGACAGCGGAATGACGTCGTACCAGTCGCCTCCGGCACCCTCGGGCAGATAGGCGTACGCGGTGTCCACGGCCGACAGTCCGGGCGGCCGGCACGGCATGAGGTCGCGCTGAAGCGTCGTGGCGATCGTGTGCTCGCGTACGTAACTGCGTGCGTTCTCGAGGTGCAGCGTGGCCTTGGCGACGATCTCCGTGACCAGCGCGAGGTCGTCGCCGTCGAACGGGTCGGGGCGGTCGAAGCGGTACAGAGCGGTCAGTCCCAGCACCGTGTCCCGCAGCCTCAGCGGCAGCACGAGGAGGGAGTGGACGCCCGCGGACCTGAGGGCGGCCGCCCGGTCGGGATCCGCGGCGAGCCACGTGTCGTCCGGGGCGATCCCGGAGACGATCCGTGGTCTCAGATCGTTCAGCACCTGGGTGTACGGCGTGGGGAACGGGAGGGTGGCCAGTTCCCCCTTCGGCCTGGGCCCTTCGCCGCCGCGCACCGACCGGAACGCGGCCCGGCGCATCGGTGTGTCCGCGGACACGGGCCCGGACGGCAGCGAGCGTCCGCGCAGTGCCTCGTCGATGATGTCCACCGCCGCGGCGTCGGCGACCCGGGGCACCAGGACATCGGTCAGCTCTTCCGCGGTGCGGAACGCGTCGAGGCTCGTGCCGATGGACTTCCTCGCCTCGTGGAGCAGATCCAGCCGTTCCAGGGCGGACTCGCGGTCGGTCACATCGTCGACGAGGGCCGCCAGACCGAGGATCTCGCCGTCCGCTCCCTGCAGTCTGAACAGGGAGAACGAGACCATCATGTCCTTGTCCGGGTTCGACGGGGGCCTGCCCCGCGCCAGCCGGTCACGGATCACCTTCCCGGTGCGGAGGACCTCCTCGCACAGCGCGGTGACGTCCACTTCCGTTATTCCGGGGGCGAACTCCGCGAAGGTGTGCCCGAGCACCTTCTCGGGGGGAATCCCGCGCACGCCGGGCGCAGCCCTGTTGAACCGGACGACGCGCAGGTCCGTGTCGCACACGAAGAGGCCCTGCGGTGCCTGGCTGAACAAGGCATCCAGTATCGCTGCGTCCCGCCGGCCCTCGTCGTCTCCGTCCACAGTTCCACGATCGCCCTCGAGGTGCTCCGGGCAACTCGGCGGCCGTGAACCCGCCTGCGGACCGGGCCGACCGGCCCGGCGCCGAGGTGGGCCACCGGGGTAGCCCGGCAGTGAGTACTTAGTCTAGCCTTACCTAAGTATTCGTGCTCGACCCAAGGATTGCCGCGGAGCCGGTCCGGAGGGGTGCGGTGGGAGCTGGAGGACCGTCGGGGCGGGACGTCCTGGGGCGTGCGGTCAAGGGACAGTGGCGCGACGTGGCCCTCGGCTCGGCCCTGGGGGCCGGGCACCAGGCCGGCGAAGCCCTGGTCCCCGTCATCATCGGACTCGTCGTCGACCGTGCCGTGTCCCGTGGCGACGGAGGCCAACTCCTTCTGTGGACCGGGGCGTTGGCCGTCGCCTATCTCATCCTGTCGTTCAGCTTCCGCTTCGGGGCGCGAGCGGGCGAGCGTGCCTCCGAGGCCGCCGCACACGGACTCAGGACCGACCTCGTCGGGCGGATACTGGACCCGGCGGGCGGCGCCGACGACGGGCAGCTGCCCGGCGCCCTGACCACGCTCGCCACCGAGGACGCCCGGCGCGTCGGCGCCGTCAACATGGCGCTGGTGCTGGCGGTTTCGGCGCTGACCGCGCTCCTCGCCGGAGCCGTGTTCCTGCTGCGGATCTCCGTGCCGCTCGGCCTGGTGGTCCTGCTCGGCACCCCGCTGCTGATCTGGCTCGGCCATCTGCTCAGCAAGCCCCTGGAGCGGCGCAGCGAGGCCGAGCAGGAGCGCGCGGCACACGCGTCGGGCATCGCCGCCGACCTCGTCGCCGGACTGCGGGTCCTCAAGGGAATCGGCGCCGAGACGGCGGCCGTTGCCCGCTACCGCGGCACCAGCCGCGACTCACTGACCGCCACCTTGCGGGCAACCCGCGCACAGGCGTGGCAGAAGGGCGTCGTCCTCGCCCTCACCGGCACGTTCATCGCCCTCGTCGCCCTCGTCGGCGGACGCCTCGCCGCCCGGGGCGAGATCAGCCTGGGCGAACTCGTCTCGGCGGTCGGGCTCGCGCTGTTCCTGCTCGGCCCGCTGTCCGAACTCTCCTGGCTCAACTCCGAGTTCGCCCAGGGGCGCGCCTCGGCCTCACGCATCGCCGCCGTCCTCGCGGCCCCGCCCGCCGTGCCCGCGGGCACCGGCCGGCCGGCCGGGCCGGAATCGGCGACGACGGCCACGGGCGGCCCCGGCACGGCGACCGAAGGCGTCCCGGGGACGAGGGCCCAGGGGCATGTGCGACTGCGCGGTGTCCACTACGGCACGCTGGCCGGTGTCGACCTCGACGCCGCGCCCGGCGAGGTGGTGGGAGTCGTCGCCCCCGACCCCGCGGACGCCACCGCCCTGTTGCGGTGCCTGGGCCGCCGCGGCGACCCCGACAGCGGTTCGGCGGAACTGGACGGGGTGGAACTCACCGCCCTCCACCCCGCGGACGTCCGTGCCGCGATCCTCGTCGCGGAACACGACGCGGACCTCTTCGAAGGCACCCTCGCCGACAACGTCTCGGCCGCGGCGTCCCCCACGGCCGACATCGCCGCGGCCATGGCGGCGTCCGGCGCCGACGAGGTCGCCGCGAGCCTGCCGCACGGAGCGCGTACGGCCGTGACCGAACGCGGACGCTCGCTCTCCGGTGGACAGCGCCAGCGCGTCGCTCTCGCCCGGGCCCTCGCCGCCGATCCGCCGGTCCTCGTGCTCCACGACCCGGCGACCGCCGTCGACGCCGTCACCGAGGCCAGGATCGCCGCCGGTATCCGGGACATCCGGCGCGAGCGCACCACGATCCTCGTGACCACCAGCCCCGTACTGCTCGCGGTGACCGACCGCGTCGTCCTCGTCGAAGGAGGCCGGGTGTCCGCCACGGCGGCCCACACCGAACTGGTCCGCGGCCGCACGGACTACCGTACGGCGGTGCTGTCATGACGGCCGGTCAGGGCACGTCGGCAGCGGCAGCGGACGGCGAGGAGCGGGAGCTGCTGCCGGTCGCGACGGCCGCCCGCACCCGCGCCGCCGTGCGGGAACTCCTGCGCCCCTACCGGGCCCTCGCCTGGGGCGGATTCGCGGCGGTCGTCGTCGCCACGGCGATCGGGCTGCTCACCCAGCCGCTGCTCGGCCGCATCGTCGACCTGGCCGCCGACCGCGCGCCGGCCGGCGCCATCACGACGACCGTGGTCCTGTTGGTCGCCGTCGCCGTTACCCAGGGCGTCAGCACCGGGCTCGGCCTCTCCCTCGTCTCGCGGCTCGGCGAGACCGTACTCGCCCGGCTGCGCGAGCGGTTCGTGGAACGGGCCCTCGGACTGCCGCTGGAACAGGTGGAGAAGGCCGGCTCGGGAGATCTGACGGTACGGGTCACCGGCGATGTCTCACTGATCGCGGGAGCCGTCCGCAACGCGCTGCCCGAGCTGGCCCGTTCACTCGTCGCCATCGTCCTCACCCTGGGCGCGCTCGCCGTCCTCGACTGGCGCTTCCTGCTCGCGGCACTGCTCGCCGTACCCGTCCAGGTGCACACCGCCCGCTGGTACCTCCGCGGCGCCGTACCGGTCTACGCCGAGCAGCGCGTGGCCTCGGGCGCCCAGCAGCAGCAACTGCTCGGCACCATCGGCGGCTCCTCCACCGTCCGGGCCCTCGGACTGGAGGAGGACCACGCCGAGCGGGTCGCACGGCGCTCATGGACCGCCGTCGAGGTGACCATGCGCGGCGTGCGCCTGGTCCTGAGCTTCTACTGCCGCCTCCACATAGGGGAGTTCATCGGCCTCGCCGCCATGCTGGCCGCCGGCTTCTGGCTGGTGCGGGAGGGCTCGGCGTCGCTGGGCACCGCGACGGCCGCGGCCCTGTACTTCCACAGTCTGTTCACGCCCGTCAACGCCGCACTGGTCCTCCTCGACGACGCCCAGAAGGCGACCGCCGGGCTCTCCCGGCTCGTCGGGGTCGCCGATCTGCCGCTGCCCGCCCAGCCCGAGCGGCCCGCCACCCCGCGCGACGCCTCCGTCACCGTCACCGGCCTCGGCCACTCCTACGAACCCGGCCATCCGGTCCTCCACGACATCGACCTGACCCTGCGCCCCGGCGAGCGCGTCGCCCTGGTCGGCGCCAGCGGCGCGGGCAAGACCACCCTGGCCAAGCTCATCGCCGGCATCCACCGTCCGGCCAGCGGCACCATCCGGCTCGGCGGCGCGGACCTCGACGCCCTCGGGCCCGCCGCCGTCCGCCGCACGGTCGCCCTCGTCACCCAGGAGGTCCATGTCTTCGCCGGCCCCCTCGCCGACGACCTCCGGCTGGCCGGGCCGGACGCCACGGACGCCGAACTGCGCGACGCACTCGACCGGGTCGACGCCCTCGGCTGGGCCGAGGCGCTTCCGGACGGCCTGGACACCGTCGTCGGCGAGGGCGGGCACCGGCTCACCAGCGCACAGACGCAGGCCCTCGCGCTCGCCCGGCTCATCCTCACCGACCCGCCCGTCGCCGTGCTGGACGAGGCCACCGCCGAGGCCGGAAGCACGGGCGCCCGCGCCCTGGAGAAGGCCGCCGCCCGCGCCGTCGACGGACGCACCGCCCTCGTCGTCGCCCACCGGCTCACCCAGGCGGCGACCGCGGACCGCATCGTCGTCATGGACGCCGGACGCATCGTCGAAACCGGCACGCACGACGAACTCCGCGCCGCCGGGGGACGATACGCCGCGCTCTGGGAAGCGTGGTCGGACACCCGCGCCGCCGGCTCATAGGACCCCACCCCCCACGGCAACCCCTGTCGCACCACGGCAATCCGCAGCTCCACCGCACCCGAAGCTCCACAGGAACCCGAACCGAAGGACCACCGATGGCCCGCTCCCTCAGCGCCCCACGGCTCGCCGCCGTGCTCGCCTCCGTCCTGCTGCTCTTCGGTACCGCCACCGCCTGCGGCGAGGACTCCGGCTCCGACAAGGCCAAGACCACGGACAAGAGCTCCTCCGGCGACACCGCCTACCCGGTCACGATCGAGCACAAGTACGGCACCACCACGATCACGTCCGAGCCCCGGCGGATCGTCACCGTCGGCCTCACCGACCAGGACGCCGTACTGGCCCTCGGCAAGGTCCCGGTCGGCACCACCGAGTGGCTCGGCGGCTACAAGGGAGCCATCGGCCCCTGGGCCCAGGACAAGCTGGGCGGCGGCCCCGTGCCCACCGTCCTCAAGGACACCGGCACCGGACCGCAGGTCGAGAAGATCGCCGCCCTCAAGCCGGACCTGATCCTCGCCCTGTACGGCGGGCTCACCAAGGAACAGTACGAGTCGCTGTCCAAGTTCGCCCCGGTCGTCGCCCAGCCGAAGGAGTACAACGACTACGGCATCCCGTGGCAAGAGCTGACGAAGAAGGTCGGCACGGCGCTCAACAAGCCCGCGGAGGCCGAGAAGGTCGTCGCGGACGTCGAGGCGAAGATCGCGGCCGCCGGCAAGGAGCACCCCGCCTTCGCTGGTGCCACGGCCGTGATGGCCACCCCGTACGAGGGCATGTTCGTCTTCGGCACCCAGGACGCGCGTTCACGGCTCCTCACCGACCTCGGCTTCAAGCTCCCCACCGATCTGGACAAGGCGATCGGCGACAAGTTCGGGGCCAACATCAGCAAGGAGCGCACCGACCTGCTCGACCAGGACGCCATCGTCTGGATCGTCAGTGACGTCACCAAGGACGCGGACAAGCTGCACAAGGACGCCTCGTACGGCGATCTGAACGTGGTGAAGAACGGCCGCGAGGTCTTCATCCACGAGAGCAGCGACTACGGCAACGCCACGTCGTTCGTCTCCCCCCTCAGCCTGCCGTACGTCGTCGAGCGACTCGCCCCGCAGCTGGCCGCCGCCGTCGACGGCAAGGCCGATACCAAGGTCGAGCAGCCCGCCTCCTGAACCGGAGAGACCGGAAGGCCCGGAGAGACCGGAAGGACCTGGAAGGCCTGACAGAAGGGGCGGGGCCACGGGGAACTCCCCGTGGCCCCGCCCCTTCTCCGTTGCCCCGCGTCAGCCGCCCATCGACTCCTGGAGGCTCTTCGGGCGCATGTCGGTCCAGTTGGCCTCGATGTAGTCCAGGCACGACTGCCTGCTCCCGGGCCCGTGGACCACCCGCCAGCCCGCCGGGACCTCGGCGAACTCGGGCCACAGGCTGTGCTGGTCCTCGTCGTTGACGAGGACGGAGTAGACGCCGTCCTCGTTCTCGAACGGGTTCGTCATCGTGATTCTCCTCGGTGCGGGTGTACGGACTTCTCGGTACGGCCACGGGCGGCGGCGCGGTCCACCAGGGACTCCAGCGCCCGGAACCAGGTCTCGGCGAGATCCTGCACCGCCTCCCCGGACAGCACGCCTTCCGGGTACGACCAGTGGGCGGCGAGGACCGGTCCACCGGCCCGGTCCTCGGTGACGACGTTGACGGTCAGCGCGTGCCCTTCGCGCATGTCCGGCTCCGGGCCGATGTCGGAGACCTCCTCCTCGGGGGCGTAGGACCAGTCGGTCTCCTCGGGGATCCCGAAGCGGCCCAGATAGTTGAACTCGATCTGTGGCACGGCCAGTTCCGCCAGGACCGGCCCGGTGCGGGGATTGAGATGCCGCAGCATGCCGTACCCGGCACCGTTCGCGGGCAGCGAGCCGAGGTGCTCCCGGACCCGCCGCAGCGCCTCGTCGACGGCGTCGCCGCCGGCGAGCGCGCCCGGCAGATCGACCGGGCCCGGGTCCAGCCGGACGGGGAAGACGCTGGTGAACCAGCCGACCGTACGGGACAGATCGGCGTCGTCCCCGGCCAGTTCCTCCTCGCGGCCGTGCCCCTCCAGGTCGACCAGGACCGCGGTGCCGCTGCCGCCGTCGTGGCGGCGACGCCAGTCCGCCACCGCGAGTGCGAGGCCCGTCAGCAGCACATCGTTGACGGTCGCGCCGAACGCGGCCGGCACGGCCGACAGCAGCGGTCCGGTCCGTTCGGCGGGCAGCCGCAGCGCCACCTCCCGTACCGTGCCCGCCGTATCGAGGGCCGGGTCCAGCGGCCGCTTCAGCGGAAGCGGCTCCACCGCGTCCAGGACCTCGGTCCACACCGCCAGTTCGGCCTCCCGCGCCGGGTCCCGGGCCAGCTCGGTGAGCGTCCGCGACCAGCGGGCGAACGACGTTCCGGCGGGCTCCGGCGCGGGCGACCGGCCCTCGGACACATCCGCCCAGGCGGCCGCGAGCTCCGGCAGCACCACCCGCCAGGAGACACCGTCCACGACCAGATGGTGCGCCATCAGCAGCAGCCGTCCCGGCCGGTCCCCGGCATCGAACCACACCGCCACGACCATCAGTCCGGCGTCCGGGTCCAGCGCCGAACGGGCGGTACGGGCCCGCTCCGCCACGGCCGCCCGCAGGGCCCCCTCGTCCATCCCGGCCACATCGACGCGCTCGATCCAGGCGGCGGCGTCCACCGCACCGGCCGGCGGAACTTCGAGGGACCACGCCTCACCGCCCGCGCGGACCAGCCGGGCCCGCAGCATGTCGTGCCGGTCGGCCAGCGTCTGCAGCACGGCGGCCAGCTTCGGCAGGTCCAGCTCCGTAGGCGTCCGGACGAGCGCCGACTGGTGGTAGCTGCGGAACGGGCCGCCCAGCTCCCGCAGCCAGTGCATGACCGGCGTGAGCGGGACGGTGCCCGTACCGTCGTCGCCGGCCGGGGCGGAGCCGGTGGCCTCGGTCAGTCCGGTGGCCACGGTCGCCAGGCCCGCCGGGGTCCGGTGGCGGAACACCAGCCTCGGCGTGATCCGCAGGCCCGCGGCACGCGTCCGGCCGACCAGTTGCATGGCGACGATGCTGTCACCGCCGAGGACGAAGAAGTCGTCGTCGGCACCGACCCGCTCCAGTCCGAGGACCTCGGCGAACACGGCACAGAGGATGCTTTCCACCGGTGTGCTCGGCGCGCGTCCCGACGAGATCGCGGAGAAGGCGGGCGCGGGCAGCGCGCCGCGGTCCAGCTTGCCGTTGGCGAGCTTGGGCAGCGCCTCCAGGAGCACGACCGCCGCGGGCACCATGTAGTCCGGAAGCCGTTCGGCGACGTACGCACGCAGCGTCGCCGCATCCGCATCCGCATCCGCATCCGCAGCCGCAGCCGCAGCCGCATCCGCGCCCGCATCCGCCGACCGTCCGGCCGCGGGGACCACATAGGCCACCAGCTGCTTCCGGGGCCCGTCCTGGCGGGCCGTCACCACGGTCTGCCCGACCGCCGGATGGCCCGCCAGGACGGATTCGACCTCGGCCAGCTCGACCCGGAAGCCGCGGATCTTCACCTGGTCGTCCGCCCGGCCGAGATAGTCCACCTGCCCGCCGGGGGTCCAGCGGGCCAGGTCCCCGGTCCGGTACAGCCGGGAGCCCGGCGCACCGAACGGATCGGCCACGAACCGCTCCGCGGTCAGCGCCGGATCGTGGAGATAGCCCCGGGCCAGACCGCCGCCCGACAGATACAGCTCGCCCGTCACACCCGGCGGCACCGGCTGCAGCCGCTCGTCGAGGACATGGGCGCGCGTACCGGCCACGGCCCGGCCGACGAGCGGTCGTTCACTGTCCCGTACCCGCGCGACCAGCGCGTCGACGGTGGACTCCGTCGGCCCGTACAGATTGAACGCCTCGGTGCCCCGCAGCCGGCGAAGCCGCTCCCACAGCGCCGTCGGCACGGCCTCACCGCCGACACCCACGACGGCGAGCGGACACCGGTCGTCCCGTACGAGTCCGGTCTCGGTCATCTGGGCGAAGAACGACGGCGTCACCTCGAGGAAGTCGAAGCCGTGCGCCACGACGGCCGCCGCGAGCAGCTCCGGGTCGCGCCGGGTCTCCTCGGACACCACATGCACACAGTGCCCGTCCAGCAGCCACAGCTGCGGCTGCCAGGAGGCGTCGAACGAGAACGACCAGGCGTGCCCGGCGCGCAGATGACGCCTGCCGGTGGCCTCGACCGCCGGCGCGTACAGGGTCTCCCGGTGGCTGTGGAACAGATGGCCCACCGTCTCGTGGGTGACGACCACGCCCTTCGGGCGGCCCGTGGAGCCGGACGTGTAGATGAGGTACGCGGGGTGCCACGGGGTCAGCGGACCGCCGCGGTCGCCGTCGCAGAGGCCGCCCGGGTCCTGGGCGGCCAGCCGCTCCAGGGTCTCCGGTGCGTCCAGCAACAGGACCGGCACCGCAGGGGCCGTGGGCAGGACGTCCGCGAACTCCCGGGTGGTGAGCGTCAGTACGGGCCGGGCGTCGTCGAGCATCCCGGCCGTCCGCCCCGCCGGCGCGTCCGGATCGAGCGGCAGATACGCGGCGCCCGCCTTGTGCACGGCCAGGACGGCCACCATGAACGCGGCGGTACGGGGCAGGGCCAGGGCGACGAACCGCTCGGGCCCCGCGCCGTGGGCGACCAGCAGCCGGGCGAGCCGGTTGGCCTCGGCATCGAGCGCGGCGTACGTCAGCTCGACACCGTCGGAAGCCACCGCGGGGGCGTCGGGCGACCTGCGCACCTGTTCCTCGAACAGCGCGGGAACGGTGGTCGCAGGGCCCGCCTGCGGCCGGTCGTTCCACTCGTGCAGGACGCGGTGGCGCTCGGCCTCGCCCAGGATGTCGATCCCGCTCACCCGGGTGTCCGGGTCGGCGGCCACGGCACGCAGGATCCTCAGCAGCCGCTCCGCGAAGGAATCCGCGGTCGCCCGGTCGAACAGGTCGGTGCTGTACTCCAGCACCCCGTCCACGCCGTCCCCGCCGGCCCGTTCCACGAAGTCGAAGGACAGGTCGAACTTGGCCGTGGACTGCCCGACCTCCTCCCGGCGCGTACGCAGTCCGGGCAGCCCGGGCTCCTCCCCGCCGGCCGTCAGATACACCACCATCACCTGGAACAGCGGATGCCGCGCGAGCGAACGCGCCGGGTTGAGCACCTCCACCAGCCGCTCGAACGGCACGTCCTGGTGGTCGAACGCGGCCAGGTCGGCCTCCCGCACCCGGCCCAGCAGTTCACGGAACGTCGGGTCGCCGGAGGTGTCGGTGCGCAGCACCAGCGTGTTGAGGAAGAAGCCGACCAGTTCTTCCAGCGACCGGTCGGCGCGGCCCGAGATGGGGCTGCCCAGCGGGATGTCGGTGCCCGCGCCGAGCCGCGTCAGCAGGGCCGCCACGGCGGCCTGGACGACCATGAACATACTGACGTCGCAGGACCGCGCCAGCCGTCGCAGCTCCCGCGCCTGCTCCGCGCCGATCGACAGATCCGCCGTGCCGCCGGCGTACGTGGCCTCCAGCGGCCGTGGCCGGTCGGTGGGCAGCACCAGCTCCTCCGGCAGCCCGGCGAGGGCCTGCCGCCAGAAGCCGAGCTGACGGAACGCCAGGCTTTCGGGGTCCTTCTCGTCACCGAGCACCTCGCGGTGCCACAGCGTGTAGTCGGCGTACTGGACCGGCAGCGGCGCCCACTCGGGTGCCCGTCCCGCCGCACGCGCCGCGTAGGCGGTGGCCAGGTCACGGCTCAGCGGCAGGTCCGACCACTCGTCACCGGCGATGTGGTGCAGCAGGAGCAGCAGCACGTACTCCTGCTCACCCGTCTCGAACACGGTGACCCGCAGAGGGGGTTCGCGATCCAGCGCGAACCCGTGCGCCGCCGCCTCGGCGAGCCGGGCGGCCAGGTCCTCACCGCCCACCCGCCGCAGCTCCACCGGGATGTGCGTGGCGTCCAGGTCCAGGACCAGCTGGTACGCCCGGCCGTCCGCCTCCGGGAACACCGTCCGCAGCGTCTCGTGCCGCTCGGCCAGATCCTGCACGGCGGCCCGCAGCGCCCCGGCGTCCAGGGCGCCCGAAAGCCGCCAGGCGGTCGGGATGTTGTACGTGGGGCTCGCGCCCTCCACCTGGTAGAGCACCCACAGCCGCTGCTGTGCCGACGACAGCGGCAGCCGTTCCGGACGCGTGCGTGCGGTCAGCGCCGGCCTCGCCGCGCTCCTGGCCGCTCCCTCCAGCCGCTCACCCAGCCGGGCGGGGGTCGGCGCGTCGAAGACGTCACGCAGCGACACCTCCACGTCCAGGGCCGAACGGATCCGGCTCACCAGCCGCATCGCCAGCAGCGAATGACCGCCGAGGGCGAAGAAGTCGTCGTCGAGACCGGCCCTCGGCACGCCCAGCACCCCGGCGAACTCCTCGCACAGGATCTCCTCGCGCGCCGTGCGCGGCCTGCGCCCCGAGGACCGCGCCGCGGCGGTGAAGTCGGGAACGGGCAGCGCCCTGCGGTCGAGCTTCCCGTTGGGCGTCAACGGCAGGGCGTCCAGGGCGACACAGGCCGCCGGGACCATGTGCGCCGGGAGAACGGCCGCCGCTAGCCGGCGCAGCTCCGCCCCGTCGGCGGTGTGGCTCGCAGCCGGGACCACGTAGGCCACCAGCCGCTGGTCGTACGCGACGACGACGGCGTGGGCCACGGACGCGTGCCGGGCGAGCACCGCCTCGACCTCGCCCGGCTCCACGCGGAAGCCACGGATCTTGACCTGGTCGTCCGTGCGGCCCAGGTACTCCACGACACCGTCGGCGCTCCACCGGGCCAGGTCTCCCGTGCGGTACATCCGGGCGCCGGGCGGACCGTACGGATCGGCCGTGAACCGCTCCGCCGTCAGACCGGGGTTGGCCAGGTAGCCGCGCGCGAGCTGGACACCGGCCAGATACAGCTCACCCGCCACACCCGGCGGGACCGGGCGCAGCGCGGGGTCGAGCACGTACACCCGGGTGTTCCACACCGGCCGGCCGATCGGGACCGTCGCCGCGCCACGGAGGACCGGGACGGCGGTGACGTCGACCGACGCCTCCGTGGGCCCGTAGAGATTGTGCAGTTCGCTGGCGTGCAGCACCTCGTGGAAGCGTCCGGCGAGGACGGGGGGAAGCGCCTCGCCGCTGCACATCACACGGCGCAGACCGGTGCATCCGGCGGTGGCCGGCTCCTCCAGGAACGCCTGGAGCATGGACGGCACGAAGTGCGCCGTCGTGACGCCCCGGTCCTGGACGAGCCGCGCCAGATAGCGCGGGTCCCGGTGCCCGTCCGGTGTGGCGAGCACCAGCGTGGCCCCGGTGATCAGCGGCCAGAAGACCTCCCAGACGGACACGTCGAAGCTCAGCGGGGTCTTCTGCAGCACCCGGTCGGCGGCCGTGAGCCCATAGGTGTCCTGCATCCACAGCAGCCTGTTGACGATGCCCGACTGCGGGACGACGACGCCCTTGGGCCGCCCGGTGGAACCGGACGTGTAGATCACATAGGCCGGGTGCGCGGGGTCGTACGACCGCGGCAGCTCGCCCGGTACGCCCTCGGGCAGCCGGTCCCTGATGACGCACACCGGCCCGGCGTCCGCCAGCATGAACGCGGTCCGCTCGGCCGGGTACTGCGGGTCCAGCGGCAGATACGCCGCCCCGGCGCGGTGCACCGCGAGGAGCGCCACCACCAGGTCGGCCGAGCGCGGCAGCGCGACCGCGACCGTGTCCTCAGGGCCGACGCCCATCCCCGCCAGCACCCGGGCCAGTTCCTCGACACGGGCGTCCAGCTCGGCGTAGGTGATCCGTTCCGCGGCCCGCCCGTCGTCGTCCTCGCCGTCGACGAGGAGGGCGGTGGCGTCCGGCGTACGGGCCACCTGGGCCCGGAACAGCTCCGGAAGCGTCGTCGCAGGGATGTCGCGCGCGGTGTCGTTCCAGCCGTTCACCACACGGTGGTGCTCGTCCTCGGCCAGCAGATCGAGCCGGCCCACGGGCAGGCCCGGTTCGGCCGCGATCCGGTCCAGCAGGGTGAGCATGCGCGCGGCCAGCCGGTCGGCCGTGGCGGCGTCGACGAGGTCCGTCGCGTACTGCAGCAGCAGCACCAGCCGCCCGGACTCGTCCACGAAGGTGAAGTGGAGGTCGAACTTGGCCATCCCGGTGTCCATGTCGAACCACTCGGTCGGCAGCCCGAACACCTCCGGATCGCCGTCCGGCCGGTAGTGATAGCCGAGCATGACCTGGAACAGCGGATTGCGGCCCGCCACCCGCGCCGGATTGACGGCCTCGACGACCCGGTCGAACGGCAGGTCCTGGTGCTCGAAGGCCTCCAGGGCGGACTCCCGTACCCGGCCCAGCAGTTCGGCGAACGACGGATCCCCGGACAGATCGGTCCGCAGCACCAGCGTGTTGACGAAGAAGCCGACGAGATCGTCCAGTGCCGTGTCGTTGCGGCCCGCGATCGGCGCACCGAGCGGAATGTCGTCCCCGGCGCCCAGCCGGTGCAGCAGCACCGCCGTCGCCGCCTGGAACAGCATGAACATGCTGGCGCCCCGCTCGGCCGACAGCTCACGCAGTGCGCCCGCGGTCGCGGCCGGGAGCTCGACGCGCACACTGCCACCGGCCCCCGTGGGCGAGGCCGGGCGTGGCCGGTCCAGCGGCAGCGCCAGCTCCTCGGGCGCGCCGCGCAAGGCCTCGGTCCAGTAGGCGAGCTGCCGTTCGGCGGCCTCCTCCAGCAGCCGGTCCTGCCACAGCGTGTAGTCCGCGTACTGCACCGGCAGGGGTGCCCACCGCGGCGCGCGCCCCGCCGCCCGCGCCGCGTACGCCGCGTTCAGATCGGCGAGGAACGGCCGGTCGGACCACTCGTCGGTGGTGACGTGATGCAGCACCAGGGCCACCACATGATCGGCCGGGCCGACCCTCAGCACCTCGGCGCGCAGCGGCAGTTCGCGGCCGAGGTCGAACGGACGGCGCTGTGCCGCCCGGATCCGCTCCGGCAGTTCCCGCTCGCCGCAGTCGGCGACGGAGAACTCCGGCTCCGCCTCGCCCGGGGCGGCGATCCACTGGTACGGCTCACCGTCCTGCTCCAGGAACCGGGTCCGCAACACCTCATGACGTTCCGACACGTCGGTGAGCGCCGCCCGCAGGGCGTCCAGGTCCAGCTCCCCGCGCAGCCGGAAGACCAGCGGGAAGTTGTACGCGACCGAGCCGCCGTCGATCCGCTCCACCAGCCACAGCCGCCGCTGCGCCGCCGACAGGGGCACCCGCTCCGGCCGCTCGCTCGCCCGGAGCGCCGGGCGCGCCGGCCTGCCCGTGCCGGCGCGCCGCGCCAGCAGCTCGGGAGTGGGCGCCTCGAACAGATCCCGGATGGCCAGCTCGGCGCCGAGGTCCGTACGGGCCCGGCTGATCAGCCGGGTGGCGAGCAGCGAATGCCCGCCGAGATCGAAGAAGTTGTCCTCGGCTCCGGCCCGTGGCAGTCCCAGCACCTCCGCGAAGAGCCGGCACAGCGCCTCTTCCTCGGGGGTGCCTGGGCCGCGCCCCGCCGTGAGCGCGACGGCGGGCTCCGGGTCGGGCAGGGCCCGTACGTCGAGCTTGCCGTTGTCGTTCATCGGCAGTCGCGGCAGGACCACGAAGGCCGCGGGCACCATGTAGCCGGGCAGCTCCCGCCCGAGGTCCTCGCGCAGCCGCCGGACCAGCGCACCGCTGCCACGGGCCGTCGTCGGCGTGTTGGCGTACCCGGCCCGCTCGCCGCCGCGCAGATACAGTCCGCCCGACACCCGGAAGCCCTGGCACGGCACGTCCCGCAGGAACACGGCGTCGAAGTGGCCGGCCTCGTCGGACCACGTGGTCAGCGTGCGGTAGCCGATCCCGGCCGCGAGCTCGCGCACCGCGTCCGGTTCCACCCCGCCCGCGTCCCCCCGGTACAGCCGGCCCTCCTCCAGTGCGCGCAGGGCGGCCAGTTCGTCCGCCGTACGGGCGTCGGGGATGCGCCGGACCCGCAGCCGCTCGGGGCGCCTGTCGTCCAGATACGCGGCGAGCGCTCCGGCGCCCGCCCAGTCGACCGCCAGGGCGTCGCCGACCTCCAGCGCATGGGCACGGTCGTGGTACAGGACCACGTCGTAGCGGTGCCGGGTCAGCTCGTTGCGGAACCGCCCCGACTTGGTGCGCAGATCGACACCGAAACCGAGCGTGCCGAACCAGTCGGGGTCGACGAGGAGTTCCTTCTCCAGCGCCATTCCCCGGTCCACCGCCCCGCGGACCGCGTCCGGGTCGGCGTCCGCCCCGGCGCGGGTGAGCTGGACGGCGCTCTGGAAGGCCCGGGCCGTACGGAGATTGCGGACATCGCCGATGAACAGCGCACCGCCGGGCACGAGCAGATCCATCGCCCCGTCGATCACCTCGGCCAGATGGTCCAGGCTGGGGAAGTACTGGACGACGGAGTTGATGACGATCGTGTCGAAGAAGCCGGTGGGCAGCCCGTCGGTCACTCCGGCGGGCAGGCACCGCAGTTCGACCTTCGCGGCCAGCTCCGGATCGCGCCGCAGATCCTCCCCGAGCTTGCGGATGACGGGCGCGGCGAAGTCGGTCGCCCAGTAGGCCTCGGCGTCGCGGGCGAGCTGCGACAGCAGCAGCCCGGAGCCGACACCGATCTCCAGGACGCGCCGGGGCCGCAGTTCACGGATCCGCTCGACCGTGGCCGTGCGCCATTCCCGCATGTGTTCCAGCGGGATCGGTCCGCCGTCGTAGGAGCTGTTCCAGCCCGCGAAGTCCTCGGTGAACACGGCGGTGCCGATCTCGGCGTACTCGGCGGAGTAGATCTCCTGCCACTCGCCGATCTGCTCGCGCTCGGCCGCCTGCCGTGCCTCGTCACCGGGTTCGGCCGGGACGACGTACCCGACGAGGCGCTTGGTGCCGGGCGCGCCCGGATCGTCACGGGCGACGACGGCCGCCCGGGACACCTGCGGATGCCGGTCGAGAGCGGTCTCGATCTCGCCCAGCTCGACCCGGTAGCCGCGGATCTTCACCTGGTCGTCGGTGCGGCCGAGGAAGTCCAGATTGCCGTCCGGCCGCCGCCGCACCAGGTCACCGGTGCGGTACATGCGCTCACCCGGTGCGCCGAACGGATCGGCCACGAAACGCTCCGACGTCAGCCCCGGCCGGTCCAGATAGCCGCGCGCGAGACCGACGCCCGCGATGTACAACTCGCCCGGTACGCCGTCGGGGACGGGCCGCAGCCAGCCGTCGAGGATGTGCGCACGGGTGGCACGGATGGGCCGTCCGACGGTCGGTGTCGCGCTGTCGTGCGTGCCGCCGCCGAGCGTGTTGATCGTGTACTCGGTCGGGCCGTACAGGTTGTAGCCGTAGGTGCCGTCCGTGTCCCGGAGCCGGTTCCAGACGGTCTCCGTGACCGCCTCGCCGCCCAGCAGCACCAGCGGCGGCCGGTGCCCCTCCAGCAGGCCCTCCTCGATGAGCAGATGCGCGTACGTCGGGGTCACGTTGACGACGTCGACGCGATGGGCCTCGCAGTACGCGACCAGGGCGGTGGCGTCACGGCGCAGTTCCTCGTCGCAGACGTGCACCTCATGTCCTTCGACGAGCCACAGCAGCTCCTCCCACGACATGTCGAAGGCGAACGAGACGGTGTGCGCGATGCGCAGCCTGCGGCCGCCGGCCGAGGCGATCGCCGGAGCGAAGATCTCCGTCTGATGGTTGAGCTGCATGTTCGTCAGACCGCGGTACGGGGTGACCACACCCTTCGGCCGGCCCGTGGAGCCGGAGGTGTAGATGACGTAGGCGGGGTGCTCCAGGCTGAAGCGGACGCCGACCGGACCGGCCGGCAGCGCCGCCAGCTCGGCCACGGTTCCCGGATCGTCCAGGAGCACACGCGGGAGGTCCCCCTCCAGGGTTTCGGACACCGCGGCCGTCGACAGCAGCAACAGGGGCCGGGCGTCCTGGAGCATCAGCGCGAGCCGGTCGGCCGGATGGTCCAGCTCCAGCGGCAGATACGCGGCACCGGTGCGCAGCACCGCGAACAGCGTCACGACCATGTCGATGGAGCGCGGCAGACCCAGCGCGACGATCCGCTCGGGACCGGCCCCACGGGCCAGGAGCAGCCGGGCCATCCGGTTGCAGCGCGCGTCGAGTTCGGCGTACGTGAGGGTCCGCGCGCCGAAGACGAGCGCCGTCGCGTCGGGAGTGCGGGCGGCCTGGGCGGCGAGCATGTCGGCGACGGTCTCGTCCGGAACGGGGTCGCGGCCCTCCGCGTCCGCCCGGGCGAGCGCGTCCCGTTCGGCGGGCAGCAGCGGATCGAGAGAGCCGGTGCGGGCGTCCGGGTCGGCGACCAGCCGGTCCAGCAGCAGGGTGAAGCGCTCCAGCAGCGTCCGCGCGTACGGGGCGGTGATCAGGTCCTGCCGGTAGGCCAGGGTGATCCCGACCCGCTCGCCCGGGGTGACCACCAGGCTGACCGGATAGTGGGTCGCGTCGACATTGGCCACGGCCGTGGCCCCGTGCCGCTCCCGCAGTCCGGCGAGCCGCTCCTCGGTGTCGGAGTTCCGCAGCACGAAGAGCGTGTCGAAGAGCCGCCGGTGCCCGGTCTCGGCCTGGAGCACGCCCAGACCCAGATACTCGTGCGGCATCAGCGCCAGGCGCTCCGCCTGGATCCGGCGCAGCAGAGCGAGCACCGGCTCGTCCGGGTCGAAGGCGATCCGCGCGGGCACGGTGTTGAGGAACATGCCGATGACGCTCTCGACGTCCGGCACCTCGCTGGGCCGTCCCGCGACCGTCGTGCCGAAGACGACGTCGGTCCGGCCCGTGGTGCTCGCCAGGGCCAGCCCCCAGGCGGCGTTCAGCACCGTGTTGAGCGTCAGGCCGTGCCGCCGCGCCGTGTCCCGCAGCCGCTCCCCGGTCGAGGCCGGCAGCGCGGCGTCGAGACGTTCCGGGATGACGGGCTCGAGACCTCGGTCGGAGACGGCGGGAACGAGCAGCGTCGGCTCGTCGAGACCGTCGAGCGCGGCCCGCCAGGCACGGGTCGCGTCACCGCTGTCCTGACGGTCCAGCCAGTGCAGATAGTCACGGTACGAGCCGGGCATCGGCAGACCGTCCGGGTCGCCCCCGCTCTCGTACAGGGCGAACAGCTCATCGAGGAACAGCCACGCCGACCAGCCGTCCCAGAGGATGAGATGGCGCCCGATGACGAGCCGGTCGCCGCGCTCCTCACCGAGCCGCACGAGCAGCATCCGGAAGAGCAGGGGCCGGGTCAGATCGAAGCGTGAGGTGCGCTCCGCGTCCATCAACTCCGTGAGCCGGAGGTCCTGTTCGGCCGGGCTCAGGCCGGACAGGTCGGCCTCCTCCAGAGGGACCTGCGGGTCGCGCACGATGAACTGCACCGGCTGGCGCAGCCCTTCGCTGGTGAACCCGGCGCGCAGGCTCGGATTGCGCCTGAGCAGCGTCCGTGCGGCCGCGCGCAGCCGGTCGGCGTCGACACGCGCGGCGAAGTCGAAGGACTCGTGGACGGTGTAGACGTCCAGGGCGCTGTCGTCGTACGTGGAGTGGAAGAACAGGCCCTCCTGGAGCGGCGCCAGCGGCCAGACGTCCTCGATCCGGCCCGGTGCCAGCAGCTCCACCCGCTCCCGCTCCTCCGGGGTGAGCACCGGTCCGGACGGCGTGTCGTGCTCCGGTCGCCGCTGCGTGGGTACGGTCGCGGCGGCCGCCGCCAGGGCGGAGGGGGTGCGGTGCTCGAAGACGTCCCGGGGGCTCAGGTCCAGACCCGCCCGGCGGGCCCGTCCGGCGACCCCGATGGAGCTGATGCTGTCGCCGCCGAGCAGGAAGAAGTCGTCGTCGACGCCCGCGTCGTCGAGCTTCAGCACCGCGGCGAAGATCTCGGTGAGCAGCTGCTCGCGCGGATTCCTCGGCGCACGGGCCACCGCGCGGACGGCCCGCGGCGCGGGCAGCGCGGCACGGTCCAGCTTTCCGCTCGGCGTGAGCGGCAGCGCGTCCAGCGCGACATAGCCCGTGGGCACCATCGCCGCCGGCAGCGCGTCCGCGAGGGCGGCGCGCAGCGCGGCGGCCTCCGGCCGTGCGTCCCGGGCGGGCACGACATACGCGACCAGGGCGTTCTCGCGGACCGTCACCGCCGCCTGGGCGACCTCGGGGTGCGCGGCGAGCGCGGACTCGATCTCTCCCAGCTCGATGCGGTTGCCGCGCAGCTTGACCTGCCGGTCGGTACGGCCGAGGTACTCGACGCGGCCGTCCGAGCGCCGCCGCACCAGGTCCCCGGTCCGGTACATCCGGCTGCCGGGCGGCCCGTACGGATCCGCCGTGAACCGCTCGGCCGTCAGCGCGGCACGGCCGTGATAGCCCCGGGCCAGCTGGACCCCGGTGAGATACAACTCCCCGGGCACGCCCGCCGGCACCGGCCGCAGACAGGAGTCGAGCACCCGCAGCCCCGTGTTCCACACCGGGCGCCCGATCGGCACGGTGAGCCCGTCCTCGGTGCCGTCGTACGGGTGGTACGTGACGTCCACCGCGGCCTCGGTGGGACCGTACAGATTGTGCAGCGCCACTCCGGTCAGGGCGTGCCACCTGCCCGCGGCCGCGCCGGTCAGCGCCTCACCGCTGCTGAACACCCGGCGCAGGGACACCGCCCACCCGGGATCCCCGGTCACCTCCTCGGCCTGCAGGAACGCTTCGAGCATCGACGGCACGAAATGCATCGTGGTGATGCGCTGTTCGCGCACCAGCCCGGCGAGGTAGGCCGGATCGCGATGCCCGTCGGGCTTCGCGAGCACCACCGCCGCGCCCTCGATGAGCGGCCAGAAGAACTCCCACACGGACACGTCGAAGCTCGACGGCGTCTTCTGCAGCACCCGGTCGTCCGCAGTGAGTCCGTACTCGCCCTGCATCCACGCCAGCCGGTTGACGACGGCGCGATGACTGACGACGACCCCCTTCGGACGGCCGGTCGATCCGGAGGTGTAGATGACGTACGCGTCGTCGTCGGGCTGTGCCGGGCCGTGCGTCCTCGGCTCCCGACCGGCTTCCCCCGGCCACCGGGCGGCATCCGGCACCGAGGACTCGGACGCCTCTGGCGGGTCCAGGACGACATGGCGGAGCCCGGCGACCTCGGGCAGCCGCCGCGCGGCCGACGCGACGCTCACCACGACCGCCGCACCCGAGTCGCCCAGCATGTACGCGACCCGGTCGAGGGGATAGTCCACATCCACCGGCAGATACGCCGCCCCGGACTTCAGTACTCCGAGCAGTGCCACCATCAGCTCCGGCGACCGGGGCACGGCGACCGCGACGACCGAGCCCCGCCCGGTACCGCCCGCGCGCAACCGCGCGGCCAGCGCCTGCGCCCGGGCGTCGAGTTCCGCGTACGTCAGCGTCACGGCGCCGTGCACGACGGCGACCGCGTCCGGCGTCCGGGCGGCCTGCTCCGCGAAGGCGCGGGCGAGCGTCGTGGCCGGGACCTCGCGCCGGGCACCGTCGAGGCGCGCCTGCGTCAGCTCCCTCGGCGACAGCAGCCCGACCGCCGCGGCCGGCCTGCCGCAGTCCTCGGCGAACGCGTGAAGGACCCGCGACAGCCGTTCCCCGATCGCCCGGACGTCCCCGTCGTCCAGCCGCTGCGCGTGGTGCTTCAGCCGCAGATCGAGCCGGCGGCCCGGCTTCACGACCAGGGCGAGCGGATAGTGGACGGCGTCGTGGAACTCGTGCCCGGTGATCCGGACCGATCCGGACGCGTCGCGCAGATCCGCGTCCGCCGGGTAGTTCTCGAACACGACGAGTGTGTCGAAGAGTTCACCGCTGCCCGCAGGACCGGCGATCCGCTGCACCTCGGCCAGCCCGAGATGCTGGTGGTCCAGGAGCCGGGCCTGCTCGTCCTGCAACCGCGTGAGCAGGCCGGACAACGGGTCGGCGGGCTGCCAGCGGAACCGGGTCGGCAGCGTGTTGATGAACAGCCCGACCATCGACTCGATGCCGTCGACCTCGCCGTCCCGTCCGGAGACCGTCGTCCCGAACACCACGTCCTGCCGGCCGGTCAGCCGGCCGAGCAGCAGACCCCAGGCGGCCTGGACGACCGTGCCGAGGGTGACACCGAGCTCGCGCGCCCGGGCCGCCAGACGCGCGGTGGTCCGCTCGTCCAGTTCGACGCGGACCTGCCCCGGCCGCAGCGGCGCACCGTCCGCCGGGGCGTCGACCAGCCGCGTCGGCTCGTCGAGTCCGGCCAGCGCGGTCCGCCAGGCCTCGCGCGCGGCCTCCCGGTCCTGCCCGGCCAGCCGGCGCAGATACGAGCGGTACGGGGCGACCTCGGGCAGGGGCGAGCCCGCGTCCGCGCCGTACAGGGCCATCAGTTCACGGTGCAGCACGGGCAGCGACCAGCCGTCCGCGACGATGTGATGGAACGTCAGGACGAGCGCGCCACGCTCGGGCCCGTACCGCACGAACGCGCAGCGCAGCAGCGGTGGACGGGCCAGGTCGAAGCCGCGGGCGCGCTCGTCGTCGGCGAGGGCCGCCGCGAGCGCCTCGTGCGCCGAAGGTTCCTGGGCGGACAGGTCCAGCTCACGCCACGGCAGCGGCACACCACGGGTGACGAGCTGCACGGGACCGCTCTCGGCACGCTCCCGGAAGACCGCACGCAGCGGGGCGTGCCGGTCGAGCAGCGCCTGTGCGGCACGCCGCAGCGCTTCGCCGTCCACGGGCCCGGCGAGCTCGACGACCTGCTGGACGACATACGCGTCCGCGTCGCCACGGGCGAGGAGCGAATGGAAGAAGAAGCCTTCCTGGAGCGGGGTGAGCGGCAGCACGTCCTCGACGGTGAGCGGGTCGCCGCCCACGATCCGCTCCAGTTCCCCGTCGGCCAGCCGCACGAGCGGTTCGCCGTCCTCGCCCGTGCCGGTGAGCGACCGGTCGACGGCGACGTCCGCGAGTGAGGCGACCGTGCGGTGCCGGAACACATCGCGCACAGTGAGCCGCACCCCGGCCTTCCTGGCCAGGATCAGCAGCTGGATCGCGCTGATGCTGTCGCCGCCGAGAGCGAGGAAGTCGTCGTCCACGGTGACCGACCGCAGCCCGAGAACCTCGGCGTACAGCCCGCAGAGGAGCTTCTCGCGGTCGTTGCGCGGAGCCCTGCCGGAGCTCAGTGCCCCGTAGTCCGGCACGGGCAGCGCCTTCACGTCGAGTTTGCCGCTCGGGGTCACCGGGAGCGCGCCGAGCGGCACCAGGGCCGACGGCACCATGTACTCGGGCAGCCACTCGGAGGCGTGCGCGCGCAGGGTCTTCATCAGCGCGGTGATGTCGCGGAAGGGTGCGGGCCGGTTGGCGTACGGGAATCCCGGGCCCGGCCGGTACACGGCGCCGAGCGGTTCCTCACCGTCGTCGAGGACGACGTCGAAGGCGCCGTCGTCCGCGTGCCCGCTCCAGGTCACGGCGACCCGGTAACCGTGCTCGGCACCGAGGACGTGGAACACCTCCGGATCGACACCCTCGACGGCGGGCCGGTCGGTGTCCTCGAGGCCCCGCAGAGCCGCGAGGTCCTCGGCGAGACGGCCGTTGGGCACGCCGACGACCCGCACCCGCCGCGGCCGTTCGGCGAGCACCCGGCCGAGGCCGGCGGCGTCGGTCCAGCGGACCTCCCTGGCCGGTACCCGGGCATGCCCGCCCGCGGACGCGGACGCGGACGGGGACGCGGACGTCGGTGCCGACGGGGACGCCGGCGCCGACACCGACCGGGGACGCAGCACCACGTCGTACCGGTACCGGCTCAGCTCGTTGTGGAACACCGCGCGCTTCACCCGGATGTCCGCGTCGAAGTCCGTCAGACCCGCGAAGAAGTCGGGGTCGAGCAACAGCTCGCCCTCCCAGCGCACCGACTGTTCCACCGCAGCCCTCAGCGCGGCCTTCTCGGGCTCGCCGCCGTCCGCGTCCGCCTCGGCCCTGCGGGTCTCCACGGCGGCCCGCAGCACCCGCAGCAGCCGCAGGTTGCGGACGTCGCCGACGAACACGCGGCCGCCCGGGGCGAGCAGCCCCGACACCTTGCGCAGCACGTCGGCGAGATACTCCGCGCTCGGGAAGTACTGCGCCACGGAGTTGATGACGACCGTGTCGAACCAGCCCTCGGGCAGCCCGCGGACGTCATGCGCGGGCAGGGTGCGCAGTTCGACCCGGTCCGCCAGCCCGGGCACCGCCGCGACCTGGGCGCGCAGCGCCCGTACCGCCTCGTCCGAGACGTCCGTACCCCAGTACGCCGCGCAGCCGGGAGCGATCCGGGACAGGACGAGTCCACTGCCCACGCCGATCTCCAGCACCCGCCCGGCGTCGCCCAGTTCGCGGATGCGGTCGACCGTGGCGTCGCGCCACTCGCGCATCTCCTCGACCGGAATGGGCCGGCCGTCGTACATGCTGTTCCAGCCGGCGAAGTTCTCCCGGAATCCGTCGGACCCGGCCGCGCTGTACAGCAGTTCGTGCAGTTCCTTCCACTCCTCGACGACCTGCCCCGTCCCGTCGTGGCCGGAACCGGGGTCGAGCGAAGGGACGACGTAGGCGGCGAGACGCCGGTCGCCGGGCCGGTCCTCGCGGGCGACGACGGCGACCTGGTCCACGGCCGGATGGCGGCGCAGGACGGACTCGATCTCACCCGGTTCGATACGGAAGCCGCGGATCTTGACCTGGCTGTCGGCGCGGCCGAGGAACTCCAGCCTGCCGTCGGCCTTCCAGCGGACCAGGTCGCCCGTGCGGTACAGCCGCTCGCCCGGCGTGCCGAAGGGGTCGGCGACGAAGCGTTCCGCGGTCAGTCCGGGCCGTCCGAGGTAGCCGCGCGCCAGCCCCGCGCCGCCCAGGTACAGCTCGCCGGGCACGCCCACCGGCACCGGCCGCAGCCGCGCGTCGAGGACGTAGGCCCGGGTGCCCGGGTCGGGGCCGCCGATCGGGACGACGGCGCCCGCCGGGGTGTCCGGGTCGCACAGCCCGAGCGTGGAGTTGGTGGTCGCCTCGGTCGGGCCGTACGCGTTGAACATCATCCGGCCGCGCGCGTAGCGGCCGACCAGCTCGGGCGAGACCCGCTCGGTTCCGGCCAGCAGCGTCGCCGTGGGCGGAAGTCGGACGTCGTCGGGCATGGCGGCGAGCAGCGCGGGCGGCAGGATCATGAACGTGATGCCGTGCGCGTTCGCGTAGTCCGCCAGCGGTGCGCCGGGCACCCGCCGCTCGGACGGCACGACGACGAGCCGGCCGCCGGACAGAAGCCCCAGGCACAGGTCCCAGAACGCCACGTCGAAGCTCGGCGAGGCGAACTGCAGGACCCTGCTGTGCGGTCCGATGCCGAAGCGCTCGGTCTGGGTGGCGACGAGCTTGGCCACTCCGCTGTGCGCGAGGACGACGCCCTTGGGCCGCCCGGTGGACCCGGAGGTGTAGATGACGTACGCGGCGCTCAGGACGCCGAGCGGAGCGCCGCGGTCGGTGTCGGTGGGGTCGTGGACGGGCCGGGCGGCCAACTCGGCCGCGGTCTCCGCCGTGTCCAGCAGAACGAGCGCCGTCCCGTCGCGGGCCGGCAACTCCTCGGCCGTCTCGGCCGTGGTGACCAGACAGACCGGACCGGCGTCCGCCAGCATGTACGCGATCCGGTCCGCCGGATAGTCGTGGTCGATCGGCAGATAGGCGGCGCCCGCCTTCAGCACGGCGACCTCGGCCACGATCAGCTCGGCCGAACGGGGCAGCGCGAGGGCGACGATCCGCTCGGGACCGGCGCCGCGCGCGAGCAGCGCATGGGCGAGCCGGTTGGCCCGGGCGTCGAGTTCGGCGTACGTCAGCCGCTCGTCCTCGAAGACCAGCGCGATCGCGCCGGGGCGCGCGCGGACCTGCTCGGCGAACATCGCGGGCCAGGTGGCGAGGGGCACGGAGTGCCCGGTCGCGTTCCACTCCGCCACGACGCGGCGGTGTTCCTCCGCCGTCATCGACTCCAGGGCTCCGACGGGCACTTCCGGCCGTGCCAGGCCATCGGCGAGGAGGGTCGCGTACTGCCCGAGGAGCCGGTCGACGGTCGCGGCCTCGAAGAGGTCGGACCGGTACGTCGCCCGCACCTCGCCGTCGGGGGAGACCTCCAGCACCAGATCGAGCGGACCGGGCGCGTCCCCGGCCGGCCGGGCGGCGGTGCCGAACGCGGTGTTGAAGAACAGCCCGCCGCCCCGGGTCGCTTCCGGCTCCAGCGCCTCCACCAGCTCGGCCGGTGGGATCCGGTGCGCGCGTGCGCCGTCGCAGGCGTCCGTGACCCTGCGTACCAGTTCGCCGAAGGTCGGTTCCGCGGCGAAGTCGACGCGCACGGGCAGCGATTCATGCCCGACGGTGATCTCCGGCGCGCCGCTGCAGCGGTGCAGCACGGCCGCGTACGCCGCGAGCAGTGCCTCGTCCGTGGCGGTCTCGGCCGGCGTGATGCGGCCGATGCGTACCGACCGTTCCCCGGCCGGTTCGACCGGATACGGACGGTCCGTCGGCAACGCCGTCTCTTGGGGGAGCGGGTCGAGCAATTCCCGCCAGTACGACACGACTTCTTCGGAACCGGACACGGTGGCCGAGCCTCCCCAGTCTGTCGGAGCCGGCTCGCAGAAGCCGGGGTCGGCGCCATAGTAAGGTAAGGGTTACCTAATCCAATAGGGGATCCCACGCGAGATCCCCGAGGGCTTTCTCCGTCGGTGGGCAGCGCGCTGGTCACTGCTCTACAGTTAAGGGCTGCCTAACCTAAGGAAGTTGACGTGGAGAGCTCGGTGATCCGGGCGCGACGCCCCCGCGCGGTGCTCCTCGTGGGCCTGCCGGGCGCCGCCCTTCTCGCCCTGTGCGTCCTGTCCATGGTCTCCGGAGCTCTGAGCGTGCCCCTCACCCAGGTGTGGGACACCCTCTTCGGCCACGCGCCGAGCACCCGGATCGAGAACGTCATCTGGTCCGTGCGTGTCCCGCGGACCGTGCTCGGGCTGGCCGCGGGCGCGGCGCTCGGACTGTCCGGATCGCTCATGCAGGCGCTCACCCGCAATCCACTGGCCGACCCCGGCGTGCTGGGCGTCACCGCCGGCGCGGCCTTCGCCATCGTGTTCGCCGTCGGTGTCCTCGGGCTCGGATCCGTCTACAGCTACATCTGGTTCGCCTTCGCCGGCGCGTTCGCCGCGAGCCTGCTCGTCTATCTGCTCGGCGGACTGGGCCGCTCCGGTACGACGCCGGTCAAGCTCGCGCTCGCCGGAGTCGCCGTCACCTCCCTGCTGTTCTCCCTGACGAGCGCCGTCGCCCTGACCGACCCGGACGCGCTGAACCGCTACCGCTTCTGGTCCGCCGGCTCGCTCGCCGGCCAGAGCGACCACGTCCTCGGCCAGGTCCTGCCGTTCCTCGCCGTCGGCGCCGTGCTCGCCCTCGCCTGCGCGCCCGCCCTCAACAGCATGGCCCTCGGCGACGACGTGGCCGCCTCACTGGGTCTGCGCACCGGCCTGGTCCGCGTCCAGGGCGTCCTCGCGGTCACCCTGCTCACCGGCGGAGCCGTCGCCGTCATCGGCCCCGTGGTCTTCGTCGGCCTGGTCGTCCCCCATCTCGCCCGGATCCTCGCCCAGTACGCCGGAGTCGGCCCGGACCACCGCTGGCTGCTGCCGCTGTCGGCCGTGCTCGCCCCGAGTCTGCTGCTGGCCGCGGACATCGTCGGACGGCTCCTCGCCCGACCGGTGGAGATCCAGGCCGGCATCCTCGTCGCCTTCATCGGCGGCCCGTTCTTCATCGCGATGGTCCGCCGCCGACGACTCGCGGAGCTGTGAGCATGACCGATCTGCTGCCTGCCGAATCGTCCGGCCCCGCACCGGGCCCCGCCCCCGGGCGGACATCCGCGCGGACCCCTGGGCGGATCACGTTCCGGCTGTCCGTCCCGCCCGTCTCCGGTGTGCTGCGACCCCGGCTGGTCGTGGTGTCCCTCGTCCTCGCCGCCGCCGGCTTCCTGGCGTTCTGCTTCGGCATGACCTTCGGCGACATCCCGTTCACCGTGACGGAGGTGATGCAGGCCGTCGTGGGCACGGGCGACCCCGGAACCGTCCTCATCGTCGAGGAGTTGCGGCTGCCCCGCGCCACGGCCGCGCTGCTCGTCGGGATCGCCTTCGGGATCTCGGGCGCGCTGTTCCAGACGATGACGCTCAACCCGCTGGCCAGCCCCGACATGATCGGCATCACCCAGGGTGCGGGCGCCGCGGTCGTCGCCGGGATCGTGCTCGGCCAGGACGCGGGACTCAGCACCCAGACCCTCGGCCTGCTCGGCGCGCTCGCCGCCGCGCTGCTGGTGTACGCGCTGGCCTGGAAACGCGGGACGACGGGCTACCGGATCGTCCTCGTCGGGATCGGCGTCGCATGGATCTGCACCAGCATCACGGACTACCTCATGGCCAGGGGCGGGCAGTTCCAGGCCCAGGCCGCCCTCGGCTGGCTCGTCGGCAATCTCAACGGCCGCGGCTGGGACCAGGTCGGCCCGCTCGCCGCGGCCATGGCCGTGCTGGTGCCCGCCTCGCTGCTGCTCGGCCGCCGGCTGCGCACCCTGCAACTCGGCGACGACGTCGCCAGGGGCCTCGGGACGGCCGTCCAGCCGGTCCGGCTGGCCGTGCTGCTGACCGGTGTCGGACTGGTCGCCTTCGGCACCGCGGCGGCCGGCCCGGTCGCGTTCGTGGCGCTCGCCGCGCCGCAGATCGCGCAACGACTCGCCCGTACCGCCTGGCCGCCGCCCGTCGCCTCGGGGCTCACCGGAGCGCTGATCGTGCTCGTCGCCGACCTGATCGCACGGAAACTGATCTCCGGTACGGAGCTTCCCGTCGGAATCGTCACCGGAGTGCTCGGCGCTCCGGTCCTGCTCTGGCTGCTCGTCCGCGCCAACCGCGCCGGCTCAGGAGGGTGAACACATGTCATCGGACACCACCAACGCGGTCCACCCGGCCGGCCCCCTCGGCCCCGCCGTCCTCGACGCCGGGGCCGGGCCCGATCTGCGCGCCGAGGGACTGCGGCTCGCCTACGACAGCCGAGTGGTCGTCGACGGCCTCGACGTGGCCATACCGCCGGGCCGGATCACCGCGATCGTCGGCGCCAACGCATGCGGCAAGTCGACGCTGCTGAGGGCCCTCGCCCGGCTGCTGGCGCCGCGCGCCGGCACCGTACGGCTCGACGGACGCTCGGTGCAGTCCATCCCGACCCGTGAACTGGCCCGGCGCCTCGGCATCCTGCCGCAGTCACCGGTCGCGCCCGAGGGCCTGACCGTCATCGACCTCGTCGGCCGGGGCCGTTCGCCGCACCAGACCTGGTGGCGGCAGTGGTCCACCTCCGACGAACAGGCGGTCCACGAGGCGCTGCGCGCCACGGCCATGACGGACCTCGCCCACCGCGCCGTCGACGAACTCTCCGGCGGGCAGCGGCAACGGGCCTGGATCGCCATGGCCGTGGCCCAGGAGACACCGGTCCTGCTGCTGGACGAGCCGACGACCTATCTCGACCTGGCCCATCAGATCGACGTCCTCGACCTCATCACCGATCTCAACCGGCACGAGAACCGCACGGTCGTGATGGTGCTGCACGACCTCAACCAGGCCTGCCGGTACGCCGATCACGTCATCGCGATGAAGTCCGGCAGGATCGTCGCGCAGGGCGGCCCTGGGGACGTCATCACGGCACGGACCGTGGAGGAGGTCTTCGGCCTCCGCTGTCAGGTCGCCCAGGACCCGGTCAGCGGAACACCGATGATCATCCCCATCGGACGGCACCACGACGATGCCTCGGAACCGGTCGCGGCCACCGGGACGGCGGGCTGACCGCGACCGGCCCCGAGGGGCTCAGGGGGTTCAGTGGGTTCAGGGGCGGGGCGTCAAGTACCCGCCCATGGTGCGGAAGTAGTCCGTCGCGGCGTGCTCCTCGCCGTCCTCGGTGCGCACCTTCTCGACCACCAGGCCGTGGCGGCGGCCCGACCTCGCGTCCGCTCCGGCGACGATGACGACCCCGTCGCCCTCGCGGATGAAGATCCGGCCCGGTGTGCCGCCGTAACGGCCCTGGGAGACGGCCGCGGAGACGATCCGTATGCGCTCTCCGCGGTGATGCGTGAAGGCGTTGGGGTACGGGTCGGACTGGGCGCGGACGAAGCGCTCCAGATCCTCCGCCGGCCAGCTCCAGTCGATCCTGCTGTCCTCGATCGACCGCTTGTGGAAGAAGCTGGCCCGGCTGCGGTCCTGCGGCGTCCAGACCGCCGTACCGGACTCGATCCGTTCCAGGGCGTCGACCACGATCGGGCCGATGAGGTCGACCGTCCGGTGGAAGAGGTCGGTCGCGGTGTCCCGGGGCCCGACGGGGACGGAGCGCTGCAGCACGATGTCGCCCATGTCCAGGTCGGCGTCCATGCGGTGGGCCGTCACACCGACCTCCTTCTCGCCGTTGATCAGCGCCCAGATCAGCGGGGAGAAGCCCGCGTACGCCGGGAGCAGCGAGTCGTGGACGTTGAGGGTGCCGTGCGGCGGCAGATCGAAGATCTCCGGAGGCAGCCAGGTCCGCCAGTTGTTCGCCACGATGATGTCGGGCGCCACATCCCGCAGCACACGCAGGAGTTCGTCGTCACCCGGCCGGTTGCGCAGCAGCACCGGCACTCCGTGCTTCTCGGCGAGATCGGCCACCGAGTCGTCCCAGATCTTCTCGTAGGCGTGGTCGCTCTTCGGGTGGGTGACGACGGACACGACTTCGTGCTCGGAGTCCAGCAGAGCCTGCAGCGTGCGATGACCCCAGGTCTGGTAGCCGAACATGACGACCCGCATGGAACCCTCCTCAGACATTGCAAGGTAAGGCTAACCTTATCTAACATGTGCCTGCTTAGGGAGGCGATGACGCGGTGAAGACACTGCAGAGTGGGCCCGGCAGCATCTACGACGTCCTTGGCATCGGCTTCGGACCGTCGAATCTGGCCCTGGCCATAGCCATTCAGGAGCACAACGCGCAAGTCCCCGACGGCGACCGGCTCGTGGCGGGGTTCCTCGAGAAGCAGCCGCGATTCGGCTGGCATCGGGGCATGCTCATCGACGACGCGACGATGCAGGTCTCCTTCCTCAAGGACCTGGTCACCATGCGCGATCCGACCAGCGACTTCAGCTTCCTCTGCTATCTGCGGGAGCGGGGCAGGCTGGTGGACTTCCTCAACCAGAAGACCCTGTTCCCCCTGCGCATCGAGTTCCACGACTACTTCGAATGGGCCGCGGCCCGCGTCGACGGACTCGTCCAGTACTCCGCCGAGGTCGTCGCCGTGAAACCGGTGACGCGGGACGGCGAGGTGTGCTGGTTCGACGTCCACAGCCGGGACCCGGACGACTCCGAGCGGCTGATCGTCCGCCGCGCCCGCAACCTCTGCGTGGCCACCGGCATGGAGCCCCACCTTCCGCACGGCACCGCGCTCTCCGACCGCGTCTGGCACACCAGCGAACTGATCCCCAGGGTCGCCGAACTGCTCGGCAACGGAACCCGGGTGCGCCGGGCCGTGGTCCTCGGCGCCGGCCAGAGCGCGGCCGAAGCCGTCGACTATCTGCATCGCAGCTTCCCCGGGGCCGAGATCTGCTCCGTCTTCGCCAAGTACGGCTACACCCCGGCCGACGACAGCCCCTTCGCCAACCGCATCTTCGACCCCGAAGCCGTCGACATCTACTACCACGCCCCGCGCGACGTGAAGCAGTCGCTCTTCGACTACCACCGCGGCACCAACTACTCCGTGGTGGACATGGAGTTGATCGAGGCCCTCTCCCGCACCATGTACCAGGAGAAGGTCCAGGGCACGCAGCGGTTGCGCATGCTGAACGTCTCCCGCATCCGTGAGGTCGGGCACCGGGGGGACCGGCTGGACGTCACCGTCGAGTACCTGCCGACCGGCGAACGGGACGTCCTCACCGCCGACCTGCTCGTCCACGCGACCGGCTACCGGCCCCAGGACATCGGCGAGCGCCTCGGCGAGGTCGGCAAGCTCTGTCTGCGCGACGAAGAGGACGCCCTCCTCATCGGCCGGGACCACCGTGTCCTGACCACCCCGAACGTCGTCTCCGACATCTATCTGCAAGGAGGCACCGAACACACCCACGGCATCACCTCCACCCTGCTCTCCCACACCGCGGTGCGGGCCGGCGAGATCCACGCCTCACTCATCGCCCGCCGCCTGACCGCCACCGCCGCCCGCAGCACCACCGCCGACGGCCGCTGAGCGGGCATCGCGGGAACAGCGGTCGTCCTCGGCTCGGTACGGAGCCGGCCGTGAAGGGATCCCACCGCGTCCCGGAAGCCCGGGCAGTGGCGGTGGGTCAGGTGAGCTTGAAGAAGAGCGTGTCCTGGGTGTACCAGTCGACATGCTTCGTGGCGTACTCCCACTCGCCGTGCTCGAAGTCGAGTGCGGTGACGAGTTCCTGAACGTCGTACCGGAAGTCCGGGTCCATCCGGTCGAGGACGGCGCGATAGGCGTCGGCGGCGGGCTTGGTCCTGGCCAGCGGCAAGTGGCCGATGGCCGGGTAGCCGTCCATCGAGTGGGGGATGAACGGGAAGTCGTCGGGCAGCCCGCCGTAGAGGTAGCCGTGGGGCAGGAGGTCGGCGGGCACGCCGAGACGGCGCATCTCGTCGTCCACCAGGCCGAAGAACGTCGAGGGCTTGGAGTAGGTGCCCAGCTGGGACGGATCGGACGCGTTGCGGTCGATGATGAACTGCAACGCGGTGTGGTAGGCGTTGCCCGCGCAGCGCGCGTCCGAATCGGTGCGCCCGGCGATGAGGTGGTCGAGCGCCTCCGGTATGGACATGCCCCAGTCGACGCCCTGGTGGTCGAGGTCCTCCTGGTCCGCCTCGGCACACCTGCGCATGGTGGCGAGACGGCGCAGCTGATCCGCCGTGAGGTCCCCCTTGCTGCCCAGAAAGGCCAGGACGTCGGCCTTGTCCGCGGTGGAGTACGCGATGTTGTGACTCATGATCGCCATGATGCCAAGCGCCACTGACATCCGGCGTGCGGGCCCTGATTCCAGGGGTGCCGACCCTCGATCAGGGATCCGGACGGGACTTCTAGGCGCAGGCCGGGCACAGCCCGCGGTAGGTGACCTGGACCTCGGACACGGTGAAGCCGAAGCGTGCTTCCGGCGGGAGGCCGGTCAGCGGGTCGCCGGTCGGGTGGACGTCGCGGATGGTGCCGCAGGCGGAGCACACCAAGTGCTGGTGCGGATGGTGGGCGTTGGGGTCGTAGCGCTTGGCGCGGCCGTCCGTGGAGACCTCCATGACCTCGCCGAGGGAGACCAGTTCGCCCAGGGTGTTGTAGACGGTCGCCCGGGAGATCTCGGGCAGCCGCCGTGCCGCGCGGGCGTGCACCTCGTCGGCCGTGAGGTGGACGTGGTCGCCGTCGAGGACCTCCGCGACGACACGCCGCTGGGAGGTCACCCGCCAGCCACGGTCTCGCAGTCGCTGCAGCAGGTCACTCATGTCGGTTCACCTGTTCAGGGTCGATGGGATACCCGAAGTTTACTGATGCATGTCCGGGATCCGATGACATATGGGTTCGGCGAGCTTCTTGACCTGGACTCTGTCCATCGTAGGATCGGATCCGGCGATAGCCAAGGGAGCAGAAGCCTCCATTGCGGCAGGAGAGCGAGGCATGAGCGAGGCATGACGGGTGCGCGATCGCGCAGGCCATCTACCCCTCCGAGCGGGGCCTGTGCTCCGACCGTTCCACCGCCCTGTTCCACCGTCGGCAATCCCTGAGCACCATGATCCGTCAGCCCGGAAGGATTCCCATGGCCGAGAACCCCGATGCAATCGTCACGGACCCCAAGTCGGAGGGCGGAGGTGGCTGCCCGGTCGCGCACGGGCGCGCCCCGCACCCGACCCAGGGCGGCGGAAACCGCCAGTGGTGGACGGATCGCCTCAATGTGAAGATCCTCGCCAAGAACCCCGCCGTGGCCAACCCCCTCGGCGAGGACTTCGACTACGCCGCGGCGTTCACGTCCCTCGACCTCCCGGCCGTGAAGCGGGACATCGCGGAGGTGCTGACGACCTCGCAGGACTGGTGGCCCGCCGACTTCGGTCACTACGGCCCGTTCATCATCCGGATGGCCTGGCACAGCGCGGGCACCTACCGGATCAGCGACGGCCGCGGCGGGGCGGGGGCCGGCCAGCAGCGCTTCGCCCCCCTCAACAGCTGGCCCGACAACGGGAACCTCGACAAGGCCCGCCGCCTGCTGTGGCCGGTCAAGAAGAAGTACGGCCAGGCGCTCTCCTGGGCCGACCTCATGATCCTCTCCGGCAACGTCGCCCTGGAGACGATGGGCTTCGAGACCTTCGGCTTCGCCGGCGGTCGTGAGGACGTGTGGGAGCCCGAGGAGGACGTCTACTGGGGTCCCGAGACCACCTGGCTCGGCGACGAGCGCTACAGCGGCGACCGCGAGCTGGAGAACCCCCTCGGCGCGGTCCAGATGGGCCTCATCTACGTCAACCCGGAGGGCCCGAACGGCAACCCCGACCCGCTCGCCGCGGCCCGCGACATCCGGGAGACCTTCCGCCGGATGGCGATGAACGACGAGGAGACCGTCGCCCTGATCGCGGGTGGCCACACCTTCGGAAAGACCCACGGCGCGGGCCCGGCGGACGCTGTCGGCCCCGACCCCGAGGCCGCCCCGATCGAGGAGCAGGGCTTCGGCTGGCGCAACAGCCACGGCACCGGCAAGGGCGGCGACGCGATCACCAGCGGTCTCGAGGGCATCTGGACGAACACGCCGATCACCTGGGACAACAGCTTCCTGGAGATCCTCTTCGGCTACGAGTGGGAGCTGTTCAAGAGCCCCGCCGGCGCGAACCAGTGGCGGCCGAAGGACGGGGCGGGAGCCGGCAGTGTCCCCGACGCCCACGACCCGTCGAAGAGCCACGCGCCGACGATGCTGACGACCGACCTCTCGCTCCGGTTCGACCCCGCCTACGAGCAGATCTCGCGACGCTTCCTCGAGCACCCCGACGAGTTCGCGGACGCCTTCGCCCGCGCCTGGTACAAGCTGACCCACCGCGACATGGGCCCGATCGTGCGCTACCTCGGCCCGGAGGTCCCGGCCGAGACCCTGCTGTGGCAGGACCCGCTCCCCGAGGTGACGCACGACCTCGTCGACGCCGCCGACATCGCCTCCCTCAAGGACCAGATCCTCGGCCAGGGCCTGTCGGTGTCCCAGCTGGTGTCGACCGCGTGGGCCTCGGCCTCGTCCTTCCGCGGCAGCGACAAGCGCGGCGGCGCCAACGGCGCGCGCGTCCGCCTCCAGCCGCAGAGCGGATGGGAGGTCAACGACCCCGACGAGCTGGCGACGGTGCTGCGCGCCCTGGAGGGGATCCAGCAGTCCTTCAACGCCGCCCAGAGCGGCGGCAAGCAGGTCTCGCTGGCCGACGTGATCGTGCTCGCCGGTGCCGTGGGCGTCGAGAAGGCGGCCAAGGACGCCGGTTTCGACGTCGAGGTCCCCTTCACGCCGGGCCGCGCCGACGCGTCGCAGGAGCAGACCGACGTGGAGTCGTTCGCCGCGCTGGAGCCCACCGCCGACGGATTCCGCAACTACCTCGGGAAGGGCAACCGGCTGCCGGCCGAGTACCTGCTCATCGACCGGGCGAACCTGCTGACCCTGAGCGCCCCCGAGCTGACGGTCCTCGTCGGTGGCCTGCGTGTCCTGGGCGCGAACCACCAGCAGTCGCCGCACGGCGTCTTCACCACGACGCCCGGGTCGCTGACCAACGACTTCTTCGTCAACCTGCTCGACCTGGGTACGACGTGGACGGCGACGTCCGGGGACGCGAACACGTTCGAGGGCCGCGACACCGCCACGGGCGAGGTCAAGTGGACCGGCACCCGGGCCGACCTCGTCTTCGGGTCGAACTCCGAGCTGCGCGCGCTCGCGGAGGTGTACGCGAGCGACGACGCCAGGAAGAAGTTCGTGAACGACTTCGTCGCGGCGTGGAGCAAGGTGATGGACCTCGACCGGTTCGACCTCGTCTGACCACGGCGACCACCGCGATCGCTCCGGTCAGGACGTCCAGGCCGGCCCTCGTCGGCCGGCCTGGACGTCCGCGGTCCGAAGAACCGCCACGTCACCCCGCCCTCGGTGCCCGGGCGCCCGTTCGCACCCGTCCTCACCTGACCGGCCCACCACCGTTCGCGCGCCCCTCTTCTCCGGGGTCTGCTGTTGTCAGCCTGCCCGACAGCGGAGGAGAGCGGCATGCCGGACGGAACCACCGGCTCCGGGGGAAGTGAACTGGAGCAGCTGAGGGCACGCATCGCGGCACTGGAAGCGCAGAAGCCGGCGCCACGAGCCCCACGGCACCGGCTGCGCTCGACCCTGGCCGCGCTGCTCATCGTCATCGGCTGCCTGCTCGCGCCCTTGAGCGTCGTCGCCCGATGGACCCACAGCGAGATCGGCAACACCGACCGGTACGTCCAGACCGTCGCGCCGCTCGCCTCCGACGAGGACGTCCAGGCCGCGGTCTCGGCCCGCGTCACCAACGTCGTGATGGAACACATCGACCTGACCAAGCTGTTGGAGGAGGCCGCGCCGGCCGACCGGCCCAGGCTGGAACAGCTGATCGGCGGGCTCGGAGGCGCCCTGGAGAACGCCGTCCGCAGCTTCGTCCAGGCCAGGACGCAGGACATCGTGGCGTCCAACGCGTTCAAGACCATCTGGACCGACGCGAACCGCCTGATCCATACCGCCGTCGACAAGGCACTCACCGGCAGCGGCGGCGGCGCCATCGAGCTCACCGACGACGCCGTGCAGATCGACCTCGCCCCCGTGATCGACCAGGTGAAGCAGCGACTGGTGGGCGACGGGCTGACGATCGCCCAGAAGATCCCCGAGATCCACACCAGCTTCACCGTCTTCCAGTCGGAGGACATCGGCAAGGTCAAGACCGGCTTCCGGCTCCTCGAACTCGCGGCGACGTGGCTGCCGATCGTCGGCATCGTCTTCATCGCGGCGGGAGTCCTGCTCTGCGCCCACCGCCGCAAGGCCCTGGTCGCCGCCGCCCTGGGCGTCGCGTTCGCGACACTGCTGCTCGGCGTGGCACTGGCCGTCTTCCGCGTGGTCTACCTGGACTCCCTGCCCCAGGGCGTGTCGCAGCCGGCCGCCGAAACCGTGTACGACACGCTGATCCGCTTCCTGCGCACCGCCGTCCGCAACGTCGTGGCACTCGGTGTGGTGGTCGCGCTCGCCGCCTGGCTCTCCGGACCCGGACGGTACGCCGGCCTCGCACGCGGGCTGTGGACGTCCGGAATCACCGCGACCCGCACCACCGCGAACCGCGCGGGTCTGCGCACCGGGCCCGTCGGCCCCTGGGTACGCCGCTACCGGACGTGGATCACCTGGGTGCTCGTGGCCGCCGCCGTGCTGGCGTACCTGCTGTGGTCGTTCCCCACCGGCTGGGTCGTCCTCGGACTCGCGCTCGCCCTGCTCCTCGCCCTCGCGATCGTCGAGTTCCTGGCGCAGGACGACGAAGGCCCCGCCCCGGAACCGGCCGAGCCCCAGGGCGCACATCCTCCGACCGTCTGACGCCGGACCCATGGCCAGGGCCAACGACGAGATCGAGGCGCTCCTCCAGGAGTACGCCGACCTCATCGCCATCACCGGCGGTGACGCCTTCAGGGCGCGCTCCTACGAGAAGGCCGCACGCGCGATCGGCGGACACCCCACCGACGTGTCCACGCTCGACGCCAAAGGCCTGCGGGAGATCCCCAACGTCGGCAAGTCCATCGCCGACAAGATCACGGAGTATCTGACCTCCGGACAGATCTCCGTCGTGGAGGAGCGACGTCAGTCCATCCCCGCCGGCGTCCGTGAGCTGATGGCCATCCCCATGCTCGGACCGAAGAAGGCCCTGGTGCTCTACGAGGAGCTGGGGATCTCCTCCGTGGACCAGCTCCTCGACGCCATCCACGAGGAGCGGCTGCGCGATCTCAAGGGCTTCGGCGAGAAGACCGAGGAGAACCTCCTCCACGGCATCGCCCTGATGCAGAAGGCCGGCAGCCGGATCCTCCTGAACGCCGCCATGGACTCCGCCGAGCAGATCGTCGCCGAGCTGTCGCGCATCAAGGGCTGCGAGGGCTGCACCTATGCGGGATCGCTGCGCCGGATGCGGGAAACCATCGGCGACATCGACATCCTCGTCGCCGCGGACGACTCCGCCCCGTTCATGGCGGCCCTCGAGGCACTCCCGTACACCGCGGAGGTCATCGCACACGGCCGGAAGAAGACGTCCATCCGCACCACCAAGGGCCTCCAGGTCGACCTGCGGGTCCTGCCCCCGGACTCCTGGGGCGCGGGACTGCAGTACTTCACCGGCTCCAAGGCGCACAACATCCGCACCCGCGAGATCGCCGTACGGCTGGGGCTCAAGCTCTCCGAGTACGGGCTCTTCGACGCCGAGAGCGGCGAGCGGATCACGTCCGCGACGGAGGAGGAGATCTACGAACGGCTCGGCCTGCCCTGGATCCCGCCGACCCTGCGCGAGGACCGCGGCGAGATCGCGGCCGGGCTCCGCGGCGCACTCCCCGACCTGGTGACCGAGGACGACATCCGGGGCGATCTGCACACCCACACCGACCTCACCGACGGTCTCGCCCCGCTGGAGGAGATGATCGCCCAGGCCGCCGCGCGCGGATACTCCTACTACGCGGTCACCGACCACGCACCGGATCTCGCCATGCAGCGCATGACGAAGGAGAAGATGCTCGCCCAGCGCGAGCGCGTCCGCGCACTGGACCGCAAGCACCGAGGGATGCGGCTGCTGCACGGTACGGAACTCAACATCGGGCCCGAAGGCGAGGTGGACTGGCCGGGCGACTTCCTCGCGGACTTCGACATCTGTGTGGCCTCCGTCCACTCCCACTTCAACCAGAGCCGCCACGCGCTCACCGGCCGACTCGTCCGCGCCTGCGAGAACCCGTACGTCTCCGTCATCGGCCACCCCACCACCCGCAAGATCGGCAAACGCCCGGGCATCGACGCCGACTTCGACGCGGTCTTCGAGGCCTGCGCCAGAACCGGCACCGCCCTGGAGATCAACGCCCACCCCGAGCGGCTCGACCTCGGCGACGAGGACATCCTGCGGGCCAAGCGCCACGGCGTGAAGTTCGCCGTGAACTCGGACGCCCACTCCACCACGCATCTTCCGTACATGCGCTACGGAGTGGCCACCGCACAGCGCGGCTGGCTCACCAAGGACGACATCATCAACACCTGGACGCTGACGAAACTGAAGCGCTTCCTGCGCCCCGGGAACTGACCGCGCCGCTCGGCACGGCTGCCGCCACCCGCTCAGCAGGGCTGCCGCCACCCGTCCAGTTCCAGCCGCTTGCGCATCGAGGACAGCCCCAGACGGCGGGCCTGCGCACAGAAGTCCCCCGTGGCCAGGGCGTATTCGACATGGAAGACGGCCTTCCCCGCCCTGACGAAGGGAGTGAGCCTCCCGCACTCGCCGTACTGGGCGCACTCCTCGTTGACCGCGAAGTCGAAGTCCCGCACCAGCTCGGGGATCTGCGGCAGATCGTTCTTCAGCCCCACGGACAGACCGCGGTCATGGGCGATACGGGCGATCATGCGGTTGTAGGCGAGCTGGTGCCCGGCCGTCAGCGGGAAGCCGGTGTCGTTGAGATAGGCGTCGAGCAGATCCGGTTCCACCGCGTCGAAGCCCTTCTCGCGGCACATGTCGAACCGCTTCTCCATGAGAGGGCGGAGCACGTCCAGCCGGCGGATGTCGAGCCAGCGCTCACCGTGCCAGCCGTTGGGAGCGCCGCGCACGGCGGCCGGGAAGCCGGCCTGGTCGGGGCGGAAGCTCTCCCACGCCCCGGCGTTGATGTAGCAGATGACCTTGCGGCCGTCCCGGTGGAGCCGCTCGACATCGTCCGCGGAGTTCTCGAAGCCGTCGATGTCGTACACGGGAACGTCCGCGGACGCGGGGTCGGCGCGTCCGTCGAGCTGCCACTGCCACGGTGTGCCGGGCCGCGGCTGCCAGCGGGACGGGGCGGGGGAGGGGGACGGAGGGCCCCCGGAGCAGCCCGCGATCAGCAGCACGGCGAGCAGTGCGCACAGCAGGGGACGGCAGGCACGGGTCATGGCATGTCTCCGAGCAGGGCGGGCGGCGGCGCCGACCAGGGATTGGGCAGGCTCTCCGCGACCGCGCAGGACACCGCCGCACCGCGCTCCTCGGCCGCCCGTGCGGCGATCGCCGCCAGTGCGGGCGGCACTTCGTACACCAGGTGGCAGAACCGCTCGGGCGGATGACGGGCGGTCCAGCGCGGGCGGGTGAAGGACGACAGATAGACCGTCCAGGGGCCTTCGAACGTCACCAGCACGTCGGCGAGGCGGGCGTAGCCGGGCGCCGGATGCACCCCGTGGTTGAGCACGACCGTACCGGCGCCGCGCTGCCGCGCCGCGCGCACCAGACGGCGGCAGCCGGGCAGGGCGGACCGGTCGGCCGGCACCTGGTCGAAGAAGCAGCCGTCGGTGTCGTACCACTCACGGTGCCGGTCCAGATCGCGGATCACCGCGGAGCCGGGCCGTACTCCGTAGTCCAGATCGACGTAGCCGAGGACGCGGGTGCCCGCCGCCCGCAGCGCGCGGGCGGCGGAGACGAACGCCGGGTCCGGAGCCGTGCCCGGACCGTCCGCCGCGTTCAGCACCACGCCGTAGACCCGGTCCCCGGCGGCCGCGAGCAGCCGCCAGGCGTCGGGGTCCCGGGCGGGATGCACATAGAGGGGCACGAGCAGGGTCACGGCACCGGGTCCGGTTCCTCGCAGGCGCCGACCGAGGCCCACAGCGCGACGAGCGCGTCGGTCAGCGTGAAACGGGGCTCCCAGCCGAGGGCCGCCCGGGCGGCCGAGATGTCGGAGCACTGCCAGGTCACCCCCGCGGAGCGTGCGGAGCCGACCCCGGCCTCGTCGATCCGGCCCCGGAACCCCGCCACGCTCACCAGCCCGTGCACCAGGTCCCGGATGGGGACGGCCCGGCCCCCGCCGACGTTGAGGACGCGCGGCAGCGGCCCGGACGCGGTCGCCGCCAGCACGGCCGCCCTGGCCAGGTCCCGTACGTCGACGAAGTCGCGGTGGGCGGAGAGATCGCCGAAGCGTACGACCGCGTCCGGATCCGTGCCCGCCCGGCGCAGCCGCAGGGCCGTCCCGCCGGGCAGGCTCAGCGGGCCCGCACCCGGCCCGACCGGATTGCCCACGCGCAGCACGACCGCGTCGAGCCCCGACGAGACGACGGCGACCGTGCCCGCCAGTTTGGTCGCCCCGTAGGAGGTGAGCGGGCGGGTCGGGGCGTCCTCGGTGACCCGTACGCCGTGCTCCCCCGCCCCGTACTCCGCGGCCGAGCCGAGATGGACCAGCCGGGCCGTCGGCGCGGCCTTGCGCAGCGCCGCGCACAGCACGGCCGGCCCCCGGGCGTTGACCTCGGCGTCCGTCACCGGGTCGGCGCCGAGTGCACCCGCGCAGTTGACGACCGCGTCGGGGGAGAGGTCCGCGAGGGCCTCGGCCAGCCGCCCCGTGTCGGCTGTGGCGAGGTCCACGCGGAGATCGGAGGCCGGATCACGGCCGGCACCGAACAGCCGCACGCCGCCCAGCGCGCGGAACTGCTCGGCGATGTGTCTTCCCAGGTACCCGGTGTGGCCCAGGACGAGGATGCGCATGGGGTGTTCAGGCTCCCTTGAGCAGCAGTGACTGATGGGTGGTGAACTCGGCGTTGGCCCGGTCGTAGTCGTCGGGCCGGCCGATGTCCAGCCAGTAGCCGTCGAACTCGTGGGCGTGCGGCGGGTTTCCGGACTCGAGCAGATCGAGGACGAGTTCGTCGAAGCCGAGGGGCAGCCCGGGGGTGTATCCGTCGAGCGTGTCGCGGGAGAGTCCGTACACGCCCATCGACACGCGGTAGTCCATGCTGGGCTTCTCGGCGAAGCCGACCACCTTGCCCGCGTCCGTGGTGAGCACTCCGAAGTCGATGCGCACCTTGCGGGCGTAGGTGGCGATCGTCAGCGCGGCGCCGCTGCCGCGGTGCTGCCGCAGCACCTCCGCGTAGTCGAGATCGGTGAGGATGTCCCCGTTCATCACCAGGAAGGTCTCGGGGAGCCGGTCCCGCATGGTCAGCAGCGGGCCCATGGTGCCCAGGGGATTCTCCTCGGTCGCGTAGTCGATGCTCAGGCCCCACTGCGAGCCGTCGCCGACATAGGCGCGGATGATATGGCCGAGATGGCCGACGGCGATGGTGCAGCTGGTGAATCCGCAGCCCGCGAGCTGGCGCAGCACGATCTCCAGGATCGCGTGCTGGTCGCCGATCGGGACGAGCGGTTTGGGCAGCGCGGTGGTGTACGGACGCAGCCGGATGCCCTTGCCTCCGGCGAGAATCACTGCGTGCATGGGTGCCCCCCTGTGGGTACGGCGGTCGGTGGTGCGGCGGGTCAGATGTTGTAGATGCCGGTCTTGTACCGGGCGAGGTTCGCGGGATCACGGAAGAACTCCGCCGTGTGCGCGAGGCCCTGCTCCAGGTCGTGGCGCGGCGCCCAGCCGGTCGCCTCGCGCAGCCGTGTCGCGTCGGCGACCAGCCGCATCACCTCCGAGCCCGCCGGCCGGATGCGCTGCTCGTCCTCCCGTACGTCGAGGTCGGCGGCCATCACCTTGCCGATGAGCCGCACCAGGTCACCGACGGAGATCTCGCCGCCCGTACCGGCGTTGAAGGTCCGGCCCACGACGGCCTCGGCCGGTGCGGTACCGACGGCCAGGAAGGCGGCGGCGGTGTCCGTGACGTAGGTGAAGTCGCGGGTGGGCCGGAGATCGCCGAGGGTGATGGTGCGCTCTCCCGCGGCGACCTGTCCGATGACGGTCGGGATCACGGCTCGCATCGACTGGCGGGGGCCGAAGGTGTTGAAGGGCCGCAGCGTCACCACGGGCGTCTCGAAGCTCGCGAAGTAGCTGTCCGCGAGCCGGTCCCCGCCCGCCTTCGACGCCGCGTACGGGGACTGGGTCTGGATGGGGTGGTCCTCGCTGATGGGCACGGTCCGCGCGGTGCCGTACGTCTCGCTGGTGGAGGTGTGCACCAGCCGCGGGATCTCCAGGGCGCGGACCGCCTCCAGCACGTTGAGGGTGCCGGTGACATTGGTGTCCACATAGCTGTGCGGCGCCTGGTACGAGTACGGGATCGCGATGAGTGCCGCCAAGTGGTAGACGGCGTCGGCGCCTTCGACCAGGCCGCGGACGGAACCGGGGTCGCGGACATCGCCCAGCACGATCTCGACCTGGTCGAGGACGTCCCCCGGCAGCGTCTCCAGCCAGCCGTAGGAGGAGAAGGAGTTGTACTGCGCCATGGCGCGGACCCGGTGGCCCGAGGCGACGAGCGCCTCGGTCAGATGGGAGCCGATGAAGCCCTCGGCCCCGGTGACGGCGGCGAGCGGTGCGGAAGTCAACGGATGGTCCTCTCGGGAGAGTTCGTCAGTGGATGTCGGTGGATCTCTGTGGTGTCTTCGGCCGGTGCGGATCAGGTCGCGGAGGAACGGGTCAGGCGTGGGCCGTTGGCCGCCCCAGCAGCCAGAGCACACCGGCGACGAGTGCTCCCGCGGCGGTCCCGCAGCACAGGAGCAGCAACACGGCGCCGGGTGGGGGGCCGAGAAGCGTGGCGACGCCCGCCGCCGACGCGGCCGCGAGCGTCGCCGCCGCCGGCGGCCAGGCGATCCCGAACGCCTGGAGCAGCAGCGCGGCCCACAGCAGCGCCGCGAGAGCGAGCAGCGGCGCCGGTTCGGTACCGGTGAGCAGCGCCGCCGGGAGAAGCGGCAGCAGATACCCGCCCAGACAGATCGCCAGGGTGCGGGCGGACCGCAGCCGGAACCCGGTCTCGTCCGCCGTCGCGCGCAGCGCCGCCACGGAGAGTCCCCGGTACCGGTAGAGCAGCCACTCCGCCGGGCCCATGCTGACGGTCAGCACGATCACGGCCCATGGATGCCGCTGTCCCATCTGCATCACCAGCGCCCCCGCGGACAGGCCGAACAGCCCGTACGGCAACGAGTCGAGGAGCCTCGGCCGCGCGGCGCCGGCGGCGGCGTCCGCGCGGAGCATTCCCCGGACGGCCCCGCCCGCGACGGCGATGCTCGACACCACGGTCAGCAGCGGAAGTCCGGCACGCACCAGTGGTCCCGGCTCCCACCAGGGCAGCACCGCCGCGCCCGCGATCAGCGGAGTGAGCGCCGCCAGCAGCAGGCGTTCCTTCCCGCACACCAACAGCACCCCTGCCGCGGCGAGATACAGCGACTGCCCGAGCGCGAACAACGCAGCGGGCCCCGGACCCGCGACGGCCAGTCCGGCACCCGCGGCCAGCAGCGCACCGGCCGGGGCGCCCAGCAACAGCGTCCTGCCCGCCTCACGCCGACCGGAGGCCAGCCGCAGATACGCGCGATGGCTCAGGCCCTGCCCCCACGCCCAGGACAGCAGCCCCGCGACGACCAGTGCGTACACCGCGTGCGGCGCGTGCCACAGCCGGCCGGTCAGCAGATACGCCAGCCCCGGCAGGGCGAACAGCGCCCCGCGCAGCGCACACCGGACGTGGTCGGGCGCCCATGGGTCCGCCCCGGCCGGGGGTTCCGGGAAGCTTCTCGGCACCCGTCCGTAGAGGTCGGCGGCGAGCGAGAACAGATCGGGACGGCCGTAGCGCTCCTGGATCTGCTCGCCGGTCAGCCCCTCCGACTCCAGCAGCGCGGCCACCTCGTACGCGTGCACAGCGGGCCCGATCCGGTCCGCGAGTTCGGCGGCCAGGAGGTCCACCGGATCGTCGGCGGGCCGCTTCCGCCACGGCATGCGCAGCGACAGCGTCGCGTCGGGGGCGGCCAGCCGCAGGGCGAGCGTGTCGCCCCGGCCGTCGTCGGGTTCGAGGGCCATGGGTCCGCTCATCCGGCCACGCTCCCCAGGGCCGCCTCGTCGGTGAGGGAACCGCTCCAGGGATCGGCGAGGCGCACCGTGCCACGGACGGCCAGTTCGAGGTAGATGGCCCGGAAGGTGTCGATGGTCTGACGGAGTGTGAACTGCTCGATCACCCGCAGCCGGGCCGCCTCGCCCATCGCCGCCCTGCGCGGCGGATCGGCCAGCAGTTCCAGCGCGGCCGCGGCCATGGCGGCGGGATCACGCGGCGGGACGACCAGCCCGGCGTCGCCGACCGCCTCCCGTACTCCGCCCACATCCGTGGAGACGGTGGCCCTGCCGCACGACATCGCCTCGATCAGGGTGAAGGGGAAGCCCTCGCTGATGCTGGACAGCATCACGACGTTGCCCGCCGCGTACGCGTCCCTGATGTCGTCGACCCGGCCCTCGAAGGTGACCGCGTCGGCGTGGCCGAGCGACGCGGCGAGCGCCTCGCACCGCTCGCGGTAGGCCTCGCCGCCGCGTGGTGTACCGCCGAACAGCCGCAGTGTGGCGTCCGGGAGCGTCCCGCGGACCTGGGCGAACGCCCGGATCAGGGTCTCCAGGTCCTTGATCGGGTCGACCCGGCCGGCCCAGCTGAGCGTCGGCGCCTGCGGTTCGGGACCCGCGGGCGGAAAGGCCGCGGGATCGACTCCGTTGTAGACCGTGCGTATCAGGTCGGGATCGGCGCCGCCCTGCTCCTCCCACAGCCGGTTGTAGCGGTTGCCCGGGGTGATCAGCGCCGCGCGCCGGTAGCTCTCCTCCGCCAGCAGCCGGAAGAACCCGAGCAGCACCGCCTTCACCGGCCAGCGGTACGGCGCCGTCCGGTACCCGAGGTAGCGCTCCCGAAGATAGACCCCGTGCTCGGTCAACAGCAGCGGAACACCGTGGAGTTCGAGCGCCGCGAGCCCCGGCAGGACGGCGACGCCTCCGCTGACCGCGTGCGCCACACCACGCTCCGGAGGGCGGGCGGCGAGCGGCCGCAGCGCGTGCTCCAGCAGGCCGGTCGCCGTGACGGCGTCGTGCAGGCTGGGCCGTGCCTCCCGCACGGTCAGCCCCGGCCGGTTCCACACCCCGGTCAGCACCCGCAGGGCACGGTCCGTGCGCAGCGCCGGGCCGAGCAGCCCGTCGCGTGCCGCGTGCGCCATCTCGTACAGCGCGGGAGCGAAGCCGTCCTCGGCGCCGGGATCGAGCAACGCCGTGAGGAACCGCTCGTACGCGGCCATCAGCCGGCGCTCGCGGCGGCCACGCGGTGGTGAACCGGTGGGCGCCGGGCCCCACATGGGCACGGTGAGCGGCTCGGCCACGTGCGGCGGCAGCTCCCACACGACGGCCTCACGGCCGGTTCCGGTCACCGCGATGATGTCGAAGTCGATGTCGGGCATGCCGCCGACGAGCTGGTCGCACCAGACACTCACACCGCCGTGACTGTGCGGATAGGTACCTTCGGTGAGCAGGGTGACGCGCGCCGCGCCTCGGCGCGGCGCACGGTGCGATACGTGCATGGATGGGCTCCACGGGACGGGTGCGAAGGGCGCGTGGTTCCGGGGCGCGTCGCCGGGACGGCGTACGACGTCCGGAACCCGCGCTGCCTCGCTCGTGGTGAGCTGGTGCGGTCGGGCCGGGGCCGGTCCTTTGGATCCGGCCGGGCTCGTGTGCGCCGGCGCGCACGCTCGCCGGTCCGGACGGACCCGGGGGACGGCCCTAGTGCTCGGTTCCGGGAGCCACGGGCTGTGTGACGCCGGCGGGCAGCGGGGCCACCGGTGCGGGCGTCGTGCCGTGCCCGCTGCCGCCGGTGGTACCTCCGGCCGCCGGGGCCGTGGGCAGCGACAGCGTCACACCGTCCTGGCCCGTGCCCGGTGAGACCCGGCCCGAGACCGTTCCCGCGTACGGCTCACCGAAGGCGGCCGTTCCGTCCGGCAGCGTCCGGACGGTGCCCGACGGCATGGTCGCGGGCACCGCGATGCCTTCGGGTGCCGTGACCGTCACCGTGTCGCCGATCCGGTGGCCGGTGACCTGACCGGCCTTCACCGCACCGTTCCAGGTGGCGCGTTCGCGCAGTTCGGCCCCGATGTCCTTCATCCGGAGGTTCACCAGCGGGGCGTTGTCCGCGTACAGGGCGGCGTACTGGTCGAGGACCCGGTCCAGGACCGGGTAGGCGATACGGTCCTCGGCGAGGTTCGACTGGTGGATGAAGTGCGGCCGGGGGTCGCCCGCGAGGACGTGGCCCATCGCGATCTGCGCCTCCAGCGGCACGATGTAGCCGGTGTAGCCGGTCGCGGTGTCGAGCGGCGCGTCCAGGCAGGTGGTCGTGGCCGAGCCCTCGCAGATTCCGCTGCCGCCCTGCGCCCTGCTGGTGTAGATCCAGTTGTACTCGTCGACCTGCTCGGCCGCCCGGCCCACGTTGTAGAACACGTTCATCGGGTAGCGGGACACGGTGAGCGCGGGCCCGACCTGACGCTGCGCGGGGTCACGGGAGTTGTCCGAGCCGAGCCACGCGACGCCGTTGTCCGCGAGTGCCGGGGCGAGGTTCGGATTGTCCTCGGGCTGCTGCGGCAGCAGTTTGAGGCCGGAGTGCTCCCCGGTCACCAGCTCACCGGCCTCCAGCGGCAGCCCGGCGCGCTCGGCCCATTGACGGTTGTCGGCGATCTGCCGGGATATCTCGGCCCGGGTGACAAAGCGCGTGCTGCCGTCCGGGTCGGTGGCGCACTTCCACGGGACGATGCTGACGTCCTGCTCGCAGCCCAGATACGGGTGGTCGTAGGTGTGGTTCACCCAGCGGAACGCGTCGCGGTCCGCGGTCAGCCGGTCGGCCAGCGGGTCGGCTCCGCCGTGCTCCTCCCGGTACTCGACGCTGCCGCCGCCGTTGTAGGCCAGGTCGAGGGTGAAGCCCCGGGAGCGGGACCACTGCGTCGCGTGCTCGACGTCGTCCGGCGTCATCCGGATCGGGTTCGGCGTGCCCTGGCCGGGCTGGCAGTCGACGTCGCCGGGGGTGCAGTTGAGCTCGGTGTCCCAGCGGTCGTCGCTGGCGAAGACGTCGTCGACGTGGACCGAGAAGTAGTTCCGCGAGGAGCCCAGTCGCACGCCCTGGGTCATCCAGTCGACGATGCCGCGGGCCAGCAGCCGGAACTGCCGCTGGTACTGGTTGGAGACGAAGGTGACCACCAGTTCGCGGCGGCCGTCGTGCCGGTACTCGCCGACGAGCGCGCCCCGGCCCGTCCCGCCGGGGAGCGGCGCGTCGACGTACGTCGTGAAGTCCGCGCCCGCCCGGGGCCGGGAGAGGAAGCCCCAGCTCTCGTCGACGGACGGGTCGTTGTCCTCGAAGGCGAAGGCGCCGTCGAGGTAGCCGAAGGGCCCCGCCTGGCCGGCCGCGGTCACCTGGGCGGCGATTCCGTCGACCGGTCCCGCGTAGCCGCCGTTGACCGGGTACTCCAGGCCGGCCTGCGGCCGGGCGTAGGTGTAGGCGTCGACCTGCGGGATTCCGTAGGCCTTCTCGTACGCGACGAGGGCGGCCATCTCCGGCGAACCGGAGGGGAACGGATTGTCGTTGGGCAGGACGACGGCCTGGTACTTGGCGCGTGGGCGGCCGTCGGCGCTGTCGGCCAGGAAGGCCGCGTCGATGACGGGCCTGCCGGTGTCCGCGAGTTCGACCACGGTGTACGGGGTGCCCGCACCGTCCAGTTCCGCGGCGATGGCGCTTGTCGCGGGGCCGCCGTCGGAGACGACGAGCACCCTCAGATCGACCCGGACCTCCGGTTCCTCCGCCCGGACCGGATCCGCCGGAAGTACGCCGAGCGAGATGAAGAGCGCTCCTGCGGTGAGCGCGGCCGTACGCATGGTCCGCCTGACGCGGGTCCGCTTCATGCGGTGAAGTCCCTCCCCGTAACCCCCCAGCACGACGGCGCGGCTCCCCCCGGGGCGCTAGGCCGTCGTGCCCTGTCCTGTCACATGGTGGAGGGTCCGTGTGAGATATGTGGGCCTGACGTGAAAGTTGACGAAAAAGCGCAGGCCTCGGGACGGATCAGGCGAGAGGCGGCGGCCACCCGTACGCGGCGGGGCCAAGCGGGCGCGGAGGGTAAACGCTTACAGGCGTCATCGGTCCGGACCACATGCGGCCGAGGGTGCATGAGCGTTTTCGGCCAGGAGGCGGGCCGGGAAGGCCGACGGCGGCCGCCGGCGCGTATGCGCTCGGTCGGCCGCCGCGGTGTTCCGGGGTGGTCGGGTGGCTTCCGGTGGGGCGGGCCGGCTGGTCAGGCCGGGTGGTCAAGCCGGCCGGCGGTCGTGCCCGCGGTGCGTCAGGATGCGGCCGGTGTGGTGGGCGCGCACGCCACCCGGGTCTCCGGGGTGTTGTGGATGCCGTCCTTCGTGCTCTGCCCGTTGTTGTACTCGTAGTAGAGGTACGAGTAGAAGGCGATGGTGCCGTTGCAGCCCGAGTCGGCGGCGATCTGGTACGTCAGAGTGACCGTGCGGGAGGTGCCCGGGGCGAGCGGGATCTCGTAGTCGACGCCGAGGCCGGTCGTGCCGGTGCCCGTGCACGCGGCGCCCTGGGCGGTGCACGAGACGAAGCTGTACTTGAGGTCCTTGCGCTGCGTCGTCATCCAGGTCGGCTGGACGGACTGGTACACGAACCAGACGTCGGTGGCCTGGTTGTTGGTGAGGGTCATCGTCAGCGACACCGTCGAGCCCGGCGTGGCCACCGGCTGGTCGACGGTGAAGCTCAGATCGGGGGTGTCCGCGCCGGCGGGCTGCGCCATGCCGAAGCAGGCGAGGGCGAAGGCGAGGACCGCGGAGAGACCGAAGCGTCTCAGATGTGTGATGCGCATGGGCCGGGAGGCTAGGAGACGGCGGCTCGCGGCGTCTGCCCCGATCCGTACCCACGGTGGCCCGCGCGGCGCGAAACCGTCGTGCCCGCCCGATACCGCCCTCAGCCCCGGCCCGGGCGCCGCTGCGCGCATATGCGCCGGACAATGCCGGTGCGCGTCCCTCGTACGGCACCCGTCGCCCAGTGTGCGCGAGACGTCACTCAGGGGCACGCGACAATGGCCTGTTCCGCGTCCATGACGACCGCTCACCCACCCGGGCCCGGCGGATCGGAGGCCCGCGCCGCCTGCCGTCCCCGGAGTGCGACCCGCCCGATGCGGACGGACGATGAAGCCGACGAGCGGAGCGGCCGTGCGCAAGGAACCCTTCACACCGGGCATGACGGGCAGCGCCCTGGTCGAGCTGCGCCATGTGGAGAAGCACTTCGGCACGCTCCATGTGCTCCAGGACATCAACCTGACCATCGACCGCGGCGAGGTCGTCGTGGTCATCGGGCCGTCCGGCGGCGGCAAGTCCACGCTCTGCCGCGCCGTCAACCGGCTGGAGACCATCGACTCGGGCGAGATCTCCATCGACGGGAAGCCGCTGCCCGAGGAGGGCAGGGAGCTGGCCCGGCTGCGCGCCGAGGTCGGCATGGTCTTCCAGTCCTTCAACCTCTTCGCGCACAAGACCGTGCTGCAGAACGTGACACTGGGCCAGATCAAGGTCCGCGGGACCGACAAGAGGTCCGCCGAGGTCCGGGCGCGGAGCCTCCTCGACCGGGTGGGCGTCGGCTCCCAGGCCGACAAGTACCCGGCGCAGCTCTCCGGCGGTCAGCAGCAGCGCGTCGCGATCGCCAGAGCACTGGCCATGGACCCGAAGGTCATGCTGTTCGACGAGCCGACCTCCGCGCTCGACCCCGAAATGGTCAACGAGGTCCTGGAGGTCATGCGACAGCTCGCCCGGGACGGCATGACGATGGTCGTCGTCACCCACGAGATGGGCTTCGCCCGTTCGGCCGCCAACCGGGTGGTCTTCATGGCCGACGGCAGGATCGTGGAGGAGAGCGCACCCGACGAGTTCTTCAGCAACCCCCGCACCGAACGCGCCAAGGACTTCCTCTCGAAGATCCTGCACCACTGAGGCCGCGGCACGCGCGTGCACGGCCGCCCCGAACCCCATGCACCATCCGGCTGTCGCCTATCCCCAGGGAAGATCACGATGAAGCTTCGCAAGGTCCCCGCCGCGGCCGCCGTGGCGCTCGCGCTCTCACTCGCCCTCACGGCATGCGGATCCGACGGCGGCGGCAGCGGTACGGACGACGGGAAGAAGATCACCGTCGGCATCAAGTTCGACCAGCCGGGCATCGGCCTCAAGACCCCGGACGGCACGTACGAGGGCTTCGACGTCGACGTGGCGAGGTACGTGGCAGGGCAGCTCGGCTACAAGCCCTCCGACATCGTGTGGAAGGAGGCCAAGAGCGCCGACCGCGAGACGCTGCTCCAGCGCGGCGACGTCGACTTCATCGTGGCCTCGTACTCGATCAACGACGAACGGCGCAAGAAGGTCGACTTCGCGGGTCCGTACCTGCTGGCCCACCAGGACGTCCTCGTCCGCGCCGACGACGACTCCATCACCAAGCCGTCCGACCTGAACCACAAGAAACTCTGCTCGGTCACCGGCTCCACCTCGGCCCAGAACATCAGGACGAAGCTCGCGCCGCAGGCCCAGCTCCAGGAGTACGGCGGCTACTCCGAATGCCTCACCGGCCTGGAGAACAAGACCGTCGACGCCCTCACCACGGACGACTCGATCCTCGCCGGCTACGCCGCGCAGAAGTCCTTCGAAGGAAAGTTCAAGCTCGCCGGCTTCAGACTGAGCAACGAGAACTACGGCATCGGGGTGCGCAAGGGCGACACCGAGCTCAAGAACAAGATCAACGCGGCGCTCGAGAAGATGGTCGCCGACGGCTCCTGGAAGAAGGCCGTGGAAGCCAACCTCGGTCCCGCCGGCTACCGGAACGAGCCCCCGCCCAAGATCGGCGTGGTCGTCGGCTGAGCCCACGTCGGCTTCCGGGGCGTACGCCGGCCACGGGCGCTCCGCACCCGCACCGCGCCATGGCAAGGCGACACGCGCCGCGCCCGCCTCCGCCGCCCCATCGGGGCTTCCTGCTGCTCCACATGACGGCCGGGCGGTTGAGCGGTGCGGGAAGCGTGCAACTAGTGACGGACATGGCCGTCGGCGCATCACGCATGACCACCCCGCAGGAACCGGATGAACCCTCCGGGCCGCCCGGGCGGGGGAAGGGCGGCGGACCGTGGTTCTCGTCGCGCGTCACCGTCTGCGCCGTGCTCCTCGCCGCGCTGCCGCTTGGGCTGCTGGCGGTCGCCGCATGGCTGGGCCGCCACGTCCGGCCCAGTGCCGACGAGTGGTGCTTCCTGCCGGTGGTGCGCGACCACGGAGTCGCCGGTCTCATCGGGAAGTTCTACGTCACCGACAACGGCCGCGTCGGCAATGCCCTCCTCGTCGGTCTCTACGCCGAGTTCCCGGTCGCCGGTCACCAGTGGTACGCGCTGGTCAGCGGGCTGCTCACGTTGCTCGTGGTGTGGACCCTGACCGTCCTGCTGCTGCGCCGGGCGGGGCAGCGGGCGCCGCGCGGGATCCCGCTGCTCGTGGCCGCCACGGTCACCGCGGTGTTCCTGCTGGCGACGCCCAACACGTACAAGACCCTCTACTGGCCCGCGGGCTCCGTCTCCCACACCCTGGCGCCCGTGCTCGCCTGCGCCGCCGTCGTCCCGGCCCTGTGCGCGCGCGGCAGGCGGGGCCGGACCGCCGCCCTCGTGACGGTGGTGCTCGCGGGGATCCTCATCGGCACGCTCTCGGAGGAGACCTCGATCGTGGCCCTGGTGGTCCTCTCGGGACTGCTGCTGACCGGCCGACGGCTCGTCACCGAGCGGGCGTGGCCCGCCCTCAGGACCTGGGCGCTGCTCGGGGCGGCCGGGATCGCCGTCGGCACCGCCGTACTGATGACGTCACCAGGGTCACGCCGCCGGCGGACCCGCTTCGGCGCGGAGACCACCTCGATGATCTCCCCCGAGTCTCTGGCGGCCTCGGCACGGGGCTTCGCACGGATCGTGGAAACCGTCCTCACGACCTGGCCGTACGCGGGAGCGGTCGCTGCCGGACTGCTGCTGGGCCTGCTGGCGCGGCCCGGCGGCACCGGATCCGTTCTGCGCCGGCCGTGCAGACCGCTTCCGCTCGCCGCCTGCGGTGTGCTCGCCGTCCTCGTCGCCGGATATCTGTGCACCGTCGTCACGTATCCCGTCTTCGGCGCACGCGTCTCGTCCGCGGCCCGCACCTGGAACGACTATCTGCTGCTGTACGTGCTGCTGCTCGTCGCCGTCGGCGCCCTCCTCGGCCGAGCCCTGCGCACCCGGATGCCGCGGCCGTGGGCGGCCCTGGCGGCGGCCGTGGCCGCGACCGTCCTCGCCGTGTCCGTCGTCGGGCTGGCCCGGCCGCTCCACCAGCTCGGGCAGGACATGCGCGTACGGGCCGGGCAGTGGGACCGCCAGGACGCGCGGCTGCGCGCCGGGGCGGCGAGCGGCGCGAAGGTCCTCCCGTACACACCGCTCCCGGTCGCCGGGATGCTCGAACCGTTCCGCGACCGGGGCCGCATCGGGTGGCCGGCCCGGTGCGTCGCCGACTACTACCGTCTGGACGAGGTCACTTACTCGACGCGGCTTCCGTGACCGGCTTCCTGGCCCCGGAGGTGATCGCCCACCGTGCGACGAGGAACGACAGCGGGGTGACCAGCACCCCGGCCGCGAGGGCGGCGACATGCTCGTCCGCGCCCAGCTCGCGCACGGCGAGATGGAGCAGCACACCGCTGCCGACGAGACCGGCCACTCCCGAGAGGGGATAACGGACGAACCCGCGCCAGGTAGGCCGGGTGCGCAGCGTGACGTACGAGTTGAGCAGGAACGATCCGGTGACGCCCACGGAGTAGGCCAGCGCGTGGGCGGCGAGATACGGCAGCCAGAGGTTGAGCACGGCGTACACGGCGTAGTACACGCAGGTGTTGACGGCCCCGATCATGGCGAAGACGGCGAACTGCCGCATGCCGGCGGCGTTCATGACCGCTGCCGTGACTGTCCGGCGGTCGCGGACAGTGCTCCGGAGTGGTGCGGCGCGGACGCGTCCGTCTCCCGCACCACATAGGAGGGCCGCCGCTTCGCCTCGTGGTAGATCCGGCCGACGTACTCCCCGATGACGCCGAGCGTGGCGAGCTGGACCCCGCCGAGTCCGACGATGGCGGTGATCAGCGTCGCGTACCCCGGGGTGTCGACGCCGTTCAGTACGGCGTTCGCGATGATCCACAGCGCGTAGCCGAGAGCGGAGAGGAAGAGCCACAGCCCGGTGTGGATCGCCAGCCGCAGCGGACGGGTGTTGAAGGAGAGCAGCCCGTCGATCCCGTACTCCAGCAGCCTCCGGCCGCCCCATTTGGACCGGCCGGCGGCCCGCCGGACATTGCGGTACGGGAAGCTGACCGTGTCGAAGCCGATCCACGAGAAGAGGCCCTTGGAGAAGCGATTGCTCTCGGGGAGCGACAGCACGGCGTCGACCGCCCGGCGTGACAGCAGCCGGAAGTCGCCCGCACCGTCGGCGATCTCGACATCCATGAAGTGGCGCACCAGGCGGTAGTAGGCCCGGCTCAGCGCGGAGCGCAGCGCGCCTTCGCCCGTGCGGTCGCGCCGGGCGACGACCTGGTCGTAGCCGTGCCGGTGCAGCTCCAGCATCCGCGGTACCAGCTCGGGGGGATGCTGCAGATCGGCGTCCATGAGGACGACCGCGGCGCCCCGGGACATCCGCATCCCGGCCAGCAGGGCGGCCTCCTTGCCGAAGTTGCGGCTGAACGAGGTGTAGCGCACCTCCGGCGCCGATGCCGCGATCGCCCTCAGGCGCTCGGCGGTCCCGTCGCTGCTTCCGTCGTCGACGTAGCAGATCTCGAAGCGGTCCCCGGTCGGCTCCAGCGCGGTGCTCAGCGCCGTGTGAAAGGCGTCGATCACCTCGCTCTCGTTGAAGCACGGGACGACGACCGACAACTGCACCTGTGGCATCCCTCCAGTGGAACGCGGACAGGGGCCCTGGCCGCGCTCCCTACTCCGCACGAGTGTGTCGCGACTCCGCACGAGTGTGTCGCGCACCATGGTTAAGCGTTGACTTATATAAGCGACGGCTGGCATAGTTCGGGACGTGCACGCATTCGATGTACTGGGGGATCCGGTGCGTCGCCGGATATTGGAGCTGCTGGCCGAGGGCGAGCAGACATCAGGCGCGGTCAGCTCGGTGATCCGTGCCGAGTTCGGGATCTCGCAGCCGGCGGTGTCGCAGCACCTGCGCGTGCTGCGCGAGGCGGGCTTCGCGTCCGTACGGGCCGAGGGCACCCGGCGGCTCTACGCCGTCGATTCCGCACCCCTGCGCGAGGTCGACGACTGGCTCGACCGGTTCCGCGGCTTCTGGGAGCAGCGGCTGGACGCGCTCGGTACCGAACTCGCACGGGGGAAGCGCGAGCGCCGCAGACAACAGGAACAGGAAGAGCAGCCATGAGCGACATCGTCGACCAGATCAACGACATCCACCGCGAGGTCGGCAAGCGGTCCCTGGCCGAGGGTGAGGCGCGCACCATCCTGCTGCGGCGCACCTACGACGCCGCCGCCTCGGACGTGTGGGACGCGTGCACCGATCCCGAGCGGATCGGCCGCTGGTTCCTGCCGGTGAGCGGCGACCTGAAGCTCGGCGGCCGCTACCAGCTGCAGGGCAACGCCGGCGGGGAGATCCTGCGCTGCGAGCCGCCGAAGCTGCTCAAAGTGAGCTGGGTGATGGGCGAGAACCCCGGATTCAGCGAGGTGGAGGTCCGACTCACCGAGGAGGGCGAGGAGCGCACGCTGTTCGAGCTGGAACACGTCGCCGTCGTCCCCGACGAGATGTGGGACCAGTTCGGCCCCGGCGCCGTCGGGGTCGGCTGGGACCTCGGGCTGCTCGGCCTCGGGCGGTTCCTGCAGGGCGCCGCCGTCGACCCCGCCGAGGCCCTCGCCTGGCAGGACTCCGACGAGGCCCGCGCCTTCGCGGCCCGCAGCAGCGAGGCCTGGGGCGAGGCGTACGGAGCCTCGGGCGCACCCGCCGACACGGTCGCGTCCGCGGTACGGGCGACGACGGCCTTCTACGCCCCGCCCGAGCCGGAGAACTGACCCGCGCCGTTGCGCGCCCGGGGCACGGCCCGCGACCGCTGTGGGCGCGGGCGGTCCTCGCACGGGATCCCGTACGCCGACCGCCACGCGCCCACCCGGGGCCGGGAGCCGGGGCTCATTTCACCGAGCCCGCCATCACCCCCTGGACGAAATGCCGTTGGAAGGCGAAGAACACCACCACCGGCACGATCAGCGACAGGAACGCCCCGGGCGCGAGGACATCGATGTTGCTGCCGAACTGCCGTACCTGGGACTGGAGTTCCACCGTGAGCGGCTGCGAGGAGCTGTCCGCGAAGAGCAGCGCCACGAGCATGTCGTTCCACACCCACAGGAACTGGAAGATCGCCAGACTCGCGATCGCCGGCCGTCCCACCGGGAGCACCAGGCGGGTGAAGATCCGCCACTCGCTGCCGCCGTCCATCCGCGCCGCCTCCAGCATCTCGCGCGGGATGTCGGCGAAGTAGTTCCGCAGCAGGAAGATGGCGAACGGCAGCCCGTAGGCGACATGGAAGAGCACCACGCCCGGGATCGTGCCGAACAGCCCCAGCTGGCCGAAGAGTTTGGCGACCGGCAGCAGACCGACCTGGACCGGCACCACCAGCAGCGCCACCACCAGCAGGAAGAGCCAGTCCCGGCCGGGGAACTCCAGCCAGGCGAAGGCATAGCCGGCCAGCGCCGCGATGGCGATCACCAGAGTGGTGGCGGGCACCGAGATCAGCACGGTGTTCCAGAACGCCTGGGTGATCCCGGCGTTGCCGAGCAGCTCCGCGTAGTTGTCGAACGACAGCTGCCCGGGGCTGGTGAACGTGCTCCACCAGCCGCTGCTCGCGTTGTCCTCGGGCGAGCGCAGCGAGGACAGGAGCAGACCGGCGAGCGGGGTGACCCAGACGAGGCCGATCACCACCAGGAACGCCTGGACCACTCCGCTGCCGAGCCGGCGTCCGAGCCGGCCCCCCGGCCGGCGGCGCACCGGCCCGGCAGGGACCTGCGGTTCCTTCGCGACGGCAGGGTCGGTGACGGTCGCGCTCATGACTGACTCCTGCGGAAACGGCGGACGTTGAAGACCATGGCGGGGATCACCAGCAGCAGGAGCAGCACGCCGAGCGCGCTGCCGAGCCCCTGGTTGTTGCCGCCGCCGAAGGAGACCAGCCACATCTGGGTCGCCAGCACCGTGGCGTCCTCCTGCACCGGTCCCGGCGCGATGATGTAGACGAGGTCGAAGACCTTCATCACATTGATCACCAGGGTCACGAAGACCACGGTCAGGATGGGCGCGAGCAGCGGCACGGTGATCCTGCGGAACACCTGCCACTCGTTGGCACCGTCCATCCGGGCGGCTTCGAGGGTGTCACGCGGCAGCGAGGACAGCCCGGCCCCGATGAGCACCATCGCGAAGCCCGTCCAGATCCACAGATACGCGCCGATGATGGCCGGGGTGACGAGGGCCGGGCCGAGCCAGGAGACACCCTCGTACGGCTGGGCGAAGTTGCCCGCCGGCAGCCGGACCGTGTACGAGCCGGGATCCAGGTCCCGGAAGGCGAACGAGCCGTCGCTCGCGGTGGTGGCGGTGGCGACGGTTCTGCCGTCCCGCACCGCCTCGACCGCCATCTTCGGCAGCCCGCTCTCGGCCCGGTCGACCTTGCCCTGCTCACCGCCCCCGCCGGGGGCGAAGTCCAGATAGACCACGCCGGCCAGCTCGTCACCGCCGGCCTTCCTGGCCGCCGCCTCGTACGCGGGCCCGGCACCGGCCGGCAGCTCCGCCGGTTTCACGCCGACGAGTCCGAGCGTGACGGCCTCGCCGGGGGAGACGGCCGCCGTCGTGGCGTACGACCCGTCCGCGGCCTTGGTCAGTCCCTGGCCGTCCCTGGCGCGCGCGGTCGGGTACGACGACGAGCCCTTGAAGGCGTCGTGCACCCCGACCACGGCGGCGTTGAGCACCCCCTTGTCGGGGTCCTCCTCGTACGCGAGGCGGAAGATGATGCCGGCGGCCAGGAAGGAGACCGCCATCGGCATGAACAGCAGCAGCTTGAACGCGGTGGCCCAGCGGACCTTCTCCACCAGCACGGCGAGGATCAGCCCGAGTCCGGTGAGCAGCGTGGGGGCCACGACGACCCAGATGGTGCTGTTGCGGACGGCCTTCAGCGTGGCCGGGTCGCGGAACATCTCGGCGTAGTTGCCGCCGCCCACGAAGCGTGTCCCCGAGGCGTCGAAGAAGCTCCGGCCGACCGAGAACAGCACGGGGTAGACGACGAGTGCGCCGAGCAGCAGCAGCGCGGGGAGGACGAAGACCAGGGCGACGACCCGCCGGCGCCGCTGGGCGCGGCGCCGGGGGTTCGCGGCCGCCGGGGGCCGAGGAGGCCCCGCGGACGGTGCGGTGGGTGTGGTGACTGCGGTCATGTCCCGTCAGCCCTTGTACGCCTTGGCGGCCGCGTCCTCGAGGCGGCCCGCGGTGGCCTTCGGGTTCGAGGGGTCGCGCAGGAAGTCCTGCAGCAGCTTCCACTCGCCCGTGCCCTTGGTGCCGCCGAAGGCCGCGGGCGCCTGGTCGGACATGTCGAAGCGGACGGAGTCACCAGCGCTGATCAGCGACTTGGCGGTGGCGCGGGTCGTGTCGTCACCGTAGGAGGCGAGGTCGAGCTTCTTGTTGGGGGAGAGGAAGCCGCCGGCCTCGGCCCAGACGGCGGCCGCCTCCGGGGTCGCCAGGTACTCCAGGAACGCCATCGCGGCCTTCTGGCTCTTGCCGTCCTTCAGGACGACGGCCGCGTCACCGCCGCTGACCACGGGGGCCTTGCCGCCGTCGACCGCGGGGAACGGGAAGAACGCCGCGTCCTCGCCGATCTTCCTGCCGAACTGGTCCTTGGCGACACCGGCGACGAAGTCGCCCTCGTAGACCATGCCGGCCTCGGGTTCGGGGCCGAAGACCTTCTCCACGGAGCCGGGGAAGTCGGTGCCGAGGGCGCCCTTCTGGCCGCCCGCGATGAGTTCCTTGTCCGAGAACAGCTTGCCCAGGGTGGTCAGCGCGTCGACGACGCTCTGATCGGTCCACTTGAGCTCGTGGGCGGCGAGCTGGTCGTACTTCTCGGGCCCGGCCTGGGAGAGATAGATGTTCTCGAACCAGTCGGTGAGGGTCCAGCCGTCCTCACCGGCGACCGCGAAGGCGGGCAGACCCGAGTCGGAGACGGCCTGCCCGGCCTTGAGCAGGTCCGCGTACGTCGTCGGCGGCTTGACGCCGGCCTGGTCGAGGGCGTCCGGGCTGTACCAGACCGTCGACTTGTGGGCGGCCTTGAAGTAGAGGCCGTACAGGGTGCCGTCCACGCTGCCGTAGTTCTTCCACACGGAGGCGAAGTTGCCGTCGACGGACTTCTCGGTGGTGGGGGAGAGCGGCTTGAGCCAGCCGCTCTTCGCGAACTGCTGGAGCACACCGACCTGCGGGACCATCACCACGTCGGGGGCGTTGCCGCCCTCGATCTTGCTGCCGACGACGGTGGAGACGTTGTCGCCCGTGGACACGAACTGCGTCGTGGCGCCGGTCTTCTCGGTGAAGGCGTCGAGCACCTTCTGGAAGTTCTTCTGCTCGGCGCCGGACCAGACGCCCGCGACCGTGATCGTCTGGCCGTCGAGGGACTTGTCACCGCCGCCGGCCGGGGTGACGGGGCCGCCGCCGCAGGCGGTCGCGCCGAGGGCGAGGGCCAGGGCCGTGCAGCTCGCAAGCATCATGCGTCGTGGCGTCATGGCAGGACTTCCTTCTGGGACGGGGGAACGGGCGGGGTGTCGGCGGTCGGGGATCAGGGGTTGGTGCAGTCGCTGATCCACCAGGCGGTGGTGGATCCCGGCAGGGCGCCGGTGGGGCAGGGCCCGCTGGACAGCAGCGGTGCACCGGAGACCGGTGCGGGCACGGGCGCGGTGCCGAAGTTGACGGCGCAGACGAGTCCGTCGCCGCGTACGAAGGCGAGGACGTCGGGCGAGGAGTCCAGCCAGCGCAGGGTGCCCTCGCCGAGCTGCGGCAGTCCGCGCCGCAGCTGCAGCCCGTCGCGGTACAGGTGCCAGAACGAACGGGTGTCCGAGAGTGCCCGGTCGGTGGCGTGCTCGGCGAACCAACCGGGCTGTGGCAGCCACGGCTTGGCCCCCTCGGCGCCCGAGGTGAAGCCGAACGGCGAGGCGTGGCCGGACCACGGAAGGGGCACGCGGCAGCCGTCACGGATCCGCGCCCGGCTCCCGGTGCGCCGGAAGATCGGGTCGGTGAGCACCTCGTCCGGCAGGTCCACGACCTCCGGCAGGCCCAGCTCCTCGCCCTGGTAGATGTACGCGGCGCCGGGCAGCGCCAGCATGAGCAGCGCGGCCGCCCGGGCGCGGGCCGCGCCGAGCCCGCTGCCCTCGGTGCCGGACTCCCCGTACCGGGTGACGGTGCGGACCTGGTCGTGGTTGTTGAGCACCCAGGTGACGGTGGAGCCGGTGCCGGCGATGTCGTGCATGGCCTCGGTGACGACCTTGCGGAACGTGCCGGCGTCCCAGGGCGCGCTCAGCAGATCGAAGAAGAAGGCCTGGTGCAGCTCGTCAGGGCGTACGTAGCGGGCGTGTTCACGCGCGGTCGGCACGGAGACCTCGCCGACGAGCAGCCGTTCCCGGCCGTCGCGGTCCGTGTACTCCTCGCACACCGCGCGCCAGTGGCGCCACACGTCGTGCACCTCGGGCTGGTTCCAGGCGAGCGGGTTGACCGAGTCACGGGTACGGGCGTCGGCCTCGGGGTCCGATGAGTCGGGCAGCTCCGGGTGCTTGAAGAGACCGGCGGCGACGTCGATGCGGAAGCCGTCGACGCCGCGGTCCAGCCAGAAGCGCAGGACCTGCTCGAAGTAGGCGCCGGTCTCGGGGTTGCGCCAGTTCAGGTCGGGCTGCTCGGGCGTGAACATGTGCAGGTACCACTGGCCGGGCGTGCCGTCCGGTTCGGTGATCCGGGTCCAGGCGGGCCCGCCGAACATCGCGTGCCAGTTGTTGGGGGGAACGTCCCCGCCGGGGCCCCGGCCCTCGGCGAAGTGGAACCGGGCGCGGGCGGCGCTGTCCGGTCCGGCACCGAGGGCCTCACGGAACCAGTCGTGCTCGCTGGAGCAGTGGTTGGGGACGATGTCGAGCAGCACCTTGATGTCGAGCCGGTGTGCGTCGGCGATCAGCAGCCCGAACTCGGCGAGGTCGCCGAAGAGCGGGTCCACGTCGCGGTAGTCGGCGACGTCGTACCCGTGGTCGTGCTGCGGCGAGGGGTAGAAGGGGCTCAGCCATATGCCGTCGACGCCGAGCTTCTTGAGGTAGGGCAGTCCGGCACGGACCCCGGCGAGGTCGCCGATGCCGTCGCCGGTGCTGTCCAGGAAGCTGCGGACGTACACCTGGTAGATCACCGCGTCGCGCCACCAGTGGTGCGTGTGGCGGTGCGAGAGGCCATTGCCGGCCGGGGCTGTGAGCGTCACCCGTTGACCTGTTTCTGCGTGAAGGGGTGCCCGCGACCAGGAGGTCGACGGTTATGCATGCATGTTAAGTAGGCATGTCGAGAAGGTGTCAACGGTCATGCGGAAATGAGAAGGGAGTTGGGTGATATGCCCAGATGTGTCCGCACGGTTCGAGTCCCGTGCGATGTGATCCCGTTACCTAACAGGTAGGTAAGGCGAGGAGGAGAAGCGTGAGAGAGAGGGGTCAGCCCCGGCGCGCGACGGCCGACAGCTCCCCGGCCAGTCGGCGCACGGCCGCCGCGGGATCCTGGTGCTGCGCCATCGCGTCGTGCACGACGGCCTGCACGGCCAGGCTCACCTGCTCGTACCGTGCGCTCTTCGGTCGCGGCGCCGCCGCGAGCACGCTCGCCCGCAGGGCGGGCAGATAGGGGAACTCCCGGATCAGCGCGGGGTCCTGGTACAGCGCGGCCCGCACGGGCGGCAGCGCGCCCTCCGTCAGCACCTTCCGCTGCACGGGGGCGCTCGTGAGGTACGCGATCAGATCGCTCGCCGACTCCGGATGCCGGGCCCGGGTGCTGATCGCGAGATTCGACCCGCCCAGCACGCTCGTCCCGGCCCCGTCGGGGCCGGGCAGCGGCACGGCGCCGAACTTCCCCGCCACCGGCGAGTCCTTGCCGGAGGCGCCGGCGTACGCATAGGGCCAGTTGCGCAGGAAGAGCAGCCGCCCGTCCTGGAAGGCCTGCCGGGACTCCTCCTCCTTGTACGTGAGCGCTTCCCTGGGGATCCAGCCGTCACGCACCCCGCGGGCGAGGAAGTCGACCCCGCTGCGGGCCGCCGCCGAGTCCACGGTCACCCGGCCGTCGTCGCCGAGGATCGTGCCCCCGGCCGAGTAGACCGCCTCCGTCGCGTTGACCGTGAGGCCCTCGTACGGGAGGAACTGGCCCGCGTAGCCGCCGAGGCCGTGCCGCGGGGCGATCGTCCGGGCCTGGCGCTCCAGCTCCGTCCAGGTCACCGGCGGCCGCTCGCCCTCGCGGTCGAGGATGTCCTTGCGGTAGTAGAGCATTCCGGCATTCGTGACATACGGGACGGCGTAGAGCTTGCCGTCGTACGTCGCCGTGTCCACCACCGGCGGCAGGAAGCTGTTCAGCGGGAAACGCCGGGACTCCAGCGGGGCTATCCAGCCCGCGGCGGCGAACTCCGAGGTCCAGGCGACGTCGATGTTGAGGATGTCGAACCGGCCGTCGCCCGAGCGCAGCCCCGTCGTCATCTGCGCACGGGTCTCGTCGGCGGAGTCCGGCAGCTCGACGAGCGTGACCTTCTCGCCAGGGTGGCCCCGGTTCCAGCCCTCCAGGAGCGGGCCGAGATAGCCGGTGAGATCACCGGCCGTGGCCAGCGTCATGGGCCCGCGCCCGTCGCCCCCCGCGGGGTCCGCCGTCGCGTCGCCCGGCTGCGCGGGCGCCGACACGTAACCGGTGAGAACGACCGCCGCGACCAGGAGACCCCTACCCGCGGCACGTATCCACCGCATAGGTTCCTCCTTGCACACCGGCGCCGGGCATCGTCGTCCGCGTCAGGGGCATGTATACCCGTTAGGCATGGGCGATACTAGGCCCCGTATCGGATGACGAGAGCGATCCGGGCCACACGGCCGGACGGCGGACGCGGTGCGGAACGCCCTCGGCAGGCAGTCGGACCATGCCGGCAGGCGGACACCAGGGAGGAGGGGAGCACACGTGCGTCTGCCCCTCCTGGCGCTCCTCTCCCGGGGCCCCGCCCACGGCTATGAACTCAAGCAGGACCTTGAGCAACTGCTGGGTGCCGCGTACCCTCAGCCGAACGTCGGCCAGATCTACGTGACGCTCGGGCGACTGGAGAAGTCGGGGCTGATCGAGGGCGAGGAAGTCGCCCAGTCGAGCCGGCCCAACAAGAAGATCTACCGACTCACCCAGGCCGGGACGGAGGCGCTGCGCGCCTGGTTCGAGGACACGGCGGACGAGCCGCGGGTACGGGACGAGTTCTTCATGAAGCTCGCGCTCGCCCCCAGGACCGGACTCGCCGACCAGATAGCCCTCATCAACAGGCAGCGACGCGAGTACCTCAACACCATGCGCAATCTGTCGAAGCTGTCCGCGACCGAGAACCGGGACAACCGCATCGCCCAGCTGCTGATCGAGGGAGCCATGCTGCATCTGCAGGCCGACCTCGACTGGCTGGAGCGCTGCCAGGAGGAGCTGGAGGGGCTGGAATGAGCCACACCGCCGACCACCCCGCCGACCAGGACGTTCCCGCCCAGGTGCCGCTGCTGCGGGCCGAGGGACTCGTCAAGACCCACCACGGCGAGGGCGCCCCCGCCCACGCCGTACGCGGAGTGGACCTGTCCGTACGGCACGGGGAGTTCGTCGCCGTCACCGGCCCCTCCGGAGCAGGCAAGTCGACACTGCTGCATCTGCTCGGCGGACTGCAGCGGCCCGACAGCGGAAGCCTGTGGCTCGACGGCGAGCGCACCGACTCCTACAGCGAGGCCCGCTGGGCGATGGAGCGGCGCCGCCGGATCGGCATCGTCTTCCAGTTCTTCAACCTCGTGTCGAACCTCACGGTCGCCGACAACGTCGAGCTCCCCGCCCTGCTGGCCGGCACCGGCCCCCGGCAGGCCCGCGCCGAACGGGAGAAGCTGCTGGCCGAGCTGGGCCTGGAGGGCAAGGCACGCAGCATGCCCGGCGAACTGTCGGGCGGCGAGCAGCAGCGCGTCGCGCTGGCGCGTGCCCTGGTCAACCACCCGCGGCTGCTGCTGGCCGACGAGCCGGCCGGCAGCCTCGACAGCAAGGGCACCCGCGAGGTCATGCGCCTGCTGTCCCGCTTCCACCAGCGCGGCCAGACCATCCTGCTCGTCACCCATGACGCGCGGCTCGCCAGCGCCGCCGACCGGGTCATCAGCTTCTTCGACGGCCGCATAGCCGACGACGCCGAGCTGGGCGGCACGCCCTCCCGGGGCACCGGACTGGCCGGCGTCCTCGAACTGAAGGACTGACCCGTGCGGGCCACCCTGCGCTGGGCACACGCCGATCTGCGCACCCACCGGGGCGAGGCGCTTTTCATCGTCTCCGCCACCGCCGGAATCGTCGCCGCGCTGCTGCTCGCCGCCGCGCTCTTCGGCTACGCCACCAACCCCTGGCAGCGGGTCTTCGCCCAGTCCCACGGGGCGCACGTCTGGATCCACACCGGCCCCTCCGCCGACCCCGGCCGGCTCGCCCGCCTGGACGGCGTCGAGACGGTGTCCGGCCCGTACAGCACCTCCTCGGCCACCGTCGCCTCCCGCGGCGCCCGGGCCGCCGTCGAACTGCGCGGCGCCGGCGCCGAGCCGCCCGCCACGGGCCGTCCCCTGCTCACCTCCGGCCACTGGCTCAGCCCCGGCACCCCCGACGGCGTCGTCCTGGAGAGCAGCCTCGCCCGTGCGCTCGTGGCCGGGCCGGGCGACACCCTGACCGTGTCCGGCACCTCCGGGGCCCTGACCGTCCTCGGCGTCGCGGACAGCGCCGAGCCCCGTTACCGCGCCGGCGAGCGCTCCGGCACCGTATGGGCGCTCCCCGACCGGGTACGGGGGACCGGTGACCGGCCAGGGCACGTCATCGGGCTGCTGCTCACCGACCCCGACGACACCGACTACGCCGTGCAGCGCGCCGTCACCGTCCTCGGCGCCGGAGCCGTCACCGACGTCTCCAGCTGGCAGCAGGCGCGGGCCGAGGCCCAGGGCGACACCCGGCTGCTCGGCCAGGTGCTCGGGCTCTTCGGACTCGGCGCGCTGCTCGCCGCCGCGCTGGCCGTCTTCGGCGCGATCAGCACCCGCGTGCGCGGCCATCTGCGGGACATCTCCGTCCTCAAGGCCATCGGCTTCACCCCGGGCCAGGTCGTACGCGTCTTCCTCGTCCAGCACCTGGCGTTCGCCGTCCTCGGGGCGGTCGTCGCCACCGTGCTCACCGAGACCCTCGGCAGCCGCGTCCCCGGCAGGCTCGGCGAAGCGGTCGGCGTCTGGCAGGGCCTTCCCGGGCACACCGCGGTACTGCTCGCGGTGCCCGTCGCCGCCGTGCTGTTCATCGGCGCCACCACCTGTCTCGCCGCATGGCGGGCGGGACGCGTGCCTCCCGTGCCGATGCTCCCGGCCGGGGTCGTCCGCGGCGGCAGGCTGTCCGGGCCCGCCCGAAGAGCCCTGGGCCTCGGGCTGCCCCCGGCCCTGGTCCTCGGCTGGCACCGGGCCTTCGCCCGCGGCCCGCAGGCGCCCGCCACCATCGTCCGGCTGGCCCTGCCGCTCCTGCTGATCACCGTCGCGCTGAGCGCCTGGACCACCATCGCCCGCTTCGAGAGCAAACCGGAAGAGCTGGGGCTCGCCGCCGCCCTCACCGCGCGGGCCGACGCCGGCCTCGGCGACCGCGAGGCGCTCGGCCTGCTCGACGCCCACCCGCAGGTCGCCGCGGCCCATCCGGGCGTCGAGGTCGCCGCGCTCGTCCCGGGCCAGACGGGCACCATCGCGCTGCGCGGGCTCGGCACCCGAGAGCAGCCCTATCCGTTCACCGTCGCCGAGGGCCGGGCGGCGCACGGCCCCGACGAGGCGGTGGCCGGACAGGGGCTGCTCGATCTGCTCGGCGTACGCGTCGGCGACTGGGTACGGATGACCGTCGGCGGACACCCCCAGATCCTGCACATCGTCGGCCGCAGCATCGAACCGGAGAACGGTGGCCGGACCGTCTCCACCTCGCTCGACACCCTCCGCGAGAACGACCCCGACCTGCGCGCGACGCTCTTCCAGCTCCAACTGCGCCCGGGCGCCGACCCGGCCGAGGTCCGCACCGAGCTGACGGACGCCTCCCGGGGCAGGCTCGACATCCACGAGGTCACCAGCCCCGCGGACCGGCTCTCCCCGATGCGCGGCGTCGTGGCCGGTCTCATCGCCGTACTCGCCCTCATCGGGCTCACCGAACTGTCGACCGCGATCGGCGGCAGCGTACGGGAGGGGGAACGGGACCTGCTGGCCCTGAAGGCGATCGGGCTCTCCCCGCGCCAGATCACCGCGGTCACGGTCTCCGCGGTCGGCTGCACCGCGCTCGCCGCCGCGATCGCCGGAGCGGCCCTGGGGGTGCCCCTCGCCCGCTGGCTGATCGACGCGGAGGGCCGCTCCAGCGGTATCGGCGCCGGAATCGCCCAGGCCCCGTCCCCGCTCCATCTGCTGTTGCTCGCGGCCGCCGCCGTCCTGGGCGCGACCGCCCTCGCCGCACTGCCCGCCGCGCGCGCCGCGCGCCGCAGACTCGTGGACACCCTCGGCGCGGTCGCCTGACACCGTCGCGTACGGGCGTCATGGGCGCGCCGGGAACACCGGCAGATGGACGGGGCGTGGTGCCGCGGCTCAGGGCGAACCGAGCGAATGCCACTCCGACCACTCGTCGTCGTCGTTCGGGACGGTCTGCCACATGTACCGATAAGTGCCGTCGTGGAAGGGGGCGAAGACCTCGATCTGGTCATGGCGGTTTCGCACCACAGCGAGATGACCTGCCGGGCTGCCGCCGAGCGGTTGCCAATCCGACCAGCCGATGAGGTCGTTGCGGAGGCCGGTCTGCCAGATGTGCTGAAGGACGCCGTCCTTGATCGCGAAGACCTCCAGCCGTCCATCGCGATTCGGGACGACCGCCGGCTCGTCCACGATGTTGTCGCCGAGCGGTTGCCAACCGGCGGGAGACCACGCGCCGTTGGCGGTGAGCTGCCAGATGTGCAGGAGGACGTGATCGGTGCTGCGGGCGAAGAGCTCCATCCGGCCGTCGGCATTGAGAGCGAACACCGGGAAACCGTCCAGCTTCTGGCTTCCGGGGAGCTTTGCCCAGGACTTCGCCCATCCGTTGTTGGCGGCGGTCTGCCAGATGTGCTGAAGTGCCTGGTCGCGGTCGCGGGCGAAGACCGCCAGTCGCCCATCGGCGTTCTGGGCGGCCACCGGATTGCTTACCAGGTAGCCGCCCAGCGATGTCGGAGGGAACCACCCGTTGATGTTGGGCCGCTGAGAGTCGTGTTCAAGACTGTAATCGGGGTTGCGGACGAAGACCTCCAGCCGGCCGTCGGCATTCTGATTGACCGAAGGGTTGCCGAAGCCTGCGACGAAGAGCACCTTCCAGCCCGACCAGTCGTACTCGTTGTTGGGGTCCTTCTGCCAGTTGTGCTCGAGGTTTCCCTGGCCCTTCACGCCCGTGGGGAAGAGGGCGAAGACCTCCAGCCGGCCGTCGCGGTTCGGAGCGACCACGACCCTGCTCGCTCCCTTCTGGGAGTCACCGAGTGTCTTCCACTCCGACCAGTCGGTGTTGTCCGGGTTGAGCTGCCACGTGTGCTTGACGGTACCCTCGGAATTCCGGGCGAAGACGTCCAGTCGGCCGTCCAGGTTGCGACCGACCCAGGAGAACGTCGTGCCGTACTGCACAGCAACTGTGGTGGCCATAACACTTCCCGCTTTCTGACTCGGCGATTGTCCGCGCGGTGACATGGAGAGCGCGACGACATGGGAACCACTCGCAGCGCGTCGGCCAACGACGCATTGCCGCGGCGAAATCACGGCAGCAACTGCACCTGGGCAAGCCAACTGCGAGGTTGTTGCTCGACCATCGGATTTCGTGAGATCAGAGAGGCTGCGTACCGGAGACCCTTCGGCGCCGTCCAGATGATGGAAGATGGCGCGAATCCCTGTCGCTCCAAAGCCTTTTACGACGATACGCTCGACTCGGTTCCTTCGCATGCCGGTCCTGCACGAGGACGCCGAGCGCCGAGTTCACCGGCCGACACCGGCGACCAGGAGCATCCCCACTCAGGCCGGCTGGTCCCCCAGTTGCTCCGGCGGCCGGCGGGTGACGACGAGCGGGCCGGCGTACTCCCGGACCGTGTGCTCGCCGATGACGACCTTGACCACGTCCTCGCGGCTGGGGATCTCGTACATCACGGGCCGCAGGACGTGCTCCATGATTCCCCGCAGCCCCCGCGCGCCGGTGCCGCGCAGGACGGACTTCTCGACGATGGCCTCCAGCGCCCCGTCGCTGAACTCGAGCTCGACATTGTCCATCTCGAACAACCGCTGGTACTGCTTGACCAGAGCATTCCGCGGCTCGGTGAGGGTCTTCAGCAGGGCGGCCTTGTCGAGCTTCGACACCCGGGCGATGACGGGGAGCCTGCCGATGAACTCCGGGATGAGCCCGAACCTGATCAGGTCGGCCGGCATCACCCGGGCGAACACGTCTCCGTCGTCGGTCCCGCCCGAATCCCCGTCGCCGGGCCCGACCTGGGCGGCGAATCCCAGGCCGCGTCGGCCCACCCGGTCGTCGATGATCGTCTCCAGACCCGCGAACGCGCCGGCCACGATGAACAGCACGTTCGCCGTGTCGATCTGGATGAACTCCTGGTGGGGGTGCTTGCGGCCGCCCTGCGGCGGCACCGAGGCGGTCGTGCCCTCAAGGATCTTCAGCAGGGCCTGCTGCACACCCTCGCCGGACACATCGCGCGTGATCGACAGGTTCTCGCTCTTGCGCGCGATCTTGTCGATCTCGTCGATGTAGATGATGCCGGTCTCGGCGCGCTCCACGTCGTAGTCGGCGGCCTGGAGCAGCTTCAGCAGGATGTTCTCCACGTCCTCGCCGACATATCCGGCCTCGGTGAGCGCGGTGGCATCGGCGATGGCGAACGGCACCTTCAGCAGCCGCGCCAGGGTCTGCGCCAGATAGGTCTTGCCGCAGCCGGTGGGGCCGAGCAGCAGGATGTTGGACTTGGCCACCTCGACGGGATCGTCCCCGTCCTCCTTGTCGCGGACCCGCTTGTAGTGGTTGTACACGGCCACGGCCAGGGACCGCTTCGCCGCCTCCTGGCCGATGACGTACTCGTCGAGGAAGCGGTGGATCTCCGCCGGCTTGGGCAGTTCGACGAGCGGGGTCTCGGTGACATCCGCCAGCTCCTCCTCGATCAGCTCGTTGCAGAGCTCGACGCACTCGTCGCAGATGTGGATGGCGGCGGGCCCGGCGATGAGCTTCCTCACCTGCTTCTGGCTCTTCCCGCAGAACGAACACTTCAGCAGTGAGCCCTCGTCACCGATGCGTGCCATGTACGTGCCCAGCCCCCTCCGGATGGTCTCGTCATCCAGATGTTACGGTGATTTGTGTGCCGCGGGGACGGCGGCACAACGCGGACGGGGAGAACGATGGCGCGGCTCACCAGGGCGGAGACGCAGGAGCGGACCCGTGCCAACGTGCTGGCCGCCGCCCGGGGCGAGTTCGCCGCGAACGGCTTCCGGGCCGCGAGGATCGATGCCATCGCCGAACGGGCCGAACTGACCCGAGGCGCGGTCTACTCCAACTTTCCCGGCAAGCGCGCCCTGTACTTCGCCGTCCTCGCCGACCTCGCCGAGCGCCCGCCCGCGCCGGGCGGGCCGGCTCCGCAGCCGGGCCGCACGGCGGCCGAGGCGCTCGGCTCGCTCGCCAGGGCCTGGGCCACCCGGCTTGCACCCGAGGGCCAGGACATCGCGACCGCGCGGCTCGGAGTGGACCTGATACCGGAGATCGTGGCGGACGAGCGTCTGCGACCGCCGTTCCTCCAGCTCCAGAAGCTGAACGCGCTCCTGGTCGCGCTGGCGCTGGAAGGCGTCCGGCCGTACGAAGCGGTTCCCGGGGCGCCGCCACGCCGTGCGGTACGACTGGCCGAGACCGTCCTCACCACGCTGCACGGCGCGAGCCGGATGGCCGCCGCCGCGCCCGGCTTCATCGAGCCCTTCGACGTCGTCAGCGCCTGTGAGCAACTGGCGGGGCTCGACCTGAGCGACTGGTGGGCGCCGCCCACCACGGCCCTGCCCGCACGGCTCGTCGACGAGCCGTGGGCACCACCGGGAGCGAGGGACCTCGTGCGCGGCGGGCCGGCGCTCCTCACCGGTGACGGCGTGGTGGCCGTGCTGGGTCTGCACCGGCTGTCCGCCGTCGAGGAGGCGGTCCGCGCCACCCCGCCCGGTACCCCCGTCACCGCCGTCCTCGTCACCGGCGAGCCCGGCGAGCTGGCACCACTGGCCCGGCTGATCGTGGCGGAGCTGAGCGCGTGCCTGCGCGAGGCCTTCCCGCGCTCGTCGTGGCCGCGGCTGCAAGTGGTGTGCGATGCCTCGGGAGCCCTCGCCGCGGCTGCGGGCGTCAGCGCCGTCGACGACACCACCGAGTCCGCCGTCCTCATCGACGCGGGCCGTGTCCGCTCACGGGCCGAGGGCCCCGCCGCCTGTCACGCCGTGTCCGTCTCCGTCTCCGCCTCCGTGGCGCAACCGACCGCCGGCTGACCCGGACGCCCTCTCGGGCGGGCGGCCGGGCCTGCGCAGGGGCCGGCGGCTCAGAGGGGTTCGGTGTCGAAGAGGCGCAGCAGTGCCTCGCCGTCGGCCTCAGGATCCGAGGTCGTGCCGGGGAGAGGCTGCTCCGCCCAGATGATCTTGCCGTCGGCGGTGTACCTCGTACCCCAGCGTTCGGAGAGCTGGGCCACGAGGAACAGCCCTCGTCCGCCCTCGTCCGTCGTCGCGGCGTAGCGCAGATGCGGCGACGTGCTGCTGCCGTCGGCCACCTCGCAGGTCAGCCCCTCGTCGTACAGCATCCGGACGCGGATCGGCTGGGTGCCGTAGCGGATCGCGTTGGTGAGCAGCTCGCTCAGGATCAGTTCGGTGCTGAACGCCAGCTCGGTCAGCCCCCAGTCCGTCAGCTTGGCGACGGCCGCGGCGCGCATGCCGGCGACGGCGCTGGGGTCCGACGGCACGTCCCACTCGGCGATCCGGTCGGCGCCCAGAGCGCGCGTGCGCGCGATGAGCAGCGCCACGTCGTCCTTCGGGCGCGCAGGCAGCAGGGCGTCCAGTACGGCCTTGCAGGTCTGCTCCGGTGTGCGGTCGGCATGGGCGAGGGCGCGGCGCAGCAGCTCGATGCCGACGTCGATGTCACGGCTGCGGTCCTCGATGAGCCCGTCGGTGTAGAACACGAGCTCGGTCCCCTCGGCGATCTCCAGCTCCGCGCTCTCGAACGGCATGCCGCCCAGCCCGAGCGGCGGTCCTGCCGGCAGCTCGGGGAACTCCACCGTGCCGTCGGGCCGGACCAGCGCGGGCAGCGGGTGCCCCGCCCGGGCCATGGTGCACTGCCGCGAAACCGGGTCGTAGATCGCGTAGATACAGGTGGCCCCGGTCATCGCCGGGCCGTCCGGACTGCCGCCGAGGCCCATCTCGTCCTGGTCGATCCGCCCCACCAGGTCGTCGAGGTGGCCGAGGAGCTCGTCGGGCGGCAGATCGAGCGTGGAGAAGTTGTGCACCGCGGTACGCAGCCGCCCCATCGTCGCGGCCGCGTGCAGCCCGTGACCGACGACATCGCCCACCACCAGGGCGACCCGGCTGCCCGGCAGCGGGATCACGTCGAACCAGTCGCCGCCCACCCCGGACTGCGCGGGCAGATAGCGATGCGCCACCTCGACGGCGCTGTGCTCCGGCAGCGCCCGCGGCAGCAGGCTGCGCTGCAGCGTCACGGCCAGGGCGTGCTCGCGGGTGTAGCGGCGGGCGTTGTCCACGGACACCGCGGCGCGCGCCACCAGCTCCTCCGCCAGCGAGAGGTCGTCCTCCTCGAACGGACCGGGCTTCTCCGAGCGCCAGAAGTTGGCCACCCCCAGGACGGTTCCCCGGGCCTGCAGCGGCACGGTGATGAGCGAGTGGATGCCGTACTCGACGATCGCCTTCGTGCGCTCGGGATCCTGCGCACGCCAGCCCAGCGCCCTCGACAGATCCGGCACGACCTCCGCGCGGCCGGTGCCGAGCCCGCGGGCCTGCGGCGTCGACGGCAGGAACGCGATCAGCCTGCCCCGCTCGTAGAGCGGATGGTCGTCACGGATGCCGCTGACGGCGGTGCGGCGCATCTCCGACGCGGAACCGTTGGGCTCCTCCCCGTTCAGGACGGGATCGGCGAGGTCGACGGTCACGTAGTCGGCGAAGGAGGGGACCGCGACCTCGGCCAGCTCCTCGGCGGTCCGCGCGACATCCAGCGTCGTGCCGATGCCCACGCCCGCGTCGTACAGCAGCTGGAGGCGTTTGCGTGCCACCTCGGCCCGGCCCGTCAGCGCCTGGAGCTCGGTGGAGTCACGAATGGTCGCGACCGTGCCCAGCGGACCGCCGGGACCGTCCGTGGACCGCTGGTTCACCACCAGCAGCCGGTCCCCGGCCGTGAGCACCTCGTCCGTGGCCGCTCTGCCGGAGGCCAGCAGCTCGGCCGTCGCGGGTTCGAGTCCCGTCAGGTCCCGCACGGGCCGGCCCTCGCAGTCGGATCCCAGCCCGAGCAGGCGTCTGGCCTCGTCGTTCGCCAGCAGGAGCCTGCCGTCACCGGCGACGATGACGACGCCTTCCCGTACGGCGTGCAGAACGGCGTCGTGGTGTTCGTACATGCGGGTCATCTCGGTCGGCCCGAGACCGTGGGTCTGGCGTTTCAGCCGTCTGGTGGCCAGCGCCGTGCCCGCCGTGGCCAGCGCGAGGCCCGCCGCGCCCGTGCCGAGGATGACCGGCAGCTGCTGGTTCACCTCGCCGGTCACGTTCTGCACGGTGAGACCGGCGGAGACCAGCGCCTCGACCTTGCCGTCGGGCCCGGTCACGGGGACCACCGCCTGCACCTCCCGGCCGAGCGGGCCGTCGACGCTCTCGAGGATCACCTCGCCCCGCAGGGACGGTTCGATGGTGCCGACGAAGCGGTGCCCGATCCGCTCCGGCTGCGGATGGGTGTACCGGATGCCCTTGGTGTCCATGACGACGATGAAGTCGACGCCCGCGCGCTTGCGTGCCTCTTCCGTTATCGGCTGGAGCACCTTGGACGGATCGGGCGAGTTCAGGGCATCGCTGAGCCCGGGGGAGTGCGCAAACGATTCCGCGACCGCGATCGACCGGTTGCGTGCCTCACGGTCGCTGTCGTGCCGGGTCTGGAGCACCAGGGCGAGGATCGTCCCGAGAACGAGCAGCACCACGACCGCCACCTGGAGGATGAAGACCTGCCCGGCGACGCTCCTGGGGCGTTTGCCGATCAGTGGCCGAACCGACACGCCCCGCAATCGGTCGAAGCGCCTGATCACGCTGTCCTTTCTAGCACCGCTTGGCCCCGTGGGGCTATATGCGGAAACAGCCGGTCACGGGCAGGTGTACGGTCCGGGACCGGGGTCCGGCGGCGCCGTCGGCACTCCGGACGCCGTGAATCCCGGCCGCGCACCCGTCAGGCGCAGTCCTCGGCGGACGCCTTCCCGGCGCCGGTGATCAGCCGGTGCAGCCGCTCCGCCGCGGCACGCCCGAAGGCCGGGTCATTGATGTGGGTGGCGAAGTCCACCACTTCCACAGTGCTCTCTCGCAGCCCGTCCCGCAGCGCCGCGAACAGTGCCGCGTCCGCGACCGGGTCGTGGTACGGCCCTTCCGGCGCCCCGAGAGTCGACAGCCCGCGCAACGGGACGCACACCTCGGCCGGTCCCGTGGCGTCCCGCAGCTTCGAGGCGATGCCCCTGCCCAGTTCGGCGCACTCCGGCGCGGTCGTACGGATGACGGTGATGGACGGGTTGTGGACCCGCACGTCGCGGTCGCGCAGCCGCGCCGGAAGCGAGTCGACCGGGCCGAACTTCACCATGTCCAGTGCGCCCAGGCTCACCACCTGCGGAGTGCCCCGGCGGCCCGCGGCGCGCAGCCGGTCCGGGCCCGCGGTCAGAATGCCCCCGACCAGCTCGTCCGCCAGTTCGCTGAGCGTCAGGTCCAGCACGCCCGCGAACAGCCCCTGTGCGGCCAGCGATTCGAGCGTACGACCGCCGGCGCCGCTCGTGTGGAACACCAGCACCTCGTAGCCGAGCTCGGTCAGCCGCTCCCGTGCCGCGTCGACCCCGGGGGTCGTCACCCCCGCCATGCTCGCCGCCACCAGCGGCCTGCCGCCCGAGCCGGAACCGCCCGCGGCGAGGCTCTCCGGCCGCAGCGCCCGGGGAGCGGCGGCGAACCCCTTCGCCATGCCGGCGACGGCGTCGACGGCGTTCGCCAGCACCGGGGCCGAGATCGTGTTGACGCCGGCGATGTCGACCACGCTGTACATCATCGTGATGTCCGTGGCGCCGACGTACGGCGAGACATCGCCGGAGGCCATCGAGGAGACCATCAGTTTCGGTACGCCGAGGGGCAGTCCCCGCATGGCCCGGGTCGCGATGGACGTACCGCCGCTGCCGCCGACGGCCAGCACACCGTGCAGCCGGCCCGCCTCGTACAGACGAAGGACGATCTCGGCCGCGCCGTGGGCCATCGTCGTCACGGCCGCACCACGGTCCCCCTCGGCCCGCAGCCGGCTGAGATCGGCGCCCGCCGCCCAGGCCACCTGGGCGCGCGGGACGTCCGCACGTAACCGGGGCTCGCCCATGACGCCGGCGTCGATGACGACGACCTCGACTCCGTGCCGCAGCAGCCGCTCCCGCAGCCACCCGTACTCGATGCCTTTGGTGTCGAGGGTGCCGAGCAGCGCGACGATCGTCATGCCGACAATGTCCGGGACGATCGACAAAGCGACAAGGGCGCCTCACGTGCCGGTCGGCGGGCCGCCCGCCGCCCTGCGGACCACCGTGCGGCGGACTTACGCTGGATTACGCGTGCCACCGCGGAGGTGTGCCATGTCGCGCAACCATCACTTCCACGTCGACCGGGGCGATCACTCGATCACCGTGAACGTCGGCCCAGGCAGGACCGGGGGCATCGAGCTCCTGGTCGACGGCAAGGTGATCGCGTACCGGCGCGAACACGGTACGGGGACGACCGTGCTGAGCGGCGAGCTGCCGGACGATCCCGTCCGCGGGTTCGTCATCCGGGTGCACCAGCCGCACCTGGTGCGGATCAAGCCCGGCTGCACGCTGGAGCTGGACGGCGTGGAGTTCCCCATGCCGGAGCGGTACACGGCCTTCTGAGGCCGAGGGCCGCCGGGCCCGGCCGCGGTGCCACCGGCGCCGCCGATCGGTCGCGCAGGTGGTCGCTTTCGAGTGACCCCGGCGGCTCCGTACCGGCCGCGGCGGCCCGCTGGGGCGGACGATCGCTGACGGCCGGATCCCCCACCGGCCGTCAGCCGCCGGATCGGTGAAGGCCGCCATGCACATCCTGCTCATCGCCAGTGCCTACAACAGCCTCACCCAGCGAGTCCACGCGGAACTGCGGGACCGCGGACACACCGTCGCCGTGGAGCGCACGCCGCACGGCGATGCCGTGCGGGACGCCGTCCGCCGGCACCGGCCGCGGCTCGTCGTCGCCCCCATGCTGAAGACCGCCGTCCCGCGCGATGTGTGGACCCGGCACACCTGTCTCGTCGTCCACCCGGGACCCGTCGGGGACCGCGGGCCGTCCTCCCTGGACCGGGCCGTCCAGGAGGACGTCCGGTCCTGGGGTGTCACCGTGCTCCAGGCGGACGAGGAGATGGACGCCGGCGCCGTGTGGGCCACGGCCGACTGCGTCCTTCCGCCGCTCGCCAAGAGCGATCTGTACCGGGGCGAGGTCTCCGACGCGGCACTGGCCGCCGTCCTGCTCGCGGTCGAGCGCTTCGCCTCCGGTACGTACACGCCCCGGCCCCAGGACCCCTCGGCGGTCGAGATCAGGACCCGGCCCTACCTCCGCCAGGAACACCGGCGGATCTCCTGGGAGGACGACCCCACCGAGACCGTCCTGCGCACACTGCGCGCCGCCGACTCCCAGCCGGGGGTGCTGGACGAGCTGCTCGGCGGCGAATGGTTCCTTCACGGTGGGCATCCGGAGGATCGGCTGCGGGGCCGGCCGGGAGAGCTGCTCGCCACCAGGGCCGGCGCCGTCTGCCGCGCGACCACCGACGGCGCGGTGTGGATTCCCGAACTGCGCCCGCGCCGCCGCCCGCAGGGGCCGGCCGGCGTCAAACTGCCCGCCACGCTGGCCCTCGCCGGCCGCCTCCCGGCACTGCCGGAACGTCCCGCCCCGCTGCACCTCGGCGACCGGCGCCGCACCTGGACCGACATCCGGTACCGGGAGGAGGGGCACGTCGGCCTGCTGTCGTTCTCCTTCCCCGGCGGTGCGATGAGCACGGCGCACTGCCGCCGTCTGCTCGACGCCTACCGCGTGGCCTGCTCCCGGCCCACCTCGGTACTGGTGCTCGGAGGCGGCAGGGACTTCTTCTCCAACGGCATCAACCTCAACGTCATCGAGGCGGCCGCCGACCCCGCGGCCGAGTCCTGGGCCAACATCAACGCCATGGACGACCTGGTGGAGGCCGTCCTGACCACCACGGACCGACTGGTGGTGGCCGCTGTCGGCGGCAACGCGGCCGCGGGCGGGGTCATGCTCGCGCTTGCCGCGGACGAGATCTGGTGCAGGGCGGGTTCGGTGCTCAACCCGCACTACCGCCTCATGGGCCTGTACGGCTCGGAGTACTGGACGTACTCCCTGCCCCGCCGGGTGGGCGCTCCCCTCGCCGAGCGCCTCACCCAGGACGCGATGCCGGTGACGGCCACCGCCGCACTGCGGTACGGGCTGGCCGACCGGGTCGTCGACTGCGGCCCACAGGATTTCACCGGCGAGGTCACCCGGCTGGCGGCACGACTCGCACCGTTTCCGGCGACCGCGTCCCGGATCGCGTCGAAGAAGGCGGAACGCGAGCGCCACGAGGCGACGAAGCCCCTTGCCGCCTACCGCGAGGAGGAACTGGCCCGCATGCTCCGCACCTTCTCCGACCCCACGGCTCCGTACCACCGGCTGCGCCGGGCGTTCGTCCGTAAGGAACCTCCGGATGGCACCCGGCCGGACGAAGCCGCGGTGGCAGCCGGTTCGGCAGCCTGTTAGCAAGAGAAGAAGGCCCGCATACGGGTTCTTATGTCGCATACCTCCCAGGAGACGCCCACATGGATGCAGGAACGCCGACCACGGTCGACGCCGCGGCCTCGTCCGGCGCGGCCGCAACCGACGAAAAGCCGATCCATATCCTCTGGATCAACGCGGGTCTCAGCTGCGACGGCGACTCGGTCGCGCTGACCGCCGCCATGCAGCCGAGCATCGAGGAGATCGTGCTCGCCGGGCTGCCGGGACTGCCGAAGATCCAGGTCCACTGGCCGCTCATCGACTTCGAGTGCGGCCCGGTCGGCGGCGCCGACACCTTCATCGAGTGGTTCTTCAAGGGCGAGCGCGGCGAGATCGACCCCTTCGTGCTCGTCATCGAGGGTTCCGTGCCCAATGAGTCGATCAAGCAGGAGGGCTACTGGTGCGGCTTCGGCGACGACCCGGAGACCGGCCAGCCCATCACGACCAGCGAATGGATCGACCGGCTGGCCCCCAACGCGCTCGCCGTCGTCGCGATCGGCACCTGTGCCACCTACGGCGGCATCCACGCGATGGCGGGCAATCCGACCGGCGCGATGGGCGTGCCCGACTACCTGGGCTGGGAGTGGAAGTCCAAGGCGGGCATCCCCATCGTCTGTGTGCCCGGCTGCCCGATCCAGCCCGACAACTTCGCCGAGACGCTGACGTATCTGCTCTACCAGGCGGCAGGCTCCGCGCCGATGATCCCGCTCGACGACAAGCTCCGTCCCACCTGGCTGTTCGGCGCCACCGTGCACGAGGGCTGCGACCGGGCCGGCTACTACGAGCAGGGCCAGTTCGCCGAGACGTACGACTCGCCCCAGTGCCTGGTCAAAATCGGCTGCTGGGGCCCCGTCGTCAAGTGCAACGTGCCCAAGCGCGGCTGGATGAACGGCATCGGCGGCTGCCCCAACGTGGGCGGCATCTGCATCGCCTGCACCATGCCCGGCTTCCCCGACAAGTTCATGCCGTTCATGGACGAGCCGCCCGGCGGCAAGCTCTCCAGCACCGCGAGCGGCGCGTACGGCGCGGTGATCCGCAGGCTCCGCAACATCACGGCCAGGACCGTGGACAAGGAGCCCAAGTGGCGTCACACGGGAGAGAAGATCACCACCGGCTACCGCCCGCCGTGGTGACGCACCCCCAGGACACCGGCCCCACCAGCTCCTGCTCGAAGACCTGAAGCTCGAAGACCTGAAGCTCGAAGACGTGAAGAAGGGCACCGCAGACACGATGGCGACACAGGCGAAGAAGGCCGGCGACGGCCTGGTGGAGATGTCCTGGGATCCGATCACCCGGATCGTGGGCAGTCTCGGCATCCACACGAAGATCGACTTCAAGCAGAAGCGGGTCGCCGAGTGCTACAGCACCTCGTCCGTCTTCCGTGGCTACAGCGTCTTCATGCGGGGCAAGGACCCGCGCGACGCGCACTTCATCACCAGCCGCATCTGCGGCATCTGCGGTGACAACCACGCCACCTGCTCGGTCTACGCGCAGAACATGGCCTACGGGGTGAAGCCGCCGCACCTCGGCGAATGGATCATCAACCTCGGCGAGTCCGCCGAGTACATGTTCGACCACAACATCTTCCAGGAGAACCTGGTCGGGGTCGACTACTGCGAGAAGATGGTCCGCGAGACCAACCCCGGTGTCCTGGAGCTGGCGGAGCGCACCGAGGCGCCGCACGCCGCGGAGCACGGCTACCGCACCATCGCCGACATCATGCGCTCGCTGAACCCGCTCGAGGGCGAGTTCTACCGCGAAGCCCTCCAGGTGAGCCGCTACACCCGGGAGATGTTCTGTCTGATGGAGGGGCGCCACGTGCACCCCTCCACCCTGTACCCGGGCGGCGTGGGCACGGTCGCCTCCGTCCAGCTCTTCACGGACTACATGACCCGGCTCATGCGCTACGTCGAGTTCATGAAGCGCGTCGTCCCGCTGCACGACGACCTCTTCGACTTCTTCTACGAGGCGCTGCCCGGCTACGAGGAGGTCGGCCGCAGACGGGTGCTGCTCGGCTGCTGGGGAGCCCTCAACGACCCGGAGTACTGCGACTTCACGTACGCCAACATGACCGACTGGGGACGGAAGATGTTCGTCACCCCCGGCGTCATCGTGGACGGCAAGCTCGTCACCAACGACCTCACCCAGATCAACCTCGGCATCCGGATCCTGCTCGGCAGCTCGTACTACGAGGACTGGGAGGGCCAGGAGCAGTTCGTCACCCACGACCCGCTCGGCAACCCGGTCGACCCCCGCCACCCCTGGAACCAGCACACCATCCCCGCCCCGCAGAAGCGGGACTTCGACGACAAGTACAGCTGGGTCATGTCCCCGCGCTGGTTCGACGGCAAGGAACACCTGCCCCTGGACACCGGAGGCGGCCCCATCGCCCGGCTCTGGTCCACGGCGCTGTCCGGGCTCGTCGACATCGGCTACGTCAAGGCCACCGGCCACAGCGTCGTCATCAACCTGCCGCGCACGCTCACCAAGCCGGAGACCACCTTCGAGTGGAAGATCCCGCAGTGGAGCAACGCGCTGGAGCGCAACCGCGCCCGCACCTACTTCCAGGCGTACGCCGCCGCCGTCGCCCTGCACTGCGCGGAGAAGGGCCTGGAGGAGGTACGCGCCGGGCGGACCCAGACCTGGGAGAAGTTCGACGTACCGGACGAGTCCATCGGAGTCGGCTTCACCGAGGCCGTACGCGGCGTCCTCTCCCACCACATGGTCATCAGGGACGGCAAGATCGCCAACTACCACCCCTACCCGCCCACCCCCTGGAACGCCAGCACCCGCGACACCTACGGCACGCCCGGCCCCTACGAGGACGCCGTGCAGAACACCCCGATCTTCGAGGAGAACCCGCCGGAGAACTTCAAGGGCATCGACATCATGCGCGCCGTCCGCAGCTTCGACCCCTGTCTGCCGTGCGGCGTCCACATGTACGTCGGCGGCGGCAAGACCGTGAAGTCGATGCACGTGCCCACCGGACTGAGCGGTCTCGCCGGATGAGCGCGGTCACCGCGGAACAGGCGGGCCGGCGCGTCGAGGAGATCCTCGACCGGCTGGCGGCCGGCGGCGACGAGCGGGCGTGCACGGCCGCGGAGGAACTGGTGCGGGTCCTGATGGACTTCTACGGAGCGGGGCTGGCCAGGACCGTCGAGCTGCTCGGCCACCCCGCCGGCGGACAGCACGAGGCGGAACCGCGGCCCGCACCGCTGTCCGGACTGCTCGGCGACGGACTCGTCTCCAGCCTGCTGGTCCTCCACGACCTGCACCCCGAGGACATCCCCACCCGGATCGCGCGCGCCCTGCGCGGGGTCCAGCACTCGCTCGAATCGGCCGGATTCGACGAGACGACCGGAGTCCTGCGGCTGCGCCTCACGGGCTCGACGGGCTGCGGCTGCCCCAGCACGCAGGAGGTCGCCCGGCAGGCCGCCGTGGAGGCACTCGCCTGCTTCGCCCCCGAGGTGACGGCCGTGGAACTGGATCCGGTCGCCGCCCCGCGCGAGCCGGCGCTCCTCCAGATCGGCATCGGCCCGCCGGACAGCGCAGTCGCCGCCGGCCGGTCCCCGGCCGCGGCGACGTGAGCGCGTACCCGAAGGGTTCGGGGCGGCCGCGGCCCGCCCCGGACCTCCGCGGACTGCGCCGCTTCACGGCGCCCCGGGCGCCTCGCGAGGAACGCTGCGAACTGTGCGGCGTACCGCTGCCCGACGACCGCCACCGGCACCTGGTGGACACCGAGCAGCGGCGGCTCGCCTGCGCCTGCGTCCCGTGTGCCCACCTCCTGGACCGGCCCGGCGCGTCGCAGGGACGCTTCCGGGCGGTACCCGGCCGCTACCTCTCCGACCCCGGTCACCGGATCGACGACACCACCTGGGAACTTCTGCGGATCCCGGTCGGAGTCGCCTTCTGCTTCCGCAACTCCGCACTCGACCTCCCGGTCGTGCTCTACCCGAGCCCGGCCGGCGCGACCGAGAGCGAGCTGGAGCCCTCGTCCTGGGAGACCCTGCTCGCCGCCACACCACTCGCCGGCATGCTCGAACCCGATGTGGAGGCCCTGCTGTTGCGCCGCACCGACGACCGCACCGAGTGCCATCTGGTGCCGGTCGACAGCGCCTACGAACTGGTGGGCCGGATGCGGCTGAGCTGGCAGGGCTTCGACGGCGGGGCGGAGGCCCGCGCCGGTCTCGACGCCTTCTTCGACCGCGTACGCCGACAGGCCACCCCGCTCCAGGAGAGCAGGTCATGACCCACCTCACCTTCACCTGTACGGGAGTACGGGCGGATCCGTACGCCGCAGGACCCACGCTCGTCTTCCGGCTGCGGATCACCGCCTCCGAGGGAACGCGGGTCCACGCGCTCGCCCTGCGCTGCCAGTTGCGCATCGAACCGGCCCGCCGCGGCTACGCCGACGACGAGGCCGACGGAGTGCGAGACCTCTTCGGGGAACGCTCACGCTGGGGCAGCACCCTGCACCCGCTGCAGTTCGCACAGGTCTCGGTCATGGTGCCCGGCTTCACCGGAGAGACCGAGACCGACCTCGTCGTGCCCTGCACCTACGACATGGACGTCGCCGCGACCCGCTACGCGCACGCGCTGAGCGAAGGCGAGGTGCCGCTGCTGATGCTCTTCTCCGGCACCGCGTTCACCGGCGCCGGCGGCTTCCATGTCGAACCGGTGCCCTGGGACCGGGAGGCGTCGTTCCGGATGCCGGTGAAGATCTGGCAGGAGATGCTCGAGCAGCACTTCCCCGGCTGCGGCTGGATCCGGCTGCCCCGCGACAGCATGGACGCCCTGCTCGCCTTCCGGTCGCGGCGGGCCCTGCCGTCCTGGGAGAGCACCATCGCGGCGCTCCTCGACGCGACGGACGAGAGGACGGCCCCATGACCACCGCCGTGTTCACCCCGGCGACCGAGGCCCGGCTCGCCACCGCACGCCAGGTGGCCGACGCCGTGCTCTTCGAGGGCTATGTGCTGTACCCGTACCGGGCCTCGGCCGCCAAGAACAGGCTGCGCTGGCAGTTCGGGGTGCTCGTGCCGCCCGCGTGGAGCGCCGGCTGCGAGGAGCACGAGTTCCAGCACACCGAATGCCTCATGGAGCCGAAGCCCGGCGCGAGCCTCGCGGTCGAGATCCGCTTCCTGCACACGCAGCGGCGCATCGTGCAACAGGCAGGCGCGGACGGCGCGTTCGAGACGGTCGGCGAGCTCCGCCTCCACGACCGGGTCCTGGTCCCGTGGGACGAAGGCCTGGAGGAACGCGTCGAACTGACCGTGCCCGTGAGCGCGCTGGCCGGCGAGGGCGCGGTCATCCCCTTCACCCGGCCCGCCGGCGAGGAGACCGAACCCGTCCAGGACGGCGCCGGTCGCACGGTGGGCAGGCTCGTACGCCGCCGGGAGGAGATCAGCGGGGTCGTACGCCTCTCCGCGGCCGAACTCGACGGCCCCTACCGGACGATGCGGCTGACCGCCGTCGTGGAGAACACCAGCACCTGGATGCCGGAGCCCGGCGCGGAACGCGACGCGGCGCTGCCGCACTCGCTGGTCGCCAGCCATCTGCTGCTGTGCCTGGACGCGGGCGCGTTCCTCTCGATGACCGATCCGCCCCAGTGGGCCAAGGGCGCCGTCAAGGCCTGCCGGAACCTGCACACCTGGCCCGTCCTCGCGGGCGAACCCGGCCGTGCGGACCTCGTGCTCTCCTCGCCGATCATCCTGGAGGACCACCCGGCCATCGCGCCGGAGAGCCCGGGCGCCCTGTACGACGCGACCGAGATCGACGAGATCCTGGCCCTGCGCACCGCGGCCCTCACCGACGAGGAGAAGCGGGAGGCCCGGGGCACGGACGCCCGGGCGGCGGCCGTCGTCGAGCTGGCCGACTCCATGCCCCCCGAGGTCCTGGAGCGGCTGCACGGCGCGGTCCGCAGCCTCAAGGAGATCAGCCGGCCTGGACCCTCGGGGTTCGGCGAACACGGCACCGCCAGACCGGAAACGCCCTGGTGGGACCCGGGGGGCGACACGGACGTCGACCCGGAGCACGATCAGGTCGTGGTCGGCGGCGTGCCGGTGGGCGCCGGCAGCCGGGTCGTACTGCGGCCGGGGCTGCGCCACAGTGACGCCCAGGACCTCTTCCTGCACGGCCGCGCCGCCCTGGTCGAGGCCGTCCTGCACGACGTGGACGGCGGGGTGCACATCGCCGTGACCGTCGAAGGCGATCCCGGCGCCGACATCCGCCGGGAGCAGGGCCGGTTCCTGTACTTCCAGCCCGACGAGGTCGAACCCCTGGGGGCGTCGTGAACGGCAACCGGACGCTCGTCGCCGGCGTCGGCAACATCTTCCTCGGCGACGACGGCTTCGGCGTCGAGACCGTACGCGCACTCACCGGCCGTCAACTGCCGGGCCACGTCGAGGTCATGGACATCGGCATCCGGGGCGTCCACCTCGCCTACCAGCTCCTCGACGGCTACGACACCCTCGTCCTCGTCGACGCGACCGCGCGCGGCAGCGAGCCCGGAACGCTCCATCTGATCGAGGCCGGCACTCCCGACGGGGCGAGCACACCCGACGGTACGGGCGGCATCGCGGACGGCGTGCCGCTCGACGGCCACCGGATGTCACCGGACGCCGTCCTCGCCCTGCTGGACACGCTCTGCGCGGGCACGGGAGCCCACCCGCCGCGCCGCACCTTCGTCGTCGGCTGCGAACCCGCCCGCGTCGACGAGGGCATCGGACTCAGCCCGCAGGTGGCCGCCGCCGTACCGGAGGCCGTCCGGATGGTCATGGACCTGGTGCACCACACAGCCCTGACATGAGGAGCACACCGTGAACAAGAAAGTCGTCGGCGGAGCAGCCGCCGCTGTCACCGCGCTGGCCGCCCTCGTCAAGGGGTTCTTCCCCGACCTCAAGCGTTACCTGCGCATCCGCAGGATGTGACGCGGCGTCGCCCGGGCGGACGCGGGCGCCCGGCGGCTGCACCGAACGGCGTACGCAACCGGGTGGCCTCGGCGTGCCGGTCGGCCGGGTCCCCACGGTCGCGCCTGTAATGGGCACGGCCGCGTCGCCTGTCATCGGGCCGCACGGGCCGACTGCCCCGCAGGACGGAGACCGATGCACGAGATGTCCATCGCGCTGGCCGTCGTCGACCAGGTCGAGGAAGCGGCGCGCTCCCACGGCGCCACCGCGGTGCGCACCGTACGCCTGCGGATCGGCGAACTGGCCGGAGTGGTCCCCGACGCGCTCGCCTTCTCCTTCCAGCTCGCCTGCGAAGGCACCGTTCTGGAAGGAGCCGCGCTGGTCACCGAGCCCGTTCCCGGCCGTGCCCGCTGCGAGGCGTGCGCGGACGAATGGGCGGTGGGCATGCCACCGCGGCTGTGCTGTCCGGAGTGCGGGCAGGCGACCGCGGAGCTCGTCGCGGGCCGCGAGCTGCGGATCGCGGCCGTGGAGTGGGACGACGACCCCGCGGACGTACGCGTCCGCCAACCGATCTCCGAGGAGGGCTGATCCATGTGCCGTGTGGTCGATCTGCAACAGGCCGTGCTGGCCAAGAACGACGCGACAGCGCAGACACTGCGCGCTGAGCTGGCGGCCCGCGGGACGACGGTCGTCAACGTGCTCTCCAGCCCGGGCAGCGGCAAGACCGCGCTGCTGGAGGGCGAGCTGCTGCTGGCGCGCGAGCGGGGCGTACGGGCCGCGGCCCTCACGGCCGACCTGGCCACCGAGAACGACGCCGTGCGCCTCGCCAGGTCCGGACTCCCGGTCAAGCAGGTCCTCACCGACGGGCTCTGCCATCTGGAGGCGGACATGCTCGCCGGCCATCTGGACGGCTGGCTGCCCGAGGACACCCGGCTGCTGTTCGTGGAGAACGTCGGCAACCTCGTCTGCCCCGCCTCGTACGACCTCGGCGAGTCGCTCAGAGTCGTGCTCGCCTCGGTCACCGAAGGCGAGGACAAGCCGCTGAAGTACCCCACCGCCTTCGGACTCGCCCAGCTCGTGGTCGTCACCAAGACCGACATCGCGACGGCCGTCGGCTTCGACGAGGCCGCCTTCCGCGCCCACGTCGAACAGGTCAACCCCGGCGTGGACGTGGTCCTGACGTCCGCGCGCACCGGTGAGGGGGCCGGAGTCCTGCTCGACCGGGCGCTGGCCGCCACCGAAGGCACCGGAGTCCACACGCCGGTGATGGCGCGGGCGAGGTCGTGACCACATCCCGGCAGGGCCTGGCCGCCCCGATGCCGGGGCTCGCCGTCGACCCGACCGTGCGCCGGCGCCGGGTCACCGTCCGGGGCGTGGTGCAGGGCGTCGGCTTCCGGCCGTTCCTCTACGCCCTCGCCACGGAACTGGAGCTGACCGGCCATGTGACCAACACCGGGGAAGGCGTCGTCGCGGAGGTCGAGGGGACACCGCTCGCCGTGGCCCGGTTCTGTGCCCGGATCGCCGAGGAGGCCCCGCCCCTCGCGCTCGTCGAATCGGTCCACGACCAGGAGGTTCCCGTAACCGGCGGAAGCGGATTCATCATCGTCGCTTCGACGACGGACGGCCCGGTGCGCACTCTGGTCTCCCCGGACACGGCCACCTGCGCCGACTGCCTCCGGGAGCTCGCCGATCCGGCCGACCGCCGCCACCGGCATCCCTTCATCACGTGCACGCACTGCGGTCCGCGCTTCACCATCGTCAAGGGCCTGCCCTACGACCGCGAGCACACCACGATGGCCGACTTCCCGATGTGCGCCGACTGCGCCCGGGAGTACGCCGATCCGGCCGACCGCCGCTTCCACGCCCAGCCCGTCGCCTGCCCCTGCTGCGGGCCCCGGCTGCGGATGATCGTGGCGCCCGCCGCGCCAGGGCTGCGATCCCGGCACGTGGTCGCGCCCGACCCGAACGACCGGAGCCTGGGCGGTCCGGTCGGCGCCGACCCGGTCGCCGAGGCGCGTCTGCTCCTGTCCGACGGCGCGATCCTCGCGGTGAAGGGGCTCGGCGGCTACCACCTCGCCTGCGACGCGACGAACGCGGCCGCCGTGGCCCTGCTGCGCCGCCGCAAGGCGCGCGGTGACAAGCCCTTCGCGCTGATGGCCGGGGACCTCACGGACATCGACCACCTCGTCCATCTGGACGCGGCGGAACGGGAGTTGCTCACCGGGAGCATCCGGCCCATCGTCCTGCTGCGCCGCCGGAGCGAACCCCTCCCGCGGCCCGGAGCCCCGAGGCCGGCCGAGGCGGTCGCCCCCGGGAGCCCGGACCTCGGCGTCATGCTCCCGTACACCCCACTGCACCACCTGCTGCTCGGGCTTCCCGGCGACGAGGGCCCCGGGCCCCGCCTCCTCGTCATGACCAGCGGCAACATGGGCGGTGAGCCGATCGTCACCGACGACGAGGAAGCACTGGAGCGGCTGGCCGACCTGGCCGACGCCTGGCTGCTGCACGACCGCCCGATCCATGTCCCGTGCGACGACTCCGTGGTGCGTGTCTGCGACGGAGAACCGCTGACGCTGCGCCGTTCCCGCGGCCATGCCCCGCTGCCCGTCACCCTGCCCGTGTCCGTCCGCCCGGCCCTCGCCGTCGGCGGCGACCTCAAGAACACCTTCTGCCTCGGCAAGGACCGCAAGGCCTGGCTGTCCGCCCACATCGGCGACATGGACGACTTGGCCACGCACCATGCCTTCGCCTGCGCCGAGGAGCAGTTGGAGGAGATCACGGGGGTACGGCCCGGAATGCTGGCGGCCGACCGCCACCCCGGCTACCGCTCCGCCCGCTGGGCGGCGCACAACGCGGAGAGCCGGCCCCTCGTCCGCGTACAGCACCATCACGCGCATGTCGCGGCCGCCATGGCCGAGCACGGCCTGGACGGCGGGCGGCCGGTGATCGGAGTCGCCTTCGACGGCACCGGATACGGCGACGACGGAGCGGTGTGGGGCGGAGAGTTCCTGCTCGCCGACTACGACGGCTTCATCCGCTACGCACACCTCGCGTACGTCCCGCTCCCCGGCGGCGACGTGGCCGTACAGCGCCCGTACCGCATGGCCCTCGCCCATCTGCGCGCCGCGGGCCTCGAATGGAGCGGTGACCTGCCGTGCGTGGCCGCCTGCCCGTCCCAGGAACTGCGGCTCCTGGAACGGCAGTTGGAGCGAAACCTGAACTGTGTGCCCACGTCGAGCATGGGCCGGCTGTTCGACGCCGTCTCCTCGCTGGCGGGCGTGTGCCAGAGCGCCGGGTACGAGGCGCAGGCGGCCATCGAGCTCGAAGGGGCCGCGGTGACGGCCGGGAGCGGGTACGGCGAGGCCTACGCCTTCACCCTGCGGCCGGCCGGCGCCGGACCCGGGGCCGCGCTGACCGCGGACTCCGCACCCGTCCTGGCGGCGGTCGCGGACGACGTACGCGCGGGCGTCCCGGCACCCGTCGTCGCGGCGCGCTTCCACGCGGCGGTCGCGGCACTGGTGCGCAGGATCTGCGTGATGGCCCGCGAACGGCACGGGCTCGGGACGGTGGCGCTGACCGGCGGAGTGTTCGCCAACGCGCTGCTCTCCTCCGCCTGCGCCCGGGGTCTGCGGGAGGACGGGTTCACCGTGCTGCGCCACCACAGGATCCCCCCGAACGACGGAGGACTGGCGCTCGGCCAGCTCGTCGTGGCCGCCCGCGCGACGGCGAGAACCGGCACGGGAGGGGCCGGCACGGGAGAGAGCGGATGACGCGGCGGCACGAAGCACGACAGCGGCACGCGGCACGACAGCGAGGAGAGACACATGTGCCTGGCGGTACCCGGCAGGGTGCTGGACATCGAGGACCGGGACGGCACCCGTATGGCCACCGTCGACTTCGGCGGCGTCGTCAAGGAGGTGTGCCTGGAGTATCTGCCCGATCTGCGGGTCGGTGAATACGCCATCGTCCACGTGGGGTTCGCCCTGCAGCGGCTGGACGAAGAGTCGGCGCGGCGGACCCTGGAGCTGTTCGAGACCCTCGGCCTCCTCCAGGAGGAGTTCGGCGACCCCCTGGAGGCCCAGCAGTGAAGTACATCGACGAGTTCCAGGACCCCGACCTGGCGAGGCGGCTGCTCGACGAGATCCGCTCCACCGTGACCCGGCCGTGGGCGCTGATGGAGGTCTGCGGAGGCCAGACCCACACCATCATCCGGCACGGCATCGACCAACTCCTGCCCGATGAGGTGGAGTTGATCCACGGCCCGGGCTGCCCGGTCTGCGTCACCCCGCTGGAGGTCATCGACAAGGCGCTGGCGATCGCGTCCCGGCCCGGGGTGATCTTCTGCTCCTTCGGGGACATGCTGCGCGTGCCGGGAACGGACCGCGACCTGTTCCAGGTGCGCAGTGAGGGCGGCGACGTACGAGTGGTGTACTCACCGCTCGACGCGCTGCGTGTCGCCCAGCAGAACCCGGACCGCGAGGTCGTGTTCTTCGGCATCGGCTTCGAGACCACCGCGCCCCCCAACGCCATGACGGTGTACCAGGCCCGCAAGCTCGGCATCCCCAACTTCAGCCTGCTGGTGTCCCATGTGCGCGTACCGCCCGCGATCGACGCGATCATGCGCTCCCCGAGCTGCCGCGTACAGGCCTTCCTCGCCGCCGGCCACGTCTGCAGCGTGATGGGCACCGGCGAGTACCCGGATCTCGCCGAGCGGTACGAGGTCCCCATCGTGGTGACCGGGTTCGAGCCCCTGGACATCCTCGAAGGAGTACGCCGCACCGTCCTCCAGCTGGAGCGCGGCGAGCACACCGTGGACAACGCCTACCCGCGGGCCGTCAGGCCCGAGGGGAACCCCGCCGCCCGGGCCATGCTGGCCGATGTCTTCGAGGTCACCGACCGCTCCTGGCGCGGCATCGGGGTGATCCCCGACAGCGGATGGCGGCTGTCCCCGCGCTACCGGGAGTACGACGCCGAGCACCGCTTCTCGGTGACCGGCATCGACACCCGCGAACCGGCGGCGTGCCGCAGCGGCGAGGTGCTGCAGGGCCTGCTGAAGCCCCACGAGTGCGAGGCGTTCGGCACCAGCTGCACCCCGCGCACCCCGCTGGGAGCCACGATGGTCTCCAGTGAGGGCGCGTGCGCGGCCTACTACCTCTACCGGCGGCTGGACCTGACGCCCGCCGCCGCATCGGATTCCCTGGAGGGCAGCGCCGTTGTCTGAGACGACCGAAGTGAGAGCCGGAGCCCTGGACGTCCTCGGGTGGACGTGCCCGGCGCCGCTGCGGAACCAGCCGCGCGTGGTCATGGGCCACGGCGGTGGCGGCGCCATGTCCGCGGAGCTGGTCGAGCACCTCTTCCTGCCCGCTTTCGGAGGGCCCGACCTCGCCGGTACGGTCGACGCCGCGGCGCTCGAACTGGGCGGTGCGCGGCTGGCGTTCTCCACCGACTCCTTCGTGGTGCGGCCGCTGTTCTTCCCCGGCGGCAGCATCGGCGACCTCGCCGTCAACGGAACGGTCAACGACCTCGCCATGAGCGGTGCCCGGCCCGCGTACCTGTCCTGCGGGTTCATCCTCGAGGAGGGCGTCGAGCTGTCGGTCGTGCAGCGCGTGGCCGAAGCCCTCGGGGCGGCCGCGCGGACCGCGGGCGTGGAGGTGGTGACCGGTGACACCAAGGTCGTGGAGGCGGGCCACGGCGACGGCATCTTCATCAACACCTCGGGCATCGGCCTGATCCCGCACGGTGTCGACCTGCGTCCCCAGCGCGTCGTGCCCGGCGACGTCGTGATCGTCAGCGGACCCGTCGGGGTCCACGGCGTGGCCATCATGAGCGTGCGCGAGGGCCTGGAGTTCGGGGTGGAGATCGAGAGCGACTGCGCCCCGCTCGCCGGTCTGGTGGAGGCGATGCTCGCCGTCACCGAGGATCTGCACGTCCTGCGGGACCCGACGCGCGGGGGACTGGCCGCCGCGCTCAACGAGATCGCCTCCGCCTCCGGCACGGGCGTCGTCGTCCAGGAACGCGCCGTCCCCGTCCCGGCCGCCGTCGCCAACGCCTGCGCCGTGCTCGGCCTCGACCCGATGTACGTCGCGAACGAGGGCAAGCTCGTCGCGTTCGTCCCGCGCGAGCACGCCGACGCCGTGCTGGCGGCCATGCGCGCGCATCCGCTGGGCCGCGAGGCCGCGGTGATCGGAGAGGCGGTGGAGGCGCACCCCGGAATGGTGGTGGCCCGCACGGGGCTCGGCGGCACCCGCGTGGTCGACATGCCGCTCGGGGAGCAACTGCCGCGCATCTGCTGAGGCCAGGGCGGTCCCGCACGCCGACGGCGACTCGCACGCCGGCGGCGGTGGCCGCGGTCCCGGCCGCGAACGCCCTGGCAACCTACGGATCGTCGTGTTTCCGCGCCGCGGTTTGGCCACCGTGGAGCAGGACCCGTCGTGGCGGCGCCCCTAGCCTCACCGGAACGACGTGATCGACGCGAGCGCCGCGAGCGGTGCGACGCGCACGAGGAACGAGGGGCGGTACCGGTGAACTGGCTCATCCACGACTACCGCGAGAGCGATCTCGCGGCGGTCGTCCACCTGATCGACACGACGGCCGAACTCGGCCAGGAGTCCGTCTTCTCCCTCGCCGAGTGCATCGGTGCGCTTACTTCCCGGCAGCCCGCCGTCGTCGCCGTCCACCAGGGAGTCCCCATCGGCGCGGCGCTCGCGACCGTGGCCGGTGAGCGGGCTTGGGTCATGCGGATCGCCATCGCCTCCGCCTGGCGGGGGCGGGGTGTGGCCAGTGCCCTGCTGGTGGAGCTGGAGCGGCGGCTCGTCGCCGCGCGGGTGGGCCGTATCGCGTACGTGCTGCCCGAGGAGGAACTGCTCGGCGAGGGGCTGCTGAACGCGGGCTACACACGCCGGCCGGCCGTCGCCTACTTCGAGAAGGCCGAGCCGGTCCACGGCCCGGCGGCCAGTCTGCTGGAGGACCTCGGCGGACGGTTCCTGCCGGGCGACCTGTGGGCGAAGGTGGCCGGGATGGAGACCGAGAAGGACCTGATCGAGCGGCGTGTCGTGCTGCCGCTGGCGCAGCCCGAGCGGGCCGCGCGGCACGGCGTCCGGCCACCGCGGGCCATCGCGCTGTTCGGTCCGCCCGGGACGGGGAAGACGACGTTCGCCCGGGGCATCGCGTCCCGGCTCGGCTGGCCCTTCGTCGAGCTGCTGCCGTCCCGCCTCGCCGACGAGGGCAATCCGGCGGCGGCGCTGCGGAGCGCCTTCGCCCGGATCGCGGAGCTGGAGCGGGTCCTCGTCTTCATCGACGAGGCCGAGGAGATCGCCCCGGTGCGTGCCGAGCCCGCGCAGCCCGGCGGGATGCACGGGGTCACGAACGAACTGCTCAAGCTGATTCCCCGCTTCCGTGAGGGCGACGAGCGGCTGCTCGTGTGTGCCACCAACTCGATACGGTCGCTCGACCCCGCGTTCCTGCGGCCCGGACGGTTCGACTACGTGATCCCGATCGGTACGCCGGATCCGGCGGCGCGCTCGGCGATCTGGTCCCGCTACACGGACGGGCGGGCCGATGTCGACGTGCCGGAGCTGGTGGCCGCGAGCGAGCTGTTCACCCCGGCCGACATCGAGCACGCGGCCCGGATCGCCGCGCAGGCCGCGTTCGAGCGGGATCTGGAGGGGATCGCGGGCGGCGCGGACAGGCGGCGGGTGCCCGGCGCGAGCACCGAGGACCATCTCGCGGCGATCGCCCAGTGCCGGCCGAGCGTGACGCCCGCGATGATCGACCGGTTCGACGAGGACATCACGGCTCACGCGCGGTTCTGAGCGTCCGCCCCGCTCGGCGGCCGGGCCCCCACTCATCGATCGCGATTCGGATAAAAGTCGCATAATGGCCATTCAGGGCTGTCGCCGGATGCGATGCGCGGATCGCCGCGAAGGAGGGCCTCATGGGTCGGGACGAAGCGTTCGAACTGGTCTTCACAGGTGGGGCCGCGTCGGTGCCCGACGGCGAGGACGCCGTCGTGGTGCACCGCACCGACCGCAAGGGACCGGGCGGGCATCCGATCTACGCCGATGACACCGGCATCGTCCAGGCGGAGATCAGCGACCGCGGCGAGGTCCGCATGATCGCCAGCGGCGGCCACCAGCAGCCCGCCTCCGGTGTCGAGGTCAGACCCGTGGTCCAGCCCTAGCCGCAACCGGCGGACGGGCGGCTCACCAGGCCAGTTCGTCGTCGAACATCGTCACGGAGGCCTCCGGGAGCTCCGCGCCCAGGGCGATCTCCGCCCAGATGATCTTGCCTGGGCTCACATAGCGTGTGCCCCAGCGCTGGGAGAACTGCGCGACGAGGAAGAGGCCGCGGCCGCCCTCGTCCGTCGCGGCGGCGCGGCGGAGGTGCGGTGAGGTGCTGCTGCCGTCGGAGACCTCGCAGAAGAGTGTGCGGCCGTACAACAGCCGCACCTGCACGGGGTCGGCGCCGTAGCGGATCGCGTTGGTCACCAGTTCGCTCAGCACGAGTTCGGTGACGAAGACGGACTCCTCCAGTCCCCATTCCTCGAGCCGCCGCCCCGCCTCGGCCCGGACCCGGGACACGGCCGACACGTCGAGCGGTACGTCCCACACCGCGGACCTGTACCGGTCGAGGCGCCGGGTGCGGGCGACGAGGAGCGCGATGTCGTCGGTGGGCTGGCCGGGCAGCATCGCGTCCGTCACGGCGAGACAGGTCTCCTCGGGCGTCAGCCCGGCCGGTGCGATCGCGCTGCTCAGCAGCGCCAGTCCCTCGTCGACGTCCCGGTGCCGGTCCTCGACCAGCCCGTCGGTGAAGAGCACGAGCCGGCTGCCCTCGGCCAGATCCACCTCGGTCTCCTCGAACGGATGGCCGCCGACGCCGAGCGGCGGCGACACGGGCAGCTCCGGAAACGTCACCCCGTTCCAGGGGTCGACGAACGCGGGCGCGAGGTGCCCGGCATGGGCGAGGGTGCAGCGTCCGCTGACCGAGTCGTAGATCGCGTACAGACAGGTCGCGCCGGTCACCGTCGTCCGGTCGACCTCCGACCCGGGCGCCTGGTCCGCGTCGATGCGCAGCACCAGGTCGTCGAGGTGGGCGAGGAGATCGGCGGGCGGCAGGTCGAGCGAGGAGAAGTTGAGGATGGCCGTCCGCAGCCGGCCCATCGTGGCCGCGGCGTGCATCCCGTGCCCGACGACGTCCCCGACGACCAGCGCGACCCGCAGCCCCGGCAGCGGGATCACGTCGAACCAGTCGCCGCCCACTCCCGCCTGCGCGGGCAGATACCGCCAGGCCACGTCGAGCGCGTCCTGCTCGGGCAGATCCCGGGGGAGCAGACTCCGCTGCAGCGTCACCGCCATCGCGTGCTCCCGCGTGAACCGTCGTGCGTTGTCGATCGCCACCGCCGCCCGGGCCGCGAGCTCCTCGGCGAACGAGGTGTCCTCCTCGTCGAAGCGCGGGGCGTCCGCCGACCGCCAGAAGTTGACCAGGCCGAGCACGACGCCACGGGCCTGGAGCGGCACGGTGATCAGCGAGCTGATGCCGTACGCCAGCGCCTGCCTGGCCCCTTCCGGGTCCTCGATCCCCCAGGTCCCGGACGTGGCGAGATCCGGTTCGATCAGCGCCCGGCCGTTGTCGAGCGCCGTCGTCATCGGGGTGACGTTGATCGGGATGAGATCGCCGACCGGCTGGAGGGGATGGTCCTCCCGGATGCCGCTGAGCGCGGTGCGCCGCATCTCGCTGAGCACACCCGTGGGTTCGTCACCACGCAGCACGGGATCGAGCAGTTCCACGGTGACGAAGTCGGCGAACCGCGGGACGGCCACCTCCGCGAGCTCCCTCGCCGTCCTGCGCACGTCCAGCGTCGTACCGATCCGCACCCCGGCCTCGTACAGGAGTGTCAGACGCTCCCGGGCCACCTCGGCCCGTCCCGACAGGGCCCGCAGCTCGGTGGTGTCGCGAAGGCTCGCCACCAGGCCGGTCACTCCGCCGTACGGGGCCGTGGGCCGCGTGTTGACGGCCAGCAGCCGGTCCCCGGAGAGGAACACCTCGTCGGAGACCTCCTTGCCCGACACCAGCAGCCGGGTGAAGCTCGGGCCGAGGTGCAGCTCGGTCACAGGCCGGCGGTCCGCGTCGGCGGGCAGATCGAGCAGCCGCCGCGCCTCGTCGTTGGCGAGCAGCAGCCGGCCGTCGCCGCCGACGATCAGGACGCCCTCGCGCACCGCGTGCAGAACGGCGTCGTGGTGCTCGTACATCCGGGTCATCTCGGCCGGGTCGAGCCCGTGGGTCTGCCGCCGCAGCCGCCGGCTGACCAGCGCCGCCCCGCCGGTGGCGAGCACCAGCGCGCCGGCGGCCGAGGTCAGCAGGACCGGCAGTTGCCGGTCCAGCAGATCGCCGACGTTCGCGACCTGGATGCCGGCGCTGACGAGGCCGACGACGCGTCTGCCGGAGTCGAGCACGGGGACGACGGCCCGTACCGCGTTGTGCGGCTCGCCCTCGAACGTCTCGGTGAAAGACTTTCCCGCGGCCGCCCGCGAGACGTCGCCCTCCACGCGCTGTCCGATCAGCTGCGGCTCCGGGTCGGTGTAGCGGATCCCGTCCTTGCCCAGTACGGAGATGAAGTCGACCCCGGCGCCGCGCTGGGCCTTCTCGGTGGCTGGCTGCAGGACGGCGGTCGGATCGGAGGACTCGAGGGCCGCGGCGGTGCCGGGCGCGTGCGCGAAGGTCTCTGCCGCGGCGAGGGAGCGGTTGTGGGCGTCCTCGTAGCTGTCGTACTTCGCCTGCAGGACCAGGGCGACCGCCGCGGCGATGACGAGCAGGATCACCACGATCGCCTGCAGGAGGAACACCTGGGTGGCGAGGCTGTGCACGCTGAGTGCCGACTGCAGACGACGACGCCACCCCGGGCGCTCGCGCTGATCGCGCGAGCGCGGGCGGCTGGACGGCATGACCGCCGTCAGCCAGGACCGGCGGGGACGTCCGATCATGTCCCAGTTCTAACACTGGCCCGCCCCAAGGGGCGACCGGTCAACGACCGGGTGGAGCCACGTGGAACCCGGCCCGGACGGGAGCGGTTCGCACGCGACACCCGTTCGGGGGCACACCGGACTGTTCACGTCGCGCTTCCGGGTAGGCGAGGGCACATGCCCTTCAGATTCGGCGAGCCGGACCACGACCGGGCGCGCCGCGGTCACTGGTTCGCACGGCTCTACGGTCGGTTGATGACCTCGGTGGCCGGGCTCGCCTGGAACCGTGGGCGCGAGATGGAGCTGCTGCACCGTGCCATGGGGTTCGCGGCGCTCTGCTTCCTCACTCTCGTACCGCTGCTGGTCGTCGTCGCCGCGGCCGACCCGGCGAGTGGCCAGGGCTTCGCCAAGTGGCTGGTGCAGGGGCTCGGTGTGTCGTCGCAGGTGTCGCAGGAGGAGGTCGCGGACCTCTTCGGCCGGCCGGGGGAGGCGCTGCAGAGGACCACGGCGTTCGGTCTCGCCGCGCTGGCCGCGTTCGGGGTGACGTTCGGATCCGCCGTGCAGACCGGCTACGAGCGTGTGTGGGACCTGCCGACGGCGCGGTGGCACACGATGTGGCGGCACGTCGTCTGGCTCGCGGTACTGGTGGTCGCGCTGCTGCTCTTCGTCAACACGCCTACCCCGGCGGAGGCCTCCACGCTGGAGAGGGTGCTGGTTCCCGCCGTCGACCTGCTGGGCACCTTCGTCTTCTTCTGGTGGTCGCAGTGGCTGCTGCTGTGCGGCCGGCTCCGCTGGCGCGCGCTGGTCCCCGGCGCCGTGGCGACGGCGGTCGGGCTGCTCGGGCTTCGGGTCTTCTCCCAGTTCGTGTTCTCGCCCCTGATCGCGACGAACGCCGTGACGTACGGGTCGATCGGGACCGTGCTGGTCCTTCAGTCCTGGCTGGTCGGGGTGGGTTTCGTCGTCTACGGAGGGGCGCTGGTGGGGCGGCTCTTCCACGAGTACGAGGTACGGCGCAGGCTCACCGGTGAACTGTACGAACCCCCGCCGCAGGCGCCGCAGGCGTGAAGCGGCCGCCTGCCGGACGAGGTGGACACGGACGGCTCGTCAGCCGGATCGTCGGTCGTCAGCCGACTCGGCAGCCCGCTCGTCAGCCGGATCGTCGGCCGGATCGTCAGTCGAACGACGCGAAGTAGGACGCGGCCATGTCGTCCCCGCCTCGCCCGTCGCGCTCCACCCGTTCGAAGCGCGCCACGCCGGCCTGTGCGAGGTCCAGCCGCACCCCGGCGCGTTCACCGGCCTCGACGATCAGCCGGCCGTCCTTGAGCGCGTTGGTGACGCTGAAGCTGGGGGAGAAGTCGTCGGCCAGGATCGCCGCGGCCTTGACGCGCAGATAGCCGTTGTCCAGCACCCCGCCCGCCACGGCGTCGAGGAACGCCTGCGGGTCGACGTCCAGCCCGCGGGCCAGGCTCATCGCCTCGGCCGCGGCGTGGTTGAGTGCCGAGACCCAGCCGTTCAGCACCAGCTTCAGCCGGCTCGCCGCCGCGGTGGCACCGTCGTCCCCCACCCAGAGAGTCCGCCGTCCCACGGCGTCGAACACCGGGGCGAGGACGTCCCGTGCGGAGGCCGGGCCCGCCGCCAGGACGAGCAGTTCGCCCTGCTCGGCCGGCTGTCGGCTGCCGAGCACCGGCGCGTCCACGAACGTGAGGGACCGCTCGCGCGCGAAGCCGGCCAGCTCCGCCGTCGCGGCGTCGCCGACCGTGGCGGACTGGGCCCATACCGTTCCGGCCGCGAGAGCGTCCGCCGCCTCACGCATCACGGCGAGCACCCGGGGCCCGTCGTTGAGCATGGTCAGCACCACATCCGCACCGTCGACCGCCTCGGCGGGCGACGCGGCGCCGTACGCCCCGTCCGCCACCAGAGCCTCCGCCTTCTCCCGGGTGCGGTTCCAGACCCGGACGGGCAGGCCCGCGCGGAGCAGGGAGCGCGCCATGCCCGCGCCCATGATCCCGGTGCCCAGCAGGGCCACCGTGGGACGGGCCTTCGTGTTGTCAGCTGTCGGTGCGGTCACCTGCGTCGCCTCCCGGGCTCTGTCCCCCCGAAGCCCCCCGAAGCGGGGATCTCCGTGAGGAGATCCCCGGGGGTGATCCTATGGCTGCTGCTCCGGTACGAGCCCGTCGGCGACCAGGCCCGCGAGGACCGCCTCGCCCAGCGCGTGCACCGCCGACTGCGGGCGGACCATCACCGTGAACTCCTTGATCCTGCCCGCGTCGTCGAACTGCAGCATGTCGATGCCGTGGATCTGCTTGCCCTGCACCTCGGCCCGGAACATCAGGATCTCCGAGGGGGCCTCGGCGCCGTCCGCGCTGGTCTCGGCCGTGCCGTCGAACCTCCCGATGTAGTGGAACCCCTCGAACGTGCGCAGCAGTACGCCGAACAGCCCCAGGACCATCACCCTGCCCTCGAAGGGCGTGAACTTGACCGGGCTGTAGAGGCGTACGTCCTCGGTGAACAGGTCGTCCAGCGCGCCGAGGTCGCGCTTCTCCACGGCGGCCTTGAAACGGTCTGCGGTCTCCATCACGGCTCCTCACTCACTGCTCAACAATGTGTCTAGTCATTTTGTTGACTATGGAGCTGTTCATCAAGCGGTCGTACCGCACCGGAAGTAAAATGAACGACGGTTTCCGCAGGTTTCCGCAGGGCGCAGGAACGGATGCACTCCGGAGAGGTCCATGACGCCGCGTCGTCTTCCGCGGTCGGCGAGCGCCGACGACCTCTTGACGACCCTCGGGCTGCTCACCGCACAGGCGCGACAGGGCGCCGAGGAGCAGCGCGCCCGCGTCGATCTGGCCGAGGCCCTTCAGCGCGAGATGCTTCCGGAGACACTGCCGTCCCTGCCAGGGCTGCGGACCGCGGCCAGGTACGCCCCCGCCCGCGACGGACTCGACATAGGCGGCGACTGGTACGACGGCTTCGTGATGCCCGACGGTTCGCTGGGGTTCTCCATCGGCGACGTACAGGGCCATGACGTCGAGGCCGCGGCCTTCATGGGGCAGATACGCATAGGCCTGCGTGCCGTGGCGCTGGCGGCGACCGACCCGGGCGAGGTGCTCGGACGGGCCAACGACCTGCTGGTGTCGGTCGGCCGGGACCTCTTCGCGACCTGCACCTTCCTCCGCTTCGACCCGACGACGTGGGTGCTGGAGAGCGCCCGGGCCGGTCATGTCCCGGCCGTCTGGGGCACGGCCGACGGCTGGTGCGAGGCCGCGCAGGACCCCGGCGGGCTGCCGCTCGGCATCGAGCCGGGCGAGGCGTACCCGGTGACCACGCGCCGACTGACCCAGGGCGGTGCCTTCGTGCTGCTGACGGACGGGGTGATCGAAGGGCCCGCCGTGCCGATCGAGGCGGGCCTCGCGCGGGTGACCCGGGTGGTGGCGGCCGGAACCGGCGCCGATGCCGACGTCCTGGCCGCCGAGGTCATGAAGGCGGCCGAGTTCACCGGCCACACGGACGACGCCGCGGTGCTGGTGCTCTGCCATGACGCGGCGCCGGCCGGGCCCGAGGGCGGGGCGGGGTAGCCACCGGCGGTCCCTCCGGCGCACCGGTGCCCTCGGGCCCGGCGGCGCGTGTCATGCGGGTGCGGGGCGCGGCGGCGTTGTGAGATGGCTGCTGTGGCCCGTATCCAGGAAATCCGCCGTAGCGGCGCAGTCGTCCTCCTGATGCTCGCCGTCGCCGCCGTCTACTTCGTGGCGGGACGTGTCGGGCTCACGCTGCAGGTGGACGTCGGAGGCGCGGTCGTCACCCCGCTCTGGCCGCCCACGGGCATCGCCCTGACCTGTCTGCTCTGGTTCGGGCTCCGGGTCTGGCCGGGGATCGCCCTCGGCACCTTCCTGCTCATCCTGGTCATCAGCCCGTTCGAGACCTACTCCCTCGGCGTCCTCGCCGGGAACACCCTCGCCCCGGTCTGCGCGTATCTGATGCTCCGGCGGGTCGGTTTCCGCACCCAGCTCGACCGGCTGCGTGACGGCCTCGCGCTCGTGTTCATCGGGGCACTGGCCGGGATGCTGATCAGCGCGACCGTCGGGGCCGGTGTGCTCGTGCTCGCCGGCGTGCTCCCGACCGACGACTTCTGGCAGATCTGGTCGGCATGGTGGGCCGGGGACGCCATGGGTGTCCTGGTCGTGACCCCCCTGCTGCTGGTCTGCCGCACGGTCCGGTGGCCCGAGGGCATGCGTCCCGCCCGGTGGGTGGAGGCCGGCTTCCTGCTCGTCAGCGTCGCCGCCGTCACCATCGCCGTCACCCACACCGCGCTCACGCTGCTGTTCCTGGTGTTCCCGCTGCTGATGTGGGCGGCGCTGCGCTTCCAGCTGATCGGGGCCGCGCCCTGCGTCCTGATCGTGTCGGTCGTGGCGATCTCGGCCGCCACCGATGTGACGGGGCCGTTCTCCGGACAGAGCCTTCTCGCGATCATGAGTACGCTGCAGGCCCTCAACGGTTCCGCGGCCCTGACCGGACTGCTGCTCTCCGCGATCGTCACCGAGCAGTACACCGTCCGCCACAAGATCGAGCTGGCGTGCAGCGAGCTGGCCGAGGTGGTGGACCGTCTCGTCCCCGGCAGCGATGCGGCCCGCCGCTGGCCGCCACCCCAGGACAAGGGCATCTGACCCGGAGGAGGCGGTCCGTACGCCCCGCCGCCCGTCAGGCCCAGGGGGTGAAGCCCACCGCCCGGCCGGTCCCGTCGCGCTGGATCTCCACCATGCCCTCGACCGCCGTGCGGTCGATCGGCCCGTAGACATGCGGGAAGAGGGTGCCGGGTGCGACGCCCGGTGGCGGTGCCGAGCCCGCGGGTTCGAGGCGGACCGGGGCGAGGAGCTTCGTCTCGTCGATCAGCAGGGCCATCAACGGGCCGGGCACGTCACGGTAGTAGGCGTCGACGACCGCGAGGGTGGTGGCTTCGTCGGGTGAGCAGTGGACGAAACCCTCCGCGGAAAGGGACGCGGGGGCGTATGCCCGTTCCGGGATGGCGAGCCAGTCGTCGAGCGCTACCACGTGCATGATCATGGGTCAGTTATAGCCCTGCCGACGGCTGTTGCGGGACAGCGCTCGCATCCGGCCGATGCCCAGGCCCGGACGACCGCCGCACCGGCCGAGGGTCACGCCCGGACCAGGGTCGTGCCCTTACGCCCGGACCACCGTCACACCCGCCTCCGTGAAGCGGGCGGCGGTCTCCTCGGTCACGGCGGCGTCCGTGACCAGGGTGTCGACCTCCTCCGTGGCACAGATGCGGGCGAAGGCGCGGGCGCCCAGCTTGGTGGAGTCCGCGGCGACGACCACCCGCTGCGCACGCTCGCACAGCAACCGGTTGATCGCGGCCTCGTCCTCGTCATGGGCGGCGGCGCCGTGGACCACGTCGAACGCGTTCACCCCGAGGACCGCGACGTCCAGGGTGATCTGGCTGAGCACCCCGTCGGCGAGCGGGCCGATGAGCTCGTACGACTGGGGGCGTGCCACCCCGCCCGTGACGACGATCTTGAACTGGGGGCGGATCGCCAGCTCGTTGGCGATGTTGAGGGCGTTGGTGACGATCGTGAGCGCCGGGGAGCCCGTGGCCAGATCGGGGCGCGCCGCCAGCGCCCGGGCGACCTCGGTGGTCGTGGTGCCACCGGTGAAGCCGACCACCTCCCCGGGCGAGATGAGTTTGGCGACCGCCGCGCTGATGCGGTGCTTCTCCTCCGCGTGCCGCGATGTCTTGTAGCGCAGGGGGAGTTCGTACGAGACTCCGTGCACGACGGCGCCGCCACGGGTGCGTACGAGCATCTGCTGCTCGGCGAGCTGGTCGAAGTCGCGCCGGATGGTCGCGGCCGAGACGTCCAGTGCCGCCGCTGCCTCCTCGACGTCCAGCCTGCCCTGCTCGACCAGTAGCTCCAGCAGTGCCTTCCAGCGGGCGTCGCGTGACATCCGGCGCTCCCTTCCTCGAACGTTCGTCGTGACTTTATCGCACGTCACTCGCCGCAATGCTTGAAGATGCTTGAAAGCTCGCGCTATCTTGCAAAAAGATGCACACACGTTGAAAGGTGGAGCGCGGACATGAGCCATGTCGCGAACGAGCTGGCGAGCCAGCCCGAGTGTTGGAACCGGGCCGCGGAGCTCGCCGCGAGCCAGGTCGGGGGGCTTCCGGCTGCGGGCGAGCGGGTGGCCTTCGTCGGCTGCGGGACGTCCCTGTTCATGAGTCAGGCGGCGGCTGCGCTGCGCGAAGGAGCGGGCCAGGGCGAGTCGGACGCCTTCGCCGCCTCCGAGTTCCCCCTCGGCCGCACCTATGACCGGGTCGTCGCCCTCACCCGTTCCGGCACCACCACCGAGGTGCTCGAACTCCTCGCCCGGCTGCGTGGACGGACCCGTACGACCGCGATCACCGCCGACCCCGCCACGCCCGTGATGACCGTCGCCGACGAGACGGTCGTCCTCGACTTCGCCGACGAGAGGTCCGTGGTCCAGACCCGGTTCGCGACCACCGCCCTCACCCTGCTGCGTGCGCACGCGGGACTGCACTCCGACGCGGTCGTGGACGACGCCCGTGACGCGCTGGCGGAGCCGCTCCCCGAATGGCTCGCCGGCTGCTCGCAGTTCACCTTCCTCGGCCGCGGCTGGACCGTCGGCCTCGCCAGCGAGGCGGCGCTCAAGGTGCGGGAGTCGTCGTCCTCCTGGGCCGAGGCGTACCCGGCCATGGAGTACCGGCACGGACCGATCAGCGTCACCACGCGCGGCACCGCCACCTGGATGATCGGGGACGCCCCCGCCGGGCTGGCCGACGAGGTGCACGCCACCGGCGGGATGTGGGTCGCCGGCGGACTCGACCCGCTCGCCGAGCTGGTACGCGCCCAGCGCCTCGCCGTCGCCGTCGCCGAGGCGCGCGGACTGGACCCGGACAGCCCGCGCCACCTCACCCGTTCCGTCATCCTTTCCGGAGCCTGACCGATGCCGCTCGCCGAGACCGGAACGCTGGTCGCCGAGGCCGCCGCGGAACGCCGCGCCGTGGCCGCCTTCAACATCATCACGCTGGAGCACGCCGAGGCCGTCATCGCCGGGGCGGAGACCGCGGGTTCGCCCGTCGTCCTCCAGATCAGCGAGAACGCGGTGAAGTACCGCTACAACCGGGTGCGTCCGCTCGCCAGGGCCGCCGTGGCGGCGGCCGAGGAGGCCGCGGTGCCCGTCGCGCTCCACCTGGACCACGTCACCAGCGGGCAACTGCTGCGGCAGGCCGCCGACGCCGGGTTCAGTTCCGTGATGTACGACGCCGCGCACCTGTCGTACGCGGAGAACCTCGCCTCGACCCGGTCCGCCGCCGACTGGGCGCACGCCAACGGCCTCTGGATCGAGGCCGAACTGGGCGAGGTCGGCGGCAAGGACGGCGCTCCGCCGCGCGACGCGCACGCCCCCGGGGCCCGTACCGAACCGGGGGAGGCCCGGACGTTCGTCGAGGAGTCCGGCGTGGACGCGCTCGCCGTCGCCATCGGCAGCAGCCACGCGATGACGGCCCGCACGGCCTCGCTCGACCATGAGCTGCTGGCCCGGCTGGCCGGGGCGCTGGACGTGCCCCTGGTGCTGCACGGCTCCTCGGGCGTACCGGACGGAGAACTGTCGGCGGCCGTGTCGGGCGGGATCGCGAAGGTCAACATCGGCACCGCGCTCAACCTCGCCATGACCGGCGCCATCCGTGAGTATCTGGCCGCGAACGCCGACGCGGTGGACTCCCGCAAGTACCTCTCGGTCGGGCGGCGCGCCATGGCCGAGACGGTCACCTCGCTGATCGGCGTCCTGCGGGCGGGGGAGCCGGTGCCCACGGCCGGGTAGCGCAAACTCGGTTGCCCCCGATCCGGCCGTCTGCTGCACTGCCGGCAACAGCCACTGCAGAGAAGCCGGTCATGCGCACCGGTGCTCTCCCTGCCGGCCCGGCACCGTGCGGTGCCGCGGACCACCGTGCCGCGGGGCACCTCGTGCACGCTGGAGGGCGAGATCCCGGCCGACCGCGTGCACCGACTGGAGCAGCGGCTGCCGGACCGACGCGGGGCGAGTCGGTACTGGAGTGCGCCTTCGACCGGTACGCCCCGGTCACCGGCACGCCTCCGGCCCGGCCGCGCACGGACCACAGTCCGCTCGACCGCAAGGAGTACCTCCTGCACGTCGTACGGCGGGTCCGGTGAATCCCGCCCGCACGGCCACCGGAACGGCCCAACCCCGCACGGCCCCTACCGGTTTCGCGGCGTGACGCGCGCCACACTTTCCTCGCCACTCGTCATCCGCGGGCGGCGGAGTGCGCTTGATGGTACGGGCGCCCGGCACACCAGGAGCCGGGAGTCGCGAGCCGCCCGCCGCCGTACCGACCGACAGGATCCCCATGCCCCACATCTCGCTCCCGGCCCTGCGGCGCAGCGGCGCGCTCGCCCTCGTGGGTGCCGCGACCGCCGCGCTGCTGACCGGCTGCACCGGCTCCTCCGACGGACAGGGCTCGTCCTCGCCCTCCGGCAAACCCCTCGCCGGCCCGCAGAAGGCCGCCGCCGGCCTGGCCGTGCTCCGCGGCGACACGATCAGGAAAGCGCTCGTCACCCAGTCCGAACTGCGCTCCTACCAGGCCCAGGAGATCAGCCCCTCGGAGCTGCGGCCGCAGGCCGACCGGGAGGAGTGCCGCCCGCTCGCCGACATGACCGCGTCCGGCACGGCCCGTACCCCCGAGGCCGTCGACTTCGCGAGCCGGTCCTTCGTGTCCACCGGCAATCCCGGCCTGACCGTGACCGTCAGCCTGTTCTCGTACGAGGGCGACGACGCCCGGCGGACGGTCGCGGACGTCCGCAAGGCGCTCGCCACCTGCGGCGCCGGCTTCTCGACCACCGGGAACAGCGGCGGGTCCACCGTGAAGTACGTGGCCGTGAAGGAGGAGAAGGCCCCCGAGGGCGGCGACGAGTCGGTGGCCTGGAGGATGACCGGAACGGCGCAGGGCTCGGCGATGCCCATGCAGGTCACGGCCATGCGGCAGGGCCGGAACGTGGCCGTGTTCTTCACGCTCAACCTGTTGGACCCGAAGAAGGCCGACCTGCCGAACGATCTCCACGGGCGTCAGACCTCCAAGCTCGCGAAGGCGATCGAGGCGGCCGGGATGTCCTGACCCGGCAGGCCGCGGAGTTCCGCCCGGCGCCCGACCGGTCCACGGCCGGCGTGGGCGGACCGCACCGGAACGCGTCGGCAGAGGTGCCGCGTCCCGGCCGGGGACCGGTGCCGGCTCCTGCCCGAAGTGGGCACGGAACCGGCACCGGCGGAGCGGCTCCCGGGTCAGACGCGCGCCCCGTTGTCGCTCGGGTCACGGCGCCTCGACGCGGGACGCGAGCGTCTGTCCGCCGCGGCGGTGGGCGCCGCCCACCGGCCTTCGAGGACCAGCGCCGCGGGGACCGCCGTCAGCACCGACGAGTACGTGCCCACGAAGATGCCGATGAGCAGCGCGAGCGCGAAGCCGCCCAGTGAGTCCCTGCCCAGCACGGCCAGTGCGCCGAGGATGAACAGCGCGCCCATCCCCGTGTTGACCGTTCGGGGAACGGTCTGCAGGACCGCCGTGTTCGCGAGAGCGGGCAGCGCGGCCCCCCGGCCCTTGCGCCGGAGCTCCCTGATCCGGTCGAACACGACCACCGAGTCGTTCACCGAGTAGCCGATGACCGTCAGCAGCGCGGCGAGGAAGATGCCGTCGACCGGCCGACCCAGCCACGCAAAGGCGCCGATCACGATGATCACGTCGTGCACGAGCGCGCCGACGCACCCCACCGCGAACGTCCAGCGAAACCGGGCCGCCAGATAGACCAGTTGGGCGGCCACCGCGACGGCCAGCGCGAGCAGGGCGTTGCGCCGCAGTTCGTCGCCCAGACTGGGGCCGATCAGTTCGTCGCGGACCTTCGTCGTCTCGCCGCCGCCGTGGTCACCTCGGCATGGGCGAATCCGGCGTCCGCGATCGCGTCACGGGCCGTGCCGACGTCCACCGGCCGGGCCGTGGCGTACTCGACGAGCCGGCCTCCGGTGAACTCCACCCCGAGGTTCACCCCGCGCACGACGATGCCGAGGACGGCGACCGCGACGAGCGCCGCCGACACCGCGAGCCAGCGCCTGGGAGCGCGCAATAGCCGCGGCCGGCGCCGGATCAGGAAGGTCCTCACGCGTCCCGGTCGGCCCACGCCGTTGACGTCCCGGTAGTCGGAGACGAAGCGGATCCGGGCGGCGACGTCGGTCAGGGCCCGCGCGATGACCAGGGCGGAGAACATCGAGACGACGACGCCGATCGCGAGGGTGATGCCGAAGCCCTTCACCGGACCGGAGCCGAGAAGGAACAACAGCCCGGCCGCGAGCAGCGTGGTGGCGTTGGAGTCGGCGACCGCGCTCCACGCGTTGCGGAAGCCGGCCGTCACCGCGCTGCGCAGGGAGCGGCGCGCACCGTTCGCGTACTCCTCCCTGGCCCGTTCGAAGGCCAGCACGTCGGCATCCACGGCCATGCCGATCGCGAGGACGAAACCGGCCAGTCCGGGCAGCGTCAGGGTGACACCGAGGACCACCAGCGCGGCGTACGAGATGACCCCGTACGCCGCGAGCGCGATCGCCGCCAGTGCGCCGAAGAGCCGGTAGACGAAGGTGATGAACAGGGCGGTGAGGGCCGCACCGATCGCGGCGGCCCGGGCCCCGGCGCTGATCGCCTCCGTGCCGAGCGTCGGGCCCACGGTCCGCTGTTCCATGGTGTCGACCGGTACCGGAAGCGCCCCGCCCTTGATCAGCAGGGCGAGTTCCTTGGCCTCCGTGGCGCCGAAGGCGCCGGTGATCCGTGTGGAGCCGGACGCGATTCCGGAACGGCAGCCGACGGAAGGGTCCACCTGCGGGGAGGAGATCACCTTGTCGTCCAGGACGATCGCCACGCGGCGGCGGTCGTCCTGCGCCGGGTGGCAGGCGGCCTGGCCGGTCAGCCGTGCCCAGTCGCGCGCGGCGTCCCGGTGGAAGTCCAGGGCGACGTGCCAGCCCGTTCCCTGCTGGGCGTCGAAGGCGGCCACGGCGTCCTCGACCCCCGCGCCCGACAGTTCGGCCGCGCCGAGCCGGACCGGCCGGCCCTGTTCGTCGGGCAGCACCCGCTGTCCTTCTCCGCGTTCGGGGGCGGGCTCCTCGACGGCGTGGAAGCTCAGCTGGGCGGTGCGGCCCAGGACCTCGGACGCCTTGCGGGGGTCCTGGACATCGGGCAGTTCGACCACGATGCGGTTCTCGCCGGAGCGGGTGAGGGTCGGCTCCGAGACGCCGAGCGCGTCGATGCGGTGGCGCAGTACCTCGATGGTGCGGTCGGTGGTGTCCGCGTCCGCCTCGGCGGACGCGGAGTCACGGGCCTGGAGCACCATGCGGGTGCCGCCCTGGAGATCCAGGCCGAGTCTGGGGGACTGGGTGAGTGCGATGACGACGGATGCGAGCAGTACGAGCGCAGCCAGCACTGCCCGCACCACGGTGGTGCGGGTCATGGGTTTCCTCCGTGAGGGCGCCGTGCGCCCTCAGGAAGGGCGTACCGGCGGTGATGTGGGACGGGACCGGATACCGGCCGTCCCCGGAGGGCCGCGGACGTACGGCAGTGCCAGGGGGGCCGCCGTACGGGCGGTGTCGTGCGCCGGGAGTGCCCGCGGCGCCCCGTGCCACGGGACGGGCAGGTGCGGCAGGGGCGGGGCGACTGCTCCGGATCCCGGCGGGAGGAGCAACGGCCGGGCGGAGTGCGGCTGTTCGGCCGTGGTGCGGCCCGGCCCGTCCTGCCGTGTCCGGGTGCCGTCGGCGCGCAGGAGCCGCGTGAGGTGTCGCGTGAGGTGCCGCGAGGGCGCGGCGGCGTCCGGCGCGCTCACGGACACCGGCGGGGCCGCGCCCACGACGGGCGCCTGCGCGGTGAAGGCACCGCCGCCGAACAGGGCGAGCAGGACGAGGAGCAGGGCGGCGGGAACCGCTGACGCACGCCGCGCACGCATCGATCCGCACCTCTGATCGCCCGGTTGCCGTCGCACTCGCGGAGGGCGAGGCGGAGCCGCGCTCACACTATGCGACAAACCGGCACCGAAAGCCATTCACGTCACCCGCTCACGTTGGCGGAAAGTGACGGTAGTTGCACAACCGGCGTTCGGTCATGGCCGATTGACCGTAAGATCTGGATGCCCCCGATAGCCCGGGGAGCCCGTGCGTGGTCTGGAAGGGGCTCGTTCTCCGTGGTCGCCGTATCCCGAAGCAACGTGTCATGGGCGCCCTGCTGAGTGCGGGCGGCGGCGCGATCGTCGCGCTGTCGCTGCTGATCTGGGCGTTATCCCTGCGCCGCACGCTGACCTCCGAGCGGCTCGAGCGGGCGAGGGCGGCGCAGGTGGCAGCGGCCCGCGGCGCCGAGATCGAGCATCTCGCCGCCGTCCGCGTCCCGGCCATCGCCGAGCGGACCCGGACCGGTCAGCGGCTGGACGGCGTTCCCGGACCGGTCGCCACGGAGGCCGACACCGGAGCCGAGTTCGCGCGGGCCCTGGCCGCGGTCGTCACCGCGCTCGGCTCGGACGAGGCCGTGCGCAGGGAGCGCGCCCTGCGCGACTCCGTGCAGTCCGCGTTCGAATCCGTCGCCCGCACCATGCACGCGATGGCCACGGTCCAACAGCAAGTTCTGGACAAGGTCGAGCGCTCGATCGAGAACCCCCGGCTGATGGCCGAGGTGATGAAGGCCGACCACGCGGCCGCGCAGATGACCCGCAAGGCCCAGACGCTGCTCGTGATGTGCGGCATCTGGCCGGCGCGCCGGGAGACGCGTCCGGTGTCGCTGTACGACTGTGTGCGCGGCGCCCAGTCGCGCATCGTCGAGTTCGGCCGGGTCGAGGTGCACGGCGGCCAGACGCTCTACGTCGTACCGCCCGCCGTCGAGGGCCTGATGCACGCCGTCGCCGAACTCCTGGAGAACGCCACGGTGTTCTCACCGTCCAGCACCCAGGTCGTCGTGACGGTACGGGAGGTGGGCGCCGGGGCGGTCGTCGAGATCGACGACGCGGGCCTCGGCATGCCTGCGGACGTCCTGCACCAGGCGACCGCCCAGCTCCGCGACGATCTGGACCTGACCAGACTCGGCGCGGTGCCCCGTCTGGGTCTGGCCTGCGTCGGCCGCTGGTCCCGTGAACTCGGCTTCAACGTCGAGCTGACGGGCGCCTCGGCGTACGGCGGAACCCGCGCCGTCACCTTCGTACCCCACCGGCTGCTCACCGAGCCGCTGTCCCGGCTGAGCGCGCCGCGCCGGGAACCCGCGGCGGCCCCGCAGCCCGCACCGTACGAGCCGCCCCGGACGACGGCCCGCCCCGCGGATCCCGCGCCGGACCTCCCCGCGCCCGATGCCGCCGGGCCGGTGCCGGGCGGCGTCCCGGCCCCGGGGCCGGGCGAACTGCCGCGGCGCCGCAACCGGCGCGGCGCCCGCGAAGCGGCCGTGGAGCGGACCCTCCGCGCACCGCGGCCCGCGCCCCCCGACGGCAGCTGGACCCCGGAGGCCGCCCGCGCGTCGATCGCCAGCGTCGTCTCCGGCTCGCGGCGCGGCCGCGCGGCCCTGGAGCCCACCACCCCCATGCCCGACGACACCGATCACGAGGGAGGCCGGTCGTGACCGGAGCCATAACGAGGCTGCCCGACCTGGGCTGGATGCTGCGCCCGCTGACCGAGATCCCGGGTGTCAGACACGCCGTCGTGGTGTCCGAGGACGGTCTGCGGCTCGGCCACGACTCCGCCGAGAACCTCACCGGGCCCGTCACCCGGCTCGGCGTGCCCGAGGCCGAGTCGCTCTCCGCCGCGTGCGCCGCGATGACCATGACGGGACGGTCCACCGCCGCGCTGCTGTTCGGCGGCGGTGCCGGGGTGCGCCAGCTGATGCTGGAGTCGGAGCACGGCTTCGTGCTGTTCACCCATGCCGGCGCCGGGGCGCATCTCGCCGTCGCCACCGACACCGAGGCCGACGTCGGCCTCGTCGCCCAGCAGATGCAGGTGCTGGTGGCGAAGATCGGCGCCCATCTGAGCACCCAGCCGCGGGAACCGGCGAGTCCGTCCTCATGACGGACCGCGCGGACGGACGGGCCACCACCCGCGCGGTACGTCCGTACGTGATCACCGGCGGCCGGGCGTGCACCGGGGCCGCGCCGCTGTCCTGGGAGACCCTGGTGATGGCCGCGGACACCGCCGCACCGGAGTCCCTCCTGCCCGAGCACCTGATGATCCTGACGCACTGTCAGGGCCTGCTGTCGGTCGCCGAGGTGGCCGCGTACCTGGGCCAGCCGCCCTCGGTGGTCCAGGTGCTGCTCGCCGATCTCATCGACTGGGGCCTGATCGTGACCCGCCCGCCCGTCCCCCCGGCCGAACGCGCCGATGTGACCATGCTGAGAAAGGTCCTCCATGGCCTCGAAAGCCGTCTCTGACGACCGGGCCCCGGATGCCGCGCCGGCGGCCCCGCCGGCGTCCGTGGGAGCCCCGGCGTCCGCGGCGGAGCCGGGGGCCGCGCAGGCGGGCAAGTACCTGACGTCGAGCGTCGCCGGCGCGGCGAAGATCCTCGTCGTGGGCCCGCTCGGCGTCGGCAAGACGACGCTCATCGGGACCGTCTCGGAGATCCGTCCGCTGTCCACCGAGGCGATGATGACCCGGGCCGGCGCCCGCGTCGACACCGGCGGGGAGCGCGCCAAGACGACCACCACCGTCGCCCTCGACTTCGGCCGGATCACGATCGACGACGAACTGGTGCTCTACCTGTTCGGCACCCCGGGTCAGCAGCGGTTCCTGCCCGCCTGGCGGGACCTGGCCAAGGGCGCGCTCGGCGCGCTCGCGCTCATCGACACCCGCGACCTGGCCGCCTCGTTCGGGGCCCTCGGCAACCTGGAGGACCTCGATCTTCCGTTCGCCGTCGCGGTCAACGTGTTCCCCGGCAGCCCGCAGCACACCGAGGACGACCTGCGCACGGCGCTCGACCTGCTGCCGAACACCCCGCTGGTCGCCTGCGACGCCCGCGACGCCCACTCCTCGGTCCGGGCCCTGATCGCTCTCGTACGCCATCTCATCGACGCCGCCACGGAGTCCTCATGACCACCCCGCACGGCTACTCGCCGCCCCCGGCCGACGGCTTCGGCGCACGCCGCCCCGCCGCCACCGCGCTGTACGGGCCGCACCTCGACGGCGACGCGATGCCCGGCCTGTACGAGGAACTCCGCCGCACCCACGGCCCGGTGGCCCCCGTCACCGTCGCCCCCGGCATCACGGCCTGGCTCGTCCTCGGCCACCGTGAGCTGCTCCGGCTCACCCGCGAGGAGCAGGACTTCTCCCACGATCCGCGCCACTGGAGCCTGCTGCGCGAAGGACGGGTGCCCGCGGACTCGCCGATCCTGCCGTTCGTCGGCTGGCGGCCCGCGCTGCTGTTCGCCGACGGCCAGCAGCACCGCCGGATGCGGGCCGCCGTCTCCGACGCGCTCGCCGGTATCAACGGGCACGAACTGCGGCGCGGCGTACGGGTGGCGGCCGAGCGGCTGATCGCGTCGTTCGCCGACCGCCGTGAGGCCGACCTCGTACCGCACTACGCGCGCAAGCTGCCCATGCAGGTCATCACCGGGCTCCTCGGCCTCGACGACCGGACCGGCCAGCGACTGGTCCACGCCATCGCCGGCATGGTCGTCGCCAACGCGGACTCGGCCAACGCGAGCCGGCGGATGAACGCGATCCTGCTGGCGCTGATCGACGAGAAGCGGTCCAGACCCGGTGACGACGTCACGTCCGCGCTGCTGCACCACCCGGCCCGGCTCACCGACGAGGAGGTGCTGCACAACCTGGTGGTGATGTTCGTCGCGGGCAACCAGACCACCGTGAACTGGATCGCCACGACCCTGCGCATCCTGCTGTGCGACCCGGCGTTCCGCTCCTCGCTGACGGGCGGTCATCTCAGCGTCGACGACGCCCTCGACCTGGTGCTGTGGCGCTTCCCGCCCACGCAGAACTTCCCCGCCCGGTACGCGACCCGCGACCTGACCTTCGGCGGCCAGTCCATCAAGGCCGGGGACATGCTCGTCCTCGGACTCGCCGCGGCCAACGCCGACCCGTCGGTGCTGCCCCCGGGCGGCAGTCCTGTCGCCGGCAACCGCTCCCATCTCGCGTTCGGGGCGGGACCGCACACCTGCCCCGCCCAGGACCCGGCCCGGCTGATCACGCGTACCGCGGTGGACACCATCCGCCACCGGCTGCCCGATCTGGAGCTGGCCGTCGAGGAGTCGGAGCTGGCCTGGATCTCCTCCCCGTGGAGCAAGGGGCTCGCCGCGCTGCCCGTGCGGTTCACGGACTCCCAGCTGCCCCTCGCGCAGCGGCACCCACGGCCGGACCGCGCAGACCGTCCCACCCACGCAGCGCCACAGACAGGAGAGCCCCGTTGAGCACCTCACCCACCACCCCGCACCGGATGGACCCGGCCGGCGGCTGCCCGCACGCGGACAACGCCCGCCTGCTCGCCCGGGGCGCGGTCACCCCGGTCGTCCTGCCCGGTGACGTGGCGGGCATGGCCGTGCTCGGACACGACGCGCTCAAGGAGTTCCTCGCCCACCCCGATGTCGCCAAGGGCGCCGGGCACTTCACCGCGCTGCGCGAGGGCCGGATAGCCGACGGATGGCCGCTGAAGACGTTCGCGACCGTACAGGGCATGACCACCGCCGACGGCGACGACCACCGGCGGCTGCGCTCGCTGGTGAGCAAGGCGTTCACCGCGCGCCGGGTGGCCGAGCTGCGGCCCCGGATCGAGACGGTGACCGCCGAACTGCTGGACGGACTCGGCCGTGCTGCCACGGACGGCGGTGGCGTCGCCGATCTGCGCCGGCACTTCGCGATGCCGCTGCCGATGGGCGTCATCTGCGAACTGCTCGGCGTGGACGCCGAGTACCACGAGCGGCTGCACCATCTGTCGAACCAGGTCGTCGCCACCGACATCGGCCCGAAGGAGGCGATGGCCGCCAACAGGGAACTGGTGGAGGTGCTCAGCACCGTCGCGGCCGCCCGGATGAAGGACCCCGGCGACGATCTCACGAGCGCGCTGATCGCCGCCCGTGAGGAGGGCGGCGACCGGCTCAGCCCGCAGGAGCTGATCGGCACACTGCTGCTGATGATCATCGCCGGCCACGAGACCACGCTGAACCTGATCACGAATGCCGTCCGTGCGCTGTGCGCGCACCGCGACCAGTTGGCGCTGGTCCGCTCGGCCAAGGCGAGCTGGTCCGACGTGGTCGAGGAGACGCTGCGCTGGGACAGCCCGGTCAGCTACTTCCCCTTCCGCTACCCGACGCGGGACCTCACCCTCGACGGGACGGTCGTCCCCAAGGGCACTCCGGTCCTCGCCGGATACTCCGCCGCGGGGCGCGACAAGGCCGCGCACGGCCCGGACGCCGACCGCTTCGACATCACCCGCGAGTCCGCGACCCGCCATCTCTCGCTCGGCCACGGGCCGCACTACTGCCTGGGCGCGCCGCTGGCCCGGATGGAGGCGACCATCGCCCTGGAGCAGCTGTTCACCCGCTTCCCGGAGCTGGACCTCGCCGTCACGGAGCCTGAGCTCACGCGCCACGCCAGTTTCGTCGGGAACAGCGTCCAGGAGCTGCCCGTACGGCCGGTGCCGTAGGGCCCGCACGAGCCGGTCCTGAGCGCCGGGCCGCGCCGCCCGGCGCTCAGGACTCCTGCGAGGGCGCGCCGGGAATCTCCGCGCCCGAGGGCATGCCCTCCGAGACATAGGCGTCGTAGTACGGCTTCCACGGTTCGGCCGACTCGCTGTGCGGGCCCTCGGACCGGGCGCCCGCCAGATGCCGGTCCAGCTCGGTGAGACACACGCTCCAGCCCGCGGCGTTGCGGGCCGCGGTGTTCCGCGCGGCCAGGACATTGGTGAGGGCCAGCCGGCAGCCCTCGCCCTCGGCCGTCACCTCCAGGTGGATCTCGTCGCCCTCCCAGGTGAAGGCGAGCCGGTGCGGCGGCTCGAAGACCAGCACCGTGCCCGTCGTCGCCGGCAGGTTGGGGTCCTCCGAGAACTCGATCTTCCCGCCCTCGTGCGGTTCGATCCGGACCTTCGACGGGAACCAGTGGGCGAGCCCTTCCGGCTCGGAGACGGCGGCCCAGACCCGCTCCACGGGGTGCGGATAGCTGCGTTCGAAGCGGACGGCGGGGCGGCCCTCGAAGTCGATGAAGGTTCCGCGGTTCATGATGGCTCCTCTGCGTGTGCTGCTGCACCGACACCGTCTTCGTCGTCGAGGTAGCGGCCCAGTGCGTCGAGACGGTCGTTCCACAGACGCCGGTACGGCGCGAGCCAGGCGTCGAGCTCCGCGATCGGGCCGGGCTCGATCGCGTAGATGCGCTGCTGTGCCTGTCTGCGCACCCGGACGAGCCCGGCCTCGCGCAGCACCCGCAGATGCTTGGACACGTTCGGCTGGGACTGGCCGAGCAGCTCGACCAGCTCGCCCACCGCACGGTCGCCCTCGCGCAGCAGATCGAGCACGGCCCGCCGGTGCGGATCCACCAGGGCCGACCAGATGGCGTCCGTCATGCCATCGAATATGCGTCACTGGTTATATGCCTGTCAAGGCATGCAAGGGAGCCTCGGCGACACCCACGTGTGCGGCCCCGTTCGACGGCCGCGTCAGCCGTTCGCTGCCGGCGACGAGGCCAGCCGCACCCGCAGCTGCTTCTCGCCGTCCCCCGACACCGCGTGTTCCTCCTCCACCGCGAAACCGCTGCTGAGTGCCTGGGCGAGCCGGTCCACCGCCGCGTACGACCCGGACAGCTCGGCCGCCACAGGCGCGCCGAGCGCCGTGGCCGCCACCGGCGCCGCCGTCTCGGCGGGTGCCACGTCGTAAGTGGCCGACCAGATCGTCGGGTGGCCGCTCTGGTCCACCAGATGCGGGTGCTCCTCGGCGTCCCGGTCGCAGGGGTACGCCGCGACCAGCGCGCCGAAGACGGCGTCCGCGTCCTCCGGTGCGCCGCTGAGCTGCACCGATACTTCCTCGTGCCGGTCCGTCACGGTCACGGTGATCGCCGTCCTCTCCTCTGCGGGGCGTCCCACTCCAAGGTCGCACCTCACGGTCCGCACAGCACGGGCAGAGCCCCGGGCCGCCGCGGCCCGCACCTCGCTCAGCCCTCCGGCAGCTCCCGGGTCCGCGTCCAGCGCAGCAGAGCGTCCGCACTCCATGTGTTGACGACCCGGGAGGGAGGCACGCCGCACTCCTCCGCCCGGACACAGCCGTTGATCAGCCAGTCCAGCTGGCCCGGGGCGTGGGCGTCCGAGTCGACGGCGAACAGGGTGCCCGCCTCGACCGCCGCGCGCAGCAGCCGCCGCGGCGGATCCAGACGGTCCGGCCGGCTGTTGATCTCCACGGCCGTGCCGGTCTCGGCACACGCCGCGAACACCTGCTCCGCGTCGAACTCCGACTCGGGGCGGCCCCGGGCCCCGTCACGCCCCGTCAACAGCCGCCCTGTGCAGTGCCCCAGGACATCGACCAGCGGATTCGTCACGGCGGCCACCATGCGCCGGGTCATCGGCCGCGCCTCCATCCGGAGCTTGGAGTGCACGGAGGCGACCACCAGATCGAGCCGGTCCAGCAGCTCCGGTTCCTGGTCGAGCGAGCCGTCCGGCAGGATGTCGCACTCGATGCCGGTGAGCAGCCGGAACGGCGCCCAGGTCCGGTTCAGTTCCGCCACCACGTCCAGCTGCTCGCGCAGCCGCTCCGCGCTCAGCCCCCGCGCGACCGTGAGCCTGGGGGAGTGATCGGTGAGCACGGCCCACGCGTGGCCGAGGCCGGCGGCGGCACGCCCCATCGCCTCGATGGGGCTGCCGCCGTCCGACCAGTCCGAGTGCAGATGACAGTCGCCGCGCAGTGCCGCGCGCAACCGCGTTCCCGTCTCGCCCTCGGCCGGCCCGCCGTCCGACTCGTCCTCCAGCCGCAGCAGATACCCGGGCACCTCGTCCGCCAGCGCCTCCCGCACGACCTGCGCGGTCTTCGGCCCGAGGCCCCGCACCGACTCCAGCGAACCGGCCTCGGCCCGCTCCCCGGTCTCGCGCTCACCCAGCGCGGCGACGGCCGCCGATGCCGTACGGAACGCCCGTACCCGGTAGGTGGGAGCCCCGGAACGCTCCAGCAGGAAGGCGATCCGGTCCAGTGCTTCCACGGGGTCCATGGCAGGGGTCCGTCACGAGCGGCCGACGAACTTCCGCGCCAGCCTGTCGCCGATCGTGGAGGCCGCGCGATGGGACTCGATGGGGGAGGCCTTGGAGTCACGGAACACGATGTAGGTGACGCCCGAACTGGCGCCTCCTTCGTGTGGATCGGGATCGATGCCCAGCGCGTCGGCCATGGCGTACGACGCCTCGCCGATCAGTTCGCTCGGTCCGGCGTCCCCGACCACCCCGTACATCACCCGGTTGCGGTAGATGACGGCCGCGACGCTGCCGCCGCGTATGCCGGACTCGTTGTAGTCCCAGAGCGAACTCGCCGCCGGGACGACGATGAAGGGCAGCTCGGCGGAGTCGAGCGGATCTCCCACGGAGTCCGCGTACGCGGTCTCGGGCTGGAAGTAGGGATCCGTGTCGCTGTTGCACTCCTCGCTCGGCCAGCCGTCGCAGTCGATGTCCATGTCCGCTTTCCAGAACACGGCCTCCCTGGTCCCGCACACCGCGACGGACTCGTCCTCGTCCGCGTCGGTCTGGTAGAAGCCGTCGGATATTCGTGAGCAGCTACTGACCTCTGCCAGTAGTTCCCGGGCCGTCACCGAACCCTCGGCGTACGCACGGGAGGTGGTGGCGGGGAGAGCGGTCGCGGTGAGCAGCGCCGCGCCGCAGACGGCGACGGCCTTGAGGTAAGGGGGCACGGGGTGTTTCCTCCGGTTCAGGAGCGGCGACCGCTGTCAGCGGTCGCCGCGTATGTGGTGGCCGAGCCGGTCCAGAAAGATCCGCTGGCCCGGGACGAGCAGCTCCGCCGCGCGCTCCAGGGAGAACCAGCCGACCCGGTCGATCTCCGGGAACTCACTCAGCACGCCGGACCGTGGCGGCCACTCCATCGTGAAAGTGCCGGGCACCACCGCCCGGGCGTCGAGGTCGCCCTCGACCGCCCAGACCGTGACGGTCTTGCCGCCCGACTGGCGGCTCTCACCGAGCGGAATCCGGTCCCCGTCCGGCGCCGGCAGTCCGAGCTCCTCCTCGAACTCCCGGCGCGCGGCGGCCTCCGGCTGTTCCTCAGGGCCGTGCTCGCCCTTGGGGATCGACCACGCGCCCTCGTCCTTGGCGGCCCAGTACGGGCCGCCCATGTGCCCGATCAGCACCTCGACATCCGGATCCATGCCCCGGAAGAGAAGGAGGCCCGCGCTTCGCTTGCCCGACATGGCGCCGAGTCTGCTGGGCACCGTGCGGCGCCGCCAACGCACCGCGGTCCCGCGGGCAGGTGCGCGGCGGGCCGAGGCTCGGCCCACCCAGGTGTGACCGGCCGACAGGCCCTCGGGGTCGCGGCTAACCCATCAGAGTGGACAGGTCGATGCTCTCGTCGGCCGGGGGAGTTCCGGCCGGGACCGGAGTGTCGTACGCCGAGAAGTCGACGGTCGCCTCGGCCGCACCGGCGCCCTTCACGACCAGGCGCACCGGATAGGGCTTGCCCTCGGTCGCGACGTACAGCGTGATCGTCCTGCCCGACCGCTCGCCCGTCAGCGGGATGGCGTCGACGTCGTTGATCTCCGCCTTCTTGCCCTTGGTGAGGACGACGTCGCTCTCGGGGGCGCCGGTGAGCCGGTTCACGAACGTGTCGAGGTCGCACACCTCGGCCATGCCCTTGAGCATGCTGTCCTCGGTCGAGCCGCGTACGTAGCGGTCCCCGACGATCGCCTCGGCGGCCTCTCCCGCACCGGGAACGTGGTTCTTCCAGAACGCCGCGTCCGGCTTCAGCCAGACCGTTGTGCCGCGCTTGATGACCTCCACGGATCCCGACTCGCCCATGCTCACCGAGCCGGCGCAGTTCCCCGCGCGGTCCAGGGTGAGATCCAGCTCGTCGGGCGCGCCGGGCCGGCCGAGGTCGCCCTTGCTGGTGATGTGCACCGATGTGGCGCCGAGCAGGGCCTCGCGGGCCTTCTCGGAGATCTGCCGCGCGGTGAGCGTCTCGATGTCGTCGTCGGCGTACGCGGTGCCGCCGCCGGCCGCGAGCGCGGCCATGGCGAGCGCCGTCAGGATGGCCGGTCCCCGTGTGCTGTGGCGATGTCGCGTCACGTCGTCTCCCCGGGCGAACGGATCGAAGCCGGGTGATCCATCTCTCCCGAGCGTACGCCGCGCGGTCACCCGCTGCCCGTTCGGGTGAACGCCGTGCGGCGGCAGCTGCCCCGGCTGCCGCGTTGCGGCTCCGCGCGGCGCGCGGCAGGGTCGTAAGTGCGCGGCCGAAGGAGGACACAGCCATGCCCATCGCCAGTGTGAACCCCGCGACCGGCGAGACGCTCAAGACCTTCGAAGCGATCGGCCCCGAGGTGATCGAGGAGCGGCTGGCCGCCGCCCACGCGGCGTTCCGTACGTTCCGCACGACCTCGTTCGCCGAGCGCTCCCGGCTCCTCAAACGGGCGGCCGCGCTGCTCGAGGAGGACCACGACGACATCGCCCGCACCATGACCTGCGAGATGGGCAAACCCCTCGCGGCGGCCGAGGCCGAGGCGGCGAAGTGCGTCAAGGCGATGCGCTGGTACGCCGATCACGCCGAGCGGCTCCTCGCCGACGAGTACCCCGCGGAGGACGACGTGTTGGACTCGGGCGCCGCGAGGGCGCGGGTCCACTACCGCCCCCTGGGCGTGGTCCTCGCCGTGATGCCGTGGAACTTCCCGCTCTGGCAGGTCGTCCGGTTCGCGGCGCCGGCGCTGATGGCCGGCAACACCGGACTGCTGAAGCACGCCTCCAACGTCCCGCAGACCGCCCTCTACCTGGGGGATCTCTTCCACCGGGCAGGCTTCCCCGACGGCTGCTTCCAGACCCTCCTGATCGGCTCGGGCGCGGTCGAGGGCGTGCTGCGCGATCCCCGGGTCGCCGCCGCGACGCTCACCGGAAGCGAGCCCGCCGGCCGGTCGGTCGCCTCGATCGCCGGGGACGAGGTCAAGAAGACCGTGCTGGAACTCGGCGGCAGCGATCCGTACGTGGTGATGCCGTCGGCCGACGTCGACAAGGCCGCACGGACCGCGGTCACCGCGCGGGTCCAGAACAACGGTCAGTCCTGCATCGCGGCCAAGCGGTTCATCGTCCACGAGGACGTCTACGACACCTTCACCGAGCGGTTCGCCGCCCGGATGGAGGCGCTCACCGTCGGCGACCCGCTGGAGAGGTCCACCGACGTCGGACCGCTCGCCACCGAGCAGGGCCGCACCGATCTGGAGGAACTCGTCGACGACGCCGTACGGCTCGGCGCGCGCGCGATGTGCGGTGCCGGACGCCCCGGGGATCAGCCGCACGGCTGGTTCTACCTCCCGACCGTACTCACCGGGATCACCCCCGAGATGCGCATCCACCAGGAGGAGGCCTTCGGCCCGGTCGCGACCGTCTACCGCGTGGCGGACCTCGAGGAGGCCGTCTCCGTCGCCAACGACAGCCCCTTCGGCCTGAGTTCGAACGTCTGGACCCGCGACGAGGGCGAGATGGAGCGGTTCGTCCGGGACATCGAGGCGGGCGGTGTCTTCTTCAACGGCATGACCGCCTCACACCCGGCGATGCCCTTCGGGGGCGTGAAGCGGTCGGGCTACGGCCGCGAACTGTCCGGGCACGGCATCAAGGAGTTCTGCAACACCACGACCGTCTGGACCGCCGCCTGACCGCGTCGTCGCCGCCGGGTCAATGCCGCTTCGGCGGGGCCGCGCCGGAGCTGTCGCCGAGGACGGTGTCGACGTAGGCCGCGAGCGTGGCCCGCAGGTGCTCGGGCGCGGTCCCCTGATCGTCGATCAGATGCACCACGAGGTCGGCGCGGATGGCGGCCAGCAGCGCGTGGGCGGCGAAGTCCGCGTCGGGGACGCCGGGCACCTGGCGCAGGGCCTCTCGAAGCGTCTCGTGCCACCAGCCGTAGTGCCCGGCGTGGTACGGGTTGCCGAGCCCGGCGTCCTCGGCCGCCGACATCAGATGACGGTTCTCGATCTTGAAGCGCAGTGAGGCGTCGAGCAGGTCCCTCACCAGCTGCCGCGGCGGCGCGGGGGACCCTTCCGTGCCCATCGCCTCCTGCACGGCCCGCTGCAGGGGTTCGAGCCGGGCCGCGAGCAACGCCCTGATCAGGCCCGCACGGTCGCCGAAGCGGCGGAACAGCGTGCCCTTGCCCACACCGGCCGCCGCGGCGATGTCGTCCATCGACACGCTCTGGGGACTGGTGCTGGCGGCGAACAGGGTGTCGGCGGCGGCGAGGACGGCCTCTCGGTTGCGTACGGCGTCCGCGCGCTCAGGTCGCTGGGCCACGGGTCCTCCTCGGTGTGCTGACGGGTCGGATCGCGTCGTCGAGCCGGTCGGGTACGGGCGCCGCCATCAGGTGCCGCCTCGCGACATCTCCGCTTCCATGAGCGCGCGGAAACTCCGCGGAGGACGGCCGGTGATGCGCTCGACCGTGTCCGACGTGCGGTCCTCTGCGCCATCGGCGATGGCGCGGTCCATGCCGGCCAGCATGGTGGCGAACTCCAGCGGTATCCCGGCCGCCAAGCGGTCGCGCAGCTGCTCGAACGTCAGATGCCGGTGGACCACGGGCCGGCCGGTGACATCGGTGATGATCCCGGCCACGTCCTCGTAGCTCAGCGCCTCGGGCCCGGTGAGGATCAGATCGGTGTCGGGAGCCCGGTCGTCGGCCAGTGCGTGAACGGCGACGGCGGCGATGTCCTCGGCGTCGACGAACCCGACGCGGCCCTTTCCGGTGGCCGTCAGGATGACGCCGTCCTCGCGGATGGTGCGCCCATGGTGATGCGGGCCGGTGAAGTTCTGCATGAACCAGGAGGGCCGCAGCACCGCCCACTCGTCGAACAGTCCGGGCAGGGCCTGGTGGACCTGGCCCACGACCGGTCCTCCGGCGGGCATCGCCGAGGAGCTGAGCAGCACCGCACGCCGGACGCCGGTGGCGCGGGCCCGGCGGAGGAAGGGCAGCATGACCTCGGCGGGGTCGGAGGATCCGATGGGCGGGACGAGGTAGACGCGGTCGACCCCGTCGAGGGCCTCGCCGAACGTCGCGGGCTCGTACCAGTCGAAGCGGACGGCCTGCGCGCCGTCGACCGGGGTGGCGCGCCGGCCGGCTGCCTTGACGCGCAGACCCTTGGCGCTCAGCCCGGCGGCGACGCGGCGGCCGGTGGTGCCGGTCGCGCCGATGACGAGGGTGGTGGCGGGCGTGTTCATCGGGTCGCTCCTGCGAAGTCGGCGCCCGCCTCCTGGACGGCGAGGGGGTTCCAGTAGTCGCGGTAGGAGGTGATGCGCCCGTTCTTGACCGTGACCACGGCGATGTAGGTCATGTCGAAGGGGCGGCCGGTCTCGACCATGCGGCCGACCCCGCGCATCTCGACCACGACGGTCTCGGGCGTGGTGGTCTGGTGGATCTCCACATGGGGGAAGTCGTGGAGGTCGATGTGGTCGGGGTAGTGGCGCATGTAGTCCGCGACGGCCTGCTTGCCCTCCAGGCGCCGGGGCCAGCCCGCCGGGGCGAAGGGGAACTCGAGGACGCCGTCCTCGTCCCACAGTTCGACCCAGGCGGGGATGTCCTCTCCAGCAGCAGCCGCAGTCCGTGGCGGTAGAGCTCCGCGGGGGGCAGGGGCATGTGTGATCACATCCATGGTGAAGCGGACCGGTGGTCCGGATGGAAGCATCATACGGACTGCTGGTCCGTTTTGAAAACGAGGGCGTGGCCGTGGCCCACGTCCGGGAGGGAGATGGTGCGGGGGTGGAGGCGGTGTGGCCGCCTCCCATCCCGAGAAGGCCGTAGCCCTAGCCTGGCCCTGGCCCTGGCCCTGGCCCTAGCCCCAGCCTCAGCCGTAGCCCTGTCCGAGGCAGATCCGCACCGCGCCGCCGTCGCCGTCCACGCGGCCGGCCCAGCGCGCCGGCACCACCAGCGAACGCTCCGGACCCGCCGTACGCAGCAGCCGCTCGCGGTGCAGCAGTCGGCCGTCCTGGGTGACGGTCAGTACCGGTCGTACGATCCGCCGCTCCGCGCGCAGCAGCAGCCGGGTCCCCGCGTCACCCGGAGCGAAGAGGTTCGGGGCCGCCCAGCGCAGCGCGCCCTCGGTCACGAGCGGCACCCGTACCTCCGGCCACCGGCCGTCGTCGAGGAAGCGCCGTACCCGCACGGCCGCACGGCGGCCCTCCAGCGCCGCGGCGCCCGCGGTCTCCACGCCGTGCAGGACGTTGCCCACGGCGAACACCCCCGGGCGCGCGGTGCGGAACGAGGCGTCGACGGCCGGGCCGCGGGTGCCCGCGTCCAGCGCGATCCCGGCAGTCCTCGCCAACTCGTGCTCGGGGATCCAGTCGCCGGTGAAGACGACCGTGTCGCAGGCGACGACCGCGGTGCCGCCGTCGTGGCGGCGCAGCGCCACCCCGGTGAGCCGTCCCCGCCCGTGCAGTGCCGTCACGGCCGTGCCCGTGAGCACGGGTACGGGACGCCGCAGCCCCGGACGCGGCAGGAGGCCCGGCTCCTCCGTCACCAGGGCGACGGGCTCGACGCCGGCCCGCCGCAGCGTGCCGACGGTCGCACGGGCCACGGGACCGGCGCCGACGATCAGCGCCCGCTCGCCGACGCGCTGCCCGTACAGATGGACGGCCTGCTGCAACTCGCCCGTCGTGTAGACCCCGGCGGGCCGGTCGCCCGGTACCAGCCGGGCGCTGCGCGGCCGTTCGCGCGCACCGGTCGCCAGGACCACGGCCCGCGCCGACAACTGCTCCAGTCCCGTCCGGCTCGTCGTCTCCACGGTCAGCGGACCGGCCCACCCGGTGACCATGACTCCGGTGCGCAGCACCGCCCCGGCGCGCAGGGCCGCCGCGGTCCGGTGCCGGGCGTACGTGGGCCCGCTCATCGGGCGCCGCAGGTCCCGAAGTCCGAAGCCGCCCCGGTCACAGTGGCGGGGCACGCCGCCCGTCTCCTGCTCCCGTTCGAGGACCTCGACCGAACCGGCGCCGGTCCCGGCCAGCGCGGTGGCGACGGCGAGCCCGGCCGGACCCGCGCCGACGACGAGGACGTCGACCGTGCGCCGGTTCACCGGCGGGCCCCGAACAGCTCGCGCACCGCGGCCCCGCACGAGAAGCCCTGGCAGCGACCGCCCCGGGCACGCGTCCGCCGCCGCAGACCGTCCAGCGTGGCGGGCGGGATGTCGGCGGCCAGCGCGTCCCGGATCTCGCCGCGCGTCACCCGCTCGCAGTGGCACACGATCGTGCCGTACTCCGGGTCGGTGGCGATCAGTTCGGCGTCCCGGTACGGCCGGGGGAACGCCTCGCCGATGTTGGGCATGCGGACGGGTGCGAGCGTGCGCGGCGGGCCGGGAGTGAGTCCGGCGTCGACGAGCAGTTCCACCACATGCGCGGCGATCGCCATGGACGCGGTCAGCCCGGTCGAGCGGATCCCGCCGACCGTGACGTACCGCTGTCCTGGCCGGCTGTGGATGCGGTAGTCCTCCTGGCCCGTCGCGGCGCGCAGCCCCGCGTACACGGCGGTGACCTCCTCGTCGAGCAGCTCCGGCACGATGCGGCGGCCCTTCTCCCGCAGCAGGGCGAGACCTTCGGCCGTCGAACCGGTCGCCGTCCTGTCGTCGAGGTCCTCGGCGGTCGGCCCGAGCAGCACGTTCCCGTACACGGTCGGCGCGACCAGCACGCCCTTGCCGAGGGCCGTCGGCACCGGCAGCAGGATGTGGCGGACCAGGCCGCGGGCGAACTTGTCGAAGACGATGAGCTGGCCGCGCCTGGGGGTGACGGTGAAGGTGTCATGGCCGAGCATCCGGTCGATCTCGTCCGCGTACAGCCCGGCCGCGTTCACCAGGTAGCGGGCGCGCAGCGGCCCCCGGCCGGTGCTGATCACATGCCGTCCGTCCACGGAACCGACGCCGGTCACCGGGCAGTTGAGATGCAGCGTGACACCGGAGCGCACGGCCTGGGTCGCGTACGCGAGGGTCGTCGTCCACGGGCAGACGATGCTCTCCCCGGGGACGTGGAGTGCGCCGAGGGCTCCCGGGCCGAGGTGTGGCTCGCGGGCCCGCAGCTCCCCGGCGCCGATGGTCGAGGCTTCGTCGTAGCCGTTGCGCTTCGCCTTCTCCGCCAGGCCCGGGAGCGCGGCGGACTGCTCCTCGTCCCAGGCGACGAGCAGGGCCCCGAGCGGTTCCACGGGGGTACCGGTCTCCGCGGCGTAGGCGGCGAGCCGCCGGCCGCCGTCCCGGACCAGAGCGGACTCCAGCGATCCGGGGACGGCGTCGAAACCCGTGTGCAGGATCGCCGTGTTGGCCTTCGACGTGCCGTCGCCGACGTCCGCCGACGCCTCCACGAGGGCGGTGCGCAGCCGGTAGCGGGCCAGCTCGCGGGCGATGGCGGTGCCGACGACACCGGCACCGACGACCACGACGTCGAGGACGTCGTCGTCCGGCGGGCCGGCCGTCGTGACGGTCACGAGGCGTCCTGCGCGGGCAGCGGGGGAGTGTCCGGCCGCTGCGCGGTGAGGGTGTCCACCGCCGCGCGGAACGCGGCCAGCCGCTCCCGCGCCCGCCCGGCCGGGATGCGGGGCTCGTACACGGCGGCCGGTTTCCATGCCGGTACCACCGCCTCGACGCCCAGACCGGGATCGAGGCCCAGCCGCGCCACCGCCCCCACCCCCAGGGCGGTCGCGTCGGGCAACGCCGAGACCTCGACCGGCCGTTGCAGCAGATCCGCCTGGGTCTGCATCAGCAGTGCCGACCGCGTCAGCCCGCCGTCCACGCGCAGCGACGACAGCGGAGCACCCAGATCGGCGGCCACGGCATCGGCGAGCGAGACGACCTGCGCGGCGATTCCCTCGCACAGCGCCCGCACCAGATGTCCGGCGGTGGTGTCCAGGCCGAGCCCCGTCAGCGACCCGCGCAGATCCGCCCGCCACCACGGCGCCGCCAGTCCCGCGAGCGCCGGTACGAACGTGACGCCCCCGGAGTCCGGCACCGACGAGCCGACGGGATCGAGGTCCGCCGCCCCGGAGATCACACCGAGACCGGTGAGCCAGCGGACCGCGGACGCGGCCGTGTACACCTGCCCGTCGAGGCAGTAGCTGGTCCGACCGGCGAGCCGCCACGCCACACAGCTGACCAGGCCCGAACTCCCGCGCCGTGGCCGGGCACCCGTCTGGGCCAGCAGGAACGCCCCCGTGCCGTAGGTGCACTTGGCCGTCCCCGGCTCGGTGACGCGCTGGACCAGCAGGGCGGCCTGCTGGTCCACGAGCAGTCCGGTGAGCGGCAGCGCGGGTCCGAAGGCCGTGGTCGTGCCGACGGGTCCCGCCGCGTCCACGACGCGCGGCAGCCGTTCGGCGTCAAGTCCGAAGATCTCCAGTGCGCGAGGCGACCATGCGACGCGGTCGAGGTCGAGCAGCTGGGTGCGGCCCGCCGTCGACGCGTCCGTGACGAACTCACCGGTCAGCCGGTGTATCAGCCATGCGTCGCTGGTGGTGACGACGCCCTCGCGGGTCCGGCCGCGCCGGATCCAGGCCATCTTCGGCGCGGCGAAGTACGGGTCGAGCGGCAGGCCCGTGAGACCGCGCAGTTCCTCCGCCTCGTCCGCGCTCACCCCGGCGCACACGGAAGCGGCCCGCCGGTCCTGCCACACGATGGCGTCGGTCAGCGGCTCACCGGTGCCCGGGTCCCAGGCGAGCACCGTCTCGCCCTGGTTGGCCAGACCCACCGCCGCGACCGGCTCCCCGGCCTCGGCGAGCGCCTGACGGCCCGCGTCGAGGACCGACGACAGCAGCTCGCCCGGATCGGCCTCGACGACCCCGCCCGCGCCGTAGCGAGGCCGTACGACCGCCGAGCCGGTGCCGATCACACCCCGCTCGGGGCAGACGACGAGTGCCTTGGTGCCCGAGGTGCCCTGGTCCACGGCGAGCACCGAGGCGTTGGCACGAGGGTCGGCAGACACCATGTCCCGTCTCTTCGGTATGTCCCGGTACGGTCGCGGGAAGCCACGACCGTGATCACCGACGGCAAGCCTGGCCGAGCCTCCGGCCCTCGTCAAGGCCGGACCGGGGACCCGGCCACGGTCCGCAAGGCGTACGGCGAAAGTAGCTGATGACCAGTCAGTTTGCTGCTGTGGTCGAAGAGTTGTGCAAGATCCGAGAACGTGATCCCACGGAGTGCGACCACCCCTACACTGATCGTCGATCAACAGCAGGACGCCTCGGCGGCCGGACGTGCCGCCTTCGCCCCCACCGTCCTGGAGGACCCATGACGACGCATGCCCGCTCCGGATTACGTACGGTGCCACGTACGGTCCTCAGCTCCGTCACGGCCGCCGACGACCGTGCCGGGGAGGGCTGATGGCCCATGACCACTTCCGCCCCGTCTACCATCCAGCAGGCCACGACAACGCGCTGCGCGGCGCGCTCCAGGACCTGCGGACGGGGCGCTGGGTGTCGATGCGGGATCTCCTCGCCGACACCCGCGACCGGTCGCTGTGGACCCAGCGGACCCAGGTCCTCGCGGCGGTCGCGGCCGGCTCGGACGTCGTCAAGGCCTGGCGTGCGGAGGAACCGCACAGCGTCGCCGCTGCCGTGATGCATGCCCGGGTCGCCGTCGAACGGGCCGTGCGCGCGCACCGCGAGGGCCACCACAGGACCCGGGACCTGTGGCACGAGGCCTGGGACGCGTGCGGCGGGACCGCCCGTATGGCGCCGGACGATCCGGTGCCCTGGGTGTGCCTGCTCGCCCTCGCGCAGCTCGACGACCAGCAGTTCATGGAGGAGCACCGGGTGCCCCCGCCCGGGCCGATGCTGCCGCCGGGCCCGTGGGGGCTGCTGGGCGAGGCCGACAAGCGCGACCCCGGCAACCGCGAGGCCTACCACCGGATGCTGCAGTTCCTCTATGTGCGCCGCTCGGGCGCCCTGTCGGAGGCCGTGAACTTCGTGCAATGGGCGGCCTCCACCGCCGCCCCCGGCTCACCGCTGCACGCCCTGCCGCTGTACGCACGGGTGGAGCGCTACCGCAGGGAACAGGGCCACCGCCGGGCGCTGGACCTGCACTGGGTCGCCGAGGACGCCATCCGCGACTCCGTACGGGCGCTGCACGGCTGGTTCGACCACGCCCGGCCCGCCACCAGCTCGCTCCTCGACCTCAGCCATCTCGCCCACGCCCTGTGGGGGGCCCTGCACTTCGAGGAGGCCGGGCGGGTCTTCGAGGCGCTGGGACCGTACTACACCACCGTTCCCTGGACCTACCGCACCGCGGACCAGAACGACAAGGCAGCCACCGAGGAGCTGTTCCTGCGGGCGCGCGGGCGGTGCCTCACGGCGGCGCGCGACGCCCCCGGCAGATGACCCCCGACCGACCCCCGACGGCTCCCCCCGCCTGTCGGCACGCCCCTTCCCGTCCCCCTGATGTGTCCAACTCTCTTCCCCCGGAGGTCCGTCCATGTCCCGTACAGCGTGGTCCGCCAAGGACCAGGCTCCGCCCAGGGATGAGGAACAGCGGCTGCGCGAGCTCGGCTACCAGCCCGTCCTCGCGCGCCGGATGGGAGGCTTCGGCAACTTCGCCATCAGCTTCTCCGTCATATCCATCCTGTCCGGCTGCATGACCCTCTACGGATTCGGGCTGAACACCGGCGGCCCGGCCGTGATGATGTGGGGCTGGGCGGGCGTCGGGCTGTTCGTCCTCTGCGTGGGTCTCGCCCTCGCCGAGGTCACCAGCGCCTACCCCACCTCCGGAGCCCTGTACTACATGGCCGACCGGCTCGGCGGACGACGCTGGGGCTGGTACACGGGCTGGCTCAACCTGCTCGGGCTGCTGGGCGCCATCGCCGGAATCGACTACGGCGCGGCCCTGTTCACCGGCGCCTTCCTCAACCTCCAGTGGGGCTTCGACCCCACCCCCGGGTCGACGTTCGTCATCTTCCTGTGCATCCTGCTGCTGCACGCGACGCTCAACCTGTTCGGGGTACGCCTCGTCAGCGTCCTCAACTCCATCAGCGTGTGGTGGCACCTCACCGGTGTCGCCGTGATCGTCGGCGCCCTCGCGATCGTGCCCGACCGCCACCAGTCGCCCTCGTTCGTGTTCACCGAGTTCGTCAACGACACCGGCTGGGCCAACCCGTTCTACGTGGCGGCCATCGGCCTGCTGCTCGCGCAGTACACGTTCTCCGGGTACGACGCCTCCGCCCATCTGTCCGAGGAGACCTCCAACGCCTCCGTCTCCGCCGCCAAGGGCATCGTCCGCGCCATCTGGGTCTCCTGGATCGCCGGCTTCGTCCTGCTCGCCGGACTGACCTTCGCCATCCAGGACTACGCCGGCACCCAGCAGAGCGCGACCGGAGTGCCACCCGCCCAGATCCTGCTGGACGCGCTCGGCTCCGCGGGTGCCTCGGCGCTGCTCCTCGTCGTGATCGTCGCCCAGCTGTTCTGCGGCAACGCCGAGGTGGCGGCCGCCAGCCGGATGGTGTTCGCCTTCAGCCGCGACAACGCGCTGCCGGGATCCGCCCTGTGGCGCAAGGTCAGCAGCGGCACCCAGACGCCCGTCCCCGCGGTGTGGCTCTCGGTCGGCGTGGCCGCTCTGCTCGCGCTGCCGTCGCTGTACTCGGCGACCGCCTACGGGGCCGTGACCGCCATCAACGTCATCGGCATCACCCCCGCGTACGCGATACCCATCTATCTGCGGCTGCGCGCCGGGGACCGCTTCCAGCCGGGGCCGTGGCACCTCGGTCGCTGGAGCCGGCCGATCGGCTGGATCGCGGTGTCCTGGGTGGCCGTGGTCACGGTGCTGTTCTGTCTGCCGCAGTCCTCGCCGCTCACGGTGAACTCCATGAACTACGCCTCCATCGCCCTGGTCGTCGTCCTCGCCCTGGCCAGCGTGTGGTGGTACGTCGCCCGGCGCTCGTACAGCACGCCGTCCGCGTACGGGAACGACCGCGAGCAGGCGGAGATCGCCGAGGGCATCGTCTGAGCCCGCTCCCCGGCGCGACAGCGGCGGGCCCGGGTACGCGTCGAACGGCGCGTACCCGGGCCCGTTCGTCCCCCCGCTCGCCCCGGTTCGTTCCCCCGTTCGTTCCGTGTGATCCGTGGGCAGGAACACAGGCAGCGAGTCGCAGGCGAGGGGCAGGAGCGCGCGATCATGGAGCGGCAGACGAACTGGCAATTCCTCGACGACCGGGGCCACTTGGCGACGTCCGACCGGCGGCCGGAGAAGGTCGTCACCTACATACAGGCCGGAGCGACCCTCTGGGAGCACGGCATTCGATCCGCCGGACTGTTCGGCTCGAACCACGACGGTGACGGGCCGGACCCCGTCAAGGCCGGATCGCTGCCGCTCGACGGCATCGACTACCTGGGCTCCGGCGCCGCGCTCGACGCCGAAGCGCTGCTCCGTGGCGCGCCCGACCTCGTGGTCGCGGTCACCTACGGCGGCGGGCAGGTGTACGGGATCGACCCCGAGGCCGCGAAGCACGTCGAGGAGCGGGTGCCCCTGGTCGTGCTCGACGTCGGCCAGGGCCAGTCCCTCGCCGACGTCCGGGCACGGTTCGCCGCCCTGGCGCGGGCCCTGGGCGCCGCCCAGGACACCGCGGGCGCCATCGCCCTCGCCCGTGCCGTCAACCGGCTCCGGGCCCTGGCCCGAGGGGCCGCCGTCCGCCGCCCGGCCCTGCTGGCCCTGTCGCCCGCGTCCGCCGACAGCGCCTATCTGGCCAAGCCGCCGTCCTGGCCCGACCTGCGCGAACTCACCGCGTTCGGCCTCGACCTGGTGTCCCCGCAGGGCGGTCCGAGCGCCAACTGGTTCACCGCCGACTGGTCCGGCATCGCGGAACTCTCCGCCGACGTCCTCCTCGTCGACGTACGCGCCAACGCCCACCCTCTCGACGCCCTTCGCGCCAACGCGTCCTGGCAGGCCGCCGCTTCCGGTGCCCACATCGTCCCCTGGAACCCCGAAGCCCCCTGCAGCGACGGCGCCCACGCCCGGTTCTTCGACCAGGTCGCCGACGCCGTGGAGGCGGCCGGCGGCTGACCGGCTCCGGCAGGCAACCCCCGATGCCACGGCGGCGTCCTCCCGGTCGTGATCGAAGACATGGGACCCTCCGCAGGCGACGACCTGGACGAATCGGAGGGAGAGGTCCTGACCGGCCCGCTCTGGCGGCATGCGCTGTGGGTGGTGGGTGTCACCGCCCTCGGAGTCGGGTTCGGCTGGTTCTCCGCGCTGTCCCGGATCGGCCCCGACGAATACGGTCTGCCCGTGATCGCCCCCGGCCCCTTGCTGCCCTATCTGGCCGCATGGACCGTGGTCGGTCTGCTGGCGGCCACCGCGCTGCGGGCGGCCGCCGCCAGGGTGCCGGTCTACGCTCCGGGGGCCGTCGCCTTCGGGCTCACGTGTCTCGGGACGCGAGTGTCGCTGGGCTGGCGGCCCGAAGCGCCGCTGCTGGGGACGTTGGCGGCCGTCGCGCTGACGGCCGCCGGCGCCTGGTGCCTCATCGCCCTGCGCCCGGTGCCCGGCAGGCGGCCCGCGCGTTCCTGAGCCCTCCGGCGACCGGTCGCCGGACCGCGGGGCCCGGCTCTACCGGGGAGTCGTGGGCAGGGCCGCCAGTTCCCGCAGCGCGGCCCTGACCCACTCGATCCAGAACCGCTCCAGATCGATCCCGCCCCGCAGCACCACATGACGGAGCCGGTCCTCGACCGTGTCCCGCTCAGGCGGGAAGTGGCGCTTCTCGATGTCCTCGTACTCGGCCAACTGGCCTTCGTGCAGGGCGAGATGGCGGCGCAGCTCCGCCTCCAGCCCCTCCGTGCCCACGACGGCCGCCGCCCGCATCCGCAGCAGCAGGGCGTCGCGGATCGGCTTCGGGTCCTCGGTCCTGCCCACCCACGCGGTCAGCTCCGCACGGCCCGCGGGCAGGACCTCGTACTCCTTCTTCTGGCCCCGGGCGGGCCGGTCGGAGGGCAGGGCCCGGATGTGCCCCGCCTCCTCCAGTTTCCCCAGCTCCCGGTAGATCTGCTGATGCGTGGCGGACCAGAAGTAGCCGATCGACCTGTCGAAGCGCCGGGTCAGCTCCAGCCCTGACGACGGCTTCTCGAGCAGGGCGGTGAGGATCGCGTGCGGGAGTGACATGACCGCATCCTAGGCAGGGGCGCGGGGCCCTAGATCGCCGCCGCCAGCCGCGTGCCCTGGTCGATGGCGCGCTTGGCGTCGAGTTCCGCCGCCACATCGGCGCCGCCGATCAGATGGACCGTGTGCCCCGCCGCGCTCAGCTCGTCGTACAGGTCACGCCTCGGCTCCTGGCCCGCGCAGAGCACCACCGTGTCCACGGCGAGCGTCGTCGAGGCGCCGTCGACCGTGAGGTGCAGGCCCTCGTCGTCGATCCGGTCGTACGTCGCCCCGGCGACCATCGTGACGCCCCGGTGCCTGAGCTCCGTGCGGTGGATCCAGCCGGTGGTCTTGCCGAGGCCCGCGCCGACCTTGGACGTCTTGCGCTGCAGCAGATGCACCTGACGCGGCGGCTTCGGCCGCTCCGGCGCACGCAGCCCGCCGGGCGTCGCGTAGCCCGTGTCGACGCCCCACTGCCGGAAGTACGTCTCCGGGTCGAGGCTCGCGCCCTCGCCGCCGTCGGTGAGGAACTCCGCGACGTCGAAGCCGATTCCGCCGGCGCCGACGACGGCCACGCGCTCACCGACCTCCGCGCCGTCACGCAGCACATCGAGGTAGCTGACGACGCTCGGGTGGCCGACGCCCTCGATCGCGGGAGTACGGGGGGTGACGCCGGTGGCGACGACGATCTCGTCGTAGCCGGTCAGCAGCCCGGACGTGACGTGGGTCCCCAGCCGCACCTCCACTCCGCGCAGCCGGAGCTGCGTGCGGAAGTAGCGGAGCGTCTCCTCGAACTCCTCCTTGCCCGGCACCCGCTTGGCGATGTTCAGCTGCCCGCCGATCTCCTCGGCGGCGTCGAAGAGCGTCACCTCGTGCCCGCGTTCCGCCGCCGACACCGAGAAGGCGAGACCGGCCGGCCCGGCCCCGACGACGGCCAGGCGCTTCTTCCTCCGGGTGGGGGAGAGGACCAGCTCGGTCTCGTGGCAGGCGCGCGGATTGACCAGGCAGGAGGTGATCTTCCCGCTGAAGGTGTGGTCGAGGCAGGCCTGGTTGCAGCCGATGCACGTGTTGATCGCGTCGGCGCGGTCCTCGCGGGCCTTCGCGACGAACTCCGGGTCGGCGAGGAAGGGCCGTGCCATCGACACCATGTCCGCGCGGCCCTCGGCGAGCAGTTGCTCGGCCACCTCGGGGGTGTTGATCCGGTTGCTGGTGACGAGCGGCACCGAGACCGCCCCCATCAGCTTGCGCGTCACCCAGGTGTACGCCCCTCGCGGCACCGAGGTCGCGATCGTCGGGATGCGCGCCTCGTGCCAGCCGATGCCGGTGTTGATGATCGTCGCGCCGGCCGCCTCGATCTCCTTGGCGAGCGCGACGACCTCGTCGAACGACGAGCCGCCGGGCACCAGGTCGAGCATCGAGAGGCGGTAGATGATGATGAAGTCCTCGCCGAGGCGCTCGCGGGTGCGGCGGACGATCTCGCGCGGGAAGCGGGTCCGGTTCTCGTACGAGCCGCCCCAGCGGTCGTCGCGGCGGTTGGTGGCGCCGGCGATGAACTCGTTGATGAGATAGCCCTCGGAGCCCATGATCTCGACGCCGTCGTAGCCCGCGGACTTCGCCAGCTCCGCGGCCCGTACGTAGTCCTCGACCGTCTGCTCGACCTCCTCGTCGGTGAGGGCGTTCGGCACGAACGGGCTGATCGGCGCCTGGAGCGCGCTGGGCGCGACGAGCTGCGGGTGGTACGCGTACCGGCCGAAGTGCAGGATCTGCATGGCGATCCGGCCGCCCGCCTCGTGCACGGCCGCGGTCACCGTGCGGTGCTGCGCGGCCTCCGCCTCGGTGGTGAGCTTGGCGCCGCCGTCGTACGGCCGTCCCGCGTCGTTGGGGGAGATCCCGCCGGTCACGATCAGGCCGACGCCCCCGCGCGCACGGGCGGCGTAGAAGGCCGCCATGCGCTCGAAGCCGTTCTCCGCCTCTTCCAGGCCGATGTGCATCGATCCCATCAGCACCCGGTTCGGGAGCGTGGTGAACCCGAGGTCGAGCGGGCTCAGCAGATGCGGGTACGGGCCCGGGGTGGGGGTCGGGGTCATCGGGGGTTCCTCCTCGCGCAACGGGCGTCGACCCCCTTTGTAGACGCCGGACCCCTCGTTGTGCAACAAGTTGCACAACGAGGCCGGGGTGAGATGCGCTACGCCGGCACCGCCCAGCGGCCCAGCTCCTCCGCCGTCCGCGGCCCCGGGGCGTCCGCGGCCAGCAGCCCGTGCGCACGCAGCACCTCCGCCGCCGCCATCGCCCACGGCCGCCGCAGCCGCGCCGCGTCCAGCAGCTCCCCGTCGGCCAGCAGCCCGGCGACCGGCCCCGTCCGCAGCCCCGAGGGGGACAGCACGGCGGCGTCGTCGGCCCACCGCAGTGCCAGATCCACGTCGTGCGTGGCCATCACCACGGTCGTACCGCCCTCCCTGAGCCGTCCGAGCACCGCCAGGAGGCGCTCCTGGCCGTGCGGATCGAGCCCCGCGGTCGGCTCGTCCAGGACCAGCACCCGGGGCCGCATCGCCACGGCACCCGCGATCGCCGCCCGCTTGCGCTGCCCGTAGGAGAGGAGATGCGTCGGCCGGTCCTCCAGCGCGGCGATGTCCAGCGCCTCCAGCGCCTCGGCGACCCGCGCCCGTACCTCCTGCTCCGGCAGGCCCAGGTTCATCGGCCCGAACGACACGTCCTGCCCGACCGACGCGGCGAACAGCTGATCGTCCGGGTCCTGCACGACCAGCTGCACGGTCGTCCTGAGCCGGGTCAGCCCCTTGCGGTCGTACGTCACCGGCTCGCCGTCCAGCAGCAGCCGGCCCTCGGCGCACCGCAGCCCGCCGCTGAGCAGCCGCATCAGGGTCGTCTTGCCGCTGCCGTTGCGGCCGAGCAGCGCCAGCGACCGGCCGGCGGCCACGGCGAAGTCGACGCCCCTGAGCACCGGCGGGCCCTCCGCGTACGCGAATCCCGCGCCGGCCAGCTCCACCACGGGCGATGTGTTCACAGGACGGACCTTTCCAGGACGAAGGTGAGGGCGACGATCCCGGCCAGCAGCCCGGCGGTGGCCGCCAGGAAGCGCGCGGACACCGTCGCCTGCGGCACCAGCACGCGCAGCGTCCCGTCGTAACCGCGCCCGGCCAGGCCCGTGTGGAGCCGCTGGGCCCGGTCGAAGGCCCGCACGAAGGCGGTGGCGCCGAGCCCGGCGAGGGAACGCCACGTGGCCGCCCGGGAGGTGTGCCCGAGCCTGGCGGCCTGCGCCTCACGGATCCGGTGGACCCCGTCCAGCAGCAGGAAGCTGATGCGGTACATGACGAGCGCGACATCGACCACCGGCGCCGGAACACCCGCCCGTACCAGTCGTGGCAGGACGTCGGAGACGGGAGTGGTGAACGCGAACAGCAGCACGCCGAGCGAGGCGGCCGACGTCCGCAGCAGCAGTTCGCCCGCGTGCACCGGGCCGCCCGGCGCGAACGCCACGAAGCCGTCCGGGCCGCCGACGGCGAACAGCAGCGGCACCGCACCCGTCACGCAGAAACCCAGCGGAACACGCCACGCCCGCCACAGCTGCCGCGGCGCCACCCCTGCCGGGCCGAGCAGCACCGCGAGCGCGGCGGCGGCGACCAGCACGGCACCCGGCCACGGCGGCAGTGAGATCGCACAGACCGTCAGCCCGAGTCCCAGCGCCGCCTTCTCGCAGGGGTGGCGGCGGCGCCAGCGACTGCTGTGCGCCGCCGCGTCGATCGGCAGCATCGGTGATCAGGCAGCGGGACCGTCGGAGGGGACGGCTGCCCGCGACGCGTCCCCGGGAGCGGCCGCCGCGGCACGGGCCTCGCCCTGACGGCGGCCCTTGCGCAGCCCGAAGTAGTAGGCCAGGACCCCCGCGCCGAGCGCCGCCTGCAGGGCGAACAGCGCCGATTCGACCTCGCCGGACGGGGGCTCGTACAACGGGGAGAACCACGGCTCGTAGTCCGGCGCGATCTCGGTGATCGCCGTCTCCGCCTCGGCGTCCGCGCCGGCGAAGGGCTCCTCCTTGTGGTCGCCCAGTCCCAGCACGAGCGGGAACACGGCCAGCGCGGCCACGATCACCAGCAGCAGCGTGTTGATCTTCGCGTTACGGCTCATCGGACCGCGGCCTCCTTCTTGTTCCCACCCTGGAGCAGCACACCGAGCCGGGTCAGCTCACCCTTGCTCGACTGGACGAGGAGACGCATCACCAGCACGGTGAGCAGGCCCTCGCTGACCGCCAGCGGGATCTGGGTGATCGCGAAGATGCCGCCGAACTTGGCGAGTGCGCCGGCGAAGCCGCTGCCCGGGTCGGGGAACGCCAGCGCCAGTTGCACACTGGTGACGCAGTACGTGGACAGATCCGCGACGAACGCGCCGAAGAACACGCTCACCATCAGCGGCAGTTCGAACCGCCGCAGCAGCCGGTACACCGCGTACCCGGCCCAGGGCCCGACGATCGCCATGGAGAAGGCGTTGGCGCCGAGCGTGGTGAGCCCGCCGTGGGCCAGCAGCAGCGACTGGAACAGCAGGGTGATCGTGCCCAGTACCGCCATGATGGGTGGTCTGAACAGGATGGCGCCGAGTCCCGTACCGGTCGGATGGGAGCAACTCCCGGTCACGGACGGGATCTTCAGCGCGGAAAGGACGAAGGTGAAGGCCCCGGAGGCGCCGAGCAGCAGCGTCGACTCGGGATGGGCCTTGACCTCACGGGTGAGCGCCCGGACGCCGTGGACGACGAAGGGGGCGGACGCGGCGCCCCAGGCGGCCGCGTGCAACGGGGGCAGATACCCCTCGGCTATGTGCATGGTCGGGAGACCCTCTCCAACACCTCGTGGATGGACAACGCGCCTTGGCCGGTCTCCTGGCTGACGGGTCAATCCGCCCGGGCTCCGCCTTCCCGGACGCCGCGGTCTCCCGCGGCGGTCCAGTGGCTTCCTTGCGGATGGAGCCGGACTTCCCGATCACAGTGGCGAGGGCCGCACCGGTACCGCACCGGTTTCCCGTTCACCAAGGCGGTGCGACATTAGTGCTTTGACCAGGTACATCACAAGCCGCGCACGGATGCGCGCCGTCACACCTTGTGGTACGAGTACGCTTCCTCGGCCGCCGCCTCCACTTCGTCCAGAGCGCCGCCCGCCGCCGCGGTGACCACCGCGGCGACCGCGCCCTCGACGAACGGCGCGTCCACGAGCCGGGTCCCCTCCGGCAGTTCGCCGCCCTCGGCCAGCAGCGACTTCACCGTCAGCACGGCGCTGCCGAGATCGGCCAGTACGGCCACGCCCGCGCCCCGGTCGACCTCCCGCGCCGCGGCGGCGATCAGCTCCGAGCTGGTGCCGAGCCCTCCGTCCGGCAGCCCGCCCGCGGGCGCGAGAGGCACCGAAGCGGCGCCCCCGGCGAGGCCCCGCGCGAGTTCGGCGACGGACACGGCGAGCTGAGCGCTGTGCGACACGAGGACGATGCCGACCTGACCCGCCGCACTCACCGCGCCACCTCCTCGAGCGCCGCGATCAGCAGCGCGGAGGACGTCGCCCCCGGGTCCTGGTGCCCGATGCTGCGCTCGCCCAGATAGCTCGCCCTGCCCTTGCGCGCCAGCATCGGCACGGTCGCGAGCGCGCCCTCCTCGGCGGCCGCCCGGGCGGCCGCGAACGACTCGTCCAGCGCCGCGGCCGCCGGCTCCAGCGCGTCCAGCATCGTCTTGTCCCCGGCCTTGGCGCCGCCGAGCTGGGCCACGGCGGCGATCCCGGCCCGCAGGGCTTCGCCGAGCTGCGCCGGGGACACCTCGGGATCGTCGCCCAGGGCCTTGCCGGCCCGCCGCAGCAGCGTCCCGTACAGAGGGCCCGAGGCCCCGCCGACCGTCGAGATCAACTGCCGTCCGGACAGCGTCAGTACGGCGCCCGGGGTGTCCGGCGCGTCCTTCTCCAGAGCGGCCGTCACCGCGGTGAAACCGCGCTGCATGTTGATGCCGTGGTCGGCGTCCCCGATCGCGGAGTCGAGTTCGGTCAGCCGGCCGGCCTCCCGGCCCACGGCGTCGGCGGCGGCCGTCATCCAGCGGCGGAAGAAGTCCGTGTCGAGCACAATGTCTCCTTCGTTTCCCATGGTCAGCGGCCCCAGCGCAGTCCGGGCGTCGACACGGGGGCGTCCCACAGCCGCAGCAGTTCCTCGTCCGCCTCGCACAGCGTCACCGAGCAGCCGGCCATGTCGAGCGAGGTGACGTAGTTCCCGACCAGGGTCCGCGCCACCGGCACGCCGCGCTCGGCCAGCACCCGGTGCACCTCCGCGGTGAACCCGTACAGCTCCAGCAGCGGTGTCGCTCCCATCCCGTTCACCAGCGCCAGCACCGGACTGGACGGCTGCAGGTCCTCCAGGACGGCGTCCACCGCGAAGTCCGCGATCTCCCGCGAGGTCATCATCGGCCGTCGCTCACGGCCCGGCTCGCCATGGATGCCGATCCCCAACTCCAGCTCGCCGGACGGCAGGTCGAACGTGGGCGAGCCCTTGGCCGGCGTCGTGACCGCGCTGAGCGCCACACCGAAGCTCCGCGAGCGCTCGTTGGCCCGGCGGGCGACGGCCTCGACCTGTTCCAGCGGTGCGCCCTCCTCGGCCGCCGCACCCGCGATCTTCTCGACGAACAGCGTCGCGCCCGTCCCGCGCCTGCCCGCCGTGTACAGACTGTCCGTGACCGCCACATCGTCGTTGACCAGCACCTTGGCGATCTGGACGCCCTCGTCCTCGGCGAGCTCCTGGGCCATGTCGAAGTTCAGCACGTCGCCGGTGTAGTTCTTGACGATGAACAGCACCCCCGCCCCGCTGTCCACGGCGGCCGCCGCCCTCGCCATCTGATCCGGCACGGGCGAGGTGAAGATCTCGCCGGGGCATGCCGCCGAGAGCATCCCGGGCCCGACGAAGCCGCCGTGCAGGGGCTCGTGCCCGGAGCCGCCGCCCGACACCAGCGCCACCTTGCCGGCGACCGGCGCGTCCGCCCGCACCACGACCCTGTTCTCGACGTCCACCCTCAGGTCGGGATGCGCCGCGGCCATCCCGCGCAACGCGTCCGCGACGACCGTCTCGGGGACATTGATGAGCATCCTCATGGGAACCTCCTGATGAGACTGGTGACGATCACTGTGGACGGTGTCTTCTCAGGTCGGACCGTGCCGGCACCGTGCCGTACGCCCTGGCCCTGCCAGTATCGGCTACGGCGGCGCCACGCGGGGGGCGACGGCGGAGGCTTCCCGGCCGGAGAGCTCTTCGAGCGACCGGCCCGCCGGTTCGATACGGAAGAGCAGAGTGACCACGAAGGCCAGCGCGCTGGTCGCCGCGATCCCGTACAGGAGCGCGCTCGCTCCGATGTCCGCCAGCAGTACGGGGAAGAGGAACGTGCCCAGCGCGGCACCGAGCTTCCCGCAGCCGGCCGCGAAGCCATGACCCCCGGCCCGCACTTCGGCGGGGAAGACCTCGGCGGGCAGGGCGAACGTCGTGGCGTTCGGGCCCATGTTCATGAAGATGTTGAACAGGGCGAAGCCGGTGAAGACCAGGACGAGGTGTGACCCGGAGCCACCGGTGAGCTGACCCGACACGGCGAGGAGACAGAGCGCGCACGTCATCATCGCGAATCCGGCGAGCTGGAGGGGAACCCGTCCCACCCGGTCGACCAGGACGATCGCCAGTACGAACCCGACCACGAGGAAGACATCCAGGGCGGCCGTGCCCTCGGTGGACGCGATGTCGTCCGCGATGAACGTGGCGTTCGCGCCGCCGAGAGCCAGGCCGGCCAGCAGTGTGGGGGTGAAGATGCCCACGCCGTAGGTCGCGATGTCCATCAGGAACCAGGGCACGGACGTGAAGACGGTGCGCCGCGCCAGACGACGCGAGAACAACTGGGGCTGGACGAAGGCCCTCAGCCCCTCCGGCGGTGGCGCGTCGCGCTCCCGGTCCGTCTCCGCGATGTGGACCGGCTGCCCGGTCAGCACCTCCGCGACCTCGCGGGCCTCGCGCTCATGGCCGTTGCGGGCGAGCCAGCGCGGGCTCTCGGGCATGTTGCGCCGCAGCGCGATGATCAGCAGGGCGGGCAGCGCACCGAACCCGAGCATGAGGCGCCAGGAGTCCAGGTCGGGCAGGACGAGGAGGATCACCACACCGGCCACGGCTCCGAGGAGGATGCCGGCGGCCTGCAGGCTGAACGCGCCCACCAGCCAGCGTCCGCGGTTGCGGGACGGCAGGATCTCGGCGAGATAGCTGGCCGCGATGGGATAGTCCAGCCCGACCGCCACCCCGAGCAGCAGCCGGAAGGCGATCAGGGACCAGATGTCCCACGCGCAGGCGCACAGCACCGAGAAGACGACGAACATCCACAGGTCGATCCGGAAGATCCGACTGCGGCCGATGCGGTCGCCGAGCGGCCCCAGCAGAGCGGCGCCGAGGGCGGCCCCCACGATCGCCGCGGCCGACAGCAGTCCCTGTTCGGCCGGGCTCCCGTCGAACTCCTTCGAGATCAGGGGGTTGGCGACCCCGATGATGAAGAAGTCGAAGCCGTCGAGCATGATGCCCAGTCCGGCCAGCAGCCAGAACCTCCGGTGCAGACGTGAGATCGGTGCGCTGTCGAGTGCAGCGCCGAGCGAGCGCGATCCGCCGGGGGATCGGTTGATCACCTCGGGCACAGTGGACGACCCCCAGAGCGGTCGAGAACGGTCTGCGACGACCCGCAGGATGCTCCCGCGGGACTGCGGCGCACGGCCGGTACGAGTGAAGGCCACCGGATGCGGTGGATCAACGTGCCACGCTGGCACGGGACCCGGGCCACCCGGGCGCCACCCGCGAACCCCGGGTCAGTACCGCTGCGCCTTGGCGACCGTCGGGGTCAGCGTGGTGTCGGCCGGCTTGCGGCTGATGGCCAGGGGCTGAGCCTGCTCACCGGGTGCGAGGTCCTTCGCTCCGACGATCCGGCTCTCCACGACCTTCCCGGAGGAGTCCTTGAAGTCGACCTGCACCGCGTAGGAAGCCTGTGCGTCCGTGCGGTTGGTGATGCTGACGACGACGACCTGCAGGCCGCCGGTGTCGGCCGTCGGCCGCCCCGTGAGGGCCACGTCGGACCGGGCGTTGCCACCGCCCTGCAGGTTCTTCAGCCGCGCCTCGGCATCCTTGGCGGCCTGTGACGCCTCGTCGGAGACCCGGGCCTCGAACGAGGAGGCGGCGGCCGACGCGGACGAGGCCGCGGCGGAGGCCCGGGCGCGGGCCGACGCCTCGAGCGAGGCCAGCGCCGAGGCCGCCGTGCCGGTGAAGGACGCCGTGTCGGGCGGGGTGGGCCGGGGGCTGAACGGTGAACTGGTCCCCGAATCGCCACCCTCGGTGCTGCACGAGACCAGTGCGGCCGCGCCCGATGCCGTCACGACCAGCGTCAGCACGGCCGCCGCCAACTGCCGCCCGAGGGAGAGGTTCTTCCGGCACGCAGACATGTGTGCCCGTCCTTTCACTGCTGGGGTCCGGTCCGCCCCTCAGAAGCGCGAGGCGCCCGCGTCAGTAGCGCAACGTGCTCGCGATGCCGCCCATGCCGGTGAGCGTCCCGTCGGGGACGAAGCGCACCTGAGCGCCTGTGTCGAGTGACTTCTCGACGATCTCGTCGACGATGTCGTCGAGGGCGTCCAGATCGCCGGGGTCGGCCGGCAGGAGATGGCCACCCGAGTCGCGTACGGTCTCGCGGTAGTTCTCCTCCACGGCGAGCAGTGCGACCCGGCCCGACTCCACGTTCTGGTGGATCTCGTCGACCCCTGCGGCGAAGGCGCGCCTGCCACGGGCTTTGTCGAGCTCTTCGAGGACGCCTGCGACGTCCTTCTCCGCCCGGGCCTCGACGAACGGCCGTACCGCCTGCCACACGGCGTCGCCGGGACCGGCGGCCAGCCCGCCCTGGGTGACATGCGTGGCCGTTGCCCTGACCACGGTGCCTGCGTCGTCGATGAGCGACAGAGCGGCCGCCTCACCCGTCACGTACAGGGGCCGTGGATCGTTCCTGAGCACGGCGCCGACCGCGGTGTCCGCCTCCCTCAGGAACTGGCGCGTCGCCTCGTCCGTGAAGGTGCTGGGCACATCACCGATCCGCTCCAGGCGCTCGGCGTCGAAGTTCTCGCTGACCCGGGTCATCGGGAAGGACCCGGTGTGCGCCTCGGTGACGCGCTCCGCAGCGCCGCTCCACAGCGTGACGTGGTCGGACGAGACCGCCAGGACCCAAAAGGGGCGCTCCGCGGCCTGCGCCGAGACGAGGTTGCGGGTGAGGTACGTGTCCGAGAGCACCACACGCTCGGGCACGCTCCGGCCCAGCATCCACACCTCATGCTCTCCCGGCGCCGCGAACACCACCAGTCCGTCCTCGGCGTGCACGAGATCGATCTCGGCGAGTGCCTGGTCGAGCTGGGCGGTGACATCCATCCGCGTCTCACGCGTGACGGCCGGATCGGCCTGCAGTTGCTCCTTCGCCTCGGCCATCAGATTGCGCAGCCGGACAGGGTCCTGGGCGCTGCCCGGATCCCGGCGATGCGTGGGCATCAGGACCGACACCGCCGGATAGGGGCGCTGCCGTCGCAGCCGTGCCAGATCGTCGGAGCGGAGAGCTGGGTGCATCGGGACCACCCTTTCCGAGCGGACGTGCACGGGAGTGCCACGACCGATAACCAACTCTATGCACCATAAGTCCGATTCCTTGATGGGGCACCAGGACGGGGCGCCGCCACCGCTGCCCGGAGCCGGCGCCTCACGCCATCGACACGAGGCGGTCGGCGACCGTCTTCGCGGGCGTGCCGCTCATCAGGAGCGTGAAGTGATTGCACTCCGGGATCGCCTCGGCGGTCAGGAGCGATGTCCGGGAGGTCCAGTGTGCGACGAGGCCGGCGTCGAGCACCCCCGGTTCCGTGCCGGTCGTCCCGCGGGGCGCGTACAGCACCTTCGTGGGTACGGACAGCCCGGCCAGGTCCTCGGCGAGCGCCGCCGCCGAGGCCAGCAGCTCCCGTCCGTCCCGGCGGACAGGGCCCTCCTGGGCGCGGGAGCGGCGGGCGCCCTCGGGGCCGGTGATGTCGTAGCGGACGTACGCCTCGATGTCGTCGTTCCAGTCCGGGCCGAGCGCGGGATGGGCGCGGAACTGGCTCACGTACGCCTCGTCGCTGTCGAACGTCCGCGACAGCCTGGCCAGGATCGGTCCCAGCGACGCGTCCAGGAGTGCGTCGGGGTCGGCGTCCGGTGCGGCCGGAACGGGCAGGCCGCCGTCGATCAGGAGCAGCCGGTCGAAAAGCTCGGGACGGCGGGCCGCGGCGCGCAGGGCGACGCACGCGCCCATGGAGTGACCGGCGAGGGCGACGCGCGCGCCGCCGCCCCACCGCTCGGCCACCGCGCACAGGTCGGCCGCGTGGGTGTCGAAGCCGTACGGACCGGGGGCGGCCGCGCTGCCGCCCCGGCCCCGCAGATCAAGGGCGAACAGCGACCAGTCGGGCGGCAGATGGCGGGCGAGGGCGCGGAACGACATGCCGGACGCGGTGATTCCGTGGGCCGCGACGGCGGTGCGCGGCCCCTCGCCGAAACGCAGGACGCGCAACGCCCCGCCGTCGACGGCGAGTTCCAGCTCGGCCGGAGGTGTGGTCATGTGTCGCTCCTCGTGAAACCGGTCCATCGGTACAAGATCCTGTCATCCCGCGGCCGTGCCCCTTGACGCGGTCGACTCCCGTTGGTTGAGTGGCTCATCCACTGAGCCACTGGGAGGAACGGCGTGGAGGCACTGCCCCGCGAGACCATCGTCGACGTCCTGGAGGGGCGGCTGCGCGAGGACATCCTCACCGGCCGCCACCCGGCCGGCAGCTATCTGCCGCCGGAGCGCCAACTCGCCGACGGGTACGGCGTCACCCGCACCACCCTCAAGCACGCCTTCGGCCGCCTCGTCCAGGCCGGGCTCCTGGAGACCCGGCACGGAGTGGGCACCCGTGTCCGTGACTACGCACGGCTCGGCGGCGCCGACCTGCTGCCCATGCTCGTACGGCACAGCCCGGACTGGATCGGCGAGATCTTCGAAGTGCGGCGCAGCGTCGGCGCGTTGATCGCCGAACGGGCCGCGGTCCGCGCCACCGCGGAACAGCGGGCCGAACTGGGCGTGCTGCTGGCCGAGGTGCGGGCGGCCGACGGCGGGGACGCCGTGCAGCTCGCCGACATCGAGGTGCACCGGGCGCTCGCCCGCGCCACCGGCAACCGTGTCTACGGACTGCTGACCAACACCCTCTTCAACGCCTATCTGCCGGTGCGCGCCGCGCTCGTCGGGCCCTTCACGGACCCCGAGGCCGCGTACGGACGGCTGGAGCCGGTGGTGGCGGCGGTGGCCGCGGGTGACGAAGGAGCCGCCCGGCGGGCGGCGGAGGCATATCTGACGGCGACCGAGCGGATCATGCTGGAGGGTCTCGCATGAGCACAGGCACAGGCACAGGCGCGGGCACCGGTACGGGCGCAGACGCGGGTGCGAACGCAGGCACAGGCGACAGCGCAGAGGCAGGCGCGGGTACACGCGAGGGCGCGAGCACGCGCGGCACCTCGTTCGGCGAGACCATGCTCGGCACCGTCCGGCTCGACGGCGAGGACCGCACCCGCCGGGTCCGCCTCGACCTGCGGGTGACGGCGGACCGCGTCATGCGGCTCCTCGGCACGACCGAGGCGCGGGCCACCGGCCGGATCCGTATCGAAGGATGGGCCGACGACACGCACACGGACGGCGAGTTGGAGATATCCCCGCTCGCGCGGCGGCGCATCCGCTACCGGATCTCGTTCACGGCCGGCGGCCGCCGCTTCACCCTCGACGGCTGGAAGTCCGTCACCCCGCGCAGGCCGGTCGCCTCGATGACCGTGCTCCCGTTCACGCTGTACGAGGACGGCACGGAGGCCGGCAGGGGAACGCTGCGCTTCCCCGTGACCACCGGGCTCCTGCCCTTCCTCGCGAGTTTCCGCTTCCCGCGCCACGAGCACGCGGCGCCACTGATGGCACCCCGCTGGAACGGCGAGCCGGGACGTACCGAGGTCTGGTACACGACCATCACCGACCCGGCCACCGGCACCGGCCTGTGGCTCCACCACGAACTCACCGCGCCCGCCGACGGGTCCGAGCCGTACGCACACGGCTGGGCCGCGGTGTTCCCGAAGGACGCGCCGGTCCGCCACGCCCGCTTCGGACCCGGCAAGTGGACCCCCGGCGAAGCGGGCTTCACCGCCGACGGCGTCGCCGCCGTCCCCGGCCGGCTGACCGGCGCCGCCGGAACGCTGCGCTGGGACCTCGCCGAACAGGCCGCCGACGCGCCGCTGTTCACCTTCCCCCGCTGGTCCTGGCGCCGCCCCCTGCTCCCCGCCGCCCAGATCCTGCCCGCCGCACGGGCCACCTACGGCGGGTCGTTCTCGTACGACGACACGACGCTGACACTCGCCTCGGCGCCCGGTGCCTCCGCCCGCATCTACGGTCACGGCAACGCCCGGCGCTGGGCCTGGCTGCACGCCGACCTGGGCGGCGGCGACGTGCTGGAGATCGTCGCCGCGGTCTCCATGCGGCCCGGGCTGCGCAGGCTTCCGCCCCTGGTCTTCCTGCGGCTGCGCCGGGGCGGCCGTACCTGGCCCCGGCGCGCCGAGCGCACCGCCGTCGGCTGGGCGGGACCCGGACGGTTCCGTGCCGCGATCGGCCTGCCCACCTGGACCGTGACCGGACGCGCCGGGCTGCGCCGTATCCGCGTCGACGTCACACAGCCCGAGGACCGCACCCTCGCGCTCGACTACACCGACCCGGACGGCTCACCCGCGGTCTGCCGCAACAGCGAACGCGCCGATGCGCATGTGCTGCTGGAGCGGTGGTGGTTCGGCGGCTGGCGTACCGAGGCCGAGTGGACGCTGAACGGAACGGCACACGCGGAAGTGGGCACCCGATGAACCTCACCGGCTTCGTGGCGTCCCTCATCGCCGACGACGGTACCGACGGCTGGCCGGCCCGGGTGCCCGCACGGCTCGAAACCGTCCTCGCCTCGATGCCGCGCCCCGCCAGGACCGGGGTGCGGTCCGCGGCCCGCGCCCTCGACGCGTACGCTCTCGCCCGCACCGGCCGGGGGCTCGCCGCCCTCACGCCCGCCGAGCGGGAGTCCGTCCTCGGCTCACTCGGCGCGCGGCCCGCGCTCCTCCCGCTGCTCGATGTGCTCAAAGTGCCCGTCCTGCTCGCCGCCGGGACGGAACGGATGCTCCAGCAGGGCCTGTCCGTACCGCCGTTGACGCGCGAGGACCCCCCGCTCGACTGCACACCCGCCGACAGCTGGCCGGACCGCTCCACCGCCGACGCCGTGGTCATCGGCTCCGGCGCGGGCGGTTCCATGGCGGCGCGGACCCTGGCCCGCGCCGGGCTCACCGTCGTCGTCCTCGAGGAAGGGCAGCACCACTCCACGGCGTCGTTCGGCCGGCGCACCCCGCTCGACCGGTTCGCCGACCTGTACCGGGACGGCGGAGCCACCGTCGCCCTCGGCCGTCCGCCGCTGCTGCTGCCCGTCGGCCGCGCCGTCGGCGGCACCACCGTCGTCAACTCGGGTACGTGCTACCGCACCCCGGAGCATGTCCTCGCGCGCTGGACCAAGGAGTTCGGGTTCCACCTCGCCGAACGCCTGGGACCGTACCTCGACGAGACCGAGCGCACGCTGAAGGTCGCCACCCAGCCCCTGGACGTCCTCGGCAACAACGGCCGGATCGCGCTCGACGGCGCCGAACGGCTCGGCTGGGAGGCGGCGCCGCTGCGGCGCAACGCGCCCGGCTGCAAGGGCTCCTGCCAGTGCGTCGTCGGCTGCCCGACCGGGGCCAAGCAGAGCGTGCAGCTGTCCGTGCTGCCCGACGCCTGTGCCGCGGGCGCCCGGATCGTCACCGGAGCCGAGGTGCGGCGGATCCTCGTGGACGGGGACCGGCCCGGAGGGCCGCGCGCGGCCGGCGTACGCGTACGACGCGAGGACGGCGGCGAGTTCGAGATCCTCGCCCCGCTCGTCGTCGTCGCCGCGGGCGCCCTGCAGTCGCCTCCGCTGCTGCGCCGCTCGGGCCTCGGCAGCCACCCGAGGCTCGGCCGGAACCTCAGCGTCCACCCGGCGACCAGCGTCGCCGGACGCTTCCCCGAGCCCGTGACGGCCTGGGAGGGGGTGCTGCAGAGCGTGGGCGTGGAGGAGCACCACGACGGCGGCGTGCTGATCGAGGCGACCGCGACCCCGCCGGGGATGGGCTCCTTCGTCCTGCCCGGCCTCGGCCACGAGCTCCGTCGTGAACTGGAGGACGCCGACCGGCTCGCCACCCTGGGAGCCATGATCGCCGACCGTCCCTCGGGCCGCGTCCTGGGCCGCGACCGCACCCTGCTCCGCTACGACCTGGACCGCCGGGACGCGGGGCGCCTGATGCGCGCTGTACGCGCCATGGGGGAACTGCTGTTCGCCGCCGGTGCGCAGGAGGTCCTGACCGGTATCCCCGGCGCCCCGCGCGCCCGCAGCCTCGACGAGCTGGACGGCGTCCTCGCCGGGGCGGGCCCGCGGCAGCTGCATCTGTCCGCGTACCACCCCACCGGCACGGTCGCGGCGGGCTCCGGCCCGGAGCGTTCCCCGGCCGACGCCACGGGACGGCTCCGCGGCGTCGAGGGCGTGCTGGTCGCGGACGCCTCGGTGCTGCCCGGCTGCCCCGAGGTCAATCCGCAGCTGAGCATCATGGCGGCGGCGCTCGCGGTGACGGAGGCACAGCTGGAGCGGTGAGGCCGTGCCCGGCGGGCGGGAACGGCGCCGTCCGGCCGCCGCCGTCCGGCCGCCGCCGTCCGGCCTGCCGCAAGGGTGGGAGCGGCCCGCGGCCCGGAGCCGTTCGGTCCCCCGGCCGAGCCGAACGGCCCATGCCCGGGGCGCGCCCTGGACGCACGCTGGTGGTGCGCGGTCCTCGTACCGCGCACGGCACGGGCAGCGTGAGGCGGGAGAAGGCGAACGGGTCATGGCGCGAACGGCCGAATGGAGGATCCGGCTCGATCTGTTCGAGGAGGGCCGGACGACGAAGGCCCACGCGCGGCTGGACACCGGAACGACGGTGCTCACCGGCCGCGGAGTCGCCCGCTGCCATCCGGTGGACCCGGACGTTCCGGAGATCGGTGACGAACTCGCCGCGAGCCGCGCCTGCCATGACCTCGGCCGTCAGCTCATGATGGCGGCGTACGGCGACATCGAGACCCTCCACCACGGGTACACGATCCCGGACTCCGGGCCGGGCGCCGCCCGCTGACCGAACGGCGCGGGAGGACCGGACGGCGCCGTACGGCCCGATGTGACCTCACCACCCGACGTTACGGAGGAACCGATGCGCAAGGTCATGCGCCATGGCCGGACGGCGTTGAGCCGCGAGGAACTCGGGAGCCTGGACGCGCACTGGCGGGCGGCGAACTACCTGGCCGTGGGCCAGATCTATCTGATGAGCAACGCGCTGCTGAAGGAGCCGCTGCGACCGGAGCACATCAAACCGCGGCTGCTGGGCCACTGGGGCACCTCGCCCGGGCTCAACCTCGTCCACACCCACCTCAACCGGGTGATCAAGGCGCGTGACCTGTCCGCGCTCTGCATCTGGGGCCCCGGCCACGGCGGACCCGCCGTGCTGGCCAACTCCTGGCTGGAGGGCACCTACAGCGAGACGTACCCGGACGTGAGCCGGGACGCGGTGGGCATGAACCGGCTCTTCCGGCAGTTCTCGTTCCCCGGCGGCGTTCCCAGCCATGTCGCACCGGAGACGCCCGGCTCCATCCACGAGGGCGGTGAGCTGGGCTACTCCCTCGCCCACGCCTACGGAGCCGCCCTCGACAACCCCGAACTGGTCGTCGCCTGCGTCATCGGCGACGGCGAGGCCGAGACCGGTCCGCTCGCCGCCTCCTGGCACTCCAACAAGCTCCTCGACCCCGTCCACGACGGGGCCGTGCTCCCGGTCCTCCATCTCAACGGCTACAAGATCGCCAACCCGACCGTTCTCGCGAGGCTCCCGCGGGGCGAACTCGACGAGCTGCTGCGCGGCTACGGCCACGAGCCGCTGCACGTCGCCGGCGACGAGCCGGCGGAGGTGCACCGGGCGATGGCCGCCGCCATGGACCTGGCGCTGGACCGCATCGCCGCCATCCAGCGGGACGCCCGTGCCGGACGGACCACCGAGCGGCCCCGCTGGCCCATGATCGTCCTGCGCACCCCCAAGGGCTGGACCGGTCCCGCCCGGGTCGACGGCGAGCCCGTCGAGGGCACCTGGCGCTCCCACCAGGTACCGCTCTCGGGCGTCCGGGACAATCCGGAGCACCTGGCACAACTGGAGCAGTGGCTGCGCTCGTACCGTCCTGACGAGCTCTTCGACGAGGACGGCCGCCCCCGCCCGCAGGTCCTCGCGGCCGTTCCCGACGGCGACCGCAGGCTCGGCGCCACCCCGCACGCCAACGGCGGGCTCCTCCTGCGCGACCTCCCCGTCGCGCCGCTGGAACGCTTCGCCGTGCCCGTCGACAAGCCCGGCGAGACCCTCCACGAACCCACCCGGGTCCTGGGCGACCTGATCGCGCAGATCATGCGGGACACCGCGGGGCGCCGTGACTTCCGGCTGGTCGGCCCGGACGAGACGGCCTCCAACCGGCTCCAGGCGGTCTACGGCGCCACCGGAAAGGCCTGGCAGGCCGAGGTCCTCCCCACCGACGAGCATCTGGCGCGCGACGGCCGGGTCATGGAGATCCTCTCCGAGCACTGCTGCCAGGGCTGGCTGGAGGGCTACCTCCTCACCGGACGCCACGGACTCTTCTCCTGCTACGAAGCCTTCGTGCACATCGTCGACTCGATGGTGGGACAGCACGTCAAATGGCTCAGGACGTCCCGGCAACTGCCCTGGCGGGCACCCGTCGCCTCCCTCAACTACCTGCTGACCTCGCATGTCTGGCGCCAGGACCACAACGGCTTCTCCCACCAGGACCCGGGCTTCGTCGACCTCGTCCTCAACAAGAGCCCCGAGGTCGTCCGCGTCTATCTGCCGCCGGACACCAACACCCTGCTCTCGGTGGCCGATCACGTCCTGCGCAGCCGCGACTACGTCAACGTCGTCGTCGCCGGGAAGCAGCCCTGCTTCGACTGGCTGAGCCTGGACGAGGCGCGCGCCCACTGCGCCCGGGGGGCCGGGGCCTGGGACTGGGCCGGTACGGAGACGGGAGAGCGGGCGCCCGACGTCGTCCTGGCCTGTGCGGGGGACGTGCCGACGCAGGAAGTCCTGGCCGCCGCCGGGCTGCTGCGCCGGCATCTTCCCGACCTGGTCGTCAGGGTCGTCAACGTCGTCGACATGACCCGGCTGATGCCCCAGGAGGAGCACCCGCACGGCATGCCGGACTTCGAGTACGACGCCCTGTTCACCACGGACAAGCCCGTGATCTTCGCGTACCACGGCTATCCGTGGCTGGTGCACCGGCTCGCGTACCGCCGGACCGGGCACGCGAATCTCCACGTCCGCGGCTACCGGGAGTTCGGCACGACCACGACGCCGTTCGACATGGTCGTACGCAACGACCTCGACCGGTACCGGCTGGTCATGGACGTCGTCGACCGGGTGCCCGGACTCGGCGTCCGGGCGGTCGCGGTACGTCAGGCCATGGCCGATGCCCGCACCCGGCACCACGCCTGGGTCCGCGAGCACGGCGTCGACATGCCCGAGGTCGCCGACTGGTCCTGGGCCGGCTGACGGCCACCGGGCTCCGGTGGCGGCGCTCGTCTGGCGGAACGCCCGGCGGTCGCGCAGCGTGGATGAGGGACCCGCGAGAAGTCGAGGGATCCGTGAGAGGTCGAGAAAGGTGGAACGGCCATGAGCACAGGCGATCAGGCTCCCCGCGTGGTCGTGGGCATCGACGGCTCGCAGTCGTCGTACGCGGCGCTGCGCTGGGCCGTCCGGCACGCCGGTCTGATCGGGGGCACGGTCGACGCGGTGGCGGCGTACGAGCTGCCGGGCGCGCACGGCTGGTCGGCTCCCGCGGTCGACGCCGAGTTCGACGCCGCTGAGGCCAAACGGGGCCTCGTCGAAGAGGTGCGCAAGGTGCTCGGCGAGAAGGGCGAGGCCCAGGTCCATGAGCGCCTGGTGCACGGCAACCCGACCGAGGCCCTCCTGGCCGCCGCCGAGGGTGCCGAACTGCTGGTCGTCGGCTCCCGCGGGCGCGGGGGGTTCGCCCGGATGCTGCTCGGCTCGGTGAGCCAGCAGGTCGCCCAGCACGCGCCCTGCCCGGTCGTCATCGTCCGGCCGGACGTCGCCGTGCAGGGCACCGTGACCGGCGCCCCGTGACGCCGCAACGCTGTGACGGTGTGCTGCGGTGAGGCGTGCTGTCAGCGCTCGTCGCCGTGCGGGTGGATGTGCGCGGGGCCGATGAGCTCGCAGGACACGCCGACGACCCCTTCGACCGCGTAGGCCAGACGCGCGGCCGTGGGGACGAGCCTGTCGTCGTGGACGGCGCCGGACAAGGTGACCACGCCGTCGGCCACCTCGACGCGGATGTCCCGGGCGGACAGCGGGAAGAGCGGGTCCACGACCTCCTTGCGCACCTCGGCCGCGATGTCGGCGTCCGTACGCAGGAAGACCTTGAGCAGGTCGGCGCGGCTGACGATCCCCTGGATGACGCCGGCGTCGTCGACCACGGGGAGCCGCTTGACGCCGTGGCGGGCCATGACGCGCGCCGCGTGGGGGAGTGAGGCGCCGGAGCGGACGGTGACCGCCGGCGCCGTCATCAGACTCTCGGCGGTCACGTCTCGGGCCCCGTCCTCGTCCAGGGGCGGCAGCTGGTCGATCATGCCGGGGCGGCGGTCGCGGGTCTCCTCCCGGGACAGCAGATCCGCTTCGGAGACCACGCCGACCACCCGGCCTTCCCTCTCCAGCACCGGCACGGCGGTGACCTTCCACCGCTCCAGGGTGGCGACGATCTCCTTGAACCGGGCATCCGGTGCCACGGCCACGACGGTCGTGGTCATGACGTCGTCCACGGTGTGCGGGCTGTCGGCCATGGCGGCTTCCTCTCCTGCGCCCCAGCGTGGGCCCCAGCGTGGGCCCGAGCGTGTCGGGTCGCATCTCGCGTCCAGCGTGCGACGCCCACCTCGGGGCCGGGCAGGGCTGAAGGACCCCGCCGACGTGCCCCGTCCGGCCCAAGCGACGGGCCGGCCGGCCGGAGCAGGCTGTCGGTGACCCAGGGGGAACCCGATACCCGCGCCGCCCCCGGCAGCCGACGCGAGGAGCGTGAGCACCATGGACCACGAGATCTCGGTACAGGCCGGGGCCGGCACCGTACAGGCTCGGCCCGGCGACCTGGGGCGCCGGGTCGCGGCCCGGCGCCGGGAACTCGGGCTGACCCGGGACGAGCTCGCCGTACGCAGCGGGGCCGCGCCCGCGTACGTCGAGTACGTCGAGGACCGGGCGGCCACACCCGGCGCCGGCGTGCTGCTGCGGATCGCCGACGCGCTGGAGACCACGGTCGGCGAACTCACGGGTGCCACGGTCACGCTGCCACCGGGCAGAGGAGGCGCGGTCCGCGGCGCGGAACTGTACGAGCTGGTCGAGGCGGAGTGCCGCGAGCTGCTGTCCACCCACGGTGTGGGACGGGTGGCCGTGTTCACGCCGGACGGGCCGTCCGTCGTGCCGGTCAACTACCTCTTCGGCGAGGACGGGATCTCCTTCCGTACCGCGTGGGGCACGGTCGCTGCGACCGCCGACGGGGCTCTGGTCGCCTTCGAGGTCGACCGTATCGACGAAGCCTTCAGCCAGGGATGGAGCGTGCTCGTCGTGGGCCGGGGCCGCGCCGTCGCCGACCGCGAGGCGGTGCGGCGGCTGGAGGCACGGGCGCACTCCCGCCCGTGGGCCGGTGGGAGCCGTGAGATATGGCTGACCATCACGCCCGAACGCATCACCGGCCGGCGCGTCGTCAACCCCGACGGCACCCCGTGGACGCCCGCCGGCGACTGACGGCGGCCGACGGCTCCGCGGCGGCACTGCGCCGTGGCACCTCCCGGGAGACAGGCGCGCGGCCAGGCACGCGCCGGGGGATCCTGGAGCCATCCGGGCGAGGAGGTAGGCCATGGCACGGACGCTGGAATGGAAGGTCCGCATGTTCCTGTCCGAGGAGGACGGAACCACGAAGGCCAGGGTGGACCTGGAGACGGGCTCGACGACTCTGACCGGTCACGGAACGGCACGCTGCAACCCGCAGGACCCCGACGTGCCCGAGATCGGCGACGAACTCGCGGCGAGCCGCGCCATGAGCGACCTGGCCCGGCAGCTGATGCGTGTGGCGGACCGGGACCTGGAGTCGGTGGGCGCCGGCCCCGCGAGCGAGGTCCCCGCCCCGTACGGCTGGCCGGAGCCCGGCCGGTAGGGCCGGATGGGCCCTGGTGACGCAGGTCGGGGGGTGTTTCCATGGAAGGGACGGAAAGGGCCCCTGCACAGAGACGCGGAGCAACGGTCGGAACGTTCACCGCGCAATCAGGATCCACGAGAAGTGGATGGGCCCTTTTCGCCTGTCGGGCCGCCGTCCGGGCCGCAGCCCGAGCCGCCGCCCGAGCCGCCGCCCGGGCCGCCGTCCGGGGCGATGACGGTCGAGCAGACGGGCCACCGCCGGGTTAACGTGAAGACTGCGCGCAGCGCACCATGATCGTTCGAATCGGCGGAGGACTCATGGGCAGCGACGCCCCTGGCGACGCGGGCCGGGTTCCCCGGCTCAGGCTCGATGAGCTGCTCGAAGAGCTCCAGGTGCGCATCGACGAGGTCCGCGGCACCAGGGACAGGCTCAACGGGCTGCTGGAGGCTGTGCTCTCCGTGGGCCGGGGCCTGGATCTGTCACAGGTGCTGCGCGAGATCGTGGAGGCGGCCGTCGTCCTCGTGGACGCCCGGTACGGAGCACTCGGTGTCATCGGCGACGACCAGAGGCTGTCCCAGTTCCTGCCGGTGGGCATCAGCGACGCGCTGCGCAAGCAGATCGGCGACCTGCCGTCCGGCCACGGGCTCCTCGGCGAGCTGATCAGGCATCCCGAGCCGCTGCGGCTCCCGGAACTGTCGGAGCACTCGGCGTCGTCCGGCTTCCCCGAGCACCATCCGCCGATGCACTCGTTCCTGGGCGTGCCCATCCGGGTGCGTGACGACGTCTTCGGCAACCTCTACCTCACGGAGAAGCGCGGCGGGGCCGAGTTCGACAGCGAGGACGAGGCCGTCCTGTCGACACTGGCCGTGGCGGCCGGCGTCGCCATCGAGAACGCGCGCCTCTTCGAGGAGATCCGCCTCAGGGAGCAGTGGCTGGCCGCCAGCGCCGAGTTCACCAGTGCGCTGCTGTCCGGCGCCTCGGAGTCCCATGTGCTGGAGATGATGCTCGACCGGGCGCGGGAGATCACCTCCGCCGAGCTGGGCCTCGTCTATCTGACCGAGCGGGACGGGCACCTGCGCTGTGCCCTCGCGCGCGGCCCGGGCGCCGACCTCCACCTGGGGGTGGTGCTGCCGCCCGACGAGGGCACGTTCGCCAAGGCGGCGCTGCTCAGCGAGAACGGCGTGGTCACCACTCCTGACGCGGCCGGCGACGCCCGCATCACCTTCCGGCCGGAGCGGTGGGCGGACTGCGGTCCGGCCACGGCGGTACTGGTGGGGGACCGGGACAAGCTGTGGGGCGTGCTCATGCTGGCGCGCGGCACCGGCCGGCCCGCCTTCAACGACACGGAGACCGTGCCCCTGTCCGGGTTCGCCGGCCAGGCCGCCGTCGCGCTGGAGCTGGCCGACCGGCGGCGGGACGCCGAGCAGATGAGCCTGCTGGCCGATCGTGACCGTATCGCCCGGGACCTGCACGACCTCGCCATCCAGCGGCTGTTCGCGACCGGTATGACGCTGCAGAGCGCCCAGCGTTTCGTGGACCACCCCGAGGCCGCGGAACGGCTCGGACGGGCGATCGACGACCTCGACGCCACCATCAAGATCATCCGATCCACGATCTTCGGGCTCCGCGAGCACGAGGCCCCCGGCGCGCCCGCCGGACTCAGGGTCCGTTCCGTACGGGCCGTCGAGGACGCCACTCCGGTCCTCGGCTTCGCCCCGGCTCTGCGCATCGAAGGCCTGGTCGACACCGACGTGTCGCGCGCGGTCGCCGACGAGGTCGTCGCCGTTCTCGGCGAGGCCCTCGCCAACATCGCGCGTCACGCCCGGGCTTCGAAGGCGGACGTCTTGGTCGCCGCGCGCGGTGGGGCGGTGTCCGTGACGGTGACCGACGACGGGGTCGGCATCAGGGAGAACGGGCGGCGCAGCGGTCTGCGCAACCTGGCGGAACGTGCCGAGAAGCTGGGTGGTGAACTGAGTGTGACCCGCGGCATCGCCGGCGGCACCCGGCTGGTGTGGCGGGTGTCCCTGCCGCCGGACGGGTGAGGTGCGGCGTCCCGTTCCGCAGGCCGGCAGGTCAGTGCCGGTGCGGCTCCTCGTGCTCCTGGAACTGGGCCGCGATGACCGCCGCCTGTACCCGGCGTTCCACACCGAGCTTGGACAACAGGCGCGAGATGTGGTTCTTGACGGTCTTCTCCGACAGATAGAGCCTCTTGCCGATCTGGCGGTTCGTCAGGCCCTCGCCGATCAGGTCCAGCACCGCACGCTCCCGCTCCGACAGCGCGGCCAGCCGGTCGTCCTCCGCCGGATGGCCGGCCTCCGGATCGCGCAGCGAGTGCATCAGCCGCGCCGTGGTGGCGGGATCGAGCATCGACTGTCCGGTGGCCACCGTGCGCACGGCGGAGACCAGGTCGGACCCCTTGATCTGCTTGAGCACATATCCGGCGGCACCGCCCATGATCGCGTCGAGCAGCGCGTCCTCGTCGTCGAAGGACGTCAGCATCAGGCACGCGAGGTCCGGCATGTGCGAGCGCAGCTCACGGCAGACGGTGATGCCGTCGCCGTCCGGGAGCCGGACGTCGAGGACCGCGACATGAGGGCGCAGCGCGGGCCCCCTGGCCAGCGCCTGCTCGGCCGTCCCGGCCTCGCCCACGACCTCGATGCCGGACTCGGCGTCGAGCATGTCGCGCAGGCCGCGACGGACGACCTCATGGTCGTCCAGGAGGAACACCCTGATGGGCGTCTCCTCGGAGAAGACCGGTGCCTCGGACATATGAGCCCTCCAGGTCTGGTGCACTCCCACCCGATCATGGCGTGGCGCGCGAAGGCGGCAACAGGGCCGAACGGTCCCGCCGTACGCCTCCCAAGGCCCCTTTCACGACCGGCGACCGGTCCACACGGGCTCCGTTCGGGCCCAGTCCCGCTCCCACTCGTCCATCCGGCGGCGGTCGGCCGCCCGGCGCACCACAACGCGTACGCCCACGAAGACGAGAACCACGCCGGCCGCGGCTCCCGAACCGGCCGCCGACGTCTCCAGCCAGATCTCCGCGTCGTTCCTCGGCGGCGCGGTCACCCGGCCCCGGGCGTCCAGCCACACATCCGCACGGTCCCCTCGCCGCAGCCCGGCGTGCACCGGCGCCACGCCCCGGCCGGCGCTGCCGTCCGGGGCGGTCCAGCGCACCGGCACCGCGTACCTCCCGCTGTCCCCAGTGCCTTCGGCCGACGTGATCGGAGGCGGCGCGTCCGCGAGGAGGACCGCCTGCACCCGTTCGCCGGCGGCCGCCTGCGCCGCCCTGCCCCGCTCGTACAGGGACGAGCCCGCCGCCACCCCCGCCGCCGGCGCGCCGAGCAGCAGCGCGGCCAGGAGGGCACCCGAGGCCCACGCCTCGAAGGCGTCCGAGGGGCGGCGCAACGGGCCGGAATCACCGCCCCGCCCGTACGCCCACAGCCGGAACACCATCGCTCAGCGCCGTTCCGGTTCCAGGGCCACCAGGTCGGCGGCGATGCGCTCGGCCCACGCGGCGATGCACGAGAAGTCCCGGAAGTCCCCGCCGCGGCCGTCCTCCAGCATCATGCGGGCGACGCGCCCGCGCGCCTGCGGCGACAGCCGTCCGCCGAACGTGACGTGCTCCTCCGCGCCCAGCCGCCGCGCGGCCCGGCGGGCGCCCGGCACCGGCGCGATGTCGCCCCGCGAGGCCGAGTGGTCCAGGGGCCCACTGCTGAACAGCCACACCGGCCGTTCGGCCAGGGCGCGGCGGTGACGGCGCGAGAAGCGCCGCGCGTCCCGGTGCCAGCGGCCCGAGTACAGCGCCCCACCGAGCACCACGACGTCGTACGGGCCGACGTCATGCACCTCCGCGGCGGGCCGCACCTCGGTGCGGATCCCCCTGTCCTGCAGGACGGACCCGATGTACCGGGCGATCTCCGCGGTGGATCCGTTCGTCGTGCCGTAGGCGACGAGTGCCGTGCGGGTCACTGCGACCAGCCCCCGTCGCGCTCACGGAAGGAGGAACCCGCGAGGCCGGGGCCGCCCAGTGGGTACCGCTCCGCCGACCGGGGCCGGGCCGGTGAGTCGTCCAGGAGGTACGCGAGCCGGTCGACGACGCGGACCACGCCGTCGATCTGGCGGGTCATCCGCAGCGCGACCGGGATCTCGCCGCGCCGTCCCAGCCGGCCCGTCAGCGTCACCACTCCGTCGTGCACCTCGACATCGACGGCGTCCGGCTCCAGCCAGAGCGCACGGACCAGGACCTCGTCGATGACCTCCCGGCGGATCTCGGGGTCCGGGCGCAGGAAGACCTGGAACAGGTCGCGCCGGGTGACGATGCCGACGAGACGGTCCTCGACGTCCACGACCGGGAGCCGCTCGACGCGGTGTTCGGCCAGGGAGCGGGCCGCCTCGGCGATGGACTGCTCGGCGCGGACGGTGACGGCGGGGTGGGTCATCAGCTGTCCGGCGGTTCGCGCCTGCGCCTTGGACTCCCGGACGCGGGCCCACCCGGGGAGCGAGGACCAGCGGAAGAGGGGCGCCGGCCCCGGGCCGTCCGCGTTCGGCTGATGGATCAGCAGGTCGGTCTCGGAGATCACCCCGAGGACCTTGTCGTCGTCGTCCACGACGGGCAGACCGCTGATCCGGTGCCGCGCCAGCAACTGGACGACCTCCGGATACGACGTGTCGAACACGGCGCGGACGACTTCGCCGGACATGACGGAACCCACCTGGTCGTGCCTCATCACCCGGGCCTCCTCAGCGAAGCCGCGGACAGGCGGCCATGGTCACGCCGCCGGGACGCCGTCGCGCCACCCACGACGGGGCCCTGTCCGCCGCCCCGCGGTGGCGGACGATCTCGGCCTCCACCTGGGCGGCGACCGGCTCGATCATGGCGGTGACGGTGGAGGACAGACCGGAGCCGACGGAGGAGTCGGCGCCCTGCACGGCGTACACCACGAGGTGTCGCGGCAGCCGACCGAGGATCCGGGAGAGTTCGATGGCCTCGTTCAGCACCGGGCCGTCCAGCCGCACCCGGTCGTCCGAAGCGTCCATGGGCTGCGCGAGCCACTCGGCGTCGAGGTCCAGACGGGTGATCTTGCCGGGTTCCCCCGGGTGGCCGTGCTCCGATTCCACGACGACCGCCAGGTCCGCGTCGTGCCACAGGCCGACGAGCCTCGTGGGTTCCCTGTTGCAGGTGCTGAGGTCGACCTCCGGTGGCAGCGGCCGCTCCTCGGCCCGCTCCCTTATCACGTCGAGGACCGCCCAGCCCACCCCGTCATCACGTCTGAAGTCGTTACCGAGTCCGATGAGGGCGATGCGTGTACGGGGTTCCATCGTCTGCTCCCCTCGTGCACAGCCCACGCTCGCCCCTCGCGCGCCACCGCACATGGGCCGAACGGTCCCCTTGCCGGGACCACCCCGCCCCCGGTCGTGCGCCGGCCGGGTCGGGCGCCGGCCCGGCGGCCTTGCGGGTGGGTGCCCACCCCGCAAGGCCACCGGGCCCGTGTGCTGTGCCCTCCTGGCTTTCGCCCTTCCGCTCAGTTGGCCAGCAGCGACTCCAGGACCGCCTCGTCCGGCGGGCTGACCGCGGCCCGGTTGGTGGCGGGGGGCGGGCAGTCCGGGTCGAGCCGCAGCCTCGCCAGCTCCCGGCCGGACACGGCCCAGGCATGCCACGACGCCCGTTCCCAGGCCAGCTGCGGCGGGTTGTACCAGCCGTCGCCGAGGCCGGTGAGCACCTGTTCGGGCTCCGCGAGATCCGGGCCGATCCGGTACACCAGGCCGCCGAAGACGGACGCGTACACCTCGCCACGGTGCACGGAGAGCTCGCCGTAACTCGGCAGCTTCCCCGACCGCAGCACCGTCAGGCTGTCCAGGTCCATGGCGAACCAGGTGCCCGCGAGCCGCTTGTACAGCCCGTACAGCACACCGTCGTGGACCTCGATGTGCTGCAGGCTCGCGTACCCCTCGATCGGCGCGAACTCCCACAGCACCTTGCGGCGCCACAGGTCGAAGGCGACGATCGTCGCGCTCGGCCGGGCCGGGGTGACGCTGCCGCCGCCCCAGGTGTCACCCGCGAGGTACGCGATGCGGCGACCGGGCCGGTCGTCCAGCGCGAGCGACATCACGCTCTGGTCGGCGATCACGTCCTGGTAGACGGTGAGCCGCTTCCTCGACCGGTCCACCAGCGTCAGCGCGCCCTTGAGCCGGCCGGCCGGCGGGGCGGTCGCCAGCAGCAGCTGGTCGGTGAGCCGTGAGTACACCATGTCCGTCGGCCGTTGCTGATCGTTGTCGACGAACCCCAGCGACCGGACCCTGCCGCGGTCCGGGTCGAGCTCCACCACCTCCGTACTCGGATACAGCGCCGCGTACACCTTGTTGCCGGCCATGCGCAGCTGCTTCGGCTCGCCCGCGACCTGGATCCGCCGGGACGAGCCGTCCTCCGGCCGGTGCGTCGTGATCGAGAAGTGCCCGCCGACGTGCACCGTCCCGCGCATGCCGTACGTCATGGACTGCACGGGATCCGGTCCTGACATGGCTGTGTCGATCAGTTCGACTATGTCCGACCCGCCGCCGCCCAGATCCAGCCACCAGAGCCGTCCGCTGCCCGCACCGCCGAGCAGCGTGCCGTCCGGCAGCGGGAACAGGCCCCGGTGCTCGTCGGCGGGCGTGGGCGCCGCGACCGGCACGAGCGCGTCGCCGTCCCGCCGGTAGACGGTGCCCGTGGGCCGCCCGATGCAGTACACCGTGCCGTCGGCGGTCGTCGTGATCGCGTCCACCAGCCGCTCCGTGGCCGGTATCGGGATGACCCGGGCGTCGCTGCCGTCGGGCGCCAGATCGATGACCGACCTGCCGAACCCCCCGATCACCCGCCCGCCCCGGGCCAGCAGACAGGCCGCGCCGCCGTACGGCTCCGGCGTGATCGACTGCTTCGCGCCCGTGGCGCGGTCGTACGCGACGATGTGGCCGAGGGGCAGCGTGCCCGCGTAGACGAAACGGTCGTCCGCGGCGATCGCGCGCACGTACTGCTCGCCCGGCCGCGCCACGCCGAGATTGCGCAGCACACCGGTCGCCGGCGAGTACTCCCAGACCTCGCCGCGCGGATAGGTGCCCGCGTACACCGTCCCGTCGGGCGCCGTGGTCAGACACCAGACGAAGCCGCCCGCCGGGCCGACCGTGCCGATCAGCGTCACCGACCCGGTCGCCGGGTCGAAGCGGTAGATGTCCGGGGTCGGGTACGTCCCGACGTACACCTGCCCGCCGGAGACCGTCGCCGCCCAGCCGCCCTCGCCGCGCGGCAGCCTTACCGTCCTCGTGAGCTTCTTCGACGCCAGGTCGATCTCGCCCAGCAGCGGCGGATTCTGACCACGTGCCACCACGTACGCGTGATCGCCCAGGACGGTCATGCCGACGATCGCGGCCGTGAAGGTCGCGATGCCGTACGTCGAGACCGCGGGACCCGAACAGTGCCCCGTCGTACCGGCCGTGCCCGGTCTGCTCGCCGTGTCCGGGACGACCGGCGCGCCCGTAGTGTCAGCTGTGCCGGCATGCGCCACGGACGGGGCCACCATCGGCCCCGCCACGGACGCCACGACCAGCCCGGCTCCGGCGTGCAGTAACCGCCTGCGTTCCATGCGAGCCTCCCAGGGTTGCGGACCGTTCCCTAGAGGATGACCAGCGGGTTCGCAGGGAACACCTTGCCACGAGAGGTTTTTGATGCACTTTCAGCCAGTCGCCGCAGGCAGGCACCGCTGCGTGCCGTGCCGCGACCCCGGATCCGACGCGTCGTCACCGTCCGGCGGCCCCTACCGGTGGCGGTCACCCCGCGTCACGGACCGCCGACGGTGGCGCCCGGCGCCGCGGCCGCTCCTATCCTGGTGAGGAGCGGGAAGGGAGCCGCGCGTGGCCGAGCGGACGACCGGCCCCGAGCAGACGACCCGGCACGAGCCGACCCGGACGGCCGACCGGGCCAGGGACGCGGCCGCCCGTGAGGCCTGGGCCGAGGCGTACGACGCCTTCCACGCCCTCGGCCCCGAAGGACTGGACCCGGACGATCTCTCCGTACTCGCCGATGCCGCCTGGTGGACCAGCCGCACCGAGGAGTCCGTCGCCGCGCGCATGAAGGCGTACACCGGTTTCGCGGCGGCCGGCGAGGCCCGTAAGGCCGGATACAGCGCCTGGATGCTCCACTACGAGTTCCAGCTCGCCGGCCGCGCGGCCGCGTCCGCCGGATGGCTGCGGCGGGCCCGGCACCACCTCGGCGACCAGCCCGAATGCGTCGAACAGTGCTATCTGGCCTGGGTCGACACGGAGGAGGCGCAGCGGCGCGGCGCGTTCGCCGAGGCCATGTCCTGCGCGGGCCGCATGGCCGCGACGGCCCGCCGCTGCGGCAGCGCGGACCTCCTCGCCATGAGCACCCAGGCAGGGGCCGGAGTGCTGCTCGCCCAGGGCCGCGTCGCCGAGGGACTCGCGATCCTCGACGAAGCGATGTGCGCGGCCATGGCCGGTGAACTCAGTTCGTTCTTCACCGGCTGGATCTACTGTCTGGGCCTGCGGCACTGCATGGCCTCGGCCGATCTCGGACGAGCCGCCGAATGGAGCGACGCGGCCATGGACTGGTGCGCCACGATGCCCGAGGAGAACGCCTTCCGCGGACTGTGCCGGGTCCACCGCGCCGAGGTGCTGGAGCTTCGCGGCGCCTGGCCACAGGCCACTGCCGAAGCGGCCCTGACCTGCGAGGAACTCCTTCCCGACAACGCCTCCGCCGCCGCCGGGGCCGTCTATCTCGCCGGTGAGATCCAGCGCAGACGAGGCGAGAGCGCAGCGGCGGAGGCCTCCTACGGCCGAGCGCACGAACTGGGCCGGGACCCGCAGCCCGGCCTCGCCCTGCTCCGGCTGGCGCAGGGCAAGGCCTCCTCCGCCGCCGCGGGACTACGACTCGCCCTCGCCGGCCCCGGCGACGGGACCCCCGCCCGGCTCGACCGCTGCCGACTGCTCGCGGCCCAGGCCGAGATCTCGCTCGCTCTCGGGCGCCTCGACGGGGCCGGGGCGGCGGCGGACGAGCTGACGGCGCTCGCGGACGACTGGGAGCGGCGACGGGGATCCTCGACCGGCATCCTGCACGCGACGGCCGCCGCCACCGGCGGCACGGTGGCCTTCGCCGAGCGTGACCTGGACCGGGCGGTGCGGCTGCTGCGCCGGGCCCTCGGACTCTGGCTGGAGCTCGGCGTCCCCTACGAGGCCGCTCAGGTCCGCATGGTGCTGGCCGCCGCCGACCGGGCCGCCGGCGACGACGAGGGCGCACGGCTGGAACTCGGCGCGGCGCGGGCCGCCTTCGAGGTCCTGGGCGCGCTGCCCGACGCCCGCCGGGCCGCGGCCCTGCTCGGACTCCCGGGCACGCTCACGGCGCGGGAGACCGAGGTGCTCCGCCTGGTCGCCGCCGGCGCGACCAACCGGTCCGTCGCCGCCGAGCTGAGCATCAGCGAGCACACCGTCGCCCGGCACCTCAACAACATCTTCGCCAAGCTCGACGTGTCCACGCGGGCCGCGGCGACCGCATACGCGTACACCCACGGACTGGCATGAGCCCCCTCCGAAGCCCGTATGAGCCGTTCCGCCCACACCGGCGTTCAGGAGATGGGCCGATCCGGCGATGACCGCCGCCCCGGGCCGTGCCTACAACAGAGCCGTACGGACCCACGAACCGAACGCACGCGGCACCGGCGCACCCCGCCGCCCACGACGCGGAAGGCGGTCGTTCCCATGAGCACCTGCGCACCGGCCCCCGACAGCGACAGCGCACCCGGCGAGCGGCTGCGCGAATCCGTGCACGGCGACATCGTCGGGCCCGGCGACCCCGCCTACGACGAGGCCCGCAGGGTCTACAACGCCATGATCGACAAACGGCCCGTGGCCGTCGTCCGCGCCGCCGACGCCGGCGACGTCATCGCCACCGTGAACGCCGCCCGCGAGCTGGGCCTGCTCCTCGCGGTGCGCGGCGGCGGCCACAGCGTGACGGGGCACGGCACCTGCGACGGCGGCATCGTCCTCGACCTCGGACGGATGCGGGGGGTCCGGGTCGACCCCGAGGCACGAACAGCCACGGCCGAGGGCGGCTGCACCTGGGCCGACGTCAACCACGCCACCCACGCCTTCGGCCTGGCCACCACGGGCGGCATCGTCTCCACCACCGGCGTCGGCGGACTCACCACCGGCGGCGGCATGGGACATCTGTCCCGCCGCTGCGGACTGGCCTGCGACAACCTGGTCTCGGTCGATCTCGTCACGGCCGACGGCGCGTTCCTCACCTGTACGCGGGAACGCAACGCCGACCTGTTCTGGGCCGTCCGCGGCGGAGGCGGGAACTTCGGCGTGGTCACCTCCTTCGTCCAACGGCTGCATCCCGTGGACACGGTCCTCGGCGGGCCCACGTTCTACCCGCTCGACGGCGACGTCCTGCGCCGCTACCGGGAACTCGTCGCCGAGGCGGGCGAGAAGCTCGGCGCGGTGCTCGTCGTGGGGCTCGGCCCGCCGCTGCCGTTCCTGCCCGAGCGCTGGCACGGCCGCCCGCTGTGCGGCGTGGTGACCTGCTGGTCCGGCGCCGAGTCCCAGGACGACGAGATCCGCGCCCGGCTTGCCGGGCTGGGGCCGGTGATCGGGGAGCACGTCGGCCGGATGCCGTATCCCGTCGTCAACACACTCTTCGACGAACTGCTCCCCGCGGGGCTCTTCCACTACTGGAAGGGCACCTTCAGCCGCGGGCTCCCGGACGCGGCCATCGACGCCTACGTCGAGTACGGCGCCGCCACGCCCACCATCCAGAGCGCGACCGTCGTCTTCCCGATCGACGGCGCATGCCACCGGGTGGCGCCCGAGGCGACCGCGTTCGCCTACCGCGACGCCGACTTCTCCACCGCCCTCAGCCCGGTGCTCCTGAGCCGCGCCGAGTGCGAGGCGACCGAGGAGTGGACCCGCGACTTCGCGGCGGCGCTGCGGCCGCACTCCCTGGACGGCGGCTACGTCAACTTCATGGACCACGACGACCAGGACCAGCGCCGGGTCCGGCTCAACTACCGCCAGAACCACGACCGTCTGGCGCGGATCAAGCGGCGCCACGACCCCGGCAACCTGTTCCGGCTGAACCACAACATCGCACCCTGACCGCGCGGCCGGCCCGTGAGTCGCCACGGGCACCCGGCGTGGCGCACGCTGGGCACGTACCAGAGGTACGCCGCCGCATGCCGCGTTCCCCGGACAGGAACCGCCGATGACCGACCAGCACCCGCCCGCCGAGCCACCCACCGCGCCAGACCCGGATACGGGCCTGGCCCCAGACCCGTACGCGGGCTTGGACCCCGACCCGACCGAGGACGTCCGGCTCGCCGTGTACCGCGCCTTCGCCCGCACCGGCCGCCCCGCAGGCACCGCCGGGCTCGCCGTCGCCACCGGGCACGATCCCGCGACGGTACGACAGGCGCTCCGCGCCCTGCACGACCACCGCGATATCGTGCTGGACGACCCGGCCGCCCCCGACGGTGAGGGGGTCGTCATGGCCCATCCCTTCGCCTCGGTTCCGCTCGGCTTCTCCGTCATGGGCCGTCGCACCCTGTGGTGGGGCGGCTGCGCCTGGGACTCCTTCGCCCTGCCGCAGCTGCTCGACGACGAACCCGACGTGCTGGTCGCGTCCCGCTGCCCCGCCTGCGGCACACCGCACGCCTGGGTCGTCGGCCGGGACGCCCCTCCACCGGGGGAGCAGGTGGCGCACTTCCTCGTCCCGGCCCACCACGTCTGGGACGACGTCGTCCACACCTGCCGCCACCAGCGGCTGTTCTGCTCCACGCGCTGCGTGGACGACTGGCTGGAGCGCACCGGCGCGTCGCGCGGGTACGTGATGGACGTGACCACCCTCTGGCGGCTGGCCCGCGGCTGGTACGCGGGCCGCCTCGACCGTGGCTACCGTCGGCGCGACCCGTCCTCGGCCGCCGCCTACTTCGCGCAGGCCGGGCTCGGCGGACCCTTCTGGGGGCTGTGAGCGGAACCGAGGACCACGGCGGCGTCGCGGGATCGCCCGGCGTGTGCTCAGGAAGCGTCGTGGAAGACCAGCCCGAGCGCGTGGCGCCGGCCCGAGCGCACCACGCTCACACCGTGCCGCAGCGCGCCCGCCGACCAGCCCCGCGCCGAACGGACCGGCCGGTCGCGGGTGGTGAAGACCAGCCCGTGCCCCTGCCGGAGCGACGTCGCCGTGCCCCTCGACTGCGCCCGGGGCCGCTGCTCGACCAGCAGGAACTCACCGCCCGTGTAGTCCGTTCCGTACGCGTCCAGGCCGATCACGACCTGGAGCGGGAAGAGCATCTCGCCGAAGACGTCGCGGTGCAGCGCGTTCCAGTCGCCCTTCCCGTAGCGCAGCAGGATCTGTGCCGACCGGTCCTGTCCGGCCCGATGGCACTGTGCGAGCCACTCCTCCAGACCGTCCGGCCACGGCGCCGGCCGGCCGAGCCGCTCCGCCCAGTCGCGGGCGACCGGCAGCAGCCGCGGATACAGCGCCGCGCGCAACTCCCGTACCGCATCCGGAAGTTCGTGCGTGAAGTAGCGGTACTCGCCGGAGCCGAACCGGTGCCGGGCCATGTCGACGGTGGTGCGGAACCGCTCGTCGTCGGTGTAGAGCGCGGCGATGCGACGGCACTCGGCGGCCGTCAGCAGCCCGGGCGTCTGCGCGCAGCCGTGCTCGTCGAGTTCCGCGGCGACCGCGGCCCAGTCGGCCCCGGCCACGCGCTCGTGGATCCTGGTGGTGGTGGAGACCGTCATGAGCCGCTCAGTCCTCTCTCGCTCCGCGTTCTCGCTTCTCACCTCCCAGGGTGCTGGGTGCCGCGGGCCCCGACCGGCGGAATCCGGACATCGAGATCGGGCACGGGCCGGCGGCTCAGCCGAGCCCCCAGCCATGGCCCAGCCGGTACGCCGCGCACAGATCCACGTCGAGCAGATACGCCCCGGCCGTGCCGCACTGCGTCGCCGCCGCACCCGGATCGACCGGCTGGCCGTGGCCCATGCCGGTGATGGCGTACGTCTCCACGACCGCCTTGCCCGCCGGATCCCGGTAGACCCGGTGCGGGTGTCCGGCGACGGTGTCGCTGGTGTCGGCGCTCTGGTCGGCGCCGTGGACGTCCGTCCACTGACGCATCAGATCCTCCATGTTGACCGGCTTCACCGTGTAGTCCGCCGTGCCCTGCAGCACCGTGAGCACCGGCCACGGTCCGCCGTACCCCGGCCTGGCCGCGCGGACCCGGTCGCCCCACTGCCGGGGTGTTTGCGTGGCGCCGACGTACATGCACACGTACGGGGAGCCCGCCGCCTGCGCACAGCCGTACGGCAGGCCCGCCACCACCCCGCCCGCCGCGAACTTCTCCGGGTACGCGGCCATCATCACCGCGGTCATGCCACCGCCGGCCGACAGGCCGGTCACGTACACGCGCGCGGGGTCGCCGGAGACGTCCGCGAGCTGCCGGTCGGTCATCTGGGCGATGGAGGCGGCCTCGCCCTGGCCGCGCGCGGTGTCCCCGGTCTGGAACCAGTTGAAGCACGCACTCGCGTTGTTGGCGCTGGTCTGCTGCGGCAGCACGACGGAGAAGCCCCAGCGGTCGGCGAGTTCGGTCCAGCCGCTTCCGGTGCCGTAGCCGGCGGCGTTCTGCGTACAGCCGTGCAGGACCACGACGACGGGCCGCCCGGCGGGCAGTCCGTCCGGGACGTAGCGGAACATGCGCAGGGCGCCCGGGTTGGACCCGAAGCCGGTGACTTCCACGACGCCGGCGGCCGCCGCCGGGGGAGCGGGTACGAGAAGCAGCGCCGCCACGGCGGAGAACACCGTGACGAGCACCGCGAACAGACGATGCGAGGTGGCTCTCAGTGAGGTCATGGGCCCGGACCGTAGATGCGGGTGCCGGGACCGGACATGGCCCGGGACACCACAACCCGGGCCCTTGCCATGTCGGCCGGGCCCTCACCGGGGCAGCCGGGCCCTCGCCGGGGCAGGGAGTATGGGCGGGTGACCTACCGCTACCGCATCCTCGGCGCCACGCAGGTGCTCCGCCCCGACGGAAGCGAGGTGCCGCTCAGCGGGTCCCGGCTGAGGGCCGTGCTGACCGCGCTCGTGGCCGCCGGCGGGCGACCGGTGCGGGCCGGTGAACTGGTCGACGAACTGTGGGGCGACGAGAAGGAGCCCCCCGCCGACACCACGGCGGCGCTTCAGGCGCTGATCGGGCGGCTGCGGCGGGCACTCGGCCGTGAGACGGTCATCTCGGTGCCGGGCGGCTACCGACTGGCCGCCGATCCCGGCGACATCGATCTGAACCGCTTCGACCGTCTGACGGCGCGGGGTACCGAGGCACTGGACGACGGCGACGCCGACCGTGCCGCACGGATACTCGACGAGGCGCTGGCCCTCTGGCACGGTCCCGCCCTCGCGGACCTCCCCGCGCCGTGACGGCGACGCCGTGGCCGTACGCGCCGAGCGCCGCCGCACCGAGGCACTCCGCGGCCGGCTGGCCGCCGACATCGCCCGCGGCCGTGCCGAGGCGGCGCTCCCCGACCTCACCGAACTGGCCGCCGCGCAGCCCCTGGACGAACCCCTCCAGGCCCTGTGTATCCGGGCCCTGCGCGCATCCGGCCGCCCCGCCGAGGCCCTCCAGGCGTACGAGGACGTGCGCGGCGCCCTCGCCGACCGCCTCGGCACCGGCCCCGGACCCGAACTCCGGTCACTTCACGCGGAGTTGCTGAACCCGCCGAACCGGACGACGGGCCGCGGGCCGGCGGTGGGTGTGCCTGCGGCCGAGGGGTTGATGTCGATCGTCCCGCGCCTCGTGTCGCTCGCCCGGACCGTGTAGCTGGGCATCCACGGCCGTTCCGCCTCCGGGATCTCGTTGTACGCCGCGTACCAGCGCATCACGTCATCGTCCGCTCCCGCCCCGGACGCGGGCAGCAGCGGCACCTGCTGACCGGGCCGCGGGAAGTACAGCTTCACCTGCTGGTCGGGCCCGGCCAGGTCGAACCCCGCGAGGTCCGGACCGCCGAAGGTGATCCGGACCATGCGGGGGGTGAGCCGGCGGACGCCGGTGACCTGGACGAACCGGACGGGAAGGGTGTGCTCCATCGGGACTCCCGGGGAAGAGGGGCTTCGGTCGCCGACGTTCCCCGACTCCACCGACAGGGCCCCGACACGCCGCCGATACGGCTACGCCTCCACAGGTACGCCCTGCCTCGAGGTACGCCCTGCCTCGCCGCCGCACGTGCACCGCCGCGTTCGGCCCGCCACGACCCTTCCGGATTCTTGGAACACGTTCTAGTCTGTCCGCCGCCGCAGCGACGCGGCACGAGACGCCTGGAGGGGCCGTGCATCTCGAATACTCGCCGGGACAGCAGCAGTTGCGCGCCGAGCTGCGTGCCTACTTCGACGGACTCGTGCCCGACAACGCCTACGCCCGCTACGCCGACCCCGCCACCCAGAAGCGCTTCTACCGGGAGACGATCCGCCGCCTCGGAGCCGACGGCTGGCTCGGCGTCGGCTGGCCCGAGGAGTACGGCGGCCGCGGGATGACGCCTATGGAGCAGTTCATCTTCTTCGACGAGGCCGCGCAGGCGGGCGTGCCGCTGCCGCTGATGGCGCTGAACACCGTCGGCCCGACGATCATGCAGTATGGCACCGACGAGCAGAAGGCGTACTTCCTGCCCCGGATCCTCTCCGGCGAGATCGACTTCGCGATCGGCTACAGCGAGCCGGACGCCGGCACCGACCTTGCCGCGCTCAGGACCCGCGCCGTGCGCGAAGGCGACACGTATGTCGTCAACGGCCAGAAGATCTGGACGACCAACGGGGACACCGCCGACTGGGTGTGGCTCGCCGTCCGCACCGATCCCGACGCCCCGCCCCACAAGGGCATCACCATGCTGCTCGTGCCGACCTCCGACCAGGGCTACTCCTGCACCGTCATCAACACCCTCGCCTCGCACGACACCACGGCCAGCTACTACGAGGACATCCGCGTTCCCGTCTCCCGCCGGGTCGGTGAGGAGAACAAGGGCTGGCGGCTGATCACCAACCAGCTCAACCACGAGCGGGTCACCCTCGCCGCCCACGGCACCATGGCCATCCGGGCACTCCACGACGTCCAGCGCTGGGCGTCGCAGACCGAACTCACCGACGGCCGCCGCGTCATCGACCTCGGCTGGGTCAGGAACCGCCTCGCCCGGACACACACCAAACTCGACGCGATGAAGCTGCTCAACTGGCAGATGGTGGGCGCCGTCCAGGAAGGCACCCTCACCCCGCAGGACGCCTCCGTGGTCAAGGTGTACGGCTCCGAGGCCCGCCGAGACGCCTACGCCTGGCTGATGGAGGTCGTCGGAGCCGCGGGCTCCCTCAAGGAGGGCTCGGCCGGTGCCGTCCTCCACGGCGAACTGGAGCGCGGCTACCGCTCGGCCGTGATCTTCACCTTCGGCGGCGGCAACAACGAGATCCAGCGCGAGATCATCTCCTGGATCGGCCTCGGGATGCCGCGCGTCCGCCGCTGACGTCGTGCGACCGGCCTCGTACTTCCGCGAATGCGACGAGCCAGAAGAATGTTCAGTGGATTGTCGATCAATTCGGGATCTGTCGAATTTCTGCTGAGATCCGCTCAATGAGTGGCTTTCCCGGACCGGACCGGACCGGCGTGCTGCGGCAGCGTTCCCAACCAGCCTTGTATCCCTTGGACGTTATGTGAGGCGATGGAAGGCTGGAGACACACGATGTTCGGGCGAAGGAATCTCCTCATGGCCGGTGTCATGGGGAGTGCGGCCATGCTTCCACGCGGTGTCACGGGAGCGCAGGCGTATGCGTCGCCGGCTCACGGGACGGGGTCCGCGCACGACGACGCCTCGGTGCCGCACAGCCCTCCGCTGGAGAAGTTCGTCGACCCGCTGCCCAGGCCGATGACAGCCGTCCCGGATCCTTCCGTCTATCCGGGCGCCGACTACTACGAGATCACGATGCGGCAGGGCTCATGGCGTTTCCACCGGGACCTCGGGCCGGCGACCACGTGGGGCTGCTGGGCCACCAACCCGAGCGATCCTCACAACGAGATCGGCATGGGCTATCTCGGGCCGACCCTCAGCGTGGCGCCGGACCACCCGACGGTCGTCAAGTGGCGCAACGAGCTGCCGACCAACCACCTGTTCCAGGACGTGATCCAGCGCATCAAGAACGGGGATCCCGAGCTCACCCCGACCCCTCCGCCTCCCTACAAGCCTGAACTGCCGTTTCCCCGGGACGTCAACGTGTGGAACGTCGTCCACCAGCACGGCGGTTTCACGGCACCGCAGTCCGACGGCATGCCGCTGCAGTCGTTCAGCCCGGACGGCATCCACGCCGAGGGCTACGCCACGCTGGACCCGAGCCGGGTCGAACGCAACGAAGCGATCTACGGCTACACCAACCATGACCGTTCGTGCATGCTCTGGTATCACGATCACGGCATGGGGATGACCAGCCTCAACGTCTATGCGGGCCTGGCCGGTCTGTACCTCATTCGTGATCCCGCCGACGAGCGGCTCGGGCTGCCGCGAGGCGAGTTCGAGGTCCCGCTCATCCTGCAGGACCGGACCTTCAACCCGGACGGCTCGCTCGCCTACACCATGACCATGAGGGAAGGCGAGGACACCCGGTCGTCAACGGGAAGGCGTACCCCTTCCTGGCCGTCGAGCCCCGACGCTACCGGCTGCGCATCCTCAACGCGTCGAACGAGCGTTTCTGGCGGCTGAGGTTCGACGTTCCCAGGCACGTACTGCCTCAGCCCACGCTGCCGTTCTGGCTCATCGGAGCCGACGGCGGCTTCCGTGCTCCGCTGCAGATGCTGAGCTTTCTGATCTCGCCTGCCGAGCGGTACGACCTGATCGTCGACTTCAGCCGGATGCCCATGGGGACGAAGGTCAAGTTGACGAACTACCCGGGAACGCCGGTCCACTACCCAGGCGTCCCCGGCCAGGGACCGCATATCTCGGAGATCATGGAGTTCCACGTCACGAAACTCCTGTCCGAAGATGCGGACACGACGACGTCGCCCAAGAAACTTGCGCTGCCGACGGTCGCGAACTTCACGTCGAAACCGCACGCCCGTCGGCGGGAATGGGTGGTGTACCAGCACAAGCTCTTCCGGACCATGACGTTCAACGCGATGCCGTTCATGGAGCCCTCCCAGGACTTCGTCAAGGCGGGTTCGACCGAGATCTGGGAGTACATCAATCCCAACCACGATGCCCACCCGATGCATGTGCACCTCGTCAACTTCCAGGTGCTGAACCGGCAGCCGATCGACGCGGCCGCCTACCAGGCGGACTACGAGAAGTGGATTCACGGTGGCCGCAAACCGGAGGACAGGCCGGTACTGAAGAACTATCTCACCGGCCCGCCGATTCCTCCGGACCCGGACGAAGCGCGGTCCTACAAGGACACGTTCAAGTCCTATCCGGAGACGGTGACCAGAATCGTCATTCCGGAGATCCACCCGCCGACGGGTACGATCGCGTCGATTCCGGGCAGCGGCGCCGAACTCCCGGCGACGTACATCCACCACTGCCACATTCTCGAACACGAGGACGACGACCTGATGCGCCCGTGGACGATCGTCGGCGACGACGGCGACCACGGCGACGGCAACCACGGCCGAGACGACCACGGCCGAGACGACCACGGCCGCGACGAGCACGGCGGTGGCGGCCCCGGCGGTGGCCACGGTCACTGACGGGATCGATCGACCCGCGTGGGCCGGTCCGCACTGCACCCAGAATGCGCGGACCGGCACCCACGCCGTGTCCCTGCCCTCGCCGGGTGGTTGCGGGACTGCTGGGATGCTCGACGAACGTTCCGCAGCGTCACTGCCCGCTGCGGATCGTGTCGAGCTTCTCCGCGAAGGCCTTGGTCTCCGCGATCAGCCGGGCGCGTGCGTTCTTCTGCGTCTTGTCGCCCTGGTCCTTGAACGCCCCGCTGAAATGCGGCTGGAGTTGGGTCCACCAGCCGTAGTCGAGCATCGCCCATGACTGCGGGCACAACGGGGCTCGGCTCTTCGGCAGATAGCCCGCATCGACCAGGGGCCCGTGGAACCTCTTGGGGTCGCTCCCCTCCAGGTAGCAAAGGAAGTTGAAGACCCGTTGCTGGGTGACAGGGTGATCGCTCGCGAACCCCTCCAGCGTCAGCCCGCCCTCCTCGCGGGCGAGCTCGTCGAACAGCATCGCGGCCGCCAGCGACGGACCCGGTCCCACCTCGTTGACGGTGGAGAACGACGCGAAACCGTCGGCGGCGTCCTCCTCGAGGCCGAGGTTCGCGAGCAGAAGCTGGCGCTGCAGCGCGTGGCCCATTTCGTGGCCGAAGATGAACTGGGTCGACAGTGCCGTCAGGCCGTCGGTGGTGAACTCGGCCTCGGGGAGCAGGGCGGGACGCTCGACGGTCTTGACCACGTTCCCGAGGACCTCTTCGATCAGGGTCAGGAACGGCGGGGGTACGAAGATCGTCCTCCCGTCGGGCTGGGTGACCGCGTCCGAGACCCCCGGTGGCACCTTGTCGGTGACCTTCACGACCAGGTCGTGCGGCAGGGCGAGCGACGCGTTCACCCACTCGGCGACCTGCTCGAGCACACGGGACTTCCGGATCACCGCCACGGCCTGACGGTCCTTCGGCTTGATCGTGGCGTCCTCGTAGACGACCGTGACCTTGCCGGTCGCGTCGGCCCTGCTGCCTGCGCCGTCACACGAGGCGACCGCGACGGCGGCGACGAGCAGCGCCCCCGCCGCAGCCCGCCTCGGCCTCCTCGACCTGGCCGAGGACCCACCACTGTTCACACGGATCATGATCGACGGAGCGTACATCCGTGATCAACCATTCATGGCGCTTTTCGCCCCGATGCTTCGAGGCGGCGGTGTGCGTGCCCCAAGCGAAGCGTCCCTTGCGCATGCGGCATACGATGCTGCGTATGACGCAAGACGATGGCGAGCTCGACGCTCTGGTACGCAAACGGATCCGCGCTCTGCGCGTGGCTCAGGGCTGGTCCCTGGACGAGCTGGCCACCCGCGCCCAGCTCAGCCCCTCCACCCTCAGCCGTATCGAGAACGGCCAGCGCAGACTCGCCCTGGACCAGCTCGTCACGCTGGCCCGCGCCCTGGACACCACGCTCGACCAACTGGTCGAGACCGCCACCGACGATGTCATCACCAGCCCGACGATCGACGCGGCCCATGGCCAGATGCGGTGGCCCGTCCGCGCGGACCCCGGCATGACCGTCGTACGCCGGCGCGTGACGGACCCGCCGCCCGACAGTCCCGCGCGCATGCGTGCCCACCCCGGCCGCGAATGGCTCGTCGTCCTGTCCGGCACGGCGATCCTGCTGCTGGGCAACCGGCGGATTCGTGTGGAGACCAACCAGGCCGCCGAGTTCCCGACCATGCTTCCGCACGCCATCGGCGCCGAGGGCGGACCGTGCGAGATCCTGGGAATCTTCGACCGCGACGCCCGCCGCGGCCACCAGCGCGGCGAGGGCACCGAAGGCGCGAGCCGCTCGCGAGGATGAACCGCCACGCGAGCGCCCGTCCTCGCGCCGGACGGCCGCAGCGCACCGCGGGCCAGGGCCTGCTTGCGCAGTCGGCAGCCCAGGAGGCCATCGTCTTGCTCTTTCGGAAAGCGGTCGTGCCGCACGCTCCTGATCCTCATAGCGTGGGCGCCATGACCCACGCATCCCGGCACGCAGTACACGACCACGGCGCGCATACGGTCCACGCGCACGAACAGGACCACGACACCGGCGTCCAGGCGGAGATCCTCGATCTGGACGCGGAAGTGCTCGCCGAGCACATCGCCTCCATCACCGCCTGGCTGCCCGTCGCAGCCACTCCCCGGCACATCGTGGATCTGGGCTGCGGAACCGGAGCCGGTACCCTCGCCCTGCTCGAGCGTTTCCCCGGCGCCGAGGTGAGCGCCGTCGACACCTCGACCAGCCACCTCGACCGCCTGCGGGAGAAGGCTGAGGAGAAGGGCCTGGCCGACCGGGTGCACACCGTCAGGGCCGACCTCGACGCGGCCTGGCCCGACCTCGGCACCCCGGAACTGGTGTGGGCCTCGGCCTCCATGCATCACATGGCCGACCCCGACCGGACGCTGCGCCAGGTCCACGACATGCTCGCGCCGGGCGGCCTGTTCGCCGTCGTCGAGCTGGCCGGCTTCCCGCGCTTCCTGCCCGAGGACGCCCCGGAGGACCGTCCTGGACTCGAGGAGCGCTGCCACGCCGCACTCGACCAGCGCCATGCCGAGAAGGTGTCGCACCGCGGCGCCGACTGGGGGCCGAAGCTGACCGCGGCCGGCTTCACCGTCGAAGGCCTGCGCACCATCACCGTGAACCTCGGCCCGCCCCCGACCGACGCGGTGGGCCGGTACGCGCTGACCAGCCTGCGCCGCGTGCGTGACGGCGTCGCCCAGGCGCTGACGGCCGAGGACCGCACCGCGCTCGACCGGCTGCTCGACACCGGCAGCCCGCACAGCATCCTGCGTCGCGACGACCTGACCGTACGCACCGAACGCATGGTGTGGGCCGCACGACGTAGCTGAAGACGCGTGCGCCGGCACGCCGCACCCCCGGCACCGCACCCACGCCTACCCGCGGTACGCCTCCATCAGCCGCAGCCAGACTTCGCTGATCGTCGGGAAGGCGGGGACGGCGTGCCACAGCCGTTCGACGGGCACCTCGCTGATGACCGCGATGGTCGCGGAGTGCAGCAGTTCCGCGACGCCGGGACCCACGAAGGTGACACCGACCACGGTGCCACGGTCCAGGTCGACCACCATGCGGGCCATGCCGCGGAACCCCTCCGCGTACTGGACCGCACCGGCCACGCTGCCGAAGTCGCGGTCCACGACCCTGACCCGGTGTCCGGCGCGTTCCGCCTCCCGCGCGCTCAGGCCGACGGCCGCGACCTCGGGGTCGGTGAAGACCACTTGGGGCACGGCGACGCTGTCGGCGGTCGTGACGTGCGTGCCCCACCTGGCTTCGTCGACCGGTTCGCCCTTGACGCGGGCCGCGATCACCGCGCCCGCGATCCGGGCCTGGTACTTGCCCTGATGGGTCATCAGAACGCGGTGGTTGACATCGCCGACGGCGTACAGCCAGCCGTCCTCGACGGCCGTCGACCGGCAGGTGTCGTCGACCTTCAGCCAGTCGCCCGGGGTGAGACCGATGGTCTCCAGGCCGATGTCATCGGTACGCGGTGCCCGTCCGATCGCGAACAGGATCTCGTCGGCGACCAACCGCTCACCGTCCGCCAGGGTGACGGCCACCTCGCCGTCGGGTCCGTCGTCCCGCGCCACGGCCGTCACGGTGGTCCCGAAGCGCATGTCCACGCCCGCCTCGCGCAACGCGTCCGCGACCAGCTCCCCGGCGAACGGTTCCATCCGCGTGAGCAGACCGTCCCGAACCAGCATGGTGACCTCCGCGCCCAACGCGTTCCAGGCGGTGGCCATTTCGACGGCCACGACGCCGCCGCCGACCACGACGAGACGCCCCGGCACGGCATCGGCGCTGGTGACGTCACGACTGGTCCAATGACGTACCTCGTCCAGACGGGGAAGGTCCGGCAGCGCCGGACCGGACCCGGTGCAGACGGCGACCACGTGCCGGGCGGTGAGGCGCACGGTCCCGCCGTCGGGGGTGCTCACCACCACCTGGCGGGGACCGTCGAGGCGGCCATGTCCCCGTACGATGTCGACGGAGACCGAGTTCAGCCATTCGACCTGGTCGTCGTCGTGCCAGTGGTTGACGATGTCGTCGCGGTGGGCGAGGACCGCGGCCACGTCCAGCGGACCCCCCACCGCCTGCTTCAGTCCCGGCACGCGGCGCGCGTCGGCACGCGCCAGCACCGGCCGGAGCAGCGCCTTGCTCGGCTCGCACGCCCAGTACGAGCACTCACCGCCGAGCAGCTCACTCTCGACGATCACGGTGCTGAGACCCGCGGCCTTGGTCCTGTCGGCCACGTTCTCGCCCACGGGGCCCGCGCCGATGACGACGACGTCGTATGTGCGGGAGGTGTCGTTCACTGTGCTCCTGCCGTCTCTTTCCGGTTCCGTGGTCTGTGCCACGGCGGGCGGGCGCGACGGGTGTCACACGTGACCGCGGGGGCACGTTCCCGTCAGCCGTTGGGCCTGTGTCTGCGGATCACGGCGCAGAGGAAGGCCACGGCCGCACCGATCTCGGCCAGTTGGTCCGGCAACGCGGAATCGGCACACCCATCGGTGGCTTTCGGTCCGGCACTTGACCCCGAGACCTCGCACGGCGAACAGATCAACTCCTTTCGAGCGTAACAACATGTGTCGCATGACGCCTTCCAGCAAGGGCTGGGGCATGCCCTGCCTTGGCGGGGTCGGCATGTTCCGATATATGCTTTACGGGTGCTTCTGTGCTGCTGGTCCCGCCTTGGGCGGTGTCGACCGAAGCGGCCATGATTCGATTCTGTCCCTCGACGCTGTCGCCCCGAGGTTGTGCCGCTCCCGGCGCGCATCGTGCCGTCGTGAGGGAGGCCGGTTCCCATGGACCTCAACACCATCACCGAAGTCGTCCGGCGACCCTTGGATCGGCCGGGTGCCGAATGGCGCGAAGGCGATGCCTGGCTCGCGGGCGGAACGTGGCTGTTCTCCGCGGAGCAGCCGGGTCTGCGTCGGCTGATCGACCTGACGGCGTTGCGCTGGGATCCCCTCGTCCCGAGCGAGACGGGCCTCGAGATCGGCGCCACCTGCACCATCCGCGACCTGTACGCCTTCGCGCCCCCGGGCGAGTGGCTCGCGGGCCCCCTTCTCGCCGAGAGCTGCGAGGCGTTCCTGTCCTCGTTCAAGGTCTGGAACTCGGCGACCGTCGGCGGCAACATCTGCATGTCGTTGCCCGCAGGCCCGATGATCACGCTGACGGTCGCACTGGAGGCACGGTACGAGCTGTGGGCTCCCGACGGATCCACGCGCACCGTCGACGCCCTCGACTTCGTGACCGGTGACCATCGGAACGTCCTGACCCCCGGCGAGATCCTGCGGCGCATCGAGATTCCGGCGCGCGCCCTGAGAAAGCGCATCGCGCACCGTCGCTTCTCACTGACCCGCCTGGGCCGTTCGACGGTGTTCCTCATCGGTACGCAGACGCCGGGAACGAGCGATCTGCTGCTCACCGTCACGGCCGGTACCGCACGGCCCGTGCGCATCGCGTTCGACACCATGCCGGACGCCGGAACCCTGCAGCAGAGCATCGATGTCATCCCCGCCGACGTCTGGTTCGCCGATCCCAACGGGACCCCCGGCCACCGCCGCCATCTGACGAAGCACTTCGCCGAAGAGATCCGTCGCGAACTCATGGGCGGGGGCGCGGCATGACGTACCGCGTGAACGGCAGGAGCTTCGACGAGGAACCGGAACCCGGCCAGTGCCTGCGCACCTTCCTGCGCTCACTCGGCCACTACGGCGTCAAGAAGGGCTGCGACGCGGGCGATTGCGGCGCATGCACCGTGTGGCTGGACGGCAGTCCGGTGCACAGCTGCATCACCCCCGCCTTCCGCGCGGACGGACACGAGGTGACGACGATCGAGGGCATCGGGTCGCCCGGCAACCTGCATCCGATGCAGCGACGGTTCCGCGACGCCCCGGGGTTCCAGTGCGGCTTCTGCACCGCAGGGATGATCATGACGTCGGCGACGTTCACCGAGGCCCAGAAGGCGGACCTGCCACGGGCGTTGAAGGGCAACCTCTGCCGCTGCACCGGCTATCGGGCGATCGAGGACGCCGTGAAGGGCGTCGCCGGTGTGGAGACGGCCGCGCCGGGAAAGGCCGTCGGGACGAGCGTCGGCGCGCCGGCGGCCAACGACGTGGTGGCCGGCCGCGCCGAGTTCACGATGGACACCCACGTCGACGGCATGCTGCACCTCAAGGTGCTCCACTCACCGCACGCGCACGCCCGGATCGTCTCGATCGACAGGACCGCCGCACTCGCCGTCCCCGGCGTGCGGCGGGTCTACACCTGGGAGGACGTGCCGCGCAAGCGCTTCACCACCGCGATCCACACCGACCATCTCGTCGACCCCGACGACACCTTCATCCTCGACGACACGGTCCGCTTCGTCGGCCAGCGCGTCGTCGCGGTGCTGGCCGACACGGTCGGGGCTGCGGAAGAGGGCTGCCGACGGGTCGTCGTGGAGTACGAGGTGCTGCCGGCCGTCCTCGATCCCGAAGAGGCGATGGCCGAGGGAGCGCCCCAACTGCACGGCGCCGAGGATCCGTTCGTCCGCGATCCCGTCCACAACATCCTGCTGGAGATCCATGCGCACATCGGCGACGTCGACGCGGGGTTCGCCGCGGCCGACGTGATCCACGAAGGGACGTACTTCTCACCGCGCGTGCAGCACGCGCATCTCGAGACCCACGGCTCGATCGCCTGGATGGAGAACGGCCGTCTGAACGTCCGCACCAGTTCGCAGTCGCCGTCGATCGCGAAGGTCAAACTCGCCCATCTCTTCGCTCTGCGACCGGACCGGATCCGCGTGTTCTGCAAACGCGTCGGCGGTGGCTTCGGCGGCAAGCAGGAAGTGATCTCGGAGGATCTGGTCGCGCTCGCCACCCTGGACACCGGGCGGCCCGTCTGCTTCGAGTACACGCGTGAGGAGGAGTTCACCACCGCTTCGCCACGCCACCCGATGACGTTGACGGTCACGCTCGGCGCGAAGGCGGACGGCACGCTCACGGCCTTCCAGGTCCGCAACGTGTCGAACACGGGCGCCTACGGCAACCACGGCGGCGAAACGCTGTTCGCGGGCGGCGCCGCCGTCATGATCTACCGCTGCCCCAACAAGAAGTACGACGCGTTCTCCGTCTACACGAACACCGTGCCGAGCGGGGCGCTGCGCGGCTACGGGATGACCCAGCCGGCGTTCGCCGTGGAATCGGCGATGGACGAACTGGCCCGCGCCCTGCACATCGACCCGCTCGAACTGCGACGACGCAACATCGTGCGGCCCGGTGACCCGCTCGTCGCCCTGCATGACGGCCCCGACGACGTGGTGTTCACCGAGGACGGACTCGGGAAGTGCATCGACCGGGTGGACGACGCCCTGGCCCGCACGGCAGATCAGCCGTCCCCGGGTCCCGGGTGGCTCGTCGGGGCGGGCGTCGCGAGTTCCCTGCACGAGACGGCGCCCCCGACCGAGCACATCTCCGAGGCGTGGGTCACGCTCGGCGACGACCTCGTGTACGAGGTGGCGGTCGGGACGGTCGAGTTCGGCGAGGGCACGTCCACCGCGCATGTCCAGATCGCGGCCAACCAGCTGGGCACGACGCCGTCGCGGATACGCCTGGTGCAGTCCGACACCGACCGTACGGGATTCGACACCGGGGCCTTCGCGAGCGCGGGCCTCTTCGTGGCGGGCAACGCGGTGCTTCGCGCGGCCAACGCCGTACGTGACCGCATCCTGGAGTTCGCGGCCGCGCGCACCGGTGTCCACCCCGTGATGTGCTCCATGGACGACGACGCCGTCCTGTGCGGCGACCAGCGGGTGTCCCTGGCCGAGCTTGTCGCCGTGGCCCGGGCGCGCGGCATCCGGTTCACCGCCGCCCGCAAGGCCTATGGCTCCCCTCGCAGCGTCGTCTCCAATACGCAGGGATTCCGGATAGCCGTCCACCGGGTGACGGGTGAGATCCGCGTCCTGTACAGCGTCCACGCGACCGACGCCGCCGTGGTGATCAACCCCGCGCAGGTGCGCGGCCAGGTGGAGGGCGGTGTCGCCCAGGGAATCGGCTTCACGCTGACGGAGAACCACCACGTCGATGCGAACGGCGTGATGGCCAACCCGAACTTCCGCAACTATCGCATCCCCACCTATGCCGACATCCCTCGCACCGAGCTGCTCCTGGTGGCCTCCTCGGACTCCGTCGGGCCCATGCGGTCGAAGGGCATGGCGGAATGCTGCATCAATCCGGTGGCCCCGGCGCTGGCGAACGCGCTCCAGGACGCGACGGGCGTCCGCTACCGCGCGCTGCCCCTGACTCCGGAGCGGATCTACAGCCGGCTCGGCGAGAACCAGCCGGTGCGGACGGACTGAGCCATGGGCACCGAAAGGCTCGGAGACGCCACGGCGACGGCGATCATCGGCCAGAAGGTCCTGCCCGGACATGAGCGGGAGTTCGAGACGTGGCAGGAGACCGTCAACGCCGTCGCCGCCGAGTACACCGGGTTCCTGGGTGCCGAGATCTCCCCGCCGACATCCCTGCAGTCCGACTGGGTCGTCGTGTACCGATTCGACTCGACAGCCCATCTGCAGGTGTGGATCAACAGCGCGACCCGGCAGAGTCTTCTGGAAACCGGCAGAAACTACTTCGACGGTCCCGCGACGCAGCAGGTCGTCACCGGCGGCACACGGCCGAGGGAGGATCCGCTGGTGACCGTGATGGTCACCCATCGCGTCCACCCGAACCACGTGGACGACTTCCTCGACTGGCAGAGCCGCATGAGCCAGGAGAAGAGCACATTCGAGGGCTTTCGCGGAACGGAGATCTTCCGGCCGGTCGAGGGGCTCCAGGACGAATGGACCACGCTGTACCGCTTCGACAACGCCGAGCACCTCAATTCCTGGCTGACGTCGGCCAGGCGGAAGGAGATCCTCGCCGAAGGCACGAAGTTCAACGACTTCAGGATGCGCACGATCGACAACTCGTTCGGCAGCTGGTTCGCCTTCAGGGACAACGGCAGGGAAGCGCCGCCACCCTCGGAGACCAAGACCGCCATCGCGGTCTGGGTCGGCCTGTACCCGACCGTCGTGCTGCTCGCGCTCGCCCTGGCACCGCTGAACATGCCGCTCTGGCTCGGGCTGCTCGTGGGCAACCTGTTCTCCAGCTTCGCCATGAGCTTCCTCACGATGCCCTACTACGTGAACCCGCTGCTCAAGCGGTGGCTGCGGCCGTCGCCCGAAGAACCGGCGGCGAGGTCCAACCGCGTCGGCCTCGGCATCGTCGCCGTGGCGATGCTGTTCTGGGTGGCCTTCTTCTTCGTCGTCACGACCCAGATCTGGACGCTGCCCTGACAGGGACGCGCGCACTCGAACACGTGGCGGTACGGCCTGTACGTTGAGGCCTGTACGTTGGTGGGAACCGGAGCTGTGAGGCACGACGTCGAGACATGAGCGCCGTCACCGAGGACCGGGACCCGGGCCTGTTCGGCCCCGGTTCGGTCACCTGGCAGATGCACGGCGACCCGATGATGTGGGTCGCCGGTGTCCGCGCGCTCTACCTCCAGGCCCTGCACCCGCGCGCCGTCCGCGGCGTCATGATCAACAGTGACTTCCGTAAGGACGCCTGGGGCCGGCTGCTGCGCACCGCGAACTTCGTCGGCACCCTCTCGTACGGCACCACCGAGGCGGCCGAGAAGGCCGGGGCACGCGTCCGCAAGGTCCACCGGCTTCTCGGCGTGGACGAACCCGAGCTGCTGCTCTGGGTGCACTGCGCCGAGGTGGACTCCTACCTCGCCGTCCTGCGCCGCTCCGGCTTCCCACTCAGCGACGCCCAGGCGGACCGGTACATCGACGAACACCGCGTCAGCGCCCGCCTCGTGGGACTCGAACCGGCCGAGGTCCCCGCCTCCAGAGCCGCACTCGCCGACTACTTCAGCGCCGTACGCCCCGCACTCGAAGCCGGCGCGGACGCCCGCGTCGTCGACGACTTCCTGCGCAGCCCGCCGGTTCACACGCTTCTCGTCCCGGCGCGGGACCTGCTCTGGCGGCGCGTCGCGACGCTCGCGTACGACGCGCTGCCTCCGTACGCCCACGAGCTGTACGGCCGCCCGGCGCCCCCGCAGGAGCGCGTGACCCGCCGGCTCGCCGCCACGGGCAAGGCCCTGCGCTGCGTTCCCGCACGGCTGCGCTGGCAGCTGCCGCCAGGTCACATCTTGAAGGCGATGGCCCGACTCGGCCCCGGGAGCCGCCCCGCACCGTACAAACTACGCAGACAGGCGGCCATACTGGACGGGCCGGGGAGGGCGTAGCGAAGCGACGGGGGCGACGGCACGCGATGGCGGACACCAGGCTGATCCACGGCCGGTACCGGCTGATGGATCTGATCGGCCGGGGCGGCATGGGCGAGGTGTGGCAGGCCCGCGACGAGTCGCTGGGGCGGCACGTCGCGGTCAAGTGCCTCAAACCACTGGGACCACAGCACGACCAGACCTTCATCCGGGTCCTGCGTGAACGCTTCCGCCGAGAAGCCCGGGTCGCCGCCGCACTCCAGCACCGGGGAGTCACGGTCGTCCATGACTTCGGTGAGGACGAGGGCGTGCTCTACCTGGTGATGGAGCTCCTCGAAGGCCGCAACCTCAGCCAGCTGCTGGAGGACAACAAGCAGCACCCGCTGCCGGTGTCCGATGTCGTCGACATCGCGGAGCAGGTCGCCGACGCCCTCGCCTACACCCATGAACAGAGCATCGTCCACCGCGACCTGAAACCCGCCAACATCATGCGGCTGACCGACGGCACCGTGAAGATCTGCGACTTCGGCATCGCCCGCCTCGGCCACGACATCGGGTTCACCTCCCGGCTGACCGGCACCGGCATCGCCATGGGCACCCCGCACTACATGTCGCCCGAGCAGATCGGCGGCGGCCACGTCGACCACCGCAGCGACCTCTACTCGCTGGGCTGTGTGCTGTACGAGATCGCCACCGGCGTCCCGCCGTTCGACCTCGACGACGCCTGGGGCGTCCTCGTCGGACACCGCGACACCCCGCCCGAGCCGCTCCGCACCCACCGCCCCGAACTGCCCGGCTTCATCGACCGGATCGTCCTCGACCTCCTCGCCAAGACCCCCGAGGACCGTCCGCAGGACGCCAAGGACCTGCGCCGCAGGATCACCGCCGCCGTCCGCACCGCGCCCGGCGCACCCGCTCCCGTGAACCCGGCGGTCCCGCCGCAGGTCCCGCACCCGCGGTCGGGCGAGCGCGGGCTGCCGTCCTGGACCCGCGGCATGACCACCGGTCACAAGGCGGCCGGCGTCTCCGCTCTCAGCGCCGTGCCGCCCGACCACACCGCGGGCCTCACCGGCGAGTGGACCACGGGCGTGCGGCTCCACGACCCCGTCCTGGTGCAGCCGCCCCGCCCGGAACGCCCCACCCCCTCGCCCGAGCTGCTCGCCGTCCTCACCAGCCGGCACAACGCCGGCCTCAGCCTCGGGCGGCTCGGCCGCTGGGAGGAGGCCGGCGAGGTGCACCGCGCAGTCGCCGCCGAGCGCGAGCATGCCCTCGGACCCGACCATCCCGACACCCTCGCCAGCCGTTACGAGGTCGGCTTCACCCTCAGCAGGACCGGCCGCACGGCGGACGCGCTCCGCGAGTTCGGCCGCGTCGCCGAAGGCCGCGAACGCACCATGGGCGCCGACCACCCGGAGACCCTCGCCGCGCGCCAGGAGACGGCGTACGTCCTCGGCCAGCTCGGCCGTCACTTCGACGCGCACCAGGTGTACACGTCGGTGCTCGCCTCCCGGATGCGGACCGTGGGCCCCGAGCACCCCGACACCCTGCGCTGCCGCCACAACCTCGCCTTCAACCTGAGCCGGCTCGGCCGGCTGGAGGACTCCTACCGCATGGCGGACGAGGTCGCCACGGCCCGTGCCCGGGTGCTCGGGGCTGGGCACCCCGACACCCTGGTGACCCGCTACGAGGTCGCGTACGCGCTCGGACAGCTGGGCCGGTGGACCGAAGCCCTGGCGACCTACCGGGAGGTCGCGGCCGGCCGCGCACAGACGCTCGGACCCGACCACCCCGACACGCTCTCCGCGCGCTACGAGGTCGGCATCAGCCTCGGTCGCCTCGGGCGCAGCGCCGAGGCCCTGGAGCTGTACCGGGCCCTCGTCGACGACCGCACCCGGGTCCACGGCCCCGGCGACGCCGAGACCCTGCGCGCCCGCCACGGCGTCGGAGTCAACCTGGGGCGGCTCGCCCGCTGGGAGGAGGCGCTGGCCGAGGCCCGCGACGTCTGCGGGATCCGCGAGCGGGTGCTGGGCCCCGACCATCCGGACACCCTCGTCAGCCGCCGCGAGATCGCCGTCGGCCTGGGCTGGCTCGGTCGCTGGGGCGACGCCCTCGCGGTCTACCGCCAGGTCGCCGAGGCCCGCGAGCGCGTCCTCGGCGCCGACCACCCCGATTCGCTGGCCAGCCGCAACGACGAGGCCCACTGCCTGGAGCAGCTCGGCCGGGGCGGCGAGGCGGTCGAGCTGTACCGGCGGGTGGCCGCCCTGCGCCAGCAGCGGGGCAGCCGGGGCCGCTGAGCCACGCCGGCGCCGGCGGGTGGCCGCCCTGCGCCAGCAGCGGGACAGCCGGGGCCGCTGAGCCACGCCGGCGCCGGCCACCGCGGGCCGGCGGCCTCCTCGCGGGTGCGGCCTCACCCGAACGGTCCATTCGGCCCTGTCGCGGTGCCCGGCCCGCCCGCACACTGTCACCATGACGGACCTGGCCGAAGAGATACGGCGCGGTCGCGCCGCGCGCAAACAGGCGCCGCGCACCTCGCACGGCCGCTGGATCCCCGCCGCCGGCCGGCCGGAACCGCTCGCCGTCCTCGAGGCGCAGGCCAAGAGCCGGGAGCCGGACCTGGTGCCCATCCGCTACGGCCGGATGGCGGTCTCGCCGTTCACGTATCTGCGGGGCGCTCCGGCAGTGATGGCCGCCGATCTTGCCGGACAGCAGCAGACGGGACTCACCGTGCAGCTCTGCGGCGACGCCCATCTGCTGAACTTCGGCGTCTTCGCCTCACCGGAACGCGCGCTCCTGTTCGACCTCAACGACTTCGACGAGACGCTGCCGGGCCCCTTCGAATGGGATGTGAAACGACTGGTCGCGAGCGTGGCCGTGGCCGGGCGCGACAACGGTCAGCCGGACGCGCGGGCCTGGCAGGCCGCGCGGGCCGCGGCGGAGTCGTACCGGCTGTCCATGCGCCGCCTCGCGGGCCTCGGTGAACTCGACGTCTGGTACGAGCGGATCACCACCGAGGACATCGTGCCGCTGGTGCGGAAGATGGACCGCGAGCGCTTCCACTCCCAGCTGGAGAAGGCCCGGCGCCGCACCAGCCTCCAGGCGGTGGACAAGCTCACCGAGACCGTCGACGGACATCGCCGCATCGTCCACGACCCGCCGCTGCTCGAAGCGGCGCCGGACATCGACGCGGCGGCCGTACGGAAGATCCTCAGCGACTACCGCAGCACGCTGCCCGAGGACCGGAGGGTCCTGCTGGACCGGTACCGGTTCGTCGAGGCGGCCCGCAAGGTCGTCGGGGTGGGCAGCGTCGGCACCCGTTGCTTCGTGGCGCTGATGACCGGCCGGGACGACGAGGATCCGCTGTTCCTGCAGATCAAGCAGGCCCAGCGGTCCGTCCTCGAACCCCATCTGCCGAAGTCGGCCTACCGTCACCAGGGCCAGCGGGTCGTCGCCGGCCAGCGGCTGCTCCAGGCTGCCAGCGACATCTTCCTCGGCTGGGTGAGCGGTCCGCAGGGCCGGCACTTCTACTGGCGGCAGCTGCGCGACATGAAGGGCTCCGCCGACATCGCCACGATGTCCCCGGCGCTGCTGCGCGACTACGCGGCGCTGTGCGGCAGGGCGCTGGCCCGTGCCCACGCCCGGTCCGGCGACCGGATCGCGATCGCCGCGTATCTGGGCGGCTCCGACACCTTCGACCGGGCCATGGCCGCCTTCGCGCTCGCCTACGCGGACCGGACCGTGGAGGACCACGCGGCGCTTCAGGCGGCGATAGCGTCGGGCGCGATAGAGGCCGCCACCGTCACCTGAGACGGGCACCGCCGCGGCCGCACCTCTGGTCCGGGGCGATCTTCGCGTGTTACGAAGAGGCATGCCAGCAGCCTCTGCCGAAACCTTCAGCCGCTCCGTGTACGACGCCGTCATCGTCGGCGGCGGCCACAACGGACTCGTCGCAGCCGCCTATCTCGCCCGGGCGGGCCGTTCCGTCCTCGTTCTGGAGCGCCTCGGGAACACCGGGGGAGCGGCCGTCTCCACCCGCCCGTTCGCCGGGGTCGACGCCCGTCTGTCCCGCTACTCGTACCTGGTCTCCCTGCTGCCCCAGCGGATCGTCCGCGACCTCGGCCTCTCGTTCTCGGTGCGCAAGCGGACCGTGTCCTCGTACACCCCGCTCGTGCGCGACGGCCGCGCGACCGGGCTGCTGGTCGGCGGGGACCGTACCCGTGAGTCGTTCGCGGACCTCACCGGCTCCGACCGGGAGTACGAGGCGTGGGAGGCGTTCTACGGCATGACCGGGCGCCTCGCGGAGCGGATCTTCCCGACGCTGACCGAGCCGCTGCCGACACGCGACGAACTGCGCGAGCGGGTCGGTGACGAGACGGCGTGGCGCATGCTGTTCGAGGAGCCGATCGGCACCGCGATCGAGGAGAACTTCAGCCACGACCTCGTCCGCGGGGTCGTCCTGACCGACGCGCTCATCGGCACGTTCGCGGACGCCCACGACCCGTCCCTGGTGCAGAACCGCTGCTTCCTCTACCACGTCATCGGCGGCGGCACCGGCGACTGGGACGTCCCCGTCGGCGGCATGGGGGCGCTGACCGACGCGCTCGCCGGCGCCGCGCGCGGAGCGGGCGCCGAGATCGCCACCGGTCATGAGGCGATCCGGATCGAGACGGACGGGGAGACCGCGGAGGTCGCCTTCCGCACGGACGACGGCGAAGGCACGGTCGCCGCGCGCAAGGTCCTGGTCAACGCCTCGCCGCAGGCCCTGTCCGCCCTGCTCGGCGAGGAGCCCCCGCCGCCGGCGGAGGGCGCCCAGCTCAAGGTCAACATGCTGCTGCGCCGGCTGCCACGGCTCCGCGACCACGCCGTCGACCCGCGCCGGGCGTTCTCCGGCACGTTCCACATCGCCGAGGGCTACGGCCAGTTGGCGACGGCGTACGCCCAGGCCGCGTCCGGCCGCCTCCCGGAGGCCCCGCCGTCGGAGATCTACTGCCATTCCCTGACCGACCCGTCCATCCTCGGGCCCGAACTCGCCGCCCAGGGCTATCAGACGCTGACGCTCTTCGGGCTCCACACCCCGGCCCGGCTGTTCGCCGCCGCTCCGGACGCGACCCGCGACGCGCTGCTCAAGGCCACCCTCGCCGAACTCGACGCCCACCTGGACGAGCCGATCACCGACTGCCTCGCACTCGACGAGGCAGGACAGCCCTGCATCGAGGCCAAGACCCCGCTGGACCTGGAGCGCGACCTGCGGCTGCCCGGCGGGCACATCTTCCACCGCGACCTGGCCTTCCCCTACGCGGACGACTCGACGGGCCGCTGGGGTGTGGAGACCGCCCACGCGAACGTGCTGCTGTGCGGGGCGGGCGCGGTGCGGGGCGGCGGCGTGAGCGGCATCCCGGGCCACAACGCGGCGATGGCGGCACTGGGGCGGTGACGGGCGCTGCGGCCGGCATGGGGGCGCCCCCGGCCGGCGGCGGGTCCCTCCGGAGCCCGCCGCCGGCTCGGCGTCAGTCGCGTGACACCGTCCAGCCCACGGCCTCGACGCGCCCCGCGTCCCCCGGCCGCCGCTCGTCGAAGAGCACGTGCCCACCGTCCTCGACGCGCAGCCCGTCCACGTACGCCCCCCGCCCCACGTACAGCTGATCCGTCGCGTAGCGCCACCGCAGCCGCACCGGCCGCCCGCGCCACCCGGCCAGGGACGCCTCCAGCCGGTGCCAGACCCGCCCGGACCAGCCGGTCACCGAGCCGGCGGGACGCGGTTCGGGCTGCTGCCCCTTGCGGGCGGTGGTGAAGGGCACCGCCTGCCAGGTGGTGCCCCCGTCGGACGAGGCCTCCAGGAAGACCTTGTCGGCGCCGGGCTCGGTGTCCCACCACAGGGAGCAGCGCACCACGGCACGGTCGGAGGGCGGAGTGATCTCGGGCAGTGTGAGGGTCGCGGTCGTCGCCGCGGCCATGCCGGAGTACCAGGCGGTGCGGCCCTCGTCGGGGCGTACGGCGACGGCCCGGGCGAGATGGTTGGCGGCGGCGACGCGCGGTGCACTGCCGGAGCGCCAACTGCGCACCGGATGCACGGAGTTGCCGAGCACGACGAGGAACGAGTCCGTCGACGGGTCGAGTACGAGACTCGTGCCGGTGAAGCCGGTGTGCCCGGCGGTGCGGGGCGTGGCCATCGCCCCCATGTACCAGTGCTGGTACAGCTCGAAGCCGAGTCCGTGCTCGTCACCGGGGAACGCCGTGTTGAAGTCGGTGAACATCAGCTCCACGGACGCGCCGGACAGGATGCGCGCCGCGCCGTACGCGCCGCCGTTGAGCAGGGTGCGGGCGAGCACCGCGAGGTCCCAGGCGCAGGAGAACACCCCGGCGTGCCCGGCGACGCCGCCGAATCCGTACGCGTTCTCGTCGTGCACCTCGCCCCACACCAGCCCGCGGTCCAGGCCGGACCACGGCAGCCGGGCGTCCTCGGTCGCGGCGATCCCCGGCCGCCAGGATGCCGGGGGATTGAACCGTGTGCGGTGCATGCCGAGCGGGGCGGTGATCTCGTCGTGGAGCAGGGCGTCCAGTCCGCGGCCGGTGATCTTCTCCAGGACCAGCTGCAGCGAGATCAGATTCAGGTCGGAGTACAGGTACTTGGTGCCCGGCGCACTGGCCGGCGCCTCGTTCCACAGCAGCCGCAGCTGCCCTTCCCGGGTCGGCTCCTTGAAGAGCGGGATCCACGCCCGGAAGCCCGAGGTGTGCGTGAGCAGCTGCCGTACGGTGATGTCCTGCTTGCCGGCCGCCCCGAACTCCGGCAGATACGCCGCGACCCGTTCCTCCAGCTCCAGCGCGCCCCGCTCGATCTGCTGCACCGCGAGGATCGACGTGAACAGCTTGGACACCGACGCCAGGTCGAAGACGGTGTCCTCGGCCATCGGGATCTGCTGCTCCGGCGGGAACTCCACGCCGGTGTCGGTCTTCTCGTCGTACGCCGCGTAGCGCACCGCCATGCCGACCGGCCGGTGCAGGGCCACCGTCCCGCCGCGGCCGGCGAGCAGCACGGCGCCCGCGTACCAGGGGTGTTCGGGGGAGGGCGCGAGGTACTTCTCGGCGTCCGCGACGAGCTTGTCCAGATGCGTGGCGATCAGCCCGGCCCGCTCTGGCGAGCCGCGTCGCAGCGTCGTGCGCCGCCGCCCAGCGCTTCCGCCGCCGTTTCCGCCCGGCGCCGCCGTCGCGGCCCCCGGGAAGGGTCCGATCACCAGCGCACCTCCCAGTGCCAGCGCGGCGCCGCCCAGTCGGCGGCGGCTGATCCCTCTGCCCGCCGAGGCATCCGTCATACCTCACCCTCCCTGAAAGAATCCTTCGTAGATCGCGCAACACGTGAAACTTTCTTACCGGGGTGAGGGTGCGTCAAGACCGGTCAAGAATCTGACACTGCATCAGAAAATCTCTTCCCTCGGCCGTTCCGCTGCGGCATCCTGCGCCCATGGAGACGGAGCTGAGCAAGAAACTGGGAGTCGAGCACGCCATCTTCGGCTTCACGCCGTTCCCCGCGGTCGCCGCCGCCATCAGCAGAGCGGGCGGCTTCGGCGTCCTCGGCGCGGTGCGCTACACCGCTCCCGGCGATCTCGCGCGCGATCTCGACTGGATGCAGGAGCACACCGGCGGGAAGCCGTACGGCCTCGACGTCGTGATGCCCGCCAAGAAGGTCGAGGGCGTCTCCGAAGCCGATGTCGAGGCGATGATCCCCGAAGGACACCGCCGCTTCGTCGAGGAGACCCTCGCCAAGCACGGCGTACCCGCGATGCCGGAGGGTGAGGCGTCCGGCTGGCGGATCACCGGCTGGATGGAACAGGTCGCGCGCAGCCAGCTCGACGTCGCCTTCGACTACCCGATCAAGCTCCTCGCCAACGCCCTCGGCTCCCCGCCCGCCGACGTCATCAGCCGCGCCCACGACCGCGGCGTCCTCGTCGCCGCCCTCGCCGGCAGCGCCAAGCACGCCCGCCGGCACGCCGAGGCGGGCATCGACATCGTCGTCGCCCAGGGATACGAGGCGGGCGGCCACACCGGCGAGATCGCCTCCATGGTGCTCACCCCCGAAGTCGTCGACGCCGTGGGCCCGCTGCCCGTACTCGCCGCCGGGGGCATCGGCAGCGGTGAACAGATGGCCGCCGGACTCGCCCTCGGCGCCCAGGGCGTCTGGCTCGGCTCGGTCTGGCTCACCACCACCGAGGCCGACCTCCACTCCCGCGCCCTCACCGGGAAACTCCTCGCCGCGGGTTCCGGCGACACCGTCCGCTCGCGCGCCCTGACCGGGAAGCCCGCCCGGCAACTGCGCACCGAGTGGACCGATGCCTGGGACGACCCCAGCGGCCCCGGCACCCTGCCCATGCCGCTCCAGGGCCTCCTCGTCGCCGACGCCGTCTCCCGCATCCAGAAGCACGAGATCGAACCGCTGCTCGGCACGCCCGTCGGCCAGATCGTCGGCCGGATGAACGCCGAACGCAGTGTCCAGCAGGTCTTCGACGACCTCACCCGCGGCTTCGAACGCGCTGTCGACCGCATCAACCGCATCGCCGGACGGAGCCAGGCATGAATCAGTCCCCGAACGGATTCTGGGCCCAGGCCGCGGCCGACCCCGGCCGTACGGTCCTGATCGCGCCCGACGGCGAGGAGTGGACCGCCGGAAGGCTGCACGCCGACGTCAACCGCCTCGTGCACGGGCTGCGCGCCGCAGGACTGCGGCGGGGCGACGCCTTCGCCGTCGTCCTCCCCAACGGCGTCGAGTTCTTCACCGCGTACCTCGCCGCATCCCAGGCCGGGTTCTATCTCGTACCCGTCAACCACCACCTCGTGGGACCGGAGATCGCCTGGATCGTCGCCGACTCCGGAGCCAAGGTCCTCATCGCCCACGAGCGCTTCGCCGGCGCCGCGAGGGCCGCGGCCGACGAGGCGGACCTGCCGCCCACCCACCGCTACGCCGTCGGCCCGGTCGAGGGCTTCCGCACGTACGCCGAACTCCTCGAAGGACAGCCGGACACGGTGCCCGGAGAGCGCACCCTCGGCTGGGTCATGAACTACACCTCCGGCACCACGGGCAGGCCCCGGGGCATCCGCCGCCCGCTGCCAGGAAAGCTCCCCGAGGAGACCTATCTGGGCGGCTTCCTCGGCATCTTCGGCATCAGGCCCTTCGACGACAACGTCCATCTGGTCTGCTCGCCGCTCTACCACACCGCCGTGCTCCAGTTCGCGGGCGCGTCCCTGCACATCGGCCACCGGCTGGTGCTGATGGACAAATGGGCGCCCGAGGAGATGCTGCGAATGATCGACACGTACGACTGCACCCACACCCATATGGTCCCGACCCAGTTCCACCGGCTGCTGTCGCTGCCCGAGGACGTCCGCGGCCGGTACGACGTCGGCTCGATGCGGCACGCCATCCACGGCGCCGCACCCTGCCCCGACCATGTGAAGCGGGCCATGATCGAGTGGTGGGGCCACTGCGTCGAGGAGTACTACGCGGCGAGCGAGGGCGGAGGTGCCTTCGCCACCGCCGAGGACTGGCTGAAGAAGCCCGGCACGGTCGGCAGGGCCTGGCCGATCAGCGAACTCGCCGTCTTCGACGACGACGGCAACCGCCTGCCGCCCGGCGAACTGGGCACCGTCTACATGAAGATGTCGACCGGCGGCTTCAGCTACCACAAGGACGAGGCCAAGACGCGGAAGAACCGCATCGGCGACTTCTTCACCGTCGGTGACCTCGGTGTCCTCGACGAGGACGGCTATCTGTTCCTGCGCGACCGCAAGATCGACATGATCATCTCGGGCGGAGTGAACATCTACCCCGCCGAGATCGAGGCCGCGCTCCTCAGCCACCCCGCGGTCGCCGACGCCGCCGCCTTCGGCATCCCGCACGCCGACTGGGGCGAGGAGGTCAAGGCCGTCGTGGAACCGGCCGACGGCCGGGTCCCCGGCCCCGACCTCGCCGCGGCGATCCTCGCCCACTGCGAGCAGCACCTCGCGGGCTACAAGCGCCCCAAGAGCGTCGACTTCATCGACACCATGCCGCGCGACCCCAACGGCAAGCTCTACAAGCGCCGGTTGCGGGACCCCTACTGGGCGGGACACGACCGCCCGCTCTGACCCGGTGGGGGCCGCCATGGCTCCGTTGGCCCAGCACCCCGCGCGCCCCGCCCGGCGGCCTGGCAGCGTGGCCGCCATGAAGACCGGCACGACAGGGCTGGGGGCTCAGTGGACCACCTGGGTGCCGGTGGTCGCCGCGATCGCGCTCGTCCTCGGCTGGGGCCGCCATCTCCCCGGCCTCGCCGTGACCCTCGTCGGTCTGTGCCTGGTCGGCGCGGTGCTGGCGGCGGTGCACCACGCCGAGGTCATCGCCCACAGGGTGGGCGAGCCGTTCGGCTCGCTGGTCCTCGCCGTCGCCGTGACCGTCATCGAGGTCGGTCTCATCGTCACCCTGATGGCCGGCGGCGGAGCGAAGGCGTCCACGTACGCCAGGGACACCGTGTTCGCCGCCGTGATGATCACCTGCAACGGCATCGTCGGGCTGTCCCTGCTGGTGGCCGCGGTGCGCAACCGCGTCGCCGTCTTCCACGCCGAGGGCTCGGGCGGGGCGCTCGCGACCGTGTGCACCCTCGCCACCATGACGCTGGTGCTGCCCACCTTCACCACCAGCCGGCCGGGCCCCGAGTTCACCTCCAGCCAGCTGACGTTCGCCGCCGTCTCCTCGCTGTGCCTCTACGGGCTCTTCGTCGCCGTACAGACCGTCAGGCACCGCGACTACTTCCTGCCCGTCGCCCGCGAGGGGCAGCGGAGCGACCCCGACGAACACGCCCCGCCGCCCGGTGCCCGCCGGACCTGGTGGAGCGTCGCGCTGCTGTTCGTGGCGCTCGTCGCCGTCGTCGGCGACGCCAAACTCGTCTCGCCGACCATCGAGGGCGGGGTGGAGTCGGCAGGGCTGCCGAAGTCCGTCGTCGGGGTCGTGATCGCCCTGATGGTGCTGATGCCGGAGACCCTCGCCGCCCTGCGCGCCGCGCGCCGGGACCGTATGCAGACCAGCCTCAACCTGGCCTACGGCTCCGCGATCGCGAGCATCGGTCTGACGATCCCGGCGATCGCGCTCGCCTCGATCTGGCTGCCCGGGGCGCTGATCCTGGGCGAGGACGCCACCCACATAGTGCTGCTCACTCTCACCGCCGTGGTCAGCGCCCTCACGGTGGTGCCGGGGCGCGCCACTCTCCTGCAGGGCGGCGTGCATCTGGTGCTGTTCGCCGCCTTCGTGTTCCTGTCGTTCAGTCCCTGACGGCTTCCCGTCGTTCAGCCCCGGAAGCCGATCGGCCGTCCAGCGGCCCGAGCCCCGCGACGAACGCGCTCCTTGACCCGCGCGACCGCACGGCCCAGGATCCAGCCATGGCAGCCTTGGAGCGACTCGTCCACAGCACGGTCGACGGCGTCCTGCGCCGCACCGCCCAGCGCGTCCCCGACCGCACCGCCGTGAGGTACGGCGACCGGTCCTGGACCTACGCCGAACTGGACACCGCCGTCTCCACCGCGGCCGCCGTACTGAGCGAGCGGCACGGACTGGGCCCGTTCGACCGCGTCGCCGCCTACGGCCACAACTCCGACGCCTACCTGATCGCCTTCCTCGCCTGCTCTCGCGCGGGTCTCGTCCATGTGCCCGTCAACCACAACCTGACGGGCGACGACCTCGCGTACATCCTCGACCAGTCCGGCAGTTCACTCGTCCTCGCCGATCCCGCACTCGGTGACCGGGTGCCAGGCCGCTTCCCCGTACGGGCCCTGCGCGACACCGGCGACTCGCTGCTGGACGCGCTCGCCGAGCCGGAGGACTTCGACGCCGACCGCGACGCCCGTGAGCTCGTACAGCTGCTGTACACCTCCGGCACCACCGCCCAGCCGAAGGGCGCGATGATGACGCACCGGGCGCTCGTCCACGAGTACGTCAGCGCCGTCACCGCCCTGGACCTGGACGAGAGCGACAAGCCGGTCCACTCCCTGCCGCTGTACCACTCCGCCCAGATGCATGTGTTCCTGCTGCCCTACCTGGCCGTCGGCGCGGAGAACACCATCCTCGACGCGCCCGACGCCGCACAGATCTTCGATCTGGTCGAGGCGGGCCGCGCCGACAGCCTCTTCGCACCGCCCACGGTCTGGATCGGCCTGTCCCACCACCCGGACTTCGCCACCCGCGACCTGGGCTCCCTGCGCAAGGCGTACTACGGGGCGTCGATCATGCCCGTGCCCGTACTGGAACGACTGCGCGAGCGCCTGCCGCACCTCGCCTTCTACAACTGCTTCGGCCAGAGCGAGATCGGGCCGCTCGCCACGGTCCTCGGCCCCAAGGAGCACGAGGGCCGGATGGACTCCTGCGGCCGGCCCGTGCGCTTCGTCGAGGCGAGGGTCGTCGACGAGGACGGCGAGGACGTCGCCGACGGGACGGCCGGCGAGATCGTCTACCGGTCACCGCAGCTGTGCGAGGGGTACTGGGACAAGCCGGAGGAGACCCGGGACGCCTTCCGCAGAGGCTGGTTCCGCTCGGGTGACCTCGCGGTCCGCGACGGCGACGGCTACTACACGATCGTCGACCGGGTGAAGGACGTCATCAACTCCGGGGGAGTGCTGGTGGCCTCCCGTCAGGTCGAGGACGTCCTCTACACGCACCCGTCCGTCGCCGAGGCCGCCGTCATCGGCCTCCCCGACGACCGCTGGATCGAGGCCGTCACCGCGGTCGTCGTCGCCCGTGACGGCGTGACGGAGGAGGAACTCCTCGCCCACGCCCGCAAGGACCTGGCCGGGTTCAAGGCCCCCAAGCGGGTGCTGTTCGTCGACGAGCTGCCGCGCAACGCGAGCGGGAAGATCCTCAAGCGGGAGCTGCGCGACAGGCTCGCCTGAGCGCGAGGGGCCGGCCGGGTCCGGTCCTGACCGCGGGTCCCACCGCGGATCTCACCGCGAGGGACGTGCCGTCAGGGGCCGGTCGGGTACGGCTGCGTCTGCTGCGGATGCATGCCGATCGGGGGCAGCCCGGAGCGCATGACCTGCTCCAGAGTCCGCAGCGCGTGCTCGGCCTCCCGGCGCACCTGCGCGGGCACGTCACCGCGTTCCGTGACGAGCCGGTCGTAGATCGGCGCCTCCTGCCACACAGCCAACCAGCCCTTTCCTCAAGCGAGTTCAGCTCCCGAGGACCAGGAGCAGCTGCCGAGCCTATCCTGTCGGCGGTGCCGCTCCGGCATCAGGTCGGCCGGCCGGCGCCCGGGGCCGCCGGGAACCGGCCGCCGAACCCGTGGTGGGCCGAGGTCGTTCTCGGGACGTGGCCGTTCTACCGGAGGTCGACGATCCGCTTGATCTTGCCGACCGAGCGCTCCAGCGTCTCCGGGTCGACCACCTCCACCGTCACCGACACCCCGATCCCGTCCTTCACCGCCGCCGCGATCAGCCCGGCCGCGGCCTCCCGCTGCTCGGCAGGCACCCCCTCGCGCGCCTCGGCCCGTACCGTGAGCGCGTCCATCCGGCCCTCGCGCGTCAGCTTCAGCTGGAAGTGCGGGGCGACACCCGGCGTCCGCAGCACGATCTCCTCGATCTGGGTGGGGAACAGGTTCACCCCGCGCAGAATGATCATGTCGTCGCTGCGTCCGGTGACCTTCTCCATCCGCCGGAACACCCGCGCGGTCCCGGGCAGCAGCCGGGTCAGGTCCCGGGTCCGGTAGCGGATGACCGGCATGGCCTCCTTGGTGAGCGAGGTGAAGACCAGCTCGCCCTCCTCCCCGTCCGGCAGCACCTCACCGGTGAACGGGTCCACGACCTCGGGATAGAAGTGGTCCTCCCAGATGTGCAGTCCGTCCTTGGTCTCGACGCACTCCTGCGCCACACCCGGGCCCATCACCTCGGACAGCCCGTAGATGTCGACCGCGTCGATCGCGAAGCGCTCCTCGATCTCGCGGCGCATCTCCTCGGTCCACGGCTCCGCGCCGAATATCCCGACCTTCAGCGAGGTGGACCGGGGATCGACGCCCTGGCGTTCGAACTCGTCGAGCAGCGTCAGCATGTACGACGGCGTCACCATGATGATCTCGGGCCGGAAGTCCTGGATCAGCTGCACCTGCCGCGCCGTCATCCCGCCCGACGCCGGGATGACCGTGCAGCCGAGCCGCTCCGCCCCGTAGTGCGCGCCGAGACCACCCGTGAACAGCCCGTAGCCGTACGCCACATGAACCTTGTGGCCGGGCCGTCCGCCGGCCGCGCGGATGGAGCGGGCCACCACGTCCGCCCAGGTGTCCAGGTCACCGTCGGTGTAGCCGACGACCGTGGGCCGCCCGGTCGTCCCGCTGGAGGCGTGGATGCGCCGCACCCTCGACTGCTCCACGGCGAACATCCCGAACGGGTAGTGGTCGCGCAGGTCCGACTTCGCCGTGAACGGGAAGCGGGCGAGATCGTCGAGCGAGCGGCAGTCCTCGGGCCGCACCCCTGCCTTGTCGAACGACTCCCGGTAGAAGCCGACGTTCTCGTACGCATGGCGCAGGGTCGCCCGCAGCCGCTCCAACTGGAGGGCCCGGAGCTCCTCGCGGCCGAGGCGCTCCCCGGCGTCCAGCAGCTCCGCCGGGTCCGTCAGATGCGTCAGGTCCGTCCGATCCGTCATACGGATGACTCCCGTGTCACTCGCAAACCGGGCGACCGATCATTCGGTCGACTGTCCGGGATCAGTAATCCAGCCGCCCGGCCGGGCGTCAAGACATCAGCCCGTTGGCGGGATCGCGGACGCCCGGAGAGGATCGCGGTATGCCGACCTTCAGCGCATACGACGGCACCTCGCTCGCCTGCCACGCGGAGGGGGAGGGGGAGCCGCTGATCTGTCTGCCGGGCGGTCCCATGCGGGCCTCGGCCTACCTCGGCGAGCTCGGCGGCCTCACCGCCGGTCGCACGCTCATACGGCTCGACCTGCGCGGCACCGGCGACTCCGCCGTACCGGACGACCCGGGCACGTACCGCTGCGACCGGCAGGTCGACGACGTCGAGGCGCTGCGTGAGCACCTCGGACTGGAGCGTGCCGACATCCTCGCCCACTCGGCCGCCGGCAATCTCGCCCTGCTCCACGCCGCCGCCCACCCCGAGCGGGTGCGCTCCCTGACCCTCGTCACCCCCGGCACCCGCGCCATCGGCGTCGAGGCCACCGAACAGGACTGGCGGGACGCCGTCGCGCTGCGCAAGGGCGAGCCCTGGTACGAGGCAGGCCACCAGGCGTGGGAGGCCTACCTCGGCGGCGCCGAGCTCGACGACCTTTGGCCGGACATCGTGCCGTTCATGTACGGGCGCTGGGACGCGGCCGCGCGAGAGCACGCGGCCGACGACGCCCACCAGTCCAACCCGCAGGCGAGAAGCGCCTACTTCGCCGACGGCGCCTTCGACCCGCCGACGACCGCGAAGGCGCTCGCCGCTCTGGAGGCGCCGGTGCTCGTCCTCGCCGGTGAGTACGACGGCGGGCCCACCCCCGCACGCGCCGGGAAGACAGCCGCGCTGTTCCGCCACGGCACGGCCGTGGTGCAGCGCGGCGCCGGCCACTACCCGTGGCTGGACGACCCCGGCGCCTTCACCCGCGCCGTCACCGGCTTCCTCGACTCCGCCGTCACCGGCGCCGCGGCGGGGCCTGTGTGAAGCTCTGCTGTCGGCCCGCTTAAGAAAACCTCGATGGACTGAACGCCCGAGCCTCGGCAGATTGGTCCACGTCGTCCGCCGACCCGGCCGTCCTGCCTGGTCCGCCCGCCCGCAATGCCTGGAGCCGCACCATGAAGGCACTCGTCAAGCAGCACGCCGAGCCCGGGCTGTGGCTCATGGACGTCCCCGAGCCCGAATACGGCCCGGGCGATGTGCTGATCAAGGTCCTCCGCACCGGCATCTGCGGCACCGATCTCCACATCCGCTCATGGGACGGCTGGGCCCAGCAGACCATCAGCACCCCTCTGGTCGCGGGCCACGAGTTCGTCGGCGAGGTCGCGGCCGTCGGCGCGGACGTCCAGGACGTCGCCGTGGGCGACCTGGTCAGCGGCGAGGGGCACCTCGTCTGCGGCAAGTGCCGCAACTGTCTCGCGGGCCGCCGTCATCTGTGCCGCAGCACCGTCGGGCTCGGCGTCGGCCGCGACGGAGCGTTCGCCGAGTACGTGTCGCTGCCCGCGTCGAACGTGTGGGTGCACCGCACGGAGGTCGACCTCGACATCGCCGCGATCTTCGACCCGTTCGGCAACGCCGTGCACACCGCGCTGTCCTTCCCGCTCGTCGGCGAGGACGTGCTGATCACCGGCGCGGGCCCGATCGGGGTCATGGCGGCGGCCGTCGCCCGGCACGCGGGCGCCCGCAACGTCGTGATCACCGACGTGAGCGAGCCGCGCCTCGAACTGGCCCGCAAGGTGGGCGCGACGCTGGCCGTCAACGTCGCCGAGACCGACATCGCCTCGGCACAGCGCACCCTCGGCCTCAAGGAGGGCTTCGACGTCGGCCTGGAGATGTCCGGCCGCCCCGAAGCCGTCCGCGACATGATCGACAACATGACGCACGGTGGCCGGATCGCGATGCTGGGTCTGCCCGCCCAGGAGTTCGCCGTCGACTGGTCCAGGATCGTCACCTCGATGATCACGATCAAGGGCATCTACGGCCGGGAGATGTTCGAGACCTGGTACGCGATGACGGTCCTCCTCGAAGGCGGACTCGACCTCGCTCCCGTGATCACCGGCAGCTACGGCTACCAGGACTTCGACGCGGCCTTCGACGAGGCCGCCACCGCCCGCAGCGGCAAGATCATCCTCGACTGGACCGCCTGAGTCCCCGGCCCGGCCCGCAGCCACCCCTCAAGGGAGAGAACCCCATGTACGCGTCCGTCCGCGACGACCTCCGCGCCACCCTCGACGAGATCCGCGCCGCCGGCCTGCACAAGCCCGAGCGCGTCATCGGCACCCCCCAGTCGGCCTCCGTGGCCGTCACCTCCGGCGGTGCGGCCGGTGACGTGCTGAACTTCTGCGCCAACAACTACCTCGGCCTCGCCGACCACCCCGACGTCGTCGCCGCGGGCAAGGAGGCCCTGGACCGCTGGGGCTACGGCATGGCCTCCGTCCGCTTCATCTGCGGCACCCAGGAGGTCCACAAGGAGCTGGAGCGTCGCCTCTCCGCGTTCCTCGGCCAGGAGGACACGATCCTCTACTCCTCCTGCTTCGACGCCAACGGCGGAGTCTTCGAGACCCTCCTCGGACCCGAGGACGCCGTCATCTCCGATTCCCTCAACCACGCCAGCATCATCGACGGCATCCGCCTCTCCAAGGCGGCCCGCTTCCGCTACGCCAACCGGGACATGGCCGAGCTGGAGACCAGGCTCAAGGAGGCCACCGAGGGCGGCGCCCGGCGCAAGCTCATCGTCACCGACGGCGTCTTCTCCATGGACGGCTACGTGGCGCCCCTGCGCGAGATCTGCGACCTCGCCGACCGCTACGACGCCATGGTCATGGTCGACGACTCGCACGCCGTCGGCTTCGTCGGCCCCGGCGGCCGCGGCACCCCCGAGCTGCACGGCGTCATGGACCGCGTCGACATCATCACCGGCACCCTCGGCAAGGCCCTCGGCGGCGCCTCCGGCGGCTACGTCGCCGCCCGCGCCGAGATCGTGGAGCTGCTGCGCCAGCGGTCCCGCCCGTACCTGTTCTCGAACTCCCTCGCCCCGGTCATCGCCGCCGCCTCCCTCACGGTCCTCGACCTGCTGGAGTCCGCCGGTGACCTGCGGGAGAAGCTCGCCGCGAACACCGCCCTCTTCCGCACGAAGATGACCGAGGCGGGCTTCGAGATCCTGCCCGGCGACCACGCGATCGCGCCCGTCATGATCGGCGACGCGGCCGAGGCGGGCCGGATGGCCGAGCTGCTGCTGGAGCGGGGCGTGTACGTGATCGGCTTCTCGTACCCGGTCGTCCCGATGGGGAAGGCCCGCATCCGCGTCCAGCTCTCCGCCGCGCACTCCCGCGAGGACGTGGAGCGGGCGGTGGCGGCGTTCGTCGACGCCCGGGCGACAATGGCCGGGTGATCGACCCCCGCAGGCTCCGCATACTGCGTGCCGTGGCGGACCACCGTACGGTGACCGCCGCGGCCGCAGCGCTGTATCTGACCCCCTCCGCCGTCTCCCAGCAGCTCGCCGCCCTGGAGCAGGAGTCCGGCCACACCCTGCTCATCCGCAGCGGCCGCGGCGTACGGCTGACCGCGGCCGGCGAGATCCTCCTCGCCCATGCGCACGCGGTGCTCTCGCAGCTGGAACGGGCCGAGGCGGAGCTCGCCGCCTACGCGGGCGGCGCGGCCGGCGAGGTCACGGTCGCCGCCTTCGCGACCGGTATCGCCGAGGTCCTCGCCCCCGCGATCGGACGCCTGGCCGGCGAGCACCCCGGCATCCGGGTCCGCGTCCGCGACGCCGAGGGCGACGAGAGCCTGCCGATGGTCCTCGACGGCGAGGCCGATCTGGCCCTCGCCGTCGAGTACCGCGGGGCGCCCCGCGAGAACGACCGGCGACTCGCCCGTGTCCCGCTCTACGCGGAACCCTTCGACGCGGTCCTGCACCACGGCCACCCGCTCGCCGGCGGCAGCCGGGTGGAGCTCGCCGAACTGGCCGACAGCGACTGGATCGGCCAGAACCCCGGCAACCCCTGCCACGACGTCATGCTGCTGGCCTGCGAACTCGCGGGCTTCCAGCCCCGGCTGACCCACACCTCCGACGACTTCCGCGCCGTGGTGGCCCTCGCCGGTGCGGGCGCCGGAGTGGCCCTCGTCCCGCGCTCGGCGCTGCGCGGCATGGAGCTGAAGGACACCGTCGTCCTCCCCGTCGCGGGGCCGGCCGCCACCCGGCGCGTCTTCGCGGCGGTCCGCCGCGGCGCGGAGGCCCATCCGCTCCTCAGCCCGGTCCTCGACGCCCTGGCGGGGGCGGCGGCGGGACTGTCCACGGACTGATCCCGCCATCGCCGCCGCACCGGCCGGCGCCAGGGCGGAAACCGGCCAGATCTGGCGGGAACCGAACCGTGCCATCAACCGTCGCAGCGAGCATGAAGCCGAGAATCGTCGCGATTCCTGCACTCCTCCTCCTCGTCGCCTGCGGGCAGCAGGCGACTCCCGGCAGTACGGCGTCCCCCTCACCGTCGGCGTCCGCCTCCACATCGCCCTCCGCCTCCGCACAGCGCTACGAGGTCCGGGCGACCGTCCTGGAGAGCGCCTCGCACGGACCGCAGCTCTGCTCGATGGTCCGGACGTCCCTGCCGCCCCAGTGCGGCGGCCCCGATGTCGTCGGCTGGAAGTGGAGCGCGGTCAAGCGGGAGTCCCAGCAGGGAACGACCTGGGGCACGTACGACCTCGTCGGCACCTGGGACGGCAGCCGCTTCACGCTCACCGAACCCGCGCGGCTCTCCCCTTCCGGTTCCGGCACGCGCGAGGTTCCCGAAGGCGACTTCCAGGCACCCGACTTCACGAGCCCGTGCCGTGCGGCGGCGGGGGACCGTGAGGCCGTGGACCCCTCGAAGGCGGGAGCCGAGGACTACGAGCGTGCCCTTCGCTCGGCGGAGGAGGACAAGGAGTTCGCCGGCGGCTGGATCGACACCGAAGGCGGCGGCACCGTCCTCGTCATGCGGTTCACCCGGGACCTCGCCGGCCACGAACGCGAGATCCGCAAGACCTGGGGCGGCGCCCTCTGTCTGACGACCGCCGCGCGCTCGCAGGCCGAACTGCGCACGGTGCGGGAGCGGGTGGTGAAGGCGGTGCCCAACCTCCTGGGCGCGAGCATCGACGTCGTGGGCAACGCCGTGAGCATCAGGACCTACGTCGCCACCGACGAGCTGCGGCGGGACATGGACCGGCGGTTCGGCGCCGGGGTGGTCCGCGTGCACGGCTGGCTGCGGCCGGCCGGCTGAACCGGTGCGGCGCGCCGCCGTCAGTGCGGGCCCGGTGCTCCCGGCCGGTGGACGTACGGAGTCGTCGTGCTGAGCGCGGTGAAGCCGAGGCGCTCCAGGATCGGCCGGCTCGACGGCATCGCGTCCACCTGGAGGTAGCGGTAGCCGCGTTCCGCCGCGATGCGGGCCCGGTGGGCCACCGAGGCGCGGTACAGGCCGCGGCCGCGCCACCGCGGCACCGTGCCCCCGCCCCACAGACCCGCGAAGTCACGTCGTCCCGGCGGGAGTTCCAGTCGGGACGAACTCACCGGCACGTCGCCGGCCATGGCGACGACGGCGACGAGACCGTCCGGGCCGGCGGTCAGCTGTGCGAGCAGCTGTGCCCTCAGCCGGGAGGAGTCCGTGCCGAAGGCCTCCTCGTGGACCCGGGCGAGGAGATCCACGCCGGCGGCGTCGGTGACCCGGTGGAACTCCACACCGGTAGGCAGCTCCGGCCCGTCCCGGCGGCCGTCCGCACGCCCGTGCGCGGACTCGGCCGCGACCCCGTCCGTGGGCGCGACCAGCAGCGTCTCGGCGGGCTCCGGCACGAGCCCGGCAGCGAGCAGCCGGTCCGCGAGATCGAAGGGCCGGTCATGCCCGTACAGCTTCCACTCGAACTCGCAGCCGCGCGAGGCGAAATGGCGCACCTGCTCCGTGATGGCCGCGTCCGCCGTCGTCGCGTCCAGGCCGGACCAGAGGACGCCGTTCCAGCCGTGGTCACCGGCGGTCTGCCGCACCACGCCACCCACGCGCTCGACCCGTGCCCCCGGCCCGTCCGCGGGGGCGTCCCGCCGCATCTGCCGGTCGTACAGGGCCAGCACCGCATCGTGATCCATCCGGCCACTCCACCACCGGCCCGCACCGGCGGCAACGGAGTTTCGCGGCGGACGCCTCGAGCGAGCGGGCGCCGAGCGGCTCACGCGCCCCTGACGAGCCGGTCCACCGCCGCGGTTCCGGACCCGTACGGCAGCGCGTACGCCGGCATGGGCCCGGGACTCCGGGCCGGTTCGAGGGCCGGAATCCGGTCGTACTCCTGGCCCTGGCCCTGACTCTGGCCGTGGTTCTGGTTCTGGCCCTGGCCGTAGCTCCGGCCCGGGCCGTGGTGCGTCGCGTACAGCGTCTCCTCCAGCCCCGCCACCAGCCGCTGCACATCCGCCTGCGGCCGCACCACGAGCCGCAGATACCGGCTGGAGCTGCCGATCTTGTTGCCGCACTCCCGCACCAGCACGCCGTACTCCTCCAGCAGCCGGTCGCGAAGCACCGCCCCGTCGGCCCCCTCCGGCAGCCGTACGTACAGGAAGTTGCCCTGCGACGGGTACACCGTCAGCCCCGGCAGCCGGCTCAGCTGCCAGATCATCTCCTGCCGGTCGCGCTGCACCAGACGCAGACTGTGCGCGTACTCCAGCCGGTGCTCCTTCAGCATGAACACCACGGTCTCGGCGAAGGAGTTGAGGTTCCACTTCGGCAACGCCGCCCGCACCCGCCCCGCGAGTCCCGGATTGGCGACGAGATAGCCGAAACGCACCCCGTGCAACCCGAAGTTCTTGCCCAGACTGCGCAGCACGATCGTGTTGGGACGCAGCACGGCCTCGCCGACGACGCTGGAATCCGCCTCCGCGTCAGCGAACTCCAGGAACGACTCGTCCACGACGACCAGGTCCAGATCCTGGAGCTGGTCCAGGAGCGCGAGCACGCCGTGCCGCGGCAGCAGACCGCCGTCCGGGTTGTTCGGGTTGCAGATGACGGCCGTACGCGACCCTCTCGAGCGGACGAAGTCCACGAACGACGCCGGATCGAGGGCGAAGCCGGCGGACTCCGGCAGCGGGAACATGTCGACCCGCTTGCCCGTCTCCATCGGCTGGTCCGTCCACCGCCCGAACGTCGGCACCGGCACCGCCAGCGACTCCCGCACCAGCAGATGATCGATCCAGGTGATCAGCTCGGTGGACCCGTTCCCCATGGCGACCGTCTGCGGATTGAGCCCGAGGACGGAACACAGCTCGGTGGTGATGGTGTCCGCGCTGCTCGGGTAGTACGTGAGGATGTCCCGCAGCCGGCCGCCCAGCTCTTCGAACATCTCGGGCGTCGGGAAGTACGGGTTGCAGGGGATGCAGAAGTCGGTGATCGCCTGTGCGTCCCCGCCCGCCCGGCTCAGCGCCGCGTACGAGGGGCTGTGCGCCGTCGACGCACGGAACAGCGCGGTGACGTTGCTGCCGGCTTCGGCCATGAGGTTCCTCCGGAGGTGGCTGGCTGCTGCCTGCCGGGGAATACGTACATCCGCACGATCGTGCTCAACAGTTGGCGACCGGCGCATTCCGCGGAACCGGGGCCCGTCAGGTCCTGGCTGTACTGACCTGACCCCCGTCGTCCGCCGCCGCCACCGACCGCGCCCACCGGTAGTCCGCCTTGCCGCTGGGCGAGCGCTGGATCGCCGGTGCGATGACCAGCTGCCGGGGGATCTTGTACCCGGCAAGCCGGGCCCGGCAGTGCTCCTGCACGGACTCCAGATCGAGGGCCGCCGCGCCCTGCCGCAGCTGTACCACGGCCGCCACGTGGTTGCCCCACTTCTCGTCGGGGACCCCCGCGACCAGCGCGTCGTACACGTCGGGATGGGCCTTGAGCGCCTGCTCGACCTCCTCCGGATAGACCTTCTCGCCGCCGGTGTTGATGCACTGCGAGCCACGGCCGAGGACGGTGACGACACCCTCCTCGTCGACCGTCGCCATGTCGCCGAGCAGCACCCACCGCTCGTCACCCTTGCGGAAGAACGTCTCGGCGGTCTTCACCGGGTCGTTGTAGTAGCCGAGCGGCACATGGCCACGCTGGGCGATACGGCCCGGCTCCCCGACGGCGACCGGCTCGAACGTGGCCGGATCGACCACCTGCGTACGGCCGTTGACGCGCACCCGGAACCCGTTGTCCTGCCCCGAGTCGTCCGTCGCCGTACCGTTGAAGCCGGACTCCGACGAGCCGAAGTTGTCCAGCAGCATCACGTTCGGCGCCAGCGCCCTGAACTGGTCGCGCACCGTCTCGGACATGATCGCGCCGGACGACGACACACTGAACATCGAGGACAGGTCCGCGCCCTTCAGCGGCCCGTTGAGCGCGTCGATCAGCGGCCGCAGCATCGCGTCGCCCACCAGCGACACCGACGTCACCCGCTCCCGCTCGATCGTCCGCAGCACCTCCTCGGGCACGTACTTGCGGTGCAGCACCACCCGCTGGCCGAAGTTGAAGCCGATGAACGAGGTGAGCGTCGACGTCCCGTGCATCAGCGGGGGAGTGGGGAAGAAGGTGATGCCGTCGCCGCCGGCCGCGACCCGCTCGGCGATCTCCTCCGGCCGCTTCACCGGCTCACCGGTCGGCGCGCCACCGCCGAGCCCGGCGAAGAAGAGGTCCTCCTGGCGCCACATCACGCCCTTGGGCATCCCGGTGGTGCCGCCCGTGTAGATGATGAACTGGTCGTCCGCCGAGCGGGGCACGAAGCCGCGCTCCGGCGAAGCCGCCGCCTCGGCATCGCTGAACTCCGTGCAGTCGAGGGCCGCCGTGCCCTCCTCCGGCGTTCCCACCCGCACGAGGTGCCGGAGCTTCTCCGTCTGCGGCAGCGCTGCCGCGACCCGCTCCGTGAACTCGGCGTCGAAGACGAGAGCGGCGAGATCCGCGTCGCGGTAGAGGTAGACCAGCTCCTCCTCCACATAGCGGTAGTTCACATTGACCGGGACGACGCGCGCCTTGAGACAGCCGAGGACCGTCTGCAGGTACTCGACGCCGTTGTAGAGGTGCAGCCCGAGGTGCTCGCCCGGCCGCAGCCCGGCGTCGATCAGATGGTGGGCGATCCGGTTCGCGGCGGCGTCCAGCTCCGCGTACGTCAGCCGGCGCTCCGCGCCCGTACCGGGATGGTCGACGTACACGAGCGCCTCGCGGTCCGGGACCACGTCGACGACCGACTCGAACAGGTCGGCAAGGTTGTACTCCACCGTTCCTCCTGACCCCGGCCCGTACGGCGCAACTGCCTCGGAGCGGTCATTAGAGCGCCGCCGCTCGCAACTGGGAAGGGGTCCCGCAGAAGAAATCTGACTGACTGTCAGAAAACTATTGAACTGGACCCCGGGCTCCTGCAACCTGTTCTAGGTCTTGAGACGGGAGGACGGTCATGGCGGGTACGGAACACCTCACCGTGCAGCGCGAGGGCGCCACGCTGGTGCTCACCTTGAACAGGCCCGAGGCGAAGAACGCGCTGTCGCTGCCGATGCTGGTCGGGCTGCACGACGGGTGGGTGCAGGCCGACGAGGACGACGGCATCCGCTCCGTCGTCCTCACCGGAGCCGGCGGCGCGTTCTGTGCGGGCATGGACCTCAAGGCCCTGGCGGGAAGGGGAATGGAGGGCGAGCAGTACCGGGACCGGCTGAAGGCCGACCCCGATCTGCACTGGAAGGCGATGCTGCGGCACCACCGCCCGCGCAAACCCGTCATCGCCGCGGTCGAGGGGTACTGCGTCGCAGGAGGCACCGAGATCCTCCAGGGTACGGACATCCGGGTCGCGGGCGAGAGCGCCACGTTCGGACTGTTCGAGGTCAAGCGCGGCCTCTTCCCGATCGGCGGCTCGACCGTACGGCTCCAGCGTCAGATCCCCCGCACCCACGCCCTCGAGATGCTCCTCACCGGCCGCCCCTACACGGCCGCCGAAGCCGAACGCATCGGGCTCGTCGGCCATGTCGTCCCCGACGGCACCGCGCTGGAGAAGGCCCTCGCCATCGCCGAGCAGATCAACGCGTGCGGTCCGCTCGCGGTGGAAGCGGTGAAGGCGTCCGTGTACGAGACCGCTGAGATGACGGAGACGGAGGGCCTCGCGGCCGAGCTGAAACGCGGCTGGCCGATCTTCGACACGTCCGACGCGAAGGAGGGTGCCCGCGCGTTCGCGGAGAAACGCGATCCCGTGTACCGGCGGGCGTGAACTGCCCCTCCCCGCCTCCCTCAGAGCGTGCCGGGGTCCGGTGGCGGGCTCCCGGCGGGAAGTGGGGGTCCCCGCGTCGCAGGGCGCAGGCGGCGCGGAGGGGAGAACGCCCTGCGCGGCGGCCCACGCACCTCACCCGTCCCCAGACCAAGGAGCCCCAGCATGCCGTCCACACCCGCACCGGAGGTGCTCCGCGCACCCCTCGTCGTCGAGTTCCCCTTCACCCGCTCCCTCGGCCCCGTCCAGTCCGCCTTCCTCACCGGACTGCGTGAGCGCACCGTCCTCGGTGTGAAGACCTCCGGTGGCCGGGTCCTCGTCCCGCCCGTCGAGTACGACCCCGAGACCGCGGAGGAGATACGCGACCTCGTCGAGGTCGAGGCTACCGGCACCGTCACCACCTGGGCCTGGAACCCCGAGCCGCGTCCCGCCCAGCCCCTCACCACCCCCTTCGCCTGGGTGATGGTGAGGCTCGACGGCGCCGACACCGCCCTCCTCCACGCCCTCGACGCGCCGGGACCCGACGCCGTACGCACCGGAATGCGCGTCCGGGTCCGCTGGGCCGCCGAGCGCACCGGAGCGATCACCGACATCGCGTGCTTCGAACCGCACGACGGCGCCGCCGGTCCCGACCACGACGGCGCCCCCCATCACAGCGGGGAGTTCGCCGACCCCGTCACCCGCGTCGTCGCCCCGGCCCGCCTCGACTACACCTACACGCCCGGCCGTGCCCAGGCCCGCTTCATCAACGCCCTCGCCGGGCAGCGGATCACCGGGGAGCGCTGCCCGTCCTGCCGCAAGGTGTACGTCCCGCCCCGTGGCGCCTGCCCCACCTGCGGCGTCGCCACCTCCGAGCAGGTCGAGGTCGGTCCGCGCGGCACGGTCACCACGTACTGCATCGTCAACATCAAGGCGAAGAACCTCGACATCGAGGTGCCGTACGTCTACGCGCACATCGCCCTCGACGGCGCCGACCTCGCCCTCCACGCCCGCATCGGCGGAATCCCCTACGACCAGGTGCGCATGGGCCTGCGCGTGGAACCGGTGTGGTCCGAGGGAGGCCGGCACCCGGACCACTACCGGCCCACCGGCGAACCCGACGCGGACTACGACACCTACAAGGAGCTGCTGTAGCCATGCGAGACGTCGCGATCGTCGCCTTCTCCCAGACCGACCACCGGCGCAGCACCGAGGAGCTCTCGGAGGTCGAGATGCTGATGCCGGTGCTGCACGAGGTCCTCGAACAGACCGGGCTGCGGACCGGGGACATCGGATTCACCTGCTCCGGTTCCTCCGACTATCTCGCCGGCCGTGCCTTCTCCTTCACCATGGCGCTCGACGGAGTCGGCGCCTGGCCGCCCATCTCCGAGTCGCATGTCGAGATGGACGGTGCCTGGGCGCTCTACGAGGCGTGGGTGAAGCTCCTCACCGGCGAGGCGGACACCGCGCTCGTCTACTCCTACGGCAAGTCCTCGCCCGGTCCGGTCCGCGATGTGCTGACCCGCCAGCTGGACCCGTACTACCTCGCCCCGCTGTGGCCCGACTCCGTCGCACTCGCCGCCCTCCAGGCCCAGGCGCTGATCGACGCCGGGGAGGCCGACGAGCCGGCCCTGGCCGCGATCGCCGCCCGCAGCCGTAGCGACGCGGCCGGCAATCCGCACGCCCAGCTGCGCGGGCCCCGCGACCAGGGCGAGTACCTCGTACGGCCGCTGCGCACCGGCGACTGCCCGCCCATCGGTGACGGCGCGGCCGGCGTCGTCCTCGCCGCCGGGGACAAGGCCCGCGAGCTGTGCGAACGACCCGCCTGGATCCGCGGCATGGACCACCGCATCGAGGCCCACAGCCTCGGCGTGCGCGATCTCACCGACTCGCCCTCGACCCGGCTCGCGGCCGAACGGGCCGGGGCCTTCGAGCGGCCGGTGGACACCGCCGAGCTGCACGCCCCCTTCACGTCCCAGGAGGTCGTGCTCCGCAAGGCCCTCGACCTCGACGAGAGGGTGAGGGTCAATCCGTCCGGCGGAGCCCTCGCCGCCAACCCCGTCATGGCCGCCGGCCTCATCCGCCTCGGCGAGGCCGCCGCCGCCGTCCACCGCGGTGAGTCCGAGCGGGCCCTCGCCCACGCCACGTCCGGCCCCTGCCTGCAGCAGAACCTGGTCGCCGTCCTCGAAGGAGAGCCGCATGTCGGTTAAGGAACCCGTGGCCGTCGTCGGCGTCGGCCAGACCGAGCACGTCGCGGCCCGCCATGACGTGTCCATCGCGGGACTGGTCCGCGAAGCCGCGCGGCGCGCCCTCGACGACGCCCAGCTCACCTGGGCGGACATCGACGCCGTCGTCATCGGCAAGGCCCCGGACTTCTTCGAGGGTCTGATGATGCCGGAGCTGTACCTCGCCGACGCGCTCGGCGCCGTCGGCAAGCCGATGCTCCGGGTCCACACGGCGGGCTCGGTCGGCGGTTCGACCGCGCTCGTCGCCTCCAACCTCGTCGCGGCCCGCGTCCACCGGACCGTGCTGACCCTCGCCTTCGAGAAGCAGTCCGAATCGAACGCGATGTGGGGCCTGTCGCTGCCCATTCCGTTCCAGCAGCCGCTCCTGGCGGGCGCGGGCGGCTTCTTCGCCCCGCACGTGCGCGCCTACATGCGCCGCAGCGGCGCACCCGACACCGTCGGTTCCCTCGTCGCCTACAAGGACCGGCGCAACGCGCTGAAGAACCCCTACGCCCATCTGCACGAGCACGGCATCACCCTGGAGAAGGTGCAGTCCTCGCCGATGCTGTGGGACCCGATCCGCTACTCCGAGACCTGCCCGTCCTCCGACGGTGCCTGCGCGATGATCCTCACCGACCGGGCCGGTGCGGCCCGTTCACCGCGACCGCCGGCCTGGGTGCACGGCGGCGCGATGCGGAGCGAGCCCACGCTCTTCGCCGGGAAGGACTTCGTGTCGCCGCAGGCCGGCAAGGACTGCGCGGCCGACGTCTACCGGCAGGCCGGCATCGCCGATCCGCGCCGTGAGATCGACGCCGTCGAGATGTACGTGCCGTTCTCCTGGTACGAGCCGATGTGGCTGGAGAACCTGGGCTTCGCGGCGGAGGGCGAGGGCTGGAAGCTGACCGAGTCCGGCGCCACGGAACTGGACGGGGATCTGCCCGTCAATCCGTCGGGCGGCGTGCTGTCCACCAACCCCATCGGGGCCTCGGGGATGATCCGCTTCGCCGAGGCGGCGCTCCAGGTGCGCGGGCAGGCGGGCGAGCACCAGGTGGACGGCGCGCGCAAGGCCCTCGGCCACGCCTATGGGGGCGGCTCGCAGTTCTTCTCCATGTGGCTGGTCGGCGCGGAGCCGCCGTCGAACTGAGCGGCGGGTCCTCTCCCGTCGCGGCCTGTCCGCGACGGGGGCCGATCGCTAGTCTGAGCCCCGGACGACGAACCGGGAGGAGTACGGACGTGGCCGAGACCATCACCACGGGCCAGCCGCTTACGGGCTGGGACAAGCCGGACCTCGACCTCAGCCAGGCGGAGTGGCGGTCGGGCAGCCAAGGAGCGGGCGACGTTCAGATCGCCTTCGTCGAGGGCTTCATCGCGATGAGGAACGGCGGCCGTCCCGAGAGCCCGTCACTGATCTTCACCCCGGCCGAATGGCGTGCCTTCGTAGTCAACGCCCGGGAGGGGGAGTTCGACCTCACCTGAGACGGTGGCCCTGAGGGCGGCCCTCCGACGGGCGGGCCGCCACGCCGATGCACCCGGCGAATCGAAGGGCGACACGCGCGTGCCGCCTTCATTCATGGCCCACATCGGGCCCCGGCCGGTGATCTAGGCTGCGGATCATGAGTGCAGAGCGCGATCTCCACCGCCTCCTGACCACCATGCGGCCCGAACTCAACCCCGGCCGCCATGTCTTCACCACCGTCCCCGGCCCCACACCGCCACCCGGTCTCGCGCCCGTCGTCACCGTGGCCGAGGCCGAGGGCCTGACCCTCGTCGTACGCCAGGAGCTGGCCGACGCCGCCGGGCTGTCGTACGACTATGTCGCGGGCTGGATCACCCTGCGCGTGCACTCCGCGCTGGACGCCGTCGGACTGACCGCCGCCGTCGCCACCGCGCTCGCCGACGCGGGCCTGAGCTGCAACGTCGTCGCGGGCCTCCACCACGATCACCTGTTCGTGCCGTACGAGCGTGCCGAGGAGGCCGTCACCCTGCTGAGGGAACTAGGCCGTGTCTGACAAATCCCGCCTGGCGCGCGACGCCCGGCACGCACTCCCCCGTAGCCCTTCGGGCACGGGAGGTGCCCCCACGCTGCGTTGTCGGAGTCATCCAAGTACGTCCAGTACGAGGATGATCTCCCCCAGCCTTCGGCGGGGGCACCCCCACCGCCTTGCGATTGCACGCACCGGACGCCGCACGCCCCGCCCTGCGGGCGGACGGCGCTATTTGTCAGACACGACCTGGCCGCCCACCCGCGCTGACGCGCCCGGCCGCGAGGGCCCCGCACAGGGGCGACACGCGGGCCGCCCGCGACGCCTCCGACCTGCCGCGCGCAGGGGGCGCCCGGTCGGCGTCAGGGGGACCCGGCCACGTACCATGGCGGCATGTCCTTCCTCCGCCGCCGCAGCGCCGCCACTCCCGCGGGCCCGGACTTCGACGTCCTGGCCATGGACCCGGGGGACTGGCCGGGCAATCTGGGCGCCGGGCTGCTGCCCGCACCCGACGGGAGCTGCCAGGGCGTGTTCCTGCGCTACGACCTGTTCGGCGGACGCGGCCCCGCGATGATCATCGGCAATCTGCCGGAGGGTTCGCCGGCCCGGGAGCTCGGCGAGGGCCAGGCCCCCTTCGAGGTCGCCCAGCTGCTCGCGGCGCTGGACAACGACGAGGAGGTCACGGTCGTCGGCACCGAGGACGTCCCCGTGATGCAGGGCGACAACCTGCTGATCGTGCGCAGGATCAAGCTCTCCGAAGGCCGGATCTCCTGCGTGCAGTTCGACCGCAGCGACAACGTCCTCGTCACCATCGCCAGCTGGGACCGGCCGATCACCGACGACCTGTACGCACTGCTGAAGCCGCTGCCCGCGGAACTCTTCCAGCAAGGCTGACCGGCCCGTCCCACCCACCACCGCACTCCCGGTCCACTCCTGTAGAGCCGGCACGACACGATCGAGATCCACGGCCCGCCCTTCAAGGTGCGCGCCGGACAGCGGTACGTCATCGACGACCGAGGTGTCGTCCGGCCGGACCGGGGCCCGTCCTAGCCTAGAGCCGTACGGCGCCCGCACTCGCACCCGCACAGGCGCCCGAACCCGCACCCGCGTCGGTGCGGAACCGGTCCACGATCCTCGCCGCGGACATCCCGAGCGCGGTCGGTCCGGCGAGCCGCAGGGGCGAGCCCGCGCCCGCGTGCACGTCGTCCGGTCCGTACCGGCGGATGCTCCGGTGCCAGTTCAGGATGCCCGCGATCCAGTCCTCCAGCTCGCGCACATACGCGTCGAGAGCCGCCCTGCCACGCGCATCCAGGCCGAACTGCTCGTACAGCAGCGGCAGTTCACGCTCCTTGAGGTGCTGGAACTGGCGCAGGCGTGAGCGCATCAGGTCGTCGACGATCGCGACCGCCGCCGCGTAGTCGCAGCCGAAGAAGTTCTGCACCACCAGGACGGCGTTGTGCACCTCCCCCTCGACCTCGATCTCCTTCTGGTAGGAGAAGAGATCGTTGATCAGCACGGCGTAGTCCGACGCGGAGCCCTCCAGGCTCCGCACCGTCCCGGTCCGGTAGATCTCCGGAGGCAGTTCCCCCTCGCGGCGCAGTCGGCACAGCATCATCGTGAGGTCCGAGCCGAAGGTCAGACGCCGCATCTCCATGTAGTCGACGGGATCGGGCACCCGGTGCTGCGCCTGGTTGTGCAGTTCCCACAGCCAGCTCTCGAGCATCACGTCGAGGGCGCGCCGCAGCTCCGCCCGTGACTCGGGGCCCATCGGCCCGGCAGTCCGTGCCCACAGATCGGCGAGAGCCCGCTCCATGGGGCTGACCGCGGCCGCCGCGCCGGCCGCCGGGTCCTCCAGCGGCAGACACGCCATGAGCCGGTCGGTGCACGCCTTCGCACCGAGGAGGTTGCGTGGGCGGCCGAACACGAGCGGGTAGTAGTCGTCCCCGTACGTCCCCCAGGTCAGCCACTCCGCGCTCAGCTCCAGCTCCTCGGGCGTCGCGTCCGGATCGAGGCCCGCCGAGCAGAGCGCGAAGTCGAAACCGGCGAGCATGGGCTCGTCCCAGATGTCCCCGAGCAGCCCCATCCGCTCGGCCCACGCGATCGACTTCCTCCTGGCGTCCTCGTGATGCGGACTGACCGTCAGTGGGAAGGGGCAGTCGAACTCGGGCAGCAGCGACGGGCCGGTCGGCCGGTGGGGGACGTGGGTGAGGCCGTGCAGCCGTGCCGCGGCGGGGCGGCCGAACAGCGTCCTGACGTCCAGGGCCGACGTGCCGAGCACTCCGCCGAACAGCGAAGGCCCGCTCACCGCACCCTCGTTCATATAGCGGCTGGAGCGCAGATGCCACTCATGGCCGCCGGACTGCCAGTCCTGGAGTCCCTTCGTGTACGCGGCGATCGCCGCGCACTCCGCCGGATCCAGTCCGTTCTCCACACAGAGCGCCGGCACCTCGGTCAGCGCGGTGTTCTCGAACTGCTGCAGCCGGGACGTCAGCAGGTCGTTGACCGCCTCGGCCGCCTCCTGTGTCGTACAGCCGAGGAACTTCTCCAGCACCAGCACGCCGTTGCTGTTCTCGCCCTCGTCGGTGACCTCACGCTCGTACGAGAACAGGTCGTTGCGCAGATGCACGGCATCGGAGAACGCGTCCCGCAGCACCCGCATCGGCCGCGAGCCGGCCACCGCCGCCGGGACCTCCGCCCCCGCCGCGTACTCCACGAGCCCCGCCGACCACGGCGCGCCGCCCACCTTGCGGCGCATCTCGATGTACTCGACGGGGTTGGCGATCCGCCCCTCGTTGATGTTGTGGAGCTCCCACAGCGACTCGTTCAGCAGATGCTCCGTCGCCTCGGAGAACCGGGCCCGCCACGCCGCCGACATGCTCGGCACCGTCCGGGCCCACAGATCGGCGAGACCCGCCTCCACCTGGTTCTCCGGCTCCGGGGTGCCCTGTGCCGGATCCCTCGGCATGAACGCCGGGAGCCGGTCCAGATACGCCTTGCCGCCCGCCGTGTCGCCGCTGCGTTTGAAAACCTCCAGGAAGTGGTCGTCGAAGAAGAACACCCACACGTACCAGTCCGTGACCAGCGACAGCGCCTCCGCCGAACAGTCCGGGTGGGTGTACGCGCACAACAGGGCGTAGTCGTGCGCGTCGAGATCCTCCAGCTCCCAGATCCCCGACCCCTCCAGCATGCCCATGCGGTGCGCCCACTCCCGGGTGTGCTGCCGTGCCACATCGACATGCGGATTGAGCCGTGCCGGATACGGAACATAGAAATCCGGCAGGTGGAAGGGCTGTGCCATGCGTGCCCGGCCTTTCGGTGAGCGTCCGCGCGCGAGCCGCGCGGACCGGTCGGCGTACGGGCCAGCCCTACCCGTCGCCCATCCGGACCACGCGACCACGGTGATCACCCGTCCGGATGAACCCGCCGCGCGCGAGCACCGCGCCCACCTCCGGCCGGCGCCCGTCTACCGCCTCTGCACGCGTCCGTCTACCGCCTCTGCACGCGCACGTCCGCAGCCTTCACGAAGGCGACCCGGTGCCCGAACTGGATCTCGTAGTACATCTCCTTGCCACGAACGACCGTGTGGTGGGAGGAGTCGAACGTCGTCGCCCAGTAGTACTCGCCCGGAGTCCGCCCCCCGGTCACGTACTCCTGCCCCGCCGACAGCTTGTACGGCAGCGGTGTCACCGCCTGCACCGGCACGCCCGCCGGGTACGCCGAGGCCTCCGGATAGGCCCGCCCGTACACCGGCACCTCCGTCAGGCCCTCGCGCGGGGCGACGACCGATGCCCGTGCGCCCACCGCGGTCGGCTCCTTGCGCGGATTGTGGAACCACGCCTTCTGGCCCAGGTACCAGATGGCCGTCCAGTCACCGCGCCGCTCCGCCACCGCGTACTGCTGGCCCGTCGAGGCCCGTGCCCCCGTGTCGTTGACCCCGTTCGTGGAGTCCTCGCCACCCGGCCGCAGCCCGGCGTCCCTGACCAGCGGAGCCGTCTCGTTCGGCGCGGTGTGCAGCCGCACCGCCCCCGAACCGTGCGCCGGGCAGGTGTCCCCGGGCTTCTCGCAGCTCGTGTACACCGGCCGGTGGTCGTCGTAGTCCGGGCGGATCGTCACCACGGACGCGCCAGGGCCCGCGGTCGGGACGAGCGGCCGCCCCAGCAGGTTGAAGTAGTGCGCCCAGTCCCAGTACGGACCCGGGTCGGTGTGCATCCCGGCAATGGTCGAGGGCAGCGTGCCCGGCACGTTGTCGTGGCCGATGATGTGCTGCCGGTCCAGCGGGATGTCGTAGCGCTTGGCGAGATAGCGCACCAGCCGGGCGGAGCTGCGGTACATCGCCTCCGTGTACCAGGCGTCGGGACTGACGAGGAACCCCTCGTGCTCCAGGCCGACCGACTTGGCGTTGACGTACCAGTTGCCCGCGTGCCAGCCGACGTCCTTCAGCCGCAGATGCTGCGCCACATGCCCGTCGGAGGAGCGCAGCGAGTACTGCCACGAGACGTACTCCGGGTTCTGGACCAGCTGGAGCGTGGTGTCCCAGGTCGCCTCGGTGTCATGGATGACGATGTACTCGACCGCCTGCGACGCGGGACGGTTCCCCTTGTCGTGGTTGCCGTAGTCGCCCGCGCCGAACTCCTTGTACGGAGCCGGGATCCACTCGCACGCCACGGACCGCGGACACTCCGTCAGCCCCTGGTCGACGGTCCGCAGGCCGAGGCCGTCGGCCGTCGCCGTGTCCGGCCGCAGCCCGGCGTCAGCCGGCAGTGCCACCCGCTGGCCGCTGTCGGTGGTCCGGCTCTGGCCCGAGCGGATGACGTCGTACACATCGTCGGCGTACGTCTTCGCGGTCGCCGAGTCGTCGGCGCCGGAGAACCGCGCCACCGCCCCGTACCAGTCCGCAGGGTCATCGCTCGGCTGCCCGCCGAGACGCTTCTGCGCGGCCGCGAGCAGGGCTGCCCCGCCACGGACGTTCGCGGCGGGGCTCGTGCGCAGCCGCTCGGGGGAGATACCCGTGAGCTGCGCGGCGCGCTCCAGCGTCCGCAGCCGCGCGGGCAGCGTCCCACCGTCCTCGACCGCCGTCGCGTCGCTCGTCCGCGGTGCCCGCGCGGCGTCCCCGCGGGCGTCCTCCGAGCCGTGCGAATGGTGCGGTGCTCCGGCCAGCGCCGTCCTGGCGTCCGTCAGATGCATCGGGCCGTAGCCACCGGTGACACTCGGGGCGCCGCCGTGCCCGTCCCAGCGGGACTGCAGGTAGGAGACACCGAGCAGCACGCTCTGCGGCACCCGGTACTCGGCCGCGGCCTCCGCGAAGGCGCGCTGCAGTTCCCCGGACGGCGCGGGCTGCTCCGCGGTGGCGGACGGAGCGGCCGAGACCAGGGTCAGCAGCAGCGCCGCGACCACCGCCCCCCGGCTACGAGCGCTTCTCGGTCGTACGAGGGCGGATGCCTGCAATGCAGCCTCCAGTGACGGGTGGTGCGCGAGGGACCCGTACAGGGGTAGCGGCTCCCGGACGATCCGTCAATGAGGCTCAACGGTGCGGAATTCACCGCCAGGCACGAGGGGCCGACGGCCTGCGGTGCGTCAGTGGCGTGGACCAATGACCGTGACGCGGCCCGGTCGGCCGCGCCGGTGAGGAGCCGTGCGGCAGGCCGTGGTGACGTCCCGTCAGGCCATCGCCCTCGCCAGTTGCCCGTCCACCTGAGCGGGCGACAGGGCGTGCTCGATCGCCAGGATCCCCGCACCCACCGCCGCCGCGTTCTCACCCGTACGGCTCGGCTCGATCCGCAGCACATGCGTCGCCAGGGGATGCGACCGCCGGTACACCGCCTCCCGTACGCCGGCCAGCAACTGATCGTGTACGGCGGCCAGGGCGCCGCCCACCACCACCGTGTCCGGATTGAAGAAGTTGACCAGCCCCGCCAGCACCTCGCCGACCGCCCGCCCCGCCTCGCGCACCATCCGGACCGCTTCCCGGTTGCCCGACTTCACCAGCCGGACGACATCGCTGCCCGACGCCGCCTCCAGCCCGAGTCCGGCCAGCCTCCCCGCCAGCGCGGCCCCGCCCGCGACGGCCTCCAGACAACCGGAGTTGCCGCAGCGGCACTCCTCCTCCTGGTCGCCGACCCGGATGTGCCCGATGTCGCCGGCGCAGCCCCGCGCACCACGGTGCAGTCGTCCGTCCGCGATGATTCCGCAGCCGATGCCCGTCCCCACCTTCAGATACAGCAGGAAACGGGTGTCGGGGAAGGCACGGCGCTGCTCGCCCAGCGCCATCACGTTGACGTCGTTGTCGACCAGCGCGCGGACACCGAAGCCCGCCGCGAAGAACTCCGGGATCGGGTACTGGTGCCAGCCCGGCATGATCGGCGGGTCCACCGGGCGGCCCGTCGAGAACTCGACAGGACCCGGCACCCCCACGCCGATCGACCGCAACGTCCCCGCCTCGCGGCCCGCCTCCCCGAGCAGCGTGTGCATGGTGCGCTCCACATGACGCAGCACCACGTCGGGCCCGTCCGCGATCGACAGCGGATCCTCCCGCGTGGCCAGCATCGCGCCGCCGACGTCCATCAGCGCCACCCGGCAGTGCGAGGCTCCGAGGTCCACGCCCGCCACCGCGTGCTCCTCGGTGCGCAACTGGAGCCTGCGCGGGGGCCTTCCGCCCGTCGACCCGCCGTCGGCGTTGTCCTCGTCGACGAAGCCGTGGGCGATCAGCGCGTCCACCCGCTGGGACACCGTGGACCGGGCCAGCCCGGTGATCCGTGCGATGTCGGCGCGGGTCGCGGCGGCCCCGGAACTGATCAGCGCGAGCACCTCACCGGGCGAGTACGGGACGGCGGAGGAGCTGGGATCCGTCGGCGAAGACATGCCGGAAACCATAGGGAGGACTTCCGCCGCTCACAAGACAGCGCTTGTTCGGCCATCGACACAAGTCCCAGCCAACTCGACCGGCGGCAACGCCGCTTGGACCCTTGATGGCGCAAAGGGCCGTCGCGACATCGCTCCGCAGACACCGCGCCCGACGCGCCCGCCCCGCGGCGGCTGCACGGGCCGCGATCAGGCCGGCGGTACGACCGCCACGGGGCAGGGTGCGTGGTGCAGCCCCGCATGGGCGACGGACCCGATCCGCGCACCGACGGGGGAGCGGTGAGCCCGGCGGCCGACCACGAGCAGCCGCGCACGGGCGGACGCCGACAGCAGCACCTGCCCCGCGCTGCCGATCTCGACGTGTTCCCTCACCGGCACCTGGCGGAAGCGCTCCCGCCAGGGCGCGAGCGCCTGCTCCAGCGCCTGCTTCTCGTACGGTTCCAGCCCGCCCGCCTCGTCGGCCAGGTGCATCGACCCCGGGCTGTAGGCGTAGAGGGAGGGCAGGCTCCACGCCCGCACCGCTCGCACGGTGGCGCCGTGCGCGGCCGCGGTCTCGAAGGCGAAGCCCAGAGCCGACGCGCTGTCCTCGGGCGAGCCGTGCTGGCCCACGACGATCTCACCGCCGTCCTGCGGCCGCGCCTCCTTCTGATCCTGTGCCTCCCCGTCCTGGGCACGGACGGCGACGACGGGGCACGTGGCCGAGGCGATCACCTGCTGACCGTAGGAGCCGAGGAGGAAGCCGACGATCGCGCCGTGGCCACGGGATCCGAGGGCCAGCATCTCGGCGCGCTCGCCCTCGCTCAGCAGCGCGGAGACCGCCGTGTCCGGTACCACCTCGACGCCGACCGGCAGGTCCGGGTACCGCTCGGCCACATACTCCTGGGCCTGGCGCACCACACCGTCGGCCGACTGTGCCTGCGTCTCCCTGTCCTGGACGATCGGCACGTCCAACGGCTGCCACAGCCAGGCGTGCACGATACGGAGGGGGAGCCCGCGGAGCGTGGCTTCACGAGCCGCCCAGCCCGTCGCGGCCAGGCTCTCCGGTGATCCGTCCACTCCTACGGTGATGGGTCGGGCCATGGGGGGTGAGTCTCCGTCCGGTCGAGAGGCACGGCCACGACCTGCGGCCGAATGCGACCGGATTCGGGTTCCCCGTTCGCGCTCTCCCCACACCTGGCCCCAGGCCGGGCAACCGCCCGAGCGAGGCTCGTCGACCGCCGGGCGGACCAGTCACGGAAGCACCGGCGGACCAGCCACGCCGGCACCAACAGAGCGCTGCGCGTCCAGTGTGTCGGCACTGGGCGCGCAGCGCTCTTCCCCCTTCACGGCTCGCTCGGCCCCCGGGCGCACCAGCCCCCTTCGGACCACCGGCCGCCGTTGACGGTCAGCGAGTGCCGACCGCAGCGCGCACGGCCCGCCGTGCCAGCGCGCAGTCATCGTGCAGCCGCCGCAACAGCAGCCGCTGCTCCTCCCCGGACGAGATCGCTCCGTGCTGGGGCTGTACGGTCCCGGCCGGAGCCGCGTCCCGCATGGTCCGCTGCACCGCGGTCTCGTACGTCCGGATCTCCCGGGTGAGCACCAGCATCAGGTTCACCAGGAACGCGTCCCGCGTCGCGGGACCCGACTGCTGTGCCAGCTGGCTGATCTGGCGCCGCGTCACCGGGGCGTCGCCCAGGACGGCCCAGAGCGTCGCGAGGTCGTAGCCCGGCAGATACCAGCCCGCGTGCTCCCAGTCGACCAGCACCGGACCCGTCGGCGCCAGCAGGATGTTCGACAGCAGCGCGTCACCGTGACAGAACTGGCCCACGCCCTGCCGGCCGCCCGTATGCGCCAGTCCGTGCAGCAGCTTCTGCAGATCGCCGAGATCACGGTCCGTGAACAGCCCCAGCTCGTGGTAACGGGCGATCCGCGACGCGTAGTCCAGCGGTGCGTCGAACATTCCGGCCGGCGGTCGCCACGAGTTGAGCCGGACGATCGCTCCCAGCGCCGCCCGGACGTCCGCACGCGGCGGAGCCTCGGAAGGGTGCCGGGCGAGGGCCGCCGGACGGCCCGGCATCCGCTCGACGACGAGCGTGCAGTTGTCCGGGTCCGCGGCGATGAGCCGAGGCACACGCACCGGCGGGCGGTGCCGGACGAACGCACGATATGCAGCTATTTCGTGCCTGAACCGCTCGGTCCACACCGGCGACTGATCCAGTAAGCACTTGGCCACGGCCGTGGTGCGTCCCGTCGTACCGACCAGGAGCACCGAGCGGCCGCTCCTGCGCAGCACCTGGACCGGATTGAACTCCGGACAGATGCGGTGCACGGACGCGATCGCCATCCGCAGCTGCGCGCCCTGAGGGCCTGACAAGTCGATTCGCCCGCTGAGCGGTTGACCGACCGCCCCCGGCCACCGCCGGGCCCGGCCGGTGGGGGAGGGATCGAGAAACGGCCCGCCGCCGGCCTGCAGGGAACGCTGCGGGCGGGGCGGGGCGGACACGGAGGACGATGCTGTGTACATGGGAGATACAGATCCCTTCGTGTGCCGGCAAGTCATGTGCGCGGCCCTGCCCCGGAAGCCTTCGGCACCCTGGGGAATGCTCTCGGGTCCCGGGGCGGGGTGGCGCGTTCCTACCTGACACCGGATCGCGGGTGGCACACCATCTGGCGGACCCTGGCGAACCCTGGCGAATAGTCGCAACGCATCTGACAGGGGGTTACTGTCAACTCAGCCGAGAACCTGGGGGCTTGACGTGACCGGAGAACCCAACACCCGCCTGGCAGATCTGTTCGGCCTCGCCGGCTGGTCCAAGGGCGAACTCGCGCGGCTCGTGAACCGGCAGGCGGCGGCCATGGGCCATCCGCAGCTGGCGACCGACACCTCGCGGGTCCGGCGCTGGATCGACATGGGGGAGACCCCGCGCGATCCCGTGCCCAGAGTGCTGGCAGCTTTGTTCACCGAGCGACTCGGCCGTGTCGTGACCATCGAGGACCTCGGGTTCGTACGGCACGGACGCACGGGAAAAAGGCGGGACGTCGGCGGTACCAAGAACCCCGACGGCCTGCCCTGGGCGCCCGAACGTACGGCGGCGGTCCTCACCGAATTCACGGGAATGGACCTCATGCTCAACCGACGCGGCTTGGTGGGCGCGGGCGCCGCGCTCGCCGCAGGCTCCGCACTCAGCAGCGCCATGCACGACTGGCTGCAATCCGACCCCGCACTCGCCTCCGACGCCCCTCGCCTCCACGACCCCCTGCACGCCGACCCCGCTGGGTTCGACCGCTATGAGGCCGCCCCCATCGGGTCGCAGGAGATCGAGGCACTGGAACGCTCCGTCGAAGTGTTCCGGGCCTGGGACGCGGCCCGCGGTGGCGGGCTCCAGCGCAAGGCGGTCGTGGGCCAGCTCAACGAAGTGGGCGGCATGCTCGCCTTCCATCACCCCGATCACCTCCAGCGGCGCCTGTGGGGCGTCGCCGCCAACCTCGCCGTCCTCGCCGGCTGGATGTCCCACGACGTCGGCCTCGAACCCACCGCACAGAAGTACTTCGTCATCGCCGCCCACGCGGCCCGTGAGGGCGGCGACCGTCCTCGCGCCGGCGAAGCACTCTCCCGGGCCGCCCGCCAGATGGTGCATCTCGGCCGCCCGGACGACGCCCTCGACCTGATGAAGCTCGCCAAGACCGGCTCGGGCGAGGAGATCCTGCCGCGTACCTACGCGATGCTGCGCACCATCGAGGCCTGGGCACAGGCCGCCATGGGCCGCGGCCAGGCCATGCGCCGCACCCTCGGCGAGGCCGAGGAGCTCTTCGTCTCCGACAAGGGCGATGTGCCACCGCCCAGCTGGATGCAGATGTTCGACGAGGCGGACCTGCACGGTATGCAGGCCCTCGCCTACCGCACCCTCGCCGAGCACGAGCCCGCCGCCGCGAACACCGCACAGCGCCACGCCAGGCAGGCGCTGCAACTGCGGGAGGGCGGCCGCCAGCGGTCGAAGATCTTCGACTACATCTCCATGGCGTCGGCCTGCTTCATCGCCGACGACCCGGAGCAGGCCGACCGGTACGCCCGGCTGGCGCTGGTGTCGATGGGGGAGACCTCGTCGCACCGCACCTGGGACCGGCTGCGTGAGATGTACCGGCTCACCGGACAGTACTCCGGCTACGCGAAGATCGAGGACCTCCGCGAGGAGATCCAGATCGCCCTGCCCAACAGCCCGACCAAGCGCTCGCGGAACAGGGAGATCTGAAGGCACCCAACACGCCGGAACCCAGGGTATGCACGCCTTCACGCACGTAATCGACACGGAGAGCTGAGCAGGAGCCCGGAAGCGCCGCCTGCCCGGGAACCACGGGTCTGTCCGGTCTAGGGGGTGTCCCCCTAGCCGCTGATCCTGGCGACCATCACGCAGGCGTCGTCCTGACGCTCGTTCCCACCGAACTCTTCGACGATCAACCGCACGCACTCCTGTGCGCTCCGGGAGGCGTCGAAGCGGGGGGCGAGAGCGAGGAGTCGGTCCGCTCCGGACCCGTCGTAGGCGCCCGCGCTCCTGGTCAGACCGTCCGTGTGCAACACCAGCAGATCCCCGGGCAGCAGCCCGACCTCCGCCTGCTCGTACTCGGCTCCGGTGGTCGCCCCGAGGAGCACCCCGTCCGGCTGTGTCAGCATCTGCCCCGTCCCGCCGCGGAACAGCAGCGGGGCGGGGTGTCCCGCCTGCGCCCAGGACAGCATCCGGCTGTCCGGATCGTAGTGGCAGCACACCGCGCTGCCGAGGGCCGGCTGCGCCGACGAGTCCAGCAGCTGGTTGAGATGGCCCATCAGGGCGCCGGGCCGGATGCCGGCCACGGCCATCCCGCGCAGGGCGCCGAGCAGCATGGCCATCGTGGACGTCGCGGTCACGCCGTGGCCGGTCAGGTCGCCGACGCTCAACAGCATCCGGTCGCCCGGGAGTTCCAGCGCGTCGAACCAGTCGCCGCCGATCAGCGCACTGCTCGCGGACGGCAGGTACTGGCCCGCCAGATCCAGCGCCGTGGGGCCGTCCTCGGGGAGTGCGAGCGGACCGCGCCACGGCGGCAGCACCGCTTCCTGCATCTCCATCGCGATACGGCGCTCGGTCAGGTCGAGATGCTGTCGACGGGCGAGCGTGTCGCGCGATTCGCGTACGGCGCGCTGTGTGCGGCGCAGCTCGCTGACGTCTCGTAAGACGGCCCACATCGACGCGGTGCAGCCGTCGGCGTCGAGGACCGGCTCGCCCATCATGTGGAGCGTGCGGACCCGGCCGTCGCTACAGACGATCCGGAACTCCCCGTCGATCGGCCTTCCGTCGATGAGGCAGTCCGTCACCATCGCGGTGAGCAGCCCCTGGTCCTCGGCGAACACCATGGACGGCAGCTCGTCCAGCGACATCGGACCGTTCTCCGCCGACCGGCCGAAGATCTGGTACAGCTCCTCCGACCAGACGACCTCGTCCGTCAGTAGATTCCACTCCGCGCTGCCGACCCGGCTGAGCAGCGAACCGGTGTGCTCGGCCACGTGCTCGTACGGTCCGGGCTCCTCCGTGCCGAAGGCTTCCGTGCCGGTGCCGAACTCTTCCGGTCCCGGCCCGTCGATCAGGTCCGCCGACGCCGGGATGCCCTCCTTGAGCTGGCCCAAGTGCGTGCCGAGATCATCGAGCTGATGCACGGCCAGATCGCACAGTGCCCGCTGCCAGCGTCCCTGCGGGTCGTCCTCGTCCATCACCGCGTCACGCCGGACCGCGTCCACGTCCCCGCGCAGGCGGCGGGTCTGCGAGATCAACTCGTCCACCGAGCCGCGCCCCGGCGGCTGCGGGGCGGGGCGGTCCGCGAACAGATGGGACGGCATGTCGTACTCCGATGCAGGCGCGGCATGTCCAGGTCTCAAGGAATGGACCGGTTACGACTGTTGCACAGGGAGCGATGGCACGTAAGGGATTTGGCAACACTCGATACGGTGGTGCATCCGGCATATGCCGTTGGCCCGGCGGGGGTTCGTCACCCTTCCACGGGGCGGAGCACCGCGCGTACCGCGGAGTCCGGCTGCAGCGTCAGGCCCGTCCTCGGCGCCACCTCGCCCGGCCCGGCGTCGACATGGAAACGCTGCGCCAGCGTCGCCAGCACCAGCACCGCCTCCACCATCGCGAACCGTGCCCCCAGACAGGCCCGGGCGCCCCCGCCGAACGGGAACCAGGCGTGATCCGGTATCCCGGGCACGGCGTCCGCGTCCCACCGTTCGGGCCGGAACGCCTCCGGGTCGGGGAACCAGCGCGGATCCCGGTGCGCGCTCCACTGGCTGGACCACACGACCGTCCCTTCCGGAACCGGCAGCCCGCCCAGTTCCGAACCCTCCTTCGCTATGCCCGTCATCAGCCACACCGGAGGGAACAGCCGCAGGGTCTCCTTCACCACCTGCTCGGTGTACGGAAGTTGACGCAGATCGTCGAAGTCGGGCGTACGGCCCGCGAGAACCTGCTTCAGTTCCTCGGCGAGCCGCGCACGGGCCACCGGGTTCCGGGACAGCAGGTACCAGGCCCAGGTGAGCGTCGTCCCGGTGGTCTCGTGGCCGCCGATGTAGAGCGTCACCGCCTCGTCGCGCACCTCCTTGTCCGACAGGGGCCCGCCCTCCTCGTCGCGGGCCGCCAGCAGCCTGCTCAGCAGGTCGTCCCTGTCCTCGCCATCGCGCCGCCGCTCCCCGGTCACCCGCCCCACCTCGGCGTCGATCACCGCCACGGCCCTGCGCAGCCTGCGTCGTCCCGGCGTCGGCACCCAGGGCGGCAGAAACAGCGTGAGCCCCCTGAACTCGTCGCCGATCGCCCGCTGCGCCACGTCCATGGCCGACCCGATCACGTCCTCCCGGCCGGCCGTGTCGCTGCCGAAGAGCGTGCGTACGGCGATCCGCTGGGTGAGCGCCAGCATCTCCCGCCGCACGTCGATGCTCTGCCCCGGCTGCCAGGCGTGCGCGAGTTCGGCGGCGCACTCCACCATCGTCCGGGCGTACGACCGCACCTGCCGGGGCCGCACCGCGGGCTGTACGAGCGCCCGCTTGCGCCGCCAGGCCGGCCCTTCCGACGTCACCACCCCGTCCCCGAGGACCAGCTTGAACGCCCAGCCGAGTTCCGGGTGGCGGAACACCGTCTCGATGCCCGTGAGGAGTTCGCCGATGTGCTCGGGACGCGAGATGAACAGGGCCCGCTGCGGCCCGAGGCGCCACTCCACGACATCCCCGCAGCCGCGCAGCCGCACGAAGAAGCCGAGCGGGTCACGGGCGAACGCGGGCAGATTCCCGAGCCCCGGCAGCCGGCGCGGGCCGGCTACGACCGTGTCCCGTCCGGGCACTGCGGCTTCTGCGGTCATCCCGATGCCTCCCCGAGCCGTGAACCGCCGGGCAGCCCGGCGGCGTCTTCGCGTACGCGACACGCGTACGACCACTCTGCCAGGAGTGACCGTCAGGCGTACCAAGACCGCATGGCACGACGGCAGGGCGACGGGGGACGCACCATGCACGGCTTCACTGAGCTGACGAGTACTCCCTGGTACTGGTCATGCCCATCCGCGACCGGAGACTCCTCCCGACCGTACCTCCGCCTCACCGCCCGGGGAGGGCTCCTTGGGCGGCGAGGCGGGCGGGCCGAGCGGCGGGTGCGTGTACGGGGGCACGCACCCGCCGCTCTGTCCGCACACCGCCGCGGCCACGCCGGCGGCGTACGAGAGCATCGCCCCGGCCCGGTCGGGCCCGAGCCCGGCCGGACCCCCGCGGCGCAGCAGCCCGGCGGCGCCGAGCCAGGCCAGCACCGCCGCCATGAACGCGTCCCCGGCGCCGATGGTGTTGACCACCTCGACCGGCACGGCCGGTACGGACACCTGGGCGGCGGACGGAAGGAACGCCGTACTGCCGAGCGCCCCGCGGGTCATGACGACCAGCCGCCCCTGCGCCGCCAGCCTGCCGGCCGACGCGGACGGGTCCGCGCCCGGCCAGAGGCGCGCCAGGTCCTCGTCGCTCGCCTTCACGACGTGGGCGAGGGCGCACAGTTCCCTCAGCGACGCGCCGCCGCCGTCCGTGGCCTCGCGCACATTGGGGTCGACCACCAGCAGCCCGTGACCTGCCGCCTCGCGGGCCGCCGCCGCGACCGCACCGGCCGCAGGCTCGACGACGGCGGCCAGCCCGCCCGCGTAGACGGCGCCGAAGCCGGACACCAGCTCCGCCGTCACCTCCGGCAGCCGGAACGTGGCCGTGTCCCGCAGATGGAAGTGGTAGCCCGTGCCGTCGGGGCCGGGATCGGCCACCGCCAGCGCGGTCGGCAGCGGCGAGCGGGCGCACAGCCCGGTGTCGACGCCCGCCGACCGCATCCAGTCCTCCACGGTCCGGCCGAACGTGTCGCCGCCGACGCCGCCCGCGAACACCGCGGGCGTGCCGAGCCGCGCCAGCCCCACGGCGACGTTCGCCGGCGCACCGCCGGGCTGGGCGTGCCGCAACGCCGGCAGACGGTCGTCCGGCACGAGGTCGATGAGCGCCTCACCCAGCACGAGGACCGATCCGGCACCGTCGCTCACGGCTCCACCACGATCTTGCGGCCCTGTCCGGCGCGGAACCGGTCGATCGCCTGCGGATACCGCTCCAGCGGCAGCCGGTCGCTGATGAAGATCGACGGGTCGAGCACACCGGTCGCGAACAGCGCCGCCGCCCGTTCATAGCTGTGCAGCACCGCCATCGAACCCGTGATGGTGATCTCCTGGTTGTAGATGCGGTACGGCTCGATCACCGCCGTCGTCGCGTAGTCGCTCACGCCGAACTGGAGGAACGTGCCGCCCTTGGCGACCCGGCCGAGCCCGTCCTGGATCGCCCCGGCGTTCCCGGTCGCGTCGATCACCACGTCCCAGCCCTCATCCGCACGCGCCAGCTCCCGCGCCGAGGCAGCCGCCTCGGAGCAGCCCAGCTGCTTCGCGGTGGCGAGCCGCTCCGCATTGATGTCCAGGACGTCGACCCCCGCGGCGCCGGTGCGCTTGGCGAGTTCCAGCATCATCAGCCCCATCGTCCCTGAGCCGTAGATCAGCACCTGTGCGCCGAGCGTGCCGCTGAGGACGTCGTATCCGCGTACGGCGCACGAGAGCGGCTCGATCAGCGCCGCGTCCCGGACGTCGATGTGCTCCGGCAGCCGTACGCAGTTCGCCACCGGTGCCACGGCGAACTCGGCCGCGCCGCCCGGGTCCGTGACGCCGATCGCTCGCCAGCGGTCGCAGAGGTTGCCGCGTCCGGCCCGGCAGTAGCGGCACTCGTGGCAGGGCAGGGACGGGTCGACCGCGACCCGGTCGCCCACCGTGAGTTCGGTGACGTCCGCCCCGGCAGCCACGACCGTGCCGGCGAACTCATGGCCGGGCACGATCGGCAGCGTCGGCGCGAACTCGCCCTGCAGGATGTGCAGATCGGTGCCGCACAGCCCGCACGACGCGACCTCCACCACGACGTCTCGGGGGCCCGGGGCCGGGTCGGGAACGGTGGTGACGGACACCTTGCCGGGGGCTTCGACGATCGCGGCCCTCATTTGACGGCTCCAAGGGAAAGGCCCTGGACGAGCTTGTCCTGGGCGGCGTAACCGGCGGCCAGCACCGGCAGGGACACCACGACGGACGCGGCGCACAGCTGGGCCAGGAACAAGCCCTCGCTGGTGACGAATCCGGTGAGGAAGACGGGAGCGGTCTGCGCCACGACCCCGGTGAGCACGCCCGCGAAGAGCAGCTCGTTCCAGCTGAAGATGAAGCAGATCAGGGCGGTCGCCGCGATACCGGGACCGGCGATCGGCGCCACCACCCGGCCCAGCACCGTCGGCAGCCGTGCCCCGTCGACCCGCGCGGCCTCGATGATCGACACCGGCACGTCGGCCAGGAACGACTGCATCATCCAGACGGCGATCGGCAGGTTCATCGAGGTGTAGAGCAGGACCAGCAGCCAGATGTTGTCCAGCAGCCCCGTGTTCCTGGCGAACAGATAGACGGGCAGCAGTCCGGCGACGACCGGCAGCATCTTCGTGGACAGGAAGAAGAACATCACGTCCGTCCACTTGCGCACCGGCCGGATCGACAGCGCGTACGCCGCGGGCAGGGCCAGCAGGAGCACCAGCACGGTGGAGAGCACCGCCGCCGTCGCCGAGTTGATGAGCGGCGGCCAGGGGCCGTCGCCGCCGCGTTCGAAGAACGACCGGTAGCCGTCGAGGGTCAGCGCGGCGCCGAGCGCGGGCGGGTTGGCCGCCGCGTCCTGTTCCGAGTGGAAGGACGTGAGGAGCATCCAGCCGGCCGGCAGACAGAAGCCGAGCCCCACCACCCAGGCGAGCAGCCCCAGCGCCGTGGACCGCCGCCGCGCGCGCCGCGCGATCCCGTCGGTGGCCCTGGCGGTGACCGTGGTGTTCGTCATGCTCGGTTCGCCTCCTCACGGAAGAGGGACGAGACCACGCGCAGCGCGAACGTCGCGAGCACCATCGTGCCGATCACGACGACCACGCCCGCCGCGGACGCGAGCCCGTACTCATGAGCTTTGTAGAAGGTCTGGTAGATCGTGTACGGGAGGTTGGCCGTGCCGAGGCCCCCGGAGGTGATCGTGAACACCGCGTCGAAGTGCTGCACGATGTAGATCGAGCCGAGCAGTACGCCGAGTTCCAGATACCGGCGCAGATGAGGCAGCGTCAGATAGCGGAAGATCTGCAGGCTGTTCGCACCGTCCAGCCGGGCGGCCTCGACCATCTCGCCGGGCCGGCTCTGCAGCCCGGCGAGCAGGATGAGCATCATGAACGGTGTCCACTGCCACACCAGTGCCGCCTCGACCGCGACGAGCGGCATGCCGGAGATCCAGTCCGGCTGCGCCGGATCCGTGTCCCCGAAAAGCCCCGCGACCCATGCCCAGGCGCCGTTGAGCAACCCGTACTCCGGGTTGTACAGCACGTGCTTCCACAGCAGTGCCGCGGAGACCGGCACGAGCAGGAACGGGGTGATCAGCAGCGTGCGGACGAAGCCGCGGCCGAAGAAGGCCCGGTCAAGCAGCAGCGCCAGGCCGAGCCCGAGGACCACGCTCACGATCACGACGGAGGCGGTGAGGAGCACCGTCGTCAGCACGGACTCCTGGAGCGCGGGGTCGGTGACCACGGTCGCGTAGTTCGACAGTCCGGTGAACCGGCGGGCATCGGGATCGTACGAGTTCCAGTCGAAGAGCGAGATCACCAGCGTCGCCACGAACGGCAACTGGGTGACGGCGACGAGGAAGACCAGGGCGGGCAGCAGCGGGGCGCGGGTGGCCCAGGCCCGCAGGCCGCCCCGCGGACGTACGGGGGCCGCCGCGCGTGCGGACGACACCTTCGGGGCCGTCCCGACCGACGTGCTCACCGGTACTCCTCGGCGACCTTCTCGGCCAGCTTCTGCGAGGCGGCCAGCGCCTCGGGCACCGACTTGCGGCCCGCGATCGCGGCGCTGATCTCCTGGGACACCTTCGTTCCGAGGTCGGTGAACTCGGGGATGCCGACGAACTGGATGCCCGCGGCCGGGCGCGGCTGCACCCCGGGGTTCACGGGGTCGGCGGCGTCGATGGCCTGCTTGGTGACGTCGGCGAAAGCGGCGGCGGCCTTGCGGTACTCCGGATCGGCGTACGTCGAACTCCGCTTCCCGGCCGGCACGTCGGACCATCCGACCTGCTTCCCGACCAGCTTCTCGTACTCCTTGCCGGACGCCCAGGAGATGAACTTCCAGGCGTTGTCGGCCTTCTTGGAGGCCTTCTGCATGCCGAAGGCCCAGGTGTAGAGCCAGCCGGAGCTCTCGGTCCGGTCCACGGGCGCCGGTACGTACCCGATCCTGCCCTTGACGGGGGAGTTCGCGGCCTCCAGCGACCCGGCGCCGGCCGTGGCGTCGTACCACATCGCCGACTTGCCCTGCGTCATGTTGTTGAGGCACTCGGCGTACCCGGACTGCGCCGCGCCCGCCTCGCCGTGCTCGCGCACGAGCCGGACGTAGAACTCGGTGGCCCTGGTGAACTCGGGAGAGGTGAGCTGCGCCTTCCAGTCCTTGGTGAACCAGGTGCCGCCCATGGTGTTGACGACCGTCGTCAGCGGCGCCATCACCTCGCCCCAGCCGGGCAGCCCGCGCAGACAGATGCCCTTCATGCCCTTCTCGGCCCCGTCGGCCTTCGCCGCGAGGTCGGCGACCTGCTGCCAGGTCGGCTTCGGCGGCATCGTCAGACCCTTGGCCGCGAAGACGTCCTTGCGGTACATGAGGAACGACGACTCGCCGTAGAACGGCTCGGCGTAGAGCTTGCCGTCCGCGGCCGTCAGCGACTCGGAGAGCGGCTCCAGGATGTCGTCCTGGTCGAAGGCCTTGTCCTTGGCGACGTACGGATCCAGCGGGTGCAGCCAGCCGTTCTTCGCGTAGAACGGCACCTCGTAGTTGCTGATGGTGGCGATGTCGTACTGGCCCGCCTGGTTGGAGAAGTCCTGGCTGATCTTGTCGCGGACCTCGTTCTCCGGCAGCACCGTGAAGTGGACCTCGATGCCGGTGCTCCTGGTGAAGTGATCCGCGGTCAGTTTCTGCAACTGCACCATCTGCGGGTTGTTCACCATCAGGACGTTGAGGGCCTCACCGTCGCCGGACGTTCCGCCGCCGGCGCCCGCGCATCCCGCGAGGAGCGCCGCGACGGCCGCGAGGGCCCCCAGCCGGACGGGTATGCGCGAGGGTCGCTGCCTCAGAGTCATGATTCTCTCCTTGTTTCGGGCATGCCGGAGATGCCCAGGGGCGGCTCGTCCGGCGGGTGGTGTGCTGCGAGCGGGCAGGAAGGGCAGGAACGGGTGGGAAGGGGTAGGAACAGGCAGGAACGGGCGGGAGTTGGCGGGTCAGACGCGGATGACCTGCGGACCGAGGAGCGAGTAGCGCTGCGCCTCGGCCGAGGGCAGCCCGGTGTCGGTGACGATCGCCTCGAAGTCGCCCACGTCGGCGAACCGGCAGAAGCTGACCGCACCGAACTTGGTGTGGATCCCCGCGAAGACGCGCCGGCGGGCACTGCGCATCGCCTGCGCCTTCACCTCGCCGACGGCCGGATCGGGAGTCGTCAGCCCGTACTCCCGTGAGATGCCGTTGGCCCCGACGAAGGCCAGGTCGATGACGAAGCCGGCGAGCATCCGTGTGGCCCAGTGATCGACCGTCGCCATCGTGCCGCCACGCACCCGGCCGCCGAGCAGCAGCACCGAGGTCTGGGCGGCGCCGGCCAGCGCCGAGGCCACCGCCAGTGACGCGGTCACCACCGTCAGCGGCCGGTCGCGCGGCAGAGCCTCGGCGATCAGCTGTGGGGTGAAGCCCTCGTCGACGAAGACCGTCTCCGCGTCCCCCAGCAGTTCGGCCGAGGCCGCCGCGACACGGGCCTTCTGCGGCACGTTCCGCGTGGTGCGGAACGCCAGCGTGGTCTCGAACCCGGCGCTCTCCACCGGATACGCGCCACCGTGCGTACGCCGGACCAGCCCGTGCTCCTCCAGGGCGTGCAGATCCCTCCGGATGGTCTCCTTGGCGACCCGGAACCGGCCGGCCAGACCATTGACCTCGACGGCCCCGTCCTTGCGGGCCGCCTCGAGAATGCCTCGGCGGCGCTCCTCGGTGTCCACGGCACACTTCCTCGTTGCCAGCCGCTCACTCGCGCTTGCGGGTACTGCGCCCGTTCGGGCCCATGCGTCGTTTGTACAAGCACCATCCGCGTCGTGCCAGGCTCTTCGCAGCTTTCGCTGTGCCCGTTCGTGCCCGTTTCATCGCATCTGTTTGCCCAGGTCACAGGTCACTTCGCGGCCGCGGCGCGGTACGACGCCGCCCGATCCGCCCACCACTGCCGCCCGAACGGCGCCCGCTGCCCGAACGGAGCCCGACTCGCCGACAAGTGATTGTGTCTGGACAAGAAAAGTTTTCGGTGGGAGGGTGGCACCCATGTTGGACGTCACCGTGATCGAGGACCCTTCCGCGGCAGCCGTGTCGCTGGACCCGATGCGGGCCAGGCTGCTCGCCGAGCTGGCCGCGGGCCCCGCCTCGGCGACCATGCTCGCCGGCCGCGTCGGGCTCCCCCGGCAGAAGGTGAACTACCACCTGAAGGCCCTGGAGCGGCACGGCCTGGTGGAGCTGGCCGGTGAGCGCCGCAAGGGCAATGTCACCGAGCGGCTCATGCGGGCCACCGCCGCGTCGTACGTGATCTCCCCGCTCGCGCTCGCCGCGGTGCAGCCCGACCCGGGCCGCTTCCGCGACCAGCTCTCCGCGCGCTGGCTGCTCGCGGTCGCCGCGCGGCTGGTGCGCGATGTGGGCACGCTGATCACCGGTGCAGCCAGGGCCCGCAAGCGCCTGGCCACCTACGCCCTCGACGGCGAGGTGCGGTTCGCCTCCGCCGCCGACCGGGCCGCTTTCGTGGAGGAGCTGACGCGCGGCGTCAGCGCGCTCATCGCCAAGTACCACGACGAGCACGCGGAAGGCGGCCGCGACCACCGGATCGTCGTGGCGCTCCACCCCACGGTCAAGCCCGACCCCGAACCATCAGAAACGCCGGAAGCACCCGCGCCCTCCATCGGCGCGCCCGAGCAGGCCTGACGAGCAGGCCCGAGGAGTCACCATGTCCAAGGAATCCAGGGAATTCGAGATCGTCCGCGAGTTCGACGTCGACGCGAGCCCCGAGCAGGTGTGGGCCGCCATCACCTCGGGCACGGGCGGCTGGCTCTGGCCGATGGAGTACGAGCCGAAGGAGGGCGGGGAGGCGCCCTACGGCGGCACCGTCACCGCCTGGGACCCGCCGCACCGCCTGACCGCGCGTTCGGAGGACGTGGAGGGCATCGCCGAGCAGACCTTCAACCAGCTCGACCATGTCATCGAGCCCCGTGAGGGCGGCGGCTGCCGGGTCCGCTACGTCCACAGCGGCATCCTCGTCGACGACTGGGAGAACCAGTACGACGGCGCGAACAAGCACACCGACTTCTACCTGCACACCCTGCGCCAGTACCTCACGCACTTCACCGGCCGTCCCGCCGTGTTCGCCACCCTGGACGCGCCCGCGGCCTCCACGGCCCCCGATGCGCTGGAGACCGCGAGCCGTGGACTGGGCCTGTCCGACGAGGCCGTGGAGGGCACGACGGTGCGGGTCGACCTGCCGGGTACCGGACCCGTCGACGCGGTCGTCGACTACCGCAACCAGTACTTCATCGGGTTGCGCACGGACGACGCGATGTACCGCCTCTTCGGCCGTAACCACTTCGGGGCCCCCGTCGGCGTCAGCGTCCACGACTTCGCCCCGGGTGCCGACGCCGAGAGGACCGAGCAGGCCTGGCGCGGCCGGCTCGACGAGGTGTTCGCGAGGTGACGGTCTCCGCCCGCTGACGCATCCGGCCTCAGCCGCTCAACGAGCGGCTGAGGCCGGCGTCTTCGCCCCTCCGCCTCCCCGGCCTCTCCGCCCCGCCTCCGCCTCCGCCGCCGCCGTCCCGCCGTCACCCGCCCGCGGGCGTACGACGGACGTCGATCACGAAGCGTTCGGGCGCGTGCAGCTTCGCGGTCTTGTACACCGGCTTGGTGTCGAAGGCCGCCCCGAAGGTGACCACGCCTTCGAAGTCGCCCGTCTGTGCAAGACCCTTGAGCGTCGGCAGATAGATCTTGATCAGCCGTGGTCCCCGGTAGACGGACCTGCCCGCGTCGTTGTGCGCGGCGGCGGGGGAGAGCTTGATCTCCAGGAAGTACTTCCCGGCGAGCGGGACCTTGTGCCCCGTGCCGTCGTAGCGCAGGACCTTCACGGGCCGCACCGTGACCGGCGGCAGTGTGCCGCGGACGTCGATGACGATCCGGTCGAAGGACCCATGACCGCCCCAGCGGGCGTCGGTGACCAGAGCGGTGGCCGGTGCGAGGTGCCCGGCCGTGGACCGGTGCGGGGCCGCGGAAGCGGGGACCGTGGCCCCTGCCGCGGTGAAGAGCAGAATGCCGGCGGCGACAGCCGCGAGGCGTGGACGGTGGTACATGTGGCGTCCCCCATTTCTCCTGATGACGGGGACAGTGATGTCACCAGGGGAGACACTCCCGATAACCATATGGTTGCCATGGAATCGCCGAATTCGGCGTACTCGGCGTATTCATCGTCTTCACCGGAATCCCTTCCCCCCGGCCTGACCGCCCGCGCACGACAGCCACCAGCGGTCATCCCTCTTTGCGCACGTCCTCCGCGTCCCCCGGACCCGGACCGGTACCGGGGCCGGGACCGGCGTCCTGCGGACCCGCGCCCGGCTCCGCCGCTGCCGCCGGATCCAGGATCCGGTTCAGGAAGTTCCTGGTCCGCTCGTGTCGGGGTGAGCCCACCACCTGCTCGGCCGGGCCCTGTTCGACGATGACCCCGCCGTCCATGAACACCACCCGGTCGGCGACCTCCCGGGCGAAACTCATCTCGTGCGTGACGACCATCATCGTCATGCCCTCGGCGGCCAGTACGCGCATGACGGCCAGCACCTCACCGACCAGCTCCGGGTCGAGCGCCGACGTCGGCTCGTCGAAGAGCATCACCTCCGGGTCCATGGCCAGCGCCCGAGCGATCGCGACCCGCTGCTGCTGACCGCCGGACAACTGCGCCGGATACGCCCCGGCCTTGTCGGCGAGACCCACCCGCTCCAGGTTCTCCCGCGCCACCGCCGCCGCCCGGGCCTTGTCGCGTTTCAGTACGCGCCGCTGCGGCAGGGTGAGGTTCTCCGTCACGGTCACGTGCGGGAACAGGTTGAACTGCTGGAAGACCATGCCGATCCGGCGCCGTACCGCGTCGATGTCGACATCGAGGTCGGTGACCTCCGTACCGCCCACGAAGACCTTGCCCGCGCTGGGCTCCTCCAGCAGGTTCACACACCGCAGCAGCGTCGACTTGCCCGAGCCGGACGGCCCGATGACGCACACCACCTCGCCGTGGGCGACGTCCAGATCGATGCCGCGCAGCACCTCGTTGTCACCGAACGACTTGTGCAGCGAGCGGATCTCGATCTCGTTCTGCGTCATCCCGTCCTCACCTGGCCTTCTCGGTCCGTGCTTCCAGCCGGCGTACGACGAAACTCAGCGGAATCGTCACCAGCAGGTAGCACAGCCCGGCGACGAGGATCGGCGTGGAGTTCGCGGTCTGACTGGCCAGATCCCGCCCGAACTTGGTCAGTTCCCGCTCGTCCAGCGTGACGCCGAGGAACAGCACCAGCGACGAGTCCTTGAACAGCAGCACCAGCTCGTTCGTCAGCGGCGGGATCACGATGCGGAACGCCTGCGGGATGATCACCGACACCATCGCGCGGGCGTGCGAGAACCCCAGTGAGCGCGCCGCCTCCATCTGGCCCTTGGGTACGGCCTGGATCCCGGCCCTGATCGTCTCCGCCATGTACGCGGCGGCGACCAGACCGAGACCGAGGGCGACCTTCCCGTACACCCCGCCGGGGATCTCGGCCCCCGGGAACGCCAGCGGGATCGCCACCCCCACGAAGATGAAGATCAGCAGAGCCGGCAGGCCACGGAACAGCTCGATGTAGACGCTCGCGACCCAGCGGTACGGAGCCACCGACGACAGCCGCATCAGCGCCACGATCATCCCCAGCACCAGGCCGAACGCGAAGCCCGACAGGGTGTACACCACCGTGTTGCGCAGCGCGATCGTGATGATGTCCGGGAACAGCTGGCTCGCGAGATCCTTCTGCGCGAACTGGTTCTGCAGCCGGTCCCAGTCGGCCAGTACGGCGATCAGGACCACGGCCGCCACGAAGACCGCGTACTGGATCCCCTGCGACACGCGGCGGCGCTGCCGCCTGGTCAGCCGAGAGGTCACGACCGGCCCTCGGGCAGCGGCCCGATCCACTGCTCGTACAGCTTCTTGTACGTGCCGTCGGCCTTGGCGTCCGTGATCGCCTTGTCGATGGCGGCCCGCAGCTTGTCGTTGCCCTTCTTCACCGAGAAGCCGTACTGCTCACCGGTCTCGATGTTCTGCCCGAGAGCGAAGGCGTCGGCGTTGGCCTTGTCCTTGAGCCAGCCCTGGACCACGGGGTAGTCGATCACGACGGCGTCGACCTGTCCCGTGCGCAGCCCGTTCAGCACCGCGTCCGAGCTCTCGAACGACACCGGGTCGAAGCCCTGCGACTTCGCGTAGCTCTCACCGGTGGTCTCCGCCTGCGCGCCCAGCTTCGCCCCCTTGGCCTTGACCTCGGCCAGCGAGGTCACGCCGCTCTTCTTGGTGGCGAGCAACGCCTGCGTGGCGTCGAAGTACGGGACGGAGAAGTCCACGTTCTTCTTGCGCTCGTCGGTGATCGTCATACCGGCGGCGGCCAGATCGCACTGACCGGAGTTCAGGAAGGCCCCCGTCTTGAAGTTCTCGAAGGGAGTGTCGACGATCTTCTGCTCGACCTTCAGGTTCTTCGCCACGAGATCGACGAGTGCCACGTCGAAGCCGACGACCTTCCCGCCCTGCTCGAACTGGAACGGCGGATACGGCAGGTGCGTACAGGTGGTGAGCTTTCCCTTCTCGACCACCGGCACCCCGCCCGCGGCCTCACCGCTCCCCTCCTCCTTGGACGAGCAGCCGACGGCGAGCGACAGTACGGTCGCTGCCGCGCAGGCCGTCGCAAGGATGCGGATCGGGTGGGTGCGATGGCTGCCGGCAGTCCTGGACATGGTGACCTCCATGGGCGCAGGGGACGGTGGATGGCACCGCCACTCATGATCGTAGGCCACCTGGCCGGTCGCGTCCCGAAGGATCGTGGACATGGCCGACCGATGCCGTCCCCGCCCCGCAGAGGGCCGAGAGTGGTTCCATGGCCCTCCCGGTGCCCAACGTGCCGTCATGGCCGTCGATCAAGATGCCGAACGGCTCGGCCGCGAGGAACTGGTCACCGGGATACGGCGGTTGCGCGCGGCCGCCGGTGAGCACCGCGACAGCGGGCGGTACGACCTGTGCCGGCACCACCCGCGGCGAAGCGACCTCCTGCCGAACGCATGTGAGGCGCTGGGCCGGTTGGACGTGTGCGCGGCGCGCCTCGGCCGGGTGGACGGTCCGCCGTGGAGGATCGGCCCGTGACGACCCCGCAGGACGGCGGTGACCGCCGGGACGACGGCCGCTACGGCGAGGCCGTCTTCCGGCCGGAACAGGCAGGCGAGGACGACCGCATCGACCTCGGCGCGCTCACCTACGACGACACGACCCTCACCCGCCTGCTGAAACTGGGCGCCGGCCCGCACTGGCACTGCCTGGACGTGGGCGCCGGCACCGGCACCGTGGCCCGCGGCCTCCTGCGCAGGGCCGGCGTCGCGGCCGTGCTCGCCGTCGACCGCGACGTACGCTTCCTCACCGCCCACCCCACCCCGGGACTCACCGCCCTCGAAGCGGACATCACCGACCCGTCCTTCGACCCGGGCATGTTCCAGCTGGTCCACGCACGGTTCGTGCTGATGCACCTGCCCTCCCGGCAGGAGGCGATCACCAGGCTGGCCGGTCTCGTCGCGCCCGGAGGGGTTCTCGTCCTCAGTGACGCGATCGACGTGAGCGCCGGGGCGGCGCCGCCCAACGACCCGTACTCACGGACCATGCGGGCGATGTGGCAGGGACTGCGGGACACCATCGGCACCGACATCACCTGGGTGACGCGCTACCCGCAGCTCCTGCACGCGGCCGGGCTCAGGTCCGTGGCCGCCGAGGTCCATGTGCCGCCGCTGATGCCCGGCAGCCCCATCAGCCGCTTCTGGGGCGGGACATGGGACCGGGCCCGGGACGCGCTCGTGGGCACCGGACTCGTCGACGACCACGTCATCGACGAGGCGAAGCGTTACCTGGACTCGCCCGACTGCGCCGCGCTCTCCCCAGGAATGATCACCTCATGGGGATGGAAACCCGAGGAGGCGCCATGATGACCCCCGTCCCCGATCCCGTCGCCGGTCTCGTCGCCGGTCCCGTCGCCCCGGCCGAGCTGGAGCGTGTCTGGGACCTCCACACCACCAGCGAGTTCGCCACGCGGGACGTCGACGCGACGATGGCCACGATGACGGACGACCCCGTGGTGCTGCATGTGCCCACCGCGATGGGCGCCCGCGGCCGGGACGCCGTGCGCGACTTCTACCGCCGCTGGTTCGTGGGGCACAACGCGGAGGACTTCACCATCGCGCCGCTGACCCGCACCACGGGCCGCGATCGCATCGTCGACGAGATGCTCGTCTCGTTCACGCACGACGTCCCGGTGCCCTGGATCCTTCCCTCGGTCGCCCCGACCGGCCGGCCCATCACCGTCATGGTCCTCGCCGTCGTCTCGTTCGAGGGCCCGCTCATCTCCGGCGAGCACATCTACTGGGACCAGGCCTCGGTGCTCGCCCAGGCGGGGCTCATCGACCCCGCGACGGTGGCGCGGCTGCCGTTCGTGACGGACCAGCGGGCCACGCTGACCGGGGGTCCTCTCAACGACCTGATGGGTGGTGAGCCGCTCCAGGAGCGGTGACGGCGGCAGCTCCTGGCTGCTTCTGGCTGGTCGTGGATGCTCGTGCGGCTTGTGGCTTGTGGCGTGTGGCTTGCGGGCGTGCGCCTTGTGCGCGTTGCGGCGGCCGGCCCGTACGGCTATCCGCCCTCCGCCTCCAGAGCCTCGACCCGGTCGCCCGCGCTCTGGGCGTCCCGGCGTGCCTGTCCGGCCGCACGGCGGGTCTCGGACACGCGCTTGCGCGCGCCGTCACGAGCGGTGCGCGTGGTGCCCTCCTCGGCCCGCGCCTCGTCCAGCTCCCTTCGGGCGGCGCGCAGACGGTTCTCGGCCGTCCTGACGTCCTCGGCGAGAGTGGCCGCCCGTTGCTCCGCCTGCTCCAGCAGTGCCTCGGCCCGCTCGTGCTCGGACTCGGCCTCACGGAGCGCCTCCTCCCGCTCGCGGGCCCGCTGCTCGGCCGTCTCCGCGTCCTGGCGTGCCCGGGCGAGTTTCTTCGCCTGCGCCTTCCGTCCGTCCCCGCGGGCGGCCGGAGCCTCCGGAGCCGTGGCGGGAGCGGCCGGAGCCGGCCGGCGCGCCGCGGCGGCAAGGGCGGATTCGGTGAACCCGACGGGCGGGCTGAGGGGCCTCGCCAGCTGCCCCGTGGCCCAGTCCGCCGCGGCGTCCGGGTCGGCCAGCACCGCCTGCAACGTGACCTCGACCTCGCGCAGCACCGACTCGCTGACCGGATGCCCTGCCTCGGCGGCCAGGTCCCGCACCTGCCGGGACAGCGCACCGACGAGGCGATTGCGCCGGCTGCCGAGCTCCCGCATCTGGTCCCGGTCCAGCTCCTGGTGCGCCTGCCGCAGTCCCTCACCGAGGCGGAGCAGCCCGGCCGCCTGGTCCGGGTCGGCCCGCACGAGGAGGTTGCAGGCCCAGGCGGACAGCGTCGGGCGCCGCAGCGACGAGATCCTGGTCGCCAGGCCACGGTCGCCCGACGCGCGGGCGGCCGCCGCGTGCCGACGGCGGGCGTCGGTGAAGTCCTCCGGCGGCAGCCCGTACAACTCGTCCGCGACGCTCTCCAGATCCACGGCTCACCCGGCACCTTCCGTCCAGTTCCGTTCATCCTGCCTGCTTTCCTCCGGTATTCCACCCGGGGAGGACGAGGGGCGCAGGGCGGTCGCACCCGCCACACCGAGCACCCCTACAGTGGCCACCCATGGCGAGAATCGAACTGCTGCCCTTCGACGTGACGCACGCGGCCACGGTCGCCGGCTGGCCGGCCACGTCCGGCGAGGTCGCCATGTGGTGCGGACGCCACGACTTCCCCCTGCCGCCGCGGGCGATCGCCGAATGGCAGGCGGGCGACGACGTGCGGGCCCATATGCTCCTGCGCGGTGAGGAACTCCTCGCCTACGGGGAGTTGTGGTTCGACGACGAGGAGGACGAGGCCGAACTCGCCCGGATCATCGTCTCGCCCGCCGCCCGAGCCCAGGGAATCGGCCAGGAACTGGTCTGCCGGCTGACCGCGCTCGCCACGGACGCCGGTTACGAGGACGTCTTCATGCGGGTGCACCCGCACAACGAGCCGGCCCTGCGGTGCTACCGGCGAGCCGCGTTCCTGCCCGTCGACCCCGATCTCGCCACCGCCTGGAACGCCGCCCAGCCGGTCGACTACGTCTGGCTGCACCACAGCACGGCCCGTACGAAGACTCGGTGACCACCGCCGCTCCGTGACGGGGAGCGTTCCGGCCCGTACGCACGCGGGCCGCTGGTACGCACGCGGACCGCCCGTACAGACACGAGCCGCCGCCCTGACGTACCCGCACCCGGGTGGTCCGTGACCGGATGCCGTCCGTCACGGCTCGCGGGACAGTTGTCCGACATGGGCGCCCTGAGGGAACTGTCGCCACCGCAGCGTGCGGTCATGATCGCCACGATCACCGCCAGCGTCCTGCTGTTCTCCAGCCTGACCGCCGTCATCGTCGCGCTGCCCCAGATCCAGAAGGACCTCGGCATCGACAGCTCCACCCTTCACTGGGTGATCGTCGCCGCCCTGCTCCCGCTCTGCGCCGTGGCCGTGATCAGCGGCCGGCTCGGCGATGTGGTCGGACGGCGCCGCGTGTTCCTGCTGGGCATGGTCTGCTTCGCGCTCGGCTCCGGCCTGTGCGCCATCGCCACCGACGGCATCTTCCTGGTGGCGGCGCGCGGTGTGCAGGGCCTCGGCATCGCCCTGGCCGTACCGCTCGCGCTGGCCAACCTGACCGCCGCGCTGCCCGAGGAACGGCACGGCTGGGCCATCGGCGTCCAGACGGCGTTCACCAGCTTCTTCGGCGTGGCCGTGCCGCTGGGGATCGCGCTGCTGGTGGAGTTCGGGAGCTGGCGGTGGGCCTTCGCCGTCTGTGTCCCGCTCAGCCTGCTGGTCGTCGTCCTGGCCCGCCGGCATCTCGTCGAGACCCGGGGGCGGACCGGGGCGTCGATGGACGTGACGGGCGCCGTCCTGATGGCCTCCGGGCTGACCCTCGTCGTCTTCGCCTGCGAGCGGTCCTCCGACTGGGGCTTCGCCGCGCTCGGCACCCTGCTGCCGCTTGTCACGGGCGTCGTCCTGCTGGGCCTCTTCGTCGCGGTGGAACTGCGCGTCGCCGACCCGCTGCTGGACCTGCGGCCGCTGCGCCGCGCCACGATCTCCGTGCCCATGGTCGCTCTGGCCCTCGTCCAGTGCGCCTCGCTCGCCGTCGGTGTCCATGTGACGCTCTATCTGCAGCACGTGCTCGACCTGGGAGCGCTGCGTACCGGACTGCTCCTCATGGCCGGCAGCTTCGGGACCGTCGTCCTCTCGCCGTTCGTCGGACGGCTGACCGACCTCGGGTACGGCAGGTTGCTCATCGTCACGGGCCTGGTGCTGCTGGGTTGCTGCGTGCTGTGGCTCACGTACGGCGTGGCGAACCGCCACAGCACCCTGCTCGTTCCCGCCCTGCTGGTCTTCGGCCTCGCCCCGCCGCTGGTCTACCCGTCCGCCACCGCGATGATCATGGCGGCCGTACCCGCCTCCGCGCGAGGAGTCGCGGCGAGCCTGTCGGTGCAGAGCCGGCAGATCGGCGCGACGCTGGGGCTGGCGCTGATGAACGCGCTGTTCACCACGGCGGAGTGGCGGGAGCGTAACGAACTGCTGGCGTCCACCGGTGGGGACGGCGATGTGTTCAGCCCGCGTGAACAGCGCGCGCTCGACAACGTCCTCTCGCGCGAGGAGCAACGGGAGGAACTGCTGGCCCGGCTGCCCGGCACCTCGCACGACCGGGTCCGTGCGGCCGCCGACAGCGCGTTCGTCGCCGCGCTCGAGGTCGGTTTCCTGACCCTGGGAGGGCTGGTCCTGCTCAGCGCCGTCCTGCTCGCCCTGGCAGCCGGCCTCAGGAGACCGGCTGCCCCCGACCGGCCCCCCGACCCTGACCGGGCTCCTTCCCACCGGGCGCGGGGAGCTGCTCGCTCTTCCAGGCGAGGGGGCCACGCCAGCCGTAGCGCAGCGCCAGCAGTCGCAGGACGAAGGTGGCGAGCATGGCGGCGCCACTGCTGATCGGGCCCAGCAGACCGAACTGGAGCAGTACGGCGACCGTGCCCGCCCCCAGCACCGACGGCAGCGCGTACATCTCACGGTCGCGGCGCAGCAGCGACGGGATCTCCATGGCGAGCAGGTCCCTGAGCACTCCGCCGCCCACCGCGGTCGCGACCCCGATGGCGGCGGCGTGGAACGGCTCGATGCCCCACACCGCTGCCTTCACCGTGCCCGACACACTGAACAGTCCGAGCCCCGCCGCGTCGACCACCTGGACCGCTCCGCCGATGCGGTTGATCGCCGGATGCAGGAAGAAGACGAGGCCGCCGGCGATGATCGGGGTGAGGAAATAGCCCATGTCCCTGAAGGCCGCCGGCGGAACGTCGCCGATGACCAGATCGCGGAACACCCCGCCGCCCAGCGCGGTGATCTCGGCGAGCGCCATGATGCCGAAGACGTCGAACCGCATACGGACGGCCACCAGCGCGCCGGTCACGGCGAAGATGAAGATGCCCGAGAGGTCCGCCACCAGGTGCACCGAGTGATCGAAGATCTCGTAGGTCTGCGACACTCCGCATCCCTTCCTGGCAGGCGGGACCGGAAGGCTCCGCCATTGAGGCGACGCGCGATGCCCCGCGGCCGCCGACCGCCCCGTAAGCCGGTCAGGACGAGGCACATGGCAGGCAGGCAGGCGGACGGACGGCCCGGCCGGCGCACTCCGAGGGCGCCCGGAGCCGGCCCGGCGATCACAACGGTCATGTCAAAGGTTCATATGTGTCCGGATACGCCCCTTGCGTCGCGGGTAGTTCCTGCTGAAGCTCGGCCAAGCCGAACAGTTGGTCGGGGCAGGTGCGCCCGCTGTCCGGCGGAACCACACATCGACAGCGGCCGGCGCAGCGTGGCGCCCTCGCTGGTCACCGGGCTCGCCATCCAGGGTGCGCTTGATCAGATGCCGGTATCCCCATCCGGCGGACCACTGGGAATCGCCATGCGAACGATCGCTTCGAACCCGCCCGGAACGCCGTGCGGCGCCGGAACCCACCGGGTCCCGGCCTCCCGTCACGGGCCGGGCCCGGCCGTGTCCGTCCATGCCTTCACCGTGCCCGCGACGCCCGCCGAGGTCCCCGCCGCACGCCGGAGAGCCGCGCGGGTCCTGCGGGAGTGGGGGCTGTGCGAGGACGGGCTGTACACCGCCTCACTGGTGATCTCCGAGCTGGTCGGCAACACGGTGCGGCACGCCGTCCCGCATTCCGACAGAACGACGGTGAAGCTCACCAGGACCCGGACGGCACTGACACTGACCGTGCACGACGAGCACCCCTTCCTGCCGGAGCCGGTGCTCACCGCCGATCCCGGACAGGACCGCGGGCGGGGCCTGATGATCGTCGACACCCTCGCCCGCGAGGCGGGCGGCGCACTGCAGGTGGGCCGCGTGTCCGAGCGCGGCAAGGAGGTACGGGCGGTGTTCGCCGCGACCGACTGCGCGGACGGCGCCGGGGCGGGGGCGTGTCCGGCCGACGGGTGCCCCGTCATGCACTTCCGGCGGGAGCGGCGGGCCGGCTGACCGCGGGCCGTCCTGACGCCGCAGCCGGGCGGCGGCGTCAGGACGCACAGGTCAGGATCAGGACGTACAGCTAGCAGGACGTACAGGTCGGGATGCAGGGGCCACGTCAGGACGTACGGCGGCCGGTGCCGCCGGGGCGTGCCAGGTGGCGCCGAGCGTCACGCCCCGCTCGCCCGCAGCATTCCCTCGCGGTCGACGATCTTCACCCGCTCGCGGTCCTCGGCCGCCCCGAGCGCGCGCTCCGCCTCGTCCAGCCGGTACCAGCCCTGCCACGTCGTGTAACGGACGTTCGTGCGGTCGAGGAACGCCACGACCGCCTCGGGGTCGGGCGCGGACGGTGTGTGCAGACGGCCGCTGCCGTGGTCGTCCAGCAGGCTCGCGACCGTCTCGTTGGCGTCGCCCTTGGTGTGGCCGATGAGGCCGACGGGGCCGCGCTTGATCCAGCCGGTGACGTACGTCGACTGCAGGTGTTCGCCGCTCTCCATGACGCGTCCGGCCTCGTGGGGCACCGTGCCGGTGTCGAGGTCGAAGGGCAGCTTGGGGAGTTCCTCGGAGAGATAGCCGACCGCCCGGTAGACCGCCTGCACGTCCCAGGTGCGGAACTCGCCGGTGCCGTCGACGTTGCCGGTGCCGTCGAGCGCGGTCCGTTCGGTGCGCAGACCCGTCACCCTGCCGTCCTCGCCGACGACTTCGGTGGGGGACTCGAAGAAGTGCAGGAACAGCTTGTGCGGCCGGTCGCCGGTGTCGCGGATCGCCCAGTTCTCCAGCGTCTTCGCGACCATGTCCGCCTGCTTGTTGGCGCGGCGCGTGGCGATGGAGCCGTCGTCGTAGTCGATGTCCTCGGGGTTGACGATGACCTCGATGCTGGGGGAGTGGTCGAGCTCGCGCAGCTCCATGGGGCTGAACTTGGCCTGCGCCGGCCCGCGCCGCCCGAAGACGTGGACCTCGAGCGCCTTGTTGGCGGCGAGCCCGGCGTGGACGTTCGGCGGGATCTCGGTCGGCAGCAGCTCGTCGGCCGTCTTGGCGAGGATGCGCGCCACGTCGAGCGCGACATTGCCGACGCCGAGCACGGCGACCTTCTCGGCCTCCAGCGGCCAGGTGCGGGGCACGTCCGGGTGGCCGTCGTACCAGGACACGAAGTCGGCCGCGCCGTACGAGCCGTCGAGGTCGATGCCGGGTATGTCGAGCGCACGGTCGGCGTTCGCGCCCGTGGAGAAGATCACCGCGTCGTAGAACTCGTGAAGATCGTCCAGGCCGATGTCGTTCGGGTAGTCGACGTTTCCGAACAACCGTATCTGCGGCTTGTCGAGCACCTGGTGGAGGGCGGTGATGATGCCCTTGATCCGCGGGTGGTCGGGGGCGACGCCGTACCGGATCAGCCCGAACGGGGCGGGCAGCCGCTCGAAGAGGTCGATGGACACGCCGGGGTCGGCGGCGGCCTCGGACTTCAGCAGCGCGTCGGCGGCGTAGATCCCGGCGGGTCCGGCTCCGACGACAGCTACCCGCAGGGGGCGGGGCATGAGTGATTCCCTTCGAGCGACAACGGCGGTCTCGACCGCCATCCTCGCAGGAGGAATGCCTGCTCAAACACCAGGTCCCCGTCTATGACCTCATAAGCCAGGCTTATGACTTCTCAAAGGGCGCCTTGACGCGGATTCCGTTTTTCGGGCGTCGGACCGGCTGGCGCGCCGTCGGAGCCGGCCGTGATTCTTGACTGATCACCGTCATAATGACGGGGTGACTCCCGCCTCCCCACCCTCCACGGCGTCCTCGTCCGCCTCGGCCTCGTCACGGCGTACCCGCGTCGTCATCGTGGGCGCAGGACCCGCCGGACTCACCGTCGCCAACATCCTGCGCACCGCCTCCGTCGACTGCGTGGTCCTGGAAACCGAGACCCGCGCCTTCATCGAACAGCGGCCCCGCGCCGGCTTCATCGAGGAATGGGCGGTCCGCGCACTGGAGCGGCGCGGACTGGCCGACCGCCTCCTCGAACACGCCCAGGCACACGGCGAGTTCGAGTTCCGCTTCTCCGGTGGGCGACACCGGTTCCCCTATGGCGAACTGTCGGGGCGGCATCACTTCGTCTACCCACAGCCCCTGTTGGTGACCGACCTGGTGCGGGCGTACGCGGACTACGCGGGCGGCGACATCCGTTTCGGCGTACGGAACGTCGAGCTGCACGACATCGACACCGACCGGCCCTCGGTGTCGTACACCGACCCGGAGACGGGCGAGCGGCAACACCTCGACTGCGACGTCATCGCCGGCTGCGACGGCGCACGCGGAGTGACACGCACCTACATGCCGTCCGAGCACTCCACCGTCGCCCGGCACGACTACGGCGTCGGCTGGCTGGCCCTCCTCGCCGAAGCACCTCCGTCCAGCGACTGCGTCGTCTTCGGCGTCCATCCGCGCGGCTTCGCCGCCCACATGGCACGAAGCCCCCAGGTGACCCGCTACTACCTCGAATGCCCGCCCGGCGACGACCCGGAGGACTGGCCGCACGAACGCGTGTGGTCGGAGCTGCGCCACCGGCTGTCGGCGGACGGGGCCCCGCCGCTCACCGAGGGCCGGCTGATCGAGAAGCGGGTGCTGGACATGCACAACTACGTGGTGGAACCGATGGTGTACGGCCGGCTATATCTCGCCGGCGACGCGGCCCATCTCGCCGCGCCGATCGCCGCGAAGGGCATGAACCTCGCCCTGTACGACGCCCTGCTGCTCGGCGACGCGCTCGTCGCCTACTGCACTACGGACGACACCGGAGGACTGAGCGAGTACTCGGCGTCGAGCCTGCGGCGCGTATGGCAGTACCAGGAGTTCTCGCAGTGGCTCTCGGACGTGCTGCACGGCGCCTCGTCGGGCGACCCGTTCCGCGCGGGCGCCGCGACCGCACGGCTGCGGCGGATCTTCGAATCGCCGGCCGCGGCGGTCGCCTTCGCCGAGCTGTACATCGGCAAGGACATCGACTGCTGACCGGACCCTCGCACGACTCCCGGCCGCGGGGCCCTCGTACGGCTGCCTGCCGCGGGACCCGCGCACGCCTGCCGGCCGCGGACCGACGCCCGACTGCCGGCAGGCACTCCTGTGCCGCGCCGGGTCACGCCACCATGGGCCGGTCGGTGGAGACGATCGGAAACGGCAGGACGGTCGAACCGGTCAGATAGCGGTCCGTTGCCGCCGCCGCGGCCCGCCCCTCCGCGATGGCCCACACCACCAAGGACTGGCCGCGCCCCGCGTCACCCGCGATGAACACGCCGTCCGTACGGGCCCGGCGCGCCGCCTGCCCCTCCAGGCCGTCCAGCGCCGCCCGCCCGGCGACCGGTACGGCCGGTGTGGCCGCGAAGCCGGTGTCCCGGGCGAAGTTCCCCCGGTCGTCCAGCCCGAGCCCGAGCTGCCGCATCAGCCCGGAACCCCGCTCGGGCCCGGAGAAACCGAGGGCGATCAGGACCAGCTCCGCGGGCAGTACCTGCTCGGTGTCCGGCAGCGGACTTCTCGCCGCGGGCTCCACCTCCGTCAGGCACAGCGCGCACACATGACCCGCCGCGTCCCCTTCGAAGTGAAGGGTGGCGGACGAGAACAGCCGGGGATCCGTCCCCTCACGGCCCCGGGCCTCCTCATGCGCGTGGGAGATCCGGTAGACCTTGGGATGCGTCACGGGCCAGGGCTGGCCGTCGGGCCGCGCCTCACCCGGCTCCGGATTGATGTCCAGCTGCACCGCCGACACCGCGCCCTGCCGCAGCACGGTACCCAGACAGTCCGAAGCGGTGTCCCCACCGCCGATGATCACGGCGTGCTTGCCCTCGGCGGTGACCGGTGGCGAGCCGTAGTCGCCCTCCTGGACCCGGTTGGCGAGGGTCAGATAGTCCATCGCCTGGTGGACGCCCTGCAGCTCGCGACCCGCTACGGGCAGTTCGCGGCGCTCCGTCGCACCCACCGCGACGATCACCGCGTCATGACGCCTGCGCAGCTCGGCGGCGTCGACATCGGTGCCGACGTCGACACCCGTGCGGAACTTGGTGCCCTCTTCCCGCATCTGCTCGATACGACGGTTCAGATGGCACTTCTCCATCTTGAACTCGGGAATGCCGTACCGCAGCAGGCCTCCTATCCGGTCCGCGCGCTCGTAGACGACCACGGTGTGACCGATCCGCGTGAGCTGCTGCGCCGCGGCCAGCCCGGCGGGTCCCGAACCGATGACGGCGACGGTCTTGCCGCTCAGCCGCTGCGGCGGCTGCGGCGGTGTGTACCCGCGCTCCCAGGCCTCATCGGCGATGGTCTGCTCGACGTTCTTGATCGTCACGGGATCGGCGTTGATCGCCAGCACACAGGCGTCCTCGCACGGCGCAGGACACAGCCGCCCGGTGAACTCGGGGAAGTTGTTCGTCGCGTGCAGCCGCTCGGCCGCGGCCTGCCAGTCGCCCCTCGACGCGTACGCGTTCCACTCCGGGATGAGATTGCCCAGCGGGCAACCGCTGTGGCAGAAGGGCACGCCGCAGTCCATGCAGCGCATCGCCTGCTCGGACACGAGCGGCAGCAGCGCCTGCCCCGCGTAGACCTCGCGCCAGTCGTCGAGCCGTGCCTCGACGGGGCGCGGCGGCACGGACCGCCGGGGGATCCTGAGGAAGCCGCGTGGGTCGGTCATGCGCCGCCTCCGTCGCTCACTCGCAGTGGATTAACGACGTTCCGACCAGCGTACGCCTGCTGCGCAGGGCTCCGTCGTACGCCGGGAACCCGAGGCCCCACCGCCGCTCACCGGCCCGACCTGACCCGACGCGATCTGACACGACCTGACCCGTGGGTAACCGGGCGAGGGTGAAACGGGCCGCCCGGTTCCCCCACGGCACCGTGCTGTCCTTCACAGCGAGGGCAGGCAACGCGGTCGCGGCACTCACCGTATTGCCGGGTGAGATCCGCGCGCGCCGCCGCTGGTGCGCGCGCGGGGCCCGACCGAGGAGCAGCCGTACATGAGCGAAGACACCACACCGCCCCGCTCACGCCGCGGGCGAGGCACGAAGCGCCGACGCCTGGTCGACTACCCGCGGCAGGGCAGAGAGGGGGTCCGCCGCTGGCTCCCCTCGTGGAAACTGCTCCTCGGCACCTTCACGGCGATCGTGTGCGGGCTTGTGGCGCTCTTCGCCGCCGTCTACGCCTACGTCGACGTTCCCAGCGAGAACGCCGCGGCGCGCCAGGAAGCCAATGTCTACTACTGGGCCGACGGCAGCCAGATGGTGAGCGTGGGTGCCGTGAACCGGCAGAACGTGCCGCTGGCGAAGATCCCCGTCTCCGTCCGCAACGCCGCCATCGCGGCGGAGAACGCCACCTTCTACTCCGACTCCGGAGTCTCCTTCTCCGGACTCGCCCGCGCCGTCGCCAACATGGCCCGCGGCCAGGAGACCCAGGGCGGGTCCACCATCACCCAGCAGTACGTGAAGAACACCTATCTGTCGCAGGACCAGACGATGTCGCGCAAGGTACAGGAGTTCTGCATCGCCCTGAAGATCGACAACCGAAAGTCCAAGGACGACATCCTCCAGGGCTACCTCAACACCAGTTGGTTCGGGCGCGGCGCGTACGGCATCCAGGCCGCCGCCAACGCCTACTACGGCGTCGGCGTGGACAAGCTGAATCCCAGTCAGAGCGCCTTCCTCGCCGCCCTGTTGAAGGGCGGCAACGACTACGACCCCGCGGTCGGCGAGAACAACCGCCGCCGCGCGGTCGAACGCTGGTCCTGGATCCTGGACCGCCAGGTCGACCTGGGCCTGATGAGCCCGCAGGAACGCGCGCGGTACACGACGTTCCCGGCGCCCCGTCAGCAGTCCAAGTCCACCAATCTGAGCGGCCAGACCGGATATCTCGTCGACATCGCCAAGCGCTACGTCAAGAAGCAGACGAAGCTCACCGATGCCGACCTCGACCGGGGCGGTTACCAGATCCACACCACCTTCGACAAGGCCGCGGTGCAGCAGCTCGAACGCTCCGTCCAGGGCGTCCTCAGCCGTGACATCAAGCCCAAGACCAGGGAGGCCGATCGGTACGTCCAGGTCGGCGCCGCGTCCGTACGACCGGACGACGGCGCCATCGTCGCCGTCTACGGCGGCCCCGACGCGACCACGTACTTCACCAACAACGCCGACACATCGGGCGTTCCCGCGGGTTCGGTCTTCAAGCCCTTCGTCCTCGCCGCCGCGCTGCAGCACGGTGCCGTGGCCGAGGACGGCTCCGTACAACGCGTCTCCACCGAGAGCCGCTTCGACGAGAAGGGAAGGCTGACCGCGGACCTGCCGCCGGTGCGGGCCGACGGCACGTTCTTCTTCCCGCCGGCCGGCGCCGGCCGTTTCCCGACCCTGCGGGAGGCGACGGCCGCCTCCGCCAACACGACCTTCCTGCGGCTCGGTTCGGCCACGGGTCTGGCGCGCGTGGAGGACATGGCCGTGGGAGCCGGAATGCTCAGGAGCAGCATGGCGCCCCGCACCAAGGAGTTCCCCCTGGGCACCTCCTCACCGAGCGCGATCCGGCTGGCCGGCTCGTACGCGACGTTCGCGAGCGAGGGCACGCGGCACGAGCCGTACTCCGTCACCAAGGTGCTCCACGGCGACGAACCCGTCCCCGGCCTCGGAGCTCCGCCGGCGCGGCGCGTCATGGACCCGGAAGTGGCCGTCGGCATCACCTCGGTCCTCCGGGACGCGGCCCTCGGCACCGAGGCGGCATCGGCGATGGCGACCCTCGGTCCCTTCTCCGGAGCCTCCACCGGCCGTAACGACACCCAGCGCGCCGCCTGGTTCGCCGGTTACACCGACAACCTGTCCACCGCCGTGACGATGTTCCGCTCCCAGCCCGGCAAGCCCCTGCTCCCCATGGCGGGCACGGGCGGGAAGGACACCCTGCGCGGAAGTGTCTTCCCGGCCAGGATCTGGTCGGACTACATGATGAAGATCTCCCCGCCCAGGTCCGACGACGCGCCCGCGGAGCCGGCACCCACGTTCACGGGTGCCGCGTAGCAGGTCAACCGGTGCCGCATGGCAGTGAAGCGGGCTTCTTCCGCGGAGGGCGGCCCTCGTCGGCCGGGGCCGGTGTGATGACGTGGTTTTGGGGACGAACGAGTGACGTACCGGACGCAGCGGAACCGCCCCGGCTCACGATGCGCCCTCAGTGGTGTCAGTGACGCAACCCTGGAGGCTTCCATGACTGCTGAGCCCCTTCTTTCGCTGTCGTCGGTGCTGTCGGACGCGGGGATCGACCCGTATCGGTTCCCCGGCGCGCGTGACTCCGACGGGCTGTACTCCGCGATGCGCGACGAGGACGATCTCCTGCCGCCTGAGCAGGAGGAGCGGCTGCCCATTCCGCTCGCGGCGCACGACAGGCGCCGTCTGGACCTGCACTCGGCCCTGACCACGACGGGCGTCGCCCCGCGGCCCGGTGATCTGGACGCCATCAACATCCTGTGCGCGCTGGACGACAGGACGGTCGCGACCGTTCTGCGCTGGATCACCGTCGCGGGCCCGAGGCCGGCCCGCGCCTGTTGACCGGTCCCCGCGGCCGGACGGTCCTCGGCCACGCGGAGTCACGGAGAGCGGAACCCGGTTCACCGCAGGCGCGCCCGCGGTCGCAATGGCGGCCGCGGGCGCGCTCGTGTGTGCCGTCAGGAGTGTCCCGGCACACGGCTTTACAATGGAAAGATATGTGAGGTGCGGTGACTCGGCGAAGGCGGGACGGGGGGTCGGTGATGAGGCGTCAGCCCTACCACCACGGCGACCTGCGCAAGGCGTTCGTGGACGCGGCGGTCGAGGCGATCGCCGAGAACGGCCCGGGTGCGATGAGTCTGCGGGAGCTGGCTCGCCGCACGGGCGTCTCCCACGCCGCACCGCAGCACCACTTCGGCGACAAGGCCGGACTGCTCACCGCCGTGGCATGCGAGGGCTTCGAGCTCCTGGCCGAGGCCCTCCAGGATGCCGGGGACGAACTGCTGGACGTGGGCGTGGCCTACGTGGACTTCGCCGTGCGGCACCGGGCCCACTTCGAGGTGATGTTCCAGCCGAGCCTCTACCACGCCGACGCGCCCGACGTTGTTGCCTCGCGCGACCGGGTCCGTGAGGCCCTGGAGGGCGGGCTCGGCCGCCTGTCGGCGCAGCGCGGCGAGTCTTCGTACGCGCCCGTGGCCGCCTGGTCGATCGTGCACGGCTTCGCCACGCTGTGGCTGGCCGGAGCCCTGCCGCCGGACGTCGGTGACGACCCCGAGGCGGCGGCGCGACCGGTGATCAAGATGCTGTTCGACCGCGGGCAGTAGTCCCCGGGCAGCGAGGTGCAACGCCTTCGCACGTGAGCCGGCTCAGCCTGGCTTCTGCACGCCTTTTAGAGCGTGTGTCCACTGCTGTCAAGTCCCGCCTTTCCGGTACGTGACGGCGCTGCGGGAACGGGGGCGTACTGGTGCTGCGGGCCTCGCGTGATGGCGACGGGGCGGCGCATCGAGACGGATTCCCCGAAACGAGTCCGTCTTCTCGCCCCGGGATTCCGGGGGCCTCAGCAGCGTCTCTGCATGTCGAAGGGAAAGTCCATGACTCGCATCATTCATTCTCACAACGAGCTCCGTCCGAGGCGGCGGCGCTTTCGTCTCGTGGTGATCGCCGCTTCGGCGGCGGTGCTCTCCGGTGGCGTCGCCCTTCCCGCGTCCGCCGCGGTTCCCAGTACCCCCGTCGTGGGTCTTGTCGCCGACGGCGGCGCCGGCGGCGCAGGTGGTGCGGGCGGCGGCAGTCTCACCGGCCCTGGTGGTTCCGGCGGTGCCGGTGGCTCCGGCGGTGGCAGCGTCACCGGTGACGGTGGCGACGGTGGCACCGGGGGCCGGGGAGGCAGCAGCGTCACCGGGCCCGGCGGTGGCGGTGGTGGGGGCGGAGGCGGCGGCACCAGTGTCACGGGTGACGGTGGCGACGGCGGCGGTGGCGGCAGCGGTGGCAGCAGTGTCACCGGCAATGCCGGCGGTGGTGGCTCCGGTGGCGGCGGTGGCAGCAGTGTCACCGGCGAGGGCGGTGGCGGCGGCTCCGGTGGCGGCGGCGGGAACAGCGTGTTCGGCGACGGAGGCCCCGGTGGCGGAGGCGGTGCCGGAGGCTTCAGCTTCTTCGGCCCCGGTGGCGCCGGTGGCACGGGTGGTGCCGGAGGTTTCGGCATCTTCTGACCGTCGGACGCCGACGGCCGGGGGTGGAGGCCCTCACGGCCTCCACCCCCGGACCCCCCCGGTACAGACCCCTGACCTCATGTGATGAAAGTGGAGAATCCTGATGTCCAGTAGTTGGTGGCAGCGTTCGCTCGTCCTGGCGGTGGCCTCGGTGGCCCTTGCCACCGGCACGGCATGCGCCGCGCAGACCCCCCAGGGCGCCGCGGCAGGCATGAGCCTCTCGGCCGGCCCCGACGACCTGCTCGATCGTCTTGCGAAGTGCGGCAGTGGCGGAGAAGGCGGCAGGGGCGGTGAAGGCGGTGAGGGAGGCCGCGGCGGCGGCCCCGGCCAACCGGGTGAGCCCGGCGAGCCCGGTCAGCCCGGCCGTACCGGTACGTCCGGTTGTTTCCGTATCGATGACCTGCCGGACAAGCCGAAGGACGCACTGTCGGAGACGGACAAGGCGTGGATCGTGCTCGCCGTGCTGTCGGGAGAAACGACGCGTGCCGAGGTCGCGGAGAAGTACCACGTTCCCGAGGCCGAGGTCGACACCTGGAAGCGGCAGTTCCTGAATGACGACGCCTGGTCCGCGGTGTTCGGACCGGACCCCTTCACCGCGTAGAAAGAGAGAATCGAATGCCTGGGAACTCTTGGACACGCAGAATCGGCATCATCGCCTCGGCTGCTGTGATCGGCGGCGCCGTGCTGGCACCCGCGGCGATGGCGGCGCCCACCTCGCACCCCACCGCGTCGGTGTCGATGGCCCCGAATCTGCCGGCCGAAGACGACGACGAGGCGCAACCGGGCCGGGTCACCGTCGACGACGGAAGCCTGCGCGTCGGCGACCGGATATGCGCGGGGAACTGCAACGGGAGCGCCAACGGTAGCGACGGCACCAACGGCGGTACCAGTGGGGGCATTTGCGCCGGCCTGTGCAACGGCAGTGCCAACGGCGGCAACGGCACGACCGGCGGGCCGGGCCGTGACGGCACGGACGGCGGCAAGGGCGGCATCTGCGCCGGGATCTGCCGGGGCAGCGCGAACGGCGGCGCCGGTGGCAACGGTGGAGACACGACCGACAGCGGCGCCGGCGGAGACGGTGGCAGCGGTGGTGACGGAGGCGTCTGCGTCGGTATCGGCTGCAGGACGGATTGAGGCCGGTCGCTGACCGTCCCCCACCAGGCCGTGGTGATGTGGGGGCGGGCGTTCCAGCCCACGTCATCGGCTCTCCGAATCACGCCCGGAGCCTCATGAGTTCCGCCTTGCCGAGGCGCGAAGCGCAGGTCTAACCTCGGCAGATGACCTTGGAATGGGAACAGGTAATCGTTCACTCGATGGATCCGGTGACGTTGGGCCAGTGGTGGGCCGAGGCTCTGGGCTGGGTGGTGGTCCACTCCTCTGACGACGAGTTCGAGATCCGCCCGTCGCCGGATCGCATGCCGGGGTTGGACTTCGTTCGGGTCCATGAGAAGAAGACGGCGAAGAGCCGACTGCACCTCGACTTCAGGCCTGATGATCAGGACGCCGAGGTCGCTCGTCTTGTGGCCCATGGCGCACAGCGTGTCGACATCGGCCAGGGCGAGCAACCGTGGGTTGTCTTGGCAGACCCCGAAGGCAACGAGTTCTGTGTCCTCGGCGAGCGGCGTCAGTAAGAACCCCTCACAGAATGATCTTTGAGGTGGTGGATCAGCCCGGAACTGAAGCTCCGGGGTGTGGGGTGGCTCGGCCGAAGCCATGGAATGTCGATGATGGCTATGGGTACGGTCGAGCCGTTGCTGCCGAAGGTGGAGCGCCGGAATCGCCATCCGGGGCGGAAGCGGCATCGGGACCGACTGGTGTTTCAGGGGATCCTGTTCGTGCTGCATACCGGGATGTCCTGGCAACAGCTGCCGCTGTACCGCCGTCTCGTCCGTGCACTCGGCGTGAAGCCGGTGAACGCCCGCAGCACCGAGCACGGATCCGGACTCGGCACCCAACGCTGGGTCGTGGAGCGCACGTTCGCTCACCTGAACTGGTTCCGCCGCCTGCGGATCCGTTGGGAGATCAGCGACGACGTCCACGAAGCCTTCCTTACCCTGGCCTGCGCGCTCATCTGCTGGCGTCGACTGACAGCAGTTCAGCGCCGCCACTTGTGTGCGCCGGGAGAGCTCTCCACAACCTCCTGGGGCCAGCTCGCGCGGACACTCTGGAGCTGTTCGTAGTGGTCGTCGGCCCGTCCATCAGCCAAACGCACCGGGCCACGGACCGATGTCCCCGATCCAGCGGACTGGCTCGATGAAGGGGGCTGTGAGGCGTTTAAGGTCGGGTCGATGACGAGGACCACGCCCGCGCGCCCTCTCGATATCGAGGCGCTCTTCCCGGAACTGGCCGCCTTTCGGGGGACGACAACTCGGCTCCATCCGCGGCCGGGCAGACCAGACCTTTCGGCCAGCTCAGTGGGCGGTCCCATGCTGTGGCCAGCGGACGAGCCGTGGCCGGTGTGCGGCGAGGCACACAGCCGTGGGCGTGGTCGTCGCCCGGCTGACATCCGTCGCTACCGGCAGGTTCTGGCTTCCGCATGGGCTCGCGAGCGGGCTCCCGGCCCGACGGATGAGGAACGGAAGCTCTTGGGCGAGCTGCACCGGGAGCACCGGATCCCCGGGACATCCGAGACTGACCCGCTGCCGATGATCGGCCTCGCGCAGTTGTACAGGCGGGATGTGCCCGACTTGCCGGCGGGGCCGGGCGTCAGCGATCTGCTTCAAGTGTTCTGGTGCCCCTTCAACGCGCACGGCCCGGGCCGGTATGACCTGGAGCTGCATCTGCGCTGGCGGCGGTCGTGGGAGGTCGGCGAGGTGCTGACCGCGCCGCCGCAGCCGCTGGTCGTCGGGTCCGATGGCTTCGTGCCCGAGCCCTGTGTACTGCACCCGGAGAGGGTGGCCACCTACCCGTTTGCCGGCCTTCTGCCCGAGGAACTGTGCGTCCGGATCGACGCCTGGGAGGAAGCCCTTGAAGAGGAAGCCGAGCAGACGCCGGACGAGAGCACGCCAGAGCCGCTCGGCTACCAGTACGACCTGTCCATCCCGCCTGGCTGGCGCGTGGGCGGCTTCGCCTCCTGGCATGCGACCGACCCCTATCCCATGGATTGTCCGACATGCACGACACCGATGCGCCTGCTGCTGACCATCGACAGCTCGGAATGGGACGGCGGCAGCGGCAGCTGGAAACCGCTGGAGGACCGGAACCAGCCCACTCACCGTTGCGCCACTCCCACCGAGGTCACTGTGGGCCGCTGGGGTGAGCTCAACGTATTCGCTTGTCCCAGCGAGCCCGAGCATCCACACCGCTGGAGCATCCAGTAGCTTGTGGTGCCCTGGGGAGGTGCGGCGAGCGTAACCGTGGTGCCCCCGGCAGCAGTTGGAACTGGGCGTAGGGCTGGCCGTTGCGCAGGTGGGCGAGGGTGAGCAGGGCATGTCGGCCTGCGTTCAGCGTCGCCATCGGGTTCCGAGAGCGCGGCCGTGTTCCCTCAGGCGGGCGGCGAGGAAGCGCAGGGCAGAGCCGGACACGTCGACGCGGACAGGTAGACAAGCATGCGAAGTCTCCGGTGGAGACGGTTCTCTTGGTCGAAACCCATCTACCAGAGGCTTCACATGCTTGTCGGCCACTGCCCGGTTGGCACGCGAGGTTGGAGAAGCTCAAGGTACGTCGATCCCGACCGCTCCGCGACGACCAGGGCGCGACACCGACGCCTGAAGAGGACGACTCCTCGCCGGCTTGACCATGGTGCGGGGAGCCGCGAGTCGCAGGCGTTCTCTGATTCCGCGGCTGCATCCGTAAACCGATGGGACGTCCACCTGAACGGCAAAGGCGAGGAGAACTCTCTCCTCGCCACTCTCAATTTATAGCGCGTTGGGGGGCTTGCCGCAAGACCCGGGTCACGGCGCAGAATCGTCGGTCGGTGCCGACAACCTGCGGAAACGAGGACACCGACGTGCGTGTGTTGTGGTCTGGGTACGGGGGACGCGGTGACGTCGAACCAGTGGTGGGACCGGCAGAGGGAAAGCAACCAGGGATGAGCGGGGACGAGGACGTGCTCGACAAGAAGTTCGGCAGAGTCGGAAGGGCCGGCGAGTCGATCGGCCACCGCAGTGCAACGGAGCGCGGCTGCCTCGGAGGTATCGCAGTGACTGAGCAGTACGTGGTGGATCTTCAAGAGGTCGACGGGACGCAGGTCGCGCTCGTCGGCGGCAAGGGCGCGCAACTGGGCGGCCTGTCGCGGATCGACGGCATCCGCGTGCCGGGTGGCTTCTGTGTGACGACGGACGCCTTCCGGCGGGTCATGGAGGAAGCGCCGTCCATCGGCGGTCTGCTCGATCAGTTGTCGCGCGTGAACCCGGACGACCGGGAGGCGATCCGCACGCTCAGCGCGCAGATTCGCCGGACCATCGAAGGGATCGCCATGCCGGACGACCTCGCGGCGGCGATCACCCGCGCGCTCGCCCGGCTCGGCGAGCAAGCCGCCTACGCCGTCCGGTCCAGCGCGACGGCCGAGGACCTGCCGACGGCCTCCTTCGCCGGCCAGCAGGACACGTACCTGAACGTCGTGGGGCCGGCGGCGATCCTCCAGCACATCAGCCAGTGCTGGGCCTCGCTCTTCACCGAGCGGGCCGTGATCTACCGCCGGCGGAACGGCATCGACCACCGTACGGTCCACATGGCCGTGGTCGTGCAGCAGATGGTCTTCCCCCATGCGGCCGGCATCATGTTCACGGCCGACCCCGTCACGGGCAACCGGAAGGTCGCCACCGTGGACGCCGGCTTCGGCCTCGGTGAGGCCCTCGTATCCGGACTGGTGAACCCCGACGTCTTCGCGGTGCGACACGGCGAAGTCGTCGCCAGGACGATCTCCGCCAAACAGCGTGCCGTTCACGCCCTGCCGGCCGGTGGCACGCAGGAAGTCGCGATCGACTCGCAGCGGCAGGAGCAGCCCGCGCTGACGGATGAGCAGGTCGTGCGGCTCGTGCAGCTCGGGCGACGGATCGAAGCACACTTCGGCCGCCCGCAGGACATCGAATGGTGCCTGGCCGATGACGACTTCCAGATCGTGCAGAGCCGGCCGATCACGACACTGTTCCCCGTCCCCGAGTCCGGCGACCAGGAGAATCACGTCTACGTCTCCGTCGGCCATGGGCAGATGATGACCGACCCCATGAAGCCCCTCGGGTTCTCCATGTGGCAGCTGACCGCCATGGTGCCGATGCACGAGGCCGGCGGACGGCTGTTCGTCGACGTCACCAGGCGCCTGGCCTCGCCCGCGAGCCGCGCCGGCCTCCTGGACGCCCTGGGCAAGGGCGATCCGCTGATCAGGGACGCTCTGGAGACCGTCCTCGACCGCGACGATTTCGTCCCGTCGCTCCCGGACGCGGGTCCGGGCGGGCCGCCGGCCGGCGGTGCGCCCGCCCCCATCGAGACCGATCCGGCCATCGTCACCGAGCTGATCGAGCGCAGCCAGGTGTCCGTCGCCGCCCTCGAGCGCGACATCCGGACGAAGACCGGACCGGCGCTGTTCGACTTCCTGCTGGAGGCGTTCGAGGAGCACAAGCGGGTCCTCAGTGATCCGCTGAGCCATCAGGCGATCATGGCGGGGATGGAGGCCACGTGGTGGCTCAACGACAAGCTGCAGGAGTGGCTGGGCGAGAAGAACGCGGCTGACACGCTGACGCTGTCCGCCCCCGACAACGTCACGTCGGAGATGGGACTGGCGCTGCTCGACGTCGCGGACGTGATCCGCCCGCACTCGGAGTTGGTCGCGTTCCTGCGGGGCGTCGAGGACGACGACTTCCTGGACGAGCTGGCGAAGCTCGCGGGCGGGACCGAAGCACGCGAGGCCATCGAAACCTACCTCGACCGGTACGGCATGCGCTGCGTCGGCGAGATCGACATCACGAGGCCGCGTTGGCGCGAGCGCCCCACCACGCTCGTGCCCGTGATCCTCGACAACGTCAGGAACTTCGAGCCGGGCGCCGCCGAGCGGCGCTTCGAGCAAGGGCGGCAGAAGGCACAGAAGAAGGAACAGGACGTGCTGTCACGCCTGCGGGCCCTGCCGGACGGGGACCGGAAGGCCGACGAGGCCAAGCGGATGATCGACCGGGTCAGAACCTTCATCGGGTACCGCGAGTACCCGAAGTACGGCATCGTCAGCCGCTACTTCGTCTACAAGCAGGCCCTGTTGAAGGAGGCCGAGCGCCTCGTGCAGGCCGACGTGCTTCCTGAGAAGGAGGACATCTTCTACCTCACGTTCCAGGAACTCCACGACGTCGTGCGCTCCCACCAGGTGGATCACCAGCTCATCCAGCAGCGCAAGGACGCGTTCCGGTCGTACCACGCGCTCACACCGCCCCGGGTGCTCACCTCGGACGGCGAGGCCGTCACCGGGACGTACCGGCGCGACGACGTGCCGGCCGGCGCCCTGACCGGGCTACCGGTGTCCGCGGGGACCGTCGAGGGAAGAGCCCGCGTCATCCTTGACATGGCGGATGCCGATCTCGAAGCGGGCGACATCCTGGTCACGCCCTTCACGGACCCCAGTTGGTCGCCGCTGTTCGTCGGAATCGCGGGGCTGGTGACGGAGGTGGGCGGTTTGATGACCCATGGGGCAGTGATCGCCCGGGAGTACGGCCTGCCGGCCGTCGTGGGCGTGGAGCAGGCCACGCGGCTGATCCGGGACGGGCAGCGGATCCGTGTGCACGGAACCGACGGGTACGTCGAGATCCTGCCGTGACCGACCACACCGAGCAGCCCCATCCGGAGCTTCCCTGAAGTACGAGCACACCCGTACGAGCACCCTAGCGAATGTTCAGCTTTAACCGGGCGTGGGTGTGGCCTCGTGCAGGGGCGTCGGTTGGGCAGGGCCATGTCGAACCAGGCGGTCTTCCCGCTGATGTGTGGCGTGGCGCGCCTTCCTCGTCTGACGCAGCCATCTGGTGCGTTTGCTCGTCGACATCGGACCACCGCCGGGCCGAGTTACCGTTTCGTTATCGTCCGGGCCAGATGCGATCACATCGGGGACGCAGCATCGGCGACCATGACCGCGCACGACGCAATGCCTTCCCCGACCCGATCCCGCTCTCGCAACAGCCCCGCACGCGGCACCGAAGCCAGCGCAGGCGGAAGAGGTGCCCCGCCGGAGGAGCGTGCCTCACGGGTCTCCCGCACTTCGCCGGCTCCGGTGGACGACGGGAGAGCCTGCTGTGAGTAGGCGTGCCTCCACCCCTGAAGGGCGTGGAAGGAATCGCCGCCGGGCCCGGCGCCGCACCATGCTCACCAGGACGGCATTCGGCGCGTTGCTCACGGCGTCGTTTCTCGGCGGTGCCGCTCTTGCGCGCTGCGACGGCGGCGCGGAGCCCGCGTCCGCAACCGACATCGTCCAGCCGCCGGCGACCCCGAAGGCGGCCGCGCCCACCACCGGTCGGCCGAGCCCCGCCCCGAGACGTCCGTCGGTATCGGCGTCGGCCGAGCCGACGAAACCGCCCGAGGTCCCGGCCTCCGGTTCAGGCACCTTCGCCACGGCGCGGGCCTCCGGCGATGCGGTCGGTTCGGGACCGCTGCGCCGTTACCGCGTGCAGGTCGAGGACAGCATCGGCATGTCCGCCGAAGAAGCGGCCGCGGAGATCCAGGCGATCCTCGCCCACAAGCGCAGCTGGGCCGCGCACGGCCGCGGTTCCTTCCAGCTGGTGTCCACCGACGCCGACTTCGTCATCAAGATCGCCACCCCTGCCACCGCCGACCGGCTCTGCGGGGCCCAGGGCCTCGACACCGGCGGTGAGCTGAACTGCGAGACCCTGGAAGGCGTCGTGGTGAATCTGCGCCGCTGGATGCTGGGCTCGCCGAAGTTCGACGGGACGCCGGCAGAGTACCGACACCTGATCATCAACCATGAGATCGGGCACGAGATCGGTATCCGTACGCACCTGGGCTGTTCCGGCCCGGGGCGGCTCGCGCCGGTGATGATGCAGCAGATCAAGGGGCTGAACGGCTGCCTGTCCAACGCCTGGCCGTACGACAAGGACGGAACATACGTCACGGGCCCGGCCGTCGGATGAGAGCGCGCGGCTTTAGTGCAACGTAGCGGTGCGTTGAGGTGGGAGCTGGAAGGCCCAGCACTGACGGGAGTCGGGTGTACGGGAGCCGCCGCATCCCCTGGCGGCCGGCCATGGTCAGGCGAGCAGCTAGCGGGCCTCCCGCCATATCTCGGTGACCACCTGGCCGGCAGGCTTGTCGGTGGCCAGGGCGGCGCTCTGCCCGACCCCGTGACTGGCAGGGGCCATGCCGCTCGTGTCGCCCCGCCGCCACTGGTTGACGAGCCGCAGCTGGTCCGGGAACGGTGCGGGAGCCGGCGCGCCGGGCTCGCTCCATGCCTTGAGGTAGGCGGTGGGCGCGGCTCTGGCCAGACGACCGGTGTAGGCGCGGGTCGTCGTCGTGGCGTCGGGCGCCAGGCCGTTCAGCGAGGCTCGCCACTCCGGGCTGGTGCCGGCTTCGGGGCAGCGCAGCAGGGCGGTGCCCACCTGGACCGCGCTGGCTCCCAGGGCCAGCGCGGCGGCGATGCGCCGATCCGGAGGGTCGGACGCGCGCCGGGTCCGGGACTCCCGGGCCGGCAACGCCCGCTGATCCCTGGAAGGGAAGAATCATGAGCGGAATCGTGTCCAGGCCGGGGGCACTGGCTGCCGCACTGTTCGCCGCGCTCGTCCTCGCGTTCGCCGGTATCGGCGCCGGCACGGCCGCCGCGGCTGATGCGCATGGCGTCGACGCCGGATACTCCAGTCAGTACAACGGAGCGCGGAGCAGCGCCCATTACGGCGACTTTGCGCACTTCGGCCACGACCGCGGTGGCCACGGCGATCACGGTGATCACGACGATCACGGTGACTATGGCGACTACGGCAACTGGTGAGGTGACACCGGGTCCCGCTCTCCCCGAGCGGGACCCTCGTCATGTCCGGGTGGCCCGCCGGCTCCGGCGCTACGCTCCCCGGTTTCAGTAAACGCACCAATGTGTCGCATCAAGCGATTCCGTCGCGTATGGTCGGAGAGTGACGACGAATCCCGGGAAACGGCAGGTCAGGCATCTGCACGCCGATACTGCGACAGCCCGGCCCGGCGGCCGAACGGCCCGTGTGGGCCAGGCCGTCATCGACGCGACCATCGCCGAACTGGGCGACGTCGGCTATGCGGCGCTGAGGATCGACTCGGTGGCCGAGCGCGCGGGCGTGAACAAGACGACGATCTACCGGCGATGGGGCGACAAGGCCGGCCTGGTGGCCACGGCGTTCATCGAGCGGCAGAGCGAGAGCGCACCGCCGCCGGACACCGGCGACCTCCGCGAGGACCTCCTGCTGTACCTCGGGGAGATCCGCGAGGTGTTGTACACACCGTGGATCACCGCGCTCGTCCAGGAGGTCGGACCGCGTACCTCCGAGAAGAACGACGTCCGCGAGGTGCTCGACAGGATCTGGCCGGAGCGCTTCCGTCTCTCCCGTACGATCTTCGTCCGCGCCGTGGAGCGAGGCGACCTGCCGGCCGACGCCGATCCGGACTTCCTCCTGGAAGCGCTCGCCGGCCCGCTGTACTTCCGGCGGCTCATGCTCGGCCGCCCGCTCGGTGACGACTTCCTGGAGAAGACGGCCGATCTCGTACTCCACGGCGCCCGCCCGGAATCCGGCGAAGCGGGCTCGTAGCGGACTCGGCGGTTCCAGGACCGTTCGGGGCCAGTTCGAGCGGCGGCTATGCGACGCGGGCGGGGACGGGCTGGAGGCGGTAGGTGGTGCGGTGGCTGCGGACGAGGCCCGCCGTGGGCGGGGGGAAGTGGCTGCCGAGCAGCAGGGTGTCCGTGTCGGCGAGGGCGGCGAGGAGGTCGCGACGGGTCGCCTCGGCCTGCGCGGGGTCGATGTCGACGTGGCTGTGGATGTCGGGTTCGGCGAGCTGGACGGGGTGGTGAATGCAGTCGCCGGTGATCAGGGCCGTACTGTCCCGGCTGCTGAGCCGGACGGCGACCTGGCCGGGGGTGTGACCGGGCGTGGGGATCAGGGTGATGCCCGGAGCGATGTCCAGACCGTCGGCGGGAACGTCGACGAGGTCGAGCAAGCCGTGGTCGTCGACGGGGTGGATGGAGTCGCGGAACATCTGCTCGCGCGCCTCCTCCATGTCCACCGAGGACCAGTGGTCCCATTCGGCGCGGCTCGTGATGTAGCGGGCGTTGGGGAACGTGGGGACCCATGTGCCCTCGTGGGAGCGGGTGTTCCAGCCGACGTGGTCGGTGTGCAGGTGGGTGAGGATGACCAGCTCGATCGTCTCGGGGGAGAAGCCGGCCCGCTCCAGGCGTTCCAGGTAGTCGGTGCGGAGCTGGTTCCAGGCGGGATTGGCGCGGTCCTTGCCGTTGCCGATGCCCGTGTCGACGAGGATCCGCAGTCCGCCCGCCTCCAGTGCGAAGGTGTGGCTCGTCAGACGCAGGACCCGTTCGGCACCGGCGAAGTCGGGCTGCAGCCAAGGGGAGTCGGCGACGACGTCGGGCGTTGCCCCCGGCAGGAGCCAGGGGCCGGTCTGCGGCGGCAGTTCCACCTCGTCGATGCGGCGAACGACGATGTCGCCCACGGTCCAGGCGGGGGTCTCGGTCCGCGCCGCGGGGACGGAGCCAGGGGTGAGGGGGTGTGCGGGGGAGTGTCCGGGCTTCCGCGTCGTCATGGGATCCCTTTCTGGGATTGAGGGCTGCAGTGGGGGGAGAGGGGCGTTCGGGAACGAGTCGTTCCTCGGCCGGCCCGCGTCCAGCAGTCGGTCCACCAGGCCGTACGCGACCTGGAGACCGAGGTCGGCCGTGCCGCGCTGACGGTTCCGCTCGTCGCCAAGCGGGCCGGGGTCACTCCCTCCACGATCTGTCGCCGGTGGGGCGACATGCAGGAACTCCTCTCCGATGTCGCGGTGGAGCGGCTCCGTCCGGAGACGACCCCGGCCGATCTGGGTGATCTGCGTGCCGATCTGGAGGCCTGGGCCGTGCAGTTCCTCGAGGAGATGTCCTCGACGGCCGGCCGCGCCTACATCCGCGACGCACTCGCCGGCGACCCGGACGGCGGTAACGCCGGCCAGTGCTCCGCCTACCCCTTCGAGCAGGTCGAGGTCATGCTCACCCGCGCCGGTGAACGTGACGAGCCGGTGCCTGCCGTCGATGTGGTCATCGACCACGTGGTGGCGCCGATGATGTACCGCATTCCCTTCCGTCCCGGCCTGCTCGACGCCGACTACGCCCGCGCTCTGGTGGACACGGCCCTGACACGTCTGCCGCCCCGCGCCGACTGACCTGCCCGCGCGCCCGGCCGACCGGGGATCCGGCAGCCGGCCCGCCCGCAGTCATACGGTCCGCAGTCGCACGGTCCGCAGGCACTCGGTCCGCCGGGCAGGTCCTACGGCTCGGGGACGAACCGGTCGGGCAGTACCGCGTCCTTTGCCTTGTCGCCCGGGGCGAGTTGATCGCCGTAGCCGGCCCGGGTCCACACCAGCTTCTTGAACTGTTCCGGCGTCAGTCGTCCCGCCCAGGGCCGGCCGCCGGGGCAGAACACCGACTCGCACGCGGCGCAGTAGTGGGCCGGTCGCCACAGTTGGTCGGCGCGCGCTTCGCCGGCCTGTTCGGCGGCCTTCTCGCGGCTGTCGTCGCGGACGACGAAGAGCGTTCCCGCGAGGATCAGCGCCGCGAGAACCACGCCACCGAGGACGTAGAGAGGTTTGTCCTGGTCCACTCCCATATACGCGAGGCCACCGCTGGCCGCCAGGCTGATGACCACGCCCTCGACGAAGTGCAGACACCCGTCGCCGCTCTTCTCCGGACCCTTGGCCAGCCGGCTGTACAACTCCTTGCGCATGGCGCCCTTGTGGGTGCGCGCCGCCTCCACCGTCCGTACGTCGGTGCTGCCGCAGTCGCAGGCCACGCGAACAGGCGGCTGTACCGGTTCAGTTGTCATGGACGCAGAGGCTATCCGGTGATCGGAGCGGTGCCGCGCGCGGGCGACGTCATGGTGTCGTTCTGGGTGATCTCGACAGAGGTGACCCGGCAGCACGGAAAGTGGTTGCCGACGCACGGCCCGATCGCGGACGATCTCGTACCGTGACGAACAACGTCGGCCAAGGACAGTCCGATCACGGTCAGCCGCCTCCCTCCGCCCGCCCGCTCGCTCTGGTCACCGGAGTCGGGCGCACCGTCGGTATCGGCGCGGGCATCGCCCGCCGGCTCGCGGCGTCGGGCTGGGACATCGCCTTCACCTACTGGAGTCCCTACGACGAGCGCATGGCCTGGGGCGGTGAGCCCGGCGCAACCGAGTCGGTGACGGATGCCCTCGCCGAGCACGGTGCCGCCACCACGGCCGTCGAGGCGGACCTTGCCGACCCGGACACTCCGGCCCGCATCTTCGACGAGGTCGAACGCGGTCTGGGCAGCGTCACCGCCCTCGTGATGTGCCACTGCGAATCGGTCGACTCCGGCCTGCTCGACACGACTGTCGAAAGCTTTGACCTGCACTTCGCGGTCAACGCCCGCGCCACCTGGCTGCTGATCCGCGAGTACGCCCGGCGATTCGCGGCCGCGCCGGGCAGCGGCCGGATCATCAGCCTCACCAGTGACCACACCGTCGGCAATCTCCCCTACGGCGCGAGCAAGGGCGCTCTGGACCGCATCACCCTGGCCGCGGCGCACGAACTCGCTCATCTGGGCATCACCGCCAACGTCATCAACCCGGGTCCGGTGGACACCGGATGGATGACCGACGACGTGCGCGAACACGCACGCAGCATGACGCCGCTCAACCGCGTCGGCACCCCGCAGGACACCGCGCACCTCGTGGACTTCCTCTGCTCACCACAGGGCGGGTGGATCAACGGCCAGCTGCTGATGAGCAACGGTGGCTTCGCCTAGCAAGCGGTGTCGCGCCGAGCGCCGACCGAAAATCATTGGCGGACTCGGCCCTCGCGGTCGACCATGGCGCGCATGAGTGACCAACCCGCGCGCTGGACCCAGGCGACCGTCTACCCCGACATGTGGACCGACCCGGACAAGGACCCTCGTAACAACGAGGGAGCCAGTCCGGACGGTGAGCTTGCGACGCTGCAGGACTTCCTGACGAACTACCGCATCACTCTGCGGATGAAGTGCGAGGGCCTGGACGCGGAGCAACTGGCCCGCCGGTCGGTTCCGCCGTCGACCATGTCCCTGCTCGGGCTCCTTCGGCACCTCGTCGAGGTGGAACGGGACTGGCGCAACTGGATCAGTGACGATGATCCGCTGCCCAAGCTGTACGGAAAGCGTGACGCCGACTTCGACGGAGCCGTCGCCGACCAGGCCGAGGTCGACGCCGCGTACGCCGCTCTGGAGCGTGAACAGGCCGCGACGGACGCCGCGTTGGCCGCGTATGCGGATCTGGGCGAGCGGGTGGGGAAGGAAGGGATCGCCGTCCGGGAGCTGATGGTGCACAGGATCGAGGAGTACGCCCGTCACTGCGGGCACGCCGACCTGTTGCGCGAGTGCGTCGACGGAAGGGTCGGCCAGTAGCCGAACCCGGGAGTCGGTGCCGCCCGTCGGTCCGGGCTTGCCGGACCGACGGGCGGTACGCGTGGCGTGCCGGGCGGCATCCTCGTGCCGTGACCGGACGAGTACGGCCTGCACGGCCTGCGGGTGGCGTCAGGCGAGCCAGACGTTGTCGAGGGTCCAGTACCAGTTGTTGTTGCCGGCATAGCGGAAGCTCACCTGGACATCGGTCGCGCCCGCGGGTACCTGCAGCGTGATGTTCTGCCACTGGGCGACCGTGTCGGCGGTGAAGCTCTTCACGACGGCGGGGGTCCCGCCGTTGTACGACACGAGGACCTGCGCGGTCTGGCCCGACTCGTGGTGGTAGTGGGTCTGGAACCGCAGCGATCGCGAAGTCCCACCGGTGACCGGCCATGTCGGCGTGACGAGCGTCGAGTCGTAGCTGCCCGTGAAGGTCTTGTCGGACCATTCGTCGGAGTCCGCGACGGCGAACACATCACGGTTGCGGACGTTCAGCTCACGCCACTGGTCGCGCTGCGACGGGGACCAGAACTCGTCGGTGGCGAACGCCCAGCCGCGCCACTCCGTGACGCCGCCGGTGCCCATCCTGGAGTTGTCGACCGACCAGCCGCTCGGCGGTGTGTGCGTGAAGCCCCTGACGGACGACGGGATGCCGCTCTCGTCCACCCGGGTCTGCAACGACGAGCGCAGCCCGTCGAACGCGTCGTTGTCCGGCGAGTCGAGCGGGGAGCCGTCGATGCCGCCGGTGGCGACCCCGACATGCTTCAGAGCGGTCGCGGCGACGTCGACGAGACGCACGTCGTGGCGGACGGAACCGGCCGCAATGCCCGGGCCCTTGGCGATGACGAAGGTGCCGCGCTCCTTGATCGAGGAGCCGCCATGACCGCCCGCGTCGGTGTGGCCGTGGTCGGTGGTGACGAGGATCTTCCAGTTCTCCTGCGCGTAGGTGGCTCGCGAGGTGACCGCGGTCAGCACCTGCCCGACGAGCGCGTCGACGCGCTTGATGGTGGCGAGATACTGCTGGCTGGCGGCACCGTGGTTGTGCCCGGCGATGTCGATCTCGCCGAAGTAGACGTAACTGGCGTCCGGGTTGCCGTTCCTCAGCTCGTTCGCTGCCGCCGTGGCGATCTTCGGGTCCTCGACTCCGTAGCCGTTGGCGTCGCCCTTGAGGCTCAGCCGCTTGTCGACGGCGGACCCGAAGATCGGACCGTTCTGGTCGGTGGAGGTGATGGGCTCCCAGTCGGCTGCCGCGTAGGTGTTCAGGGAGGGGTTCGCGTTCTCCATCCGGGTGAGGAAGTCCGGGTACGTACCGAACTGCTTCCCGGAGAAGGAGTTGTTCTTCACGCCGTGCTTGTCGGGCCAGACTCCCGTGGCGATCGTCGACCAGCCCGGGCCCGACGAGGTGTCGGCCATCGGCCGGGAGTAGAGCGTGCTCTCGGCGGTCATGCCCTCGGCCATCAGCCGCTTGAGGTTGGGCGCGTCGGCCGCCTTCACCCGGTCGAGGTTGGTGCCGTCGAGCCCGATGACCAGAACCTTGTCGGTGCCCCCGGCTGCCGCGGCCGTCGCCTGCGGCGCGTCGATCTGTACCGTGCCGACGAGCAGGGCGGCAGCGGCGGCGACAACGGCGTAGGAACGCCTGCCTCTCCCGGGTATGACAGTGCGCACGTTGACCCTCCGGTTGGGGTGGGAACGGGAACAGGATCCAAACCCTCGCCGACTCCATCGGTCTGAAGCGGGCCCATGGATACTGGCATCAGCCGTCGACGCCCTCCAGACCCTGCTCCGGCCGCATTGACGAGAGATGGCCGAATGGCTGCGCCCGACGGACATCCGCGAGTCGATGACCGCTGGTGCGAACAGCTCATCGCCGAAGACGGAGCACGCGGCGGACGTCCCGCACGTATCAACTCGCCGAATCAGGCCGCCGGTTCTGCCCCGGCACCACCATCACCTCGGTGCCGCCCGCTCGTACGACCCGTACCTGCTCCGCCGCCAGTCCGTCGTCGACGATCAGCAGATCGAAGTCGGTCAGCGGGGCGAGCGCGTCCAACTGCTCTTCCTCACCGCCGCCATCCCGCTGACCAGCTATCCGCTGATGATGCTCGCGTACGGGCTGCGCGGCCTGGGCTATCCGCTGTTCGCCTACGGGTTCCTCGTCTGGATCGCCGGCGTGGCACCCCGCGCCCGGCTCGGTACGGCCATGGGCTGGTTCTGGTTCGCCTTCACCGGTGGTCTGCCCACGCTCGGCTCGCTGGTCGCCGGCGGGCTCATCCCGCACATCGGCGCCTACGCCACCCTGTGGGCCGCACTGGTGCTCGTGGCCGCGGGCGGGCTGATCGCCCTGCTGCTGGTCGGTGACGACCGGGGGGTACGGCGCGCCCACGGCGAGAGGGAGGGGCCGGTGGCCACCCTGCTCGGCAGCATCACGATCCTGTGGCGCAACCCCCGGGTCGGGGTCGGCTCGGTCGTACGGGTGATCAACACGGCCTCGCAGTTCGGCTTCTTCGTCATCCTGCCGATCCACTTCACCAGAACGGTCGGCTTCAGCCTGACCCAGTGGCTGCACCTGCTCAGCGCGATGTTCGCGACCAACGTCTTCGCCAACCTGCTGTTCGGCGTGGTCGGCGACCGATTCGGCTGGCGCCGCACCATCGCTTGGTTCGGCGGCGCCGGCTGCGCGCTCAGCACACTGCTGCTCTTCTACGTCCCGGACGCGGTGGGCGCGAACTTCCCGCTCGCCCTCCTGGTCGCCGCGTTCTACGGCGCTACGCTGGCAGGTTATGTACCGCTTTCGGCGCTGGTGCCCACCCTGGAGCCGAAGCACCAGGGCCAGGCCTTGGCCGCTCTCAACCTGGGCGCGGGCGCCAGTACGTTCGTCGGCCCCGCCGTCGTCGCCGTCTTCGTCGGACCGCTCGGCGTCGAAGGCGTGGTCTGGATCTTCGCGGGGATGTATGTGCTGAGTTGTCTGCTCGCCCACTTCCTGAAGCTGCCGGCCGCGCCCGGTACGGCGGAAGCCGACGGCGCCGGCGCCCGGCACGGCGACGCCCCGGACGGCACCGCGCCCACCACCGGCCCGGCCGGCGTGAGAGGACCGCACTGATGTCCGTACTGACCATCGACGTCGGCACCACGGTGATCAAGTCCGTCGTCTTCGACGACCGCGGCACCGAGATCGCCGTCGCCCGCCGGGACACCGAGGTCCTGCGTCCCCACCCAGGCTGGGCGGAACAGGACATGGACGCCGTCTGGAACGCCGTCGTCCACACCGTCCGTACGGTCCTCGACGGACTGACCGATCCGGTATGGCTGGTGTCCTTCACCGCACAGGGCGACGGCGCCTGGCTCGTCGACGACCACGGCCGCCCCACCGGGCCCGCCATCCTGTGGTCCGACGGCCGCGCCGGGGACCTGATCACCGACTGGCAGCGCGACGGTGTCCTGGAGGCGGCCTTCCGCCGCAACGGCTCGCTGACCTGCGCCGGGATGCCCAACGCCATCTTCAGCTGGCTCGCCGCTCACGACCCGGACCGGCTGGCCCGCTCCGCCACCTCGCTGACCGCCGCCGGCTGGCTCTTCCTGCGCCTCACCGGCGTCCGGGCGAGCGACGAGTCCGACGCCTCCGCCCCGTTCCTCGACCACGCCACCGGCGACTACGACCCCGGCATCATCGAGCTGTTCGGCCTCGGCGCCTACGAACGCCTGCTGCCCACCGTCCTGGGGGAGTCGCAGCGGATCGCCGAGATCACCACCGGGGCCGCGGGTGAGCTGGGCCTCCCGGCGGGCCTGCCGGTGGTGATGTCCCCGTACGACATCGCCGCCACCGCCCGAGGCGTCGGCGTCGTCGACCCCGGCCAGGCGTGCAGCATCCTGGGCACCACGCTGTGCACCGAGATCGTCCGCACCGGGATCGACACCAGCGGCGAGCCGTCCGGCATCCACATCGCCTACCGCGGCCGTGAAAGGGTGCTGCGGGCCTTCCCCACGCTCAACGGCGCCGAGGTGCTCGGCTGGGCGGCCCGCCTGCTGCATCTGCCCGGACCGCCGGAGCTGGCGCAGCTGGCCTTCGAGTCGGAGCCCGGCGCCCACGGGCTGATGTTCCTGCCGTACCTCTCCCCGGCCGGCGAGCGCGCCCCCTTCCTCGATCCCGGCGCCCGAGGCTCCTTCTGGGGGCTGTCCCTGGAGCACACGCCCGCCGACCTGGCGCGCGCCGTCTTCGACGGGCTCTCGCTGGTCCTGCGGGACTCGCTGGCCGCCGCCCGCACGGACGTCAGCGAGCTGCGCCTGTGCGGCGGCGGCGCCAACAGCGACGCCTGGTGCGCCCTGATCGCCGACGCCACCGGGGTGCCCACCGCCCGCTCAGGTGACACCGAACTCGGCGCCAAGGGGGCTTTCCTCACCGGCCTGGTCCGCACCGGCGCCGAGACCAGCATGCACAGCGCCGCCGCCAAGTACGTCCGGATGCAGCGCGGTTGGGAGCCGGAACCGGAGCGGGCGGAGTTCTACGCCGCGCAGTACGAGGACTTCCTCGGCCGGCGGGCGCTCGCCCGTGAGGCGGGCTGGCGCGGCGGCGCCGTCTGGCAGGGGAGCGCCGACCGCCCCGCCGAAGCTCGCGGACGGCCGACCGAAGCCACCGAACAGGCCGCCACCACCCATGGAGAACCCCGTGTCTGACCCGCGCCGCTCGGACGCCGCCGCCGCCCTCGACGGCATCTGGCTCGGGCTCGACCTCGGCACCCAGAGCGCGCGCTGTGTCGCCGTCGACGGCACGGGGCAGGTCCTGGCCACCGCCGCCCGTCCACTGGCCGGCCGGCGCGACGGCAACCGCCACGAGCAGGATCCCGAGCAGTGGTGGCGCGCGCTGACCGCCGCCTGCCGGGAGGCCCTCGACGGCATCGACGCGCGATGCGTCCGCGGCCTGGCGATCGACGGCACCTCCGGCACGATCCTGCTCGCCGACGACCGGGGTACCCCGCGCACCCCCGGCCTGATGTACGACGACGGGCGCGCCGCCGCACAGGCCGCCGCGGTCAACGCCGCCGGGGAGAAGGTCTGGCGGGAGCTGGGCTACCGCACCATGCAGCCGTCATGGGCGCTGCCCAAGCTCGTCTCGCTCCTGGAGGGCGACCCCGCGCTCCGCACCGGCTCCCGGCTCCTGCACCAGGTCGACCTGATCACCTGGCGGTTGGCCGGCAGGCAGCTCGCGAGCGATGCCAGCCACGCCCTCAAGACCGGCTACCACCTCGTCGAGGAGCGCTGGCCGCACCAGGTGATGGAAGAACTCGGCGTCCCCGAGGGCCTCCTGCCCGACGTCGTGCGCCCCGGCAGTCCGCTGGGCGCCGTCTGCGCCGCGGCCGCCGACGCCACCGGCATCCCCGAAGGGACCACCATCGTCGCGGGGATGACCGACGGCTGCGCCGCTCAGATCGGCGCGGGAGCGCTCGCACCAGGCGCCTGGAACTCGGTGCTCGGCACCACCCTCGTCCTCAAGGGCAGCAGCCCGCACCTGGTCCGCGACCCGGCGGGCGTCGTCTACTGCCACCGCGGACCCGGCGGGACCTGGCTGCCGGGCGGCGCCTCCAGCAGCGGCGCGGGCGTCCTCTCCCAGCGCTTCCCCGGCGCGGACCTGGACGCGCTCACCGCACAGGCCGCCGCCCTGGACCCGGATGCGGTCGCCTATCCGCTCGTCGCCGGCGGCGGCGAACGCTTTCCCTTCCGCGCCCCCGGAGCCGAACCCTTCCTCCTCGGCCACGCCCCCACCCGGGCCGCCGAGTTCCATGCCGTTCTCCTCGGCGTCGCCTGCCTGGAACGGCTCTGCTTCGACTACCTCGACCACCTCGGCGCACCCGTCGACGGGCCGCTCACCCTCACCGGCGGCGGCGCCCGCAACGCGTACTGGTGCCAGCTGCGCGCCGATGTCCTCGGCCGCCCCGTACGGCTCCCGCAGCATGCCGAGGGAGCCGTCGGCATGGCCGTCCTCGCCGCCACCTCCTCCGGCGCCGGTCTGCAGGAGGCGGCCGCCGCCATGGTCCGTACCGCCCGGGAGATCAACCCGAGGCCGGCCCGCACCGCGCGCCACCTCCCGGCCCATCTCCGCTTCATCGACGAACTCACCCGCCGTGGCTGGCTCGACCGGACCGTGGCCGACCACGCCCGCAGGAGGGCAGCACCGTGACCGACTTCATCCTTGTACGCCACGGCGAAACCGTCTGGCACGCGGAGAACCGCTACGCCGGCCGCACCGACGTGCCGCTGACCGACCTCGGCCGTGAGCAGGCCGCCGCCCTCGCCGGCTGGGCCGCCACCGCCGCGCTGACCGGCATCTGGAGCTCACCGCTCTCCCGTGCCCGGCTCACCGCCGCCCCCGCCGCCGCGGCCTGCGGTCTCACCGCGGGCGTCGACGAGCGCCTCTACGAACTCGACTTCGGCCAGGGCGAGGGCCTGACCAGGGACGAGATGCACCGGCGCTTCCCGGAGCAACTGGCCGCCTTCCTCGCCGACCCGGTCGAGCACCATCTGCCCGACGGCGAACATCCGCGCCACGCCGCCGAGCGCGCCGCCGACTGCCTCGCCGATCTCGCCCGCGCACAGCCGCGCGGCCGGATCCTGCTCGTCGCACACTCCACTCTCGTCCGGGTCCTGCTGTGTCATCTGGTGGGCATCCCGCTCGCCGACTACCGCCGCGTCTTCCCTCGGCTGGACAACGGTGCACGCACCGAGATCCGTCTCGAGAACGGGCAGACCGCGCTGCTCAGCTTCAACGCCCCGACCTCGGCCCTGACAACCGCCCTCCACTGACCGCACCCGCTCCACACCTGCCCAGCACCCGCCCGGCATCCGTCCCCGCCCCTCAGGAGCTGCCCTTCATGAGCACCACCGTCCTCGTCGCCGGCAACCACTTCATCCGCCCGGACCTGTTCACCCGGGCCGTGCGAACGGCGGCCGGGGACACCCCGCTGGACGTACGAGAGATCCGGTTCGACTGGCCGCACACCCCGCTCGGGCCGGTCGCCGAGGTCATCGAGGCCTCCGGCAGTGAGGACGAGATGATCGAGGCGCTCCGGGGAGCCGAGATCTGCGTCACCGAACACGGCCCGCTCACCGAGCGGATCCTCGACCACTGCCCCGATCTGAAGCTCTTCTGCACCAGCCGCGGCGGCCCGGTCAACGCCAACGTCGAAGCCGCCACCCGGCACGGCGTCGCGGTCTGCTACGCCCCCGGACGCAACGCCACCGCCACCGCGGAACACACGCTCACCCTGCTGCTCGCCGCCGCCCGCGGTGTCGGAGACACCCACACCGACCTGCGCCGGGGCGTCTGGCGCGGTGACTACTACGACTACGACAACTGCGGCATCGAGATCGACGGCGCCACCGTCGGACTGATCGGCTTCGGCGCCATCGGCAGCCGGGTCGCCGGGATCCTGGTCGCGATGGGCGCCCACGTCCTCGTCCACGACCCCTACGTCCGCCCCGAGGCGCTGGCCGGCCTCGCCGAACAGGTCTCCCTCGACGAACTGCTCACCCGCTCCCGCATCGTCTCCCTGCACGCCCGGGTCACCGAGGAGACCACGGGCATGATCGGACGCCGGCAGCTCGCCACGATGCCCCGCGGCTCGGTCCTGGTCAACTGCGCCCGCGGCGCGCTCCTCGACTACGACGCGGTCTGCGACGCCCTGGACTCCGGGCAGTTGTCGGGCGCCGGCTTCGATGTCTTCCCCGAAGAGCCGCTGCCCGCCACATCCAGGCTGCTGACGGCCCCCGGTGTCGTCCTCACCCCGCACATCGCGGGCGGCAGTCAGGAGGTGGCGCACAAGGCCGCGCGGATCGTCGCCGCCGACGTCGGCCGCTATCTGCGCGGCGAGCCGTTGGTCCACTGCGCCAACCCCGAGGTACAGCGGCGCGCGGGCTGAGGACGCCTGACGGCAACGCGCCGGCAGAGCGGTGCGCACCGGGCGAAGAAAAGGAATCTTCCGTGCCGTGTCGAGAAACCGTCATCCGCTCCGACGTCCCCTGTGAGAGTTGCCCGCATGGGGCGGCCCCGCACCGAGGGAGCGAAACGATGAAGTATCTGGTGATGGTCCAGGCGAGCCAGGCCGACTACGAGGCCATGCGCGGCAAGGGCTCCGAGCACAGCCCCGCATGGAGCGAGAAGGACGTGCAGGCCATGTTCTCCTTCATGGAGGCCGTCAACAACGACCTTGCCGAGTCAGGGGAACTCGTGGACGGGCAAGGCCTGGTCGAGCCCGCGCAGACCCGGTTCGTGAGCGCGGGCGAGGACGGCCGGCCGGTGATCTCGGACGGTCCGTACGGCGAGACGAAGGAACTCCTGTGCGGATACTGGGTGCTGGACTGCGAGAGCCTCGAACGGGTCACGGAGATCGCGGCGCGCATCGTGCAGTGCCCCCAGCCCGAGGGTGTTCCCGACTACCCCGTGGTCATCCGCGCGATCGACGAGGGCGGAGACGACGTGCGCAGGTGACGTGCACGCACGACATCGAGGGCCTGCCGCGTCCGTAACCGCCGCGGCAGGCCCTCGATGTGCTCGTACGGTTCGCCGCTCACGGAGGACCTGTCCATCCGCAGTCGTCGCACAGAAGCGGACGCACAAAAGACAGACGCACAAAAGACAAAGGCAAGGAGGTCACCCACTCCTTGCCACTCTCAAGGTATAGCGCAGCGGGGGCCTTGCGGCAAGGCCCGGGTCGTGATGCAGAATCTCCGACCGAAGCCAGAACCTGCCGAAATCAGAGATTCGCGACGTACGTGCGCTTCTGGTGGCGCACGGGTCGCGCGGGAGCAGCTGGCTGAATGCACCTTTGCCGAAACGGGGGTTTTCATGATCGACGTGATCGTTGCCGGCGGCGGACCGACCGGCTTGATGCTGGCCGCCGAGTTGCGGCTGCACGGCGTCCACGTGCTCGTGCTGGAGAAGGACACGGAGCCGACCCCGTACGTCCGCGCGCTCGGCCTGCACGTGCGCAGCATCGAGGTGATGGACCAGCGCGGTCTGCTGGAACGGTTCCTCGCGCTCGGCACGAAGCACCCGGCGGGTGGCTTCTTCGCCGGGATCGGCAAGCCGTCACCCGAGCGACTGGACACCGCGCACGGGTATGTTCTCGGCATCCCGCAGCCCCTCATCGACCGTCTGCTCGCCGAGCGTGCCACCGAGCTCGGCGCCGAGATCCGGCGCGGCGGCGAACTGGTCGGGCTGAGCCAGGACGACGCCGGGGTCACCGTCGAACTCGCCGACGGCACGCTGGTGCGCTCGCGCTACCTCGTCGGATGTGACGGCGGCCGCAGCACGGTGCGCAAACTGCTCGGCGTCGGCTTCCCCGGCGAGCCCACCCGCGTCGAGACGCTGCTGGGCGAGATGGAGGTGGCCGCGCCGCAGGAGACGGTGGCCACCGTCGTGGCCGAGGTCCGCAAGACCCACTTGCGGTTCGGCGTGGGGCCGCTCGGCGACGGGCGGTACCGCGTCGTCGTGCCCGCCAGGGGAGTGGCCGAGGACCGCGCGGTCCCGCCGACTCTCGATGAGCTCAGGCAGCAGCTCCGGGCGTTCGCCGGTACCGACTTCGGCGTGCACTCACCGCGCTGGCTGTCCCGCTTCGGCGACGCGACCCGGCTGGCCGAGCGCTACCGGGTCGGCCGGGTGCTGCTGGCCGGCGACGCGGCGCACATCCACCCACCGGTCGGCGGGCAGGGCCTCAACCTCGGCATCCAGGACGCGTTCAACCTCGGCTGGAAACTTGCCGCCGAGGTCGGCGGCCGGGCGCCGGAGGGACTGCTGGACAGCTACCACACCGAACGGCACCCGGTGGCGGCGGACGTGCTGACCAACACCCGCGCGCAGATGGAGCTGATGTCCACCGAGCCGGGCCCCCGGGCGGTGCGTGGGCTGCTGTCGGAGCTGATGGACTTCGAGGACGTGAACCGGTACCTGGTCGAGAAGATCACCGCGATCGGAGTCCGCTACGACTTCGGCGAAGGACATGATCTGCTCGGCCGGCGGATGCGGGACGTGGGGCTGAAGCGGGGTCGCCTCTACGAGTTGACGCACGGCGGCCGCGGACTGCTGCTCGACCAGACCGGCCGGCTCTCGGTCGAGGGCTGGTCGGACCGGGTCGACCACGTCGTCGACGTCAGCGAGGAACTGGACGTGCCCGCGGTGCTGCTGCGCCCGGACGGCCATGTGGCATGGGTCGGCGAGGACCAGCAGGACCTGCTCGGCCGGCTGCCCACGTGGTTCGGCGCCCCTGCCGGCTGAGCGCGAGGTCGCGGCTCGCGGGGACGGGCCACCGTGCATGCCTTGGACCGAACTGGTCGTTCGTCGAGGACAGTTGCAGGGCGGCCCGCCCCGCCTCCACCGGCACGTCCAACGTCTTCGACCAGGGCCGCTCAGTCGTCGAGCAGGGCCGCTCAGTCGTCGAGCAGATCGGCGAGGTGTGCGCCGAGTCGGTTCTCCAGGTCCCCTTCCTGCTGCATCCCGCGCTTGAACAGGGCTGCGACCCGCTGTTGGGTTTCCGGCCAGGCAAGGGCGGCCCCGAAGGCGTTGCGGCCGTCGAGGAGACTGTCCACGGACGGCAGGGAGACCCGGTTGACGAGGTTCTTCGCCGTCTCGATCGGGCGTCGGTCGAACGAGGCGATGCGCCGCGCGAGGGTGTCGACGAAGCCGTCCAGCTCGCTGTCCGGCAGGGACCGGTTGACGTAGCCGTAGCGTTCTGCGGTGTCGCCGTCGAAGTCGTCGGCGCCGAGGATGATCTCCAGCGCGCGTCCTCGTCCGGTCAGCAGCGGAAGGCGCTCCGTGCCACCGCCGCCGGGGATGACCCCTGCCCCCACTTCGGGCTGGCCGAGGACGGCGTTCTCGCGGGAGGCGAAGCGCATGTCGCAGGCGAGGACGAACTCGCTGCCCACGCCGCGGACGCGGCCGCGGATCTTCGCGATGCTCACCACGGGGGACGTCGAGAGGCGGACGAAGGTGTCCGTGGGGACGGACAGGCCGGAACGGCCGGCGGTACCGGCGATGTGGGCCGACTTGCCGGTCATGTCGAAGTGGGCGAGATAGAAGTCGGCGTCGGCGCTTTCGAATACGACGACGCGGAGTTCCGGACTGGTGTCCATCCGCGCGAGCAGGTCCTGCAGGCCCTCGAACACGGTGTGGTCGACGACGTTGAGGGGTGGGTTGTCGAACAGGACCCGCCAGTACGCGGGTGACTCCTCGATGATGCGCAAAGGTGCTGCAGTCTCAGTCATGCCGTCCATGCTAGATCCTGAGTTTCGATTTGCAAGTCAACCTTCGGTGACCTGCCCCACGTCGCTGGTCGCCGATCGCTGGTTGCGCGGTCCCGGGCCGGTCGATCGCGGACAGGCCCCGGCGACCGACGTGGGTGTCGTGGTCGTGGGCAGGTGTTCAGGGCTTGGGTGTGAGGTGCTGTTCGGCCCAGACGAGTTTGCCGTCCGGTGTGTGGCGGGTTCCCCATCTGCGGGTCAGTTGGGAGACGAGGAGGAGGCCGCGGCCGTTCTCGTCGGTGGTGTGGGGGTGGCGCAGACGGGGGTGGCTGTTGCTGGTGTCCGTGACCTCGCAGGTCAGTGCCTCGTGGCGGATGATGCGCAGGCCGATCGTGCCGCTGCTGTGGGTGATGGCGTTGGTGACCAGTTCACTGATGATGAGTTCGGTGGAGTCGGCCAGGTGGTCCAGCCCCCATCGGCGCAGTTGGCGGGTGGTCAGGGCCCGGGCTTGGCTGACGAGCGCCGGATCGGCAGGGAGTTGCCAGGAGGCGGTCTGCTCGGGGCCGAGTGCGTGGGTGCGGGCGAGGAGCAGGGTGACGTCGTCGCGGGGTGCCTCGCTCGACAGCGTGTCGACGGCGGATGAACAGAGGCTCTCCAACGGCTGGTCGGGCTTGGCCAGGGTGGTGGCAAGGCGGTCCATGCCGGTGTCGACGTCCTGTCCGCGGGCCTCGACGAGGCCGTCGGTGTAGAGGGCGAGGACGCTGTGCTCGGGCAGTTCCAGGGTGACGGACTCGAAGGGGACGAGGCCCACGCCCAGTGGGGCTCCGGTGGGCAGGTCGGGGAACGTGACATGACCGTGCGGGTCGATGATTGCGGGCGGCGGGTGGCCGGCCCGGGCGATGGTGCACTGTCGGGTGACGGGGTCGTACACGGCGTACAAGCAGGTGGCGGCCATGGTCGCGGTGTCCGGGGCGTGGGGGTCGGTGTCGGCCTCGGCGAGGCGGAGGGCTTGCTCGTCGAGGCGGGCGAGCAGCTCGTCGGGCGGCATGTCCATAGCGGCCAGGGTGCGTACGGCGGTGCGGAGTTGGCCCATGGTGGCGGCGGCGTTGATGCCGTGGCCGACCACGTCGCCGACGACGAGGGCGACGCGTGCGCCGGAGAGGGGAATCACGTCGAACCAGTCGCCGCCGACACCGTGGTGGCTGTCGGCGGGCAGGTAGCGCCAGGCGACGTCGGCCGCTGTCCCGCCGGTCACGTGGTGGGGGAGCAGATGGCGTTGCAGGGCCAGGGCCGCGGAGCGTTCGCGCGCGTACTGGCGGGCGTTGTCCAGGGACAGCGCGGCCCAGCTGACCAGTTCCTCGGCCAGCAGCAGATCGTCCTCCTCGAACGGCACACGATCCGCGGTCCGCACGAACACGGCCACGCCCAGCACGGCGCCCCGCGCATGGATCGGAACGATCATCAAGGAGTGCATCGTGTGATCGTGGATCGCCGCCCGCACCGCGTCGTGATGGTCCAGCCATGTCCCGGGGGAGGTGTCCAGCACGGGCTCGAAGTGGGACTGTCCGGAGAGCAGGACGCTGGTGAAGGGCGATGCCGGCGGGACCAGGACCGGCTCTCCCCGCGCGCACAGGGACTCCGGGGCTCCCTCGTTGACCGAGGCGAGGCCCGCGCGCCGGAAGGCCGGGATGCGTCCGCCCTCAGGGTCCGTCCGTGCCTGGGGCTCCTCACCGAGCAGGACGGACTCGGCGAGGTCGACGGTGGCGTAGTCGGCGAGGAGAGGCACGGTGAGGTCGGCCAGTTCCTGACCGGTCTGCATGGCGTCCAGGGTGGTGCCGATCCGCTTCCCGGCCTCGCCGAGGATCGCCAGCCGCTCCCGCGCCCGCCGGCTGTCGCTGACATCCACGCTCACGGCACACACGCCGAGCGCATGACCCTCACCGTCGTCGATGCGGAAGACGGAGGCCGCCAGCGCGGGCTCACGGTGCGCATGCATCGGCAGGAAGGCACGGTATTCCCTGTTGATCGCCGGCATGCCGCTCTCCAGCACCTGGCGCATCACCGACTCGATCGATTCGGCGTCCTCGCCGGGCGCCGCCTGCGTCAACGTGCGCCCCAGGCGCCGCTGCAGAGGGATGCCGTCCTTGAGGCCCTGGGTGTCGTTGACCCAGGTGCAACGCAGCTCGGTGTCGCGTATCACCACACCGACCGGCAGCCGGCTCGGAAGATGCAGTGCGCCCGTCAGTGACTCCATGCCCGATCCGTCCGCGACCCATGACGGGGGCGTCTCCTTGTCGGTGGCCGCCACGAGCCACTGCGCCCGACTGTCCTGGCCGGTCAGCGGCTGCACGCACAGGCGTACGTCGATCCTGCGACCGTCGCGGTGGCGGACCCCTGTCAGGCCGGTCCAGCGGGACGGGGCACTGTCCGACCCGGCGAGCGCCGACGCCTTTGCCCGGTCGTCGCTGCCCGCCAGCAAGGCGGTACCGGAACGGCCCACCACGTCCGCGGCCGCGTGGCCGACGAGCTGCTGGGCGGCCTGCGTCCATCCGACCACCGTTCCCCGCGCATCCAGCAGGGCGATCGCCGTGCCGAAGCTCTGGAAGGCGGTCTGGGCGGCGGCGATGGCCATTGGTGCGGAACTGCCCATGGATCGTCCTCTCTGTGTCCTGCGGGGGTGAGCCTCTGTGCCGTGCGGGGATGAGATGCGCTGGGGAAGTGGGCCGTGCGCGTGAGTGCCGTTGACCGGCCGTCGTGGTGCTGCCGTCCCCGGGGCCGACCCGGGAGGCCGAACCGGTGGGGCGGCACACAGTCCGGTCGTGAGGGCTCGCTGCGTAGGGCTCGCTGTGTCATCGCCGACAGCAGGAAGTGGGCTCCTCCGGTCGGCTTTCGACGGGGCGGGGCGTCAGGCGACGGGTGGCGCGCTCACCGGCTGTGACAGTGCGGCCTTGACGCGCCGGGTCTCCTCGTCGACGAGGACTTCGAACCGGTCGCCGGCCAGGGCTTGCATGGTCAGCTCGGCGACGGTGGCGGGGCTGACCTTCGGCGCGTCGGTCCAGGCGCTGAGATCCGTCTCCACGAAGCCGACGTGTACCCCGACGACGAGGGTTCCCTGTGTGTACAGGGCCCGTCGCAGCGCGTCCGTCAGTGACCACTGCGCGGCCTTGGAGGCCGCGTAGCCGGCGAACTGCGCCTGGCTGGCCCAGGAGGCCAGCGAGAGCATGTTGACCAGTGCTCCACCGCCGTTGCGGGCAAGGGCCGGGGCGAAGGCCCGTGAGACGGCCCAGGTGCCGAAGTAGTTGACCTCCATGGCCTGGCGCGCACCGTCGAACGAGCCTTCCAGGAGCTTGGTGCCCGCGCCGCCGATCCCGGCGTTGTTGATCACGATGGAGACGTCGTCGGCGACGGCGGCGGCCGCGGCGACGCTCTCCGGGTCGGTGACGTCGAGACGCAGCGGGACCAGGTCGGGATCCGTCACGTTGGCCGGGTCGCGGGTGGCGGCGTAGACCTTGGCCGCGCCGTGGTCGATCAGTGAGCGGGCGAATGCGTGGCCGATGCCGCGATTGGCGCCCGTGACCAGGGCAACTGAACCTTTGATCTCCATCGTGCCTTCTTCCTTCTTTGCAGGCGGCCCGCCATGTCCAGGCGGGTCGCTCGGTGGTTGGTGGTAGGCGGTTGTCGGTTGGCCGACGTGGCCGGCCGAAGCTGGGGGTGTCCGGCTGTGACGGCGCTGCCTATGGCTTCCACATTAACGTCTGGATTTAGAAACGCAAGTCAGGGTGCGGGTGGATATCGGGTAGCAACGAGTGACATATCGCCACTCAGGGTTGTGTGGTGGTCTGGTTCGCGGCCTGAATTGCAAGAGGAAACCCAGGGTGTAGACTCACTGCTGCACCATGCGACAGCCGGGCGAACGCGGGACCGGCACCACGTAGGAGGTGGACAGTGCCAACCGGACGGCAGTGGTCAGGCCCCACGAACGACGAGCCGGCCTGCTCCATCGAGCGCAGCCTGCAGATTCTCGGCGAGCGCTGGTCCCTTCTGGTACTCCGCGAGGTCTTCGCCGGCAGGCACAAGTTCGCCGACATCCAGTCGTCCCTGGGCATCGCGTCGAACTTGCTCAGCGCCAGGCTCAAGCTGCTTGTCGAGACCGGCGTACTGAGTACGAAGACCTATCAGGAGCCGGGCAGCAGGCCGCGACAGAGCTACCACCTGACACCAGCGGGGCGTGAGCTGTGGGTGGTGCTGGCCGCGCTCCAGCAGTGGGGCGACCATCACCGCCCGCGCCCCTCGGGCCCCTCTGCGGTACGTCGGGTGCGATCCACCGGTCAGCCTGTCCACGTCGGGTTCGTCGACGAAGACGGTCAGGAAGTGCCCGGCACCGATGTCGTCATGGACAGGTCGGACACGGCTGCCAGGACCTGAGGCCTGAGACCGCTGTCAGGACCTGACACGGCTGCCGGGGCCTAACCGCGGCCTGAGCCCAGCCGAATCGGCCGTCCCGTGCTTTCATGCCGAAAGAGCTTCGCCGGCTGCTCCCGCTGTTTGCTGGACACCCCGCCCGCCCCGGCACCCTCCATGCTGTCGTTGCGCCCGCCTTCTCCACGCCTCTGCGTGACGCCGGGCCGGTGCACTACCGCGCGACGACCACGGCGTGCCCGTCGTCGCTGTGCCCGCCACGGGGCCGAACTTCGACAATCCCATCGCTTCAAGCGGGCCCCCTAGGTGTGCAAGTGGGCGACGCCCTGGCTGTGGGGGCACCCCGGGGGCGGAGTGACATGCGCCGAGATCGAGAGCGCGGGGTTCAGCACGAGTGCGGCCGTTCCGTCGCAAGCACCCGGGGTCACCGTCCGCGGTCACCGCGGCTGACTTACGGGACGACGCCGACGAGGAGGGGCTTGTCATCGACCTCCCGCGAAAGCCCCACCTGAAACTCCTGTTCAGCCAGCACCAGCATGCCTGTCACGCCACAAGCGGTTCCCGCTGAGCCATCGTCCGAGATCAGCCCGGCCGATCGCATCGCGGACAGCAGGCGGTCCGGGTCGGAGCCATGTCGGATCCACGGCATGCCGGGGTCGAACGAACAGACTTCCTCACCATTCGCGGCATAGGAGAACCACGGGATGGTGGCCGTGCTGACCAAGGCCACCATCTCGGTGCCGGCCGAGACCGAGCCGATCACACCCTCACCGAGCACATGCGCAGCCCAGCTCTGGATCGCAAACGCCCACCCATCGCACTCTCCTGCGCGCAGGACCTCGCCTGCCTCGTCATCCAGCTCATGCTCCTCGGCATCCTCGCGCGTCATCGGCGATCCGGCCGCTTCACAACCCAGGCGGGCGAGCAGCTCTGCCGACTGCAGATCGCGGACAAAGACGACCGAGAATCCTTGAGGGTAGGACTCCGCAAGCCACTGCACACCGTCCGGCGACACCGTCATGCCTTTCCGTCACAGGGGCAGTCAGGCTAAGTCATGGAACCGGCGCTGCTAGGACTTGTCCGGCCGATCATGGGTGTAGGCGGTCAGGGATGATGCCCGGGTGAGCATCATCGTGAAGTTCTTCATGGCGCCGGACGACACGTCAGCGGCTCTGACCCTCGCGACCGGACCAGGGCGGGCATGCGAGTCGCTCTCCTTCGGCAACTTCGATCCTGAGGAGGCGGTGGTCGAGTGGGAATGCCTTCTTGTCGGCGGCAGCTTCGAGGAACTCGTCGAAGCGGGCGAGCCACGTATCGTCGCTGGCGAGGACAACGGCGGATGTGCCGTCTTCGCGATCTCGCCTGGCCTGTCCACTGCACTCGCAGACGCTGAGCGCCCCAGGTTGCGTGACCTGGCTGCCTCGTGGGTTCAGCTCCTGGCGGAGGAGGGCGAGAACATCGACACAGAGATCGCCGACGCGATCGTGAGTGACCTGGCCGCTCTCGTCAGCAGCGCCCGTCGCCAGAGGCAGGGCGTCTACTGCTGGGTCGCGTAGGCACGTTCGGAGCCAGATGGCGAGGGCGGAGCTTGCTGGTGAACCCGCCGCGCGAGCGGCCCAGGCCCTCACCTCCAGCACCACCTCCGCCAGGCGGGCGACGAGGCTCTGCCACGGTGTCTCGTCCTGGTGTTCCACCCCATCGACCCCCTTTGAGGCAGGTGCCGGTGGTGGTTCGGTGCGGGCTATGGGCTCATCCCGATCAGCCGCACCACGTCCACATCCACGTCCGTGCCCCGATCCCGGCCGGTTGCTGCGCGCCGGCTCCAGCACGCGCAGGCTTTGGTACGTACAGCCCGGCCCGTCACGGAGGACACGGCATCACCGTCCGGTCCTCGCTGCGGAGCTGACGCGTGATCAGGCAGGCGGCGGAACCGGGACACTCTTCGTGGCGGTCGTTGCATGCGGCCTCGTCTCGTCCTCGGCGCCCGTGAGTGCTTGTTGCGCCAGTGCTTGCGGGTGAAGGTCGCGGAGTTGGAGAGAGCGCTGTTGGAGGTCGGCGAGTTCTGGGCCGAGTTCTTTGCGGATGTCGGCTTGAGCGCTGTCCGAGAAGGAACGGACCTTGCGTGTGAAGGCGGAGATCTCGGAGATCGCCTTGGGGAGTTTCTCCGGCCCGAGGACGACGATCGCGATCACGAAGATGGTGACCATTTCGAGCGGGCCTATGTCGAAGAACATGTGTGCCCTCCTTTGGGGGGCGGGGCGGGGAGGCGCAGTGAGGTGAAGTGCAGTGCGGAACACGAGGGACGCCGACTCAGCGACCGGGGCGCGACGCGTCGGAAGTGGGAAGCGGTGAGGGCTCGTCGGGGCTGAGACGTGCCGCGCGTGTGCGGCCGCGGCGGCGGTCGTTGAGCCAGGAGACGGCGCAGGCGGCCAGATAGAGCGCGGTGATGGGGCCGGCGAGCGCGAGCATGCTCAGCGGATCACTGCTGGGCGTGGCGATGGCGGCGAAGACCGCGATGCCGATGAGCATGTGCCGCCACCAGCCCGCCATACGGGCGGCGCTGAGGACGCCTGCCACGTTGAGCATGATGAGGAGCAGAGGGAGCTCGAAGGACAGCCCGAAGACCACGACCATACGGGTGGCAAGGTCGAGAAAGTCGTCGACGGGCAGGATGTTGGTGGCCTGGTCAGGGGTGAAGGAGATCAACACCCGTGCAGTCGTGGGCAGGACGGCATAGGCGAACGCCGCCCCGATCAGGAACAGCGGGATGCCCGTGGCGAGGAAGGCGAGGGTGTACTTCCTCTCGCCGCGGTGCAGTCCTGGGGCGAGAAACCTCCACAGCTGGTAGAGCCAGACGGGACTCGCGCCGATGAGGCCCGCGGTCAACGACACCTTCAAGGCGAGGGTGACGGGCGAGAGGAGACCGTTGGTGGCGATGACGCCGCATCGCCCGGCGGGCGTCGTGCCGCTCCCTTCCCCCGGGGTACAGCCCGGCAGTGGCGCGATGACGAAGTCGGTCAGTTGCTTGTAGAACAGCCCCGCGACAACGGTCGTCACCATGACTGCGGCGATCGCCTTCACCAGGCGCATCCGCAGCTCGCGAAGGTGGCCCATCAGGGGCATGTGCCCCTCAGGGGCCTGAAGGGTGGCTGCGAGCACGAGCAGTCCTCCGTTTCTCTCTCGCCGGCACAGTCCGGCGTCAGTGCGTACCGACGGCTTCCTGGGTACGGGCCCCCGCCGCAGCGGTGTCCTCCTGCTGCCCGGGTGCGGCAGCGAGGGGGCGCTGGGACTCGATCCGGCTTGCGGAGTCGGCAAGTGCGGGGGGCGGGCCCGCGGCGGTGGTTTCGTCCTCGCGGGTGCGCATGGCCTTGGTCTCGGTCTTGAGGATGCGCATGGACTGGCCGAGCGAGCGCGCCATGTCGGGCAGGCGCTTGGCACCGAAGAGGAGGATCACGACGACGAGGATGAGCAGGATCTCGGGTGCGCCGAGTTTGCCGAACATGATGAGGCCTTTCGTGTCGGGAGCGGTGATCGCTCCGCCGGGGGAGAGGGAGGGAGGGACGGAGAGGGAGGGAGAGGAAGCGAGACGGGGAGGGGCGGGCGAGGGCAGGTGCCTGCCCTCGCCCGCACGGGTGTCTAGCGAAGGGACCGGAATCCCGCGCGAAGCTCATCCGTGAACAGGCGCGGCTGCTCCCAGGCCGCGAAGTGCCCGCCCTTGGGGAGCCTGTTGAAATGGATCAGCTGGGGATAGGCCTTCTGTGCCCAGCTCTTCGGGGCTTGGAAGTTCTCGTCGGGGAAGGCGCTCACGGCAACCGGGATGGAAACGCCGTTGGGGACGAGGGAGTACTTGTTCTCCCAGTAGAGACGAGCGGAGGAAACCGCCGTGTTCGTCAGCCAGTACAGCGTGATGTTGTCCAGGATGTCGTCCCGCGTCAGGCCTTCCTGGTGTCCGGCGAACACCCGGGATATCAGTTCCAGACTGCGCCCGTCGTGGTCGAGCATGAAGGTCGCGAGTCCGACGGGCGAATCCGTCAGTCCGGTCAGCGTCTGCGGGCGGGAACCCATGATGCGGGCGTAGGCGAGGTGCTTGTAGGTGAATTGCAACTGCTCGTACGCCTGCTTCTCGTCGCCCGAGAGCCCGGGGGGCACCGGGCTGCCGGTTGCGAGAGCCTTGGCGATCTCCGGCGGCACCACGCCGGGCAGGTTGGTGTGGATGCCGAGCAGTCCCGAAGGCTTCTGCACAGCCATGAGATCCACGATGAGCGCACCCCAGTCGCCGCCCTGCGCCACGTACTTCGTGTATCCAAGGCGCTGCATCAGCTCCGTCCAGGCGCGCGCGATCCGGTCGGGGCCCCAGCCGGACGTGGTCGGCTTGCCCGAGAACCCGTAGCCGGGCAGAGACGGGATCACCACGTGGAAGGCGTCCGATGCCTTCGCCCCGTATGCCGTGGGATTCGTGAGCGGTTCGATGATCTTCAGCTGCTCGATGACCGAGCCCGGCCATCCGTGGGTCACGATGAGCGGCATCGCGTTCTTGTGCTTGGAGCGGACGTGGATGAAGTGGATGTCCAGCCCGTCTATCTCGGTGATGAAGTTCGGCAAGGCGTTCAGCTTCGCCTCGACCTTGCGCCAGTCGTACTCCGACGCCCAGTAGCGCGCGAGTTCCTGGGTCGTCGTGAGCGGCACGCCCTGCGAGTGGTCCACGACGGTCTCGTGCTCGGGCCAACGGGTGGACACGATGCGCCGACGGAGATCGACGAGATCCCTTTCCGGGAAATGGACACGGAAGGGACGGATGCTCCCGCCCGCTGCCGGGCCGCTGCCGGCTCCCCTTTCGGCCGCTGCGGCCGGCCGGGCGGGGAACAGGCTGGCGGATCCCGCGACCGCCGCGGCCGTCGCGGCGGCCGAGGTGGAAAGGAATGCCCTTCGGGAGTGCGGCGGAAGCATCTCGGACATGGTGAATCTCCTTGGGAATGGGGAATGTTCGAGTTCGTTGAAAGGGTGGTGTGGTGCGTGGGTTTCGACGGGGCCGGTTTCAGCGGTCCATGGGGGCGGCCGCGGCCGGTGTACCGCGCCCGTGAGTGTTCATATCGATGTGCTGGAACTGCTCGACGATTCGAGCGGGACTGGGCAACAGTGCGGACCGACGGCGGCGAACACGCGGTGATCGGCCGGCCTGAGGAGGCGATCCGGCGTCGTTGCCGACGCGGACGCGGTCCAGCAACTCCTGCAATTCCAGCAGCTCGTACGACTCGTCGGCTGCGGCAGGCCGTGCAGGTGATGCTCCTCGGCTCCGGAAACCTCGGTCCGCGAACCTCGGCGCGCGAGACGCCGAGCTGACCGGTGTGACCGGTGTGACCGACAAGGCTCTGCCGGAACTGGAGTTGAACCCTTACCTCGAGTGTTTCGCCGAGCGCATGTCTCTCACCTCGGCCGGGTCGCCGGTGGCGGCGCAGGCCTTGGCCGCGCCGTGGTTGATCGGTGAGCGGGCGAATGCGTGGCCAAGGCGGTGATCGGCGCCTGTGCTCAGGGCGGGTGATCGTGTGACGAGCATGTGATTCCTCTCCGACGGGCGTGCCTTGTCTCAGGCGGGTGCTCGATAGGTGGGTTGGCTGGTCGGGGCCGGCAGAAGCGGGTGTGTGTCCGGCTGTGATGGGCTCGACGGCCCCTGCCGCACCGTCCGGCGCGGCCGGAATGGCGTCCCGCGGTCCGGTGTCGGCCGGGCGGCTTGCAGGTCCTGCGCCGCCCATGGCCTCCAGGTTAGCGTCTGGATTTAGATATGCAAGTCAGAATGTGGGTGGATGAGGGGTAGCAACGCCTGATCTGCGTCTTCCAAGAGTTTTGGGATGCTTCGGGCTGGCGTGATCCGCCCCGCAGGTCAGCTGTCCCTCCCGTCGCGGAGCCGGGGGCGCTGCGTGGAACCGCGAGCGGGATGTCCAGGACGCCGGTCGCGGCGTCGCGCACGCGGGCGTCCTCGGGCTGGCGGTCCAGGAAGTCTCCGCCGCCGGGTGCCGCGGTCAGGTCATGCGCGGTCAGGGCATGCGCGGTCAGGTCATGCGCGGTCAGGGGCATGCGTGGTCGGAACATGCGCCGTCAGGACATGGCTGTCACATCAGGTGGCGGCCAGGCGCGCTGACCTGCGTGGCCGCTCCATCGTCGAGCCGGTCGACGACGATCATGGCGACATCGTCCGCCAGGTGGCCGCCGGTGTGGCGGAGCAGTAGCTGGTGCAGCTCGTCGAGGAACTCCTGCGGGGTGGTGTCGGCGCGCATTGCCTGCATGGCCTCGGGCAGGAGGAAGAAGTCGTTGTTCCGGTCGCGGGCTTCGATCACACCGTCGGTGTACAGCAGCAGACGGTCGCCCGGCAGGAACGGATGGCTCTCCGGCTTCTGGGGAGGGCCGGTGACGAGGTCTTCCAGGCCGAGGGGCGGCATGGGGACGGCGGGCATGAGGGCCTGAACCCTGCCCTGGTGCAGCAGCAGCGGGGGCGGATGGCCACGGTTGATCAGGTGCACGACGTGTTCGTCGGGCACCTGGGCGATCAGCGCGGTGGTGAATCCCTCCGTCAGGGCTTCCTCGTCGTAGGCACCTGGATTGGCGGCCTCCCGTCGCAGCGCGGCCGCGCAGTGGTCCATGACAGTCACCAGCTCGTCCTCGTAGTGCGCGGCATCCCGGAAGGCGCCCAGCGCCACGGCGACCGCGCGGATGGCGTTCAGCCCCTTGCCGCGGACGTCGCCCACGATCATCCGGACGCCGTACGGAGTCTTCACGGCCTCGTACAGATCGCCGCCGACCTGTGCCCCGGTCCCGGCCGCGAGGCACAGGCTCGCGGCCTGCGCCGGGCCCATGCGCGGGGGGACGGGCCGCAGGATGACCTCCTGCGCGGCCACGGCGATCCGGCGCACCTGGTCGAGCTCGCTCTGGCTCTGCCTGCGCATGGCGCTGCTCGTGATGAAACCGGCCACGGAGACGAGGGTGAGGGCCAGAAAGTTGGAATAGACCTGCAGCGTGCCCCACGCCTGGTTGTAGGTGGCGGTGGTCACGCTGATCGCCAACGCGAGAGCCACTGCCGCGGTGGTGCCCTTGGGACCCATCGTCACCGCGGCCAGCGCCGGGGTCGCGGTGAGGAGGGGGCCTGTGTAGATGAAGTGGGCGGGGGTGAGTTCGATGATCAGCACGGCGAGCGCGATCGCGAAGGGCACACACTGCGCGAGTGTGAGCAGGACCCGGCTGTGACCGTCCACTCCTGGTCGAGGATGTGGGCGCAGGAGCGACTGCATGAATACAGCCTGCCTCGCCGAGGGCCGCTGTGGCCTCCTGGCCCGTGACCCGTGACGTGGACCCGTGATCCGTGGTCGGCAGCCCTTGGTGGCCGCTACATCCGCCAGGTGAGGCCTGAGAGCGCGTCTGCGACCTTGTCGCCCTGACGTGGTCCCTGCATGCCCGGCCGTGGCGCCCCCTACCGCGATGAGTTCCGGCCGGGTCGCGAGTCTGATCTGGTGACCGTCGTAGCACCTCAGTCGTAGTACCTCACACGTAATACGTAGCTGCCCGGCACGAGACGACACCACGGAGGACACCATGACGACCACCCCGGACGACCCGACCGGCGCGCTGCCCGGCCGCCCAGCCGTGGTCGACCTGGCCACCTGGCAGACCGCCCGTGACGAGCTGCTGGTGCGCGAGAAGGCCCATACCCGCGAGGGCGACGCCATCGCCGCGGCCCGCCGCCGGCTGCCGATGGTGGAGCTCGACGGGAAGACCGAGGTCGTCGGAGCGGACGGTCCGGTCCCGTTCCTGGACCTGTTCCACGGCCGCGACGAGCTCCTGGTCTACCAGCACATGTGGTACGACGGTGCGCCGCACCAGGGCCAGTGCGAGGGCTGCACCACCACGGCCTGGCACCTGAAGGACGCGGTCTACCTCAACGCCCGCGACGTCTCCTTCGCCATTCTCACCACGGGCCGGTGGGACGAGGTGGCCTCGTACGTCGAGTTCATGGGCTACACCCAGCCCTGGTACTCGGTGCGCGACGTGGAGGCGCCGGTCGGCGGTGCCATGGGTTACCTCACCTGCTTCCTGCGCGACGCCGACCGCGTGTTCCTCACCTACTCCACGACGGGCCGTGGCAACGAGCGGGTCAACGCGTCCCTCGGCCTGCTCGACATGACGCCCTACGGCCGCGGCGAGGCGTGGGAGGACAACCCCGAGGGCCGGCCCGAAGGCCGCGTCCCGTGCTGGTCCTGGCGCTCGGACGCGGACGGGAACGCCACCTGGGGCCCGACCAGCCGCCCCGTACCGCAGTGGACCCGCCCCGGCGCGACCCCCGTGGAGACCCTCGGCCGGCCCGGCCACCACCACTGACGGGCCCTGGGGCTCGACGGTATCGGAACACGGAGGAGCGCGTCCGTCGGGTGGGTCTCAACGCCGTGCGTGGCGGATCTTCAACCGTCCGAACCCCATGGTCCCGGAGATCCGGATCCTCGGCCCGCCGGGGAGGGCCGGCAGCGAGGGCTTGTAGCGGGTGTCCTTCCACCCGGTGTGCAGATCGTCGAGGTCGACGATCGCGTCGCGGGGCACCGTGATCTTGGCTCTGCCGGTGCCGAGTTGCAACTCGATGTCGACGACCGGGTGCTCGATGACCGCCCGGGACAGGTCCAGGTGCACCCTTCCGAACGCGGACGCAACCTTGAGGATCCGAGGCACCCGCCATGCGCCGCGCCGCTTGATCCGTCCGCCGGCGGCGGCAATCGTGGACGTGGTGCCCGCTTTCCCCTCCGGGAGCGAGGCCAGAACCGGCACAAGCTCGCTGTGCGTCCTGGCGGTGAGCACCTGGTGGAGGCGTTCGTCCATCTCCTCGTGCGAGATGTGCCCTTCGGCGTACGCCTCCTGCACGCGCTGCACGGCCGTGTCGCGGTCGTCTTCGCTGAGCACCGGCGGCCGGTCTTCCGGCAGAGAAGTCACCGTCCCACCCTAGGGGTTGTCCGGCGATGCCAACGGGCCAACGTTCGTAGCGGGCAAGCCACGCGATCGGCGGCCGACCACTCGTCATGAACGCCGTGGACGGCCTGCCCGGCCCGGGGAACCTGCGTCGTCAGCACGAGCCGTGACCGAGGCCGACGGGATCTGCGGCGTAAGCAAGGTGGGGGAAGCGGAACTCGGTGCGGCTGTAGCCGATCGTCCCCGGGCGCAGCACCGTGCTCGGAAAGTCGGGGCGGTTGGGCGCGTCGGGGAAGTGTTGAGTCTCCAGGCACACCGCGCTGTGGCGGCCGTGCGAGCGGCCGGCGCCGTCCGTCAGCGTGCCGTCGAGCTGGTTGGCGGTGTAGACCTGCACACCGGGTTCCGTCGTCCACACCTCCATGACCCGCTTCGCGGCCGGCGCGACCAGCCGGGCGGCGCGCCGCAGTTCGCCGTCGTCCCGCGCGGTCAGCACCCAGCAGTGGTCGTAGCCCTCGGCCTGCCGGACCTGGTCGTCGGCCGCCAGGAGCCGGTCCCCGATGAGCTGCGGGGAGGCCAGGTCGAAGGCGGTGCCGGACACATCGGCGATCGGGCCGTCGGGAATGCCGTCCATGCCGACGGGCAGATAGGCAGCGGCGTCGACCTGGAGGGTGTGGCCGAGGATGTCGCCACCGCCGGCGAGGTTGAAGTAGGCGTGGTTCGTGGTGTTGACCACGGTGGGCCGGTCCGTCACCGTCGTGTACTCGACCGACAGCGTGCCCGACGCGTCGAGCGCGTACGTGACGGTCGTGTCGAGCGCGCCGGGGAACCCCATGTCGCCGTCCGGGCTGCGCAGTGTCAGCCGTACCGCCGCGCAGTCGCCCCCCGTCAGCGCAGTGGCGTCCCACACCTTCGTGTCGAAGCCTTCGGGTCCGCCGTGCAGCGCGTGGCGACGGTCGTTCACGGGGACCTGGTACGTGGTTCCGTCGAGGGTGAAGCGGCCGTGGGCGATGCGGTTGGCGTACCGGCCGATGAGGGCGCCGAAGTAGGGGTTCTTCCCGGCGTACTGGTCGACGGAGGCCAGCGACAGGACCACGGAGGCGGTGTCACCCGCGGTGTCGGGTACGCCGAGGGTGTGCAGGATGCCGCCGTAGGTGAGGATCTCGGCGTGGACGCCGGAACGGGATTCCAATCGCCACAGGCCGACGTCCTGGCCACTCGGGGCGGTGCCGAACGGTGTGTGGTGCACGGTGGGTCGGCGCATGATCAGTCCTCTTGGCGAGCGGGCTTTCACAGGGGAACGTCGGCGGCTGGCGGGGGACCGGCCGACCCGTCGTGGCCGGTCCGTCCAGGCCCCGCTAGGCGCCGGTACGGCGGGTGCGGGTCGACTCCCTGACGATGAGGCGGTATCCGGGCCTGATGCGCTGCGGCTCCGACAAGGTTCCCCCGGCGAGTCGTTCCACGAGCCGGTCGACGGCCAGGCGGGCGATGGCCGGCTTGTCGGGCGAGACGGTCGTGAGGGTGACGGCGCCGTAGCGGCTCTCTTCGATGTCGTCGAAGCCGACCACGGCGACGTCGGCGGGGACCTCGAGGCCACGCTCGGTGAGGGTCCGCATGGCCCCCAGGGCGATCAGGTCGTTGTACGCGAACACGGCGTCGGGACGTTCGCCGCGCTCCAGCAGCTCGGCCATGGCCGCGGCGCCGTCGGCACGGCCGTAGCCTTCCGTGGCGACGACCAGGTTCTCGTCCGGCCGCAGACCGGCCGCGGCGTGCTCCTCCCGCCAGCCGCGCAGGCGCAGATGGGCGGGTCGGCGCTCCCGGCTCGTACGCGAGCCGAGGAAGGCGATCCTGCGCCGGCCGAGGTCGAGAAGGTGGCGTACGGCCGTGCGCGCCGCCGCCACGTTGTCGATGGCGATCTGGTCGTACGGGGCCTCGTACTCGCGCTCACCGAGCAGCACCAGCGGGGACGACTCCTGCCGGGCGAGCAGATCCTCGTTCTCCAGATGGATGGGGCTGAGGATGAGTCCGTCGATGACGTGTGCCCGGAACTCCTGGCTGACCAGCACCTCCCGCTCGCGCAGGCCGGCGGTGTGGTCGACGAGGACGGTGTAGTCGTGCACGGCCGCGGCATCGATGACGGCTCCGGCCAGCTCCGCGAAGTAGGGGTTGCCGAGTTCGGGGACGGCGAAGGCGATGATGCCCGTGCGTCCCTTCCGCAGATGACGCGCCGTGAGGTTGGGCCGGTAGCCGAGCTCGTCGATGGCCTGCTGCACCCTGGCCCGCATCTGGGGTGTGACGTGGGGGTAGTTGTTGACCACGTTCGACACGGTCTTGATCGACACGCCTGCCCGCTGCGCGACGTCCTTGAGGCTGACGCCCACGGCACTCCTCTTACTCGTCTTACTCGGCTTTGTTCGGCTGGGAACGGGACGGGTGTCCGGCGCTTTCCTGGCTCCGGTGCTTCCGGTGCTTCCGGTGCTTCCGGTGCTTCCGGGCTCCGGGCCCCCGGGCCGGTGCCGGGACCCGGCGGTCTCGCGTCCGCGGGATCCCGGCCGGTTTCAGACTGTTCTTCGGTTACGTGCCAGATAACGCTGCGCGACCACGACGAGGATAAGGAACCCGCCGCTGACCACGGACTGGTACGAGGAGTTGAGCGAACCGATCTGGTTGATGAGGTTCTGGATCACGGCGAGCAGGAGCACCCCCCACAGGGTGCCGCTGACGGATCCGGCGCCGCCGACGAGGAGCGTTCCGCCGATGACCACGGCCGCGATGGCGTCGAGCTCCATCCCGGTGCCGACGATCGTCACACCGGAGGACAGCCGCGCCGCGTTGATGGCCCCGGCCAAGCCGGCCAGGAGCCCGCTGAGCAGATAGACGATGAACCTGGTGCGGGCGACGGGCAGCCCCATGAGGGTCGCGGCGTCGCTGCTGCCGCCCACGGCGAACAGGGTCTGGCCGAACGAGGTGCGCTGCAGCACCAAGCCCCCGGCGCCGAAGAGCGCGAGGGCGATCAGGATCGGATAGCCGAATCCCCAGACGGTGCCCTGGCCGAGTTCGGCGAACGCCGAGCCCTTGGGCACGAGATAGGTCGTGGCGCCTTCGTCGGTGATGGCCAGAAGCAGCCCGCGGGCGCCCAGCAGGGAGGCGAGCGTGACGATGAAGGGCGCCATGCCCGCCCGGGCGATGAGCACACCGTTCAGCGCGCCGATCGCCCCGCACACGGCGAGCGGTACCAGCAGGGCCGGCACAACACCCCCCTGCGACGCCCACGCGGCGAGCACGCCGCCGAGGGCGAAGACCGAGCCGACGGACAGGTCGATGCCGCCGGTGATGATCACCAGCGTCATGCCCAGCGCCACGACGGCGAGGAAGGACGCCTGTACGGTCACGCCGCGGGCGTTGTCGAGGGTGGCGAACGTGGGGTAGACGAAGGAGGCGATCAGGACCACGAGCAGCAGGACCGCGAGGACACCCTGACGCTGGACGAGCGAGGCGAGACGTTCCTTGCCGGAGAGCCCGGAGAGCCCGGAGAGCCCGGAGAGCCCGGTCAGCCCCGAGAGTCTGGAGAGCCCGGTCCCCGACGGTTCCGTACCGGCTCCCCGGCCGAGGGGCGCGGGCGCACGGGTTCCGCTCCGGGAGGCGGCGGGTGGTGAGGTGAGTTTCATCGGGATCGGCGCTCCCGTGCGACGTAGACGGCGACGATGATGATGGCCGCCTGGGCGATCTGGGCGGTGGAGTCGGGCAGGTCGTGCTTGACGAGGGTGGCGCGCAGCAACTGCATGAGCAGCGCACCGGCGACGGTGCCCAGCACACGGATGGAGCCGCCGGTCAGCGGGGTCCCGCCGACGACGACGGCGGTGATCGCGGACAGCTCCATCAGGTTGCCCAGCGAGGACGGGTCGCTGGCGGTGAGCCGGGCGGTGGCGAGGATGCCCGCCAGCGCGGCGAGCACGCCACACAGGACGTAGACACCGGTCAGGACGCGTTTGACGGGCAGCCCGGCAAGCGTCGCGGCGGAGCGGTTGCCGCCGATCGCGACGATCTGCCGGCCGAAGGTCGTCCGGTGGACGAGGAAGGCCACGGCGAGCGCCAGCACGGCGGCGATGAGGACGACCAGCGGGATGCCGAGGAAGCTGCCGGTGCCGAGGGACAGCAGATCGGGATTGGCGATCTGCTTCAGCCGGCCGTCCGCCATGACGAGGGCGATGCCGCGGCCACCGACGAACAGGGCGAGGGTGGCGACGATGGGCTGGAGCCCCACCACGGACACCAGTGTGCCGTTGACGGCGCCGACCACAGCTCCGGCGAGCAGCGCGATGAGCAGGGCGGGCACGAGCCCGTAGCCGAGGTACAGCGGCAGCAGCGCCGCCGCCAGCGCCATGGCGGAACCCACCGAGAGGTCCACGCCTTCGGTGCCGATCACCAGCGCCATGCCGAGCGCCACGATGACGACGGGGGCCACCTGGATGAGCTGGGTGCGGAGGTTGTCGACGGTGAGGAAGTGTTCGGTGAAGAGCGCGTTGAAGACCAGGAGCGCGGCCACCGCGGCGTAGACGCCGTACTCCTGGAACCATGCGGGACCGCTCGGCCGTGACGGGCTACGGGTCGGCGCTTCAGTCGCCTGGGTCGCCTGGGTGGTCACTGCTTCACGGTCCTTTCTGCGGGGATCGGTCGGGCGCGCGTGGTCATCGGGGGTCCTCCTTGCCGGCCGTGGCCTGCGCCGGGACGTGCGCACCGGTTCCGGTGTCGGTGTCGGTGTCGGTGTCGGTGCCCGGGCTCTCCGTGTCGCCGGCGCTGGTGCCTGTTGCAGTGGCGGTGCCTGCCGTCGCGGCGGCCCCTCCCGCGGCGCCGGTGGTTTCGGTGTCCGCCCCGGGAGGTTCGACGGCGGGGGAGTGGTCGGCGAGCACGGCGAGCAGGGCGTCCTCCGTGACCTGGTCGCCGGTCAGTTCGCCTGCCGTGGCTCCGCCGCGCAGCACCACGATCCGGTCGGACCCTTCGACGAGTTCCTCGATGTCGGACGAGATCAGCAGCACGGCGAGCCCTTCCTGGGCGAGCTCGTCGATGAGCGCCTGCACCTCGGCCTTGGCGCCGACGTCGATGCCGCGGGTGGGCTCGTCGAGCAGCAGCACCTTGGGCTCGAGACACAGCCAACGGGCGAGCAGGACCTTCTGCTGGTTGCCGCCGGAGAGTTCGCCGACCTTCTGCTCGGGGCTCGACGCCTTGATGCGCAGGCGCTTCATGAAGATGTCGACGACCCGGTCCTGTTGTCCGCGCGAGACGATGCCGGCGCGCGAGAGCCGGGGCAGCGCGGCCAGCACGATGTTCTCGCGGACCGAGAGGCCGGGCACGATGCCCTCGGCCTTGCGGTCCTCGGGGAGCAGGCTGATGCCGGCCCGGATGGCGTTCGCGGAGGAGAGCCGGCCGAGGGAGGTGCCGTTGACGCCGATCTCCCCGGCGTCGAGCGGCAGAGCACCGGCGAGGGCCTTGGCGGTCTCGCTGCGGCCGGATCCCAGAAGGCCAGCGAGGCCGAGCACTTCGCCGGGGTGGAGTTCCAGCGACACCTTGTCCAGCTGGTGCTTGCGGGTCAGTCCGGTGGCGGTCAGTACGGGCTTGCGCGCGATGTCGTGCCCGTCCTCGCCGAAGCTCGTCACACCGTGCCGGCGGACCTCGGAGATCGTGCGGCCGAGCATCATGGAGACCAGCCGCATGCGGTCCAGACCGGCCAGGTCGCCGGTGTGGATGTGCTTGCCGTCGCGGAGCACGGTGACCCGGTCGCAGATGCGGTACAGCTCGTCCATGCGGTGGCTGACATAGACGACGGCGATGTTCTGACGCCGCAGATCGCCGATGACCCGGAACAGGGTCTCGACCTCACGCGGTTCGAGGGACGAGGTGGGTTCGTCCATGACGACGACCTGCGCCTTGACGGACACCGCACGGGCGAGGGCGACCATCTGCTGGGTGCCGATGCCCAGGGTGTGCAGGGGCCGGCGGGGATCGACGGTGACGCCGAACCCTCCGAGGAGGGTGGCCGCCTCGCTGTGGATGCGCGCGAAGTCGATCAGCCCGAGCCTGGTGCGGGGCTCGCGGCCGAGGAAGATGTTGCGTGCCACGCTCATCAGCGGCACCAGGTTCACCTCCTGGTAGATCGTGGAGATGCCGGCCTGCTGAGCCTCGAAGGGGCGGGCGAAGTCCACCGGCCGGCCCGACAGCAGCAACTCGCCGCCGTCCGGGCGATGGACACCGGTGAGCACCTTGACCAGGGTCGACTTGCCCGCGCCGTTCTCGCCGACGAGCGCGTGGGTCTCACCCGCGCGCAAGCTGAACGAGACGTCGTCGAGGGCGACGACGCCGGGGAAGCGTTTGCCGACGCCGCGAGCCTCGAGCACCGTCGGCGCGGCTGCCGGCTGTGGGCCGGCCGCCGCGGACGCTGCGCCTTCGGGGGGTGCCATGAGACGTGGCCTTCCGGAGATCGATGGTGGGATCCCGGGCCGCCACGGGCAGCGAGTACCGTGACGGCCCGGGGCGGGGCCGTGGCGTTGCGTGCGGACAGGGCCCGATCAGGGGCAGGAGCCTGAAGAGCGGGCCGGTCAGTACGCTCCGCCGACGGAGGCCTTGGCGTTGGAGTCGTCGTACGCGCGATCGGCGATGATCACGTTCTCCGGGATCTCCTCACCGGCGTAGAACTTCTGCACGGTGGCGAAGGCGAGCGGGCCGAAGCGGGGGTTGGACTCGATGACGGCGTTGAGTTCACCGTTGGCCAGGGCCTGGACGGCATTGCGGGTGCCGTCGATGGAGACGATCTTGACATCCTTGCCCGGGCTCTTCCCGGCGGCCTTCAGGGCGGTGACGGCGCCGAGCGCCATCTCGTCGTTCTCCGCGTAGACGGCGCTGATGTCGGGCTTGGACTGGATCAGCTGCTCCATGACCTGCTGGCCCTTGTCGCGGGCGAACTCACCGGTCTGCTGGGCGACGATCTCCAGGCCCGGCGCCTTGGCCTTGATCTGGTCGACGAAGCCCTTGGTGCGGTCGGTGGTGACGTTGTTGCCGGATGCGCCGAGGAGGATCGCGACCTTGCCCTTGCCGCCGGTCGCCTTGATCGTCGCATCGGCCGACCGCTTGCCCTGCTCGACGAAGTCGGAGCCGAGGAAGGCGAGATAGTCCTTGCAGGCCGTGGCGTTGACCTTGCGGTCGATCGTGAGGACGGGAACCTTCTTCGCCGCGGCTGCCTGGAAGGCCGGCTCCAGACCGTCGGAGTTGAGGGGTGCGACGATGAGGAACTGGGCGCCCTGCGCGAGCATGTCCTGGATGTCGCTGATCTGCTTGGGCAGCTGGGATTGGGCGTTGGTGGTCAGAAGCTTCTTCACGCCGACCTTGGCGGCTTCGTCCTTGATGGACTGCGTCTCGGCGATCCGGAACGGGTTGGCCTCCTTCTCCGACTGGGAGAAGCCGACGATCGCGTCCTTGAGGTCGAGCTTCGGAGCGCCGTAGGTCTCCAGCTTGCAGCCGGGACCGGATGACGCCGCCGGTGTCTGGACCGCCTGGGCGGCCTGGCCGTTGTCGCCGCCGGCGTCGTTCGTGTCCTCCGACTTGGCACATCCGGAGAGGGCCAGCGTGGCGGTGGCGACGACCAGAGAGGCGACAGCGAGCGTGCGGGATCGCTGCGGAAGGGTCATGGGAAGACACTCCTTGGCGGGGACAGCACCGCCGAGTGGCGTGCGGTCGGGCGGGGTGGACAGGCAGAGCCGGCTGCCGGGGGCGGGCGTCCGGCAGACATGGTCAGTACAGTCCTGACCTGGGAAGACGTGGGCCTGGAAGCCTCCGTGGTGCGGTCGGCGGCTCCGGCTTTACAACGTTATAACGCTGGGGGAGCAAGCCCGGCAAGAGTGTGGCGCAACGTTTCCGGGACGGCTCCGATCCCTGAACTTCCCGCTGCCGCAGCGAGGATGACGACACATCAGGCGAGTGTGTGCGAGGGGTCTGGACAGCCGCTGGAGGGCGTGCTGTCATTCCGCTGCGACACAGATTTCCAACGTTGAAATGCCCGGCGGCCGTCTCGGTCGGCCGCTCCTGCGCCGATGCCGTGCGGTGCGGTGCGGTGCCGTGCTGGCGCCGATCCGGTCCGCCGCCGGTCGGAGCACGTTCACGAGACTGTGCGGCGACCCGCCATGTGCCATGGCCCCGAGCCGAGCACGGCACCTCGCAGGAGCCTTTCAGTCGTTCCGCCGCTTCCAGGTCCGTTCCTGATCCCCTCTGTACGAGGAAAGATTCGATGACGAGACAACACACCCGCCCACGAGCCATAGCGCGGGCGCTGCTGATCGCTGCCGCTCTGGTGCTGCCGGCGAGCAGCCTGGCCCCCTCCGCATCGGCCGCGGAGCCGACCGGCGCGGTCACCCTCCCCGCAGAGCAGGCCTCTGCCGAGAACCGCTCCATCGTGAACCGCCCCGCCGAGAACGCCGCCATCGACGTACACGGCCTGAAGGGCGAGTACTTCAGCATGTCGGCGCCGGGCGCCCGGGACTTCGCGGAACTCGGCGGCACCTCCCTCGATCCGCAGATCAACTTCCCCGGTCTGGCGGCCACCTTCGAGGCGCTGACCGGAAGGGCCGAGCACACAACCGCTCGCTGGACGGGTGCGATCGAGCCGCCGGCCACCGGCGCGTACACCTTCCACGGCATCGGCGACAACGGCTTCCGGCTCTTCATCGACGGCGAGCCGGTCATCGACCACTGGGTGGGCGACTGGGACAAGGAACAGACCAGCGCACCGGTCGAGCTGACCGCCGGTCAGAAGTACGACTTCCGTCTTGAGATGTTCCAGGACGTCGGCGGGGCGAACATGTTCCTGCGCTGGTCGACTCCGACGCTGCCCAAGCAGCTCGTGCCGGACTCGGCGTTCACCCCGCCGGCCGACTTCGAGGTCTATCCGGTGGAGCTGTCCGTCCCCGAGGACGGCCGGAGGCTGAGGGCGACCTTCGAGAACAGGGTCGGTGACATCCGGGCGGTCAAGGACCACCTGAAGATCGAGGCCGACACGACGGCCATGCCGATCAGGTCGGTCGCGGTCGCACCGGGCGACCCGAAGTCCCTCATCGTCACCCTCGCCGAGCCGATCCAGAAGAGCCAGCAGGTCAAGGTCGTCTACGACGGCGAAGGCGGTCTCAAGAACGGCGACGAGACCGTGCCGGAGATCATCCGCTACGCGCAGAACCGTTCCACCCACCGGCTCCTCACCCCATGGGGCGATTCGCTCGACGAGAAGAACCCACTGCCCGAGTACCCCCGCCCGCAACAGGTGCGCGGCAAGTGGAAGAACCTCAACGGTCCTTGGCAGTTCAGCGGTGCCCGCGCGGGCGAGCAGCCCGTCTTCGGCAAAGACCTCGACGAGAAGATCATCGTGCCGTTCCCGGTCGAGTCACAGCTCTCCGGGATCGAGCGGCACGAGGACCACATGTTCTACCGCAAGCTCGTGAACGTGCCCAAGGACTGGAAGGCCGGCAAGGGCAACCGGCTGAAGCTCAACTTCGGCGCCGTCGACTACCGGGCCCGCGTCTGGGTCAACGGCAAACAGGTCGCCGAGCACACCGGCGGCTACAACGCCTTCACCGCCGACGTCACCGCGGCACTCAAGGGCACCGGACCGCAGGAGGTCGTGGTCGCGGTCACCGACACCGGCGGCGCCAACCAGCCGATGGGCAAGCAGTCCACCAACCCGGGCGGCATCTTCTACACCCAGTCGTCCGGCGTCTGGCAGACGGTCTGGATGGAGCCCGTACCCGACGCCTCGATCGACAACGTCGTCACCACGCCCGACATCGACACCAGCAGCCTGGCCGTGACCGTCGAGTCCGACGACGCCTCCCCGGCCGCCCGTGTCGAAGCAGTCGCCCGCGACAACCGCGGCAAGATCGTCGGCAAGGTCAGCGGGCCCGTCAACAGCAAGCTGCGCCTGCCCGTGGCCGAGCAGCACCTCTGGAGCCCCGACGACCCGTACCTCTACGACCTCGACGTCGAACTGACCGACGGCCGGTCGACGGACACCATCGGTAGCTACTTCGGCATGCGGAAGATCGGCATCGAGAAGGTCGGAGGCTTCAAGAAGCTGGTGCTCAACGGAAAGCCGGTCTTCTCCCTCGCCACGCTCGACCAGGGCTTCTGGCCCGACGGCCTCTACACCCCGCCCAGCGACAAGGCACTCGCCTTCGACCTCGAAGCCCACAAGAAGCTCGGCTTCAACGCCGTCCGCAAACACATCAAGACGGAGTCGGCCCGCTGGTTCCACCACGCCGACAGGCTCGGCCTGCTGGTGTGGCAGGACTTCGTCTCCGGCAACATCACCGACGAGACGGGCCAGAATGCGTTCGTCGACCAGGGCCGGGAGATGATGCGCCAGCATCACAACGCGCCCTCGGTCGTCGGCTGGATCGTCTTCAACGAGGGCTGGGGCGAGTGGAACCGCGAGGAGACCGGCCGCATCGCCGAGTCCGTCAGGGCCGCCGACCCCTCCCGGATCGTCAACGCCCACAGCGGGGTCAACTGCTGCAACTCCAAGGGCGACTCGGGCAAGGGCGACATCATCGACCACCACGACTACAACAACACCGACCCCGCCTTCCCCGACGAGAACCGGGCCGCGATGGACGGCGAGCACGGAGGGTTCACGCTGCGCACCCCGGGTCACATGTGGCCAGGCGCGCCCACGGTGATCTACAGCGGCGTCGCCGACAAGGAGGCACTGACGCGCAAGTACGTGGAGAACACCGAGAAGTTCTACCTCGAGGCAGCCGGAGCCGAGCTCTCCGGCTCGGTGTACACACAGATCACCGACCTGGAGAACGAGCTCAACGGCCTCTACACCTACGACCGCCGGGAGATCAAGATCGACCCGGTCAGGGTGCGCGAGATCAACCGCAAGGTCATCGCCGCGGGCGCCGCCGCCGGTGAACGGGACGAGCTGAAGGGCGGCGCTTCCTGGACCCTCGACGAGGGCAAGGGCACCACGGCCGCCGACGCCGGCCCCAACGGCCGGCCCCTGCGGCTCACCGAAGGCACCACCTGGACCCCCGGCGTCCGCGGCAGCGCGCTGAAGTTCGACGGCCAGGGCCGGTTCGCCGAGACCGACGGCCCCGTCCTCGACACCACCAAGAGCTACTCCATCTCCGCCTGGGTCACGCTCGACTCCCTCCCCGGCAACTACGCGACCGCCGTCAGCCAGGACGGCCGGCGCCAGGAGAACCCCTTCTACCTCCAGTACGGGCAGGGCGCCTTCGCCTTCAGCACCCCCGGCGGCAACCGCGCCCGCCTGGCGACCACGCCTGAACTCGGCCGCTGGTACCACCTCGTCGGCGTGCGCGACACCGCGAGCGACAGGATCGAGCTGTACGTCGACGGCAAACTCGTCGCGACGGCGACCCCCGGCCCCGCCGACGTCAGCACCGGACCGCTCTCCGTCGGCCGCGCCCGGTGGAGCGGCGGCAACGTCGACTTCTGGCACGGCGCGATCGACCAGGTCCACGCCTACGACAAGGCGCTCACCGCCGAGGAGGTCAGCGCTCTCCACGCCCAGGAGAAGCCGTAGCGCCGACCGTCACCAGGAGCCCCGGCGAGCGGGCCCACATCCCGCTCGCCGGCGCTCTGCACCCCCCTTGCAACGCCCCACCCTGCCGCCCGCATCAGGACCTGCTCGCGCGCAGCTGCCTCGACCCGAGGCGGCTGCGCGCCATCCTGACCCGCCCACCGGTACGCAGAGACGGAGGACCCGCATGTCCCTCGACCGACGACAGTTCCTGCACAGCGGAGCACTGGCCCTCGGTGCCGTCGCCCTGACCAGCCCTCTCGCGTCCGGCGCCGACGCACCTGTCGGCCCTCCCGTGCCCGGCGCCGACGCCCGCCGCCCCGGACCTGCCGGCGCCTTCCCCGACTCCTTCGCCCCCTCCGGGAACCGGCCGGCCGTGCCCCCGATGTACCCCGAGGTGGGCCCCGGCACCACGGTCCTCGATCACCGGGCGCTGCTCGGCGACATCGTGGAGGCCCAGTGGTACGAAGCCAACATCCCCTTCGTCGACGTGCCCGACCAGGCGATCAAGGACACCTACTACTACCGGTGGCGCGTGATCAAGCACGCGCTGAAGTACACCGGAGCCGAAGAGGGCTGGATCCTCTCGGAGTTCCTCGGCCCGGTCGGCTACTCCGCGCCGAACGGCGGAATCGTCGCCGCGGCGGCCCACCACATCCGCGAGGCCCGCTGGCTGCGCGACCCCCGCTACCTCGACGACTACATCGACTACTGGCTGCGCGGCAGCGGCTCCGGACCCAAGCCCGCCACCGACTTCCTCAACAAGAACACGACCGACTGGGCCCACCAGTACTCCTTCTGGATCGCCGACGCCGTCGTGGCCAGGGCATCGGCGGACGGCCGATGGGACTTCGCTCTCGACCGCATCCCCGAGCTGGAACGGCAGTGGGAGAAGTGGGCCCCGCAGTACGACGAGGAACTCGGCCTGTACTGGCAGACGCCGGTGTGGGACGCGATGGAGTACACGGCGAGCGCCTACCAGAGCGACGACCCGTACCACGGCGGAGACGGTTTCCGCCCCACGCTCAACGCGTACCAGTACGGCGATGCTAGAGCGATCGCCACACTCCTGCGACTGCGGGGGAGGGCCGGTGACCGTGCGAAGGCCCAGCGGTACGACGACCGCGCGGCGGCGCTGCAAGCGCACCAGGAACGCTGGCTGTGGGACGAGGAGGACCAGTTCTACAAGCACGTCATGCGCGACGGCAATCCCGACCGCCACAAGATCGCCGATCGGGAGCAGATCGGCTTCGTCCCGTGGTACTTCCACATGGCGCCCGAGAAGAACGCCGCCGCGTGGGCTCAGCTGACCGACCCTCAGGGCTTCGCCGCACCCTTCGGCCCGACGACGGTGGAACGACGCAGCCCCTGGTTCATGCACGAGGCGCTCCACGGCTGTTGCCGCTGGAACGGTCCCAGCTGGCCGTTCTCCACCAGCCACACCCTCACCGCGCTGGCGAACCTCCTCATCGACTACCCCGACCAGCCCTACGTCGGCCGGGCCGACTACTACGCCGCGCTGCGCGCCTACGCCCTGACCCACCGCAAGGACGGGCGGCTCTACGTCGCCGAGGCACACCATCCCGACGAGGACCGCTGGATCTACGACGGCCGCGGACACAGCGAGGACTACAACCACTCCACCTTCAACGACCTCGTCCTGTCCGGACTGCTCGGGATCCGCCCCCAGCGCGGGGCCAGTGTCGAGATCGCACCGCTCGCCCCGAAGGAGTGGGACCACTTCGCGGTGGAGAACCTCGCCTACCAGGGCCGTAACCTCACCGTCCTGTGGGACCGCGACGGCACGACGTACGGCCGCGGAAACGGCTTGAGCGTATGGCTCGACGGCAGGCGGGTGCATCGCCAGAACGACCTCGATCCCGTACGGCTCGACACCGGCCGGGTCGTGCACCGCCGGACACCACCCCGCGTCGTCGACGACCTGGCGAACGTCGCCCGGAGCGGATATCCGGCCGCGAGCGCCTCGTACACCTTCCCCCTGGACAGTCCCGCCAGGGCCATCGACGGGCAGGACCTGCACATCGACACGCCGTCGTCACGGTGGACGAACTACCAGAGCCCGAACGGCACCGACCACCTCGCCGTCGACCTGCGCGTCCCGACCCTCGTGTCGGACATCCGGATCTCCTTCTACGACGACGGCGGCGGTGTCCGAACCCCCGACTCCTACGCACTCGACTACCGCACCCAGGACGGGGACTGGCGTCCGGTGCCCGGCCAGCGCCGTGCCCCGGACACCCCGCAGCGCGGTGTCCTCAACCGCATCCTCCTCGACCGCACCCTCACGACCGACGGGCTGCGGCTCACCGCCGTGCGCGACGTGGGCGGAGGTGTCGGCGTGAGCGCCTGGCAGTCGTGGCGCACAGAGGACCCGAGACTCGACGTCGCGATCGAGACAGGGCCGCAAGGGCTGATCACGGTCCGGCCGGGCACGACGGTCGAGGTCACGACCACGGTGAGGGCAGCCGGCACCGTGGTGGTCCACCCGCAGCTCCTGGCGCCCCGCGGCTGGCGGACCGCGCCCCGCGAAACGGTCCGCCCAAGCCCGGTCAGAGGCGGACGGACGCTGCGGACACGCTGGCTGGTGACGGCTCCCGCCGATCTGCCGCCCGGCGCGCGGGAACCCCTGCGCCTGCTGGTCCGGTCACGGCTCAGCGACGGCTCGCTGCCGGTCACAGGCGCGGTCACCCTGACCAGGGCGGAGTGAGCGGCCGCTGCGCCGGACCTGAGTGACGGCCACGGGCTCGGAACCGAACCGGTGCACAAGCCGTTCTCGGTGCGCGTGTACCTGACAGCATCAGCGGGGACGGCGTGTGCAGGAGGTCACGATGGACCGGTCTCTCCGCGACGTGCGGGAGGACAGGCCCCGACAAGGTCGAGAACGCCTCGTGGAAAGGCAAGCCCGCGAATGAGCCGTCCGCTGCTGCACAGGCACTTCCCGCCGCTGGCCGATTCGCTGCCCCACCTCCGGCTGGGCAGGGAACCGACACCGGTCCGCCGGCTGACCGCGCTGACCGCGACGCTCCCGGTCTGGTGCAAGGACGAGAGCGGATACGGAGAGGGCGGCTGGGGCGGCAACAAGATCCGGAAACTGGAATGGATCCTGCCCGACGCACGCCGCCGCGGCGCGCACACCCTCCTCACCGTGGGCGGAATCGGAACGAACTGGGGCCTGGCCGCCGCCCTCTACGCCCGGGAACAGGGGCTGGCGACCGCCCTCGCGCTGATCGACCAGCCGGTCGACGGCCATGTCCGGGCGCAGTTGGCGCGGCTGCGCCGCTCCGGTGCCACGCTGCACTTCACCCGGACCAAGCGGCGGACCGTCGCCGCCGCCCCCTGGCTCTTCCTGCGGCACTCCTCGGGCGGCCGGCTCCCCTACTTCCTGCCCGCGGGCGGTTCCACGCCTGTCGGCACCCTCGGCTATGTCGAGGCGGCCTTCGAGCTGGCGGCCCAGGTCGCCTCGGGTGAGCTGCCCGAGCCCTCGCATGTGGTCACGGCGGTCGGTTCCGGGGGCACGGCGGCCGGGCTGGCGCTCGGCCTGCGGCTGGCGGGGCTGCGCAGCAGGGTGGTCGGTGTGGTCGTCAACGACACGCTGTGCCTCGACGCACCGGCCATCGTCGCGCTGGCCGGCCGGACGGAACGCCTGCTCCGAAGGCGCGGCGGGGACGTCGCACGGACCGGCCTCACCGCGGCGGACGTGACGGTCGTCAGGGACTGGCTGGGCCCCGGCTACGGCCATGCCACCCCGGAGGCTGCACGGGCGCTGGCCCTCGCCGCGGCCACGACGTCGCTGGAGCTCGAACCGGTGTACACCGGCAAAGCGCTGGCGGCTCTGCTCGCGATGGCCGACGACCGGCGTCTGGATCCGGGTCCGGTGCTGTTCCTCAACACCAACGGTCCTCGCTGATCTCCGGCGCACCGTGCACGGACGGACGGACCGACCGCCGCCCCGCGTAGGTGACGCGCCTCACGGTCGTCACCGCCTTGACGGGTGATGAATCGGGCTGTCATCATCGGATCACCGCTTGAACCGGTGATCCGCGGCTCTGCCCCGCAGTGCGGGGAACCACTCGTGCGGCACTTGGAACAATACGAGGACCCTGGCGCGTTCCATCAGCGCACACCTCGATCCGGGCTCCCGCGCGAACGGCTCAGCGAAGTGGGCGTGAACTTCATATCCCCGACCCCGTCGCATTGGCGGGCGTTGCCGTCAAGCGCGGTGGGAACGCCGTATGGAGGAGGAGTCGAATGGAGCAGGAACGCAAGAACACCGACCCGGCGCAAGCGTCGCGCAGTCTGCGGTTCTCGAAGCTCCCGGAGCGTATCCGCCTCGAGGACACCGTGGAGGAGCATCAGGCCGCGCCGCACGACTCCGTGAGCGGGGCGTACAACCCGGACTGGTGGCTCATACGCATGGGTGGCCTGTGACCGGGCGGTCGAACGATGTGAATCTTCCCCAAGGGAGGCCTCTGTGAGATCTCGGAAGATCCTTGTCCGGTTGACGTCGATCGCGGCCGCCGGTGCAGTCGCGGTCGGATGCTTTCTCCAGGTCTTCTAAGGGCCGTGCGGCGCGAGGATTCCGCATTGATTAAGCGTTCAATAAAATGCACCGGACGGTGGACCGCGCAGATGGCTGCGCGGTCACTTCGACCTCGGAGGCAGGGATGCCTGAGCTGGGGCTTCTCGACACCGGCGGCATCCTGTGCCAGCCATGGGTGAGCCCGGACCGGACCAGCAGCGGCCTGGGCTGGGAGCATGCCTATGTCTCCACGCAGAGTGAGCAGCCGTATCGCGCGAGATTCGACGCGGCGACCACACACCTGCTGATCCTGCATCTGGATGGCCCGGTGACCGTCAGGCGCCGGTCCGGCCCGTCGACGAAGACCCGGCAGATCCCGGCCGGGGGCATCTTCCTCCACCCCGCGGGCCGCGCACTGGACGTGGAACTGCAGGAACGGCTCAACACCGTCCACCTGTACCTGAGCGATACGGTGCTGCAGGACGCGCACGGCCCAGGCGGGACGGTCGAACTCGCCGAGGAGCTTGGCAGCTCGGATCCGCTGGTCGAGCAGCTCGTCCTGGCGCTGGACGGCGTCGTACGGCGCTGGGAGCCGTCCGCCCGCACCTACGCCGATCACCTCGTCACCATGCTCGCCGCCCGGCTCGCCCGGGCCCACACGGCCGACGGCACGGCGGACCCTTGGGACGCCGAGCACGGCGGCGGTGCGCTGTCGGGACTCACCGACCAGCAGCTGATGTCCGCGAGAGAGCTGATGGAGGAGCGGATCTCCGAGCCCCTGCCCGTGTCCGCGCTGGCCTCGGCCGCCGGCCTCAGCGCGAGCCAGTTCAGCAGGCAGTTCAGAACCAGCACCGGCAGATCTCCGCACCAGTTCCTGCTGCAACTGCGGCTGGACCACGCACGCAGGCTGCTCCGCACCACCCGGCAGCCCATCGCCGAGGTGGCCCTTCGCTGTGGCTTTTCCCACCAGGAGCATCTGACCCGTGTGATGCGCGCCAAGCTGGGCACGACCCCCGCCGCCTTCCGCCGCGCCGCCTGACCACCCCTGTCGTGTCCTGCCGGGCCGCCCCACCTGCGCCGCGCTGCCTGACCCCTCTCGCGCCCCTCGCGCCGATCCTGCAGAAAGACGCGCGGAACGTGCAGGAACGGGAACGCCGCGGTCCCCACACTCGGTGACAGACATCCAGGGACACGGCACTAGCGAAGGCGGGACTCGATGGGGAATTTCGTCTACACCTCTCATCCCTCGCGGATCATCTTCGGCACCGGAACGGTCGGCCAGGTCCGCGACGAAGTCGAGCGGCTCGGCGCTTCCCGAGTTCTCCTCCTGTCCAGTCCGCCGGTGGCCAAGGCCGCCGCCCGGGTACGGGACGTCCTCGGGGACGTCACCGTCGCGGAGTTCGACGGTGCGGCGATGCACACCCCGGTGGAAGTGACCGAACGCGCCCTCGGCGTACTCCGGGAGCACTCCGCCGACTGCCTCGTGGCGGTGGGCGGCGGCTCCACCACCGGTCTGGCCAAGGCACTGGCGCTCCGCACCGGTCTGCCACAGCTGATCCTCCCGACCACGTACGCCGGCTCCGAGGTCACCCCGGTACTCGGCGAGACCCGCGACGGGCGCAAGACCACCCAGTCCTCCCCGGAGATCCTGCCCGAAACCGTCGTCTACGACGTCGAGTTCACCCGGGACCTGCCGGTGGGCATGTCCGTCACCAGCGCGGTCAACGCCCTGGCCCACGCGGTGGAGGCCCTGTACGCGCCGCAGGCGAACCCGGTGATCGACGGCATGGCGCTCGACGCGATCCGCAAGGTCGCCCGCGCCCTGCCCGTTCTCGTCGCCGACCCGTCCGACACCGCGGCACGCGCCGACCTCCTGCACGCCGCATGGCTGTCCGGCACTTGCCTCGCCGCCGTCGGCATGGGGCTGCACCACAAGCTGTGCCACACACTGGGCGGCGCGTTCGATCTGCCGCACGCCCAGACGCACACGGTGATCCTGCCGCACGCCATGGCCTACAACGCCCCTGCCGCTCAGGACGTCATGGACCGCATCGCCGACGCACTCGGCGTCGCGGACGCCCCGAGCGGGATGTACGACCTGATCGCCTCCCTGGGAGGCCCCACCTCCCTGCGCGAACTGGGCATGGCGGAAGGGGACCTGCCTCGGGCCGCACAACTGGCCACCGCCACGCCGTACCCCAACCCCCGGGAGCTGACCCCGGAGGGCATCGAGGGCCTGCTGCACGCCGCCTGGGAGGGCCGCCGCCCGACGGTTCCTCCGGCCCCGGCCCCGGCGTCGGACGCACAGGGCGCGGTGGTGTCCGCGTCGTACGTACAGGGCGCGGCGTCGGACCCACAGGGACCCGCTTCGGACGTCGAGCTTCTGACCGCGCAGGTGCTGGCGAGTTTCGCCGACGCACCCGATCCGCGGGTGGGACATCTGCTCGGTGACCTCGTCCGGCACCTGCACCACTTCGTGACGAGCAACGACGTCACCGAGTCCGAGTGGCAGTACGCGATCGACTTCCTGACCCGGACCGGGCAGCTCTCCACCAGCACCCGCCAGGAGTTCGTGCTGCTGTCCGACACACTCGGTGTCTCCAGCGTCGTCGATCTGCTCACCAACTCGCGCACCCCGCAGACCACCCCGTCGGCGGTCCTGGGGCCGTTCTACACCGACGGCCCGCCGGAGACCCCCCAGGGCGGCGACCTCTCGCAGGGCGTGGCCGGCACTCCGCTGTGGGCCGACATCCGCATCACGGACACCGACGGCCTGCCCCTGCCGGGTGCCGTCGTGGACGTCTGGCAGGCCAACGAGGACGGGTTCTACGACGTCCAACTGCCCGAGCTCGAGGGCCCGGTGCTCCGGGGACGCCTGCGCACGGACGACGAGGGGAGACTGCGCTTCTGGACGATCCTGCCCGCCGAGTACCCGATCCCGGACGACGGCCCCGTGGGACAGATGCTGCGAGCCGTCGGCCGCCATCCCTACCGCGCCCCGCACGTGCACTTCATGATCTCCGCACCCGGCCACCAGCGCCTGGTCACCCAGTTGTTCGTCGAGGGCGGGCCCTACATGGACTCCGACACCGTCTTCGGTGTCAAGGAGGGCCTGATCGCCGACTTCGAACGCCGCGTCGGACCGACCCCGGACGGCCGCGTCGTCGACGGGGAGTGGCGCAGCCTGCACTTCACCTTCCGTATCGCCCGCCTCGCCACCGGCCCGGCACGCTGATCAGGAGCAGTCCGATGGAATCGAACCAGACCTACGACACCGACGTCCTCGTGGTCGGCAGCGGCCCCGCCGGTGGCTCCGCGGCCCTCCTCCTGGCCTCGTACGGCGTTCGCACGCTGCTCGTCACCAAGTACGGCTGGCTGGCCAACACCCCCCGTGCGCACATCACCAACCAGCGGACGATGGAGGTGCTGCGCGACCTCGGTGTGGACGCCGAGGCCACCGAGGCCGGCAGCCCCGCCGAGCTCATGGGCGACACCGTGCTGTGCACCGCCCTGGCCGGCGAGGAGATCGGCAGGATCCGCAGCTGGGGCACCGGCCCGCACTCCGCGACCGAGTACGGCACCGCCAGCCCCGCCCAGATGATCGACCTTCCGCAGACCTATCTGGAACCGATCCTGGTGAAGAACGCCGCCGCGCGGGGAGCCAAGATCCGCTTCGACACCGAGTTCCTCGACCTGGAACAGGACGCCGACGGGGTCACCGCCCGCCTCCGGGACCGGGTGCGCGGCGACGAGTTCACGGTGCGGGCGCGCTACCTGATCGGTGCCGACGGCGGTCGCAGCAGGGTCGCGGAGCAGATCGGGCTGCCGATCGCCGGGCAGAGCGGCAAGGCCGGCAGCATGAACATCACCTTCAAGGCCGACCTCTCGCGGTACGTGGCCCACCGCCCGAGCGTCCTGTACTGGGTGATGCGTCCCGGTGCCCACATGGGCGGCATCGGCATGGGTCTGGTGCGTATGGTCCGGCCCTGGAACGAGTGGCTGCTGGTGTGGGGATACGACATCGACCAGCCCGCACCGGACATGGACGAGGCGGCCGCCCGGGACATCGTGCACGACCTCATCGGCGACCGGGACATTCCCGTCGAGATCACGTCGAGTTCGCTGTGGACGGTCAACCACAGCTACGCCACGACGTACTCGGCCGGGCGGGTCTTCTGCGCCGGGGACGCGGTGCACCGGCACCCGCCGTCCAACGGTCTCGGCTCCAACACGTCGATCCAGGACTCGTACAACCTGGCCTGGAAGCTCGCCATGGTCATCCGCGGGGAGGCCGGGCCGGGGCTCCTCGACACCTACACCGCGGAGCGGGCACCGGTCGGCAAGCAGATCGTCGATCGCGCCAACCTGAGCCGCGACCAGTTCGGCCCGGTCTTCCAGGCCCTCGGCCTGGACGGGTACAGCGAGGAGGACGACATCGTCCGGGGTCTCGCCGCGTGCCGGGGCGAGACGGCCGACGGTGCCAAGCGGCGCCAGGCGCTGGAAGAGGCCATCCAGCTGAAGAACTACGAGTTCAACGCCCACGGTGTCGAGATGAACCAGCGCTATGTCTCGTCCGCGGTCGTCGAGGACGCAGGTCCGGCCGAGGTGTGGACGGGGGACCCGGAGCTCATCCACCGGCCCACGACCCGCCCCGGCGCCAAACTGCCGCACGCCTGGCTCGTCGACGGCGGCGGCCACCGGATCTCCACGCTGGACGTCGTCGGCAAGGGCACCTTCACGGTCGTGACCGGGCTGTCCGGTGGGGTGTGGGAGGCCGCCGCGGCCGACTGCGGAAACGCTCTGGGCATTCCCCTGAAGTCCGTCCGCATCGGCGCCGGGAACAGCCGCGACGCCTACGGCGAGTGGCGCCGGACCTCGGAACTGGCCGAGGACGGTTGCCTGCTCGTCCGGCCCGACGGGCACATCGCCTGGCGGTCCGCCTCGGCGCCGGAGACCGAACCCTCCGCGTACGAAGAGCTGCTCGGCGCGCTGAAGGCCGTACTGGACCGCTGACAGCGCCGGCGGCGTCGGCACCCGCCGAGAGCGCCGAGCAGTACCGGGGCAGTGCCGGGGCAGCACCGGGGCAGTGCCGGCAGTGCGCAGGACGCGCACACGACCGATCGACCACTCGAACAATGGCAGGCGCCACTCGCGCCGTTGCCGAACCGAACGGAGTGCGGTGCACATGGACAAGGTGGTGGCCGGCGCCGAGGCGGCGCTGGCGGGCGTCGAGGACGGAGTGTCGCTCGCCGTGGGCGGCTTCGGCCTCAGCGGCGTCCCCAATGTGCTGATCCAGGCGCTGTACGCGACCGGCGCGAGCGAGCTCAGCGTGGTGTCCAACAACTGCGGTGTCGACGGCGGCGGCCTCGGGATCCTCCTCGCCGCGGGGCGCATCGCCCGCGTCACCGGCTCCTACGTCGGTGACAACAAGGAGTTCGCCCGCCAGTACCTCTCCGGCGAACTGCTGGTCGAGCTGACACCTCAGGGCACGCTCGCCGAACGCCTGCGGGCCGGCGGCTGCGGCATCCCCGCCTTCTTCACGCCCGCCGGCGTCGGCACCCAGGTCGCCGACGGCGGACTGCCCTGGCGCTACGCCCCCGGGGGAGACAGCGTGGCCGTCGCCTCACCGCCCAAGGAGGTCCGCGAGTTCGACGGCCGGCACTACGTGCTCGAACACGGCATCACCACCGACTTCGCCCTCGTCCGGGCCGCCAAGGGCGATCGCCACGGCAACCTCGTCTTCCACCGGTCGGCCCGCAACTTCAACCCGCTCGCGGCGATGGCCGGCCGCGTCACGATCGCCGAAGTGGAGCAGCTGGTCGAGCCCGGCGAACTGGACCCGGACGAGGTCCACCTCCCAGGCGTCTTCGTCCAGCGTGTGGTGGAACTGACGCCGGAGCAGGCCGCGGACAAGCAGATCGAACGGCGCACGGTCTCCGCGCCTCCGGCACGAGAGGCGGTGCGGCACTGATGCCGTGGACCAGGGACGAGATGGCTGCCCGCGCGGCGGCCGAGATCCAGGACGGCGACTACGTCAACCTCGGCATCGGCCTGCCGACGCTGGTGCCCCAGCACATGGCCGAAGGCATCCACGTGGTGCTCCAGTCGGAGAACGGCATCCTCGGCGTCGGCCCGTATCCCGACGAGCACGACGTCGACCCCGACCTGATCAACGCGGGCAAGGAGACGGTCACGGTACTGCCGGGCGCGAGCTTCTTCGATTCGTCACTGTCCTTCGGGATGATCCGGGGCGGTCACATCGACGCCGCGATTCTGGGGGCCATGCAGGTCTCCGCCGCCGGGGATCTCGCCAACTGGATGATCCCCGGCAAGATGGTGAAGGGCATGGGCGGTGCGATGGACCTCATCCACGGAGCCCGGCGGGTGATCGTCGTCATGGACCACTGCGCCAAGGACGGCAGCCCGAAGCTCGTTGCCGAATGCACCCTGCCACTGACCGGCCGGGCGTGCGTCGACCGTGTCATCACCGACCTCGGCGTCCTGGACGTCACCGAGGACGGTCTCGTCCTCGTCGAGACCGCTCCCGGCGTGACCACGGACGAGATCGTCGCCCGTACCGCCGCGCCGGTCCACGTTCCGGCCCCCGTCGGCTGACCTCGGGTCGGCCCCTTGTACCCGCCGGCCGGGTCCCGGACAGCCCCGGGCCGGCGGGATCACTTCGCCCAGCTGTTCCTCGCCACCAGAAGGAGTCCCGATGAACGAGCGCCTGCGGGACGTCTACGTCGTCGACGCCGTCCGCACCCCGATCGGCCGATACGGCGGTGCCCTGTCCGCCGTGCGCCCCGACGATCTCGCCGCCGGCGTTCTGCGCAAGCTGCTCGACCGCAGCCCCGCCCTGGACCCGGCCCTCATCGGCGACGTGCTGTTCGGGAACGCCAATGGAGCGGGGGAGGAGAACCGCGACGTCGCCCGCATGGCCGTCCTGCTGGCCGGACTGCCCGTCACGGTGCCCGGATCCGCGGTCAACCGGCTGTGCGGCTCGGGGCTGGAGGCCGTCGTCCAGGCGGCCCGCGCCGTGGCGCTCGGCGACGCGTCGATCGCCGTGGCCGGCGGGGTGGAGTCCATGAGCCGCGCCCCCTGGGTCCTGCCGAAACCGGAGCGTGCCTTCCCCGTCGGCAACCAGCAGCTGTACTCCACCACCCTCGGCTGGCGGATGGTCAACCCGCGCATGCCCGAGGAGTGGACCATCCCGCTCGGCGAGACCGCCGAGCTGATCGCCGACAAGTACGGCATCACCCGTGAGGCCCAGGACGCCTTCGCGCTCGCCAGTCACGAGAAGGCGGCCCGGGCCTGGAAGAACGGTGCATACGACGCCGAGGTGGTTCCCGTCGAGGGTGTGGACCTTCCCCGGGACGAGGGCATCCGGGACGACACCTCCCTGGCGGCGCTGGCCCGTCTCAAGCCCGTCTTCCGCGCGGGCGGTACGGTCACGGCCGGCAACGCCTCACCCCTCAACGACGGTGCGGCGGCACTGCTGCTGGCCGACGAGGCCGGGCTGGCCGAGATCGGCCGTGAGCCGCTGGCCCGGATCCGTGCCAACGCCGTCACCGGCATCGAGCCGCAGTACTTCGGCCTCGGCCCGGTGGAAGCCATCCGCAAGGCCCTCGCGAAGGCCGGGCGCGACTTCGGCGACCTGCACACCATCGAACTCAACGAGGCCTACGCCGCCCAGGCGCTGGGCTGCCTCGCGGCCCTTCCCGAACTCGACCCCGGCCTCCTCAACCCGAGGGGCGGCGCCGTCGCCCTCGGCCACCCCCTCGGCGCCTCCGGTGCCCGCATCACCGGAGCGGTCGCCCACCAACTCGCAGAAGCGGGCTCGGGCACGGGCCTGGCCGCACTCTGCATCGGCGTCGGCCAGGGCATGGCCCTGATCCTGGAACGCTGAGTCGCGCCCCGGCCGTTGCCGGGGCGACGTCGCCCCGGTCCGCTCAGGGGTACGGGTGCGGGTACGGGCTGGGTGCTCAGACCGGCTGCCGGGCGAAAAGCTCCAAATGGCCGCACTTCGGGCAGCGGTAGGCGTCGATCTGCCAGCGAGGCCGCCCCATCCGTTTGGCGCCACCGAGTATGCCGCGCTCAAGGGGTCCGGCGATCCATCGGGCATAGCCCCGGGAGTGCTCGCCGGCGTCTTCGACGAACCCTGGTTCCAGACCGGTGGTGCCGCACTGCGTGCACTTCATGGTGTCCACCGCGAGAGTCTAACGACACGCCGCAGATGCTCGATCTCGACGTGCGGCGCTGCAAGTTGGCCGATCGCGTGCTGGTAGTTGCAGAACTCAGCGACAGGCGCGACTCCGGAACCCACCAAGTCAGGAGGCGGGCCCCTGAGCAGGGCAATGCCAGTCGGCCGAGTCGATGGCGTTCCCCTCCGCGTCGCTGAGGTGGAAGCAGTTGCCGTTGACCCACACCGTGACCGATTCCGGCCGATGGTCGACCTGGAATGGCTCGTCACCTCGAAGAGTGCCGGACCATGAACCATCTGCGGCAGGCGAGTGGGTGACAAGTGGCTTCCTCGCCTGAGCTCCCATTCAGCCCCACCGGCTCAAGATTCATCGTTCCGAAGCCGTGGTCGACGACCGTCCTCGCGAGTTCGGTGATCGACCCCGCCAGACAGACGGCGACCCAGGGCGCCCAGGTCGTCGGCGACGGATGAGTCGAAGCCAGGAACACGTCCTGCATGGCGCAAGCCTGGCGCCTCCGATCGCCGACGACTGACACTCTGCTGGCCGAACGGGTGAGGCGCCCATCTGCCGGAATAGCACCGGGTGACCGTTCGAGATGCCGGGCTGATGGCGTGCTGCTTCGCTGATGAAGCCCGCTCTCCGAACAGATCCGAGGAGTGATCATGAGCGTTGCAGGTGAAGGTGGCGACCGTGCGCGACAGATGCGTGCCAAGGCGCAGGAGTTGAAGGACGCGGCGGAGCGGGCCACCGACCCGCAGGAGCGCCAGAAGCTGCAGGAGAAGGCCCGCCGGATGGAAGAGCAGATCAAGAAGGCAGGCGGGACGGGGCCGGGCCTGGACCCGATGAAGTAGAGGCCCCTGCGTCGACCGGCCGGCGGCTCCCTCGTGATGTAGGCGAGAGGAGCCGCCCGCCGGGACCGAAGCCGCTTCCTTGAGCGGCGTCGCCGGCCTGGCGGGTTGGTTCCCGGTGCCTCGGGTGGAGCCTGTCCGGATGCATCGGGACACGTCCGGACGGAAGCTGAGGTTGTGGCAGAGAATCCGCCCGTGATCGTTCATCCCCTGGCGCCCAGCGGCGGCCGACGGGTGACGATTCACGGTGAAGAGGTCGGCACCGCGTATCACCTGTTCGACGTGCTGGAATTCATACGTCGCGCGGGCCTGCCGGAAGCCGATACCGCAGTCGACGATCCGGCGCTGATCGAGTGGCGGGGCGGCGGCCCCGACGCGTGGGGTGGGTCGCCTCCGTGACCGGAGTTCTGTGTGCCTCTGGTGAGGGAGTTCGTCCGCTGCAACCCGCCGATGGAAGGGCTGGGCCGTACGGACTGTGCGCAACGCGACGCATTCCGTGAGTGGCGGTTGGCGGGCAGGCGCGGGGGCAGTCCTCCGGAATCGGCGCCGGGTGCAAGCGTTAGATCAGGTCAAATCGGGCATTTGTCCGGTATGGCTGAGAACCATCCCCAGAGCAATCCCGACCCCGACCCCCGAGTGACGCCGGGCGTGGACCGCGGTGGGTTGGTGACTCCCGGCGAGACCCCGCCGGCCGAGTCGAGCACGTCCTCCCGGTCCGACCCGTACCAGCCCCCTACGCGAGGCTGGGCCAAAGGCCCGCTGGCGGCCATCTCCGTGGTTGTCCTGCTGGTCGCGGCGTTCTTCCTGGCCTACGCGCTCGTACTGATCCTCTGACGGCACTGGCACTGGCACTGGCACTGGCACTGGCACCGGCACCGGCACCGGCACCGGCATCGCGCGGACGGCGTGTGTCGGCCACGGCCGGATGCACGGGTTTCGTCATCCGTGTCAGTCGACGGCCTTCAAGTCGCCCAGCGCGTCACCGAGGTCGAGTTCGGTGCGGCCACGGGTCTGGAAGCCCCGCTCGAAGAGCTCTGCCGTGCGTTGCTGCGCTGTCTCACTCCGGACGAGTTGCTGGAACAGAGCGGCATCCGCGCGTACGGCGGCCGGAGTTGGCAGGCTGATGGCGTTGACGGACGCTTTGGCCGCGATCAGTGCATCGCGGGGGAAGTCCCCGATACGCGCGGCGATGCCGGCCACGAACGCGTCCAGCTCGGCGTCGGGCACCGCGCGGTTGATCCATCCGTAGCGTTCGGCGAGATCGGCGTCGAAGTCGGCCGACGTCAGTACGGCTTCGAGCGCGCGCCCTCGGCCCAGCAGGCGGGTGAGGTGCTGGATCGCTCCCGCGCCGGGCGGGGTGCCGATGCCGACCTCGGGCTGGCTCAGGACAGCGTTCTCCCGGGAGGCGAAGCGCATGTCGCAGGCGAGGAGGAACTCACTGCCCGCCCCCCGTGCGCGGCCGCGCAGCTTGGCGATGGTGACGGCCGGAATCTCGCTGAACCTGCGGAACAGCATCCCCAGGGAGTCATCGCCCGGACCTCCGGCTTTCGCGGCCTCAGCGGTGTATTCCGCCACTTTGGTCAGGTCGACGTGCGGAAAGAAGAAGTCGGGATCGGCGCTGTCGAACACCACCACCCGCGCGGTCCCCGGTCGGGAAAGCTCCTCGATCAGTCCGACCAGATCGCGTACGACCTCGGGGCCGATGAGGTTGATCGGCGGGGCGTTGAAGGTGGCGGACAGGACGTTGCCGTCCAGCCTGGTGCTGATGGTTTCGTACGAGGCGGTCATCTTCCCTTCCTCTCGGCGTGAATCACGGCCTGGTGGCGATCACGCCTGGTGGCAATCCCGGCTGTCAGAGCAGGTGCTCGTCGAGCCGCGGCGCGACCGACGTGGCGATCTCCTTCCAGCCGCTGTAGACGATCAGGGAGTGGCCTCGACCCGATCCGGCGCGGACATCCCTTCCAGTCTCGCCTCGAACACCCACTCACACAGCCCCACAGCCCGGCGCGGGCGCGCTGCGTCGCTGCCGCGCGCGGCCGCTGCCGTGTGGGGCCTGCCAGGGCGAACGCATGATTACGCTCCGTGTCGCTGAGCTGCAGTGCGCCCGTACGCGGCTTCGGCTGATCAGCGGCGGGCCGTTGCGACGAGGCGGCTCAGCGCGGTGTGTGCCGGCGGCCCCCAGGTGGGCTTGCCTCCGGGGCGTCCGTGGATGCCGGCGTCTCCGATGAGGATGCCGGTGAGGGCGCGCATCACCGCCCAGCCACGAGCCCGGCGCAGGGTCGCGCGGTCCGGGGTCGGCTGACAGGCGTCGTGGAAGCGGTCGGCGGCGCCGTCCGGCAGCAGCAGCCAGGCGGCGGAGAGGTCGCAGGCGGGATCGCCCGCGCAGAGGTCGCCAAAGTCGATCACGCCGCAGAAGGTGCCGTCCGTGGTGACGAGGTTGGCCGGATGCAGGTCGCCGTGGAGCCACAGTGGCGGGCCCGTCCACTCGGGCGCGGCGGCGGCGTCGTCCCAGACGGCGCGGACAGCGTCCGGGTCGGGGACCAGCCCCAGTTCGGTGGCCGAGGCGAGCTGTTGGGCGAACTGTTCGGCGCGGTCGCCCAGCGGCCCGCCACGGTCACCGCCCATCGGCGCCCCGTCCGGGGCAGGTTGATGGAGAGCGGTCAGGAAGGCGGCCAAGGTGTCGGCTGCCTCCACGGCGTCAGTGGCAGGGGCGTGGTCGGCGGGCGTGCCCGGTACCCAGGTGGTGACGATCCACGGCCGCGGAAACCGCTCGGAAGGATCGCCGAGGCGCTGCGGGACGGGGACCTGAAGGGGAAGACGCGGGGCGAGAACAGGCAGCCAGGCGTGCTCCTTGCGCAGCAGTGCGTCCGCGGCCTGTGTCGCCCAGGGCAGCCGGACGGCGAGATCGTCGCCGAGCCGCCACATCTGGTTGTCCCAGCCCCGCGCGCCGAGTCTCACAGGCCGATCGGCCAGGTCGGGGTGCTGGTCGCGCAGCAGGTCCTGGACCAGCTCTGCGGTGATCTCGAACTCGGTGTCGGTCATGCGGAGCAACGGTAGTCAGGCACGCCCCGCCGGTTCTTTCCTGTTCCTTCCTCGGTCCTTCCCCGGCTCGGGTGCGGTCCGAGAGCGGCTTGAGCAGGGCCTCCTCCTCGGGGCCCGGAACGTGTCAGAGGTGACCGCGGTGCCGCGGTACGGCACGGATCGCGCGGCAACACCCGCACGGGAGCCCGGCCACCCGCACGGCAGCCCGGCGACGAAGGTGGTGATGCTAGCCGCCGACGTGCCCGTCCACGGCCTCGCCACCCCGTTCGGCGGCCAGTCGGACAGTGGTTCTGACCAGTTCAAGCCATCTCTCTCAGCGCTCAACCGGCGCCCAACTCCGGGGTTCCGCAGCGCGGTTCAAGAAACCTTTCTTCCGACTGCCGCCCAGGCTGTGAGGGCCGCCGTACCGGAGTTTGCCCGCCGCCGCACTGCGCACTCGGATTGTCCGGATCACAGCCCCGAGCCCCGCTGATTGTCAGTGGCGTGCAGGAGGGTGCCGTCCGCAGTCCACGTCCACACTTCCGCGAAGGAGACCGGTGCAGTCGACACAGTTGCGCAATCCCCCGTTGGGGCTACGACCTCACCGCTGTCCCCTTGACGAGTGAATCGAACGGGCAGGTGCCGAGCGCTCAGGCCGACAGCACTTGCCCCACCCGCTCGGCGTCGAACTTCGATTCGAGCCGTCGCCCGGTACGGCCCGTATCGGTCCCGTGATCAGGGACGTTGTCCGGGGTGCTCCAGCGGTTCCCCATCACAGAGGAGATTTCCGTGAATCCCGTGTGCGTACTCACCAGCCTTCGCCCTGCGTTCGAGAATCCTCCTGCGCAGGCCACTGCGCCCACCGCGTTCCGGCGTCCGGTTGACGCCCGTCGTGCCCTGTTCGCCTCCGCATCACGACCGTCATCGAGGTGGGGCGCATGACCGACTCGACCGTGGCCGCACCGGCGCTGCTCGCCTGGGTCTGCAAGGAGCTCGGCGCCCGCCCGTCCATCAGGGACGTCTCGCACGCCCGCCGGAACTCCCGTGTCTGGGAGCTCGTCCGCCCCGGCGGTGCCCGCTTCTACCTCAAGGTCTCGCCGCAGCCGCTGATGTACGAACGGGAGACCTTCGCCCTGCGCCACGCGGTTCCCGCGCTCGGAGCCGACCGCGCGCCGCAGCTGCGGGCCTCGAGCGCCGAGCACCTGGCCCTGCTGCTCACCGCCGTTCCGGGCCGCCCGCTGCGAGAGGCGACGGTGACGCCGGCCGAGGAAGCCCGTGCGCACCGACAAGGCGGTGTGCTGCTGGCCCGGCTCCACGCCGCCGGTGACCTGTCGGGCGTCCGTCGTACCGAGGCCGAACGGGCGCTGCGGGCCGGGGCCGACGGCGCCGACAGGCACCTGCGGCTGGCCGGCGACCGGCTGACGCCCGAGGAGCGCAGGCTGGTCCGCGACCTGGCCGAGCAGCTGCACAGCCTTCCGCCACTGCCGCTCGCGTTCATCCACGGGGACGCCCGGCCGCGGAACCTCCTATGGTCCCAGCCCCTGGCGCAGGCCGGGTGGATCGACTTCGAGCGGGCCCGCTTCGCAACCGTGGCGCACGACTTCGTCCGGATGAGCTGCGACGTATGGCCGGATCGCCCCGACCTGCGGGCCGCGTGCCTCCAGGGTTACGGCCGCGACCTTGTCCCCGAGGAGCAGTGCGCGCTGAAAGCTCTGGCGGCGCTCGACGCCGTGAGCGCTCTGGTCCCGGGCCAGGCGCACGACGACCCCGATGTCACGGCGTCGCGCGGACGCCGCACCCTGGACCGGCTCATGGCGGGGGTGCTCGCATGACGTCGCCGCACGACAAGACCGCGCCCGTCGTGGACGCGGCGCACGGCCTCGGCGAGAGGCCGTCCGTCCCCGCCGCACGGACAGGGCAGCCGCTACCGCAACCGCAACCTCAGCCGCAGCCGACCGCCCCGCCCGAGCTCGACTACAACGGGCGCAAGCACCGCAGGGCCATGGACAACGCCTCGCTGGCGGAGATGGCTCGGAGGATCCCGCGGGCACTCGCGCAGACGGCGCGGCTGGCCTGGTCCGTGGACCGGCGCATGGCGATCACCATCCTGGTGTGCCAACTGCTCTCCGGCCTCGGCACCGCCGTGATGCTCACCGCGGTCGCCGAGGCGCTGCCGCTGCTGACAACACACGATCCCCGAGCGGGACTTGCCCAGGCGTGGCCGGCACTCGCCGTCGCCGTCGTCGCCCTTGCCGCCGGCTCCGGCACGTGGATCCTCGCGGACTGGGCCACCCGTCGGCTGAACCCGAAGATCGCCTCCACGGCGGACCTCGCCCTCGTCGACCTCCACATGCGCGCCGAGCTGTCCGCGTACGACACACCCGGCTTCACCGACCGCAGCCAGGCAGCCGAGATCGGGGCGATGCGCGCGGTCGACCTCGCCGACGACGCGAAGACCCTGACCAACGGGTTCGTCCAGCTGGTCTCCGCCGCGACGGTGCTCACGTCACTGCATCCGCTCCTGCTGGGGGTGCTGCTGCTGTCGGTCGTCCCCCGCGGATTGGGCGGTGTGGTCGCCGCGCGGATCGACTACCGGGTCCACGACCGCACCATCTCCGCACGCAATGTGCGCGGCATGATGCGCTGGTGGCTGACCACCGCGGAACTCGCCGACGAGCTGCGCGCCAACACCATGCGCGGATACCTCCACTTCTGGTACCGGACGATGTGTGACCGCGTCGAAGGCCGCGAGCTCGAGGGCGCCCGCCCCTACCTCTGGGTGACCCTTCTGGCAGCATCCCTCGCAGGCCTGTTCACCTTGGGTATGTGGGCGTCCCTGGCCGCGCTCGTCCTGGCCGGCACCATGACCACAGCGATCGCCGGCACCGCGATCGTCGCCTCCCAGACCGCCGGCCGCGCCCTGAACTCCATCGTCCGGTACGGCGCCGTCATGTTCCACCACGGCCTGTATCTCAGTGACTACTTCGACTTCATCGCGGAGGTCGGCTCGATGACCGCCTCGCGCGGGAGCGCGCGGCCAAGGACCCCGAAGCAGATTCGCTTCGAGGCAGCCGGGTTCACCTACGCCGGCAAGGACACACCGGCACTGCATCCGGTCTCGCTCACCTTCAGCCGTGGGGAGGTCGTTGCCCTGGTGGGGGAGAACGGCGCCGGCAAGTCCACCCTGATCCGCATGCTCACCGGGCTGACGCTCCCGACGGAGGGCGCCGTGTACTGGGACGACACCGACCTCGCCACTGCGGACGCCGAGGCGGTCTGGCAGCACGTCGGCCTCGTCCCGCAGAAGAACGGACACTGGCCCCTGGCCGCCCGGGAGAACATCACCCTCGGCCAGCCCCACAGCCATGAGGACGCACCTGTCTGGGACGCGGCCGGTCGCGTGGGCATGGCGGACCATCTGCGCGAACTCCCCGACGGCCTCGACACGTTGCTCGCCCGCTCGGTATGGGGCGGCCAGGAACTGTCCGGCGGGCAGTGGCAGAGGCTCGCCTGCGCTCGCGCGATGTACCGCCGACCGGCCGTCCTCGTCCTGGACGAACCCACGAGCGAGATGGACGCCCGCGGAGAGCACCAGATCTTCCGCGAACTGCACACGATGGCCCCGGACCGGATCACCGTCGTGGTGACCCACCGCCTGGACAACGTCCGCATGGCCGACCGCGTCATCGTCCTCGACCAAGGGCGCATCCGCGAGGAAGGCACCTTCGACTCCCTCGTCCAGACCGAAGGCAGTCTCCTCGCCGAGCTCTACGCGCTGGCCCAGGACCGCTGACCTCGACCACCCGAGTGACCACGACCGCCTGACCGACCTCGACCACCCGACAGCGGCGGGGCCGCGCCCAGCCGCCGCCCCGCCGCTGTCGTTCTCCCCCCGCTCGCGCCGGGGTGCGGACCGAGTCAGAGCCACGGGATCAGGACGTCCTCATGCGGCTGACTCGGTAGGCGGTCGGTCGTGGTGGGAATCGTTGAGCGCGCTCCGCCGCCGACGGCAGGAGGAGCGGCCCCGCCCGCTTGGCGCGGCGCTGGACAAGGGCGGTCTCCATCCGGCCGATGCCCGGCAGTGCGGCCAACTCGCCGGCCAGGTAGTCGTACAGTGCGTCGGTGTCACGGCACTGGACCATCGCGAAGACCGATGTCCGGCCTGTCGTGACGGCGGCGAAGGCGACTGCGGCGTGCTGTGACAGCGCCTCCGTCACACCGCCCAGCGCGGCCGGCGACACCTCCAGCCACAGCAGCGCCTCCACCGGGAAGCCGAAGTGGGACGGGCTCACGTCCACCTCGAAGTGCAGCACCCCGGCGGCTCGCAGCCCGGCGATGTGGCGGCGTACGGTCGAGGCCGACCACCCGGTGACGGCGGCAAGCTCTGCCACGTCCGCCCGGCCGTCCAGGGCCAGTTCGCCCGTCAGTCGCGCCTCCGCCTCGCCCCATCCAGGCGCCTCGGCGAGGACTTCCGGGCCGTCCGGTGACTCCGGCGTGGGGCCGAGGAGGGCCGCCTGCTCGGACGCGTCCAGCGCGCTCGTCCGGCCTGCCCAGCCGCCGACCCCGGCGACCGGGCGCAGGACGCAGCCCGCCTCGACGTCTCGTACTCCCGGGGTCCTGAGCAGGTGGTCGAAGAGCGGTCGTCCGCCGTCCGCCCCCGCGCCCGGGGTGCGGACCATGCAGGTCAGCCGCGTTCCCCCGGCGAGCGGGGCGATCCACGACGTGTCGTCCCGCTGTGCGAGGGCGGTGGTCAGCGCGTCGGTGGCATCCGGCGTGCAGTCGATACGGACGAACCAGTCGAGCATGCCGATCCGCCGGCTGTCGACGAGCCCGACCACCCGGATCACCAGGGCCGACCGCAGTCGGTGGTAGCGGCGTGCGACGGTGCGCTCCGGGGCGCCGAGCACGGTGGCGATCCTGCTGAACGAGGCGCGCCCGTCGATCTGGAGGGCATGGATCAGACGACGGTCCAGCGCGTCGAGCGTGACGGATTGCGTCACCGGATCCCCTCCGAACGTCTGATCGCGTCCATCCCGGCGACTCTATCGCGCGCAGGGGAGCACCGGGCAGGACGCTGGCGGCGACCACCGCAGAAAGGCAGACCATGTTGACCGTGCTTCCCATCAGGTATGTGGCCGACGTCGAGGCGTCCCGCGACTTCTACGCAGGGCTGGGGCTCGCCGTCCTGCAGGAGCCCGGCGCGGCCGTCTGGGTCCGGCTGACCGCCGCCGCGGGCGCCGTCGGCGTCCACGCCGCCGCCGTCTCGCAGGGTCGCCCACCCGGCGCGACCGAACTGGGCTTCGCGACGGACGAGCCTCTCGAGGAGGTCGCGCAGCGGCTCGAACACAACGGCTACCCGTACGAGCTCGTCGAGGAGAACTTCGGCCGCAGCATCCGCGTCACCGACCCGGACGGGGTCGTCGTGCAGATCCAGTGCATCGACCCGGACATCGTCCGCAGATCGGCCGCGGCCGTGGCCGGCGACTCCGCCTGACCGGCACGCATCGGGGAGCGGCCGGTCGGCCGGCCCCCGCATTCCCACGAGATGTGTGACGGCATCTGTCGACCGGCAGCCGCAGGGGAGCTGCCGGTCGGCCACCCCCGCATTCCCGAGAGAACCGTGACGGCATCCGTCACGACAGGAAGGTCCCGACATGGAACCGCTTGTCACACTCGTCGCCGTCACAGGCCTGCTGCTGCTCGCCGGGGCGTTCGGGGCAGTACGGCTCCGTCGGCCGACCGCCGCCCTGCGGGGCGGCCTGGCGGCCATGTTCACACTCACCGGGGGAGCGCACTTCGTCGGGATGCGCGAGGAACTCGTCGCCATGGTGCCGCCGGCCCTGCCGGCCCCGGGCCTGCTCGTCACACTGACCGGCATCGCCGAACTCGCCTGCGCGCTCGGGCTGCTGTGGTCGCGGACCGCCCGGGGCTCGGCCGCCGTGCTCAGCGCGATGCTGGTCGTGATGTTCCCCGCCAACGTGTACGCCGCCGGCGGCGACGTGCCCTGGTGGGACGAGCTCGGCCCCCGGACGGCCACGCAGGCCGTCTTCCTCGCCGCCACCGTCACCGTGCTGGTCCGCCATGGCCGGGCGGTTGCGGGGACGTCTGCGGAACCCTCGCTCAGCTCCCCGCCGCCGTGACCGTCGCCGTGACCGTAGCCGTGACAAGGCGGATGACTCGACGACCGGTGAAACGGACCGGCGCACCAAGGGCACCGAGGTGGTCCAGTACCTGCGCGGTCTGTGGGCACACATCGTCGTCGAGGACAACGTCGACGATGTCGAGCAGGTGGTGTTCGACGGCCCGGACGCGGTCGTGCTCGGCTCGTTCTTCCGCCGGGTGAGGAGCACCGGCCGGACGTTCACCATGCCGGTGGCCATGCATCTGCGGGTCGGCGGAGACAAGCTCGTGAGGATGCACCTCTTCGAGCACACCCTGCTGGCGCAACAGGCGTTCAAGGGCGGACCTGACAGGCATACGGCCACATGGACGCGCGGGCTGGGAACCGCCCTCCGCCGCCCGGCGGAGTCCGGTCCGCGCGCGATGCCCTCGGACTCGGCACCTCTCGGTGTGGAGCAGGGTTCCGGGAGGGTTCCGGGACCTCGAACCTTGGACCAGGCATGAGGAGCCTCGTACACCGCGTGGCCGGTCCGGTCACACCTGCATCTGGCCGCCGTCGACGAAGAGTTCGACCCCGGTGATGAAGGAACTCTGGTCGGACGCGAGGAAGAGGACCGCGTCCGCGACCTCCTCGGGTCGCCCCATCCGACCGAGCGGCACACCGGCGACGAGCGAGTCCTTGAGGCCCCGCGCCCGCTCCTCGTCCGGGGCAAGACCGGTCAGTCCAGGGGTGTCGATCGGCCCCGGACTCAGGGTGTTCACGCGGATCCCGCGTCTCTTGAGCTCATTGGCCCAGGTCCGGGCAAGGGAGCGCACAGCGGCCTTGGAGGCGCTGTAGACGCCGAATGCCTCGCCACCGCCGCTGCCGGCCGTCGAACCCGTCAGAATGACCGAAGCACCGTCGTTGAGCAGAGGCAGTGCCTTCTGCACCGTGAAGAGCAGGCCCTTCACGTTCGCGCCGAACGTGCCGTCGAAGTGCTCCTCCGTGACGTCCTCCAGGCGCGCGAACCCGCCCCCTCCGGCATTGGCGAACAGAATGTCGACACGGCGCTGCTGCTCTCTCACCGCGTCGAACAACCGGTCAAGGTCGGCGAGCACGGCGACATCGCCGCGCACCCCTGTCGCCTGTGCCTCGCCGATCTCCGCCACCACGTCGTCCAGCTCCGCCTCCCGGCGGCCGGTGACGAACACATGGGCTCCCTCGGCCGCGAGACGTACTGCAGAGGCCCGCCCGATCCCGCTGGTCGCGCCCGTAACCACTGCCGTCTTTCCGTCGAGCTGTCCCATGCCCACCTCCGCGCTCGGCCCACGACAATTATCCGGCGGCCACGACGAGGACGCATGGCCGCCAGGCGCGGCTCTGGGCAGCCGTTCCGTCTGCTTTCCGCGGAAAGGGCTTGCTCCGATACGCCTGCGACGGCGGCAGCCGCCCTGGCGCCCGGCTCGCCGTACACGGGGCCCGGCGCCTCGGACGAACCACCCCGTCGGCGACGGCCGCCGCCCCGCCGGCTGGTCCCGCACGGCTTGCAGGACGCCGGCGTACCAGGTCCGGCGCCACGCGTACGCAGGCGGGTTCCAGACCGATGGGATCACCGCGCGGCCGGCCGTCCGGCTGCGTGGCGGCCCGGGGCGCCGGGCGCGTGAGGATGACCCGGGCCGACCCGGTCATCGGCCCGCAGTACGTACCCCGACGCCCGGCCGGCAGGACTGCTTCACCAACTTCGGTCGAGCAGGTAGGCGAACAACGCGTCCAGATCAGCGGCCGCACCCGGCGCGAGCGGCACCTCCCGCAGACCGTGGCGTGCGGCGTCCAGATGCCGACGCGCCTCTTCACGGGTCGCGGCCCGCCCGCCCGCCTCCTCCACCAGTGCGGCGGCACGCGTGGCCGTCGCGCTGTCGAACGGCTCGGGCGAGTCCAGCAGTACCGCCAGCTCCCGCGCAGCGGCCCCGGTCCCGGCGAGCGCCGCAAGCACCGGGTAGGTCTTCTTGCGCAGCCGCAGATCGCCGTGGACGGGCTTGCCGGTCACCGCCGGATCACCCCAGATGCCCAGCAGGTCGTCCACCACCTGGAAGGCCACGCCCAGTTGCCGCCCGGCCCGCTCCAGCACCGCCACGGTTGCGGACGGCGCACCGCCCAGCGTCGCACCGAGCGCGATCGCGCAGCCCAGCAGGGCCCCGGTCTTGTCTTCCGCCATCGACCGGTACTGATCCGGCCCCACCGCGCCGGTCCCGCTCCACGGATGCCGCTCGAACCGCAGGTCCTCCGCCTGCCCGGACACGAGCGCGTTCAATGTCCCGCACAACCGCCGGACCGCGTCGCCCGTGAACGGCCCCGGTGCCTCGGCCAGACACTGCACGGCGAGGGCGTGGATCGCGTCCCCGGCCAGGACGGCCGGACCCGTCCCGTAGGCCTTCCACACCGCCGGGCGCTGCCGCCGCAGACCGTCACCGTCCATGATGTCGTCGTGCATCAGGGAGAACGTGTGCACCAGCTCCACCGCCACCGCTCCAGCTACGGCCACGCCGCCGTCCGCGCCCACCGCCTCGGCCCCCAGCACGGCGAGCGCCTGCCGCACACCCTTGCCCTCGGAGCCGCCCCGGCCCGGTGTCCCGCTTGCGTCGCTCCAGCCCAGCGCGTACGCGGCCATCTCACCGGTCCAGGGATGCAGCCGCCCCACCGCCTCGACCAGGGCCGGGCGCACGAGTTCACGCGAGCGCTTCAGCACACCGCCCACCGCGACGCCGTGACCGTACGGCACACTCGCCGCACCAGCGTCCGCCGACCGGACGGGGGAGCACACCCACGACAGAGAGGAATTCACCGCAGCCCCTCCACACGGGCCGCCCGCAGCGCCTGCGCCCCGCTCGCAGGCAGCACAGGCCCCCCGCCTCCCGGCACGTCCCCGCCCCCGTCCGGCAGCGGCCCCACACCCAGCTCGGCCGCGGCCTTGTCCACCATCTCCCGGGCGTGCCGCAGCCCGATGCCGTCCAGGATCGAGCGCAGCTCCGCCAGCTCGGCCGCGCTGCGAGCGGCCTCCCGGCCCAGCCGGGCACGCGCCTTGGCCAGCCCGAGCCGCGACAGCGCCGTCCCCCGCGGCTCCTCCATCTCGCGGAACTCCTCCAGCGCCCGCGCATACAGCTCCCGGGCCTCTGCGTACCGACCCGCCCGGTACAGCACGTTGCCCCGCATCTTGTGGTTGTAGGCGAGCGCGCTCGACAACCGCATCTCCCGGCAGGCCTCCTCGGCCTGCGACAGCAGCGACAGAGCACGCTCCACCTGCCCGTCGCGTACGGACACCACATCCGCGATGCCCCGCAGCGCCCAGGCCCACCCGCGCCGGTCATCGGCGCGCAGCGCCGTCTCCGCCGCCTCCTCGAACAGTGCCAGCGCCTCGTCATAGGCACCGGTGTTGCGGTGCATCTGCGCGATGCCCTCCAGCGCCCACACCGTGTGCCGCGCCTCACCACGCCGGCGGGCCTCGGCCAGCAGCTGCTCGTGCAGTCTCCCCACGGCCTCGTAGTCGCCCTGTATCCGCCCCGTCTCGGCGAGCCCCGCCAGCGAATAGCCCCGGACGACGACGTCACCTCCCCGCTCGCCCATCTCGGCCGCCAGCCCCAGCAAGCGGTAGGCCAGAGCGAACGCCCCCCGCTGCCGGGCCAGCGTCCCCCCGCTCCACAGGGCCCACGCCATCGCGCCCTCGTGGCCGTCGGAACGCGCCGCCCGGTAGCTCGCCTTCCACGCCCGGTCGGCCTCCTCGATCCGCCCCAGCCTCCGGTACGCCTCCGCCACGGCCAGCCCGCAGCGCGCCATCTCCCGCCGGTCACCGGCCTGTTCCGCAGCCTGCAGCTCCTCGACGCCCCGGGCGAGCACCTCGGGCAGGGAGGCATTCACCGACAGCGAGCCGAGAGCCCCCTGGTACTCCGGCGCGGAAGCCTTCGCCCGCTTCGCCTCGCTCACCTGACTGGCCATCAAAACTCTCCTCCGGTCGACTTGGTGATCAAGATGCCGACGGGACGCGGAGGTTCCGTATGAGCCGTGATATCCGTCTCCGTACGGGTGCCGGGTCATCCTCGAGTGCTACGGCCACCGCGCGAGAGTCGTCAACGAGGCGTACGGCGGCCGGGGTTCCGGGCAGGCGTGTGTGCCCGAAGGCAGGCGCCCGCAGGTAGTCAGGTAGTCAGGTACTCGAGTAGTTGGTTGGACAGGCCGATCTGGCGCGGTGTGCGTCCTCCGGTCAGGGGCGGCGGGCCGCAAGGACGCAGAACTCGTTTCCCTCCGGGTCGGCAAGGACGACCCAGCTCTCGTCTCCTTGGCCGACGTCGATGCGGCGAGCACCCAGGTCGAGCAGGCGACGGACCTCTTCGTCCTGCTCCCTGTCGGTCGGGTTGACGTCGAGGTGGAGCCTGTTCTTGACGGTCTTGCCCTCGGGCACGCGCGCGAAGGTCAACGTCGGTGGCACCGGGCCGAGGCGGTCCTTGCCTTCAGACCCCGCAGGGGGGCCGATCGAGACAACTCCGTCGTCCTCGTCCTCGTCCTGCACCTCGTAGTCAAGGACCGAGCACCAGAACCGGGCGAGACGGATGGGATCGGCACAGTCGATCGCAAGCTCGGTGAACTTACTGCTCATGGCAGGACCTCCCGGTCACGTTGGCGGGTGCGCCAAGGGCCACACACTAATCGCAGTGTTCGACGGCGAGGGCTCACGTTCGCGCGACGCGGTCAGTGTGCAACCTGCGCGTTCGCTCAGGACCCGGAGACGCGCAATCCCGAGGATCGAGGTTGAGAAACAACTCTCAGTGCGCGCGGCCGACTTGTCGTCCACCGACAGGTGCGGGGGAGGAGCAGGGTGACTCTGCCGTCGGTGCCGGTCCTTCGAAGGCGGGGTGCCCGCCGGCGAGCCCGGTAGGGGGCGCTATGCTGCGCCGTTCGATGATCGCAAAGTGGGGAATATGGGGGGATGAGAATGGCTGCAATGGGTGTGAGACGGGTGCTGACCACGGTGGTGGCTCTGGGCGCCGGAGTCTTTCTGCTCGGTGCCGGTCTGTTGCGACTGGAGACCCGGATCACGGGGGTGCCCGGCCAGTTCCGTGCCGAGCGGTGCGAGGTCTCGGAGTCGAAGCGCGGCGACGACGGTGTGCTGTGCGCGGGATCCTTCGAGGCCGACGACCGCTCCTTCCGGATCGAGAGGCTGGACGTCGAGACCACCTTCGACGCGAAGCCGGCCGGACCGGTGCCCGTCACGGTCGACGGGCCGTCGGCGACCGTGGCCGTTGACAACGAGGCCGGTGTTTGGCTCTACCCGGGAGCCACCGGTCTGGTCTGCCTCCTCGTCGGAGCATGGAACGTGAGGGGGGCCTTGGTGCGCAAGCGAGGTGGCGCGGTCTCCGCAGCGAGCGGCACCTGAGGCGGGACGGCCTGCGCATCCACCAGCCTGAGCCAGCCCTGAGCACTCGGGAGTTGAAGCAATGAGGCAGGGATGCTGCCTCACATCACCTCTGGGTCTGGGCCGTCAAGACAGCACGAGACCCCGGGCGATGGCGGCCCGGGGTCTGTGTACTTCGCTTGACCGTGTGGTTCAACGACCGGCCGAGTACTACGTCACGCCCCTTCCACGCCCAGTCCGCGAGCGCCGCGCTGTGGCTGTACGAGCCAGGTCGGTGCGGCAGCGGAACCGGGGGTCGAGGCGAGGCGTCCCCCTTGGGCATGAGCGACGAGATCAAGGGTGGGCCGGGCCGGGACACCATCGGATGCGCCGGCTGCTGCCTCGCGCTCGCGGGCGCCGTAACCGCGGCGCTTACGTGGGCCCCGTTGGCACGGTCCAGCATCCACGGCGGCTTCGAGGGCCGGCACCGGGACCTGAGCGTCCTCTACATCGATCTCCCGCTCGTCCCCCTCGGCGGTGCGCTGGTCCCGCTCGTCGTCTGGGCGCTCACCGTACGGTGGTTGCGGCGCCCCTGGCTCGCGGCGGTGGCAGCGGTCGCGGCGGTCGCGCTCGGGGTGTGGGGGCTGAACAGCTGGTGGATGCCTTACGAGCAACCGGAGTTCATGCAGTAGGCGCGGGGCGCAGCTCGCCGTGCCGCAGCCGGTCCACCCGAGTGACCAGGGCGCTCGACGACCCATCACACCGGGGGCAGATTCAGTCACAGACTCCACACCTGTTCCCGCAGCTGCCCACGGAAGAGGAGGCCATGGGCATCCAGGCCGCTGACCGGCGACGTGCTCAGGCGTCGTCCGACTGGGGGTGCTCGTCGAAGGACGGGCCACTCGTTGCCAGCCAGGACCGCGCTGGTCCCGCGGGTTGTGTGGTGTCCACCGTGAGATCGAGACGGGTCCCGCCCTCGGTGCCGGCAGGGTAACTGCGCTGTTCGGTCGCGGCGAAGCAGCGGCGAAGCACCTCCGCCACGCGGCGGGCGACCTCGGGTGTTGCGGCGACGACACGTACCTCGGCATGGCCGGTGGAGGGCAGTTCTTGTTCGGGCTTCATGGTGAGCCTCCTGTAGCAGCGCGCGGAGGGCTGGGAGTACCACGTACTGGTCGGGCGTCGATGAACTCCTCAGGCGGCAGCCCGTACAGCTCCCGTTCGATGCGCTCCAGGTCCACGGCTCACCCGCCGTCCTCAATCCTGGTGGAGGATAGTTTGCGCGCTGCGATCCGAACGATCACCTGCCCGGGCTCGGCGCGCCTTGCCCGGCTTCCCGCCCCAGCCTCCCGCGAGGTAGCCGACTCCGGCTCCGGCTCTGGCTCCGATTCCGGCTCCTCGACGGGAGGCCCAGGCGCTCAGTGGCCCGAGTCGGGTGAGATCTGCTGCATGAGGCTCGTCATGTCCGGAGCAACCCACTCCTCGGCGATCTTGTCGCCTTCCAGGCGGTAGAGCTCGATGCTGCGGAAGCTCACAGGCCGCTGCGTCGCCTGGATCCCCTGGAAGGTGCCCTGGTGTGTGCCCTGGAAGTGGACGCGCACCGCCACCTTGTCGTCGACGCTGAACATGTCCTCGACCTGGATCTGCAGGTCAGGGAAGGCCTCGAGCATGGCCTGCGCCCCCAGCCTCCACACCTCCCGCCCGTGCAGTGCGTCCGGAATTCCGGGGACGTTGGCGATGAACTCCTCCGTCACCAACTCCGCGGTCGCGTCGAGATCGCCGCTCTGCAGCGTCTTGTACGCGGCGTGCATCAGAGCCAGGTTCTTCTCAGGGGTCATGTTCATGGAGGGGTCCTTCTCCTCGGGAGATCGAGCGGTGAACGGCCAACGAGAGCAGGGCATCGCACCGACAGCGGCGAGCCACCCTGCGGGTGAGCCCGGCGACGCGATGCCTGCTCGGGATCGCATGCCTCAGTAGAAACCCTGCCGTCGCGGCAAGGTCAAGCAGCGGCAGCAGAACAGCGCGGTCCATGCTGGGAACCCTCGTGGGGCCTACTGGCAGGCGCCGGCTTCCCCGGGCCAGAAGCGGGTGCGGTCCGAGGCGGACGCTTCCTCCGGTGAGCCAGGTGCGCCCCTCGTCCACGGAGAACGCCTGCTCCCAGTGGCGGCGGTCTCCGTGATCTCCGACCAGACGCAGCGGACCCTCACCTGCGGCCGCTCGACGAGGAGTTCGTGCCGCCCGCGGACTTCGACCCGACAACGTGCTGGCGAGCGCACAGGGCGCAGTTGCAGGAATCGCTCTGGCAGGGGCGCGCGGGGATCCGGATCTCCCCGGCAGGCACCAAGCGGCTGCGGGAGATCGGGGTACCGGCGGTGATCGACGCCGTCGAGGCGGGGGAGGAGGAGCATCCCGGTGGCTGGCGCCGCGCCCTCATGCTGATCGAGAGCCTCACGCATGCGGAGGGCGAGCTGCTGCGCCTGGGCGCGCAGGTGGAGGTGGTGAGCCCGCCTGAGCTGCGGGAGCGGATCGCGGCGGCGACGATGGCCCTGGCGGCGCTCTACGGCTGAAGACGACGACGGTGGCGCCGGCGGCGCTCTACGGCCGAGCCGACCACGCCGGCGCCGGCGGCGCTCGACAGCTGAAGGGAATGACCGACGCCGGGGCAGCCCGTCCCGAACGCAGTCGCCCGGACCTTTGACCGAGCCTCCAGGGATCGGCGACGAGGGACATAAGGCGCTCGATGCCCATGGTGAGGCGATGTGAGGCAGGCGGTACTCGCTCACACTGAGTACGTACCGCCGAAAGGAGCCACTCGTGACTTCGTCCTCGCGGCCGGGCGGACGCACGCCGGCCACGGACGCACGCTCGGGAGAGGCGGACCCTCGTAGGTGGCAGGCTCTATGGGTCACCCTCGTGGCAGGGTTCATGATCCTGCTGGACGTGACCATCGTGGCTGTCGCCCTGCCCTCGATGCAGCGTGACCTGCACGCCTCGCCCGCCGAGGTGCAGTGGGTGGTCTCCGGCTACGCCCTGACATTCGCGCTGGCACTCGTGCTGGCCGGGCGGCTCGGCGACGCGATCGGGCGGCGCCGCGTCTTCCTCCTGGCGCTCAGCGGCTTCGTGATCTGCAGCGCCGCAGCAGGGGCGGCTCCGACCGTCATGCTGCTCGCGGTGGCCCGCCTCGCCCAAGGGCTGGCGGCGGGCTGCCTGGCGCCCCAGAACTCCGCGCTGATCCAGCAGCTGTTCACCGGGGCGGAGCGCGGCCGCGCGTTCGGGTTCTTCGGCGCCACCGTCGGGATTTCGAGCGCGGTCGGCCCCATCACCGGTGGTCTGATCCTGGCCCTGGCCACCGGGCCGCAGGGATGGCGGTGGATCTTCTACGTCAACCTGCCCATCGGGGTGGCCGCCGTGCTCCTCGGCCGCCGTCTGCTGCCGCGCGTGCGCCCCGGCCGCAGGGGACACCTCGACGTGCCCGGCGTGCTGCTGCTCGGCGCCGGCATGCTGGCCGTCATGTTTCCGCTGGTGCAGGCGGCCTCCGGCGGCATCGCTCGCCTCTGGTGGCTGTTCCCGGTCGGGGCGGTCGTACTGGCCGGGTTCGCGGTCTGGGAGCGGCGTGTCGTCGGCCGAGGGTCGGAGCCCTTGCTCGACCCGTCGCTCTTCACCCGGACCCGTGGGTACGCCACCGGCGCCGCGGTGGCCACCTTGTACTTCATCGGCTTCAGCGGCGTATGGCTGGTGTTCGCGTTGTTCTTCCAGGTCGGCCTGGGCTTCACGCCCCTGCAGTCGGGCCTGGCGGTGACCCCGTTCGCGGTCGGGTCGGCGGGAGCGGCCGTCGTGGCGGGACGTCTCGTGGACCGCCTGGGGCGGGTGCTGACGGTGTGCGGCCTGATCGCGGTGATCGTCGGACTGGGCGCGGCAGCGTTGCTCCTGCGCTTCGCCCCCACTGAGATCGCGGCATGGGCGGCTGCGCCGGCCCTCCTGGTGGGAGGGATCGGCAGCGGCTTCGTCATCTCACCCAACGTGACGATGACGCTGCGATGCGTCCCCGTGCACATGGCCGGGGCGGCCGGTGGCGTTCTGCAGACGGGACAACGGCTGGGAGGGGCCGTGGGTACGGCGGCCTTGCCCGGCGTCTATTACCTGGTCCTGAACTCCACCAGCCACGACTTCCGGGCCGCGGTGGCGGCAGCCATCGCGGTCGCATTGGTCGCCATCGCGGCGTCGCTCGCCATTGCCGCGATGGACTGGCGCCGTGACGCCCGTTCCGCCGTCGCGATCGCGCCCTGTCCGCCGGAGACCGCGCACAGTCACACCCACGCGGCCCAAGGCTGAGATCTGTCTCGGTCTGGCCATGGCCGTGCTGCGCGCTCCATTCGCGGCCGCGACGAAGTTGGGAAGCCGCGAAGTTGGGGATGCGGCGCAGGAGAGTTGCTTTGGGATAAGCAACTAATTCCGCCACTCATTCAGCCAACTGGTTCAGCCGACTAGTTCAGCCCTCCTCGCGGAGGTGCCCCATGACTGCGACGTCCGCGGTGTCCCGCGCGGCGCGGAAGCGGGCCCGAGCCGCCGCTGACACGTCCCGCCCGCATGACAAATGGATCGTGCTGTCCAACACCACGCTGGGTGTTCTGATGGCCACGATCAACGCGTCGATCATGCTCATCGCGCTGCCCGACATCTTCCGCGGCATCCGGATCGACCCTCTGCAGCCGGGGAAGCCGTGGCTTCTTCCCCGCCTTGATCTCCGGGCCGTTCGCGAAAGGCCTCGCCACCGCGTTCGCGTTCGCCATCGTCGCCTGCCTCGTGGCCGCCGTGGCCTCCTGGCTGCGCGGCGGCAAGTATGTGCACACCGACCAGCCGATCACCGTCGGCGGCACGGATCCCGCCCCCACCCCGCCGGGGACGCAACCTCCCATGCGTTCACGCTGATCGTCACGGCACAGGGCTACCGGCCCGCCACGTACGCGATGACGACCAGCGGGGACAGCCGCCCCGCGTGGCCACCCGCCGCTGCGAACGCAACCTCCCGGGCAAACGGGCAGATCACCGGCGTGGTGCGCGGGCCGGACCCGGACAGCCCGCTGGCCGGAGCGGTGCTACGAGCCGTCGATTCGTACGGCGTGGTGCTGGCGCACGCCACCACCGGCCACGACGGCCGGTTCCTGCTGCCCGGCCTGCCCGATGACCACTTCACGGCAACCAGAGCCGAAGCCCCGCCGGACCCGCACGGCCGGCCGGGCGCCACCTTGCACCTCACAGTGAACGGTACGCGGTCATGAACGCGCCTCGGCACGCTCCAGCGGGCGCCCACGGGGGAGGACCGCACGGTCGCGGTCCGGCAGCGTCCGGCCCGTCAGTGCCGCCCTCAGACCGTGACGAGGTCGCGACCCGGCTACGGACGGCAGTCCTGCGTCTGTCCCATGGGCTGCGCGCACCGGCGGAACGGCACGACCTGACCCCAAGTCGGCTGACCGCCCTGGGAGTTCTGTCCGCTCACGGTCCTCTACGGATCGGTGACCTGGCCCGCGGCATGAGTATCACCATGCCGAGCGCCTCCCGACTGGTCGACATCCTCGTGGCCGCCGACCTCGTGAGCCGCCGTTCCGACCCGCACGACCAGCGCGCTTGTCTCCTCGAACTCACCCCGACCGGCACAGCCGTCCTGGACAGCGTCCGCCGCGAAAGCACGCAGGCACTGGCCGGCCAGCTCGCCATGCTTCCAGAGGACCAGCTCGCCACGCTCGCCGCGGCACTGCCCCAACTGGACAGGCTCGCCCAGCAATTGACCCCCGGCGAACCGCAGCCCTCACGAAAGCGCCACGACCGCCGGGAACCGATCGACGGCATCACCGCACAGGGGAGTGACAAGCCCTACCGGCCCTACTGATCCGCTGCCCGAGAATCCGCACGGAGGCGCTTCCGCCACGGCATGACACCCGCCGGCGGCGGTGCGCCGCAGAACCTACGACGTAGTCATCGCCAGCCCGGCCGGCACCCCGGCACCCCGGAGCCCCAGCGCCCTGACCCGAGCCGGCCGCAAGCAGGCCGGTCGAACTCGGAGGAACGCCGACGTGACGACGCCCTACTGCCAGGGTGGGGGAGCCCAACGCTCGTCAGCCGCGAGCGACCGTACTCAGCCGGTGGGTCGGGACGTGGGCAGCTCGGGTGTGCTGGCGAAGAGATCGAGGTACATCCCGCCCGCTATGAACAGTCCGATCGCGCCGACGATGACGCCGCCCAGGGCTACGGACTTCACCCAGGGCCGGGTGTCGGCCCGCTGAGCGTGCAGGGCCAGCAGCACACCGCCGATGACGACGGCGGCCAGGGCGAAGACGCCGTTCACGAGAGCCGCGGTGTGCCAGGGGGCACTGTAGAAGGCATTGATCTGGTCGCCGCCACCGCCGGTGCTGGCTTCGATCTGGCCGATCAGCTCCTTGCGGGAGCGCAGCATGTCGGTGAGCGAGGTGCCGGTGAGGGAGCAGATGCCCAGCCCGGCGCTGACGACGGCGGCGGCTCCTGCCGCGAATCCGCCGGCGGAAGCGATGTCGGCGGGGGTGTCCGGGAAGTCGTCGTCCGCGTCGTCGGACGCGCTGGTGTGCTCTTCTTCCTCTCCGGGGGCCTTGTCGAGGGGCTCCCGAGGCGGTACCCGGTCGGGGGTCTCTTCGCGCTCGCTCTCGGGGTTGCTGTTGGTGGCTTCGGTGATCTTGGAGTTCTCAGTAGCCATGGAACTCCACCCTACGGATCATTCGCTAAGTGTCCAATAAAGCGCTTCCCCACGGTGGGCGTGCACATCGAGCAGCACGCGGCCGACATCGACCACGGCACCTCCGTGCCCTTCCGCGTCAGCGGCCCTTGCGTACCCGGGCCGCTGCGCGGGCTTCCGCGGTCCTGCGGGCCTCGGTCGCTTTGCGGGACTCCTTCGCGGGGCGGCCCGGACGGGTGCCGAGGCCGCGGAAGGGGGCGTTCCCGCTGGGCTTTCCCCCGGCCGGCGGGCGCTTCGCCCCGGTGATGGTGGTCAGCTTCGCGTCGCCGGAGCGCACCTGTGTGACAGTGGGCCGGATCCCGGCGTCGGACATGATCCGGTTCACATCCCGCCGCTGGTTGGGGGTGACCAGGGTGACCACGTTCCCGGACTCGCCGGCGCGTGCCGTGCGCCCGCCACGGTGCAGGTAGTCCTTGGCGTCGGCCGGCGGGTCCACGTTGACGACGAGGTCGAGCGCGTCGATGTGGATCCCCCGCGCCGCGACGTTGGTGGCCACCAGCACGGTGATCTCACCGTCCTTGAACTGGGCGAGCGTATGCGTGCGCTGCGGTTGCGACTTCCCGCTGTGCAAGGCGGCGGCCCGTACGCCGCTGGCCCGCAGGTGACGGGTGAACTGGTCGACGCCGACCTTGGTGTCCAGGAACATCAGTACCCGGCCGTCGCGCGCGGCGATCTCGGTCGCGGTCGCGTACTTGTCGGCGGTGTGGATGTTGAGCACATGGTGCTCCATCGTGGTGACCGAGGCCGCCACCCTGTCGACCGAGGCGAGCACCGGGTCGTGCAGGTAGCCCCGCACCAGTTGGTCGACGTTGCGGTCCAGCGTGGCCGAGAACAGCAGGCGCTGCCCGTCCGGGCGGACCTGGTCCAGGATTTCGGAAACCTGAGGCAGGAAGCCCAGGTCGCACATCTGGTCCGCCTCGTCCAGCACGGTGATCCGCACCTGGTTGAGATGGCAGTCGCGACGCGACACCAGGTCGGTCAGCCGCCCCGGAGTCGCGATGACCACCTCGGCGCCGGTCCGCAGCAGCGCCGACTGCCGGTTGATCGACAACCCGCCGACCACCGTCGCCAGTCGCACGTTCAGCGCCTGGGCGTACGGCGCCAGCGAGTCGCTCACCTGCTGCGCGAGTTCCCGGGTCGGCACCAGGACCAGTGCGAGCGGCCGCTTCGACTCCGCTCGCAGACCTGCTGTCCGTACGAGCAGCGCAAGCCCAAAAGCGAGTGTCTTGCCGGAACCGGTCCGCGCGCGGCCGAGGACGTCACGGCCCGCCAGCGCGTTGGGGAGGGTCGCCGCCTGGATGGGGAAGGGCTCCTTCACCCCGAGGCCGGTCATCGCCTTCATCAGCTCCGGCGGCAGTCCGAGTGCCTCGAACGACTCGGCCGGCGGCAGGCCCGGGACCACTGTCGAGGGTGTCGAGAGCTCCCCCTGAGGTGCCGGTGCCGGTGCTGTCGCAGGCCGAGGCCTACCCTCACGGGAGAATCCGGGGGCCGACGGCTGCGCGTTCATGGGAGAACCTTCCTGGGTCGGGCGCCCGGAACGCACCAGGGCCCATACCCATGGGTACGGGCCCGGCGGTGTCGAAGCGTGCCCCCATTTTACCAGCGAGCGCCCGGAAGCCTGCCGGTCCGGCCGACGCCGGCACGGGAGGACGGAGCACGACTGCTCGGAGTTCCGGTGTCGCTCAGCATCCGAACGTCGCTGCCCTTCGACTCAGGCGCTGCGCGGTTTCCGGGCACTGGCGCGGCGCGCGGGAGCTGTCCTGAGCGAAGGAGACCGTCGGCCGCACCACGGTTCGGAGGGTGAGCGGCGCGGAGTCCGCGATCGAGACCATCCAGCCTACGCAGTCTGTCGGGGCGAACTCTGGCCAACCGTCGACAGCGGCCCGCGGGACGGCTGGGTCACCAAGGCGAAGCGGACCGGCGGCGACAAGCGCGGCGAGTGGGAGAGGCCTCCGTACAACCCGATTCCGAGTTCGATGTCGACGAGTCGGGCTACTTCGACGACCTGGACGCCGTCTACGAGCAGGGCGAGCGGGCGCTGGCCGAGTTCCTCCTCGAGATCGAGGAATCCTTGCTCGCCTGCAACCTCGCCGAGGCCGAGCAGACGGCAGCGGATAGCGACGAGTTCATCGCGGTGCGGAAGTGGCTCCTGGATGGCCGGGTCCTGACCGCCGGTGTCGTACAGCAGGACACCGATCTCCTGGTCATGGTCGTCACCGCGCTGGAGAACCCGCGCCCGTGTCCGCGTGACGGTGTTCCACCGAAACCCTTCGTCTGTTGACGTGCGTTCATACATGTGTGGAAGGTGGGGGACCGCCTCCGGAACAGACCTTCAGGGCCGAGGCAGGGGATGGGTGGGGCATGGAAACGATGGTCGACGGTGCGGTGGGCGTGGCACTGCGCGATGGCGGCAGCGAGATGATTCGTCTGTACGTCGCGGCGTGCTCGGAGCGCATGGCACCGCTGTTCATCGGCATGCGGGCGGGGGCGGCGGGACGGGAGGCCGACGTGCACTTCTATGTGGAGTCCGTACGCGACCTCTGGTTTGCCGACCGGCCGCTGGCCGATGCTGCCGAGCGCGTACGCCTGCTGGATCTGTTCCCCGAACTCGAGCCCACCGAGGAGGGGATCACCGATCCCGCCGACACCTACGCCTTCTTCGCCGTCCTCGTCCTGCGCTACGCCTTGCTGGCCAATGGCGCCGGTGATTCCGGAACAGCGGTGTCCTGCGGCCACGCGGCATTGACCGCGATGTGGATGCTGGACCAGAACGTCGCGGGTGCCGACTTCCTGCGCGAGGAACAGCGGCTTCAGGCGCTCTCGGTGACCGGGGACATCGCGGGTCTTTGGGACGCGAGCGTCGTCGCCGGCAGGGAGCGGTTCCGCAGCGTACTGAGCCGCACCACGCGTGGCGCGGGCTGAGCTGCGCAGTTGACCGGACGGGCCAACTGCAGCGCGTTGATGGGTCACCGAGGCTCGCGTCAAGTTGAGAAACCTTGGACCGGCGGGCTGCTCTTCCGCCTAGGATCCCGATCATGTTCAAGTCAGGGGTGGGCTTCCTCGCGTTGTTCGGGCTCGGCTGGTGGCTGCTGGGCTCGAGCGCATTCGACGGGTTGATGCGGCAGGTACTGGTCGTCGTTGGCTGTGCCGTCACGGTGGGGCTGATGCTCGCCGCGCGCCGTTTCCTTCCCGCATCGGCAGGGGGCCCATTCCCCGTTGACCGACGTCGGCGGTTCAACCAGATCAACGCGCTTCAGTGGCTGCTGATCATCGCCATCGTCGTCGTCTGCGGTCGGGTCGGCGTTCCGGTGCTCGTTCCCCCACTGATCGCGGTTGTCGTCGGGCTCCACTTCCTGCCTTTGGCGGCGGTGTTCGAGCAGCCCCGACTGCGCATACCGGCGGCCCTGTTGATCGCTTCCGGGGCGGCAGGCATGACCGTCTGGCTCACGAACGGCCCGGACGAGACCGTTCGCCTCGTGGTGGGCCTTGCTTCTGCGCTCTCCCTGTGGGGCATGGCAACATGGACCGTCGCGGGGGCGGCATCCGCTGCCGAGCAGGAGGCAGGAGAAGAGGTACCTGGCGGCGCGTGACGGCCACCCTGTCCTGTGGAAGTGCGAGTGCGTGAGCGCTGCGGCACTTCACCCTCGACGGCACCGACCACGTCGACCAGGAGCGGGGCAGCATGATCCGCGCTGCATCATCCGGCGAAAGGGCCATGCTGACGACCAGCACCTTCGCGTTCTCGTCGACAGGGCGAACGTTGCCTGATGCGCCACTGGGCTAGGAACGTCGTCCCTGGCCCGTTCCTTCGCTGAGCAAGTAATATGCGGTCCATGTCACGCGCCGCACGGCAGCCGGATGCCCCTGATCGAGTGCTGCAACCCCTCACCCCGGACGAAGAGGCCGTCGTACGGTCCCTTCCGCACCTCATCCACGCCCTGCCGCGCGCCATCGACGCCGACATGGTCCGGGAGCAGAGGCTTTCCCTCATCGAGTACATGGCTCTGGTGCACCTGTCCGAGGCTCCGGACCGTCAGTTGCGCATGGGCGATCTCGCCGACGCCTGTGAGATGTCGCTCAGCGGTATGACGCGTCTGGTGAGCCGGCTGGAGAGCCAAGGGCTCATCCAGCGGGCCAGGTCGGATCAAGACGCCCGTGGCTGGAACGCAATCCTCACGGATGCGGGTCTTGTCCGCCTGGAGGAGGCCTGGCCGGACCATTTGGCCGCCGTCCGCCGCCACTTCCTCGACCACCTGGCGGGCCTGGACCTCAAGAAACTCGCCGTGGCCCTGAACAGCGTCGGTACGTGACCGGGGTACGTGACCGGCGCGGCCACGCCCGCGCGGGCAGCTGGGTCTATCAGGCCCGTTCACGCAGGCGGATGCTGCCCGCCATCGTCCTCCAAGCCGGCGGCGTAGGGCTGTACGCCGGCGCGTAGGAGTGCCGCTCCGAGGACGACAGGTCTACCCGTAACGGCAGACCCAGCGGGTGGTGAGCCGGGCCATGAGGAAGAGTGCACGGTTTCCCTCGTCCGTCCCCAGGACTTCTGGGGCGGTGTACCCCGGCAGCTCCTCGGCCGTCGGGGACCAGCGCAGTACCGTGCCCACCTCCTCATGTCCAATATCTGCCGTTCTGTAATCCTTCGCTGCGGACTCGCCAGATCCGCATGCCCTCGGTGGCGTGAGGGGCGCCTTGCGTCGCCCTCCCGCGACGCCGCCCGCGGCCTTTGGTTGACACTTCAATTACGTTGGGCAAGTATTTGATGCGTCAAGCAATTGGTTGCCCGTCGTGCGATCCGTCGACGTCGGGCGCCCGGGGAGCTCGCAGGAGGAGTCCATGTCGGCCACAGCGTTCGAATTGGGGCTGAACTCGTTCGGGGAGGTCGCCACCGACGGCGGCCGGCCGCTGAGCGATGCCGAGACCGTGCGCCTGCTGATCGAGGAGGCCCGGCTCGCCGAGGCGGTGGGGATCGACGCGTTCAGCGTCGGGGAGCACTACCGCGCAGGTCACAACGACAGCGCCACCCCAGTCCTGCTCGCCGCGATCGCCACCGCGACGGAACGCATCCGGCTCGGCACTTCGGTGACCGTGCTCAGCACCAACGACCCCGTGCGGCTCTACCACGAGTTCTCCACGCTGGACGCCGCCTCGAACGGCCGCGCCCAGCTCGTACTGGGGCGGGCCTCGGCCACGGAGTCGTTCCCGCTGTTCGGCTACGACCTCGCCGACTACGAGGAGCTGTTCGAGGAGAAGCTCGACCTGTTCATGCGCCTCCAGCGCGAGGAGACGGTGACCTGGTCGGGCCGGTTCCGGCCGCCGCTCGTCGAGCAGCGACTGCGTCCCCGGATGCCGCCCGGTGGCATCCCCACCTGGATCGGCGTGGGCGGCAGCCCGAACTCCGTGGTCCGCGCGGCCCGCTACGGCCTGCCACTCATGCTGGCCGTCATCGGTGGACGCCCCCAGCGCTTCGCCGGCCACGTCGAGCTCTACCACCGGACGCTCGAACAGTTCGGGCATGCCATGCAACCCGTCGCCCAGCATTCGCTGGGGCTCATCGCCGAGAGCGACGAGGAGGCGATCGAGACCTGGTGGCGGTACTGGCAGCCGGTCGTCACCGCCCTCGCGGAGGAGCGCGGGTTCTACAAGCCGACCCGCGAGCGCTACCTGGCGGAAGTCGGCAAGGGCGCGCTTTTCGTCGGCTCTCCCGAGACGGTCGCGCGCAAGATCGCCACGATGGCCCGCGATCTGCACCTCAGCCGCTTCGACCTCAAGTACGACGTCATGAACCTTCCCCGCGAAGCCCGGGCCCGCACGATCGAGCTGCTGGGCCGTGAAGTCGCCCCGCGGGTGAGGCAGCTGCTCACGAAGGAGCCCAGCCATGTCTGATCTCGTCTTCGGTCTGGACACGTTCGGCGATGTGCCGACGGACGACTCGGGCCACCCGGTGTCCGATGCGCGGGCCATCCGGCTGGTCCTCGACGAGGCCGTTCTCGCGGAGGAGACCGGCGTCGACGTCCTCGCACTCGGCGAACACCATCGCCCGGAGTTCGCGATCTCCTCTCCGGAGACCGTGCTCGCCGGCATCGCCACACGTACCAGCCGTATCCGCCTCTCCTCCGGCGTGACCGTGCTGAGTTCGGACGATCCGGTCCGCGTGTTCCAGCGGTTCTCGACCGTGGACGCGCTCTCGAACGGCCGGGCCGAGGTCATCCTCGGGCGCGGCTCCTTCACCGAGTCGTTCCCCCTCTTCGGATACGACCTGAGCGACTACGACGTGCTGTTCGAGGAGAAGATCGAGCTTTTCGCCAAGGTGCTGGAGGAGAAGCCGGTCACCTGGAGCGGCACCACGCGGGCTCCGCTCAAGGACGCCGACGTCTTCCCCAGGACCGAGTCCGGGCACCTGAGCACCTGGGTCGGTGTCGGTGGTTCACCCCAGTCGGTCATCCGCACCGCGCGCTACGGCTTCCCGCTCATGATCGCCATCATCGGAGGAAGCCCGGAGCGCTTCGCGCCCTACATCGACCTCTATCAGCGAGCCACCGACACGTTCGGTACGACCGCTCACCCGGTCGGAATGCACTCGCCCGGCTTCATCGCGGACACGGACGAGGAGGCCCGGGAGCTGCACTGGCCCCACTACAAGGTCATCCGTGACCGCATCGGCGCGCTGCGGGGCTGGCCGCCGATCCGCAAGGAGGAGTACGAGGCCGAGATCGAGCACGGCTCGCTCTACATCGGCTCTCCAGAGACGGTCGCCCGCAAGATGGCCCGTGCCATCAAGACGCTCGGCGTCGGCCGTTTCGACCTCATCTACACCACGGGGGCACAGCCGATCAGCGCCCGCCTGCGCACGGTCGAGCTGTACGGCACCAAGGTGCTTCCGATGGTCCGCGACATCCTCGCGGGCTGACGCCATGAATGGAGCACGCATGAACACGACCACCACCGACACCACCGCTGCGGTGCGCACGGTCGGCATCCTGGGTGCGGGGAAGGTCGGTACCGTGCTGGCACGCCTGGCCCTGGCGGCCGGCTATCGCGTACTCGTCGCCGGATCGGGCGACCCGGCCAAGATCGCACTCACCGTCGAAGTGCTCACGCCCGGCGCCGTCCCGGTCACCGCGGCAAGGGCCGCGGCGGAGGCGGATGTCGTCATCCTGGCGCTGCCGCTCGGCAAGTACCGCACCGTGCCGGCGGAGGCGCTGCGGGGCAGGCTCGTCATCGACGCCATGAACTACTGGTGGGAGGTCGACGGCATCCGCGAGGACCTCACCGACCCGCTCACCTCCTCGAGCGAGATCGTGCAGGCGTATCTGCCCGGAGCCCGGGTGGTCAAAGCGTTCAACCACATGGGCTACCACGATCTCGAGGATGGCGCTCAGCCCGTGGGGGCGCTGGGACGCAAGGCGATCGCGATCGCCGGTGACGACCCGGACGACCTGGCCACCGTCGCGGACCTCGTCACCGCTTTCGGCTTCGACCCCGTCATGGCAGGTCCCCTCGCCGACGGAGTACGGCTCGAACCGGGCACCGAGCCTTTCGGTGCGAACGTCGATGCCGGGGAGCTGCGTGCGATGCTCGTCCGCTTCACGGAATCGGAGCGCGGACGGGCCGTGACCAGCGCGAGGGCGGCCGCCTCGGCGTCGAGCGGCCGGGCAGCCTGACCGCCAAGCTGTGCTTGGCGCCCATACGGCGCTTGGCCGTCGGCGTCTGCGGCCGGCCATGTCGGCGCGCTGGTCCTCGGCGAGTTCATGACGCCTTCTCCCGTTGGGCGTTGGTCGGCGTTCCGTGCCCCGCGTGGACGTATGACGGGAGTGCGGTGCCGTCGGGCAGCAGTTCGCCGCCGTCCTCGAAGCGCACGACTTTGTTGCACAGCAGGTACCAACCCTGCTCGGGGTGAGGTACGAGGATCCGGGCGGCGTCGCGCTGGGGCGACTTCGCTCCCGGGCACCGCGGCTGGTGTTCACACATGGCTGACTCCTTGTCACTTTGGCCTGATGCGGTGTCGTTGTGAGGAATGGGCGCGTGTGGACTGCCTCCCCTTCGGCCGTCGGTGGTGCCGTTCCTCTTCCGGTTGCCCGCCATGGGACGTGGCGGGAGTGGGGCGGCCGCAGGAGTCACGACGAAGGCCGGTCATGATGTGTGCCCTTGGACGGACGGCGACTGCGGGGCGTCGCAGGCCGTTGCGCGGCCATGAGACGCAGCCGTCCGGGCTCCGGCGGATCCCGTGGCGGAATCCACGTGATGCTCTGCGGTGGGCGGGGCGGACTGTTCAGGGGTGATGGCGGGGGAGCGGCGGTTGATCAGCAGCACGCCGATGATGATGACGGCGCCGCCTGCCACCTCGAGGAGGTGGGGGACTTCGGACAGCCAGACGAAGGAGACGACGAGGGTGACCGGCGGTACCAGGTACAGGGCCGCGGTGGAGACGGACAGCGGCAGCCGGGCCACGGCGTAGCCCCAGATGACGAACCCCAGGGCCGAGGGCAGAAGGCCGAGGTAGGCCACCGAGATCAGTGCCCCCGTCGGGGCGCTGGCGACGGCGCGCAGTGTCGCCGGGAGCAACGGCAGGGCGAAGACGGTGCCCGCCACCATCGCGTACGTCGCGACCTCCACGCCGCTGTAACGGCGCAGGAGGGGCTTCGAGACGACGTGGTACACGCCCTGCACGACGGCGGCGGCGAGGACCACGAGCGCACCGGCGGAGAAACCCGTGGAGCCTCCTGCGAACGCGACGATCACGGAACCGCCGATGGCGACACCGCTGCCGATGACGACACGGCGCGTCACCGGTTCGGACAGGAACGTCCTGCCTAGCAGGACGCTGAAGACCGGAGCGACGGAGATCAGCATGCTCGCGGTGCCCGCGGACACATGGACCTCGCCCCAGTTCAGCAGTACTTGGTAGGCGGTCATGCCGGTCGCGCCGGCGAGTGCGATCAGCGGCAGGTCCCGGGACCGGGGGCGGCGGACCCCGAGGAACGGCGCGACCACCATCAGAGCCACGGCGGCGATGGCCAGCCGCAGGAAGGACAGCGCCGCCACACCCAGGCCGTCCACGCCGACCCGGATGGCCGGGAATGCGGAGGCCCAGAGCACGACGACGCCCACGAGTGCGAGGAAGCTGCGGGAGGTGATGTGTGCGTTCACATCTCCTACGGTGCGCCTCACAAAGCAGAAGGTCCAGTTAGTTGTTTTTGCTGGATCATAAAGTGATCCTGAATTGAGAGAGGTGCGAGGTGGTGACTCAGGGCGACCGGCGGGCCCTGGCGGAGGCCGGCGGCAAGGGCCTGCTCCCCGCCATCAGGCCCTTCGGTATGCGGCGCCTTCAGCCGTGTTCCGCCTCGAGGGTCGTGGTGGTTTCGGCTGCTGCCTGCTGCAGGAGCTCCGCGAGGTGGCGGATGTCGGGGCGGCGGGATGTGCCGCTGCGGCTGACGGTGTAGACGCTGCGGGTGACGGGGCGCTGCAGGCGGTGCAGGCTGATCGGCCCTTGTGTGGCGTCCGGGAGGGTCATGCGGGGCAGCAGGGCCGCCCCCGCGCCTGCGGCGACCAGCGCCGCCAGCACGGAGAAGTCGCCGCTGCGGGCCCGGATGGCCGGAACGAATCCGGCTGCGCCGCAGGCCCGCTGGGTCATCTCGTAACAGGACGTCTCCGGGCCCGGTGTGAGCCAGGGGATGCCGGAAACGCGCGCGAGATCCACGGGCTCACCCGGCACGATTCCCATGCGGGAGGCGTGATCGGGGTGGAGCGCGAGCAGGACGGGTTCCTCGAGAAGCTTGGTCTGCTCGCATCCGCTGGGAAAGTCCCGCGGCAGCACCGTGTACCCGTGGACGACGGCCAGATCGACGTTCCGGCGGCGCAACGTCTCCAGTGCGGCGTCGGGCTCCTGCTCGACGAGCTCCAGCGTCAGCGAGACGTCGGCTTCCTCCCCCGTGCCGAGGATGCGCTTCCAGAGCGGAGCGATCAGCGTGCGGGCCGCGGAGGCGAAGGCGGCGACGCGCACGGTGCCATGACCGCCACCGCGGATGGCCTCCAGGTCGGACTCGGCGGCCGCCAGATCACTCAGCACGATCTCGGCGTGGGACACCAGCAGCTCACCGACCGCGGTCAGGCGCAGGGTACGCCCCTGCTTCTCCACGACGGGCAGCCCCACTTCCCGCTCCAGCGCCGCGAGTTGCTGCGAGATGGCGGGCGCGGTCAGATGCAGCGCCTGGGCTGCGGCCGCGACCGTACCGTAGGTGGAGAGGTACTGCAGGATCCTCAGTCGTCGCACGTCAAGCATGAAGACATCCTTATGCGTAGCGCCTGGACCATCAAGCCTAACCTCTCCGGCGTTCGTCGGTCCGGTCGCGCGGCTCTCACGGCGCCGTGTCACTGCCAGAGCCCGCCGGTCTCCCCAGGTCGTGGGGCCGTGTGTTCGCCGGGAGCGTCAGCCCGAGTGCCCGGGCCGGTGCTGCTCCCTGCCGCGGACGGCAGGAACAGTCGCCCGACGCCGTCCTCGTGGCCGGGCCGCCCACGACATCGGTACGTACCGTGCGACGTGGGCCCCGGCGCGGGCGGCAGGAGCGGCACGGCTATGACCTCTGGTTATGCTCCGCATTGCGTGGCGCCATGTCGCTCGCGGTCAGTGGCGCCTGCCTGCCCCCGGCGAGAGCCGTGACGAATTCCTCCAGGTCGGCTCCCAAGGGCGTGCCGGAATCCCAGACGGCCTCGTAGGCGATCTCGACGGGTGCCCCGGCCGCCAGGAGGGGGCGGCAACTGGAGTGTTCGAGCGCGACCTTGGAACGTGGCAGCAGTGCCGCGCCCAGCCCGATCGCCGCCCACTCGTCCACCGCCCGGAAGCTGGCGGCTTCGCCCGGGTAGGTGTGCAGCGTCAGGTCGTGGCTGTGGAAGAGCTCGGTCGTGAAGGTGGTCAGTCCGCAGGTGCGGGGGCCGAGGATGTAGGCGGCGTCGGCCACGGCCTGGAGCTCGGCGGGGCTGTCGTCTCCGGGGGTGTCGGGGTCGATCACGACCACGGGTTCGCGAGCGACCACGCGGTGCCGGAAGGTGGGCAGGCCGGGCACGGCGGGGACGAGGACGATGTCCAGACGGCCTGCCTCGAGGTCGCCGCTCAGGGGTTCGAGGTCCGCCTCGCGCAGGACCAGTTCGCGCGGACGCTCCAGGGCGCGGGCGGCTTCGAAGGCGCGGGCGACGAGGTCGGCCCCGATCAGCGGTGACACGCCCATGCGGATCGTTTCCGTGACCGGATGGGCCAGCCGCCTGGTCTCCGCGACGAGTTGGTCGAGGGCGCTGAGGACGTGGTCGATCAAGGGCAGGGCCCGTGCGCCGTGTGCGGTGGGCCTGACCCCGCGTGGTGAGCGGTCGAAGAGCTTGACGCCGAGCTCGGCCTCCAGCCGGGCGACGCCGTTCGACAGGGCCGGCTGGGTCACCCCGTAAGCGCGTGCGGCGTCACTGAAGGACTTCGTCCGGGAGACGGCCTGGGCGTAGCGCAACGCCTCGATGTTCACGATTCTCTCCTCCAAGCCATAGCCAGACGTTATGCCCGCATTCCTTATGATCCTCTACCGCAGACAAGCGGAGCACTCTACGGTCGAAGGCGTCCCCGGTCAGCGGCCGCGCCGGTCCAGGGTAGCTCAGCTGCTCTTCATGATGGGCAAACAATTACTAACTGGACCTTTCGCTTCATGTCGCACATCCTCGGTGAGGTGAGCGCACGCAGCGGCTTCCGCAGGCTCCTCGCCATGCACATGCCTTAGGCCGGCGAGGCGACCACATCTCCCGCGTGGATCTGTGGACGCTGACATGCCTCAACTGCGCAGGCAGCCGTACATCCGTGCCTGATTGCAGTCCCACCGGAACGACGGGCTGTCCGGACGCCACCGTACGAGATCACGAGAGCCGTACGAGAGCCGTGCGAGAGCCCGTACGAGAACCGGTACGGCTCCCCTCGGTCCCTCCATCCCCCATCGAACACGCACCAAGGAGCACACGTCATGCCCAACAGCACCCCCGACTTCACCGGGCAGAAGGTCGTCGTGATCGGCGGTACCAGCGGTATGGGGCTGGCCGTCGCCCGCCGCGTCCTCGACGGCGGCGGCAGCGCCGTCGTCACCGGCCGGTCCGAGACCAGCGCTTCCCAAGCGGTGGCCGACCTGACCGGATCCGGACACGCCGTCGGTCTGGCCGCCGACCTCTTCGACCATGCTGCCGTGGACCGCCTGCGCGACATTCTGACCGAGCAGCACGCCGACGCCACCCTGCTCGTCAACGCCGCCGGCATCTTCGAGCCGAAGTCCTTCCTGGAGCACACCCAGGAGGACTACGAGCGCTACCAGGCCATCACCCGGGCCTTCTACTTCGTCACCCAGACCGTCGCCGGCAACATGATCGCCCGCGGCAACAAGGGCGCCATCGTCAACATCGGCGGCATGCTGGCTCACCAGGCCATGGCCGCCACCCCCTCGTCGGCCTACTCCGTGGCCAAGGCCGGCCTGCACTCCCTCACCCAGCACCTGGCCATGGAACTCGCCCCGCACGGCATCCGGGTCAACACCGTGGCCCCCGCCGTGGTGCGGACCCCCATCTACGAGGCGTTCATCCCGAAGGGCGAGATCGACTCCGCCCTCGACGCGTTCAACACCTTCCACCCCCTCGGCCGCATCGGAACCCCCGACGACGTCGCACCCATCGTCGCCTTCCTCCTGTCCGGCCAGGCCGACTGGGTCACCGGCGCCACCTGGGACGTCGACGGCGGCGTCAGGGCCGGGCGCAACCAGTACTGACCGGCCGCCACCCCCTCTTCCTCAGACACCCAGCCGGCCCGCGGGACGCCACTGCGTCCCGCCCCACCCCGGCCGACAGCACAGGAGCGCACCGTGTCCTACCACGAGCACACCGACCACCAGTACGCCAAGCACATCCGCGCCGGCGCCCCCGAGGCCTTCAAGGCGTTCATGGCCTGGGACAACCACGTCCTGCGCGGCCGGGACAACGCCATCCCGCCCAAGTACACCGAACTCATGGCCGTGGCCGTGGCATTGACCACCCAGTGCGCGTACTGCATCGAGGCTCACACCAAGGCCGCACATTCCGCAGGCGCGACCCAGCAGGAACTGGCGGAGACCGTCATGACCACCGCGGCGCTGCGTGCCGGCGGCGGCTACGCCCACGGCTTCATGGCCATGAAGTTCTTCGACCAGGCCGAGAAGAACGACACCCAGTGACGAGACGTCCCCTCGGACTTCGGCGGACCGTGCTCAGATCGCTTTTCCCTTCAGAGGTTCTTAAAAATGAACAAGTAATAACTAAATGAACCTTTCGTCATGATGGGTGCACCGTTCAAGAGGTGTGAACGCACGTATCCGCTTCCGCGGTTTCGTGCTCCGTGCAGACAGCGGTCGTGCCCTGCGGGCACTTCGCGCGACCCGGGCGGCGAGTTGTCGCCGAAATGCGTGCTCGAGCCTGTGGCGGGACCTACCGTGCCTGCCGGTGATCCCCCGGTTTCCGCAGATGTGTCAGATGTGTCAGATGTGCAGCTCGACACCGTGGACACCCGGATCCGAACTTCAGTGGCCAGTGGCAGTAGCAACGGTTGCTGACAGAACGGCAAAGGAGTAAGCGATCATGGAAATGAAACTAGAGGTCGTCGTGATCCCGGTCGCGGACGTCGACCGGGCCAAGAACTTCTACGCGGGGCTGGGGTGGCGGCCGGACGGCGACTTCGTCGTCGATGAGGGCTTCCGCGTGGTGCAGTTCACCCCGCCCGGTTCCTTGTGCTCGGTCATCTTCGGCACCGGTGTCACCTCGGCGGCGCCGGGCTCTGCCCAGGGCCTGTACCTCGTCGTGACGGACATCGATGCGGCCCGAACTGAACTCCGCGACCGCGGCGCCGAGGTGAGTGAGGTGTTTCATGACGTGAGCGGTGTGTTCGATCGTGCCGGGACCGCCGGCCGAGTGCCCGGTCCGGACCCCGAACGCCGCAGTTACCTGTCCTTCGCTTCCTTCACCGACCCGGACGGCAACGGCTGGGTGCTGCAGGAGATCACGGAACGATTCCCCGGCCGGTGACAGCGGGCGAGGAATCGCCTCAGCGCGAGTCCTCGTTCCGTGGTTCGCCTCGGTCATGGGGTGGCGGGCCTGGGCGACCAGGCTCTGCTGTGCCTGAGCGAGTCGTGTCCGGGGGTCTGCCGGTGCGGCCAGGTCACCCTTGATCTGGGCGACGACCTTGAAGTAGCGGATGGGTCCGCCTGGTTCGCAGGGCGCACACCTTCACCTCGGTCGGCGAGGCCTGGGTGGGGGTGTCTGGATCAGCAGCGCCGATCCAGACACCCCCACCCCTGGCGCCTCAGCTGCCGCGGACTCCGACCTCGCGGAGCGAATAGCCCCACTTGGTGCCGCGCTCCAGCCCGTGGACGCGTACGTAGCGGGCCGACGTCGCGCTGAACTGCGCCGTGTCCAGTCCTCCGTCACCGGCGGTCGTGGACCATACGGACTGCCAGTTCGTGCCGTCGGCGGAGATCTCGATGCGGTACGCCTTCGCGTAGGCGCGTTCCCAGTCGAGGGTGACGCGCCCGACCACTCTCGCGGACCCGAGGTCGACGGTGAGGGACTGGTCGTCGCTCCAGTCGCTGGCCCAGCGGGTGGCCGTGTCGCCGTCGACGGCCCTGCCGGGTGCGTAGCTCGTGAACGGGTTCCACTCCGAGGAGCTGGCCGAGGCGGAGGCGCCTGCGGCGAGGTTCACCCCGGGCCGGTGGTCCTCGGAGGCCTTCCAGGTGCGGAGGTAGGACTCGGCGCCACGCATGAGGTCGTCCACGACCTCCTTGCCGCCGACGACGCGTATGTCCTCCAGCCAGTCCGGGACGAGACCGTAGTGCGCGGCGCCGTCGGTGTTGAGGTCCCAGGTGCGCTCACCGGTGGTCTGCCTGTCGAGGACCGCGCTGCCGTCGGCGCTTCGGAAGGGGTAGCGCACCGGGTTCGGGGTGGTGGCGCCGCGGGGGCCGGGCCAGCCGCCGACGCCGTTCATGTCGGTGCCGTAGCCGTAGCCGACGTCGTACTTCTCGCGCAGCGCCTGCGTACGCTTCGCTTCGTCGATGAACCCCTCGGAGCCGTGCATGTACTGGGCGATGAAGCCGCCGAGACGGTAGACGCGCTCAGTCCAGTTGAGGTCCATCCAGCTGTGCGAGGAGATCACCCCGGGGTACGCCTCGGACTCCAGGATGTCCAGAGCCCGGCCCGCGGCCTTGACCCCCATGTGGTCGATCTCCAGCATCATGCCGCGCTTCATCATGCCGCGCACGGCGTACTCGCCCAGTGCGCTCAGACCGCGGGTGTTGCACTGGGCGTCCGCGGCGTACGACGGGACCGTGACGCCCTGCGGGAGTTTCTTCTCCGCCTCGGGCGCCTGTGCGCTGCCGATGGGGTTGTCGTGCTGCGGGCCCGTGCACTTCTCGGTCTTCCAGAAGGTGCCGGTCGACAGGAACTGGCCGACGTTGATCGCCGTGCCGAGAGTGCCCGAGTCGAACCGGACGCCGCACAGGGCGTTGTCGAACTTGTGGCACAGGAACATGCTGCGCACGCCCAGCGCGTGCAGCTCGTCCAGGCCGCGGTCGATGTCGTCCTGCCCGCACTGGGCGATGTCCAGGATCTGCTTGCAGCCGAACGGCTCGGAGGTCTCGACCCCGAGCACGACCGCCAGCTTGCCCTGCTGGATGACCTGGCGGGCCTGCGCGGCATCGGTGACGATCCTGAACCAGCCCTTGCCCGGGCCGCCGTACATCGTGTCGATGTGGGCCTGCATGTCGTACGTCTTCTGCGCCTGCAGGCGGATGGAGGTCATCTCGTCGCAGCTGCGGTCCTTGAAGAAGTAGACCGAGCAGATCACGCCGTTGGTGACGAGGTCGTTGACGAGCACCCGCTGACCACCGCGCCAGGCCCGCTCGACCCATGCGTAGTAGTTCTGCTGGTGGGTCAGCGAGTCATGGGCCGGCCAGTCCTTGAACGTCGGCCACCCGTTGGGGTCGTGCTTGCCGTCGCCGCCCTTGGTGATGAAGTCGAAGATCGCGAGCGAGCCGTCGGGGTAGTGCTCGGGACAGTCCTTGAGCGCGTCGGCGATGCCCTTCTCGGAGAACGGCTTGCCGCAGATGAGCCGGCCGCCGAAGGCCTCGTTGGACATCAGATGGTTGTGCGCGTCGACGAAGCCCCGTACCTGTCCCTGGGGGCCGGTCCCTTTGAAAGGCTCGCCCGTGACGTTGATCTCGGAGTCGGGTGCGGGCCGCGCGGCCGGGGTCCACCAGCCGGGCTCCGCCGACGAGCCGGGCTCCGCCGACGAGCCGGGCTCCGCCGACGAGCCGGGTGCCGTGCCGAGGACACCGGCCAACACGATGAGGAGCAGGGACAGAACCGCAGTGGACCTACCTCTGCGGCGAGGGTGCCGAATCATGGTCATCACTCATGCCTTCGTTGTCATGGCGCGTCCTGTGGGGGATGGTGCGGTAGGGAATGGTGCCCGTCCCGGGTGCAGGCCGCCAGGGTCTCTTCACCGGATTCCGCCGCTGCGCCGAGGATTGACAGAAAGGCGACTCCGGCTGTGGCAGAAGTGCCTGATGGTGCGTGACGGACGAGCAGGACGCGCTCCTTGCCAACGACGGTGAGCTTCTCGAGATCGAGATCCACCACCGGGACCGGTCTGCGGACGGCACGGCTGGCGATCCGCCGGGACTCGGCAGCACGTCATGATGTGCCCGCAGGCACGGGAACTCAAGGCTGTGGACGGTCGGTTCGCCGGCCGGCCCGGGCCTCCGCGCAGCAGGGGGACGAGCCCTTGCGCATGCGGGAAGCCAGGCGAGTCCAGGGGAGGCCGGGGGAGTCCAGGCAGGCCCCGCTTCCTCTCCGCCCGTACGAGCACGTGCCACGCCCGGATCTGACCCTTCACGGTGTCGGCACACCATGTGCCCGGGAGATCCACTCGCGGGTGTCCAGGCCATGACAAGCTCCTTGGCTTGAACTCCCTGTCATCACCCGTCTGTCAGGCACACCTCAACGTCCGGCTGATAGCCGTGCCTTGGGTGCTCGTGCCTGCTCCGAGCGAGAGGACACCCCCCACACCATGTCCACTCACCGTCAGCGCCGCCCCTGGCGCCGGCCCGTCCTGGCCGTTGTAGCGGTCGGCGCTGTTGCCCTGCCCGCAGCGGCCTTCGCCACCGGCACCCCCTCCACCCCACCCGAACTCCGCCCGGCAGCCGCACCGCTGGACGACACCTACTACGAGGGAGCCGTCGGCAAGACCGGCGAAGAGCTGAAGACCGCACTCAACACGATCATCAGCGAGCAGACAAAGCTGTCCTACGACGAGGTCTGGGACGCGCTGAAGACCACCGACGAGGACCCCGGCAACGCGTCCAACGTCATTCTCGTCTACTCCGGCCGGTCGCAGTCGAAAGACGCCCACGGCGGCGGCGCGGACGACTGGAACCGCGAACACGTCTGGGCCAAGTCTCACGGCGACTTCGGCACCGCGACCGGCCCCGGGACCGACATCCACCACCTCCGGCCGGAGGACGTGACGGTCAACTCCACCCGCGGCAACCTCGACTTCGACAACGGCGGCGACCCGGTCGACGAGGCCCCTGGCAGCCGCTCCGACGGCGACTCGTTCGAGCCCCGTGACGAGGTCAAGGGCGACGTCGCCCGCATGATCCTCTACATGGCCGTCCGCTACGAAGGCGCCGACGGCTTCCCCGACCTCGAACCCAACGACCAGGTCGACAACGGCTCCGCGCCGGCCATGGGACGCCTGTCCGTCCTCAAGCAGTGGAACGACCAGGACCCACCGGACGCCTTCGAGAAGACCCGCAACGACAAGATCTTCAGCATCCAGAAGAACCGCAACCCATTCATCGACCACCCCGAATGGGCGAACGAGATCTGGAAGTAGCGTCCCAGCACTCAGGACCGGCCCCCGGCGCCGTATCGGCTCGGGGGCTGCCTTGGGTGTGTTCGATGAGCCGACCGCGTTCGAAGCAGGCTCCGGCTCGGACGCGCGGATTTGATGGGGCTCACTGGAAGCTGAGACGGTGCGGGTGGGTCGGGTCGGTCGGGCACGTGTGGACGCGCATCTGGCCGCGGCCGAGATAGACGCCGACGGGATCGATGACTCGCGGGTCCTCGTCGGCGCGGTCCTCGACGGGCAGCCAGCTTCGTGAAGCGCCGTCGTACTCCCATGTGTCGACGGTGAGCAGCGGAGGCATCGGCGTCCCGCACCGGGCGCAGTCGACGGGGGCGGGGCCGGTCAGGTGCCAGGAGGCGTAGCCGCCGACCTTCCAGCCGGGGGCGACGGACAGATCGCTCATGTAGTCGATCTCGTCCGGTTCCTCGGCGCGGGCGGCGGCCATCGCCGCTTCGTACTCCTCGTAGGTGGCGTAACTCGCCGGAGCCGAGGAGTCGGAAGCGTCCTCGCCGTCCTCGGCGTCCCCCTCGTCCAGGAGGCCCTCCTCCCACTCGGCGATCTCCTCCTGGAGGTCCTCACCCAGCAGGCCGAGATACTCGTGCTCCACGACCTGCTCCGGGTGGAGGACACACGTGGACGGCACGCACTCCTCGCGGCCCACGACCGGCGGTTGGGGCTGCGGCGTCAGCACGGCGCCGACATCCTCCGCCCGGCGCCACTTGAGGACCACGTCGATCGTGCGATCCGGGCCGTGTACCTCGAAGGGGCACCAGAACACCTGGAGCAGGTCGCATCCGTCCGGTCCCCTCAGGTCCGGCACGTCCCGTGTGCGGAGCTGAGCCACGGCCAGCAGCGGCAGCGGGTCGGCATCGCCCAGATCGGGGAAGTGGACTCCGGACGCCATTGCCGCCAGGAGCAGTTGCTCCTGGTCGGTGTGGTCCCGTCCTCGCGCCTCGTCCTGGATGCGCCGCCGCAGGTGTACGTCGGACAGGAGGTGGCCCGTGCCCTTGACGTGGACCGCGGTGCAGACCGGCCACGGTTCGTCGGCCGGCCACAGCAGCGGTCCGGCGAGCGAACTCTCCCCGGTCTTGGGCGCACCAGGCCGCGGATGCAGCCGTGTCGCAGTCCGCCGGTGGGCGGCGAGTGCAGGGAAGACCGCCTCGATGTCGACAGGGCGCGGTGGCGTGGTGCGGGTCATGTGAGTCCTCCAACGCTGTTCGGCGCCGAGGCTACATATGCCGGTCCGGACGTTGCCGGCGGGGTTCTGCAGGCTGTGGGAGAAGCTGAAGCCCTGTCGCCGAACGCGGTGGGGAGCGTCCCGTCGGCGTCCAGGTGCAGCCGGGTGGGGTGGAAGCACCGGGGCCACGTCACCGCCCACGCCGGGCATCACGAGGGGCCGGCTCTTCCCTCACCTACGCGGTCGAACGGGCTGAGGGTGCTCCCGTGCGCGGCCTCGGGGCCAGTGCCGCGCGCAGCGCCGGGGTGAGGATGTGACGGATCTCGGACGGGGTGAGAGCGGCGGGGGTGGGGAGGGGGTTGAGGTAGCGGGTGTAGATGAGGCCGCCGAGGATCGTCACCACGGCCGTGGCGCGGGCGGTCGCGTCCCGACCGCCGAGAAATTCAACAAGCCGGGCCAGCAGCTCGTGTTCCAGGTATTCGCGGATCACCTCGATGGCCTCGTCGCTCTGGGTGGTGAGCTGCTGGAATCCGGCGTCCTCCCACAGGCCGGTCACCGCGTCGATCAGACGGTCGGGGAGGGTGGCCGGGTCGCCGCCGAGGACGTCGTCCACCGCCAGCGCATTGGCGCACTGGAACTGCATCACGTCCCCGAACAGGCCCTTCTTCGAGCCGAAGTGGTACGCGATCAGCGCCGGGTCGACCCCGGCGGCCCCGGCCACCGCGCGCAGGGTGGTGCTCCGGTAGCCGTGCTCCAGGAACAGCGAACGGGCCGCCGAGACGATCGACTCGCGGGTCGGCGGGTTGCCGCGGGGGCGGCCTCGGGTGCGGGCGGGGGCTGGAGCGGCGTTATTCATCAGCATTGAGCCTGCGTTCGGTGAGCAGCACAGTCAAGGGCGTTCCGGGAACCACACGAAGGGAAGACCCGACATCATGCGTATCGCAGTCTTCGGCGCCAACGGACCGACCGGCCGCCGCCTCACCGACCAGGCCCTGGCCGCCGGCCACGAAGTCGTCGCCGTGACCCGCAGACCCGGCTCCCTGCCCGCGCGGCCCGGCCTTTCCGTGGCCGAAGCCGACGCCACCGACCCGGCGGCTGTCGACGCCGCGATCGGCGGGACGGACGCCGTCCTCTCCGCGCTGGGCGCGCGCTTCAGCAAGGAGACCATCACCACGTACTCGGCGAGCGCCACCGTCATCACCGAGGCCATGGCCCGCCACGGCATCAAGCGGCTGCTCGCCGTCAGCTCCAGCATCGCCGACCCGAACTGGCGCCCAACTGGCGCGCACTTCTTCAACCATGTGCTCGACCCGCTGGTGAACCGACGTCTCGGTCGCACCCTCCACGAGGACATGCGCCGCATGGAGGCCGTGATCCGTCGAACGGGCCTCGACTGGACCTTCATCCGGCCCTCCGGTCTTTTCGAGCACCCCGTCGTCACGGACTACCACACCGCCGAGAGCAGCGCCGACGGTGTCTTCACCGCCCGTGCCGACCTCGCCGCGAGCATGCTGAGCGAATTGACGGAGCGGCGGTACGTCCGTACGGCCATGGGCGTCATCACCACGGCCGTGAAGCCGAACATCGCCAAGCTGATCTGGAACGAGGGCGTGAAGAAGAAGTGAGCCACGCGACGAGGATGTTGAGCATCGCGACCTTCCAACTCCCGGCACCCCGACGTGCCGGCCGCCCAGCGGACGCGAACGCGCCCGAGTCCGCGGCGAGAAAGGCAGCCGCTGGGGCGGACGACCGCTCGCCCAGTCGGCTCGAGCATCCTCAGGGCTCTTGCTTCCCAGGGCGCCACACGTACCGGATGTCCGGCTCACGTTCTTCGTTGCGGTGACCGTCGGTGCGCTCGGCAGCGACGAAGTCGTGCCGCTCGTAGAAGCGACGTGCCGACTCGTTGACCTGGAACGTCCACAGCGCCAACCCGGCCGGACGACGCTGCTTCGCCAAGTGCACGAGACGGTCGCCGATGCCTTGGCCCTGCCACGCCGGATCGAGATAGAGCTGGTCCAGGTCTTCGCCGTCCAGCACCATCATCCCGGCCACAGAGTCGTCGACCGTCACCACCCACGTCTCCTGGCCGGGCACGACCACCTCCCGGAACCACGACCGGACCTGATCGTCCGTATGAGCCCGGCGTATGCCCGGAAGCGCCGCCTTGAACGAACGCAGCCACACCTCGGCCACCGCGGCGGCATCGGAGTCGACCGCACGGCGGACGACAAGGTTGTCGATCTCCACAGCGACGCATGCTCGCAGACACACGATGCGGCCGCATCCGACTTGTACGCGCGCATTCGACTTCTGCGCACCCGACTTCTCCGCGATGCCCGGACCAGAACGAGCCCGGTGAACCTGTGCGATCACAGCACCTGGGACCACCTGGCCCGCCCTCCCGCCACCTGGCCCGCCCTCCCGGTCACCGGGAGGGCGGGGCTTCACGTCATGCCCGCAGGAAGGCGAGGACCGCCAGCACCCGCCGGTGGCCATCGGTGTCCACCGGCAGGTCCAGCTTGTTGAGGATGTTGCCGATGTGCTTGTTGACGGCCGCCTCGCTGATGAACAGGTGCGCCGCGAGGCTGGCGTTGGAGCGGCCCTCCGCGATCAGCGTGAGCACCTCGCGCTCCCGGGCGCTCAGCCGCTCCAGCGGATCCTGGCGCAGCCGGACCAGCTGGTGGACCACTTCGGGGTCCACCACCGTCCCCCCGGTGGCGACCCGCTCGATCGCGGCCGTGAAGTCGGCCACCGCACCCACCCGTTCCTTCAGCAGGTAGCCCACCCCGGCCCCGCCGCCCGAGTCCAGCAGGCGCAGTGCGTAGGAGCGCTCCACGTACTGGCTGAGGACGAGCACGGGCAGTCGGGGGAACTCCTCGCGCAGCTTCACCGCGGACCGCAGCCCGTCGTCTCTGAGCGACGGCGGCATCCGTACGTCGGTGACGATCAGGTCCGGCCGCTCGGCGCGTACCGCCTCGACCAGCGCGTCGGCGTCCCCCACCGCCGCCACCACCTCATGGCCGACCCGCTCGAGCAGCCCGACCAGGCCCTCGCGCAACAGAACGGCGTCCTCGGCCACGATCAGGCGAAGCGACACGGAACCTCCACATGCAGCAGGGTGGGACCACCCACCGGGCTCGACACCCGCATCCGGCCGTCGAGCGCCGTGACCCGGTCCGCGAGCCCGGTCACGCCGCTGCCCGCCTCGGGCTCGACGCCGCCGTGACCGTCGTCCGTGATGTCGAGGATCAACAGATCGGAATGGTAGCGACCGTGCACCTGGGCGCTGGTGGCCCCGCTGTGCTTGGCGATGTTCGTCATGGCCTCGTTGATCAGGTAGTACATCGTGCTCTCGATCTTCCTGGGCAGCCGCTCGGGCAGCCGCAGGTCCACCGTGACGGGGATCGGGAACCGGCCGGCGTAGTCCTCGATCGCCGCGACCAGTCCGTGATCGGCCAGCACCGGTGGGTTGAGCCCTCGGCTCAGGGCCCGCAACTCCTGGTGGGCGGAAGAGAGTTGCTTCTCGGCCTGGGTCGGCAACTCGGCCTGCGGGGAGCCCTCGGCGACCTCGAGACGCATGAGACCCAGGGTCATCCCCAGCGATACGAGCCGCTGCTGCGCGCCGTCGTGCAGATCGCGCTCGATGCGTACCCGTTCGGCGTCGAACGAGTCGAGCAGCCGTGACTGCGAGGCGCGCACCTCGCGCAGCTCCTCTCCGAGCTCCCTGTCGCGTGGGGCGAGGAAGGTGCGGGCCATCGCGGCCCGCGCACCCGCCCACGAGGTCACCGTGTAGGGGGAGGCGAGCAGCACGATCGCCCCGAACACCGCCCAGGGCCAGGCCTTGCCGTCGATCGAGGCGAAGGTCACGGCGGGTACGCCGAAGGAGAACCCGAGCACCAGCAGGTCCAGCCACCACAGTGCGGCCGCCGACAGCAGCGTGAACATCAGCTCCCGCCACGTCGTCCGCTCCCTGAGCCGGGTGGCCGCCCACGCGCGCAGGCCGGGGCCGTCCGGGGCCCGGTGCGGGTCGGGCAGACGGTCGAGGTCCACCAGGCGCAGCCGGCGGCGCTCCACCGTGGCCACCACCGTGGAGGCCAGCACCAGGCCGACCAGGGGCGCGACGCCGATCAGCACGATGAGCAGGGCGACCCCTGCGGCCAGGCCCAGGGCGAAGACCAGCACGGCTGCGGCACCGACCACGACGCCTCCGGTCAGATAGGCCAGCGACCGCCAGGGCCAGCTGGAGGTCAGGAAGCTCAAGGGACGCTGAGCCATGGCCTGCCAGGCCGTCGTGGGACGCATGGGGCCACCGTAGCCGGGCTGTTCGGGGCGCCGCGGTAGAGCTGGCTCTACCTTCGAAGTAGAGCGTGGATCAGTGCGTCGCACGCCCGTGAGCAGTGGAATCGGCACATGACGACAACGAGGCAAACCCCCGTACAAGACGCGGTCGAACTCCACGGCGTTCGCAAGGTCCACGGCACCGGCGGCCATCGGGTCACCGCGCTGGACGGCGTCTCCCTCGGCTTTCCTCGCGGCACCTTCACCGCCATCATGGGCCCTTCCGGTTCCGGGAAGTCGACCCTGCTGCAGTGCGGGGCAGGTCTGGAGCAGCCGACCGACGGCCGGGTCGTCCTCGCCGGCGTGGACATCGGCCGGCAGAGCGAGAAGGAGCGAACCCAACTCCGCCGCGACCACGTCGGATTCGTCTTCCAGGCATTCAACCTGGTCGAGTCCCTCACCGCCGCGCAGAACGTGGAACTGCCGTCGCGGTTCGCCGGCCGTAAGGTCAGCCGCGACCAGGTCCGGAACGCGCTCGCCGCGGTCGGTCTGGCCGAACGCGCCGGGCACCGCCCGAGCCAGCTCTCCGGCGGTCAGCAGCAGCGCGTGGCCCTCGCCCAGGCCCTTGTCACCCGCTCCGACGTCCTCTTCGCGGACGAGCCGACCGGGGCCCTGGACACCGCCACTTCCCGTGAGGTGCTGCGGACGATGCGGATGCCCGTGATCGGGCTGTTCGTTGAGCCCGGGCTGAGGTCACGAGCGCAATGCTGCCCGTTCGGATTCGGCCAGCAGTACGCAGAACTCGTTGCCCTCCGGGTCGGCGAGAACGACCCAGCCCCAGCCGTCGGGCTTGCGGCGATCGGCGACCAGGGAGGCGCCCAGCTTCAGCAGCCGCTCAACCTCTGCGTCCCGTGAAGTGTCCGGGCGCAGGCACAGATGGAGCCTGTTCTTGGCCGACTTCGGCTCCGGGACCTCGTTGAAGTGCAAAGCCGGGCCGCCGCGCAGAATGATCTCCGTCTCGTTGTCACCCGGTTCGTCCTCGGGATCCAGCGGGTGTCCGGTCACCTCGCTCCAGAACCGCGCCAGTTGGTAGGCGTTCGCACAGTCGATCGCAATGTTCGTCACCGTTGAAGGCATGCGCGTGATCCTGTCGGAGCGGCGCTCCGCTCGCCACCGGAATATGGCCGCACTCGCGGCCAATTACCGGAGCCGAGATGACGGGGGTGGGCGACGAGCCGCTGGCCTCCCCGCTGGACCGCTCGACACGTGGGCGTGTGGGGCGCCCGCTGCTGCACCCGCGAGGCAGCCGCCCAGCACATCCCGAGTCGCCGAACGATCGTCAACGTGCCTTGTGGGCCGCTTCTGTGGGCTGCAACCATGCCGGCATGGACTCGCGAGTAGTCGGAATACCCGAGGTGGACGGCACCGAACAGGTAGCTGTTGTGATCGACGTGATGCGGGCGTTCACCACCGCCGCCTGGGCTTTCCACCGCGGGGCAGACAAGATCGTTCTCGCCGCCGACGAGGGCGGGGCACTGGCGATCAAGGCCTGTCACCCGGGCTGGCTTGCGCTCAAGGACGGGGCGCCGGTCAGCGGGTTCGACCTGGTCAACTCCCCAGGCCTGCTCCGGGAGGCGGACCTGGCCGGCCGTACCGTGATCCAGAAGACGACCGCGGGAACGGTTGGGGCCCTGGCGGTCGTCGAGGCTGAACTGGCGCTGTGCGCCGGCTTCGTCGTGGCCGGCGCAACGGCCCGCGCCCTGGCGGACGCGGGCGCCGACTCGGTGACGTTCGTGGCCACCGGCGAGGACGGCCGTGCCGCCGAGGATCTGGCCTGCGCCGAGTACCTGGACCGGCTCCTGGACGGGGATCGTCCCCACCCCGACCCCTATCTGCACCGCGCCCGCACCTCGCCCGCCGCCGACGACCTGCGCAGCGGGCGACGCCGGGGCGCTCACCCCACCGATGTGGAGTTGTGTGTGGAGGTCGACCGGTTCGACTTCGCCATGAAGGTCGGGCTCGAGGAGGGGACGGCAGTGTTGCGGCCGCTCCGGACTCAATCGGATGCGGTGTCCGACATGCACCGCGCACGCGCGCGGTAGTTGATGAGCCGCTCCGGCCTCGGGGGGCCATTCAGCCCTGCCTCCGGCTGACGTGGTCGGCCGCCGGTGGTGCCTTGGCCGCCGGCCTGGTGGTCCGACTGCCCGTCCACGTGATCCGCGAGGGCCGAGGATAAGCGTCGCTCACACCGAGCCGTACGTTGCCGGCACCGCGACCCGCTCGATCTGATTCATCGAGCACCGCCGAGAATGCTTATGCGCGGAACGCGGACGGCTCCGTGGGTTCTCGGTCCTGGGTGAGCGATCTGTTCCCCCATGGAGCTGAGACGTCCGCCAGGTGGGACCGGGCCCTCCGTGTCCGTGACAGGGTGGCTGCCCTGTCACGGTACGGCGTTCATTCGGAGGGCGGCCGTGCCGGATCGGTGAGTACCCGGTGGAGGCTGGCGCCGAGGAGTTCGGTGCCGGGGAGTGGCTGGAAGCCGTATGAGGCGAAGAGCGCGAGCCGTCCGCTCGGATCGCCGCGCCGCTCGGGCCAGAGCACTATGAAGCGGCGTCCCGCCCGGTGCTCGTCGCGAGCAAAGCGGCGCAGAAGCTTGCCCGCGACTCCTTTCTGGCGCATGGAGGGGTGGGTGAGGACGTAGTTGACCTGGGCCCACGGGGTCGGGTAGCCGGGAATCTCTGCGTCGGTCTCATAGCGCAGTGTGCCCTCGAGCCATCCCACGACGTGTCCCTTGGCCAGGGCCACGTACTGGGTGAACACGTGCAGGCCGTTCTGTTCGAGCTCGTTGGCCAGCTGGGTCCAGTTCTCGGTGAGCAGGAGGTCGTACAGTTCCGCGCGGTGTGCGTCCGTCAGGCGGACCACCTTGATCGACATGGAGGCAGGTTATGGCTCTCCCGTGCGCGAAATGTATCCGCCCCTTCACTTGGGTCCTCCGCGATCGCCCCCGACGAGTCGTCGAGCATCGGCAGCATCAGGTCTTCGACGCTGGGCCGGCCCTTCCGCATGAGTCCTCTCTGCATGAGTCTTCTTCCCGTTCCCATCGGTGCGTGCACCGGCGAACCGCCGACTTGCCTATCGGGAAAGCCAAAGGTAACTTTCCTCATGGGAAAGTAGAGCGGGGAGGGGAGCAACAGCCGTGAGCACGCCGGTGGATGCCGAACAGGCATGGAGAGACCTGCAGCGCATCAGAGTGCCGCAGGAGCGGGTGTACGACGAGGTCGAGCGGTCCGCCGCGGGCAGCTCGGGCACCACCTGGGCCACGGCCGCGCTCATGTGGCTCTTCCTGGCCGGTCTGGGCCTGGACCTGCCCGGGTGGGGTGTGGGGCTGGTCCTCGCCGCGTACATCGCGCTGCTGAGCGTGCTGGGCGTGCTCCACAGCCGCCGGAGCCGGGTGCGCCTGCACCACACCCGGTGCACCCGGCGGATGTTCGGCACCTTCGTCGCGGGGGCGGTGGTGACCGGCGGGACGACCCTGCTGTCCGGCCGTCTGGTCGATTCTCTGGAGCCGATGTCCGGCAGTCTGATCCAGGCCACGGTCTCGGCGGCGGTGTTCGTGCTCTTCGTCGGGCCGACGAACCGCTGGGCGGCCGGATCGGTGCGGGGCCGGGGCACACAGGCACCGGAGACGGGAACAGCGGGCGTGGACCGATGAGCATCCCCGCCGGCTTCGACGAGCTGATCCACCCCGCCACCCGGCTGTCGGTGGTCGCGCTGCTCGCCGCCACCGAATGGGCGGACTTCGCGTTCGTCCGCGACAGCCTTTCGCTCAGCGACTCCGCGCTCTCCAAACAGCTGCACACCCTTGAGGAGGCCGGCTATCTGGAGCTCCACAAGGAGGGCGGCGGCCGCAAGCGGCGCACCAGGGTCAGGCTGACGGAGCGCGGCCGCACCGCCTTCGACGGGCACGTCGCGGCGCTCCGGGCGATCGTCGAGGGCGCCGGTTCCACGGCGGCGACCGAAACACCGCCACGACAGCCACACCACTCGGGGACAGGACGATGACGCAGAAGCACACATCCGCCCAGCCCGTCGTCCACGCGCGCGACGTGACGATGACGTACGGCGACATCGTCGTCCTCCACGGCGTCGACCTGGACATCCACCGCGGCGAAGTCTTCGCGCTGCTCGGACCCAACGGCGCCGGCAAGACCACGACTGTCGAAATCCTCGAGGGCTTCAGGCGGCGCTCCGCCGGGGAGGTGAGTGTCCTCGGTACGGACCCGGAGCGGAGCGACGACGCGTGGCGCGGCCGGATCGGACTGGTCCTGCAGTCCTGGCGCGACCACAGCCGCTGGCGGGTGGCCGAGCTGCTGACACACTTCGCCACGTACTACCCCGACCCGCGCGACCCGGCCGAGCTGCTGGCCTTGGTCGGCCTCACCGACCATGCCGACCGGCAGGTGCAGCGGCTGTCCGGCGGCCAGCGCCGGCGGCTGGACGTCGCGCTCGGCATCGTCGGCCGCCCCGAACTCCTCTTCCTGGACGAGCCGACCACCGGCTTCGACCCGGAAGCGCGGCACGAGTTCCACGTCCTGGTCGAACGGCTGGCCCGCGACGAGGGCGTCACCGTCCTGCTCACCACCCACGACCTCGCGGAGGCCGAGCGGCTCGCCGACCGGATCGCCATGCTGGTCGGCGGCCGGATCCGGGCCTGCGGCACACCCGCCGAACTGGCCCGGCGGGCCGCTGCACACGCCGAGGTCCGCTGGACGGCCGACGACGGGACACCCCGCCGCGAACGCACTGAGGACCCCTCACGGCTGGTCTGGGAGCTCCACCGGCACGCGGACGGCCCGATCCCCGGCCTGGAGGTCCGCCGCCCGACGCTGGAGGACACATACCTGCACATGGTGCACCGGGAAGCCGACGGAACGGCCGAGGACGCGGACGAGGACGCGGACGAGGAGACACAAGCCGCATGAGAAGCACACCCATGACGAACAGTTGGCGTGCCGGGCTCCAGCGCGGGGGCATCGAGATGCGACATCTCCTGCGCAACGGCAAGGAGATGTCCGGCCATCTGACCAACGTGGTCGTCGCGCTGCTCGTCGCCGCTTACCTCAGCGACGACGTGCCCGGCACCCAGACCCCGATGGCCCATCTGGTGCTGGCGGGCTTCGCCGCCTACCTGCTGTTCCAGATCGGACTGATCAACCTCCCGCAGATGCTCGTGACCGAGCGGGAGGAGGGCGCCCTGCTGCGGCTGCGTGCCACGCCCGGCGGGATACCGGCCTACCTCGTCGCCAAGTGCGTGCTGGTGGTCGTCGTGGCGGTCGGCAGCGTGGCCCTGCTCCTGGCTGCCGCAGCACTGTTGGTGGACGGGCCACTGCCGCACGGGCCGGCCGACTGGCTGACGCTGCTGTGGGTCACCACGCTCGGGCTGCTCGCCGTCGTACCGCTGGGCGCCGCCATAGGAGCGGTACTGCCCAACCCTCGCGAGGCGCTGGCGCTGATCATGCTCCCGACGATGGGGCTTCTGGTCACCTCCGGGACGGTGTTCCCGATCACCTCTCTGCCCGTGCCGGTCCAGCAGGTGGCCGCGGTCTTCCCACTCAAGTGGATGGCGCAGGGCCTGCGTTCGGCGCTGCTGCCCGACACGGCACGGACCGCCGAGGTGGCCGGCTCCTGGGAACTGCCCATGGTCGCCCTCGTCCTGACCGCCTGGGCGATCCTCGGGTTCCTCCTCGCGGTGCCCCTCCTGCGCCGCGCCGCCCGCCGCGAGTCCGGTTCCCGCCTGTCCGCGCGGCACCGCAAGGCAGCACAGAGCGGTGCATTGCCCACGTAGCTGTGTGGGCGTGGTGGCCGTGTGCTCGGCGGTCAGCGCCCGCCGTAAGACACCCGAATCTCAGCGGTCGAGATCAATTCGGTCGGCGGATCCGTCCATGCGCCGGCGGTACCACGGCTACCCCTGTACGGACTCGCTGCGGCCACTCTCGGTCCGTGCGCCATCGAGCCCTCCGGGCAGGACACCGTGCGCTGATTCTGGCCTGGAGCCGACCCTGGCCTTGGACGACAGTGGGCATCGCCGCAACCTGGTGGCGGACCTCCCGCCGTTCGGTGTGAAACCCGACCCGGGCCCGCGAGCGCGGCCTGGACTGGTCGAAGCACGAGCATGGGTATGCCCTTTGGGGCCCGCCTGCACCCAGCGCTGGGCCCGATGTGTCGCCCCAGCGGTTCACGAACAGCCGGCTGAACTCGGTCTGGAAGCCGTCGGGCCACGCCTTGAGCCGGATCAGGTGGTGATCGAGTGCCGGCACCCAGCCGCGTTCACCGACTAGCGGCCAGCACTGCCGCGAGGCCCTCTTGCAGGTCTTTGACGAAATACTCGGGAACCTCCAGCGACGGGAAGTGCCCCCCGATCTCGGGCGACCTCCATCGGACGATCTGTCGGTACCGCTCCTGTGCCCAGGGGCGCGGACACTTCTCGATGTCGCGGGGATACATAGTGATAGCTGACGGAACGTCGACCCGAAGTTCGGGGTCCAGCGAGTTGTGGCTTTCGTAGTAGATGCGGGCCGCCGATGCGCCGGTCCGCGTCAGCCAATACAGGGTGACGTCGTCGAGAACGCTGTCTATGGAAAGCGTCTCGAACGGGCTATCTTCGGTATCTGTCCACTCGGCGAACTTGTCAAGAATCCAGGCAAGAAGCCCGACCGGTGAGTCGACGAGCGAGTAGCCGATGGTCTGCGGTCGGGTCGCCTGCTGCTTCGCGTACGCCGCGCGGTGGCGCCAGAAATCGCGGGTTTCCTCGGTCCATTTGCGCTCGGCCGCCGTCAGCCCGTCCGTTGTCAACCCGGGCGGCGCCTCCGCGAACGTTGTGTGGATGCCGAGAACGTGCGCCGGGAACCTGCCGCCGAGAACCGTGGTGATATTCCCTCCCCAGTCGCCGCCGTGGGCTGCGAACCTGCTGTAGCCGAGCCTTCCCATCAGTTCCACCCATGCGGCCGCGATCTTCTCGGTTCCCCACCCGGTGGTGGACGGCTTGTCGCTGTAACCAAAGCCCGGTAGCGACGGGACCACGACGTGGAACGCCGGCGCGTCTGCATCTGTCGGATCTGCCAGCTCGTCTACTACATCGATGAACTCGGCAATGCTGCCTGGCCAGCCGTGCGTCAAGATCAGAGGAGTGGCATCTGCGCGCGCGGATCGGCGGTGCAGGAAGTGGATTCCCAGATCATCAATGGTTGTGCGGAACTGGCCGATCCGGTCAAGGCGCTCTTCGAACGACCGCCAGTTGTACCCGGTGCGCCAGTAGTTCACGACATCGATGAGATCGGCGAGAGGAACGCCCTGCTCCCATCGGCGAGGGTCGGGCGCGGCGCGATGGACCGTCTCAGCCTCCGGAAGTCGCGCCGCGGCCAGTCGCGCTCGCAGATCGTCGAGGTCAGCGTCAGTTGCGTGGGCTTCAAGTGCTTGCACGTCGCTGCTTGGACGGGGCATGAGACCTCCTGACCATCGTGGAACCGGCTACGACCTATAACGAACCGGCTAAGGCGGTTCTAGCAGTCTCCGAGCCACGCCGCAACCAGCTAAGGTGGTTCCATGCGTGCTGGCTTCCCTGACTTCCGCCTCGGTAACGTGCTGGCGACCAGCTTCACGGGGACTCTGTCGGAGCGTCATGGCAACGCTGTGGAGCGCATTCCCACGCCGCACCGACTCATCGACTGGCTGGCAGTGAACGGCCTCGCCGTGGACTCCTGCACCACTGCCCAGCTCGACCTCGCTCGGGAACTGAGGGAGTCGATTCACGCCACCGCGACAGCGGCCGCGATCCAGGACGCTCTCCCTGCGTCTGCTGTCCAAGTGATCAATGACTGCAGCGCTCAGGGTCGGGCCACGGCGATCCTGACGCCCGAGGGTGAGCGTCGATGGCGGCTCAGCTCGGCTTCCTGCGTGGAAGATGCCCTCAGCGTGATCGCCGCCGACGCGATCAGCATCATCGCAGGCGAACGAGACGGAAGACTGGCCTTGTGTGCCTCACCGACCTGCCAAGCCGCCTTCTTCGACACCAGCCAGAGTCGCACCCGCAGATGGTGTGACATGAACACGTGCGGGAATCGTCAGAAGAAAGCGCGCTTCAATGCCAACCAGCGCAAAACCCCCAGATCAGCGGAGTGATCGTTACCCTCGGAACATCCGGGTGGGCGCCCCACGCCTGCGACACGTCCGTCGCGTTGGGTGCACCCCAACGGCACCACTAAGACGTCATCTCAATTGGTTGGCTCGGTAGGCTGTCGGTTGTGGTGGGGATCGTTGAGCGGCTGGTGCCGGATGAGTTGTGGGATCTGTTCCAGCGTGTGGTGCCGGAGGCACCGTCGCGGCCGCAGGGTGGCGGTCGCCGCCGGCATGGCGACCGGGAAGTGCTGGCCGCGATCGTGTTCGTGGCCACGTCAGGATGCACGTGGCAGCAGCTGCCTTCCGCTTCGTTCGGGCCGTCGGGAGCGACGGCCCACCGGCGCTTCTCCGAGTGGACGAAGGCCAGAGTGTGGGCCAAGCTCCACCGCCTGGTCCTCGACGAGCTCGGCGCCCGCGGCGAGCTGGACTGGTCCCGGTGCGCGATCGACTCGGTGAACATGCGCGCCCTGAAAAGGGGGACCTGACGGGTCCGAATCCTGTCGACCGGGGTAAGTACGGGTCGAAGATCCACTTGATCACTGAGCGGACCGGTCTGCCCCTGTCCGTCGGAATCTCGGCAGCGAACCTGCATGACAGTCAGGCCCTGATCCCCCTGGTGAAGGGCATACCGCCGATCCGCTCCCGCCGGGGACCCCGGCGACGCAGACCAGGCAAGCTGCACGCCGACAAGGGCTACGACTACTCCCACCTGCGGCGATGGTTACGCGAGCGGGGCATCACCCACCGCATCGCCCGTAAGGGCGTCGAGTCCTCACAGCGGCTGGGCCGACACCGCTGGACCATCGAACGCACCATGTCCTGGCTCGCCGGATGCCGCAGACTGCACCGACGCTACGAGCGCAAAGCCGAGCACTTTCTGGCATTCACGGCCATCGCCTGCACATTCATATGCCTGCGCCGTCTTGCCAGCTGATGTGTCGCCGCAACAGCTCTATAGCCAGCGTGTGGTCGTACTGCTCGGCCATGTGCATGGGCGTGTGACCATCGGGATCCGCGAGCTGCGGGTCCGCGCCGAAGGCCAGCAGGATGGCCGTGGTGTGCACGGTCAGCGGGCGTCCGCTCTGCAAGGTGCTGTCTCCCTCGACGTCAATGGCGTGCGTCAAGAGCGTCGAGTTGCCCTGCACCTCATTGGGATCAGTACCGGCGGCAAGCAGACGCGCCAATGTCTCGGCGTCCTCGTGCTCCACCGCAAAATGGGCCTGCGTCCAGTAGTCGTTCACGAGGCCATTCAACCCGCCCCACCCATGTCCGCCAACGAGCTTTCGCACTGCCCGCACCACCAATTGAGATGACGTCTAAGAGGTCATCTCATGTGGCCGCCGCTGGCATGGCGACCGTGAGGTGCTGGCCGCGATCGTGTTCGTGGCCACCTCGGGTTGTACGTGACAGCCGTTGCCGACAGCGTCGTTCGGTCCGTCGGGGCGACGGCTTACCGCCGTTCTGCCGAGTGGACGAAGGCCAGGGTGTGGGCCAAGCTCCACCGCCTGGTCCTCGACGAGCAAGGCTCGCGCGGCGAGGCGTTGGACTGGTTTCGCTGCGCGATCGACTCGGTGAACATGCGGGCCCTGAAAGGGGGGATCTGACGGGCCCGAATCCTGTCGACCAGGGCAAGTGCGGATCGAAGATCCACTTGATCACCAAGCAGACGGGTCTGCCCCTGTCCGTCGGAATCTCGGGGGCGAACCTGCACGACAGCCAGGCACTGATCCCCCTGGTGAAGGGCATACCACCGATGCGTTCCCGTCGCGGACGACGGCGACGCGGGCCGAACAAGCGCCCCGCGGACAAGGGCTACGACTATTCTCACCTGCGGAGATGGTGACGAGGGTGCGTGGCATCAAGCACCGCATCGCCCGCAAGGGATCGAGACCTCGCAGCGGCTGTGTCGCCACCGCTGGACCGTCGACGCACCATGTGCGCGGTGTCCAGTAGTCGCTCACCAAGACATGCAACCGACCCCGCAGCACGCCTGCCAGCGACTATCTACACCATCCACCAACTGAGGTGACGTCTTAGGAGAACCTGTACCCGGCGAAGTCGGCGACGTGGACGTACCCGATCCGCTGGTAGAGGGCGTTGCTGGTGAGGTTGTCCGGGTCCGTGAACAGGACGACGTCCGTCGCACCCGCGGCCAGTGCTGCCCGGCTCACCTCGACCGTCACGGCGCCCGCGTAGCCGTGGCCCCGGAGGTGGACCGGGGTGTAGACGGGGTCCACCCGGACCATGCCGCCGACGATCGAGGTCGCGGCCGCCATGGAGACGGGGGTGCCGTCCGGGGTCTCCCAGAACGTGAAGTGCCTGTCGCCGAAACGTGAGTCGTCCCAGCAGCCGGCGTCAATCAAGTCGATGGAGGACTGCTCCCCGACGTCGACACAGAACTCACGGCACCAGCACACGACTTGTTCACGGTCCTTCGCGCCCGTGATGCGCCCCTGGCCCTCCGGGGGCGGCTGCGGTGGGGTGAGCGTGCCGAGACGGTACAGATGCGTCCGCCAGAAAGGAACCGGTGCTGCGCTTGTGTGCCGCTGCCATGACTCGGCGAAAGCACCGGCAGTGTCGTGGTCCGCGATGACGTTGGAGGGCGAGTGGCCCAGGGCCGCCAGGTGAGCAGCGAGGGTGTCGGTCTGCTCGACAGAGAGGGGGGTGAGGCCCAGGCGGCCGCGCGGAGTGAGATAGAAGATGGCCCGGATCTCGCCTCCTGACTCCAGTCGGCCGAAAACTGCGGCTTCGGCGTCATCTTCGGCCGCCCCGCGTATCCGTAGTTTCTCGATGTCCGTCAGCGGCGTGTTGTGCAGGGCGGGACGCGAGCACAGGAAGTCCCCAGCTTGGGCGAGGAAGTCGTCAACGTCTTGGGTGAGGTGCCAGTCATCCGGGAGCATGCTTCATGATCCCGGATGTCCTCGACTCGGGGAGCACGTACTCAGCGCCTTTCAGTCACGGGACGGTACTGCCCCGTTATCAGCCGCAGGCTGTTGTCGGCAAAGGATCGTTTGCCGACAGGCAGGACACACTGCGTGTCAGCGCCGTCGCCTCCGGGCACCGCCGGCTCCGCACTCGCTGCCAGCCTCTCGACGGCGACCAGGGTGTCCCGGAGGTCCCGGCGGTCCCGGCACAGCGAAAGGCCCACCGCGAGTACGAGAACCGCATCAGCGCCCGCACGAGGACAGCCGGGCCGTGATGCACGGCTCGGCGTTGACCGCTTCGCCAGTCCCAAGCCCGTCGCGCAGCCCTATCGTTGACTGATGCGCGCACACCCTATTGACCGCCCGGCCGATCTCGACGTGGTTCGTGAGTCCTATGACCGCGTGGCCGACAATTACGCCGACATGGTGGTGACGACGGGTGTCGGCGACATCCGTCGCCATCCATGGCTCAGAGCGTCGATCGACGCCTTCGCCGACACGGTCAGGGAGCTTGGGCCTGTCCTCGACGTCGGGTGCGGCCCCGGAACGGTGACCGCCTACCTCGCCGAACGCGGACTCGACGTGTCCGGGGTGGACCTCTCTCCCCGCATGATCGAGAACGCGCGCCGTCTTCATCCGCACTGCCGCTTCAGTGTCGCCTCTGCCACTGACCTCGACCTTGGTGAAGCGTCCCTTGGCGGCGTGCTCGGGTGGTGGTCACTGTTCAACCTCCCTCGTGACGTTCTTCCTCAGGTTCTCGCCCTGTTCGCGCGCGCGTTGAAGCCGGGCGGGCACTTCATCACCGCGACACACGTCGGTGACGAAGACGCGGTGCGTACCGAGGCCTACGGGGGCGTACCTGTTCGTTGGACGACACACAAATGGCAGCCGGAACAGCTCCTGGACCTGATCGAGCAGGCCGGCCTGCACCCGGTCGCCGAACTCCGGCTTCCCCCGGAGGAGTACAGCGGGCCGAGTCTGGTGGTCATGGCCAAGCGCCCTTGCTGAGGACCAGGCACCTGAGGCGGCACGGGGTCCCGTTCCGGGAGCCATCACCTGACGCCTACCGCTGTTCTCCGTTCGGATGCCAGGGGCCTGACAGCGGCCAAGATCGTTTCCCCGCCTACGTCCGGCGGTTCGCACCACTCTCGGTCCCTACCGACGGCCGGATTCCCTCCCGGGGCCGTGAGCCACGGACACTCGGAGTCACGTGCCACGGCCCTCGCTGCGATGCCTGACTGCAGTATCGGGACGATGAGGGACCTACCGGCGCAAGTACCCGTCGGCGAGTGACGCTGCGGAAGTTCGTGGCCGAACTCATCTCTGCTCCCGAAGGAGGCAGTGAATGAACTTGCCGCCACCGGCCAGGGCGCGCTGCTGACGGCCTGACAGACCCTACTGGCTCACGGCTGACCTGCACTGGTTGTCCCCCGCCCCCGGCCGGAAAGGGCTGAGGCCGGTGCCAGGCCCTTGCCGGAACCCGTGTTCAGTCCCTCGGAGTGCCAACTTCCCGCCATCAAGGCGGTCTTGGAGCGCGCTATTCCGGTCAGTACGATGCGCTAGTTGATCACTCGGCGTGGGGTTTCGGCCATCGTCCATACGACCCCGCGCCGAGTTTTGTGCGCGCCGACAATCGAAGGGATGTCCAGAGTGAGGTCTGCACTGGCAGTTCCGCCGCTGTACGCTCCGATACCACCCGCCGTGCACCCACGCCACGCAGCCATCGACGCACGGACCGCGGCGTGGGCCGACGAATTCGACATCGGATCCAAGGAATGGCGCAGTCGTCTCACCCGCCAGGACCTCGGGAAGTTCGCCTCGATGATCCTCCCCGAGGGAGATGAAGAGGTCGTCTCCCTCCTCTCCGACTTCTGCCTGTGGCTCTTCGGGGTCGACGACGGCTACTGCGAGGAAGGCGACCTCGGGGACAAGCCGGGGGAACTGGCTGAGGCTCTGCTGCGGCTGCTGCGTATCGCGCAGAACCCCGAGGTGCCCATGCTCATCGGCGACCCGCTCGCCGAGGGCCTGCGGGACCTGACACGGAGGGTGTCCCGCCACGGCACCGCCCTGCAGACCGGGCGGTGGGTCGCCACCTTGAGCGAGTACTTCTTCGGCGTGGTCTGGGAGGCGAAATTCCGCGCCAGGAACGAGGTTCCCGGCTTGAGCGACTACGCCCACATGCGCATCTACGACGGCGCCACCACCGTGGTGCAGCCCTTCCTGGAGATGGGCAATGGCTTCGAACTGCAGCCCCACGAGCGCGACAGCAAGGCGGTACGGGCTGCCGGCGAGATGACGTCCTTCATCACCACGTGGGACAACGACATCTGCTCGTACCACAAGGAAAGCCGCAGCTCGGCGTACTACCTCAACGTCATCCGGGTGCTGACGCATACGTACGGCATCAGCCCCGACGAGGCGCTGCCCATAGCCATAGCCCAGCGGGACCGGGTGATGTCCCTCTTCCTGCGCCTGCGCGCAAGGCTGGAGGCCGAGGGCAGCCCTCAGCTACGCACGTACCTGGGCAACCTCTCCCACTTCATCCGGGCGACCCAGGACTGGAGCATCACTTCCCTGCGCTACACCACCCCTGACGATCCGGCCTGCCTGCCTTCGGCGTTCACCGACAAGCCGGTCGACGACAGCTCGGACCCGTTGGACATCCCCTCGATCTCCTGGTGGTGGAGCCTGATACCTGCCTCCGCAGCCCTGGACGAGTCCCGGGTTCCGCGGGCACGGGAGTCCGTGCTGGGATAGGAAGCGCCCTGACTCCGATCGCAGCATCACGATCACGGGCGATCAGGCCAGGCAGGGCGGACGAGCCCGTCCCTGCCTGGAAGCACGTGACGAAGAAGTCGGCACAGGAACGGCCGAACAGGGGACTTGCGAGCCTTACAGGAGATCATCGTGGCCATCGTGGCCGGCCATGCTCCCGCGGCGCAGGCCCCTCTACGCCTCCCACTCCCACCGATCACTGAAGAATCGGTCAGACCCAGCACGTGCACGGGACTCGCCGTGTCCAAGAATTCGTCGGGGTACGGTGCACAGCGCGCCGCCCGTCTGGGCAGGACCACATCGACCGCCCGGAGAGAGGCCGAGCGTCAGGCTCCGACCAGGGCGCTGATCAGCTTGCGTGCCACAGCCTTCGTCAGCCGCTTCGAAGCGGTCGCGGTCCGCTCCCGAGGTGCGCGAGGCTCGATACCGGTCCCTTTGACCGCCTCGGCGAACTCGGCGTCGAACCGCTCCTTGCCGACCTTCTCCGCCAAGGTGGCGAGGTACTTCAGCTGTGCGGCCGTGGCGAGCTCGTTCTTCGCCTTCTCGGCCCGCTCACGACGCGGGCCGTAGATCCGCTCGTTCTCCGCCTTTCGCGCCGCCTCAGCCTCCGGGCTGCGGCAGGTGACGTTCACGCTCTCGTACCACGTCTGGGTGCCCGGCTTGCCGGTCACCGCTTCCCACAGCGCGTTCGTCGTCAGCACCGATTCATCGACGCCCTCAGTCAGGCCGGGCCCGACGAGTCCGTAGTAGCCGGACTTTCCCCGCGGGATCACTGTGAACCCGGCTGGGACAACGTGCGCGGTGATCCAGTCCTGACCGCATCCGCAGTGACGGGCGTGGTAGCCGGCCCACTTGCTCTCCAGTGGCTCGTACACCAGCCGGTCGCCGTAGTACTTCGTATCCCTCGCGAACCCAGACACGGGGCGCAGTGTCCCACCGCGGGCCCCTCCGGAACAGCGGGCCGTCAACTCCGGAGAACCACCACGGCGAGCCGAGGCGCGGACCGCCTGTCGGCAGCGAACGATCGCTCGCTGCCGACAGGCGCAACACGCATCAGTCGACGTCACAGCCGTCGCCTGGCATGTGTTCGGGCCGTACGCGGCCCTGGTCTCGTACGTGTGCGGCCGCTCAGCCGGGACCGGCGCAGCACCCGCGGGAATGCCCGGTCAGGTCCGGCGAGGGGTGACGGTCATCGGGACGCGGTCGGGGCGTGGGACTGCCGAGACCACCTGCTTGGGTGTGTGACCTGGCAAGGGCACCAGTTGCCACTTGGCGAGGAGCGTGGCGATGGCGATGGTTGCTTCTGCCCATACGAAGGCGTCCGCGATGCACTTGTGGCTGCCGGATCCGAAGGGGATGAACTCCTTGCGGCCGATGCCGGCGGCCTGCTGGCGCTCGGGGAGCCAGCGGTCGGGGTCGAAGGTGTCGGGGTTCTCGAACCGGTCCGGGTCCCGGTGGAGGGCGTAGAGGCTGAACGCTACTTCTGTGCCGGCCGGCAGGGTGACGCCGGCGAGTTCGACCGATGCGGTGGTGCGGCGCATCAGCAGAGTGACGCCGTGGAGCCGCATCGCCTCGTCCAGTACCCGCCGGATGGTCTGCAGCTGCGGCACGTCGGTGATGGTGACCGGACGGTCGCCGACGACCTTGCTGATCTCCGCGACGATCTGTTCTTCGATGTCCGGGCGGGTGGCGAGCTCGTGGAAGACCCAGGTGAGGGCGGCCGCGGTGGTCTCCGAGCCGGCGAACAGGACGGTGCTGAGCTGGTCGCGGACTTCAAGGTCGGAAAGGCCTTCGCCGCTCTCTTCGTCCTGGGCGGCCAGCAGGAGCGACAGCAGGTCGTCCCGGCCGGTGTCACCGCGTTGGCGGGCAGTCGCCACCACCTGGTCGATGACCTCGCGCAGTTCGGCGGCCGCGGCGTCGAAGTCCCGGTTGGCGGGTATCGGCAGCCGGTCCAGGAACTGCGGCGAGGCCGTGCGTATGAGCAGGTTCTTCAGCAGGACCGGCAGGTTCCGCCGTACGGCTTCCACGGCCGGCAGGCCGATGTCGGAGGAGAACATGTTCGCGGCCAGCGTCTCGACGGTGTACGTGGCCATGTCCTGTTCCAGGTCGATCTGCTGACCTGGTCTCCATGAGTCGGCGATCGTCTGGGCATTGCGGGTCATGACCGCGGAGTATCCGGCGATGCGGTCCTTGGAGAACATGGGCCGCATCAGGCGGCTGTGCTTGCGGTGGATCTCGCCGTCGGAGTTCGCCAGGCCGTTGCCCGCGAGCGGGCGGAGCCGGTCGAAGAACCGTCCCTTCTCGAAGTCCCGGGATTGAGCGACCAGCACTTCGTGGATGACATCCGGCGACGTCGCCACGTACATGGGCATCGTGCCGAGATTCACGCGGACCAGGTCTCCGTGCCGGCGCAGCGACACCAGGAAACCGAACGGGTCCCGCCACAGCTTCAGGACGTGCCCGAGAAGCGGCACGGCTCCAGGAGCGCGGGGAACCGATTGGATGCCGGCCGACTGCAGCCCAACTGCCATGGAACTTCCTCTCTACGCGGTCTTGCCTGCAACAGCCGCACCCGGTGGGGCGACGGCGGCGCCGGGTCGGCGGTCGCCGCCCCTACCTCAAACAAAGATCATCCGTACCCAAATAGTGTCGGCCCTACCCGAGTTGATGAGGCCCGTCGTACGGATCCGAATGGGCGTCAGTATGCTGCGGGTCGCTCACCCCGAGTCACTCTCCGCACGATCGGAGAGCTGCCCACCACGCCGCTGCTTCGGAGGCCTCGTGACCACCCCGCACCACGACTCGATAGGCACTGCAACGACCCCGCCTCCGGGGTGTCCCGCCCACGCCCAGGGGGAAAGCGGCTTGCGGAAGCTGTACGGGGCCGAAGCCGAGGCAGAGCCCTACGCCCTGTACGAGCAGCTCCGCAAGGAGTTCGGCGCCGTGGCGCCCGTCGCCGTGCACGGCGACATCCCCGTCTGGCTCGTGCTCGGGCACCGGGAGATTCAGGAAGTCCTGCGCGCGCCGAAACTCTTCTCGTCCGACTCCACCCACTGGTCGGTGATGAGCGAGGGCCGGCTCTCGGCCGACTCCCCGCTGCTGCCCATGGTCTACCCCCAGCCCCTGGTGTGCTTCGCCGACGGCGAGGCACACGGGCGCCTGCGCAGCGCCGTTACCGAAAGCCTTGAACGCTTCAACCGCCGAGGGATGCGCGGTCACGTCAGGCGCTACGCGAACCAGCTCATCGACGGCTTCGGCGCGAGCGGCCAGGCCGACCTGGTGACGGACTTCGCCGAGAAGCTGCCGGCACTGGTGATCTGTGCCCTGTTCGGCATCCGTGAGGACGATGCCCTCACGCTCGGCCGCGCGGTCGCCGACATGGTCAGCGGCAGCGCGAACGCTCAGGAGAGCAACGAGTTCGTGGTCGACGTCCTTCGCCGGCTGGTGGAGGAGAAGAAGGCACAGCCCGGCGAGGACTTCACGAGCTGGCTGATCGCTCACGAATCGGATCTGACCGACGAAGAGGTGTGGCAGCACGTACGGCACGCCCTCGTCGCCGCACTGGAGAACACCGTCAATCTGCTTGCGAGCACCCTGCGGATGGTGCTCACCGACCGGCGCTTCCGCGGCAGCCTCTCCGGCGGCGCGATGACCCTGCCGGACGCGCTGGAGCAGGTGCTCTGGGACCACCCGCCGCTCGCAGTGCTGCCGAACCGCTGGGCGACCGGCGACACCCGCCTCGGCGAACAGCAGATCAAGGAAGGGGACATGGTGATGCTCTGCCTGGCCGCAGGCAACATGGACCCCGAGATCCGGCCCGACCTCAGCGCGCCGGTACACGGCAACCGCTCCCATGTGGCCTTCGCCTCCGGCAGCCCCCACGAGTGCCCCGGCCAGGACATCGGCCGCGCCATCGCCGACAGCAGCATCGACGTACTCCTGCGGCGCCTGCCCGACATGGAACTCGCTGGGCACGAGACCGACCTCGAGGTGGTCGGCAACTGGATCAGCCGGCGGCTGGCCCGACTGCCCGTACGGTTCACCCCGCTCCGCGTGGAGGGCGACGTGAAGGCGCCGGAGACATCTCCCGCCATCGGGGCGGAACTGCCGGCTGCGGTAGCCCAGCCCGAGCCGGCGCGGCAAGCCGAGCCGGCGCCGGCGCCGCGCGTGCCGTGGCTGCAGAGGGTCCGGCGTGCCCTGGGGGTTCTGCGGGGGCGGTAGACGCCGGCCGCACGGCTGGCCCGACCACGGTCCGGACGCCACAGCGGTGCAGCATGACGATGGGGTGGAGCCCGACGAGCGCTCCACCCCATCCTTCGTTCTCCAGAGCGGCAGCTCCCGCGTCATCGCCGACTAGTTCCCGGCGGATCCCGAAGCGAACGGGCAGCTCTTTGGCTCCCTGGAGGCCGGTGGACACGAACGGGTCCACCTTGCTGGAGGCCAGAGTGAGGTCGGGGTCGGTCCCGAACAGCCGGGAGAGGGCGATCTCCGCCTCCGCCAGGGCCAGGTCGAACCGGGACTTCGGCGGGCCCTGGCAGGCGATGTGCACGGGCTGCCGTCGATGCCTGTCCTCGGCGTGTTGGCCCCGGGCCCAGCACGACATCGACGCCGGCCAGTTCAATGACACCGTTGCGGCTCTCACCGCGCACGCCCCTCGGGACTCGTGCTCCTGCCCGATCTCGTGGAGGGGTCCGACCTGTGGCGCAATCCAGCTGCTCTGACCGTGCCGTCGCCACGTGCGGTTGCCGCCTCCTTGGCTCTGGCGCGTGCCGTGGCCGACCGGCTTCCGCAGTGCGGGCCGGGAGAGTGAATCCGGCTTCGGAGCGGGACGGTTGGTCACGCGAAGGAGAGCTGACACACGAGCGCCCCGACCCAGACCAGGGCCGGGGCGCTACCGTGCTCAGGCAGACGTGGAACCCGCCTCGTACCTGAAGGGCCCGGCGCCCCCGCGACTACCGGACGTCGACGAAGTCGCCCGCTGTGGTGACCGCCGGGACGGTGGTCCAGCCTGCGAAGGTCCAGCGCCAGTACCCGTCAGCCGAAGCAGTGACCGTGGTCCTCAGATCGCCCGAGGAGTTGGTCTTGAGCGTCTTCAGCGTGGTGTAGGTGGAGCTGCCGCTCTTGCGGTACTGGAGCTTCACCGACTGGCCGGAGTATCCCCGGTACTTGTTGGCATTCCAGTCGGCCAGCAGCAGCCTGCCGGTCACAGTGACGGGCTTGCCCTTCACCACCGGCTCGGGCGCCGCGTTCACCGTCAGCGACGCGGCACGCTGCACGCGCACGGCCGGGTAGTTGTCGCTGACGTAGTCGCCGTCCTTGGCCTCCAGCTGGGCATACGCCTTCCAGCCCCCGCCCGCCAAGGAATTGCTGATCAGATCGGACTTCGGATCGAGCTGGAACGACGTGGAGCACGTCGTGAGCCCCGCCGACGGCGCTGTGCACGTGCCCCTCTTGTGGTACGAGGCGTTCAACTCGCTGTCCGTGCCGTGCCACAGTTCCAGGAACGTGTCCTTGATGGGCGAGTCGGTCCGCGCCGTCACGGAGAGCGACACCGTTTTCGTGCCGGTGCCCAGCACGATGGGCTTGCCGCCATTGACGACCACCTTGGTGATGGCCAGGTCGCCCCGGACCGCGTGTGCGGCCGGCGCGGTGAGCACCCCGACGGCCAGAGCCGCGGAAACGGCGCCCACGATGACATGAGTACGCAATGAATCCCCCCTCGGGATCGGGCATGGTCCCGCCACCCCCAAGCGGCGAGAGCACGAATGATTCCGCGAGTGTAAGGGCGCCCCGCCCGCCCGATGGCCCCGGGGCTGGGCGCGCCGACACGTGCGCGAGGACGGGGCTGCACGGGTCGCTCCGGGCGCGGTCAGCCGCCGATCTGCGCTTTCTCGACGCGCGGGGCACCACCCTTCCCTCCTCACTGAGCAGCAGGGACGCTGATGTGTCTCGCGCGCCTCTCTCCTGATTGCGGTTTGTCGTGCGGACAACGACGGCACCTGCGATGCGACCGTGACGACCAAGGACACCGTGTACATCGCCAGCAACCCGCACAGCTGCTCGGAACCCAACCACATCGCAGCATTCGACATCCGGACCGCGAAGCGGAAGTGGATGACCACCGCCTCGAAGACTCCCGGGGTGGGCACCTTCATCCCTATCAGGGCTCAGGGAGACGGCCTCATCGCCTACATGCTGCCCAGTGGCAGGCCCGGCAGCCGCGTTGTGCACCTCGCGCCGGCAGACGGGAAGCAGACAACCCTGCTGAGAATGCCGGAGGCGCAGTTGGCGGGCACCCCCGAGCGCGACATGATCAGCACTGAGGTCCCCGACCCGGCACTGTTCAAGAACGGGCGGCTGTACCTCCACCGCAGTGGTGCGTTCAACGAGTACACGGCCGGGGCTCCGATGACGATGATCCTCGGCACCCAGTAGGGACGCGGGGGCGTCTGGTCGGCGATCAGGGCAGGTGCGTTCCTGTACGTGCTCTTAACACCGCCCGCGGCCAGGCCTCCCCAGCCCCCGGGAGCTGACGGTGCGGACCCGGCCCGCGTATGTGGGACCACCGGGTCGAGCTTTCACGCACCAGCGCCACGACTGTTCATGGCCAGGGCTGAGGTCACCTTCCTGTGGCTGACCGATGATTCGGGCGGAGTCTCCTGCGCCACCGACATACCGGCTTGTGGGACCGCCGATGCGTACAGAAGGCCGAAGGCGCTCAAGAGTGGTCGGGGCCTCTGGAGGCCGGTGCCAGGCCGCAGGGAACTGGTCCCCAGAGGGCTCTACTTCTACGAGGTCGGTTCAGCCCGCGCTTGCGGTCGGCCTGACGATGATCTCGCTGACGTCGACCTCTGACGGTTGGCCGACCGCGTAGGCGATGGCCTCAGCGACCGCGGAGGCGGGGATGGCCACCTGGCGGTAGGTGCGCATCTCCTCGCGGCCCACCGGGTCGGAGATGGAATCTGCCAGTTCCGACTCGGTGACGCCCGGCGAGATCGTGGTGACGCGAATGTCGCCGCCGACCTCCTGCCGCAATCCCTCGGAGATGGCCCACGCGGCGTACTTCGTGGCGCAGTACACGGCGGCCGTGGGGGAGACGGCGTGGGCGCCGATCGAGGCGACGTTGACGAACTGGCCGTGACGCTGGGCCTGCATGAGCGGCAGGACCGCGGCGATGCCGTGCAGCAGACCGCGGACGTTGACGTCGATCATGCGGTTCCACTCTTCGACCTTGAGGGCCTCGAGCTTCGACAGGGGCATCACGCCTGCGTTGTTGATCATCACGTCGATGCGGCCGTGCCGGCTGTGTGCGGCATCGGCGAAGGCCCGTACGTCCTCGGCCTCGGTGACGTCGAGGCCGTGGTACTCGGCGCTGCCGCCGGTTTCCTGGATGTCCTCGACCAGGGCTTTGAGCCGTTCTGTGCGGCGGGCGCCGAGAGCGACGTGATGACCGCGGGCGGCCAGGAGCCGGGCGGTCGCTTCGCCTATCCCGCTGCTGGCGCCGGTGATGAGGATGATCTTTCGATCGGTGGAGAGAGACATGTCGGTGCACTCCTGGCTGGGAACGAATGGAAGGTCACTGCCGGTGCGGTGGGACGGATCCGAGCGCACCGGCATGGGTCATGGGGTGTGCATGGAGGTTGGGCAGGCGCCGGGCTATGCCGAGGGGGCGGGCTGTTCGCCTTCGCGGTAGAGCACACCGTCGCGGATGTCCCCGGTCGCGGTGAAGCCGGTGTCGTCGATGTAGTCGATGTGATTGCCGGTGACGGTGTATCCGCCGGTGTAGGCGCTCTTTCGGCTGCCGCGGGCCTCGTCGTAGCGTCCGTTCGGCAGGAGCTCCTGACGAATGAAGCCGTCTGCGGTCACCCACATCCCGACGTACGGGTAAGGGACGGGGGAAGTGTGGTTCGTCGTCATGTCTCCACGGTCCGTTCTCCGGAGCGAGGCAACCAGGCCGCGGTCCACCCAGGGTGGGGCGGTCCTGGGAGCCGGACACCTACCTGCCGCGCTCGGGCGATCCTTGGACTGGCGTTGCGGTTGGCGACCTGATTGCTGGTGGGGCTGCGGCCTGGAAAGTGGCAGCCCCACCGGATCCGACGGCCCAGGTGGCTCAGATGGCCTGGGAGGTGGGCATGATCGTGATCTCGGTGAGATTGACGTGGCGAGGGACAGCGGCCATGAAGGCGACGGTCTCGGCGATGTCGGCGGACTGCAGGCAGTCGATGTCGTGGATGAGGTCGGCCATCAGCCTGGAGGCGTCGGGGTCGGTGACGTGGTCGGGCAGCTCGGTGTCGACCATGCCGGGCTCGATGGTGGCCACGCGGACCATCCTGGGGCCGAGTTCGACCCGCAGGAGCCTGGTGAGGTGGCTGATATAGGCCTTGGTCCCGGAGTAGACCGAGAACTTCTCCAGGATGCGCGTGGCCGCGATGGAGGAGGTGTTGATCAGATCGGCGAGCTTGCCCTCTTCGGCGGACTCCGTCAGGTGCGGCAGGAAGGCACCGATGACGTTCATGAGGCCGGTGATGTTGAGGTCGATCTGCCGCTGCCACTCATCGACCTTGAGTTCCTCGATGCCGGAGATGAGCTGGACGCCGGCGTTGTTGAACACCAGGTCGGCGTTGCCGAAGCGGTCGGCGACCTGATCGGCGGCCCTCTGGACGGCGGCACGGTCGGTGACGTCGACCGCCAGCGCCAGCGCGGTGCCGCCGGAGGCCTCGATGCGCTCGACGACGTCCTCCAGCTTGTCCTTGCGACGGGCGAGGACGACCACGGTGGCGCCGAGTTCGGCGAGGCGTTCGGCGGTGGCGGCGCCCATGCCGCTGGAAGCGCCGGACACAACACCGACACGGCCTGCGAGCGGGGATCCGTTGAGAAGAACAGACATGACAGGTTCCTTCGAATGTGTGTGAGGGAAATGGTGAATCGGATCGCGGAAGCGGCACACGTGCCGCTGGTGGGCCGGGAGGCCCGGCCGGGCCGCGGGGGGAGCCGGCGCGGCCGGGCAGTTGTGAGGCCCGCGCACATGGGCGAGGCGCGTACCCCGGTGATCAGTTGACTCAGGCGGCGTCGTCGTGCGCGGTGGCCGTGGACTTCTCACGCCAGGCGGAGACGTCGTTGCTGATCTGCCGGACCTTGGCCTCGATGCGCTCGAGGGTGTCGCGCCCGAGGTAGAGGTGGGTGGGGAGCTTGTCGCCGGAGGTGACCTCGACGATGAGGGCGGCGCCCTTGACAGGGTCGCCGAGCTGGGCGTGGTTGGCCTTGTCGATCCAGTCCAGCGTCACGTGGGCGGGAGTGTTGTCGTAGTCGGCGATACGGTTCGCGGCGACGGACAGGGAGCTGGCGTCGAGGAAGTCGGTGCGGAACACGCCGGGTTCGACGACCATCGACTGGATGCCGAACGGCGCCATCTCGGCCGCCAGGGCCTCGCTGACGCCGGCGACCGCGAACTTCGAGGCGGAGTACAGGCTGACACCGGGCTCGCCCTCGAAGCCTGAGCGGGAGCCGATGTGCACGAGCTTGCCGGAGCCCTGCTTGCGCATGACGGGCAGCACCGCGCGGGTGACGTTGATCAGGCCGAACACATTGAGGTCGAAGAGCGAACGGGCCTCGGCGTCGGTGATCTCCTCCAGGGCGCCCAGCAGGCCGCGGCCGGCGTTGTTCACCAGGACGTCGATGCCGCCGAACCGGTCCACGGCCGCCTCGACAGCCTGCGGAATGCTGTCGTTGTCGCTCACATCCAGCGCGACCGCCAACACCCTGTCGGAATTCTTCAGATCGTCCGGCACCCGCTCCGGGTTCCGCACGCCGACCACGACATTGTTGCCTTCTGCCAGCGCAGCGCGGGCAATCTCCGCACCGATGCCGCGAGACGCTCCGGTAACGAACCAGGTAGCCATGATGAGATCTCTTTTCTCTGCTTCTCGTTCACATGTCTGTCGGGGTTCTCCTCCGACGCATTCGATTCTGCGAGGCATGGCGAGAGGCAGGAAGGCCGGGAGTTTCCTGGGAGAAACACCCCCAGGATGCGGAGCCCCCTTCCCGGCGTCACCGCGCCCGCTGCGGGAGGCCGCGTTGCACGACTACGGCGGTGACGAACTGGACGCAAGGCCATGCCGGACAGGCATGGACGGTGCCGAGGACGCGGCAGCCGATCAGACAGGACACACGGTGGGCAACTGCAGGAACGCAGGCGGAGCGGTAGCGCCGAGATGAGACCAGGCAGGCCCGGAGGACAGGAGGACTGCCAGTCAGCGGGCGGCACAGCCGCACCGGATGCATCCCCGTCCGCGGCATGCGGGACACACCGCCCGGCAGAGCCAGGACATCCGGGGAAGGCGGCCGCGGTGCCCACCCGGCCCGAGGCACGGTGTGAGGGCTGAGGACGAGCAGCCGTGCACCTTGCTTCGTGGCGCGGGCAATTCAGGGCGATCACGCTTCGGCTCGGCGAGGGCCCGGATTTCCTGGGAAAAGCACACCCCCCTTTCGGGCCGCCACAGGGCGCCGAGCCGCTCTAACCTCGACGGCATGGACACAGACAAACACCCCGCGACCGAGAATGCGTTGGGAGGTTTCCTCCGTGCTCGACGCGCTCAGCTGCGTCCCGAGGATGCCGGGCTTCCCACGTCCGGCCGCCGCAGGGTGCCCGGTCTGCGCCGCGAGGAAGTGGCCACCCTGGCCGGTGTGAGCACCGACTACTACATGCGCCTGGAACAGGGCCGCGAACGCCACCCCTCGCGGCAGGTCCTCGAAGCCGTGGCCAAGGCCCTGCGTCTTGACGACCACGCTGTAGCGCACCTGTACCGCGTAGCCACCCCCACTGCACGCCGCATACGTCGCGCGCACCGCGTCGAACGGGTCGGCCCGCACCTGCGGCGGCTCCTGGACACCTGGAGCGCCACGCCCGCCTTCGTCCTGGGCAACGCTCTGGACATTCTGGCCCGCAACCAGCTCGCGGCCGCTCTGTTCGCCGGCTTCATGTCCTGCGACAACTTGCTGCGCATGACGTTCCTGGACCCGGCCGCGCGCCACTTCTACCGCGACTGGGACCGTGCTGCCGAATCATGCGTGGCCGCACTGCGACGGGCAGCCGGTATCGATCCGGATGACCCCCGGCTGATCGAAGTCGTCGGCGAACTGTCCATGAAAAGCACCGAGTTTCGTGCCCTGTGGGCCCGCCACGACGTACGGGGCAAGACCTGCGAGGCCAAACTCTTCCACCACGCCGAGGTCGGCGACCTGGAACTGCACTACGAAGCCCTCACGGTCAACAGCGCCCCCAGCCAGAACGTCATCATCTACCTGGCCGAGGCCGGCAGCCCCTCGGCCGACGCTCTGGCGTTGCTCGGCTCCCTGAACGCGGTGCCGACTCTCCAGCGTGCCCCGTTTGCCGGCCCGGACTGAGGGCGAGCCCCGCAGCCATGTGATGGACGCCCGCATCGCAGACCTGCCGCGGTACAGCGGTGGCGTGCCTGCAAGCTCCGGGTGAGCTCACACATGCGCGTCTGTGAAACGTGATGCCGGCCGATCGACGCCGGCATCCTTTTGCTGAGCCTGCGTGACTGCCGCGGGAAGAGGCCAGCACCCTGCTGATGCGCCGTGCGGAGTGCTCTCCGGTACGTGCAGCGGTTCCGTCAACGTCCTCGACCTCTACAGAGCGGCGACGCTCGCGGGTGAAGGAAGTCGGGAATCATGTGCGTTTACCGCCGCGAGACCGGCCCTGCGTTTCCTGGGTGTATTACGGCCACCCTTACGCCTCCCGATGCGCGCGGGCGCCGCGCAGAATGACGGTATGAACCAGATCGTGGAGCTGGGAGGGTTTCTCCGTTCGTGCCGGGGCCGACTCAATCCCGCAGATGCGGGAATGCCGAAGACCACTCGGCGTCGCGTCCCGGGCCTGCGCCGTGAGGAGCTCGCGCAGCTGGCAGGCGTCAGCGTCGACTACTACACGCGCCTGGAACAGGGACGTAGCCGTAGCGCCTCGCCGGAGATCCTCGAATCCCTGGCGAAAGCGCTGCGCCTGGAGGACACCGAACGCGCACACTTGTTCGATCTCGCGAACCGTCGCCCCCTCCAGCCGCGGCAGTCCACCCCCTCCCCGGCCGAGCGGGTCAGCCCAGCCGTCCACCAATTGCTGGCCACCCTGGACGCCGCCTACTGCCCCGCATTCGTCCTGGGGCGGCGCACCGACGTGGTGGCCTCCAATCCGCTGTCTCGTGCGCTGATCGCCGACTTCGACGCCATGCCCGCGAACGAGCGCAACCAGAGCCGGTTCCTCTTTCTCGACCCCGCCGCCCGCGAGCTGTACGCGGACTGGGAGACCGTCGCCGCAGACACCGCCGCCATGCTGCGCATGGACGCCGGCCGCCACCCCGAGGACCCGCAGCTGGGCGAACTGGTCGGCGAACTCGCGGTGCGCAGCGAGCACTTCCGCGCGCACTGGGCTGAGCGCAGGGTCCACGAGCGAACCGAGGGGACCAAGAGCTACCACCATCCCGTCGCCGGGGACCTTACCGTCACCTACCAGGCTCTCGCCCTGCCCGGCGACAGCAATCAGACCCTGTTCATCTACAGCACCGAGCCCGGCTCCCCCTCCGAATCTGCCCTGCGGTTCCTGGCGACATGGTCGACCGAACCCCTCACGGACCAGGCCCGCACCGCCGCACCCAACGAATCGGACACCGCCGCCTGACCGCATCGCTCGCACTCCGCCTGGCGAATGCAGTCGCCGGCCAAGCACATCGCGATCGGTTCAGCACCCGCCGCATCCGAAACGGGAGGGCTAGCCTGGGATCATGAGCGACAGCACCCCCTTGGGAGAGTTCCTCAGAGCACGGCGCGAAGCCCTCAAGCCGCAGGACGTGGACCTGCCCGAGCACGGCCGCCGGCGGGTGCCCGGCCTGCGCCGTGAGGAAGTCGCGATGCTGGCCGGTGTGAGCGCCGACTACTACATGCGCCTGGAGCAGGGGCGCGAGTCCAGCCCGTCGCCCCAGGTCGTCGATGCCGTCGCGGACGCCCTCCGACTCGATGACGAAGCCATCGACCACCTGCGCAGACTCACCCGAGCACCTCAGGAGCGCCGCACCCTTCCCGCACGCCACGACCAGGTCAACCCGCAGCTGCTGCAGCTGCTCGACAGCTGGCCCGACACCCCCGCGTTCGTGGTCGGCCCGGCGTTGGACATCTTGGCGCACAACGCCCTCGCGGCCGCACTGCACAGCGGCTTTCAGCGGTTCGACAACCTCGCTCGCATGGTCTTCGTCGACCCGGCGGGCCGCGACTTCTACCAGGACTGGGACAAGGCCGCCCAGTCGTGCGTCGCCGAAATCCGCGCCGCCTACGGGTACGACCCGGAATCTGCACGGATCGTCGCAGTGGTGGAAACCCTTTCCGTCGAAAGTCCGGAATTCGCCGAGCTGTGGGCACGGCACAATGTGAAGGGCAAGACCCGACAGACGAAGAACCTCAGGCACGACCAGGTCGGCGACCTGCAGATCCAGTTCTCTGCCTTCACGGTCAATGAAGCCCCTCATCAGCAGCTGGTCGTCTATCAGGCCGAACCTGCCAGCTCCACTGCGGCCGCATTCACCGAACTCCGCTCACGCATCGAAAACAGCCAGGGCGGCGAGCAGGAACAGCGTGCAGCGGAATGGATTCCCGAATCGATACGCCGGCCGTAATGCGCCAGGCCGCCCACCGGCCACGTTGCCTCGTCAAAGAACGCCTGGCCGTCGCGCCGGCACGCGCACAGGACATGATCTGCTCCTGCCGCGCGGTTCCACCTGGCCCAGCCGGGCCGCCGCCCGCACCGCGATCTTCGATTTCATCGAGGGCTGGTACAACTTGCACCGACTGCACAGCAGCCTCGGCTACCTCAGCCCCGCCGAGTACGAGACCGCACTCGCAGCCTGACCACCACACCAATGGTGTCCGTCAAAGCGGAACAAGCTCACTTCAGGATCAGTCGCAGATCGCTGTCGGGCTGTTCGGACGTTCCAAGCGCCATCGGGACGGCACCGAGCTTCACGTCGTCCACGTTGAGGACCAACGAGGCTCAGCGGACCCAGCGTAAGTACCGCACTTCATCGCTGGTGGTCGCCGGGGGCGTATCGGCTCCCTGTTCCTCCGGCTTCGGTGACCAGGCGGGTGGCTGTCTTGTCGTGTTAACCGAGCGCCTTCGCGATGACGGGAGCCAGGGCCTGGAGGGGACGAGTTGGCGAATGGCGGAGGTTCTGCCGCGCTGCGGCAGGAGGCCGATCAGGAATCGGTCGTTTCTCGACACTCAGGGTTCATGAGGTAGGAGGTCTCTTGAGCGAGCATTGAATTGTCGGCATGCGAGAAGAGCTGGATGTGCCGCATCAGGGGGTGCGACTACGGGGCACGCTATCCCCGCTGCGGCGTCGCCTGCTGGAGGAGCTGCGGGAGCCCGCTTCTGTCACCGTTCTCGCGGCCAGGCTGGGTGAGAGTCGTCAGCGGCTGAACTACCACCTGCGCGAGATAGAGAAGAGCGGCCTAGTACTGGGCTGCGCGGTGGGAGGCTCTCGCCCCGAACACCGAGGTCACCAGGTGAGCAGAGCGACCACACGAGATGGGTCAGCTATGTCACGCGCTGGTCTGATTTCTCCAGAATCAGAGGCCAGGCCGTCGCGTGCGCGGTGCGGATGTCCTCGGTCGCGACGTTGTCGACGCCGCTGTCCGCAAGCAGATCAGCCCTTAGCCTCGCGGACGTCCTTTCCCTGCTCGGCGAACGCCTTGAAGTCCTGCATGTGCTGCTGTGACTGCTTGCGGAAGGTGCCGGGCATCAGGAGCCCTACCAGCCGCATCAGCAAGCCGCTGAATCGGTACTCGTTCTCGCTCACCCAGAGCGTCGTCTCCGGACTGGCCTCGGTCAGCTGGTCGCGCACGGCGCTCCACATGCCCTCGCCGACGATCTCGCGGTCGAAGTGAACGACGCTCCCTTTCGGGATCCCGTGCAGGTCTGCCGGTTCCCGCCGCGTGATTGTCTCAGTGCACTCGAACTTCCGCTGCCCCATCTGCATCACGACCCGCGACGTGGTACCGACCTGCCCGTGCACCCCACTCAGTGGCTCGTGCAGCACCAGGCCCCGCAGCCACTTCGGCAGGTGTGCCGGGTCGGCGAGCAGCTGGACCACCCTCTCCCGCGGCAGGGCGATCTCGATAGAGGCGGTGTACTTCATGGCGGAGCCCTCCAGGTTCCTGAGTGAACGGGCAACTCTACTGATCTTTGACTACGGGCTTGACGCTGGTGGGGTGAGTTCGAGGCCGGTTCCGGACAGTAATGCGAGAAGGAGTTCGGGGATCCTTGGGGATCTTGCGGGCGAGGGAGTGTCGGCCCTCTTGGAGAAAGGCCTGCTCCAGGCCCGCGACGCCGCCCGCGACGTGGTCTGGCGCCTGCGTCTCACCCAGCCGCAGATCACCCAGATCTGGGCCGACCGCGGCTACGCCGGCGAACTCGTGGACTGGGCCCGCGAACGCCTCTGGCTCACCCTACGCATGGTCTGCCGGCCTAAAGGCACCAAGGGCTTCGTTGTGCTGCCCCACCGCTGGAAAGTAGAACGCACGATCGGCTGGTGCGTGAACGCCCGCCGCAACGCACGCGACTACGAGCGCCTGCCTCAGCACTCCGAAGCCACCTGAACTGGGCACTCATCACCATGATGACTTGACACTTCACCCGAAAGAGCCCCCGCACCGACAACTGGACCAAGAGGTAGCGGCCCGTCGGCTGACCACGGGTAACACGCTTCGAAGATCACTTGCAGTGCCTGCTTAGACCGTGTCCTATGTGGTGAGGCGGAGGAGTCGCTTGTAGCAGCACAGAGCTGCGGCGAGGCCGAGAAAGGCCAGGTAGTTGCGTGGATTGCGCTCATAGCGGTGGTTGAGCCTGCGGTACCCAGTCAGCCAGGAAATGGTGCGTTCGATCACCCACCTGCGGCGCCCAAGACGTTCGCCGGACTCGATGCCTTTTCGGGCGATGCGCACCCCGATGCGCTTCCCGCGTAACCATTTCCGCAGGTGGGGCACGTCGTACGCCTTGTCTGCATGCAGACGCTGCGGCTTGAAGTGGCGGCCGTTGTGCGGGTCGTGTCTCGTTTGGTGACCGCGACCATGGGCTTCAGAGCTTCGCAGTCGTGGGTGTTGGCGGCGGTGACGCCGACAATGAGGGGCAGCCCGTTCGCGTCCGACAGGACGTGCATCTTGGAACCCGGCTTGCCCCGGTCCACGGGGCTCGGACCTGTGAGCTCGCCCCCTTTTTCGCCCTGACGTGGGCGGAGTCGAGGACTGCTCGGGAGAGGTCGAGGAGCTGCGCGTCGTCGAGTCGGTGCAGGGTCGACTCGTGCAGCCGGCCCCACACCCCGGCTCTGGACCAGATCAGAAAGCGGCGGTGGGCGGTGGACTTCGATATCCCGAAGCAAGGCGGCAACGCACGCCAGGAGCAGCCGCTGACCAGCACGTAGATGATGGCCGCGAACAGCGTCTCATCAGGCGTGTCCTGCGTGCCGCCGCCCTGCGGCCGCACCTTCGACGGCGGGATCAGCGGCTCGGCGATCTCCCACAGCCCATCCGGAACAATCCAACTCCACGTACCCCGCCCCATGAACATCCCAACGACCGGTCACCACATGGGACACGGTCTTAGAGGTTGTCTCACGTGGCAAGCTTCGCGAGCTTCTCGTAGCAGGTCAGGGCGGCGGCTATGGCCAGGCCTCGACTCTGCCAGTCGTTGCGGACCACGTACGGGATCTTGAGACCACAAGCAGCCCATGGCAGGCTCATGCCGCATGATCGATGAATTCGCGAAAGACAACCTGCACGGGAGACTGCGGCGGGATCGCAAGGCGCTGCTCTGGAAACTCGACGGCCTGTCCGAATACGACGCCCGCCGGCCTTTGACAGCGACCGGGACCAATCTCCTCGGCCTGGTCAAACACGTGGCCACCGTCGAGGCCAGGTACTTCGGCGAGGTCTTCGACCGCTCTTCCTCGGAACCGCTGCCCCGGTGGCAGGACTACAACGGCAGCGATCTGTGGGCGACCGAGGACGAGACCCGCGATCAGATCATCGGGTTCTACCGGCGCACGTGGGAACACTCGGACGCGACGATCAACGAGCTTCCCCTCGACGCCCCCGGCCACGTGCCGTGGTGGCCGGAGCCTTATCCGAACACGAACCTGTTCGCCATCATGGTCCATGTCCTCGGCGAGTCCATCCGGCATGCCGGGCACGCCGATATCCTGCGCGAGGGCCTCGACGGCCGGACCGGGGTGCGCGCCGAACACGAGAAGCAGATCAACGAGGAAGCCCGAGCAGCCTACTGCGCGAAGATCGAGCAGGCCGCCAGGTCGGCCGCACCAGTCAAGGCTTAGAGGTTGTCTCACGTGACGTGACGTGACGTGACGTTCGTGCGGCATACTGCCGGTCGTGGGTGCTGATCTATCGAAGCGCCCGGTTCCTGATGAACTGTGGGAGCATTCCGCCCCGTTGCTGCCGTCGTTCGCTGCTCGTCCGCAAGGTGGTGGGACCGCTCCGTGTGACGAGCGGGCCGTGTTCACGGCAGTGGTGTACGCGCTGACCAGCGGCTGCGACCGGCGGCAACTGCCGCCGACGTTCGGCACGTCGCCCGCCACCGCGCATCGCCGCTTCCCGGTACGGACCCAGGCCGGCCTGTGGCGTCGGCTGCACCGGCGGTGCTGGACGAACTCAGGGCCCGCGGCGAGGTCGACTGGACCTCGGCAATCGTCGACGCGGCCTCCGTTCGCGCCAAAAGGGGGGATCGCTGACCGGGCCGAACCCGTTCGATCGCGGCAAGAAGGGCAGCAAGCTACACGTGCTGTCCAATGCCCAGGGCATCCCGCTCGCCGTCGCCGTGTCCGGCGCGAACATGCCCGACGACCTCGCCCTCAAGCGCTCATCCGCGACATACCTGCCGTTGGGTCCCGCCGGGGACCACGGCGGCGCCGCCCCGTCAAACTCCGCGCGGACAAGGCGTACTTCTCCGCCGAACACCTGGCCCGGCTGCGCGCGCGGGCTCGTCGCGCGCATCGCGCGGCCCGGCATCGAGTCCGGCGAACGTCTCGGTCGGCACCGCTGGAAGATCGAACGGTCGATCGCCTGGCTCTTCGGCTACCGCCGCCTCACCGTCCGAAAGGGCTCGCACTTCCTCGCCCTGGCCGCCGCCCTGACCTGCTGGAAGAAGCTCGCGAAACTTGCCACGTGAGACAACCTCTTAGAGTGCGGACATGCCAATTTCGCTGCACCTGCAAGAGATCACCCCTGACAACTTCGAGGCCGCGATCAACCTGAACGTCCGCCCTGACCAGGAACACCTGGTGGCACCCGTGGTGAAGTCGCTCGCCGAGGCATACGTACACCCCGGCATCGCATGGCCCCGGCTGATCTGCGATGACGACGAAGTGGTCGGGTTCCTCATGGCTTTCTTCGACATTGACTGGACCGGCGACGGCACCGACTTCCGCTCCGGACTCTGGCGTCTCAACATCGCAGATGGAAAACAGGGCCGAGGCTACGGACGCTTCGCAGTACAGTCCGTTGCCGACGAGATTCGACGCCGAGGAGGCACACGACTGACGACCCCCTGGCATCCCGGAGCGGATGGCCCAACAGGCTTCTATCTGGCCCTCGGCTTCCAGCCAACCGGAGAGACCAGCGGAGACCAAACGGTGGGCATGCTGGAACTGAACTGAACCCGCGTTTCTGCCGCACGTGCACGGACCACGCGCGACGATCTCCTGGCCACCGAGAACCCAGTCGATGGGGGCACCAGCGGCTCGGTTCAAAAGCACCTACTTAGGTGCACCCTGGGAAGTCCGGAGAGTCAGCCGCACGCGTATGGGGAGGAACTGTCGAGCGTCCACTCCATCCAGATCCTCGGTGAGCTACGTGGGCTGGGACGCCGGGGAGAAGCGCACCCTGTGCTCCGTCTTCATCGGGGACACGTCGAAGCTGCCGACACGACTCGCCTGGAGCACGGACGCGGCGACCGCCGACGACAACAAGAGGGGCGCCTCCCGGCAGTGGACCACACCGTGACCAGCCGCACGACGACCTCGCCGTGACGGGTGCGCGGCGGGGTCGTCGCGCCGGGCTCACCCGGCGCGCAGCCACCCGTGTGGTTTGCGGACAGCGACTCTTGGATGCCACCAGGTGTCGAACAGAGGGTCAGGCGATGCCGCTGTAGCTGGGCGAGCAGTAGGAGGAACCGCTCTTGGTCGCTCGCGTGCGCATGATGACCGTCTCGCCTTCCTCGATGTCGCCGAGCTGTGGTCTGCGTCATCGCCGACCTCCGGATCAAGATCGATGCGTACGCCCGCGGCTGAACCTCACGGGGTGCGCCCCCGTCTGATCGCTGCAACGGCTGAGCAAGATCACCTATGCCGGTCTGAGTACGCGATCGGTTGCCCGCCGCACGGGGCGCCGGAAGAGTGGACACATGCGCCGACTGCTGCTGCTCGCCCCGCTGTTGCTGTTCACCGCCGGCTGCGGGATGGTGCCCTCCTCCGAGGACGAGGCGACGGACGCCGCACGGGAGGTGGCCAGGAAGGCGGGCGAGCGGCTCTACGGCCAGCGCCCGCGCACGGCGGAGGAGGTCGGTCTCTCCGCCTCCGGCATCGACGGGGTGGAGGTATTGCGGGTGACGGGTACCTCGACACATGACGGGGACGGCATCGACGTGGTCGTCCGCACGTCCGCTTCGGCGTACAACGGATGGCTCGACCCTGAGGAGGTCGCCGTGCGGCGCTGTTTCGCGGTGCGGGTGTCGCCCAAGTCGGAGTGGCGTGAGGCTCCCCGTGACGTGGACTGCCCGGATGGCCCTCCGCTGACCTTCGCCCCGCCACCCGAACCGCCCCGGCTGCCGTACGAGGAGCTCCGCGCGAAACTTCCCCGGGTGCCGGAGGGCGGCCGGGTGGACGATGCCGAGGTGCGCCGTAGGCTCGCCGCCCTGGATCTGGATCCGGCGATCCGTACCGAGGTGAAGGCGGACAGCGGCCGGGTCGGCGTTCTCCTATCGGTAGAAGGCAACGGCTTCGACGCGCAGGACTGCCTTCTTGCCCGCGTGGGCCCCGGCGTCGCTGAGGTTGGGAAGCCGCAGGAGATGGAAGGGCTCGACCCGATATCAGCCCCCGCGTACTCGGGAACCGGGCGGGCGGCGGCCGCAACGGACACCTGACGTGGGAAATCGTCCACTGTGCGCGCTCGGCCTAGCGAACACGCAGGTGGAGATGAGTGCTCGGCGGCCGAACGCCGGGCGCTTCCCTCCGGCTATTTGATAGTGCCGCGGAGTGCGGCGACGACGAAGCCAACCGCGGAGCCCAGCAAGAGCAGCGTCAGCACGCCCCAGCCAACGGGAATCGACCACGTCGGCCAGCCGGTGGCCGCCTGGATCCACAGGGCCACGATCGCGGCGGCACCGATCCCGAGGCTGTGCCACCGCACGGCGGCCGCTGCCACCACCTGACGTCGGCTCCGGCGGCCGAGCAGCCCCCACAGGCCACCGATGAATGCCACCGTACCGAACGATATGCAGCCGATCGCCCCGCCGAGCCGGTCCGCCGGCCATCCCACGGGCCCGTCGGACGTCTGCTGCCGCCGCCCGCCAGCATCCCGGACCTCGACGACATCCCCGTACCAGATCAGTCCGGCGACCTTGTCGTCCGGCTTCATTTCCGACACCAGCGGACCGGCGTTGCGGAACGTCACGTGCCACGGCTTGCCACTGGGCAGCACCAGCTCCGCCTCTGGCGGCTTGCCCCTCTTGCCACGGTGCGATGCGGCCTTGCGGACGGTGAAATCCTGCTCCCACAGACAGGCCGATGCTTTGACCGGCACGGAAGCGCACTCCGGCGCGGCCCGGAACTCATGCTCCCGCTCCTGCGCGTTGCGAACCTCGACGGCCATCGCCACCCCGAGACTGGCCACCAGCAGGGCGATGAGCATCCAGAGCACCGCCCGCAGCCCGGGCCTCCACGCCGCCTCAGCCACCCTTTCCCCTCCGCCTACCGAACTCTCTGGGGCTGTCCGAACTCACAGCTGCCCAGGCCCATCGCGCAGCACCCGCGGCGCAAGGGCTCCGCCCTCGTTCCGACGATCACAGCATCCACGAGCAGAAGCAGGCAGGTAACGCGGAGAGCGGGCAGTGCACCATGGCGCCACGTTGCCGATTCCGGGCAACCGCCGTGGGGCAGGTAGTCGGCAGGCCGACCGCCCATCAGCGTGCCGTCAGCCAGCACGCCAACCACAACGCAAGGCTGCGCCAAGTAGCGCCGCTCACCCGCCACCTGAAGCGGTCAGTCACACGCGTGTGCAGTTACACGTGTGTGGCTCAGAGCTCTGTTTTGCCGGATGGGTGCGGGAGTTGGCAGATCCAAGCGCCGATGTCGGCGGACGGGGTGGTCATCCGGGGCAGCTGCTGTGATCCTTTGGGTGCGCCCCGGCCTCTGGGCGCATATGAGGGGGGCGCTCATGCGACACGGACTTCGTACGGCCGTTGGTGTGGCGGTACGCTTGAGCACGGCCCTGACGGGCTGCTCGGGAGATGTCAAGAGTTCTGCGGCGCCGCCCTCCTCCGGCGCATCCGCCTCCGTGGCGTCGCCAGCCTCGTCTCCGGACTTGATCCGCCTCTCCAGACCCTCAGGGGAGTGAGTGACATCGCCACCCTGTTTGCCAATGGCTGGGGGCGCCTGTTCGCTGCCGACCATCAAGAGGTGCTATCCGCGGCCTGCGACGGCAAGCCTCTGGAAGTCCGTAGGGTAGGCACTGTCGCGCACGGCGCCCGGACGCTGTACGCCGTGTGGTTCACGGACTACACGACGGGCAGTATCGACCTGCGGCTGGACCACAACGGCACAACGTCCGAGGCCGCCTTCTCGCTCGGCGACATCGGCGACCGCACCTGCGCCGAGACTCGACCGTGATGTCTTGCCGATTGGACTGGGCTCGTATCGCGATGGCGTTGTCAACCAGGGCGCCACACCGTGTGCCGCATCGGGCGAGATTCGCCACGTGCGGTACCAAGTCCCGGCTATCGTCGACCGGCTGACCTTCAACGGCGCCATCATCCAGACCGGCACCGAGTCCTACCGCCTCGCTCACACCAAGGCTCAAGCCGAACAAGCCCAGTCCAGGTGACCGGGCGCTCTATGGGAGGGGCCGCCTGACAACCAGCCCGAACCAGCGGGCTGTCCAGGAGCCGCCATGACGCTGAGGCTGCGACGCGGGTCACGCGATGAGCAGGCGGAGGCCGAGATCTGCCTCGTCGAGGTCGGCGAGGTCGCTGTTCCGCTCGGTCCACCGGCCGGAGTCGAGGTCGTCGCAGAGGCTTCGCACCGCCCGCTGCTCGGCCTGGGGCCCGACCCTCGTCCACACCGACGATGCACGGCGCACGTGATCCTCCAGATACGCCCCCGGTCGGCGCCAGTACGCCTCGAACAGGCCGTCAGCGCAGTCCCACGGGATGGGTACCGGCTCAGCGCGGGCGCCGATCGCGTCGGCCATCCCGGCAAGTGAGGGGAATTCTGCGAGGACGGCGGCGAACTCGGGCAGGTAGTCGCGGGTGAGCCAGAACCGGTCCTGCCATCCGGGCTCGTCTGTGTCGAATGTGAGCACCACCACGCGGCGGGCCACGCGCCGCATCTCGCGCAGCCCCGCTATCGGGTCCCCCCAGTGGTGAACGGTGGAGACGGCCATCGCGACGTCGAAGGAGTGGTCCTCGAACGGCAGGCTCTCCGCGGCGGCGGCCACGCACGGCGCCGAGCCGGCAGGCCGCTGTCCCCGCATGACCGCCGATGGCTCCACCGCGGTCACGTCGCGATCGGCAGGCTCGTAGGAGCCGGTGCCGGCCCCGACGTTCAGCACCGTCTGCGCGTCCCCGAGCGCGTCCCAGATCTGCGCGGCGATCCGCGGCTCGGTACGCCGTGTCGCGGTGTAGGCGTCGCCGATCGCGTCGTACAGCCGTGCACCGAGCATCTCCAGTTGCTCTTCCGGTGTCACCTTCAGTCCCTTCGCTCGCGACTCGAGCTCCCTGTCGATGGCCGCCACCATGGCGTCAGCGCGATCACGTCGCTCCAGCAGCAGGCCGCGCAGCCGACGCAGTTGCGCGACCGCGTCGGTGGACGGGTCGCCGACCAGTTCCGCAACTTCCCGCAGCCCGAAGCCCAGCCGCCGATAGGCCAGCACTTCCCGCAGCCGTTCCACGTCGTCCGCCGAGTAGGCCCGGTACCCGGCCGCGGTCCGCGCAGACGGCGGAACGAGCCCGATCTCGTCATAGTGATGCAGCGTGCGGACGCTCACGCCGGCCAGCTCGGCCACGCGTCCCACAGTCCAGTGATCCTCCACGGCACCGACTATGCGGCCTCACGCCGCGTGAGGGTCAAGAGCCCACTCACGGCAGCAAGAACCGAACGCGGGGCAGCGACCCGAGGCGACTCCTGCAAGCCAGAACGATGGTGTGGTTCAGAGGCGCCTGCAGCCGCAGGGAATGGCCCCGCAGAGCCTAAGTGACATCAAAAGTCGTTTCTGGCACAGATCTTGGGGAGTTGTCGCGGAGAGTTACCACCATGCTCGATTGCGAGGAGTCGGGTTCGCGTGAGAGACCGCGTACGCCTTGTCCTCCGATGACCGGAATTGACGCTCCCTCAGGTACTCGCTGGCCGCTGCTGCGGTCGCTTGTCGATGGTGCTGGTGCTGGTCATGCAGACCGATGCACCGTTCTGGGACTCGCTGGGGTTCGAGGGGATCGACGATGTGGATGCCGAGGCGGTTACGGCCGCGTTCGGCACGGTCGAGGTGGTGGCGAGAGGCTGGGTGGCCGAGGCGGAGTGTCCGGACTGCGGCCGCATCTCGGACAGGGTCCATGACCGTTACCAGCGCAGGCTGAAGGACCTTCCGCTCGCTGAGCAGGGCTTCGTGATCCGGCTGACGGTCCGGCGCTTCATCTGCGGGTCGGCGGGCTGCCCGCGCCGGACGTTCGCCGAGCCGTTCTCCCGGCTGGCCGCCCCGCACGCACGGTTCACCACGCGGCTCAACCACGCCTTGGAGCGAGTGCGGCTCGCGCTGGCCGGGCAGGCCGCGCCCGGCTGGCCGCCCAGATGGGCTCCGGCGCGGGAAGAATGAGCTTGTTACGCAGGGTCATGGCACTGCCCGATCCGCGGTTCAGCACGCCGCGGGTGCTGGGTGTGGACGACTTCGCGATCCGTCGTGGCCAGACCTACCCCACCGTCTTGACCAGCATCGAAGACCATCGCCATGCAGGTGCCCGGCCGTGGCAGGATGGCCTCATGTTGATCCGAAAGGGCGATGCCGCGTAGGCATCCCAAGGCCGTCCGCGCAGAGCGGTGGCGGCCACGATTGCAGTATCCGGTCCTGAGGGTCCACGGTGTCTCCGCGCGGACTCGTGCAGCGATCCGCCGGGTCGAGGACCAGGAGATGGGGCCCAACGCGGTCGCTATTGCACTCTCTCGTTTCGAGTGGGCTTTTAAGCAGCGTGGACGCCACCTGAACGCCTCCGAGGCCTATTCGCCCGGGATCGAGGTGGAAGATGCCCGTGACGACCTGGAGCGGGCGATGCTGCACCTTCCTCACGGAGCCAAACGGGACTTGGGCCGACTGGTCACGCGCATCGACGAGGAATTCGAGCGCCGTACCTTGCCGGAGCCCAACTACATCGAGTTGGCGATGTTCGGCTGGTGGTGGACCAGAATGCGGGAACGCTGACGGGCCCCGGGCTCGTGACCTTCCCTGCCATCGAACGACACCGTCGGCGTGATCATCGCCGAACTGCAGAAACAGGACGCCGGCCCCGCGTCACCCGAAGCCGCCGCCGCACGTACCTCCTTCACCGGCACACCGGACGTGGCAGAAACGGTGGCCGACTGCTCCTCGGGGCGGGAACTCATCCAGCAAGGATTCGCCGACGACGTCGCGATCGCGATCGAGTTGGACGCCACCTCCGTTGTGCCTGTCCTGACCGACGGTGCCTGCACGGCCGTACCCGGAGGAGTCCCATCGGATGCTTGAAACGGTGCCTGCGACGTCGACGACGACCGAAGCCTGGTTCTCATTCGGTCTTCTGGGCTCCGGCACAGAAGAGACCTCCAGGCCGGGAACCGCAGCGAGTAGGCCGGTGGCCCCGGTAAGCCGACGAAACTTACGGCGAGACGCACCGGAATCGTTGTTGATCACAGGTCTCCCCTGTGCGATGAGTTTGGACGACCATCAAGGATCAACACCTACAGAGACATCTGCAACGTCACCGATTGGGGCGCGAATCCGTTGCGCTCATAGAACCGGATGGCGTCAGCGTTGCCTGAGTACGCTGTCGCCTCCGCGGCTTCGGCCTCTGCCTCCTTCGCCCAGGCGATGAACTCAGCGACTCGGGGCCCTCCGATCTGGTACCGGCGGACAGCGGGTTGAACGTACATGCTCACCAGGTTGCGACCTTCACCGGCTTCATCGCAGACGCATTCCCGAGGGCACCCACGAGATGCCCCACATCCTCGCCGCCGCGGTCGGCGACGAGCAACAGCCTGTTGGGGGCCTCGTCGGTCCTGGTCTGGGACATGCGCAGGTGGGCGGTCAGGTTCGAGGCCTCGTTGATGACGGGCGGTGGTGCCGATCGGCGCCCAGCGGATCACGGCCGTCGTGGGATCCTTGTGGGTGACGACACGGCGGCCGTGATGCTGCGGACGTACCGTCAGTTCGCGTTCACCAGGTCGTGCGCCGGGACGGTCACCGTCCGCTGGCCGGGCGTGCCACCGAGTATGACCTTCCGCAGGGCGCTGTTGTTGGCGGTGTCGGTCTCCTTCAGGCGGTTCTCCGGGTTCGCCAGTACTTGGATGTAGTACGTGCCGTTGGGCAGTCCGGTGATGTCGAAGGACTGGCCGGGCAGGTCCTGGGTGTAGGTGTCACCGGAGCCGACGTCCAGGACCTCGCGGACGGAGATCGAGTTCTCCTGGCCGCAGGCGGTGGCCAGATCGGTGTTGTTCGGGTGCCAGTTGGCGTTCTTCACCGTGTAGTCGACCGCGTCGGTGTTGGCCAGGCAGAAGGCTTCCTTGCCGCTGCGCACGGTCTCCTTCTTGTCCGCCTTCAGCAACCGGTAGCTGGCGAAGTCGGTGAAGTGCCAGTGCACGTGGCCCGGCCGCGGGTCCCATTCCATGGTGCCGGTCGGGGTGTAGCCGACCTGCTTGCCCTTGGCGTCGTAGAAGTACTGGTACGCGTCCATTTTGGCCTTGCCGGGCGAGCGGAATCCGTCCACCACGAGCTGCGCCGGGCCGGCGTTCCACACATTGGCGCTGAAGGCGAGGTAGTCCTTGCCGGGGATGTCCTCTCCACCGTCGCTGATGGTGATGCCGTAGGCCGGCAGCGACCTCAGGTCGGGCTTGGGCACGTCCGGAACGGAGGGCTTGCCGGTAGGCCGCTTGGGCAGCGGCCTAAGGGCGGGCGCCTTGCGCGAGCCGTCGGTCCGGCCCGCGGTGTCGCCGGCCTCCATCGAACGTGCCGCCTGCTGCTTCTTCAGTGCCCACGGCAGAGCCGGGGGAGCGGCCTTCAGCGGCCCGTGACCGACGTTGTACGAGGGACCCGCGCCGCTCGTCACCGGCGCGGCGGCCTGGGCGGGCGTCGGGGCGTGCCCAGGCCCGTGGCCGGCGTGTGCGGTGCCGGCTGCCGACGGTGCCTGGTGGGCGGCGCCGTGCCCCGCGTGCTGACCGGGCTTGGCCGTCCGAGCCGCGGCGCCCCGGCCGTCCTCGAAGCTGCGCTCCTCCACGGTCACCTTCACCGTGGCGGGCTTGTTGGCTATGCCGAACAGGTCGCGGTACTTCTTGGCGATCGAGACCTTGGCGGTGTAGGTACCGGCGGCCAGCTTGACCGGCTCGGTGTAGGAACCCCCGTACGTGTTGGCGGCCCAGCCCTTCTCCACGCCCCACACGGAACCGAGGGTGAAGGGGTTGGTCGGGCAGCTCTCCGGATACTTCGAGGTGGCGGGTGCGTCGGGCCGTACGCGGCCACTGGCGTTGTTCGGGCAGAAGCTCTCTGCACGGCTGAGGACCTGCTTGCCCGCCTTGTCGGTGACGGTGATCTCCGCGAACCTCGGCAACCCGGAGAAGTCCTTCACGGTCCCGTTCGGCAGGGCTTTGGCCCTCGCCTTACCGCCCTCGTACACGGTCTGGGTGATGGCGACCGGGTCCTTGTAGGACTTCCGGGTCACCTTCAACTCCAGCGGCGTTCCCTCCGCGGTGAGGTAAGTTCCGAGATCGAGATAGACGCCCGGCTCCTCCTTCCAGGAGGTGAGCGTGATCGAGGTGCTCGCTGCGATGAGGCTCAGCTTGGGCCCCGTCGCGGCCTTCGTCGAATCCGATGTGGTGGCCACGAATCCGGCCGTCACGGCCATGACGGCGATGGCCGTGGTGCCCGCGAGCAGCGGACGCCGCAGCCGGGCGGTACGCGTTCTGGTCATCGTTCCCTCGTCCTCCGGGATGCTGTGTGGGAAGGAAGCAGACAGCGGGCGACGCGACTCGGCGACATACGACAACCGCCTGCCCGGGTGCTGAGAGGAACGGACCCGAGGCTCGGTTGTCCGCAAGGTCGAAGACACCGCGAGGTTGGCCGGATAGAACCGGTGCCGAGGAGAACAGGCCTTTGTTGCGGGTATGCCTCGAGTCGAGGGCAGACCTTCTGATAAAGGGTGCGGCGGAACTCGTGCACCCCTTCACACCAGAGGTCGACGACCCTGCTTGAACCGTTCCGGGCGGATTGGACCACGCTGGTCGGGAGCGGCCGGCCAGCGGGCCCACGTCCCGCTCGTGGCGCGGGTGTCGTGTCGCCGGCAGGTGGGTGGGTTCGCAGTGTCCCGGACTTGCTGCGGGCCCGTGTTCGGGGGAGTGGCTGTGAGGGGGCGCTGCCGCCATGGCCATAGCTATGGCGGCAGAGACCAGGGCTGCCGGAGCGGCATGTCGATGGCGCTGGCCGGGCTCGGCCTGAGAGGGTGTCCGGTGGGTTTTGGCACGCGCTGGAGGACGACTGGGGAGGCGTTTTCTCCTTCCACCACGCCACGGCCGGCAAGGGCTACTGGTTCACCTGCCCTCTTCTCACGAACATCTCCGATCTGCCGGTCGATGTGCTCGGGGTGGAGCTCGTGGGTGCTCCGGCGCACTGGAGGACGGGCGAGGCCAGGGCGGCCAGACGTCCCGACGACGCGGGATTCTGGCTCGGGGCCAGCGACGAGTCCTTCGTCAAGGAGCCCGACCTGACCCGGGACTATTCGAAGGAGCCGGTGCGCATCGCTCCCGGCGCGGAGAGCCCGATCTACTACTTCGTGCGGGCCGAAGCGGTCACCTCCCCGGTTGCCGGCAGTGCTGAGGGCTGCCGGTTCACCTACCGCACCGGGCACCGTATCCACACACAGGTCCTGCGTGCCCCGATCGAGCTCAGGGACGGTGACTGAACTTCGTCGGCGTCACACCTCCGGTGCCAGGATCTTCCGGTGGATACTCGCGAGGCCGCGTAGTCAGGTCGGGTCGGCCGCGGGCGAGCCTGAGGGTCGCGGACGGGCTGGCCTCGCGTCAGGCGGCGACCTGGCGTTCATCGACGCGACGGTCGCGCGACACGAGGTATCCGCCGTCGATGCGGGAGATCGGCCAGGCGGTGAAGCTGCGAAGCACCTCGTCGGTGCCGCATCAGCTGCTGTCGCTGGTGCGTAGTGCGTGCTGTAGGCCTCCTCGGAGGCGGAAGCAGTCAGGCGCTTGCAGCCGCAGCGAGCTTCGAACCGGCCGCCGTCGCAGGGCAGGAGCGCTATACCGCTGCGGTGCGCGACTGCTTCGCCGCGCGCCGGCGTCCTCAAGGGCACCTACACCACCAGCGAGGAGGCCGTCGCGAGCAGCCCGCACGGCGCCATGTTCCGGGAACTGCTCGCACAGCAGCTGCCCGAGCTCAACGATCGCCGCGAGGCGTACGCCCGCCACGGGCGCAGCTTCACCGAGATCACCACTTCGTTCGGCGACGTGCTGACCGGGCCCGGACCGGACGGCACCGTGGTGGTGCGCGCTACCGTTGCCGAACGAAGCGTGCTGACCAACACGGACGGTTCACAGGAACCGGACGAGGGTGGGCTGCCGGGCCGCTTCCTCTTCGCGAACGGCGCACTGCGCGTGGAGGCCGACGACGCCGCCGTGGAGGCCACTCTTCCCACGACGGACGATGCCGCGCGGGACGCCAGTGTGGCCCCGCCCGCGGAAGCGAGTGTCGAGGACGTCGCCGGTGGCGTAGATGTCCTGCCGATCGAGCTGGACGCCGACGGCATGCTCGTCGACGAGCCGGCAGCCGTCGCACCGCAGGGGGCTGCGCTGCGCGCCGCGCCCAGCGCGAGCGGCACGGCGACCTGGGCCAAACGCAACGCAGGCATCAAGTGGGACTACGACACCGACTGCGCCAACTTCGTCTCCAAGGCTCTGCACTGGGGTGGCAAGATGCAGCAGCGCAAGGGCGGCCGCAAGAACCCCTCGCGCTGGTTCCGCAACAACATCGGATGGATCCGCCTGGACAGCTACACCTGGGCCGCGGCGGCGAATCTGCGCCAGCACCTGAAGAGCTACCGGGGCGGTCGCGAGATCTCACGCTATGATGCCCGGCCGGGCGACGTGATCTTCGGCTACTACAGGTCCTCCAAGAAGTGGAATCACACCGGTGTCGTCACCGCTGCCAAGGGAGGAAACATCAGCATCACGCAGCACGGCCGCACGTCCCACACCACTCTCAACCAGTGGTTCAAGGGCAACAAACACCTCAGTGCCATCAGCATCATCCGTCCGGGGAAGCGCAGTTGAGGCGCGCACGCACGTCGGTCTGGCTCGCCGGAGCACTCGTGCTGCTGCTCGGCGGCTGCGATGTCACCGCCACCGACAAGACGCCCGGGCGCATCAAGGACGGCACAGCCGAGCTCGAACTGACCGTCACCGGCCGTCCCACCCCCGGCAGCCTCGCCACCGCTGAGCACGTCCTCGCCCGCCTCAAGGCCCGCGACGCCGACGGCCTGGCCGAGCTTGCCAGGGACGACGGTGGCACGAAGGTCGACGCCGAGCGTTGGATCGCCCGTTGGGGTGATGCTGCCCAGCGACCGGCCGCGGCGGACTTCCACCTGGGCGAGCGCGAGGCTTCCGTCGACGTTCGCTTCACCGGCGAGCGCACCATGCTGTCGCTGCAGCTGACACCGAAGCACGAGGACACTCCCTACGACGACACGTTCACGCTCCTTCTGCGCAAGGACAGGTGAAGCAGCGGTCGACGGCTCCCGTGGCCACCGCTGATCGCGGGAGCCGAGCACCGCCGTCTGCTGCCGTTGCAGCAGATACGTCCTCAGCGCACACGCCCGGCCGGGCCATCCCCGGCCGGGCGTTCTGCATCCGGCACCTCTCCCCGTCCTCCGTTGCCGAACCGGTCTGTCGCCGGGGCGTCGTACGAGCCGCGGGTCGTACGACTCCGCCGCTGGTGGCGGATGCCCTGTGTGATGCCGTTGCGATGGGTGAACGTCACCAAAGCCGGTTGTGACGCTGCGTTGTGCGGGGGAGGCCTCTCGTCGAAGGTGAACGCGCTGCCGACGGCGCTTACGAGTTGGTGCGTGATAGCGGGGGAGACTTCGCGCCGGGCCGGTGGCGTGATCCGACTGTGGCGATCATGGCAATCGAAGGATGTTGGCGCACCGGCTGTTTCCAGGGATCTCGCGGCGCCATCTCGCCTGTCTGGTCGAGGAGTTGGCGGTGCCATGGCAGGCTGGCCTCGAGGGCCGACGGCATGCTGCGCGGGGCGGGGTGAGGAAGCGAGCCGCTGGTGCGGGCGCCCGCCACCAACTGGTGTTCGTCGACCGGCTGGTGGCCACGCTGATCCATCTGCGGCACGATCTGCCGCACGCGGTCGGCGTCGACCTCCACCGTCACCCGCGCGATCGGAGAGGTGCGCGCGCTTCTGGCGGAGCGGGGGTGCGCGGTCCCCGACGGCCCTGGCCTGCGGCTTCGGACGCTGCCAGATGTGTTCGCCTATGGCCAGGCCGAAGGCGTCGAGCTGCGCTTGGACGCCACCGAGATCCAGGTTCGCCGGCCACCGGCCAGCCGCGGCGGCCGGCGTGCGTTCGTCGCCGGCAAGAAGAAGCAGAACACCATGAAGGCCACCGTCATCGCCGACTGGCAGGGCCGCACGTTATGGACCGATGCCCTGCGACCTGGACGTATGCACGACGCCACGGCCGTCCGCAACGAAGGCATCGCCATGTGCTTCCAGCACTTCCCCGACGTCGAAGTCCTCCTCGACGACGGCTACCTCGGCCTGAGCCGCGACCATCCCGGGCAAGCGATCACACCACCCAGAAAACCACGGCCTGGAGCACTCCCCGGCAGAGTCCAGCAGTGGGGACGCGACCGACACGTCACTCGTCCGACCGCATCACCGTCGAACACGCCCTCGCTGATCACAAACGCTGGAAGCAACTGACTCGCTGGACACACGCCCCCAGCGAGTGGGCTGATCTCACCGGCCCCATGCCAGAGCGGCTGCGTGCGCAGATTGAAGAAGTCCGGCAGGCCGCCCGTCGGCCCTGGCCGCTGCCGCACCCCCCTGAGGACCTCCTTGCCATGGGCGTCACCGGCAACGGCGACTACCTGTTCTGGGCAACCCAGCCTTCCGGCGTCCCGGACGAATGGACCATCGCCGTCAACGAGGCGCTGCGTGCGCCCTGGTTCACCTACAACGGAACCGTGACCGAGTTCCTCGTCGACGTGCTGAGCGCAAACGTGCGTGTCCCGATGTTCCCCTCAGACCTTCTCGACGGCGGCGTCACTTTCACGCCGTCGCAACTCCGCAGCACCGCAACGGCCACTGCCTCGCGGACATCCGTCAGCACCCACGTGATCCGAGAATGGGCCAGGGCTAACGGCTACGACCTTCCTGAGCGTGGACGTATCCCAATCGAGATCATTCAAGCCTGGGAACAGGCGAACCCTCGCTGAGCTCGTTCTTAGAAGCTGTTGTCTTTCCGAGCTTGAGGGCTGCGTTTTCGCTGGTCAGGAGTAGTGGTGGGGGCAGCGTGGGAGTGGTGGCTTGTTGCGTCATCGCTCCCGTGGAGGACCCGGATGCCGTCGGTGGTCGGACTGTTGGAACAGCACGAGCTCGCCGCTCGTCGTCGGGTGGAGACGTTGCGCGGGGAAGCGGACCGTATCGAGGCCGAACTCGTCGTGGCGGAGCAGGAATGGCAGGAGTGGACGATCGCCCGTCAGCGGGTCGGTGTGCTGCTGTCCGCGCTGGGTGACGGCTCGGCCGACGCGGTGGCCGCCAGGGAGCCGGGCGACGCCGGGACCAGAGCCGAGGCGCCGCCGACGGCCGCGGCCAAGCCGAAATCGCAGGTGCCGGTATGGCGCCAGGGGCTGGCCGGGGTGGCGCTGTCGGTCGACTATCAGCGCATCGTGCAGGCCCTCGCCGATCGGGTCCGGCTCGGTCAAGGGCCCTTGATGACCTGCCAGGAGTTGGCCACCACGTTCGGCATGGAGGTGGTGTCGGCGCGGGTGGAGGCGCTGAGGTCGAAGGCGAAACGCCTGGTCGCGCGCGGCTGGCTGGCCGAGCCTGCGCCGGGCCGGTTCACGCTGGCTGCGGGCGTGAGCGGGCCAGGCGGCGGGTCATGAGCAGGATCATCGACCAGTAGATCATCGCCTCGGCGCTGGTGGTGCGGCGTTCGTAGTCGCGTGCCAGGCGGCGGGTGCGCATGAGGTGGGCGAAGAGGCGCTCGACGATCCACCGTTTGGGTAGGACCATGAAGCCGCGCATGTCGTCGCTGCGTTTGACGATCGCCAGGACCAGGGCGAACGTGGTGAGACAGTACTCGACGAGGGGGCCGGTGTAGCCGCCGTCGGCCCAGACCAGTTCCAGCCGGTGGTGTGCGTCGGCGACCTGCCCGAGCAGGACCTGGGCGGCGGCGCGGTCGCCGGTGTCCGCGGCGGTGACCATCACGCCCAGCAGCAGGCCGAGCGTGTCGACCACGACGTGCCGCTTACGCCCGTTGACCAGCTTGCCGCCGTCGAAGCCACGGCTGTCGGAGCCGACGACGGCATCCGCTTTGACGGACTGCGAGTCGATCACGCCGGCCGTCGGCTCCGCACGCCCCTCCCTCTCGCGGATCCTCGATCGCAGCCGGTCGTGGAACTCCTTGCCCAGGGCGTGGTCGCGCCAGCGGCGGAAGAACGCATAGACCCGGTCCCACGGCGGGAAGTCGGCCGGCATCGCCCGCCACTTGATGCCGTTGTCCCAATGCCGTTGCTTGAGCTACTGAAGTATCGCGGGCGCCAGGGTGATGACCTTCTCGGGAACCCGGCGCGTGCCTCGCCTGACCTGGTCTTTCTTGCGCACGATGTACTGCGAGACCGGATGGCGGGTGTAGCGGTCCGCTTCGCGTAGCCGCCGGAGACCGTTGTGTCGAGCTTGCGTATGACTTTCGTGGCCATCCGCTTCACGAACTGCCGCAGCAGGCGGGCGGACCGGCCTGCCTGGAGGACGACGCTGCGTCGTGTGTGCTTGAGGACCTTGACGAACGAGATTCGGTCGGGGTCCAGTCCCTCGCCGTCAGCCAGCCGCAGGATGATCCGGTTCAAACAGTGATGGAGGGTCAGGTGGGCCCAGATCTCCTGCCGCACCAGTTCCGGCGACACCGACCGCAGCACCTCGGCCTTTCCTCGCTGAAAGGTCTTCAGCTGCCGGTATGCGGATTCCACCTCCCAACGCTCGTGATACAAGGCTGCCAGCTCCGCGGCGGGCCAGTCGCCGGGATCGAGCAGGTCAGTCAGCAGCCTGACCGTCTCGCCGCCGTCCACCTGGTAGTCGATCACCCTCACTGTCACCCCGCCCGGATGGGAGCGACGCTGCCCGGCGAGATTCATCCGCGTCAGATACGTCCCGTCAGACAAGACCTCCAGAGGTTTCGCGGCGACGAAGGTGCGGGCCCTGATCAGCAGGTGTGCCCCGGCCTGCGTGTATGCCTTCCACAGCGCGACGCCGGGAAAGGCCCGGTTCATGATCACCAGCATGCCGGCGGCGCTGCCGGCCATCTCCGCCGCCAGCGCGGGCTCGCCACCGCCACTCCTGAAGCTGCCTATCCGTGCGTCGATCGTCGCGTGCGTACTGGTCTCGGTCAGCGTCACCACCCTGGCCTGCGGGACCCCGACGGGCCGACCGGCACTGTCCACCTGCCCACCAAAAGCGGCACGTGTCGCATCGTTCTCCGGAACGTCCAGCAAGAACCCGTCGACCGCGGCAACTCTCATCCCGCGCCAGAACGCCGCCTCGAGCGTGGGCGGAGCGATCGCCCCCGCCACACGGCGGAACACTCCTTCCAATGGCGCGGCCCCGAGCTGCTGGCGGGCCCTTGTGAACGACGACTTGTTCGGGACCGATTGGCCCATCTCGCCCAGGGCCCCGACCAGGTTCTCCGCCACATCGTCGTAGGAGTCCTGCTGGAACAGCGCCAGAGCGAGCACGAAGTAGACCATGAACCGGCTCGACAGGGGACGGGGCTTGGTATCCCGCCGACCACACGCGGCCAGCACCTCGTCCACCAGCTCAGGAACGACCCACTCGGTGAGCAACCCGAGTCGGACTTCATCGGATAACCCGATCCATGGATGCATGTCCGGTCAACGAACCAGCACCCCGGCGGTCACCGAGCCGGGAGAGCAACTACTTGCACCTCTCAAGCAACGGCATTGGCCGTTGTCCACGAGATGGCCGATCGCGTCCGGCATCGCCCGGTGGCGGTACGCTTCCGGCTGCCCACCCCGGCCACGCAACCAGCCGGGCACCGGCAGCAGCGGCCGGACCACGGCCCACTCCGCGTCCGTCATGTCCGAGGGATACCGCCGAACACGTTCCGGGTGATCGGCCGCGTTTCCGAACCGGTGAGCGACACAATCACACCTCGGTGCAGCCGAGTTGAACTCCACCGGCGCGAGCACGTACAACTGCGGCAACAGGGTCTCCTGGATCTCGGTTGGCTTCGCAACCCCGAGCTACCAAGAGGCCCTGCCTTCATGCCCGCGACCAGCTGCGATCACCCGATCGAGACTCCCGTTCGACACCCACCCCTCAAGATCGGAACGACAACGGCTACTAAGCTTGACTCTGTCGGGGATCTTGGAGTTTCGCGGTGCGGCAGCATGGTCAACGGGCATGCTCGGGTGGTTCCGATGACCGATGCAGCTGTCGAGGTGCCCGTTGTCCCTTCGCCCACGTTCCGGTGAGCAGGTCCCGCCTCTGACTGCGCAGGTCGCGCTGGCGAGCAACCCGGGCGGCACGACGGCGATATGGGTGAGAGACCGCCTCGACGGGCTGTGGCACGACGAGGACTTCGCCGACTGGTACCCGCGCGACGGGCGTCCGGGTCTCTCGCCTGCTCAACTGGCTACCGTCTGTGTGCTGCAGTTCCTGCTCGGTCTGTCGGACCGGCAGGCCGCCGAGGCGGTCCGCTGCCGCATCGACTTCAAGTACGCGATGGCCATGGAGCTGGATGACCCCGGGTTCCACCACAGCGTGCTGGCCGATTTCCGCGATCGTCTCGCCGAAGGCGACCGTGCTGACCGCCTCCTCGACCTCGCGCTGGCCCGCCTCAAGGAGGCCGGCCTGGTGCACGAGCGCACCACCCAGCGCACCGACTCCACCCACTCCGATATGCGGCAGGTCCCGACCACCGTCCCCGCGCGACGCGGCGCCCGCACGATCGCCTCGGCTTTGGTTCTGCGGCATGGCCTCGTGCAAGATCCCCTCCAGGACCACCGCGACGCCGGCCTCGATTCTCTGAAGCACCGGATGTCCTCGCGGCCGATCCGACGCCGGTCGTGGGCGGAGTTGCCGTGCTTCCCCGCCCACGAGGGTGGTTATCGTCCGGCCTGCAAGGCTGCCCAGGTCTGCGGGCCGACGTCGCCGTCGACGCCGAGGCTGCGGGTGGTCTGGTAGTCGCGCACGGCTTGTTCGGTGTTGGGGCCGAAGTCGCCGTCGATGCCCACGGTGCGGCCGAGTGCCGCGGTCAGTGCTCGCTGCAGTCGGCTGACGTCCGCGCCGGTCGACCCGTTCTGCAGCGCCGGTGTCGAGCCGTACGACAGCAGGGCCGTCCAGGTCCTGGGGCCGATCTCACCGTCGGCCGTGAGGCCCCGGGCGGACTGGAAGGCCTTCGTCGCCGTTTCGGTGTTGGGCCCGAAGTCGCCGTCCGGTTCTCCCGGATTGTGTCCGGCGGCGATCAGCCGGCATTGCGCCGCCTTGACCAGACTGCCGGTGGATCCCTGCTGGATGAGGGGGTACGCAGTGAAGTCGAGGTTGACGCCGCTGCAGGTGGGCGCTGGTGTGCCGCCGCAGTTGTTGCTGGTGACGTTCCGCCAGGTCTGGCCGTTGGCCTGGCCGTACTCGACGCCGTTGAACCAGGGGCGGATCCGTTCGGAGGTGGAGTTGCCCCAGGAGGCGGATCCGTTGTTGTCGGCGTCGTAGGCGAGCTCGAAGTGCAGGTGCGGGTGGTTGTTCGAGGTAGGCCCCGTCCTGCCGACCCGGCCGATCAGCTGGCCGCGCTGCACCGTCTGGCCGACGCTGACATCGCGGCTCTGCAGGTGCAGGTATGTGGTGAAGTAGCGCTGCCCGTGGTTGATCTGGATCACGTTGCCGGCGTTGGAGTGGTAGAAGGACTGCCGGACCGTGCCGGAGGCCGGAGCCAGCAGCGGTGCTCCTTCGGTGCCGACCTGGTTGGGCTCGCGGACCATGTCGAGCGCGGGTGCGTGTGCCCAGCTGTCGAGTCGCCACTGCTGGCCGCAGGTGAAGGGCAGTTGGAAGGCGATGGGCGGGGCCGCCGCGGCGGCCGGCGCCGCGGCCTGCCAGGGCAGGACGACGAGGGCGGCAACAGCCACGAGTAGTCTGCCGAGCAGCCCTGGGCTGAGCGTGCGGATGAGGGATAGCAACGTGTCTCCTTCTTTGGTGCCAAGTTCATGCGTGTCTGGGGCGGGGTGTGCGGGCGGCGATGGGACGGCAGGTGCCCTTCCGCTGTGGCTGGGCGCTGCGGGACGGCCGCGTTCGGTCGCGGTGTGTCGCCCGCATGGCGGTCGCGATGAGGGCCGAGGTGGGGGCAGCCATGTACGGCCCTCGTCGTGAGCTCGCCGGCGGGGGAGCGACCGGTGCGCTGAGCGTGCCCTGCGTCGGTATAGCCCGGGTATTTCCGAAGGTCACCCGGCCGCCCTGGGGGGTGGTGCCAGGCACGGACCGCTTACAGGGGAGCACGCCGCGCCGGCGGCGTGCCCGGGTCAGGGCTGCGGGCAGAGCGCGCCGGTGTCCTGGCCGGGGAGGTGGCGGTCGAGTTGCGCCGCGGTGGGCGTTGGGGCGGTGGCTCGGCAGATGCGCCGGATGGCTTCGGTCGCGGTCAGCGGCCAGTGGATGATGCGCTGGTCGGCTCCCGCGGACAGCAGGGTTCCGTCTGGGGTGAACGCCAAGCCCTGCACGTCTGCCGAGTGGCCGGTGAGGGTGGCGATGCGCCGGTGGGTTCGTACATCCCAGACGACGATGGTGTGATCCTCACCTGCCGAGGCGAGGAGGCGTCCGTCCCTGCTGAAGGCGAGCGTGCCGACCGCTGCGGTGTGGCCGGTCAGGGTGCCCCGGCTTTTCCATGTCTGTGTCGACCACAGGCGCACCGTGTGGTCCGAGCCGGCGGTGGCGATCAGATCGCCCGCCGGAGTGGCCGCGATGTCCTGCGTGGACCCCTGCGTGGCCGGGAAGGCCTTCACCAGCCGGTCGTCGGCGGTGCTCCACACGGCGATGCCGCCGGCCGGTGTGCTCGCGACGAGGAGGCCGCCCCGAGCGGGGTAGGCCATGGCGGTCGAGGTGCGCGGGCCGGCCGGCGCCGGCAGTGGACGGGGGTGTGCCGGGTCGCTGACCCTCCAGCGGAACGTTCCTCCCAGGGACATCACGGTGACCGTGCTGCCGTCCGGGCTGAAGGCGACGTCCGTGCCGGTGCCTATACCGGTGAAGGCGATGGTGGTGTAGCGCCGCCCGGTCGACGGGTTCCACAGAGTCAGGGTGTGGTCGCGCGTCACGGCCGCCAGCACCGTGGCGTCCGGGTTGAACGCGACTGCCTTGACATGGTCGGAGTGTCCGCCCAGCAGCCGTTCGGCAGCACCGGAGGCATTCCAGATCCGTACGGACCTGTCGTCGCCGGCGGAGGCGACGAGCCGGCCGTCGGGGCTGACGTCCACGTCGTTCACGGCGCCGCCGTGACCGCTGAAGGGAAGGGCCGTCCGGCGCACCACGATGGTGCGTCCCAGGCCGCCCGAGACCACCGTGCTCGCATCCGGTGCCAGGTCCAGAGCCATGGTCTCCGAGCGGTAGCGGTCGGCGTGGCGGGCGATCTGCTCGCGGCGCCGGTAGTCCCAGATCGAGATCATGCCCTCTTCGTCGGCGATCGCGATCCGATCACCGACCGGCGCGGAGATCATCCAGGGGAAGGCCGTCTGCACCGGGAGGTCGGCGAACTGGCGGGCCGAGCGGCCGGTCAGCCGCCAGAACCTGATGCCGTGTTCTTCGGAGGCCGTGGCCAGGACATCGGATGTGGAGCCGAACCGGGCCACCTGGGCGCCTTCGGTGTTCAGCTCGAAGCGACGGCGACCGGTTTCGATGTCCCAGACAGCCACCGTCCCATCGGTACGGGTGACGGCGAGCGAGCGCTGATCGCCGGCCAGGCTGAGTGCCGCGGGCATACCGGTGGGCAGGAACACGGCCTTGCCAACGCCCAGCGTGGACACCCGTGTGCCCTCGCCCGTGCCGTAGGCCACGACCGTGCCGTCGGCGCTGAAGGCCAGACCGTTGCTGAGGTCGCCGGACACGACCTGCTTGAACAGCACCTTCCTCGACCGGACCTCCCGCACGACGACCGAGCCTCCGGTCGGCTGCTTCGGATTGTTCAACCGGGCCAGGGACGCCAGCCGGGTACCGTCAGCGTTGAAGGCCACCCTCAGCGCGAAGAACCCCTGGGGGAGCGGCTTGACGACATGCTCGGTGAAGGAGGCCAGCCTCCTGCGTCGGTTCGGATCCCACAGCTCCACGGTGCCGTCGCTGGTGGCCGCGGCCACCAACGAGCCGTGAGGGGACAGGGCCAGGCCGAACGACGCGGGCCCGTTCGTGTTGAGTACGACGCTGGGCTGCGCGGACGCCGACGTACTGATCACCGCGCCCAGGGTGTCGGCGTCGGGATGCAGCCGATAGGCGGCCAGGGCGAGGGACCGGGCGACGTCCGGGTCGGTGGCGACCAGCGAGCGCGACGTGAGCGCGGCCTGATGGGCCAGGACGGTCAGGTGCTCGCGCTGTGCCACCTGCCGCTGCTGCCAGGCGGCACCGCCCCCGGTCACGGTCGCCGCCAGCAGCACCGCCAGCACCATCGCCAGGACCCTCAGCCGGCGGACCCGGCGCCGCGCCGCAGCGAGTTCGGACTCGGCCAGCTCCTCGCTGGCGTCGAGGAACTCACGCTCCAGAAGGTTCAGCTCCGAGCGGTGCGGGCGCGCCTCGGCCAGCCCGGAGCCCCGATAGAGCCCTCCGGCGTCCCGCCCCGACTGCTGCCAGACTCGGGCCGCGGCGGTGAGCCGCTGCCGTACGACCAGGCGCCGGCGGTCCTCGCTCAGCCAGGCCCGCAGCCTGGGCCACGCCACGATGAGCGCCTCATGGGCGATCTCCACCCGATCCTCGTCCACGACCACCAGGCGCGCCGCCACCAGCTCGTCGACCACATCCGCGACCGCCGCGACCGGGCCCATCCCGTCGAGTTCGGTTTGCGGGACCCGCCGCCGACTGTCCCGCACCCCGTCCTCGTCCAGGCTGATCAACCGCTGCATGAGCCGGCGCACCAGGTCCTGCTCGGCGGGTTCGAGCTCGGCGTAGACGTGCTCGGCGGTCTGGGCGATCGCACCGTGCATCCCGCCCCCTGCCTGGTACGCCGCGAGAGTCAGGGTGCGGCCGGCCCGGTTGCGCCAGGTCTCCCGCAGCGCGTGGGACACCAACGGGAGTGCGGCGGCAGCGCCGGAGGCCTCCGCCACCACGGTGGCCAGCAGATCGGCGTCGACCGAGCAGCCCTCAAGATCCGCCGGCCGGACGATCAGCTCTCGCAGTTCCGCGGCCGACGGCGGACCGACCAGCAGCTGCGCCTCGCTCATCAGCGCCGGCGCCAGCTCGCTCAGCCCGGTCATCTGGACGAAGAAGTCCGCACGGACACTGAGCACGACCTTCGTTCCGGCATGGGACGCCGCTAACAGCCCGGCGACGAATTCCTCCCGTACCGTGGGATCGGAGCACACGGTGAACAATTCCTCGAACTGATCGACCACCAGCAGCACCTGACCGGCGGGCCGGTCGTGCTCGGCGAGCGCGGCCGCCAGCTGTTTCACCGGCTGGTCGGTCGGCGTCATCATGACCGGCTGCCACCGAGCGGTCGTATCCCGCCGGATCCGGCCCAGTAGGCCCGCCGCCAGCAGCGAGGTCTTCCCCGATCCCGACGCGCCGAACACGACGACCACGGGGAAGCGTTCCACGCGCTCCCACAGCAGCCCGCACAGCCGGTCGCGGCCGAAGAACCGGTCGTGATCCGAGGAGGTGAACGCCGGCAGGCCCCGGTAGGGGTTGGCCCCGACCGGCACCAGTGCCGCGACGGGGACCGGAGAGGGCATGAGGCCCTCATCGCCGCGGAGCATCGCCTGGTGCAGGCGCTGCAGACCCGGGCCGGGCTCGACGCCCAGTTCGGTCCCGTACAGCGCATGGGTCTGCCGGTAGAGCTCGAACGCCTCGGCCTGCCTGCCCGAGCGATACAGGGCCGTCATGAGCTGGCCGCGGAGCGACTCCCGAAAGGGATGCCGGGGCAGCAGCTCCGTCAGCTCCACGACCACCTCGGCATGCCTGCCGAGGGCCAGACCGCAATCGGCCCACCGCTCATGCACGGCAAGACGCAGCTCCTCCAGCCGGGCCGCCCGGGTCGCGACGGCTTCGGTATCCAGGAACTCCGCGAACGCAGGCCCGTTCCAGCACCGCAGCGCCTCACCGTGCAACTCCTGCGCGCCCGCTGTCTCACCCTGTCGCAGGGCCTCCTCCGCCTGGAGGGCCAGCCGTTCGAACCGCGTGGCGTCCAGCGCATCACCCGCCACCACGCGATAGCCGTCGCCCTGCCGTTCGATGCGCTCCGGGCCCAGGGCCTTGCGCAGTAGATGGACGTACAGCTGCAGGTTCTTACGCGCCGAGCGCGGCGGTCGCTCGCCCCACAGTGCGGTCATCAGGAGCTCCGAAGGCACGAGCCGGTCGGGCCTGCTCAGCAGGACCGCGAGCAGCAGACGCACCTTGGGCGATCCGATGTCGACCGGCAAGCCCCCGCGACGGACCGCCAGATCCCCCAGAATCCCCAACTCCACTCGGCCGCCCCCCAAGGCTGCACGGATCAACGCTGGCGGCCCGAAGGTACACCAGCCCTCCGACGCAGACCCGCGCCGGCCCGCCCGACCCACGCATGACGCCGCACTGACGTGGATCAGCGGACTGCCGCCTGGTGCGGCCTCCCGGGCCGGCACCCCCTGGCCGCATGCCCCAAAGATCCGCGATGCGCAGCCGGCCGAAGCCACGCCCGATCACCTGCCGCACGCATCCCCATCAGGACTTATACGGGTCCTATACCGCGCCTCACAACGATCGCTTCCCGTACCGGGCCCACCGGCTCCTGGGCCCTCCGATCAAGGAAGGAACGGGTGCGCCCATCCAGAACGACGCCGACCAGTCCAACAGGCACCCCCCGCCGTGGAGATGACGTCGGAGTCGTAGAGAACGCGAAAGGACACAGCGTGAAGCTCGGGTTCAGCTCGGGAAGCGATCAGAACACCCATCAGCGGACCACTGGGAAGGCAGGACAGCACATGCGTACAAGGCTCGCGGCAGTCGCAGGAGTGGCCGCCATGACCGCCACGCTCGGACTGGTCGGCGCGTCCCCCTCGGCCGCCGGCCCCAACTGCGCCTCCGGCTACCACTGCGTCTTCTACACCGACATCAGCTCCGCACGGCAGTCCTTCTTCAACTCCGATCCGGACTTCTCCAACGACACCTTCGACGAATACAACGTGAGCGGGACCGGTTACAACAGCCCGGTCAACAACAACGTCTACTCGGCCAGCAATTCAAGCACCGGGAACTACGAGAGCCACTACTGGGACAACACCAACGGAACGGGCTTCCTGTTCTGCCTGAACCCCGGTCACTACGTCAACTCCGCCTCCACCGTCGACCAGGCGGGCACGCAGAGCGGCGATCCGCTGCCCTCCGGCCTCCGGGACCGGGCCAGCCGGCTGACGCTCCCGGGCCGGACGTCGACCGACTGCTTCTGACCTCGGTGAACGGCGGGCCCGGCGCAATCCGGGCCCGCACGTTCCGGACCTCGACAGGATTCACATGGCACTGAGCTTCCACGGCACTCGCCGGCACATCGCCGCCTGCGTCCTGACCGCCACTGTGGGCGCAACGATCTGGGCGTTGGCCGACGCGAGGGCCCAAAACCCCGAACCCCGGCCCCATCGTCCGCTGTCCCCGGCCGCACTGGCCGAACAAGGCTTGCGTCCGCCGATCTACACCCAGCTCTACGCCTGGACCCAGAGCGGCGAACAGATCGCGACCGCCCAGCAACAGGTCCTCGTCGCCTGCATGGCCGAGCGCGGATTCACGCTCAAGCCCGCTCCCGTGGCGAAGGCGGGTGACGCGGCGGTGTCCCGCCCGACTCCGTTCGGTCTCGAGAGCCTCGAAGAAATCGGGGCGGACAGCCAGACGCAAGCGCCACCGGAGCAGCCGCAAGGAGAGGCCTTCAACCGCGCCCTCTACGGCAAACCCGGAAACGAGATCTCCGTCAAGGGCAAGCTGCTCAAGGTGACCATGCCGGCGAGCGGCTGCCAGGCCGAGGCGGAGAAGCACATGCTGGGCGACGGCCGGGTGCGGTGGACGGAACTGCGGATGCAGCTCAACGAAGGGGAGCAGACAGCGTTCAAGTGGCTCAAGCACGACTCCCTCTTCCGCAAGGCGAACGAGAGCTGGCGGCAGTGCATGCTCACCAACCGCGTCCAGGCCAAAGACCCCCTCGACCTGATCAGAGCCTTGCCGCCCGACGCGGACATCCGCACCCACCCCGCAACCAAGGCGGACGTCCACTGCAAGCAGGACACCGGATACCTGCGCACCGCCTACGCCAGACTCGCCGTGATGCAGCAGCGCTGGCTCGACGATCACCCCGACGTGCTCAAGGACCGCACCGCGCTGCGGGACAGGCAGCTGAGAATCACCCGCCAGGTCCTCCAGGGGCAGACCGGCTGAGCACCCCGGCGCACCCGATCTGCCCCGGCCCGGCGGCACCGGGTCTCACGGCTGGGTGTGGTAGCGGAGGTAGACCACGCCGCTGGTGAGCCGGCGTTCGTCCAGGAGCTCGAAGCGGAGCCGGGCCCCGTCGGGGAGGAAGGGCTTGCCGCCGCCCAGCACGGCGGGGCCGACGAACAGGTGGTACTCGTCCACCAGCCCTGCGGCGATCGCGTGGGCGGCGAGGGCGGCCCCGCCGACGGTGAGGTCACGTTCGGAAGATGCCTTCAGCCGCCGAACCGCCTCGAGGTCGAAGTCCCGTTCGATCCGGGTCCGGGTGGTGCAGGCCGACTCCAGCGTCCTGGAGTACACGACCTTGTCGGCCGCCTGCCAGATCTCCGCGAACTCCCGCGCCCCGGGCGACTGGCCCGCGATGGACGGGTCGGTCTCCCAGACAGCCATCATGTCGTACAGCTGGCGCCCGTACAGGTAGGTCCCGACCGGCCGCAGCACGTCGTTGATGAAGGAGTAGTACTCCTCGTCCGGTACCGCCCAGTCGAAATTGCCGTCCGCGTCGGCGATGTAGCCGTCCAGTGAGCTTGTTCCGTTTTGACGGACACCATTGGTGTGGTGGTCAGGCTGCGAGTGCGGTCTCGTACTCGGCGGGGCTGAGGTAGCCGAGGCTGCTGTGCAGTCGGTGCAAGTTGTACCAGCCCTCGATGAAATCGAAGATCGCGGTGCCACCGGCGGCCATCCGTTTGTGCTGGCTGCCGCGTTCGTCGAGGGCCTTCGCGAACAGTCTGCGGGCGTTGGCGATCGCGCCCCGATCCTGGGCGGGCAGGTACCGGGCGCTGGTTCTGCGAGCGTGGTCGTCGGCGGCTCGCCATGCGGTCTTCAGTGCGGTGATGGTCTGCCGGTAGGCGTCGAGGTCACTGCCCCGGTGGGCGTCAGCGGCGGTGTCCATGGCGTGCAGGAGGGCCGCGGTCTGGGGGACGGTGACGTCGTCGAGGGCCGGGCGGTCGAGGATGGCAAGGACGTCGCAGAGGTAGGCGGCGTACGCGTCGCGCACATCGTCGTGTTCGGCTTCGATGGCGTGTCGGCGTGTCTGCAAGGCGGCGTCGGCCGCGCGCTGGGCGGATGTTCGGCCATGTCGCCGCTGGAGGAGGTTCCGCAGGCGGTAGAGCCCGAAGCACACGGCGAGCCCGCCGGCCCCCAGGGCGAGGGGAAGCCAGAGGGTCGGCTCGTTACTGGCCTGATGCTGGGCGTCGGCCGGTTCCGAGGAGTGGCGGCCCGTGTCGCCGAGCCAGCCTCTCAGCTCGTCAAGGTTCGAGACGACGAAGGACGCCAGCATGCCGGCGGAGAACCTGGCGATAGCGGGGCCCCACTCCCTGCGCACCACGGAGCCCAGGACCCAGGCCATGGTTGCAAGGAGGATGACCGTCGAGGCGAGTCCGTCCATCAGGCGCCGGACCGCTCGTGCGTCGCGCGGCCCCGCCCCTCGCCTGAGCCTGGGACGCCTGGGGCTTCTCTCGCAGCATGGCGATGCGCTTGGGTTCTTCGGTCATGCTCCGAGGATGCCAGTTGAGGCACAGGATCAGGCGATCCGGAGAGCACGAGTAGTTCCGAAGTACCGATTGGTCGAAGGAAGTTGTCAGACCTGCACGCTACGTTGAGCCGCATGACCTTCGTAGAGGGCAAGATCGAGCGCATCAGGCCGCATCAGTTCCACGAGACCGTCGGGCTGGAGGACTGGCGTGTCCTGGGCGAAGGGGCGTGCGCGTACTTCCGCACCGAGTCGTTCACGGCCGGCGCCCGCCTCGTGCAGGCGATCAGCGAGTTGCCGGGCGCGGGGGACGACGGGCACCCGGACGTCGACCTGCGGCACGAGGCTGTGACCGTACGGCTGATCACGGTCACGGACGACTACTACGGGTTGACCGAGCGGCACATCGAGCTGGCCCGGCAGATCTCGGCAGTGGCGCGCAGGCTGGACATTCCAGCCGACCCGTCCGCCGTGCAGACCGTCCAGGTCACTGTCGACGCCCTCGCCGGTTCCGGGGTGGTGCCCTTCTGGCGTGCCCTGCTCGGCTACCAGGACCGTGCGAACAGCGGCGAGGACCTGATCGACCCGCACCGCCGCGGGGCACCGTTCTACTTCCAGCAGATGGACGCACCGCGCCCGCAGCGCAACCGGGTCCACGTTGACGTCTGGGTGCCATACGACCAGGCCGAGGCGCGGATAGCTGCGGCACTCGCTGCTGGGGGCCGCTTGGTGAACGGCGCCGACGCGCCGTCGAACTGGGTGCTGGCCGACCTCGAGGGGAACGAGGCGTGTGTCGGCGTGGCGGGCTGGATTGCCCCAGACGCTGGTCGCCCGTGAAAGCCCTGCCCGACGAGACCATGTCGCTGGTTGAGTACGAGGTCCGGAACAAGATCAGTGCGCACCCGGACACCCTGCAAACCAAGATCGCCGAGCGCAAGACCCACAGTTCAACGCCCAGAAACGATCAGTGAGAGCGTTGGATCAGATCTCTCGCCGGTTGGTCGGCCAGGGGATCTCCTGGAGAACGTCCTCAGGAGTCGGTACCGCGTCCGGGAAGTGCTGGCGGATCTCCCGGACTACCGAGGCATCCGCGGTGCAGAGGTCCCAACTTGTGCTGTCGAACTCCCGCAGCACCACCTTCAGCTCATTGCCTGCGTACCCCGCGAAGTCCGCGTCAACAAGGACAGGCTGTTGACGGCGTCACCGTCGGGACGTTCCGAGGGTCTGGTCGGCCGTCTCGAAGTGGTGCTCCGTTGGCTTCAGCACTTGGTAGAGATGGCCGAAGTGCTCTGTTTCCGCCGTTCCTTCGAGCACCGTCAGCAGGAAGGCGAGGCACCCCATGTCGTGGTGCTCCCACAGGGGGCCGCGGCCCTCGTTGTAGAGGACGGTCCATTCGTCGGGGTGCTGACCGGGCCGCGCCAGCCAGTACAGGAATGCTCCCGTGCCTTCCTCGAATGCCCACGGCAGGACCCGCGCTCCCGCCTCCAGCAGGCCGGTGGGCTTCGCCTCGAACTCCCACAGGTCGGCCAGGACCTCGTCCCGTTCCGTCGTCTGCGCGTGCAGGTCGCAGTCGTCGTGGGCGGAGTCGGGGACGAGCAGCCAGATCGTCTCGTCGAAGATGCCGTCGCCGTATGTCTCGACGAGTTGCTTGTAGTCGGCGGGCAGAGCCGTACCGAGGACGCGCTCGGCCTGCGCCCAGTCCACCGCGGGCGGCGGATCGACGGGCGGCGGGCAGAGGTGGACGAGAGCGTCGAGGGCGGTCACGGAACAGACGCTACGGAAGCCTCGGCCGGTGCCCGTGGGCGGGGTCGGCAGGGCAGGCGAAGATCCGCATCGGCTCCGGCCCCAGGTGCCGGCTCGCCGGCGTGAAGAGCTTCGGACGCCGAGAGTGTGCGCCTCGGGCAGCCGATGAGCGCGTACTTGGCTGGTAGGGCAAATTACAGCGCTCAGTCACACCAGGTGGTGAGGGGGTGGCCTGTTCGCGTGATCATCGAGGACGGGATCATCGCCTGGCGGGTCGTGGGCGGTGTCTCGTAGTACCGGCGCACATGCCTCGGGTGCGTCAGCCGGCTCAGGGTGCGCTCGGCCACCTCCGGTCTCGGCGGCACCACGAACCCCTTGGTGTCGTCGGTGCGTTTGACGACTTCCGCGGTCAGGGCGAGTTTCTCGCGGGCCTGGTTGATGAGGGGTCCGGTGTGGCGGCCGTCTGTCCGGGCCAGGTAGATGTCCTGGTGCAGTTCGCGGAGCCGGGTCCGCAGGCTGGTGGCCGTTTCGTGGTGGCCCATGTTCGCGGTGGTCACGGCCACGACCGGCAGCAGCCCCAGGAGTCGGTCACGACGTGCCGGTTCCTGCTGATGATCGACTTGCCGCCGTCGTGGTCGCGTGAGGCGGAGGGCATTGACGCGGTGGCCTTCACCGACTGGGCGTGGATGACCCCCTGCTGTCGGCTCCGCCTCGCGGCTCTGGCTCTCGGTCCTGTGGGCGATGCCCGTGACTTCCTGCGCGGCCTGATCGGCAGAGCGCCCTTGGAGGACCTCGCCGCAGCCTGGCTGACCGTCCAGCGCGTACGGGTATGGGAGTGGGCCCTGGGCCTCTGTGTGCGCGTCGGGGGTGAACTGGTGGTCGGGTAGCGTGGCGGGGTGGTAGGGGTGTGGTGGGGCTGTTGGTGTTTGGGGGCCATGGGGGCCGTGTGGGCCGTGTGGGTCGCGGGTCTTGTCAGTGGCTTTCTGTCAGGGCGTGTTCGACTTGGTCGAGTGTGTCGATGAGTGTGATTCGGCCTTGTTCGGCCGGTTCTCCGCTCGCTTTGGTTTCCCGGCCGGTGACCAGGAGGACCACGCTTTCCGATGGGTCTGCCAGGCCGTGTGCGATGGCGCTGTTCAGTCCTGCCAGGGCTGCTGCTCCGGCGGGTTCGGCGTTCACGCCTGCTGTGTCGGCGAGTGTGGATACTGCGCTGAGCAGGGCGGTGTCGGTGACGGCCATCATTGCTCCGCCGCTTTGGCGCGTGACGGTGAGTGCGGCTTCGCCGATGGCGGGGCGCAGTACTGCGATGCCGTCGGCGACGGTGGCGGTGGGGTCCAGGTCCGCCGGTTTGGCGGGTGTGTCCTGCCAGGCCCGTACCAGTGGCTGGCAGTGCTCGGCCTGTATGCCGATGAGGCGTGGTTTGCGGGTGGTGAGGCCGCAGTTGACGAGTTCGGTGAAGCCTTTGTCGAGTGCCACGAGTGTGGGGCCGTCGCCGACGGGCAGGATCATGAGGTCGGGGAGGCGGCGGCCGAGTTGTTCCCATACCTCGAACGCGACGGTTTTCTTCGCTTCGATGGTGAGGGGGTTGGCGCCTGTGTTGCGGTCGAGCCATCCGAAGGAGCGGGCTGCTGCGCGGGAGAGGTCGACTGCGGCCGCGTAGCCGTCGCGTACCTGGAAGACCCCTGCGCCGGCCTGTGCCATGAGCGCGAGCTTTTCGGGCCGGCAGTCGGCGGACACGAAGATGACGGCCCGCATTCCCGCTGCCGCGGCGCCGAAGGCCGTGGCCACGGCGGCGTTTCCGGTGGAGGCGGTCGTGATGGTGTCCATTCCGCGTCGCAGTCCGTCTTCGATCACGAGTGCGGTGGCGCGGTCCTTGTTGGACGCGGTGGGGTTGCGTGTCTCGTCTTTGATCCACAGGCGCGGTGTTCCCAGTGTCTTTCTGAGTGCCGGGGCCGGCAGCAGCGGCGTGCCGCCGATCGGCAGCGGATACCGCACCGGGCCACCGGCGACCGGCAGGAGTTTGCGGTATCGCCACATGCTGAACGATCCCGGCCGGTCCGGTGTCATCAGCGCGGATCGGTAGTCGTACTGCAGCCATTCACAGCCCGAGCGGTCGAGCGATCTGGTCACGTTACCCATGGCGTACCTCGCTGGTGTGCCTGCCGTCTACCAGGGCGGCCAGATCGGCGAGGACGGGGTGGTGGGTGACGTCCTTGAGGGACACCGCGCGGTTAAGGGCGACCGCCAGTTTCACCGCCGACAGTGACGTGCCGCCCCTGTCGAAGAAGTGGTCGCGCGGGCCGATGCGGTCCGGCGGGACGCCGAGCACCTTCGCCCAGGCGGCCGCCAGGCGCTGTTCGGTCGGCGTGCTGGGCACGTGGTGGTCGTCCTTCTCGGTGTCGAGTTCGCCGGCGAGTGCCGTGAGCGTCCGCCGGTCGATCTTTCCGTTGGGGGTCAGGGGCAGGTTCTTGTCCCAGTGGAAGGCCGAGGGGACCATGTACTGGGGCAGCGACTCGCCCAGCTTGTCCCGCAGGACTGTGGCCGGCAGCGGGCGCCGGCCGGAGTAGAAGGCCACCAGGTGTTTGCTCCCGCCGTCCCGTTCGGCGACCACCGCGGCGCCGTCGCGGACGCCGTCGATGCGCAGGAGCGCGTTCTCGATCTCGCCGATCTCGATCCGGAAGCCGCGTATCTTGACCTGGTTGTCCCGGCGGCCGAGGAACTCGAGCTTGCCCTCCGGCTGCCAGCGGCCGTAGTCGCCGCTGCGGCAGATCCTCGCTTTCCTCTCTTCTCGGCCTTGTCCGGGCTCCGTCCGGGGGGATGTCCGGGGCGGGAGAGGCTCGCCCTTGCGGTGCGGATCGGCCATGAAGACCCCTCGGGTCCGCTCGGGGTCGTTGACGTACCCGCGGCCGACGCAGACACCGGCGAAGACGATCACACCGGGGGCGCCCAGCGGCACCGGTGTCAGGTGCTCGTCGACGACGTAGATGTGCACATTGCCGATGGGGCGGCCGAGCGGGACCCGGTCCCGGTCCGGTACCCGGTCCATGACCTCGTGGACGGCATCGTCCGAGGTTTCGGTCAGCCCGTAGGTGTTGACCATCTTGATCTTGGGCTGGGTGGCGAACCAGCGCTGCACCAGTTCCTTCTTCAGGAAGTCGCCGGTGGGCGACACGGTGTGCAGGTCCGGCAGTTCACGGGGGTTCTGCTCCAGGAAGGACAGGAAGACGTCGAGGTAGGACGGCACGACCTGGAGCACGGCGGCCCGGCCGTCGACGATCGTGTCGACGAACCGCTCGACGTCCAGGATCACCTCCTGGTCGACCAGCAGGGTCCGGCCGCCGACGAGGAGCGCGGCGAGCAGTTGCCACACCGAGATGTCGAAGCACTGGGGTCCGGTCTGGGGGATCACCTCGCCCTCGGCGACCTCGAGGTCGTCGAGCTTGGCGTAGATGTGGTTGAGCATGCCCGCGTGCTCGCACATCGCCCCCTTGGGTTCCCCGGTGGAGCCGGAGGTGAACAGGATGTAGGCGAGCTGGTCCGGCGCGACCTGGATGCCGAGATCACCGTCGGCGTGGTTCTCCTCCCAGGCCGTGTCGACGAAGAGCGTCCGGACTCCGGGCAGCGCGCCCAGGGCCTGGTCGAGCGTGGCGGTGCTGCCACGCTCGGTGAGGACGAACCCGCACTCGGCCCGGGAGAGTGCGGCCGCGATGCGGTCGGTGGGGAAATGCGGCTCGATGGGCAGATACACGCCACCGGCCTTGAAGATCGCGAGGACGGCGGCCATCCAGTCCAGGTTCCGCTCCGTCACCACCGCGACGACGTCTTCGCGACGCAGCCCTCGCGCCAGCAGGGCCCGGCCCAGCCGGTTGGCGCGGGAGTTGAGCTCCCGGTAGGTCCACTGCCGGTCGCCGAACACGGCAGCGACGGCGTCCGGGTGCTCGCGCACCCGCTGTTCGAACAGCTCGTGGACCCGGCGGTCCGGCAGCTGTCGGCGTGGCCCGGACAGCCCTTCGAGCTGGAACCGGAACTCCTCGGCCGAGAGCAGGCTGCACCGCCCGTGCCCGGCGTCCGGATCGGCGGTGATCAGCGCGAGCGCGGTGAGGTGGTAGCCCGCGATCCGTGCGGCGCAGGCCGAGTCGATCACATCGGTCCGGTACCGCAGCCGCAGGCCGAGCCGGCCGCCGTGCTGGAAGATCCCCACCCGCAGCACGGTGTCCTCGGCGAGCTCACCGTCGCCGCCCGTGGGGTCGAAGACGGTCTCGAAGGACGGCTCGGTCAGGCCCAGTTCGCGCCTGAGGCCGTCGAGGGGGAAGTCCCGGTGCGACAGCATTTCCGCCTCGGAGCGACGTGTGTCCAGCAGCAGGGCCCGCCAGGAGTCGGCCGCGGTCGTCAGCCGGCAGGGCAGCGGCGAGCCGCTCTCGGCGACGTAACCGGTCACGACGTCGCGCTCGCCGGACAGCGCGGCGAGAACCTTGGCGTGCGCGGCGAGGAGCACCGAAGAGAGCGGCACCGTCAGCTCGCCGGCCAGTCGCCGCAGCGCCGCCACGTCGCCGTCGGAGATCGTCGCGTCGTGCTCGGCGATGCCCGGCACCGGATCAAGGGTCCACCGCGGGATCGGCGTGAGCCCGCCGGCGGTGAGCACACCGCGCCAGAACTCGTGCCCGGTCTTGGTCTGTTCCATGGTCGTCACATCCCTTTTCCTGATCACTGATGCCACTTGGCGCCGAAGTGGGCGACGTCGCGGTTGTGGATTCCGTGGCCGGTCCGCAGCTCCCTGGCCGGGTTTCCGCCCCATCGGGCGTGCGGCGGGATTTCCTCGCCCTTCATGAGGAAGGAGTCGGGGGCGAGTACTGCGCCGTCGCCCATCGTCGTGCCGTACAGGACGAACGAACCGACTCCGAGGGTGCAGCCGGCACCGATCGTGATCCGGTCGCACTTGAAGACGTAGTCCTCCTGCGAGTGGCACTGAATCCACCCGCCGGCGTTGAGGGTGACGTCGTCCCCGATCGTCACCAGGTTCTTCTCGGCCATCTGGCAACCGTCGTCGAAGAGCCTCTTGCCGAGCCGGACGCCCTGCAGCCGCCAGATCGCGCTCTTGAACGGGGTGCCGTTGAACACCGCGCCCACCCCGGACTCCAGCTTGAAGAAGCGTTCCGTCCGCCAGAAGTCGATGTCGTAGATCGAGCAGTACTTCGGCGGCAAAGGACGGAATCCCGTGGAGGCACGTTCGACGAGCACGCCGTAGACGACGCTGAACAGAAGGAGGAGGACCATGGCCAGCGCGAGCGCCGACACACCCAGGGAGGGGTACAGACTCGCAGCGCACAGACCGGTCACGACGGCCACGAAGGTGTAGAACCACCGCGCCAGCAGGAAGAACCCTATGGTCAGGGCATTGTGCCTGTTCTTGGCGGCGAGGCGGCGGCGCAGCTCGTCCCCGCTCGTCAGGTCGTTGAACCTGTTGTCACGATCGACCGTGCGCGGGATCTCGAAGCTGGGCGAGCCCAGCAGCCCGACTCCCTCCCGCACCTCCCCGTCGACCGGAACCATGACCTTCGTCGCCAGCAGGCAGTTGTCGCCGACCTTGCTCTGCGAGGGATAGACGATCATGTTCCCGAGGAAGCTGTGGGCGCCGATCGACGCCCGCGATACACGGAAAGACGTACTGGAATAGTCGGCATTGACGATCGACAGCTCACTGGCACACACCGTTCCGGGGCCGACGGAGACCAAGTACGGGGTGTCGTGCCTGAGATGGTCGCCGAAGTTCGACCCGGTCTGCACAACCGGGGAGGAAAGGTCGTACCCGAGACCGCGCAGAAAGGGGACGATGAAGGAGCTGTCCCCGAAGAGGCCTATCAGGAACTTCGAGTTCGCCACGCGCGTGATCGCCCGGTGGCACAAGTAGCGCACGCCGTACAAGGGATAGACCGTGTCCGGCTTGACGGCCAGGCTGAGCACGCGAGGGACAGTGACCACGAAGACAATGCTCAGAAGCAGGGAGCCGAAGAAGACCACGAAGGAAATGGCCAGCGCCTCGAGGTAGAACACCACGTTGGTGAAGTCCAAAGAGGATGCGCCCAGAAGCGCTTCCACCCGAGACCCCACGAGGATGTCGAGAACGCAGATCACCAACGGCAGGTACAGGGCCAGCATCGTCAGCACCTGCACGACGGAGTAGACGGCACTTCGCAGGGTGCCGCAGGCGGCAGGCGCAACCATCCGGTAGTCCACGTCGGTGGGCCGGGCCACCGACCCGTGCCAGCCCTGGCCGGCGGGCACAGCCTGCCCCGCGTGCAAAGAGGAGACGTGGCCCAGCTGGGACCCATCACCCATCGAGGTCTCGATGTCGAGCACCGTCTGCTCGCCGACGTACACATCCCGGCCCAGGACGACCGCACCGGTCTGGATCCACCCGGAGTGGGCCCGGTAGCAGGTGAAGTACGAGTCCTTACGGATGACCGCGCCGTCACCGATGGTGAGCAGGTCGGTGGCAACCGGCACGTGCTGGGAGAAGATCACCACACCTCGCCCGACCTTCGCACCCAGCGCCCTCAGATACAGCACGTACAGAGGTGAACCGGCGAACAGCGCCAGCGGGCTGGACCGCACCAGCGTCTTGACGACCCAGAACCGGACATAGGCCAGGCTCCAGATGCGGATCTGCTGGGGCTTCCACCGGCCGATCAGCAGCCACTTCGCCAGGATCGGCAGCACGCATGCACCGAGGAACGCCGCGCCGCCGAACAGGACCGACCTCAGATAGGTCTCGACGACACCGGAGCCGGCGGAGATCCACTCAAGACCCCGCACGGCGACGAACGCGGCGGCAAAGGACGACCCGAGGAAGAACAGGAGCTGCAGCGTCCCGCACAGGACGTACTCCAGTGCGCCCGCCCGGGCCGGCGCGGCAGGCTCGGACGGCACCGGGACCAAGGGCTCGACCACGGCCGGCGCGGCATCCGTGAGTGCCGCCGCCAGGCTCGCGATCGTCGGGTTCCGGTAGATGTCCTTCATGGACACCGACGGCAGCTCCGCCCGCTTCCTCACCCGGGCGCAGAACCGCGCCATCACCATCGAGTCGGCACCCAGGTCATGGAAGAAGTGGCTCTCGACCTCGACCTGCTCCACCCCCACGACGCCGGCCAGCACCTCAGCCAGCAGCGCGGCGGTATCGGCCACCGGGCCTGCACACGCGCCGCCCCGGATGGCGGAGGCTTCCGCCGGATCGGCCGTGACGACCCCGGCAGATCCCTCTGGTGTGCGAACTCCCCCGGACTTTCCCGTCATGCGAACTCCCTGAGAACGTTTTCGGCCGGCGTCGGCCCTCTACGGCCGGCACCCGGTGAGCGGCTACGCCTCCTCCAGTACGCCGGGTGGGAGAGACCCCGTCACGCCACTAGAACTCGGAACTTGACAGGTCAGGCCCTCTGTGGAGGCCGGGCGGTTTCGCCGGCACAGCGCAATCCCGGGCGAGGATCTGAGGTGGCCAGTTGGTCCTCCGCCTCACCATCCACCCCCGCCAGTTGCGGTCGGTACGCGTCACGCTACCCAGCGCTACCACGCGTTCCATGCGCGTCCGCCAGGCACGCAGCCGGGCATCACAAGCAGCCACCACCTGCTGTGGTTGCCGTTCGCCGAGCCCCGGCATTCGGTGTCATCGCGCACGCCCCTCGGATACCGCCTACGAGCCCGACTTCCGCGGACGCCGTTAGGTTCCGGAGCGGGAGCACGTGGCATGAGCTGCAAAGACGCCTACGGGCACACCGAGACGGCATGCCACTGAGAACAGATGACAGGGACGTCGAGCCGGGGCACTGACACGCCGGTGCTCGCCCGAGCCGGCCGACCGAACACGTCCCGCACCGACGCGGCCGTCCGAGCGCGCCGCCGACCCACCCAAGAGATGCTCGAACGCCGCCAGACCGCCCTGGCCGCCATGACGCGCGACCATACGCCTGTCACCGTCGCAGCCCTTGCCCGACCGCCCGCGTCCCACGCACCTTCCTCTACCAAAACCAGCAGGCCAGAACCCCTGTCGAGCAGGCCACCCGCGCAAGCAGATCTCATCCCGAAACCTCTGCCAGCGGCCGCAGCCGCACACAGCCAGCCTGAAGAGAACACGCCCTCAACGCCGAAGACGCCCTCGCCCAGTCCCAGCGTGAGAGCAGCACCCAGCGCACCCGCATCGCAGAGCTCTCGGCAAGATCCGCGACCTCGAACACGATCTCCCCGAAAGCTCCCTTCAGCGCATCGTCACCGAGAACACCACCACCCCGAAAGCAGCAAGTACGACAGCTGACCCAGGAGAACCAGCAGATTCAAGAGCGCTTGGCCAGCGCCCGCCAGAACAACCGCTTCCTGAACAAACGCATCGCAGATCTTGAAGCCGAACTCGCCCCGTATCCCACCGCCCCACCTTCGCCACCGTGACCCTCGGTTCATCGCCCTCCGAGGAACGGCACGCCCAGCGTCAGGGCCCGCTACGTCGGTGCCTTCGCTCTCGTCGCACGTTCTCTATGTCCAGCGCATGCCGATGGCGGAGAGTTGCCCGATCCGTTCCGGGGTGAGTGTTGCGGCCCTGCTGCGTTGGTTGCTGACCCATGCCCCCAGCTTCAGCTCCCGCTGCTCCTGGTTCTCGCCGCTATCCCCGCTGGCTCCGCCAACCCCATCTACAGTGATTGTCTCGATGTGCTTGCGGGGGACTGTCAGGTGTCCCTCGCGTTCGTGGAACTGCCGGGCGGCGGCGTAGTGGATGGCCCACTTCTGCGCCTGGCTGGTCCGCGATCTGGGCTTCTCGTCCTCGGTCGCGGGTTCGATGCCGAGGATGTGTTGGCACATCCACCGCTGCACGGTCGTGAGCTGGTCCCATCCGAGGCGGACCGCCTTTACCCAGCGTCCGAGGTCTTCGCCCTGGCGTACGGCCCCGCCCGGCTCGGTCGGCAGCGCGCCGCCTTCATTCAGGTGCTGCCGGGTGAGGTGGAAGGCCCTCTGCCACTCCACGGGCCAGATGGGGCACCAAGAGGGGTCGATCTCCTCCAGCTGTTCGCGCCGCTCCTCTGACAGCGCGCCGGCCGACGACTGAACGGGCAGGCCTTCGGTACGCCGCTGCTCGCTCTCCGCCGCCTTTCGCGCGGCGGCCCGCGCGTTCTTGAGCCAGATGCCCACCTTCGCTCCCTGGTGGGTGGCGTCCAGGGGCGCGAGGAGGTGCCCGTGTTCAGCGGCCCACCCGCGGGCGGCGGACAGGCCCTCTTCCCAGGCGATGTCGTAGTGGGACCAGATCATGCCGAGCTTCTCAAACTGAGCGATGCGATCGGCGTCCATGTGACAAATCCGGCAGAGATCACTGGATGGGCAATTTTCTGACCTGCCGGATCTGGTGATCGTTTCAGGATTTCGTGCCGTCATTTCGTGCGGACCTGAGCTGGGGTTTCCTGCGGAGGTCCGGAAGCCGGAGAAGCTCTGAGGTGCGCGTTCAGTGATCGTTTCGGAATGTAGTGATCGTCGCGGGATTTCCTTATTGCTGCGTGGTTCAGGTGGATGGGTCTGTGCTGGTCAGAGCGGTCTGGCGGGTGCCGCGGCCGTCGCGGAAGGTGGTACGGAGGTGTCGGTGGTGCTGCGTACGATCTGACTCTTCCTGCGGGCGCTGCAGCGCAGATGGGCAGGAACACCGTGGGCAGCGGCCTATGGGCTCGTCCGGTCTGTGTGGCGCAACGGCCCGATCGAGAACGCGCACGCCTCCCGGCCGGCCGGTCGGCGCAAGGCATTGCACGACGGGACGATGTCCGCCCGCAACACCTGGCTCACCCGGCAGGCGTTCGATGTTCTGGGCTCCGACGACCAGTTCCGTCTCTATGAGCTGGAGGACCTGGTCCTGGACCGGGACATGGTCTGGCCGGGATGCGAGGGGACCCTGACGGACTTCGGCCGGCGCCCTGACCGCCTGGGTCCACGCGGTCCGCCGCTCACGGTGACTGGGCTCCCGCTCCCTGCCGCACACCGTCGCCGTGCCCACCGGCCCGCCGCCGCGCCCAAGGCACGACCGGGGCGTGGCCGACCGCGACCAGGAGCAGGCGACCGACGTCGCCACGGTGGAGCAGACCCAGCTGGTGGTCGAGGCCGTCGTCAAGATGACCGCCAAGCTCCAGGACGGCATGCGAGAGCGTGCCGTCGCCCACGGCCCCCGCCCGCAGCCCGCTCCGACAACGTCCACGCCGCCGCACACCCAGCAGCCCAGCTCCCAGCCCATGCCGGGCCCGAGGGACACAACTCTGTTGGGCATCCCGTTGCCCGCCGGGCAGGTGCCCCGCGTGATCGGAATCGACGACTTTGCTTTGCGCCGACGGCACCGCTTGGGTCCGCCGGTTCGGTAGCCCCACCTGACGGGCTCGCGCGGATCGGCTCCCGGCAGCACGATGGCTATGACCGCTGGGGGAGTTGAGGATCTTTGGTGGGCATGGTCACTGTTCTTGGGCGGGATTGGACTGGCGTTGGCGCTCCGGTTCGGTGCTGGAGCCGGTGAGGGTCCAGCTCGCGAGGAGGTCCAGAGCTCTTCTTGATGCCGATCCTGCCTCGGTGGTGTAGACGAACAGCGTTGTGTCGGGGTCCCCGGGCAGGGCAAGGGTTTCGTATTCGACGGTCAGTTCGCCGACCAAGGGGTGGCGGAGGCGTTTGGAGCCGTGAGTGCGCTGGTGGACGCGGTGCTGCTCCCACCACTGGTCGAATTCGCGGCTGTGTTCACGCAGTTCTTCGACGAGGGCGGTCGTGGCCTGGTCGTCGGGGTCGCGGCCGACGTCGAGTCGCAGGCTCTCGACCGCGGCCCGCGCTTGCTCTTCCCAGTCGACGAACAGGGAGCGGGCGTCGTCGTCGAGGAACATCCAGCGTGCGTAGTTGCGGTGCGGTGGGGCCAGCTGTTCGAAGTCGGTGAACAGCGCCTTGGCCATCCGGTTGGCGGCGAGGATGTCGGTGCGGCGTCCCAGGACGAGGGCGGGTTCGCCGTCGAGGGCGTCGAGGAGCTGATACAGGCCGGGGCGGACACGCTGGACGCCGCGGGGGCGTCGTCGGGCCGGCGCTGCGGTCACTCCGATGAGGTCCCGTAGGTGTGTGCGTCCCGCGGCGTCGAGTCCGAGGGCGTGGCCGAGGGCTTCGACAACGGCGGGTGAGGGGGTGATGCGCCTGCCTTGTTCGAGGCGGGTGTAGTAGTCGGTCGACACTCCGGCCAGGAGGGCCACTTCCTCGCGGCGCAGGCCCGGCACCCGGCGGACGCGGCCGTCCGGGGGGAGGCCGGCGCGCAAAGGGTCGCTCTGGCTGCGGGCTCGTCTGAGGAAATCAGCCAGTTCACGGTTGGTCTCAGCCACACGAACCAGTGTCGTTGATGCCGGGCGTTCCTGACTGGCCCTGCGAGTCCTAGGTTGCCCTGTCCCTGTTCGCGCAGGGCGCGATATGCGCACCCACGGCGGGCTGTGGTGAATCACGCTGGATGCATGCCGGCCCGGAGGACTGCTCGGGAAGGCATCCGTACTAGTGAAGGACGATCATGGCTTTTCCGACTGACCGATCTGCGATCTGGTTCGTGACTGGTACCTCTCGTGGTCTGGGGCTGGACCTGGTCCGGCAGCTGCTGGAGCGTGGGGACAGTGTCGCGGCGACGACGCGTTCGTCCGAGCGGCTGCTCGGGGCGCTCGGTGAGGGTGTGGACACGTCGCGTCTTCTGCCGCTGACGGTGGATCTGCGTGATGAGGCGCAGGTGAAGCAGGCGGTGGTGAAGACCACCGAGCGGTTCGGTGGTCTGGACGTGGTGGTGAACAACGCGGGCTACGGGTTCCTGGCCGCGGTGGAGGAGACCACCGACCGTGATGTGCGTGACATGCTGGATGTGCAGGTCGCCGGGGTGTGGAACGTGCTGCGTGCCACGCTGCCGATCCTGCGTGAGCAGCGCGGCGGGCATGTGGTGAACGTGTCGTCGGTCCTGGGGCTGGTCTCCGTTCCGGGCTGGGCGCTGTACTGCGCGGGCAAGTACGCGCTGGAGGGCCTGAGCGAGGCCCTGGCCGCGGAGGTGGCGGACTTCGGGATCAACGTGACCATCGTGGAGCCCGGCTACTTCCGCACGGACTTCCTCACCCAGGACTCCCTGGCGCTGCCGGCCGCCACCACGGACCACTACCCGGGCATCCGCGAGATGGTCGACAACCACCTCAACCTCCAGGGCAGCCAGCTCGGCGACCCGGTCAAGGGTGCTGCGGCGATCATCGACCGGGTCGTGGCCGGTGAGGGCCCGCTGCGTCAGGTCCTCGGCTCGGACTCCCACGCTTACGCCACCTCCAAGGTGCAGGCCCTGCAGGCGAACCTGGACGCCACCGCGCAGTCCGCGCCCGCCACCGACTTCCCCGCCACCGCCTGACCACCCACACAACACGGAGGAACTGCTCATGAGCAAGATCCTGATCGTCATGTCGGCCGCCGATGTCTGGGTGCGTACCGATGGTTCGCGCTACCCGACGGGCTACTGGGCCGAGGAGCTGGCCGCTCCGCACGAGAAGTTCGTCGAGGCCGGCTACACGGTCGATTTCGCCTCCCCGGGAGGTGTGCTGCAGCCGCTCGACCAGCACAGCGCCGACCCGGCGATCGCCGGTGAGGACTGCGCGCACTACGTGGCGCACGCCGAGAAGGCGCTGCGGGACTTCGGTCCGCTGCTCAAGCTCGACGAGGTCGACATCGACGACTACGTCGCGATCGTCCTGCCCGGCGGCCACGGCCCGGTCGTGGACCTCTTCGAAGACTCCGACCTCGGCCGTCTCCTCATCGAGGCGGACAAGGCTGGAAAGCTCATCGGAGCCGTCTGCCACGGCCCGGCCGCGCTGCTCAGCGCCGTGGACGAGGACGGCAGGTGGATCTTCGCCGGTCGTGAGATGGCCGCGTTCACCGACGAGGAGGAGCAGCTGTTCGGGACCGCCGAAGGCGCGCCCTGGCTGCTCGCCAGCCGACTGCGGGAACTGGGCGCGGCCCACTCCGGTGGCCCGGCCTACCAGCAGTACAACGTGCAGGACGGCAACCTCTTCACCGGCCAGAACCCCGCCTCCAGCGCCCGCATGGCCGAAGACATGATCACCGCACTCGCCTAAAAGCCATCACAGCAGTACTCGTCAGTGCGGTGGCGCGTACTGCTCCCCCTGGGCCGGCCCGCTGCAGGTGCCGCTTCTTTCATCCCTGACAGAGAAGAGAAGCGGCGCCGCAGCGGGCCCCGCCTGTCTCCCCTGCCATGATCAACCACAAGGAAAGAGTCCGTGGACATGACCACGTCCAAGTACGACGGCATAGGCCAGGTGGAGAAGGGGGTGCTCATCGGCGGCCAGTGGCGGCTGGCTGCCGGGGGCACAACATTCCCGGTGGAGAACCCCGCCACCGGCGAGATGTTGTGCGAGGTGTCCGACGCTGTCCCGGAGGACGCGCTCGCAGCCCTCGACGCCGCCAGCGCCGCACAGGCCCAGTGGGCGGCAGTTCCTCCGCGTCACCGGGGCGAGATTCTGCGTCGCGCACATGATCTGCTGATCGAGCGCATGGAAGAGTTCGCGCTGCTCATCACCCTGGAGATGGGCAAGTCGCTGGCCGAGTCACGGTCAGAGGTCTTGTACGGTGCGAACTACCTACGCTGGTTCGGTGAGGAAGCCGTCCGTATCGACGGTAGCTGGAAGGTCAGCGAGGATGGCACAGCCCGCGTCCTGGTTACCCGCCAGCCGGTGGGCCCCTGCCTGCTGATCACCCCGTGGAACGCCCCGTTGGCGATGCCGGCCCGCAAGATCGGACCGGCCGTGGCAGCCGGCTGCACCATGATCGTCAAGCCTGCGGCACAGACACCGCTCACGACAGCTGCGCTAGCCGGTGTACTCACCGAGGCCGGCTTGCCCGACGGCGTCCTCAACATCATCCCCACCAGTCAGGCCGCTGCGGTCACCGAACCCCTTCTGCGGGACCACAGGCTGCGCAAGCTGTCCTTCACCGGCTCCACCCCTGTCGGCCGCCTCCTGCTTTCACAAGCGGCCGGCACCGTACTGCGGACCTCGATGGAACTCGGGGGCAACGCCCCGTTCATCGTCTGCGAGGACGCAGACCTCGACGCCGCAGTCGACGGCGCGATGACCGCCAAGCTCCGCAACATCGGCGAGGCATGTATCGCCGCCAACCGCTTCCACGTCCACGCCGACGTCGTCGAGGAGTTCACCCGGAAGCTGGTCGAACGAATGGGCACGCTCGCCCTCGGGGCGGGAACAGACCCCGCCGCCGACCTCGGACCGTTGATCGACGAAATCCAGCGCCGCCGCGTCGCCGACCTCGTCGACGAAACGGTCGCCGCCGGCGCCCGCGTACAGGCAGGCGCTCTCGTACCGGAGGGTCCGGGCTACTTCTACCCCCCGACCGTTCTCACCGACATCCCCGCCGGCGCGCGGATCACCCGCGAGGAGATCTTCGGCCCGGTCGCCGCGATCCAGACGTTCACCACGGAGGAAGAAGCTCTCAGCGCGGCCAACGACACCGAATTCGGCCTGGTCAGCTACCTCTACACACAAGACCTGAACCGGGCCCTACGCATGAGCGAGCGGCTCGAAACCGGCATGGTAGGTCTCAACCGCGGCTACGTGTCCGACCCCAGCGCCCCGTTCGGTGGCATGAAGCAGTCCGGTGTCGGTCGTGAAGGCGGAAACACCGGGATCGACGAGTATCTGGAACAGAAGTACATCGCCATCAACATGGCACCTCCCTCGGAGCGAACCTCGCCCGGCCAGCAGCAGGCATTGGAGAACGCCGGATGAGCAGCACCGTCTTCGACTCCATGCTGTTCCGGGACATGTTCGGAACATCCGAGATGCGTGGCGTCTTCAGCGATGAGACGTACGTAGAGACGGTTGTCCGTGTCGAAGTAGCACTGGCGCAGGCACAGGCCCGCGTCGGCATCATTCCGCAGGCTGCTGCGGATACCATCGCCACGCTCTGCGACCCTGCGCAGCTCGACCGTGAGCAGCTGCGTCACGACACCGACAACGTCGGATACCCGATCCTTCCAATCGTCACCCAACTCGCCGCGCAGTGCGGCGACGCTGGCGGGTACCTGCACTGGGGTGCCACTACCCAAGACATCATGGACACGGCGACCGTACTGCAGTGTGCCCAGGGCCTGAAACTGATCGCCGACACCCTCGACCGTCTCCGGGACGAACTGCGGCAACTGGCCTCCGCACACATCGACACAGTCACCGCCGGCCGCACTCACCTCCAGCACGCCCTGCCCGTCACCTTCGGATACCGCGTCGCCGTATGGCTCTCGGCACTGGATCGGCACGCCGAGCGGCTCACCGAGGTGCGACGACGCGACCTGATGGTCCAATTCGGAGGAGCTGTCGGCACCTTGGCCTCTCTCGGATCCGGATCCGAAGCTCTGCACGTACGCGCAGAGCTCGCCGCGGAACTCGGCCTGCGGGACCCCGAGATCACCTGGCACGTCGCGCGGGACGGGCTCACCGAAATCGTGGGACTCCTCGCTGCGATCGGCGCGTCCGTCGGGAAGATCGGCATGGACGTCGCCATGATGTGCTCGACCGAGTTCGGAGAACTGGCCGAGCCATACGTCAAGGGACGCGGCGCGAGCTCCACCATGCCGCAGAAGCGCAACCCCATCTCCAGCGAACTCATGATCGCTGCCGCGAAACTTCTGCGGGATAAATCCTCCGCGATGCTGGATGCGGCAATGCAGGACTTCGAACGCGCCACCGGCCCCTGGCACATCGAATGGGCCGTCATCCCTGAAGCCTTCCTCCTGCTGTCCTCCTCCCTCGCTCAGGCAACCCACGCAGTGGGGAACCTGCACATCGACACCGTCCGAATGCGCGGGAATCTCGGCCTCACCGGAGGGCTCATCCTCGCCGAGGCAGTCATGATGGCCCTCGCACCTGACCTCGGCCGTCAACGCGCCCACCACATTGTCTACGACGCATGTGCCCGGGCCGCGGAAAGCGGAGCTGACCTGGCCGATGAGTTGCTCAGGACTCCGGACATCGTCGCGAGACTCGGCGAACACCGAATCCGGCAGCTGAGTGACCCTTCCGCCTACCTCGGCAGTGCCCAGGCCATGACCAACTCCGTCATTCACCGACGCGCAAGCAACTGATCAACCCGCACGAGTGCGGCGGAGAGACGATCGCCGTACTCGTGCCCTCAGAGGCGGTGATACCGCAAGTTCGGCTAGGGCCAGCCCGGCCACATGGGGAACCAGTTGTGGCGCGAGAAACGGTCCATGGCTTCCGCCTCGACCCGACTTCGGTAACAGGACCATCCAGCTCCGGGACTGCGACACAGCCCGATCTTGATTGAGATGCTCCACGATCAGCCTGCACGACTTCGCAACCTCGATCGCTTCGCTTGGCCGGGCCGCACAAGCGCGGGTAGCCGGCTCGTCGACACCCGCTTGCGCCGCGACATCGTTGCCGTGCCGCGCACGCGGCCATTCCGGCGACAGCGTCAGCTACGCGTTCTACCGGTCAACGACGCGAGGGACGCGTTGGGCAACGAGACAGCTGGAGTCGATCACCGTCCGGGACCAGTCCAGTTGCTTCGCTGCCCGCAGCTTCGTCAGAAGAACAGCGTGCAGCCGATCCCACACGCCGGCCTCGTTCCACGCGGCAAGCGCCGCCAGCACGTCATGCCGGAGCCGAAGCCCAGCTCCTGGGGCAGGTACTCCCACTGGATGACGGTGTGCAGCACGAACGAGATCCCGCACAAAGCCTGCCGGTCGGGCACCCGTGGCCGTCCCGCAACCAGCTTCGGCCGCGGCTCCGGAAGTAACCGCCCGATCAACGAGCACAGTTCATCCGAAACGATCCACGGACGAGACTTCCTCTTCCCCACGAGCAGACCAATGAGCATCCAAGCCGACAGTTCCAGCGGTGCCGCCCGTGCACTGGCCCACAGCACGTGCGCTTCTCGCGCGTCCGCCGTCAAAACCGTTCAGCTCACCGACGGGTCGCCCGCACGATCGGCTTCGCCAGTCCGCCAACACACCTGGCCCGCTTGCCTACCTCAGGTTGGGTTTGTGGTGGGTGTGGGTGTGGGGGTGGTGGGGGCTTGGGGGGCGGTCCAGCTGCTGAGGAGTTGGAGTGCTTCGGTGGTGGTGGTTTCGGGTTGGGGGTTGTAGACGCAGAGGGTCTGGTCGGTGTCGCCGGGTGCTTGGAGGCATTCGTAGGCGAAGTGGAGGTCGCCGACTACGGGGTGGTGGTAGTGCTTGGTGCCGTGGGTGCGGCGCAGGACGCGGTGGTCGTTCCACCAGGTGCTGAATTCGGGGGAGCGCAGGGTGAGTTCGCCGACGAGGTCGGAGAGCCTTCGGTCGTGTGGGTGGCGGCCGGCTTCGAGGCGGAGCATGGCGACGGTTTCGGCGGCGATCTGTTCCCAGTCTCCGACGCGGTCTCGTGCGTCGGGGTCCAGGAGGTAGAAGCGGGCGAGGTTGCGTTGGGTGGCGGGGAGGGCGTCGAAGTCGGTGAGGACTTCGCAGGCCAGACGGTTGGCGGCGAGGATGTCGGTGCGTCGGCCGATGATGAAGGCGGGGACGTGTTCCAGGGTTTGGAGCAGGAGGTACAGGCCTGGGCGAACGCGTTGTGGGCCGGTCGGGGTGCGGCGGGTGGGTGTGGGGCGTGCGAGCAGGTCGGCGAAGTGTTCGCGTTCGGCGGCGTCGAGTCGCAGGGCGCGTGCAAGCGCTTCGACGACCTCGGGGGAGGGGGTTCCGGCGCGGCCCTGTTCGAGGCGGGTGTAGTACTCGGTGCTCATCCCGGCCAGGCGGGCGACTTCGTCGCGGCGTAGTCCGGGCACCCGGCGGGTGCGGCCGTCGTTCCCGAGCCCTGCCTGGTCGGGTGAGATCCGGGCACGGCGGGAACGCAGGAAGTCGGCGATCTCGCTACTACGGTCCATGCGTCCAGTGTGAAGCAGCGCCGGATGCTGTGACGGGCGCTGGGTGGTACTGCCAGTACCTGCCTTCCCAGAACCTGCCTCACCCGGGCCTGCTCAAGCCCAGAAAACGCAGTTCAGAGATGGTGCTCTGGATGTGCGACCAGTGACTGACGGCCGCGCTTCGATACCCGACCTACCCCAAGGCAGATGCGTGCCTACACGGCGCAGCCGAAGGGGAATGCTGTGAGGATCGTTATGTACGACACGCTGCATAAAGCGGAACGGAAATACTTCTCTCATCAGTTTGAGTCAGTACGGCACGCACGGGATTTCGCTTCCGAAACTCTGAGGGCCTGGGACAGGCTCGACATCGCGGAAGACATTCGGCTCTGCCTGTCAGAATTGGCAAGCAACGCACTGACTCATGCGGACGGGCCTGGTCGTGGATTCATGGTCAGGTTGGCGGCAGACCCCGCGGGAATTCGTTTGGAGGTCCATGACGCTGGCGCAGGCCAGCCTAACACTAGCCGCCCGAACGATGAGGCGACTTCAGGTCGGGGACTTATGATCGTGGAAGAATTGGCCGATGACTGGGGGATAGAAAAACGAAAGCCGTTCGGCAAGATTGTTTGGTCCTATTTCAAATCGGTTACCCAAGGGGTATCGGTAGCGGCAGCGTGAGCATTGAGGATGTCACATTCGACAATCGACCCCATTCTCGTGGCGGGACGCCATGACCGGTGATGCCCGGCGGCCAATCTTTCGGCCATGGCAAATGACGCCGAGGTGAAAATTGCCCGGAATTCATGGCAGGGTCGCGGGGCGATGGGTGTGCGCGACGCGAGCAGAGCCCAGCCGTCGAGGCGGTGCCCGCCGCTCAACGTAAGGAAGAGCGTCGAAAAGAAGCACGTGCATGAGCATGTGCGATCGGGAAAGGGAGAATGGTGTCGTCGTTTGGTCTCCCAATGGAGAGGCATCGCGCAGCCAGTGCTCTTGCCGCTGAGCTGCTGGCACGAACAGCCGAGGTCGGCCCCAATGTGTCGCAATGGCCTGGACTGACGACCTATCGCTTCACCCTGCCCCAGAATTCACAGTGGTCCGAATCCCAGTCGCTGGCTCTGTATTGCGTGCTTCAGGGGCGAAAGCGAGTGATTGCCAATGGTGACGAGTATCAATTCAATGCGTTGAGCTATTCGCTTATCGCTCGCGGGCTGCGCTTCGAGTCGGATATCGTCGAAGCGAGCGTTGAGAATCCCTACCTCTCTTTCGTGCTGCAGATCGATCCGGCTATCGTGCGAGCAGTCTCATCTAGAATATCCGATCAGCACATGGCGAAGATCAAGGGGGAATGTAAACAGCCTTCGTCGCAGGCGGTACATGTATCGCAGGTGGATGACAATACCCTTTCTGCCTTTCTGCACTTTCCGATCACTCTCCGCGGAAATGGACCGTCGTGTGCTTGCTCCTATTCACCTGCAAGAGATCATTTACCGGTTGATTCAAGCCGAGCAGGGGGCATGCATGCTCCATGCAGCATCGGTCGAACGTGACGGACAACCCATTTCGGAGGCAATCCAGTATATCCGTGAACGAATATCGGAGCCGTTGACCGTTGCGGACATTGCGAATAGGGCAGGTATGAGTCCATCCACTCTAACGAATCTCTTTGGTGAAGCAACAGGGATGGGGCCCTATCAGTTTGTGAAGCGGACGCGGCTGAACCGGGCAAGTTCTTTGCTGTTGCAGGGGGACATGAACGTCAGCGAGGTTGCTAGACAAGTGGGCTATACGAGCCTGTCGCACTTCATTAACGAGTTCAAACGTCAATACGGAATCACACCTCGAGCCTATGCCCAGGCTCGGCGTCACACGGTGGCAATGTGGGTCGATAGAGCCACCAGCAGAGTGGATGTCGGCGCCTGAAGTCGGAACGCCAATCGCATTCTCACGCCAATCGGGGGTCGTGAGCGGAACTGGCCTGAGTGCTGGTCGACACCAGGGGGTAATGTGCCGACGAAGAACGGTGGATCGCCTGGGCGCGACGGTCGCCCGCCGCGGGGTATTACTTGACTCAGGCCCCGACCCTCTGAACCCAAGGGCATACCTGCGGCTATACGAGCATCGTCCAAGGAGAATGCCGATCTGTTGCTCGTGCGGCCAACGGTGTACAGACACCCGGCGAGACCACGACCGCAACAGCAACCGAGACCAAAAGGCAAGGGCTAACCAGGTACTGGCAGGGCCTGTAACCAGCCCAACGGGGGGTCTACAAGGTGATCTACTGGTGAGACCCGTCCTGGCCGGAGAATGGACACGCCCGGCTAGGACGAGGCCGGGCCGAATGAAACGCCCGCCTCCTGGTCGTCCCTCGAACCAGGGGGCGGGTCTCCCTTTACACGGCGCGGTGATAGAAACGCCGGCGAGCAAAATCCGTCGCCACGTATCAAACCATCGCACCAACGAGATCACCTGAATCCGTGGGCGAGGACCGCTGAGGGCCACGGTAATCGCTGCCTGTGAGTGGGCGATCCCGTCGCTACAGGCCTCGGCGCTGAAGCGGTCGTGGCCCTGGCTGTTGTCCCGGTCGGTGTCGTGCACGACACCGACCGGGACAACTAGGACGAGGCGCCCGTCGTGACCGTGTCTGGCATGAGGTCGAGTGGGGGTCCATCCGATCCCACAGGTCGGCCCGCACGCGTGTGGTCTCGAGGGTGATGAGCGCTCGCGTCGGCCAACTGTCGGGCTCGAAGCGTCTCAGCACCGCCTTTACCGTCGGCCCGAATTGTAACCTGCTGCTCCTGGTTCCGCATGACGCCTTCAATCGGTGGGTTCCCAACCGCTATTGCCATTGAGGTGACAGTCGAAAAGGGAAGAGCTAACCTGACCCGAGGACCAATTCCTAATCACATTTCGCATTGTTCGCAGTCTGCGCTTGGGAAGGCGTTCGATGAAGCTGGTGACGTTCGTGGGCGGAGAGCGTGCATCTGCATCGGTCGGGTGCGTCGGGGACGATGATGTGACCGTGCACGACCTAAGCGGTGTGGTCGGGCAGCGCACGCTGCTCGATGTCATCGACGAGTGGGAGCACCTCGAACCAGCGATCGCCGCAGCCTCCGACCTGCCTGTGGTGACCGCGCCACGGCTGCTCGCGCCGATCACGCGGCCCCGTCGCAATCTGTTCGCGGTCGGCAAGAACTATCGCGAACATGTCCGGGAATTTGGTCGATCCGGCTACGACAGCCCTGACCGGTCCGAAGACCTCCCGATCGCACCGGTCGTCTTCTCAAAGGCCACCACAGCGGTGATCGGGCCTTACGACGACATCGATGCCCACTCCGAGGTCACTTCCGAGCTGGATTACGAAGCCGAGCTCGCCGTAATCGTCGGCCGTGGCGGCAAGGCGATCCCTCGTGAGCGAGCCTTTGAGCACGTATGGGGCTACACGATCGTCAACGACGTCACCGCCCGGGACCTGCAGCGGGACCACAAGCAGTGGCTGCTCGGAAAGTCCCTGGATACGTTCGCGCCGATGGGACCGTGGGCGGTCACCGCCGATCAGGTTGGCGACCCTGCGAAGCTGGTGGTCTCCAGCACCGTGAACGAGGAGCCTCGTCAGCACGCTGCGATTGCCGACCTGATCTTTGACATCCCGGAACTGATCAGAGTGATCTCTGCGGGAATCACTTTGTTGCCCGGCGACATCATTGCCACCGGCACCCCCGCCGGCGTCGGCATCGGCTTCCACCCGCCGCGGTTCCTTGTCCCGGGTGATGTTGTTGAGTGTGCTGTCACCGGTCTGGGCACTCTCCGCAACACTGTTAGGCGGACAGCGTCGTAGTGCCGGGGCGGCCACTATGGTCCTTGCGTTCCTCAGGAAGAGATCCACGCCCCCTGGGGCCGTGTCTTCATGCCTACGCCGCTGCTCCACTGCCCCCGGTCCGATTCGGCTCGGCCGCCGCCTCGTCCCGCTCGCTGACGGGCCACCGGCCGTCGCTGCGTACGTACAGTTCCTGGTGCCCAGCGTCGCCACGCCAACGGCACACTCGCCGCTGCGACACCAGGCATCGCCCAACTGCTTTCAAGCGGACCCGGAAGCCAAGCCATGGCCTCTTCCTTGCTGCGATCGCCCTGTTCGTTCCTGTGTGCCCATCGGGAATCCGCGGCACCCGCTCAGCGACGGTGAGATCCCACCCTTGCACCCCGTCGCTCCGTAACCACACCTCCGGGGGCCTCAATGCTGATCGGCAACATTGATATTCACCCCATCGCCGACGGGACCTTTCGGGCCTCGCCTGCCTACTTCGGAGCCCACGCCCGTCTTGAGGGCCACGAGGACCTCTTCTCCCGCCATGGGTTGGCCTGGCTGCCCATCGGCTGCTTCCTCGTACGCACTGGGGACCGAACCATCCTTGTCGACGCCGGTATGGGACCGGAGATGCGCGACGACGGGGCACGCCGATTCCTTGTCGGCGGCCAACTTCTGCTCGGACTCCGCGCAGTCGGTATCACGCCGCCGGACGTTTCCGACGTTGTATGCACCCATCTGCACGCCGACCATTGCGGCTGGCTCTTCGACCATGACGCCCTTCCGGTCTTCGCGCACGCCACCATCTGGTTCGGCGCCCATGACTGGGACCACTTCGTCGCAGACCCCGAGGTGTGGATGTTTGACCATATCCGACAGGGGTTCCGCACTGCCTCCGACCGTGGCGCTGATCTCCGACCTGTCAGCAGCGACACCACCATCGCGCCTGGCATCACTCTCACCATGACACCGGGACACACTCCTGGACATCTCTGCGTAATCGTGTCCGCCGGGAGCCACCGGGCACTGCTCCTCGGCGACGCGGTCATCTGCCCAGTGCAGCTCGATGAACCCGCCTGGCAAGCGATCGGAGACGTCGATCCTGAACTCGCGCAACGAGTCCGTGAACGACTGTTCCGCGAACTTGAGGACGGCAGGACCCTTGGTGCAGGCGCTCACTTCCCTGAACTCCAGTTCGGACGCGTTCTTGCAGGACAAGCCCGACGCTGGTTCACATAACCCGTGAGACTGAGAGGCCCTAGTCTTCTGAGTCGGGAATTCTGTTCAGATATGAGGCAAGGCGTTCGAGGATCTCGTCGGCTGTCTTGGTCCAGACGTAGGGCTTCGGGTCGGTGTTCCAGGCTGCGATCCAGTTGCGGATGTCCTTCTCCAGGGCTTGGACGGATCTGTGGACGCCTCGCCGTATCTGCTTGTTGGTGAGTTCGGCGAACCATCGCTCGACGAGGTTGAGCCAGGATGAGCCCGTCGGTGTGAAGTGCAGGTGGAACCGGGGATGGGCCAGCAGCCACTTCTTGATGGCGGGTGTCTTGTGGGTGGCGTAGTTGTCGCAGATCAGGTGGACATCCAGGCCGGCGGGCACTTCCTTGTCGAGCTTGACCAGGAACTTCTTGAACTCCTCGGCGCGGTGTCGGCGGTGCAGCGAGCCGATGACTTTGCCGGTGGCGACCTCCAGGGCCGCGAACAGTGTGGTGGTCCCGGAGCGGACGTAGTCGTGGGTCGCCCGCTCGGGAACCCCGGGCATCATCGGCAGCACGGGCTGGGACCTGTCCAGGGCCTGGATCTGCGATTTCTCATCCACGCAGAACACCAACGCCCGCTCGGGCGGGTCCAGGTAAAGCCCCACGACGTCGTGGACCTTGTCGACGAAGTACGGATCGGTTGACAGTTTGAAGGTCTCCGACCGATGCGGCTGCAGTCCGAACGCCCGCCAGATCCGTGACACCGACGACTGCGACAGGCCACCCTCGGCACACGCCAGGATGATCCGACACCGCAAGGCCCACGCCTGCGGCGTGGAACGACGCCGCACCCACCCCTCGAGTGCAGCCCGCTCCTCATCCGACAGTCTCAACTCGGCCTTCGGCCGCCCCGTCCGCGCCATGAGGCAAGCCTACATATCTGAACAGAACTCCTGACTCAGCAGACTAGCAGAGGCGTTGAAGGTAGCGGTATGTGACGAAGCAGGTGCCGACTTGCTCAGTAGGGGCAGCAGTTGAGACATCGTCGCGATGGCCGCCTGTCCGCAACAGCGAGCGGATGTCCTGGCCCCCGGTGAGCACGTCGCGTTTGCGGCCCAGTCGCACGAAGTTGAGTGGGCAGGGCTCACTTCCGAGCCCGAGTTACTCGCTCCGCTGATACAGCGGGCCGCCACGGGCCGGCCGCGGGTGGCGGACCGGCAGGTCATCAACGGGATGGTCTACAAGATCCGGACCGGGATCTCCTGGCGTGACCTGCCGGAACACTATGGCCCCGTGGAAGACGGTTTCTATACCCGCTTCCGCCGCTACGCCCTGGACGGTGTGTTCACCGGCTTTGCAGCAGATCCAGAGATCGACTCCACCATCGTCCGCGCTCACCAGCGCGCCGCTGCCACCGGCCGAAGAGGGGGATACACCGGTGTCCAGAACGAACAGGATCCCGCTCAGGGCATTCCGATCCGGCACCCGCGGACGACTTGCGCGGCGCTTCCCATCGGTACACAGAGGGGGAAACCGACAGTCGCATGATCGGCGAACGCAGCGGCTGCCAACAGGCTTCGTCGCCTCGAAGGCTTATTCCAGCTGACAGACCTGAATGCATGGCTGCACGCCGCACATCAGCGACTTGCCCTGGGCTATAGCCGATGACTGAACCAGTCGAGCCCTTGCCCACAAGCGAGCGTATGGCGAACCAGCCCGGCCAGTCCGTAGCCCGTGTGGAGGGCCATCCGCCGACGGGATGGCACGCTCAAGTATTGGAAACCCACACATGAATGACGGATTCCGTTGCCGGGCATCACCTCCGACCGATGCAACGCCTACGGTAGGCGTACGAGCCCCCGCCTCTGCCCTGCTCGACGGGCCGGTGACCTCCCCGGACCTCAACTCGATCCAGCGCGGCGGGAGGCTTCTCCGCGAGGGCGAGGCGCGCAGTGTGGCCGCCCGTCAGCGCATAAGCCCATCCCCGCACGGCGTTACCGCCCTGCTGACACGAGAGGCAACCCGCATGTTCGGCAAACTCGGAGCACCGGAAATCCTGCTCATCCTCGTCGTTGTTGTCTTGATCTTCGGCGCCAAGCGTCTCCCCGACATGGCCCGTTCACTCGGCCAGTCCATGCGCATCCTCAAGAGCGAAACCAAGGCGATGCGCGACCCAGATGACGGGACCACGACCGCAGCATCCTCCACCGCGCAGGCAGGTGCCGCCCCCCAGGCATCCGCGCCGCGCCACCTTGCAGCCGCCCCCAAGCCACACGAGGCCGAAGCGGAAATCCACCCCCAGGACGTCTCGAGCACGCGCTGACATTAGGTGCCCCCTGCGAGGAAAGAACTGAGGTTTGCTCGTGCTCTCAGCCGCATCACAGGCTCCCCAGGGTTACATGACCCTTGGGGAGCACCTTCGCGAACTACGCAGCCGCCTGATGAAAGCAATCGGTGCGGTCTTTGTGACGACGCTCGTCGCCGGAATGTTCTACAAGCAGCTGATCGAACTCGTCATCGCCCCGCTGCCTGGTTGCTCCACCCTGGCCGGCGGCAGCACGGCGAACGCCGGACGATGCGGCATCATCGCCACCAACGGCCTCCTCTCACCTTTCACTCTCGCCTTGAAGGTGTCACTGACCGCCGGTCTTATAGGTGCGAGCCCTATCTGGCTTTATCAGCTTTGGAGGTATCTCGCACCGGGCCTGCACCGTAATGAGAAGAAGTACACCCTCGCCTTCCTCGTCGCAGGCATCCCCTTGTTTTTCGTCGGAGCCGGCCTCGCCTACACCATCCTGCCCACCACGGCACAGGTGCTGATCTCCTTCACCCCGAACCAGGCAACCAACATCCTGCCCATCGACGACTTCCTCGACCTGGCCACCCGCATGGTCGTCGTCTTCGGGCTGTCCTTCGAACTTCCTCTCGTCCTGGTCATGCTCAACCTGGCCGGCGTCGTCAGCGCCGCCCGCATGGCGGGCTGGTGGCAGCATATGGTCATCGGCATCACCGTCTTTTCTGCCATCGCCACGCCCAGCAGCGACCCGCTAAGCATGGTGGCACTTGCCGGCCCCATCGTCGTCCTCTATCTGACTGCCTGCGCCGTCGCCTGGGTCAACGACCGCCGCCGCGCCCGCAAGGAGGCGGCGAACCTCAGCCCCGACGAGCCTTCACCGCTTCCCACCCTCCACGAATCAGGCCACGGCAGTTGAGCCTGACCAACCCGTGACTCTGCACCCGCCCAGGAGGCACAATGTTCTTCGGTATGGGCCTGCTCGAGGTACTCGCCGTACTCATAATCGCGATTGTCGTTCTCGGGCCGGAAAAACTCCCCAAGGCCGTCTCGGAATTGTCAGGACTCATCCGCAAGATCCGATCGTTCTCCAGCAACGCCCAAGCCGACATACGCAGAGAACTCGGCCCGGAATTCACTGATCTGCACCTTCGCGACCTTCACCCAAAGGCACTGGTTGAACAGGCCCTTCTCAAGGCCGATGAAGAGTCTGATCTGCGAGAGATCGCTACAGCCTTTGATTTCGAAGAGCCACTCAGTGATACCGAAAGTCGTCAGGGCCCATCGTTTGAGAAAACAGCCAAGCCCGAGCCTACTTTCACTCACGAGGCACAGACTCTGTCGGGCGCGGGTGACCAGCCACGCACCTAATCCGCCCGCGCTCTCGTGAGTGGCACGAATAATCCCAGGCAATGAGGTTCTCCCAGTCCTCTCCCGAGTGAAACGGTCACGGTCGGCCGGTGTGGCGCGAGGTTAAAGCCGTGCACATCTCTATTCAACCAGTTGAACCCAAGCTGCTTCGGTAAGTTGGTGACACGGCTAAGAGGTCGTTCTCTTTCCGAACCTCATGTGCGGTTTCTGCTGGCTCGGCGTGAGTTGGCGGCTGTCGCGGAAGTCTCGGTCTGTTGCTGGCCGAGATGTTGTGGGTGTGGCGGATGCCGTCGATGCGTCATTGACCAATGACGCTCTCGCTGGGTCGGTGCGTCGCTCGTAGTCACGGACCAGGCGCCGGCTGTGGAGATGGTGAGGTAGGAGCGACCGTCGGGCCTATTCGCCGGCCCATCCGGCTGTCTTGGAGTACGACTCGTAGCTGTAGCGGGTGCTGCGGTCCCATTCGTCGCCGGTGAGGTGCTTGTATGCGTTGTCGGGTACGTAGAGCAGGGCCTCGGCCCAGACGAGGTCGTTGGCGTATGGCATGAACCGCTCTGGGTCTCGAAGTACGCTCTCGTACTCGTCACGGCCAGCTGCGACGACCGCAGCCCGGGTGTAGAGAAACTGATCGCTCGACAGGTCATCGCTGTATTCCTTGCGGTCCAGCCTGTACAGGGCCCAGGAGAGCTGCTCGGCGAAGCCGACCACGTCAGATACAGGGCCGTTCGTCAGGCGGGCTATCAAGGCAGCGGCGAGCTCATCGCCCTCGGGGTCGGTGATGGAGGGTCTGCACGCCTCGATGAGCCGCCAGAAGGCGTTTTCGTTCATGTCGGAGAGCATGGCGGATGGGTGTGACAGCCGGGGCGTCAGTTGCTTGCCCTGGCTATTCGGCGGTAGCCGATGAGGGCTGCTGTAATGCCGACGAAGGCGAGAAAGTGTTCGGCCTTGCGTTCGTAGCGGCGTGGAGCCTTCGGCAGCCGGCCAGCCAGGACACGGTTCGCTCGACCACCCAGCGATGCCGGCCCAGCCGCTGTGAGCACTCGACGCCCTTGCGGGCGATGCGGTGGCGGATTCCGCGCTCGCACAGCCACCGGCGCAGGTGGTCGTAGTCGTAGCCTTTGTCAGCGTGCAGCTTGGCTGGCCGTCGGCGCCGGGGGCCCCGGCGGGACCGGATGGGCGGGATGCCCCGCACGAGCGGTTCCAAGCCCTGGCTGTCGTGCATGTTCGCGCCGGAGATGCCCAGGGACAGCGGTAGCCCGTTCCTGTCAGTGATCAGGTGGATCTTCGATCCCAACTTGCCGCGGTCGGTCGGATTCGGTCCGGTCAGTGGCCCCCCTTTTGCGGCCAGCTGACTGACGGAGTCGATCGCGTACCGCGACCAGTCCAGCTCGCCTCGCGCCCCGAGTTCGTCGAGGATCACGCGGTAAAGCCTCGCCCAGACCCGGTCCCGGCTCCACTGGGCGAACCTGCGGTAGACCGTCTGCCAGTTCGGGCCGAACACCGGCGGCAGTTGCCGCCACGTGCAGCCCGACGTCGCCACGAAGATGATCGCGGCCAGCGCCTCCCTATCATCTGCCCGACGTCGGCCACCGTCCTGCGGACGTATCACTTCCGTCGGCGGCACCACCCGCCGGAACACCACCCACAACTCGTCCGGCACCAGCCGCTCAACTCATGCGCGGCTCAACGAACGATCACGCCATAAGGAATGACGTCTAAGGCGATGTTCCCACACCCGACCGAACGCTCAACTCCCGCACCTCACACGACCAGCAGGGCTAATCCAGCTTATGTGTTAGCCGTTGTAGGGGCTCTTCTCATCGGACTGAGAGAGCTCAACTGGACGTGTAATTGCCGCTGCAGACTACACGCCTCGCAGTTGCTTCTGTCGACGGTGGCAAGGCCGACAGTGATGTGCCGTAAGCAACACGGGTTGCCACTGTGAAACTGTCGGATCTGCTGAAGCTGTCACGGGTGGGGCTGCCGCGGGTTGACCCGTAGCAGCAGATCGGGAAGGTGCAGGCAGCCACCAAGGATGGATGGGCGGCTGCTGTGAAGGGCTTCTGTGGGGTAGAGCGGTAGCGGCATTGAGTTGGCCCTCCCGCATTGTCGGACCCGTCCGATCGTGACTCGCACTTCATGCCGAGATGTCCAGCGCTATTGTTTGATGCGCCGCCTGAAGAGGAAAATAGCGGCAGCGCTGAACGCCGCGATAATTATGAGTATTACTGACAAGGTAATCGCGCTCGTTTCGATACTGGTGGCATCGCTTACACGGCCGGCGATCAGTGAAAGCGTCGCTGCCGGAACGTATGCGCCCACGCTGAGGGCGGAGTTCGCCTCCGCCAGTCGAGTAGACGGGATGATCAGGTTCAACAAGGTGAACCCGGCAAGTTGTCCGGCCCCCTGGCCAGCGCCGATAAATGTAGCGGCCACGAAAATCATTACAGATGACGAAATAGTGACAGCTGAAAAGAGCATGACCATTCCCATGGCGGTGCTGGCTACTCCGATCGCGAGGAGCCTCCCCGGGCTGAATCGCTGCGCCGCGAACTGGACGCCCGTAGCCGATGCGAAGGTGAGGAAGACCAGAATGCCAGCTATTGCCGTACTGACGTTACCGGTGATCTCGTATAGCAGAGAAGGGCCCAGGGAGAGGAAGAAGGACGTCCCTGAAAGCCCGGGGGCGAAAACGGCAATTGCCAGTATCAGGTGCACGAAGGCTTTTCGGGGAACGCCCGGTACGCGCACCAGTGGACCAGCCTGGCGGCGGGAGTGGAGGGGCATTTTGCCCACCAGGGCGAAAGAGACGAGAATCAAAGCCAGTACGACACTGAAAACAGGAATGATCGGGGCGGCCATCACTTCCGCGACAATTCCGGAAAATAGCGGTCCAACTCCCGAGCCGAATACCATGGCTGAGGAGGAAAGCAAAGCGGCAAGCTTCTTACGGTGCGGACCGGCGATGTCTGCCACGGCAGCCATGCCGCACGACACGATGGCTCCCACGGATATTCCGGTGAGCAAGCGGGCCATTATGAGGGCGGTTACGGATGATGCAGAAAGGAATATTGCACAACTGATGAGAGATAGCGCAAGGGCCGGTAGCAAAACGGGCTTGCGACCTATTCGGTCGGAAAGTGGACCAGAAACGAGCAAGGAAGCGAGAAGGCCAACTATATATACGGCGAAGATCCAGGTCAGCGTGCTCTGAGAGAAACCTATGTCGCGCTGCCATGAAACATACAGAGGTGTCGCCGAGTTGGAGAGGATGAACATCGTAGCCACTGGCCACGATGCAAGCCATACCCAATGTGTAGGAGTCTGGGGCCGGGGCATGCCGATGCCAGTCGATCCATCGAGCAGCACTGTGTCGCGGCGGGGTCTCATGACCTTCGATTTGACTGACATTTTCGGCTCCTTGTGCCGCCGCTTCCTCCTGTCCGTCCGATGCGGCCACGGGGCAAGGATTTCACGGTAGAAGAATGAGGAGTGTGGTGTGTCGCGCATGCTGGAGGGCGACACGCCCTTCAGAGGAGTTGTCTGGGCCCGGCGGGCCACCTTGTCGCTTGTCTGTAATGTGCGAGAGATGGTCACCAACAACAGCAACCTGGCGTCAGGTTGGGTTTGTGGTGGGTGTGGGTGTGGGGGTGGTGGGGGCTTGGGGGGCGGTCCAGCTGCTGAGGAGTTGGAGTGCTTCGGTGGTGGTGGTTTCGGGTTGGGGGTTGTAGACGCAGAGGGTCTGGTCGGTGTCGCCGGGTGCTTGGAGGCATTCGTAGGCGAAGTGGAGGTCGCCGACTACGGGGTGGTGGTAGTGCTTGGTGCCGTGGGTGCGGCGCAGGACGCGGTGGTCGTTCCACCAGGTGCTGAATTCGGGGGAGCGCAGGGTGAGTTCGCCGACGAGGTCGGAGAGCCTTCGGTCGTGTGGGTGGCGGCCGGCTTCGAGGCGGAGCATGGCGACGGTTTCGGCGGCGATCTGTTCCCAGTCTCCGACGCGGTCTCGTGCGTCGGGGTCCAGGAGGTAGAAGCGGGCGAGGTTGCGTTGGGTGGCGGGGAGGGCGTCGAAGTCGGTGAGGACTTCGCAGGCCAGACGGTTGGCGGCGAGGATGTCGGTGCGTCGGCCGATGATGAAGGCGGGGACGTGTTCCAGGGTTTGGAGCAGGAGGTACAGGCCTGGGCGAACGCGTTGTGGGCCGGTCGGGGTGCGGCGGGTGGGTGTGGGGCGTGCGAGCAGGTCGGCGAAGTGTTCGCGTTCGGCGGCGTCGAGTCGCAGGGCGCGTGCAAGCGCTTCGACGACCTCGGGGGAGGGGGTTCCGGCGCGGCCCTGTTCGAGGCGGGTGTAGTACTCGGTGCTCATCCCGGCCAGGCGGGCGACTTCGTCGCGGCGTAGTCCGGGCACCCGGCGGGTGCGGCCGTCGTTCCCGAGCCCTGCCTGGTCGGGTGAGATCCGGGCACGGCGGGAACGCAGGAAGTCGGCGATCTCGCTACTACGGTCCATGCGTCCAGTGTGAAGCAGCGCCGGATGCTGTGACGGGCGCTGGGTGGTACTGCCAGTACCTGCCTTCCCAGAACCTGCCAGCAGCTCGTACCCGTTCATTTGGAACCGGTGCCGGTGCAGCTGCGGACCACGAAGTCCTGCTGCGGCTGTCACCGACGGCTAGATGATTAGCACTGTGTTGGCGTCCATCGAGTGCGACTGCGTCACGGATGGCCGAGCGACCAATTGAGGACATCTTCACCGCCCTGGACGAACAGACCGTTGTCGTCCCGGGAGGCAGCCGCTCAGTGTGTGGGCACCGGGCAGATCACTCCGGCTCGCCGCCCGGTGCGGGCATGACGCCGAGCTGCATCAAGAGCGCCGCTACGTTCCAGTAGTCCCGGTTCTCCGAAATCATGCCGTTGCGCCTTTCCCCGATGGTTAGCCCTGGGACAGTGAACTCTTGGCCTGTTCCGGGAAGTCCCATGGCCGGATTCGCCCTGTCGTTCGTTCCGGAGAAGTCCCACTCGAACGCGTAGGAGTCACCGGAGATGATGAACTTCTTGACGGTGAATCGATAATCGCTGGAAAGGCCGGCATCCATACCCGACAACAGCTGTTCCACGGCCCCCCTGCCGGTGTAAGACCCTCCGAAAGCCGTGTCGACCACTACGACGTCCTCGCTCATCATCGCGACGACGTCGGCCGGGGCGTGCTTGTTGACTGCGTCGACGTATTCCTCAAGCCACGTCGGCAGCTCAATCTTTGCCATTACTTACCTCCAGTTGATAGTTGATTCACCGAGCCAGAAGACGCTTGTTCCACGTCTTCGGTCAGCGCCGGATGGATGTGGAGCATCCTCATGGGCCAGCGGCTTCAGCGTCCGACCCAGCACCATCGCCCGTTCCGTCGTCGCCGACACAGCACGCATACGGGCACGCGATGGAGGTCGAGTCCCCCGCTTGACCACGGCGTCGGGGGGGCGTTCCACCGACCGTTCCACGGTGGGCCCGCGGCTTCCGACACCGCAATGCCCATATGCCCCTCCGCGATGTCGGACTGGCATGGGCAGGGAGGCATACCTATCATGGATCTCGACATCCGGCGGCTGCGCTACCCCGTCGCCGTGGCCGAAGAGGCCAGCTTCGTCCGAGCTGCGGCGCGCCTCTACATGACGCAGACAGCCCTGAGCCGTCAGATCGCCGAGCATGGCAGGATACGAAACCAACAGGGCGCCCCTTCTGTCCCTGGTGTCGCGCTGCCGCTGACCTTCAGGGTCTCCTGGCTGACCAAGGTGAAGTTTTGCTCGACGTCGGCAGTAGATGGCGGGGGCGGTCCTCCTGCTGATCGCCTTCGGGCCGTCGTCGTTCGAGGAGCCAGTGCGGGTGTAAGCGTGGCCGGGTGGACTCGCTGATCCCGAACCCGGCAGCGATCTTCGCCAGGGTGGTGTGTTCGCGCGGTCAGCGAAGACGCGGAAGTCTGTGCACCTCTCAGAGATAGAAGGTTTTGGTCAGAGATTGGGCAGCGGACCACAAGCGCTCTCCGACGGACGCATCGACGGCCTCGGCGCTTGGCTTGACCTCGGCGACATTCCCACGCGCCTCCCGGAAGCCCGACGGGCCGAAGAACTGTCCGCTGCGCACGCTTGGGTTCGTAGCGGCAAAAAGCTGAGGCAGCGCTCCCTTCTCGGGCGACTGAGTGATGAGAAGAAAGCCCTGTGCGACCAGGTGTCCCAACTTCCCACGGCCTTCCCACGCGCGGGGAGTCAAGTTGGTGTTCGACAGACCTGGATGGGCAATGACGCTGGCGACAGGCGAGTCGGCAGCGCGTAGTCGCCTGTCGAGTTCGAGGCCGAAGACGGTGGTCGCGAGCTTCGAGCGGCGGTAAGCGCGGCTGGCGTCGTAGTCCTGGTGCGACATCAGGTCCTCGAAGTCCAGATGCACGTCTTTGTGGGTGACCGAGCTCAAGCTGACCACCCGGGGCGCATCAGCGCGGCTCAGTGCGTCCAGCAGCAAGCCGGTGAGCGCAAAATGCCCGAGCATGTTGGTGCCAATATGTAGTTCAAAGCCGTCTGCCGTGGTCAGCGGCGGACCAAGCCTTACGACACCGGCGTTGTTGATCAGTAGATCGATGGCTGGGAACTGTTTGGTCAGCGTCTTGGCACATGCGCCGACCGAGGAGAGAGACGCCAGGTCCAGCTTGCGCACCTGGACCTTGGCTTCCGGGACTGCCTTGCGGATCGTTGTGACGGCGCGTTGGCCTGCATCGGTGTCGCGTACGGCAAGTACGACTTGTGCACCGTGCCGGGCGAGTTCCCTCGCAGTGATCAGACCGAGCCCTGAGTTCGCACCCGTCACCACAGCGACCTTGCCGTCCTGGCCAGGGATTTGTTCGGCGCTCCATGCAGCCAAGGTGATACTCCTCGAAGATTGCGAGTACGTTCGGCAGCGACACTAGGCGGCAGCAGGGTCGTTTCCGTCGTATCAGGGCGCCTGGGAATCTCGGACCTACCTTTGGCGGCCGGCCCGCAACCATACTGGCGGCATGACCACACAAGACCCCTCAGCACGAGAGTTGGGTGAGTTCCTCCGTGCCCGGCGCAACCGGGTGCGTCCTCAGGATGTTGGCCTGGAGCCAGGCGGCCGGCGCAAAGTGGCTGGCCTGCGTCGCGAGGAGATCGCGCTGCTGGCGGGAATCAGCACGGACTACTACCAACGCATGGAGCAGGGACGTCAAGTACGGCCGTCCGATGATGTACTCGATGCTGTGGCCGCGGCGCTCGATCTCGATGAGAATGAGCACCAGCACCTCTTCAATCTTGCGCGGGCGGCACGGCGCCACGCCTCGGCTCGCGCTCGGCGAAGCCCGGAACGCGTGCCGGATAGCACACGGCATCTGCTGCACGCTATGTGCACCCCAGCGCTGGTACTGAGTCAGCATCTGGATGTCCTGGCGTGGAACACGCTCGCTGAAGCACTCTTCGGCGACCCGGCAACACTTGCGCCTGCCGAGCGGAATATGCTCACGCTGATCTTCCGCGATCCTGAGGCCCGTCAGCGCTGCCCGAACTGGGAGACCTCTGCACTCCAGTACGTCGGGATTCTGCGGGCAGCTGTAGCAAGAGACCCTGAGCACCCGCGCGCCGCGGCCATCATCGGTGAGCAGAGCATCCACAGCGCCGACTTCCGGCGCATGTGGGCCCGTCACGATGTCAGGTCATCTGTTCACGGAAGCAAGCAGTTCCGTCATCCTGAGGTCGGCGAGATCACGTTGGCCTGGGACAACTATCCATTGCCTGGCGACCCGGGCCCCTTTCTTCTTGTTTATACTGCTCAGCCCGACACCGCAGACTTCGAGCGCCTACAACTTCTCGCGTCCTTGCACGCGACGCGTGAGCGGAACCGCGATTCTGTGCTCCAAGCTGACCCGGCAGAACAGCAACGACCCGCAAGCGGGACTGCCGTCTCTTAGCAGCTGACTGGCGCCTGGCCTTGTACGGTGACGCCGCAACTCGTGAACCTCTAAGCAACGCCCGACTGCGTCGCGTCGGCGATTGGAGACGGTAGGGCAGAGCCCGGTAGACGTCGTGGTGGGGCCCTACGACGCGCTGAGCAGGGGCGAAGTGCTGGGTGTCCCGGCAGGCTTGCCCCCGAGGTGATCACCGACGAGCCCAGCCAGCTTCCCTAAGGCGGCGTAAGGACCGTGAGGCGTTCGTTCGGTCGATCCTGGGCGTGATGATGGGCTACGCCGACGTTGCCATCACCGATGCCTCTGTGCTCGAGGGCCGGGGTCGTCGGAAGGCTCGCCGCAACGCTCACTGTCCACGCCACCGGTGAGGAGTTCCCACTGATCATGGTCGAGAGCCACCAGGTCCAAGGCGCGTGGTAGGCACGAATGATGTCTTCCAAGAACCCTCACGAACTCGCCGCGTTTCCGGTCGTTGGCCGACTGGGCAGGCAGTAACTGCTCGCTCTCCGAGAGTAACTATTGAGGTTGAACTCGTGGTGTCGCAGGGGCTGACGGCTCGTCGTCCCTGCGGCATCGCCGGGGCATGCGATATCCACAAGGGGGCGGGCTGACGGTCGAACGGCAGCAGTTCCCGCGAGGAGTTACGGCTGAAGGCGGCCGAGAGGTTCGCCTGGGGCGAGGCGAGCTCGGTGATCGCCAAGGACCTGCGGGTCAGCGTCCGCTCCGTGCAGCGATGGCGGCAGATGTGGGACGAGGGCGGCCCGCGGGCTTTGCGGTCACAGGGGCCGGCGTCGCTGCCGAGGCTGAGCGGGAAGCAGTTCGCCCAGCTGGAGGCGGAGCTGGCCAAGGGGCCTGCCGCGCACGGCTGGGAGGACCAGTGATGGACGCTCGCGCGGATCAAGACGGTGATCGGCCGGCGCTTCCATCTGACGTACACCATCCAGGGCGTGCGGAAACTGCTGGTACGCAACGGCTGGTCCTGTCAGGTCCCGGCCCGACGCGCCATGGAGCGGGACGACGAGGCGGTGGCCGGGTGGGTGAAGGAGGTGTGGCCCTGCGCGGAAGGCTCGCGGCGGCTCGTGGAGCCTGGCTCGTCTTCGAGGACGAAGCCGGATTCTCCATGACGCCGCCGCAGGCGAAGACCTGGTCACAGCGTGGCCGGACCCCGGTGGTGCGGGTGCGGGGCCGTTCCCGCAGACGGATATCCATCGCCGCGCTGACCTGCTACAAGCCTGGCCACCGGTCCCGGCTGATCTACCGGCCTCGCCGGGACGACGGCCGCCGCGACGGACGCAAGAGCTTCTCCTGGCGCGACTACCGGGACCTGCTGATCGCCGCCCACCAGCAGCTCGGCGGCCCGATCGTGCTCGTCTGGGACAACTGTGAGACTCATGGGCGCCGTCCGGGGCCAGGGTCTGACCCGTGGGACAACTGGCCCAGTCTGCCCTGTTCAGGATCTGTCGGCCTATGGTCCCGGGCGGTGCTTGCTGCCGCCGGACCGGCGGGCGTGTCCCGATAGGGGCCTTGCCGCACAAGGCACCGTCACAGTTCTGACCGCCCACCGGCCCGACGTCGGCCACAGCCCCGTGCCGATCGAGGAGCCGCGTGACCATCACCACCATGTCCCAGCCGACTCTGCCCGCACAGCCGAAGGAACCGCTGGCCGAGGACGTGATCCTGGGGTGGACACCCACAAGGACGTGCATGTCGCCGCCGTGGTCACCGTGCTCGGGGCGCTCCTGGCCCACCAGCAGTTCCCGACCACCGCCGTCGGATACCGCCAACTCCTGGCCTGGGCACGCTCTTTCGGTGCCCTGCGCCGAGCCGGTGTGGAGTGCACCGGATCCTACGGAGCGGCCCCGGCACGTTTCCTGAGCCGGGAGAACGTCCAGGTCGTCGAGGTCAATCAGCCCGACCGCGCCCTGCGCCGCAAGCGCGGCAAGACCGACTGGCTTCGTTGATGTCTAGCGGCTCTGGTCCACTTCTTGTGACGAGTGACGCTGCGTTATGGCTCGACATCGAAGAGAGCGATGGCAGGCGGCGCCGGGTCAAGCACTGCGCGCAGGCGGTTGAGCATCGTGCGCCATTGCTTCCACTCCTCGGGGTGAACCCAGTTTGAGGCTGGCCCAGCCTCGTCGCTTGCGATGCGGGCGAGGGCTTCGTCAGCGAGGGCCCGAAGGTCAGTGGCAAACATGGGCATGGGTGTTTCAGGGCCATAGGGGGTGTCGACAGGTTCACCTCCAGGGCATTGCGCTGCGATCAGTGCGGCGGCAGCTACCGCCTCTTCCGCTTCCGCGAGGAAGCCAGTTGCGTCGATGGTGCGGATGAGGACGCCTCGGACCAAGGCCTCACGCTTTTCCGGCTCGGCATCGTCCAGCATGTTGGCGAAATCTGCAGCTGTGTCGTTGTCGAAGGGGCCGGTGTCCCAGGTGCCCATGCTGATTTCCTTTCGTCGTTTCGCCGGGATCCTCGCATCAAGCACCGACAACGCGATCACGGAGCGAGGAGGACTCGCTTGCGTAGGAGGCTGAATCCGGCGCGGCCGAACATCTGGCGCTTGAGCATCTTGATCCGGTTGACATGGCCTTCGACGACGCCTGAGTTCCACGGGAGTGAGAGGCCGGCGATGACGGCGTCGAGGTCACGTTCGAGGTGCTGGGCGAAGTGACGAAGGCTGGGCAGATCGGTGGTGGCGGTGGCCGCTTCGATCCATTTCGGCAGCTGGTCGCCCTGCAGGTTGGTGAGCATGTGGCCGAAGGAGCACACGTGTTGGGCGAGTGCTGTCAGTTCGGGGCAGTTGGTGAGGACGGCTTTGAGCTGGAGCCGGTCGCCTTCGGGTAGGGCGTCGGGGTGGGTGAGGATCCAGCGAGTGACGGCGCGAGCCGATGGCGGCCGGGGGCCGACCGGTTGGGGCTTGCCGCGAAGACTTCTGCTGACGTAATCGCGGACGCTGCCGTAACCGCGGGGATAGCCTTGTTCCTTGATCTCCTCCCACAGTTTCCAGGCGTTGGTGCAGCCTTCCTGCCAGCGCTGATCGAGGTAGGGCTTGTAGGCGTCGAGCTTGGTCGCACGGCTCTGCCACTGGCCAGTGAACATCTCCTCCGGGGTCGTGGCGCGGGAGAAGCGCAGGATGGTGTTTAGGGTCATGCCGAGTTGCCGGGCGACGGATCGCTTGCTGTGCCCGGCCGCCAGGAGGGCGTGGATGGTGGCGTGCTTTACGCGGGTGCGTTCGGCGAACCGGTGCCCTGTCGGCCAGGGCGACAACGTGGCCGGCTCCTCCTCCTGCGGTTCATCCGGAGCCGGAACAGGACGTAAGCAGCCGCGGTGCCGGTAGACGCACTTCTCGGCGGCTTCACCCAGGTTGTGCCAGAGATGCCACCGATCGGCGACCTGGATGGCCTGCGGGGCACCGCGGGTGGCACCGTCGGCGAAGAAGGGGGCTCGGTCGCGGCAGACGATCTCGATGCCGGGCCGCTCGGCGAGCCAGGCCGCGAGCGTGTCCGCCTCCCGGTCAGGCAGGAGGTCGATGGGACGACGTGTTTCGACGTCGACGAGCACAGTTCCGTAGATACGGCCCTTGCGCTGCGCGTATTCGTCCACGCCGACCACACGGGGTGCGGCAGCGACGGGGTCCGGAAGCGAGGCGATCAGCCTCAGTAGGGTGTTCCTGCTGACCGGGACCTTGAAGGCGTCCGTCATTCGGGCGCCGGCTCGGCCTGCGAGCGCGAGTCCGACCGACACCAGCGCCGATCGCAGCCGCTCGGTCCTTCGCCCGAACCTGCGGGTGAGCCCTGGTACTTGCTCGGCGAAGGTCTTGCGCGGGCAGGAATCCTCCCCACAGACGAATCGCCGCACCCGTAACGACACCACGACGAACTTGCCCGCCGTCGGCAGGTCGCGAGGAAACCGCAGGTAGGAGCCGTGTATTCGAACCGACCAATATCCGCACCCCGGGCAGGCGGCCCGCTCGGCGGTCGTCCGGGCCTCGACCCGGACGACCGTGTCGGTCACCTCGACCGACTCCACGGACACGCCTTCGACTGAGGAAAACAACAGCTCATCCAGCTGCGGCAGCACTTCGTTCACGGCGAAGGACTGTCGACCACACCGCATTCCAGCCGGGCGATTTTCGGGCGAACTCAACCGGCATCACACGAAGATCAACAGTCACCCTGCGTACGCAACCACAGAAAGTGGCCCAGAGCCGCTACTCTGCTCGATAAAGCCAACCGACGCCGTCGATGCGGAGGCCGCCGCCCGCGCGGTCCTGTCCGGACGGGCTGACGTCACGCCCAAGACCGGCGAGGGCCCGGCGGCCGACATGCGCGTGCTGCGACTGGCGAAGGAGTCGGCCGTCAAGGCCCGCACGCAGGCGAAGAACCAGCTCAAGGCCGTGCTGCTCGGTGTCGATCCCGCGCTGCGCGAGGCACTGTCCAAGCTCAGCAACACGGCCCTGATCGCCAGGTGCGCCGATCTACCAGACGCAGGCGACGCGGCCGTCTTCACGCTCCGGCTCCTGGCCCGGCGCATCCAGCAGCTGACCGCCGAGGTGAAGGAACTCGCCCGCCGGGTCACCAAAGCCGTCGGTCGCTGCCACCCGCAGCTCCTGGACATCATCGGCGTCGGGCCCGACAGTGCCGCTGCCCTGCTGATCGCCGCCGGCGACAACCCGGAACGACTGGCCAGCGAGGCATCGTTCGCAGCTCTGTGCGGCGTCAGCCCTGTCGAGCAGTCTTCCTGGAAAGACCCAGCGTCGCAGGCTGAACCGCGGGGGCAACCGGCAGGCCAACGCCGCCCTCTACCGCATCGTCGTAACACGCATCCGCCGTGATGCCCGCACCCGTCTCTACCTCGAACGACGCACGAAACAGGGCATGTCGAAACGCGAGATCATCCGCTGCCTCAAACGCTACGTCGCTCGCGAGATCTACCGTCAGATCCAGCCGCCGCTGCCCTTGCTGCCTCGTCTTCTGCCGCTTGACGCAACATAGGGGCATCCTCAACGTCCACAAGGCCGCCGGCCTGCGGAAGTTCGCCGAAGACCGGGACTGGCTGACCATCTACTACCTGGCGCCCTACGCACCCGACCTCAACCCCGTCGAAGGGATCTGGTCACTGCTGCGGCGCGGCTGGCTCTCCAACGTCGCCTTCAGTACCCCCGAACACCTCGTCCAGCGCATCCGACGCGGCTTACGGCACATCCAGTACCGCAGCCACCTCATAGACGGCTGCCTCGCCGAGACCGGTCTGACCATCCGACCCACCTGAGCCACCATGCGACATCACGAGTTCAATCTCAGTATCTACTCTCCCAGCTCTCGACACAGGCGTCCGGAGGCTTCGGGGTGCCCCTGGCTTTGAGTCGGGCAGCAGATCTGAGGCCGAACGGCAAGGGGCCTACCAGGTACTGGCAGGGCCAGGTCTTTGATCACTTGGGACTCCGCCAAGTGATCTACTGATGTTGCGCGCTTACGACGAGCTCGAGACGTCCTCGGACGTGGTGCGGCACTGGAGGAAATGAGACGCCCGTCTCCCGGATCATCCCCCGGACCGGGAGACGGGTCATTCCATGCCTAGCGGCGCCTTCATACGCGCAATATCAAGGAGGCATCGGCGAGATGCGAACTTTCGCGGCGGGCTGATGTCCGAGTCCCACCTCGTGGGGGACGGCCGCGGCCTGCCGCTGGCCATCAAGCAGTCCCCGGGCCACGGGTTACCTTACCGGCCTCCACCTCGACTCACTCAGGGGCGTTTCCCCCCTCGTCTTGGCCGCCCACGCCTTCTGCACCTTGCAACGACTGGCACACGACCCAAAAGACACAGCGCAGGCTTGAGCCTCTACCAAATCGTCCGGCACTGCAGACTCTCCTTGTCCTCGGCCACCTGCCACCGCGACATACCCATCCTCATACGAGCCTGACCAGGCCCAACAAGGTTGATGAGATCAAGTCCCATCACGGTGAAATGAGTCTGCCATGCCGCAGAATTATGCCCTTTGGCTGCCCAAACGAGGTGCTGCCTTCGAGGTCGGCCCGGCGCCCTACACCCCGCCCGGCCCAGGCCAGGTCGTGGTGCGGGTCCGCGCGGTCGCGGTCAACCCGGTCGACGGCATCCCCGGTCTCGCCTACCGCGTGATCCTGCCCTGGCTGACCTTCCCGGCCGTCATCGGCAGCGACGTGGCCGGCGAGGTCGTCGAAGTCGGGCCAGGGGAGACCCGCCTGCGTCCGGGGGACCGCGTGCTCGGCATGGCGACCGGCCTGGAGTGCAACCGCAACCTGGCCGCCGAGGGTGCCTTCCAGCACTACGCGGTCCTGATGAACACGATGGTCTCGCCGATCCCCGACGACCTGGAGTTCGAGCAGGCCGCGGTGCTGCCGCTGACCCTGTCGACCGCGGCCACCGGCCTCTGCCAGCGGGACCACCTGGGGCTTCCGCTGCCCACGATCAGCCCATCCGACCGCGCCGAGACCGTGCTGGTCTGGGGCGGCTCGACCAGCGTCGGCAGCAACGCCATCCAGCTAGCCCGCGGCGCCGGGTTCCGGGTCGTCACCACCTGCTCGCCGCACAACTTCGACTACGTACGCTCGCTGGGCGCGGCCGAGGCGGTCGACTACCACGGCAGCGACGCGGCTGCGCGGGTGATGAAAGCCGTCGGCGACAGTCCACTTGCCGGTACGCTGGCGATAGGCAACGGCTCAGTCCCGAAGTCGCTGGCTGTCGCGGCACGAGCGACAGGCGCGAAGCGCATTGCGTCCGCCCAGCCCGCTCTGATGACCCGCCTTCAGATGCTTACCCGTCGACGCCACGGCGTGCACGTGAGCGCGATCTGGGGCGGCACGCTCAAGGACAACGAGGTCGGGCCGGGCATCTACGTGGACTATCTGCCGGCTGCCCTCAAAGCGAAGGTGTTCCGTGCCGCACCGGAGGCGGTTGTGGTGGGTGAGGGCCTCGATCACATCCCGGTCGCTCTCGACCGACTCAAGAAGGGCGTCTCCGCCCAGAAGCTCGTGGTCAAGGTCTAGCTGCGGCTGTGTTGCTAGTGTCCTGCGCCGGAGATCCATCGGCAGAAGCGGGCGAGTGAGTCGGGGATCTCTTCTGCGGTCTTGGTCCAGATGAACGGTTTGGGGTCTTTGTTTCAGTCCCTGACCCGTGCCCGGACGTCGGCTTCCAGGGCGTGGATGTTCTTGTGTGCGCCGCGACGGATCATCTGGTGGGCGAGGTAGCCGAACCACCGCTCGACCTGTTGATCCACGAGGAGCCGGTCGGGGTGGAGTGCAGCTCGAACCGCGGGTGTTTGACCAGCCAAGCCTTGATCCTTCTCCGCGAACAGCGGTCGGTCGACAGCTTGAAGGTGTCCGCCAGATGCGGCTTGAGCTGGAACTGCCGCCAGATCCGGCCCACGGTCGACGTCGACAAGCCACTGTGCTGCGCCATCGATGACCGCGACCAGTGGGTGGCGTTTCTCGGTAACTGTTCCAGCGTGGTGACCATGACTGCTTCCACCTGATCGACGCTGATGTTGGGTGGCCGGCCCGGCCGGGGCTCATCGGCCAGCCCGTCCAGCCGCTCGGCGAGGAAACGCCGCCGCCACTTGCGGACCGTGTCCGCGGTCGCCCGCAGCTCCTGGGTGACCGCCACGATCGCCGACGCCTCCGGCCCCGCGCACGCCAGCACAATCCGCGCACGCAGGGCCAGCGCCTGGGTCGATGTCGCCCTACGCGTCCACCGCTCCAACACCGCCTGCTCATCAACAGAGAGCAGCAACGGCTCCAGCTTGCCCCGACGAGGAGCTGACGCACCAGCAATAGAAGTCACGCAACTACTAAGGATTAACTACTGGCGCAGGACATCAGTAGTGAATCGTCCGCGAGCGGAGCAATCGCTATCCGAGCGTGGCCGTCGAACAGCTCTTCATAGCCTGAGACCCGGTGCGAGTGCTATTGGCCGGCCTCGCTTGTTCCGTCGTTGCTCACCGCCTGGCTCGAGGTGCTTCGGGCAGGCAGGGCAACAGACAGTCGGTGATGTCGTTAGTGCAGCCCATTTCGAACAGTGTGTAGCACCTATAAGCACTGTTGGGGGCGCTGGGTGGTCCTGCTAGTACCTGCCACCTCGGTACCTGTCACCTTAGGGTCTGCTCGGGCCCTGAAGCAGAAGCCCTGGGGTGGTCTTCTAGATGCGTGGCCGGCGACCGGCACAACGATTATGCCCGCCCAGGAAAGCCCACAGCCCTCCCACCGGGCGCTGTCCGCCCACCCTGCGCCCGGCCGAATCGAAGGCGCGTCGCCTAGCTAAGGGTGCCAACTCACCCTGGCATGACGTCGAAGGAAACGCTGATGAGTAACGAAGGATCCGACGTGCAGATAGACAGCAACGACAATCACGAGTCGACGAACGGCCCCAAGCACGCGGCGCGCACCGGGCTGTCCCGGCGGTCCGCGCTGGTCGGCGCGGCAGCGGGTGCCGCCCTCGCCGGTGGCATCCTGACGACCACCGCCGTGGCCCGTCCCGAGGCTCCGAAGGCTCCCATCTCTTTCACGGCCGGCCGCCCGGTCGTGATCCGCAACGCCACCGTCGTCACCGGCGACCCCAAGCTGGGCACGCTTCGAAACAGCGATGTCCTCGTCGTGGGGCAGACCATTCGCGGTGTGGGGCGCAACCTGTCCGCACCCCGCGATGCCGCGGTGATCGACGGGCGCGGCGCGATCGTCATGCCCGGCATGATCGACACTCACCGGCACATGTGGCAGACGGTGCTGCGCGGGCTCGGCGCTGAGTGGACCATCGCGAACTACTTCAGCTGGATCTACCAGCAGTGGGCCCCGTTCTGGCGGCCGCAGGACCTGTACTCCAGCAACCTGCTGTCCATGGCCGAGGCGATCAACGCCGGTGTCACCACCAGCGTGGACTGGTCCCAGGATCTGAAGAACTACGAATACGCCGAGGCCGCTGCCGAGGGCCTGTTCGACTCCGGCGGCCGGGCGCGGCTGGCGTACGGGTACTCCTTCACGCTGCCGCACGAGTGGATCAACAAGGGTGACGTCGCGCGGCTGCAGCGCGAGCACTTCTCCTCCCGGAACCAGCTCGTGACCCTTCAGCTCGCCTGGGACGGCACGGGCCTGGAGCGGGCGTTCCCCGAGCGGCCCGCGTGGGAGTTCGCGCGTGAGCACGACCTGTCGGTGACGATGCACTCCGGTGTGCGGAACTGGATGGGTGACCCCCAGATCCTGAATCTGCGGGACAACGGGTTCCTGCTGCCGACGAACACGTACGTGCACTGCGGCACGATGTCGGAGGATTCCTACCGTCTGATCGCCGAGACGGGCGGCAACGTCTCCATCGCGGCTGAGAGCGAGCTCAACGCGGGCCAGGGCTACCCGCCCACCGGTAAGATCCACGCCCACAACATCCCGATCTCTCTCTCCAGCGACACCCAGGTGTGGTGGAGCGCGGACATGTTCGCCGCCATGCGTGCCACCCTCAACGCCGACCGCGGTATCGATCACGTGAGGGCGCACGCCGACGACAAGTCGGTCATCAACAACAACCTGCGCACCGAGGACGTGTTCCACTTCGCCACCCAGGGCGGCGCCGACGCGCTCGGTCTGGGCAGTCAGCTCGGCTCGGTCACTCCGGGCAAGCTGGCGGACCTGGTGCTCGTGCGGGCCGACTCGCCGTCCATGGTGCCGCTGAACAACCCGGTGGCCCAGCTCGTCTTCCACGCCCAGCGTGGTGAGGTCGACACGGTCCTCATCAACGGCCGCGTCATGAAGCACAACGGACGCCTCGTCGGCCTGGACTTCGACCGCGCCCGCCGTCTCGGCGAGGACACCGCCAACCACCTGCGCGAGCGGATCGGCGAGAAGAACTGGGCCGCAGCCCAGAACCCGCCGGCCTTCGAACTCGGCGAGTAGTCAGCAGACCGGGGGACGCGACGCCGGGATTCCCGGCACCGCAGACTCCCGATCCAGCGGAATGGCCGGCGGCATGACGATGACATGTCGCCGGCCCTTCTCGGAGACTGACCGCCTCCTGACTCGCGACTTGAAGGATTGCGGCCAACCCAGTCCCAATCCCGAAACGGTCACATCGGTTGGTCGGCCTTCGTGTGTCAGGAGGTGTCGGGTGTGCCTGCTGCCGTTCCCGGCCGCAGGCACACCCGGACGACTTTGCCTCCCGGGAGGCAGCCGTCGCACGAGGCTGGCCCTTGCTACCAAGAAGAGTGTGTGATGACTGAGCAAGCGAAGACTGAGAAGGGCCGGGTTGCGGTCCTTGGCTGCGGTGTGATGGGAGCCCCTATGGCACGCAACCTTCTGCGCGCGGGCTTCGAGGTACGGGTGTGGAACCGAACAAGGGAGAAGGCCGAAGCGCTCGCCGGCCACGGTGCCTTTGTGGCATCCACACCGGCAGAGGCCGCCTCGGGCACCGACGTCACACTCACCATGCTTGCCGACGGCGCCGCTGTGGAAGCGGCGATGACCGGTCCCGCAGGCGCCCTGACCACCCTCCCCTCAGATGCGGTGTGGGTTCAGATGAGCACTGTCGGGCTCAGCGCAACCCAGCGTCTGGCACGGCTTGCTGACGAGCACGTCGGCTTCGTGGACGCTCCCGTCTCCGGCAGTTCGGAACCCGCCGAGCGCGGAGAGCTGCTCGTCCTCGCCTCCGGCGGCCCAACCTTGCGCCCCCAGGTGCAACCGCTGTTCGACGCCATCGGGCGGCACACCCTGTGGCTGGACCGTCCCGGCGACGGCAGCCGGCTCAAACTGGTACTCAACAACTGGCTTGCCGTCCTGACCGAGGGCATGGCCGAGACCATCAGCCTCACCACAGCACTCGGACTTGACCCAGACCTCCTGCTGAAGACCATCGCGGCAACCCCGCTGGGATCCGCCTACGCACTGGCCAAGGGCCGGGCCATGGTCAACAACGACTTCACCGCCGGCTTCCCGCTGCACCACGCAAACAAGGACGCCAGGCTCGCACTCGAAGCCGCCGGCCTCGAAAGGATCGAACTCCCCCTCACCGAAGCACTGCTGAAACGGTGGGCCCAAGCAATCTCAAAAGGCCATGGCAACGACGACGTGGCCGCAGCCATCAACGCCGCCCACTGACCCTCTCTAGTCGGCGAACTATGCACAGATCGAACCCAAGAATGGCCCAGGCTCTGATCGGCCCGGCGCAACGGATTTCGCGCGGGTCGGGATTCAGGACACACTGCCCAGCACTCCAGCCCGGCCCTGCCGGCCACCAAGGACCGACAGCGAGAGCCATGATCACGGGCATCATCCCAAATGTGTTTGTCTGGGGCGCTGAAGCGTGGTTCGACCAGCATGGGCTGGACGTCTTACTGATCGTTTCAGAATGCCGCCTGGAGCCGTCGGAGGCAGATGATGCTGCATGCGAGTTCGAGGAGACCCTGGTGGAGGTCGGCACGTCGCTCGTAGCGGATGCGGAGTCGCTTGAACTGGTGCAGCCAGGCGAACGCGCGCTCGACCACCCAGCGAACCTTGCCCAGTCCGGAACCGTGGGCGACGCCGCGTCGCGCGATCAACGGCTTGATGCCGCGCTGCCGCAGCAGGCGGCGGTACTTGTCGAAGTCGTAGCCGCGGTCTGCGTACAGGCGCCGGGGCTTGTGGCGGGGGCGTCCCCGCAGACCCCGAATCGACGGGATCGCGTCGAGCATCGTGCCGGTTGCCGCTGGTGAGCGTGACAGCGAGCGGGGTTCCGTGGCGGTCGACGACCAGATGGTGCTTGGAGCCGGGACGGGCACGGTCGACGGGCGAGGGGCCGACGTGATCCCCCCTTTGAGCGCGCGGACGCGCGAGCTGTCCACGGCGCAGTCGTCCAGGTCTAGCGAGTCCGCGCGGCGTAGTTCGGTCAGCAGGGCGGAGTGAAGGCGCGGCCAGACGCCCTCGGCCGCTTCGGTCCAGTCCCGCAGCCGGCGCCAAGCCGTCACGCCGGAGCAGCCCACGACCTCGGCCGGAACGTCACGCCAGGCAACGCCGGTCCGCAGCACGTACATGATGCCGGCGAGAGCCGCCCTGTCCGGAACGCGAAGTCGCCCGGGATGGCGGTGGCGTCGTTCGGGAGAATGCGGCAGCAACATGGCCACCCGCTCCCACAGGTCGTCCGGAACAAGATCAGCGCGCACCCGGACACCCTGCAGACCAAGATCGCCGAGCGCAAGACCCACAGTTCAACGCCCAGAAACGATCAGTGAGAGCGTTGGATCAGATCTCTCGCCGGTTGGTCGGCCAGGGGATCTCCTGGAGAACGTCCTCAGGAGTCGGTACCGCGTCCGGGAAGTGCTGGCGGATCTCCCGGACTACCGAGGCATCCGCGGTGCAGAGGTCCCAACTTGTGCTGTCGAACTCCCGCAGCACCACCTTCAGCTCATTGCCTGCGTACCCCGCGAAGTCCGCGTCAACAAACTGAAGGTCCGGCGCGACCAGGGCCAGTAGCTCCAGGGTGCCGATCCCGGCACCGGAGGAAGCCTTCTCAATCTCGGCAAACCTGGTGACCAGTCGAGCGTCGTCGATCCGCACCTTCCAAGTGAGGCCGAGCCCAAAGCTCCCGAGGCGCACAAGGAGTTCCGCCAGCGTGACGTAGTACCGATCGGAGGCGCGGTGCTGCCCAGGAAGACGGTCACGCCAGGCCGCGAACGTGATCGAATGAAATGCGCCAGGGGGTCTTGCCATCGATGCGGGCTCCGTTCGCTTGCGAGGCTCAGTGCGCTCTCACAGCATGGTCTTCCTCGACCGCAGCTGCAGATCATTTTGAAACCGTCAGTTAATGGGCACGAGCGAGGCATGACAGGTTCTGGTCTGCCAGTCCGCCGACCTCGGGCCTGTGACGTTGGGCGCCGCCGTCTCAATCAGACGTCTCAGAGTTGGACTGGTAGTCGGCAGAGTCGGTGAAAGTCCAGCTCGCCAACAGATCGAGACCATCTCTTGAGTCTGAATTGGGCTCGGTGGTGTAGATGAAGAGGGTGGTGTCGGGGTCTCCGGGCAGGGCAAGGGTTTCGTATTCGACGGTCAGTTCGCCGACCAAGGGGTGGCGGAGGCGTTTGGAGCCGTGGGTCCGCTGGTGGACGCGGTGCTGTTGCCACCACCCGTCGAACTCTGGACTGTGTTCTCGTAGCTCTTCGACGAGGGCTGTGGTGGCCTGGTCGTCGGGGTTGCGGCCCATTTCGAGTCGCAGGCCCTCGACTGCGGCGCGTGCCTGGTCCTCCCAGTCCACGAACAGGGCGCGGGCGTGATCGTCGAGGAACATCCAGCGGGCGTAGTTGCGCTCCTCGGGCGGCAGTTGCTCGAAGTCGGCGAACAGTGAACGCGCCATCCGGTTCGTGGCGAGGATGTCGGTGCGGCGGCCCAGGACGAGAGCCGGTTCACCGTCGAGGGCATCGATGAGCTGGTAGAGGCCTGGTCGTACGCGCTGAACACCTCGCGTATGGCGTCGGGCCGGCGTCGCGGTTACCCCGATCAGGTCCTTGAGGTGGGCCCGTCCTGCGGCGTCGAGGTCGAGAGCGCGGCCCAGGGCCTCGACCACGGCAGACGAGGGGGTGATGGGGCGCCCCTGCTCGAGGCGGGTGTAATAGTCGGTCGACACTCCAGCCAAGCGCGCGACCTCTTCTCGGCGTAGACCGGGAACGCGCCGAACGCGCCCGTCCGGGGGGAGGCCGGCTCGTGAGGGGTCGACCTGACCGCGGGCCCTTCTCAGGAAGTCAGCGAGTTCATTGTTGTTGAGAGTCACACCTTCAGTGTCAACGATGCTGAACGCTCGTAGCTGGCCCTATGCGTACTAGCTTCCTTGATACACGGTTTCGCAGGGCATGGTATTTGCCTCCACCAGTCCCAATCACGGGGCAATCTGGATACGTGCCTAGTAGGCATTTCCTGCAGGCCACCCATTCCGCTCCGCCGACCGTATAAGGAAAACAATCATGGCTTTTCCGACTGACCGATCTGCGATCTGGTTCGTGACTGGTACCTCTCGTGGTCTGGGGCTGGACCTGGTCCGGCAGCTGCTGGAGCGTGGGGACAGTGTCGCGGCGACGACGCGTTCGTCCGAGCGGCTGCTCGGGGCGCTCGGTGAGGGTGTGGACACGTCGCGTCTTCTGCCGCTGACGGTGGATCTGCGTGATGAGGCGCAGGTGAAGCAGGCCGTGGTGAAGACCACCGAGCGGTTCGGTGGTCTGGACGTGGTGGTGAACAACGCGGGCTACGGGTTCCTGGCCGCGGTGGAGGAGACCACCGACCGTGATGTGCGTGACATGCTGGATGTGCAGGTCGCCGGGGTGTGGAACGTGCTGCGTGCCACGCTGCCGATCCTGCGTGAGCAGCGCGGCGGGCATGTGGTGAACGTGTCGTCGGTCCTGGGGCTGGTCTCCGTTCCGGGCTGGGCGCTGTACTGCGCGGGCAAGTACGCGCTGGAGGGCCTGAGCGAGGCCCTGGCCGCGGAGGTGGCGGACTTCGGGATCAACGTGACCATCGTGGAGCCCGGCTACTTCCGCACGGACTTCCTCACCCAGGACTCCCTGGCGCTGCCGGCCGCCACCACGGACCACTACCCGGGCATCCGCGAGATGGTCGACAACCACCTCAACCTCCAGGGCAGCCAGCTCGGCGACCCGGTCAAGGGTGCTGCGGCGATCATCGACCGGGTCGTGGTCGGTGAGGGCCCGCTGCGTCAGGTCCTCGGCTCGGACTCCCACGCTTACGCCACCTCCAAGGTGCAGGCCCTGCAGGCGAACCTGGACGCCACCGCGCAGTCCGCGCCCGCCACCGACTTCCCCGCCACCGCCTGACCACCCACACAACACGGAGGAACTGCTCATGAGCAAGATCCTGATCGTCATGTCGGCCGCCGATGTCTGGGTGCGTACCGATGGTTCGCGCTACCCGACGGGCTACTGGGCCGAGGAGCTGGCCGCTCCGCACGAGAAGTTCGTCGAGGCCGGCTACACGGTCGATTTCGCCTCCCCGGGAGGTGTGCTGCAGCCGCTCGACCAGCACAGCGCCGACCCGGCGATCGCCGGTGAGGACTGCGCGCACTACGTGGCGCACGCCGAGAAGGCGCTGCGGGACTTCGGTCCGCTGCTCAAGCTCGACGAGGTCGACATCGACGACTACGTCGCGATCGTCCTGCCCGGCGGCCACGGCCCGGTCGTGGACCTCTTCGAAGACTCCGACCTCGGCCGTCTCCTCATCGAGGCGGACAAGGCTGGAAAGCTCATCGGAGCCGTCTGCCACGGCCCGGCCGCGCTGCTCAGCGCCGTGGACGAGGACGGCAGGTGGATCTTCGCCGGTCGTGAGATGGCCGCGTTCACCGACGAGGAGGAGCAGCTGTTCGGGACCGCCGAAGGCGCGCCCTGGCTGCTCGCCAGCCGACTGCGGGAACTGGGCGCGGCCCACTCCGGTGGCCCGGCCTACCAGCAGTACAACGTGCAGGACGGCAACCTCTTCACCGGCCAGAACCCCGCCTCCAGCGCCCGCATGGCCGAAGACATGATCACCGCACTCGCCTAACCAATGCGCGGTCATCATGGCCCGCAGTCGCATTGATGTGCTGCCGTTCCAGGTCTCGCGCGAGCGTTACGGGCACGGCAGCCTCTGCCTCTCTTCCCTCCAACCACCCTTGGCTTGAAGGCCAGCCTGCGGGGCAGGGGCAAGAGCGAGCCAGGCGTCGAAGAGGGCGCATGTAGGCCATGGATGCTGGGGTGATGAGGAGCGGTACGCGATCGGACATGGCGGTGTCTGCGCGGACCACGTTGGCGCCCGTCGCGGGCTGGGTGCTGCGTTCTGCGGTGGCAGCGGACATCGAGGTGATCGCAGAGTTGCTGGCCACGGTCATGCGTGCGGACTTGGAACGCCTTGGGCGCTACGACGAGCATCGGGTACGGCAGCGGCTGCGGGACTCCTTCTCCCCGCAGCACACGTCGATCATCATGATCGACGGTGAACTGGCAGGTTGCGTCACGGTCCGGCCCGCCGAAGGCAGGCAGTGGCTGGAGCACTTCTACCTTGCTCCGCACTGTCAGGGCCGAGAGGTCGGATCCGCTGTGTTGTGCACGGTACTGGAGCGAACGGACGCGCAGGGCATGACCGTGGGCTTGAACGTCTTACAGGGCAGTGCTGCCCGTCGGCTCTACGAGCGCCACGGATTTGTCGTGGAAGCCCAGGACCGATCGACGTCGTGAGCACCGGTCAGCCGCCTTCGTACAGACGTACGACTGAGCGGCTGACCCCACAGGTGTGCACCAGCGTCCCGGCGTAGGCTCGGACGCGGGTACCAGACTGCACACGACGCCTTCATGATGCGCGAGCCGGGGGCGATGGCGAGCACTCCTGCGAAAGCCTGACCCGCAACGGTGTGAGGGCCCGCCTCGGTCCGCGAGGTTGTCTTCTACGGCCGTGACGTGACAGCGGCCGCACGGGTTCTTCGAGTGTGACCAAGAAGTGGGCCCGCACGGCCTTGTCCCATCCTGCCTCTGCGGTGTCTCCCGTGCACATCTCGGCGATTTGATCGAGGAGTTGGCAGACCCATGGCTGGCGCGGTGCGAGTCGGCACTGCGTGAGCGGCGAGGTGCTGCGCGGCGGCGGGGGCCGGTGCTGGCCCAAAGCACGACCTGGCCTTCGCCGACCGGGTGCTGGTCACCCTGGTCCACCTGCGCACGGGGCTCCCGCACGCCGCGCTTGCCGAGCTGTACGGCACGACCCGCCCAACGGTCTCCCGCGCCATCGGCGAGATCCGCCCGCTCCTGGCGGCGCGCGGCTTCGCTGTCCCCGACCGCCCCGGGGTGCGGCTGCGCACCTTGGCGGACGTGTTCTCCTACGCCAAAGCCGAGGGAATCCGGCTGAGGATCGACGGAGCCGATGCCCAAGTCCGCCGGCCCAAGGCCAACCATCCCGGACGACGGGCCTTCGTCTCGGGCAAGAAGTAGCAGAACACCATCAAGACCACTACCGTCAGCGACGGCCAGGGCCGCCTGCTGTGGTCCGGGGCGGACCGGCCTGGCCGCATGCACGACCAGACCGCGCTGCGCACCGAGGGCATCGCCGAGCAGTTCCAGCTCCGCCCGGAAGTGGGAGCCGAAGTCGACGAGGGCTACCGGGGTCTTGCCAACGAATTCCCTGACCAGGCCAGCGCCCCGCCGCGAAAGCCGAAGGACGACGCACCGCTCGGCGATCAGTACGCATGGCGGGAGATGCGCCGACGGCAGTCCTCGGATCGGATCTGCGCCGAGCACACCCATGCCGAACTGCGGCAGTGGCGGCCCTCCAGCGTTACACCGGCCGACGTGAGGACTATGTCGAGACTCATCGCGCGATCGCCGCACTGGTCTCGGACCGCTCCGCCCGTCGGCCAACCCGCCGCAAGCCGAGCACCGAACTGGTTCTCGCCCGACAGACGGCCTACTGATCAACCACCAGCCGAACCGCCAGGCCAGCACGCCTCGACCTCAATCGCGGACTGGGTCGTAAGCCGACTTCGCGCTCACCCGCAGGCGCCGGCCCACCTCCAACGGCTTGCCCTGCTCGAACAGCTCAGTCGCTTGCATTCGCACCAGCTCACGGTGCTGGCGCCCCGCGGCGGTCAGCCCCCATCCGCACATCTCCCACACCACGAGATACCACCCACCGACCAAACCCGGCCGAGGCTTCGAGGGCGTTCACCTTGACGAGCCGAAGTCAGAGTCTTCGCCGACGTCGTCACCGCAAAAGCGCCGCCGCAGGCGCTCTTGACCACTCGGACCTTGTCCTCGCATTTCCCTATCGGACGGCTCCGCCACCCCCGGCATAGAAGCCAGTTGGAGCACACCAACCTCTGTACTTGAGCCTGTACGTGAGCTCGTACACCGACACCGTCCAAGCGGGTGGAGGTGCGGGCCCGCAGCCGCGCACCTCGGGGGCCTCCGCACGCGATTCCTCAAGCCCACTTCATCCCGACGGCACTGAGCTCCTGCACCCGCTCAGGGGCCAGGCGTTGCTTGCGGGCCCGGCAGTTGGCGATGAACACGCCTAGCGCACGGTCCTCGCCGCCCACGCTTTCCACGTGCTGGCGAGAGACGTTCAAGTTTCCTTCCCGCTGATGATATTGGCGGGCAGCGGCAAGGTTGTCGGCCCACATCTGCGCCCGCGTCCTGCCCACGGCGCTCTGCCGGCCTGGCGCAGGTCCGGCCTCAGGCTGCTCCTGGTCCGGCGTCAGGTGCAGCACCTGCGTGAGCAGCCACTGCTGGGCGGGCAGCAAGCCGTCCCATACGGCCGCGGTGCGCTGGACGCTGGCCCACCGCCCGAGGTCCTCGCCCTGGACGACGATCTCCCCAGGCACAGTGGATAGTTCCCGGCCGCCGTTGACATGGGCGCGAGCGAGGTGGAAGCACCGCTGCCAGGCGATGTCCCAGGCCGGGCACCACGCGGGATCGATCTTCTCCAGTTCCCGCCACCGCCGAGCACTGTTGGGCTTCCCCGATGTCCGGCCCCCGTCAGGCCTGTTCTGCGCCGCTCGTTCTCGTCGCGCGGCGGCGCGCTGGTCACGCAGCCAGATCCCCACGGGATAGCCCTGCCAGGTTGCCTCGGTGGGGGCGAGGAGGTGCCCGTGTTCCCCTGCCCAGCCGCGCGCGGCGGCCAGACCCTCGGAGAAGGCCACCTCGAGATGGGACCACACCATCCCGGCCGCATCCAGCTCCTTCACCCGTTCCTCGGCCAGGGTGCCCTGGCGGTAGGCGACGCGCTGCTTGGCGATCCACACCCCCAGCGCGAAATCATCGGGAGCGGTATACCCGTAGGGGACCCGCAGGTGCCCGTGATCGCCGGCGTAAGCGATCGCGGCCCGCAGGCCCCGCCGCCAGTACTCGCCCTCGGGCCGCAGCACGCGCGCCCTGATGAACGCCGCCAACTGCACCGGATCCCGGGCCGTGGAGAACCGCAGGAGCCCCTGCGCCGCCCCGCTGACCACCCCACCCGCCGTCCCGCCCGCAGCTGAGGCAGCCTGCCGACTGGGGGACTGGGGGACGGCGAGCTGCTCGACGGCCTCGGCGTCGTGCGCCCGCAGCGCGGTCAGCACCTTCACCAGATGCGTGTACGACCGCGAGGCCAGCATCTCGTCTGGCTCCTCACCCGGCTCCAGGAACACCGGCACCACCAGCGAGGCGACCTTGCCTTCCCCGGGCTGCATCCGCAGCGCCCGGCCCACCGCCTGCACCACATCGGGCGTCGAGCCCCGCGCATCCACGAACACCACCGCATCACACGCCGCGGTATCGATTATCTAGACGTTGTGTGGGTGGCAGGGATGTTTGTTGTGGGGGTGACCTGCTGTTAAGTCATGCTTTTGACACCTGCGGTCTGGCGCGTGCGGGTGTCTGTCGGCGGCGATAACGTCGCGGGTTGCTGGGGTTTGCTGGCGATGAGAAGCCTGCTGTCGTGTCCTGGGGAAGTGATGTTGGATGGGGCTGTCGGGTGGGGCTGCGGATAAGGCGGGAAACCGGTACGAGGACTGGTGGACCGCGCTGCGGGTGGCAGATCTCCTGCGGGGGCGGGCGTCGAGGATCCGTCTGGAGCCTCCGGGCCGGACGGGCGCCGGGATTGAGTTCCTGATCGAGGAGACCGACGGCACCTGGTGCGAGCAGGTGAAGGACGTCCCGTCCAAGGGGCCGTGGAGCCTAGTAGTGCTTCGTTAGGTTGTGGGCTGTCTGTGGCTGCTCCGGGGGCGGGGCAGGGGGCGTCCGCAGGTGGTGCAGGTACCGGTCCAGCACCTCAGCAGGTCCTGGAGAACGTCGAGGACCTGGTAGAGGGTCAGGCCGGTGTGCGGACTTTTGGGTCGAGCCGCCTGAGGGTGAGGAATGCCTGAACGGCGGTGACGAGGGTGACGTGGTGGTGCCAGCCGCGCCAGGTGCGGCCTTCGGCCGGCGAGACCCACGTGCTGTTCTTCACCGAGACCGAAGCCCGCGAGTGGGCCACCAGCGGCAAGAAGGCCGCCGACGGCCCGAACCCCGCAGCCCTTCCCGCGCAGGCCAGCCCGGTGCGGATGCAGAAGCCGCCCACGTCCGACACTCAGCCCGCTGCCGTGCCCGCGGACTCGCTTGCCGACGCCTGGAGCACCACGCCGACCACGGCGGCGCCCGACCCGGCCCCGGCTCCGGCCGCCGACCCAGCGGCGACGTCGCCGGCGGCCCCGGTCGACGACGACCAGGCGGTGGGGCTACGCGACGCCGCCGAACACCACCTGCCTTACACCCTCGCCGCGCTGCGCTACGCCCGCGTGTGCCAGGGAGCGGGGGCCGCCGGTGAGAGTGCGGTCGCAGCTTCGACAACGCCCCGCCCTCAGATCCAGGGTCCGGTAGGCCGGTTGTCCTGATCCGCCCCCGAGTCAGCTTGGCCCTGGGATGATCAGGCCGTTACTGGACAGCAGCGAAAGGTGAGGGGGAGCGCGGTGTGGGACTACTCGGAACTCAGCGCGGAGGCACGCAAGCTAGGAGGCCCTGATGCCCTACGGGCGGCCTACGTCCAGCTCGGGCGGCGGCTAGGCCAGCGGCGAGCCTTCATTCTCGGTGCCCTTGCCGTCGGCGTGCCGGTGGCTGGGTGGAAGGTCTTGAAGGACTACCGCGACCGCCGCGCCGTCGCCGCTTCCCAGGCCACGGTCGTGACCTCCGAGGCCGCGCCCGCGACGGAGGAGGCCGTAGTCGCCGAGGCGGAGGCTGTACTCACGGCCGTCGACGTCGCGCCGGTGGTCGATGAGCCGGAGCCGGAGCCCGCCGCCGAGTCCTCACCCTCGGCCACCGCAGCCCAGTCCACCCCAGCGGCCGGCGGACACTTCAGCGCGTAGGGGCGCGAACGCCCCAGCGCTGACTGCCGGGAAGGGCCACGCTAGGACTCCTCGGTCCTCCCTCGCGCAGTGCACCGGCCACCCGACCGGGGCCTCCCGGTACGGGCGCAGCTTCGGCAGCAGCTCGGTGAGCGGGGGAGGACGCTAGTAGCCTCGCCTACTCCTCTTCGCCGCCCCCCTTTCTCAAGTTGTGGAAGGGGTCCGGAACGCCAGGGCGTTCGCTCCGACCACGGGATCGTCGGCACTGGCGGCTGCCCGCTGCGCGGTGGCGTAGTGGCGTTCGGCGGCGGCTGACGGTCACGTCTGGTTGGGCCGTGGACGGGGGAAGAGCGTGAATCGTTCCGGAGCGAACCCCTCCAGACCGGTGAGCGAGATGCGATCGGCGTTGTAGAGGCGGATCTCCACGTTCATAAGGGACTGGAGAAGGGCTAGATCGTAGGCAACGTCTGCGAGAGCGTTGATCCTTAGCTGCTCAAGATTCGGAAACCGGTCCGGGATCAGGTCGAGGGGGATGTCGGACCGAGACACAGAGAGCCCGAGACGATTGACGGTGGCCATGAGGGGGGCGTTTGCGAAGTCGGCGTCGGTGACCTGAAGGCTGGTCAGCTGAGGCAGCTCCGCGAGCTCGGCCCATTCCACTGCGTCCATGACATGGTTGACGACAACGTCTTCGAGCATGGCCCACTGGGTGATGCCGGTGATGGAGGCCTCTATCTGGCCGCCGAGCCAAAGCCTTGTGAGAGTTGGCGAGGCGGGCAGGGTATGCAGCGTTCTCCACGGCAGGACGGTATAGAGCAGCAGTTCACGCAGCTGTGGGAGATTGTTGAGCGCCTGGAAGGAGAAACTCTCAGGCAGGTCCAGCAGGTTCAGCTCCTGCAGGGGCAGTCCGGCGAGATGGTGTAGGCCGTCGACGGGTGTTGAGGGGCCAAGAGCCAACGAGCGCAGCGCGGCCAGAGACCGAACGAACGACAGACTGTGCAGCGAGGGCTCCTCCATGCGCCGGAGGGATAGGGATGTGGTGTGTTCCGGGGAAAGATGCTCGAGGATCTCTGACGGGGTGAGTGCCAGCTCGAACGAGATGAGTTCGATCGGTGTCAGCAGCGGGAGAGCGTCAAACTGCGCACGAGTCCCGACGGTGAGATGCAGGCGATCCCGGACAAGGCGGAGGATGTCGCGGGCGTAATCGGCTGCCTCAAAGTTGGTCCAGCCCAGCATCAGTTCGTGGCGCGGCACCGAGGGGGCGACAGTCGGGACGAAATGTTGCAGGTACGCATAAGCTTGGTCGCCGCCCATGGCTGCGGCAGTGCGGAACACGGCAATGATCTCGTCTTCGGGCAGTCCGTCGGCGGTGGGTGGCAGTAGGTCCAGAATGCCGGGACCCAGCGCGGACAGGGTGTTTGCTTCCTGGATAGTGCGGGGCGGCATCAGGGCTGCGGCGCGCGCCGTGACCTTATGGCGCGTGTCAGGGGCGACTTCGGTGGCGTAGTGCATGCTGGCGGCCGCCAGGAGGTGCAGCCTGGGCCGGTGCTCGTTCTCAGCATCACCGCGTTCAATGAGGCGGCGTAGCAGATCTGCGCTTTCAACAGGCCTGGCGTGGGCGACGGCCATGCGTATGACGTCCTCCCACTGGTCGTCATGGGCATTGTTGACCAGCAGCGGAAAGTCGTGGGCCTCGATGGCGGCTTTTGCCCCGAGATAGTCCTGGAAGGTGCGGTGGACGAAGTCGATGGTGTCCATGGTGGGCTTGCGCAGCAGCCCGCTGCGGCCGACCAGATGCGTCAGGACCTGGTCGGCTGTGCCCTGCTCGGCCACAGTCGGCATAGCTGGCAGAGCGTCGTCGACCAGGGCTGTCGCGGTAGTCCGTTCCATCTCGGTCTGGCGGTTGCGGATTAGCCAGTAGGCCAGGCGCTGCAGCAACTGGACGCTCTGGTGTTCGGTGAGCTGAATGCCTTCCGGGACATCGATACTGCGTTCAAGGTCACGGCGCACTAGAAGCATCGACAGTGCTGCCTCATACAACTCCATGCGGCTGTGGGGCAGGTGACCGCGGCGGTCCCGGTGCAGCGCGCAGATCAACGCGCACATCAGGGGTGTGCTGGACAACTGCGCCAGGTCACGCTGAGCACGCACTGTCACCTGGAGCGCTGCTTCGAGATCATGCAGCTGTGACCGTTCGGCGTCGATTGCTGCACTGTGCCGGGCGGCGGTATGCCACCGGCCGACGAAGAGTCCAATGTCAGCGGCACTCATAGGTTGTACTGACAGTTCGGTGAAGCGCGACGAAGCCAGCCAGCCTTCGGGTACAGCGGACGGACGCGTGGTGACCACGAAGCGTGCGTCCCCGTAGGCCGCCAAGAGCCGCTCGAGCCAGTCCCGGGTGGCGCCTCGGTGCTCTTGAGGAACCTCGTCGATTCCGTCGACCAGGACGAGTGCTTCCCCCCTGGCGAGTACGGCATCGGCCCAGCCTTCAGGTTGTGAGGCGGCCAGGGGGGTGCCGACCGCAGAGAGGAAATCCTGCGGCTCTGGAAGGGGCCCACGCCTCACCAGCGTCCGCAGCGGCAGGGTGAACGGAATCTGCCCCCTCCAGTCCGCCAGTTCTGCCGGCAGCTCATCGCGCGCCGTAGCGACAGCCAGCCACTGCAGCAGCGTTGTCTTTCCGCTGCCGGCGAGCCCTCGCAGAAGCACGCGTCGGCAGTCGGCCAACGCGTGTTCGGCACGCTTCACCACGACGGATGGCCGGTTCGATTCCTCACTGCCTGCAGGCCAATCTTCCGCCCGCTCCGCCAGTTCCAAGCTCAAGTACGCCGCGTCCAGCGGCCAGCGCGCACGTTCCGGCCGGCTCAGGTCCAGCCCTACGACGGTCAGCTGGGAATGCCGTTCCGTCACGTAGCTGAGGTACCGCTCCTCGAACGAGGGCTGCACTTTGGGCCCCACCGGCCTGCGGGTGACTCTCCTTGGAGAGCCCTGGTACACCTGCGGTACTCGGGCAGCGGCTTCGCGAAGGGCCAGCAATGGCTCCACACCCGTGCCCATCGCCTTCGCCAGGGCCATCAGCGTGGCCTCGGAGGGCACCACTTGGCCGTTCAGCGCCTGGCTAATCGTTGTCCGCCCTAGCCCGGTCCGCTGCTGCAGCCCACCCATCTGCAGACCCCGCTGCGCCCTGAGGGTGCGTAGCCGTAGCGCGAGTTCCGCCAGCGGATCCTCGTACACGTCCCCCATGTCCTGCTTCTCCGTCTCCCAGGCGACCGTCTTCGTTCATCTTTGTTCGCCCTGAACCCCGGTGAACACCAGAACCGCGAAATTCGCCGATGTCCCCGTCGTCGTTTGTCCTGGGAAGAAGGCATGAACACCTCATCCATTCACCTGATCCTGCTGGCCCTGCTTCTGGCCGTCGTCGGTCTCTTCTGCACGCTCGTAGGAGCAGCGGCCGGTCTGCTCGCTCGCATCGACGGAGCCACCTATGCCACCGCTCTGCTGCGCGGTGCCGTGGCCTTTGCGGGCAGTGCCACCCTGTCCCTGGCGCTGCTGACCTTCGTCCTCGCGGTGCTGTGAACCAAGGATGCTTTGTCCTACTACCTGCAGGCGAGAGCACGGCGCCCGCCCGTGGCGGGCGCTGTTACTGCTCGGCGCTGGGGCCCGGCCAGTGTCAGGGCGTCGACTACAGGACAGGGATTATCCATAGGTGCGCGGGCCTGTGGGGTGTGTTCGGTGTGGTTGCCACCTGGTCGTGTGGCAGCTGTCTGGAACGGACACCGCCCCTCGGTGGGGTCTGGTCTGTTTGGTGGGTGGAGCAGACCTATGCAGCTGAGCGTTCGATGTCTCCGTCGTCTGGTGTGGAGCGGTGGGTGGTGGCCGATACACGGACCTATGACCTGCATGCCGAGGCGTGTGCGTTTTTGGCGGGGTTGCGTAGTAAGGGCCGCTCGCCGAACACGGAACGGGTCTATGCGGGCCGTCTCGCTCTCTATCTGAACTACTGCACCCAGCGCCGTATCGAGTGGTCGCGTCCGAGTTTCATGGCGCTGTCCGGGCTGCAGCAGTGGCTGGTCACCACGCCGCTGCCGGCCCGCAGCCGCCGCTGTCCGACCACGGCTGCGCCCCGCTACCGTTCGCAGGGTACGGCGAACGCGGTGATGACGGCGGTCACGGACTTCCTGCGCTTCGGCGCTCTCCACGGCTGGGTTCCCGCGCAGACGGCCGGCTTGCTGTCGGAGCCGAAGTTCCTGCGGTTCTTGCCGGCCGGTTACGACGCTGGCGAGCGCGGCCAGTGGCGCCAGGTCCAGGTGTCGGCTTTTCGTTTCCAGGTCAGCGAGCCCGGCTACGAGGACCTCTCCCCGCAGCAGATCCGCCGCATGATCGCGGATACGCCCCGGGCACGGGACCGTTTCCTCATCGCGCTGCTCGCCGCGACCGGCCTGCGGATCGGAGAGGCCCTGGGCCTGCGCCAGGAGGATCTGCACTTCCTGGCCTCGTCACGCTCCCTGGGATGCCCCGTGGAAGGTCCGCACCTTCATGTGCGGCGCCGCACCGACAACCCGAACCGGGCCCTGGCCAAGTCCAGACACTCCCGCTGCCTCCCCGTCACCCCTGACATCGTCGCCTTCTACACCGACTACCAGCATGAACGGAATCCGGTGGCCGAGGCGGCCGAGACAGGCATGGTGTTCGTGAACCTCTTCCGGCCCCCGCTGGGGCGGGCCATGACCTACCCGAACGCCAAGAACGTCTTCGACCGTCTGGCCCGCCGCGCCGGGCACCCGGCTCGCCCGCACATGCTGCGCCACTCCGCGGCCACCCACTGGCTACGTGAGGGAGTAGACCGGGACGTGGTGCAAAAGCTGCTGGGTCACGCCTCGCCGCTGTCCATGGACCGCTACCGCCACGTCGATGAGTCCGAAACCCGGGCGGCTGTCGACCGGGCCCAGGCATGGAGGGAGGACCAGTGAGCACGGCTGGTGCGCCTGCCGTCGCACGTTCCGCACCGACGAAGGCCACGAAGTCGTGGGAGACGTGGCTGCGTGCCCACATCGATCCCGCGTGGCGGCCGGGGGAGTGGGACAGCGCCAGATGGCTGTTCACCGGAGACCTCGACAATCCGCGCACCTCGTCCTCCCGGTGCCGCACCCGCCGCTGCGACGTGATCGTGCGCGCTCAGGAGACGTTCTGTACCTACTGCTCGGACCAGCGCAGAAAGAGCGGTCTGCCGCGGGAAGAGTTCGCCGCCACTTTCATCCCTGCTCGTTCCAGATCCCTGCCGTTGACAGTCGTCGGGCCGTGCACGCTCACCCGGGACGGCGTACGGTGCGTACGCCCTCAGGTATCGGGAGGCCTGTGCGCCGCCCACCACGGATCATGGAAGTACCACACGTCCAGAGGCACGCTCGAGCGGTGGCTTCGCAGCAGGGCCACACCGTTCACCGAAAACCCGGACTGCATGGTGACCCACTGCTCCGGCTGGGCGATGAACTCCAGTGGGCTGTGCAACTACCACTGGCGCGCCTGGAGAGCGGAATGCCGCTCCAGCACCACCCCCATGCCTGCCGCCCAATGGGCACCGCACCAGCCCCTGTATCTGCTGGCGCACCAGTTCCACCTCGCCCCATTGCCCCAGCTGCTGCGCTGGGAAGCGCTCTACGCCGTGCAGCAGATGGACCAGTGGGTACGTGCCCTGGAACCTCACTGGATCCGCGGCGTGATCAGCCACCTCACCACGGCCGACACCCTGCTGGACGCCACCAACACGGCCCGGCTCACCAAGCCGCACCAGGCTGCCGTCCGTACACTGGAGAACCTGCAGTCCGCCGCCCGCGCCGGATACAGCGAGTTCTCCGGGATCACCCTCATCGACCAGGACATCATCGATCTGCGCGTCCTCGGGCTGCGCCACAGCGCCTCCGGCAAGCGCCGACAGCTTCCCGGCCGCGTCGATCTCCGCACAGTCCGCCAGCCCTGGCTGCGCCAGGCGCTGCGTCATTGGGTGACCACCGCCCGACCCACCACGGAAGACTTCAAGCGCACGTTCCACGCGACGACCATCGCCTCTACGGCTCTCGCCCAGCGCGCCGACGCCGGCGATGTGCCTGCCGCCCTGACGTTCGCCGATGCCACCTTGGTCGTCGACGCTTTCCGAGCCGCACGCAAACAAGACGGCACCTCCTACTCCTCCTCCTTCCGACGCAGCCTGCTGGGAATGTTCTTCCAGCTCATCGCATACGGACGCCGCTGCGGCACCCTCGACGACCTGGCCGGCACCTTCACCCGCGTGCCCGTCGAGCACGTCATCTCCGTGGAGGAGCCCAATGAGGACTTCATCGGCAAGGCCATCCCCGAATCCGTCATCCGGCAACTGGACGCCCACCTCGACACCCTGGGCACCGGAAACACCTACGGCTGCCGCGACATCGCCCCAGACGCCCGGCAGCTGCTGTACCGCACGATGTACATCGTCCTGCGCGACACCGGGCGCCGCCCCCTCGAGATCGTCTCCCTGACCCGTGACTGCCTGGAAACCCACAACGGCCAGCCCACCCTGATCTGGGACAACCACAAGAGAAAACGCCACCGCCGACGTCTGCCGATCACAACCTCCACCGCCGACGCCATCCGAACCTGGCAAGCCTGCCGCGACCAGCTGCACCTCCCCGCCAAGGGAGACCGATACCTCTTTCCCTCCCTCACCCCCCTGAGCGACGCCCCCCACATCTCCAGCACCTACCTCAGCGACGCCCTCAGGCTCTGGGCAGACGCCCTGCCCCAGCTCCACGCCGAAGGCACCGACTCCAAAGGACAACGCCTGCTCTTCGACCGGTCCCTGGTCTACCCCTACGCCTTCCGCCACTCCTACGCCCAGCGCCACGCAGACGCCGGCACCCCCGTCGACGTGCTACGCGAGCTGATGGACCACAAATCCATCGCCATGACCCAGCGCTACTACACCGTCTCCCTCAAACGGAAGAGCGAAGCCGTAGCCAAACTCAGCACACACGTCCTCGACCAGCACGGCCACCCCAGCCCCAGCTCGAGCACCGCCTACGAGATGCGCACCGTCGCCGTCCCCTACGGCGGCTGCACCGAGCCGTCAAACGTCAAAGCCGGCGGCCAGGCCTGCCTCATCCGCTTCCAATGCGCCGGCTGCGGCTTCTACCGCCCCGACCCCTCCTACCTGCCAGCCATCGAGCACCACATCAACGAACTGCGAGCAGACCGCGAAACCGCACTCGCCATGGGCGCAGCCGAGTTCGTCACCACCGCCCTCACGGCACAAATCACCGCCTACCAGCGCGTCATCGGCCGCATGAACACACACCTGGCGTCCCTCCCCGCCTCCGAACGCGCCCAGATCGAAGAAGCCAGCACCGTGCTGCGCAAAGCACGAGCAGGCCACAACCACACCCTCCTGCCCCTCACTCCTGCCCGACCGAAAGACCCGCGATGAATCCCCGCGGCAACCCCGCCCCCCTCGCCGAAGCCAGACGCCGTCACAGCCTCGACAAACGAGCCCGTGTCCTCACCGTTCTTGCCACACTCGAGAAACAGGGAAAGCCGCTCACCTTCGCCGCAGTCGCCCGCGCCGCCCGCGTCTCCACCTGGCTCACCTATGCCCCCGGCGTACGCGAGCACATCGAAGCGGCCCAACTACGCCAAGCCCACAGCACCCCACCATCTGCCACGGGAAGCCCGCCCTCCCCGCTTAGCCTGCGCACCGAACTCGAAATCGCCCGGCAAGAAATCAAAGACCTCCGCGACGAACGTGACCGGCTCCAGGCAGCCCTGCGCCACCAACTCGGTCAGCAGCTCGATGTCATCCACGCCTCCGACGCAGCGACCAGAGCGGACGAACTGACCGCTCTGAATCAGGACCTCACTCGCCAGCTACAGGAGGCTTCCTCAGAGAACGCCGCGTCCCGCGCACGCATCACCGCCCTCGAAGAAGACCTGATTGCTGCCCGGACCAGCCTGCGCCGGATGATCCGCACCGAGAACACGGCTCGCTGAACGGCATCCACGGCGGTTATGCCCACTCCATGCCGAGCTCCCGGAGGGCATTGAGCTGTTCCTGGGCGAGTTTGTCGCGGCGGGTTTTCGTGTTGGAGACCCATACGCCGAGCTTGACGACCACTGGCTCAGTCTCGCCGTCGATTGAGATCTCCTCGGCGTGCCCCCTCGGCACAGGCCGTTGGCCTTCCCGTTCGACCCACTGTGCGAGGGCCGCGAGGCCGCGTTGGAATGCCTGCTGTGCCTTGCCCTGGCCCTTCGTCGACCGCGCAGCCGCCGGGGCGGGAGAGGGTGCTTCAGCGGGCTGTACGCCCAGTTTGGTCAGTCGCTCCTGCTGTCCGCCGGAGAGCTGCGCCCAGGCACTCGCCTCTCTTTGCCGCGTGATCCATCGTCCGATGTCGTCGCCGTCGAACGTGACGCCGGGTGCGATGTGGGGCAGGCGGCCGTGGGGTTCGTCGGCGGCGAGGTCGGTGAGTACGCGGTGGTGGCGTTGCCAGTCGAGGGGCCAGGGGCAGTTCCAGTCGGGGTCGATCGCGGCCAGTTGCTGCGCGCGCTGTTCCGCTCGCTCGGGGTCTTTGCCGAGGCCGTCTTTGCGGCGGAGGTTAGCGAGGAGTTGTCCGATGGCCAGCTGTTCGCTGTCGCCTTCGCCCCAGGTGGCGTCTTGGCGGGGTGCGAGGTGTCCGGTGGTCCGGTGGTAGGCGCGGAGTGCGGCGAGTTTGGTTTCCCAGGCTTCGTCGCCGGGTTCCCAGACCATCCCGGCCTCGTCGAGGAGGTCTTTGCGGTGGGGGTCGAGTTCACCGGCCCGTAGTGATTTCCGCTGCTGATGCACCCATCGGCCAAGCGGAAACGCCTTCGTCGTCCCGACCTCGGTCTCGACGTCATAGGGAACGGCGTACAAGCCCGTGATCTCGTTCTCGGCTCGCCAGCGGAGCAGGGCCTGATATCCCTCCAGCCAGATGAGGGATTGGGGGCGGATGACGCGGCAGCGGGTGAGGGCGGCGATGTCGGCGGCGTCGCGGGGGGAGGCGAAGTTGACCACGATCGAGGTGACCCGGTCGACCTCCTGCTGCGCCTCGCTGGTCTCCTCGGGCATGTCCTCGTTCTCCGGGCCGGCCGCAGGGGCGGGTCGGACGTGGGTGCGGCGGCGTTCGGCGCCGCGGGTGAGGGCGCGGGAGGCGAGCTGGTCGACCATGCGTTCCGAGTGGGAGCGTAGGGCTTGGAGGATGTCGACGAGGGGCTGGTAGCTGGCCGAGGCGACCATGTCCTTCGGGTCTTCCCCGGGCTGGAGGAAGACGGGGATGATGATCCGGGCGGTTTTGGTTGTGCCGTCGGGGTTGGGTCGCAGGGCGCGTCCGATGTTCTGGACGACGTCGACCTGGGAGCTGCGCGAGCCGACGATGCACACGGCCTCGACTCCGCGTAGTCCGGTGATGTCGACCCCGACCCCGAGGGCGCGTACGGAGGAGAGGAACGCCCGGTGTACGCGCCGGTTCTGGGCGTTGATGCCGTTGGCGAACCGGTGGATCACCTTCCGCCGGTGCGCGATGGGATGGTCGCCGCACAGCCAGTCCGCCCATACCCGGTCCGGAGGCATGTGACGGCTCTCCTCCAGCTCGTACAGCTCTGCGTCGATCGATGACGCGGGCAGTTCCTCGGCACCGGCCAGGGCCGCCGCGGAGGCTTCGGCGGTGTACAGCTCGGCGGCGGTGCGCGGTATCTGTTCGGCGAACGCTGCGGCTTCTTCGACCCGCTGGTGGAACACCATGGTGGTGTGCAGGTTCTGCTGCGCCGCGTGCTCCAGCAGCGCGGCCTGGAGCAGGGCCATGCGCCGGCCACGCAGGGCGTCCTCGGACAGGCCCAAGATCGGGTCAGGGTCGCGGATCTCCAGCACGTCGATCTCGAACCCCGCGAGGATTGAGCGTTCCACAGCCTCCGCCAGACCGAGATCGAAAATCCGGGTGCCGTAGGTGCTGGAGTCGTCCTCCATGGAAGCGATCACCACCTCCCGCCCGTCCCGGCCCCGCTGCGGCTTAGGCGCGGCCAGGATCCGCGGGGTCGCGGTCAGGTAGAGCCGGAAGTCGACAGGGATCCGGCTGTTGTCGTGGATCGCCGCCCACGGCCGGCCCATGTCCCCCGCGGTCATGTGCCCCTCGTCCAGAATGGCCAGGTCAAACGGAGCCATCCGCTGCCCGTACAGCCGCTCCCCGCCCGCCAGAGCCGATTCCAACGGCCCAGGGACAGTCCGGCGACCAGTGACGTCGGCGGGGTCCTCGCGGTCCACGAGGGAGGCGTACGTGGCGAACACGACCACCGGACCGGTCCCGGCCCACAGGGCGAGCTGGATCGGGTTGGTGGTGGTGCGCACTCCGAGCTGCTCCAGGACCTCGTCCTTGTCCACCGAGCAGACCGCGACCATCGGCGCCCGGTGCCCGACCCGCCGCCAGGACTGGGCACTCTGCACGATCAGGTCAAGCGTGGGCACCATGACGAGGATCCGCCCCTGCGGGAAGTACTCCAGAGCGCACGCAGCGGTGGTGATCGTCTTACCGGACCCGGTCGCGGACACCCCCATGGCACGAGCCCCCTCCGGAGGCACAAAGGATCTTGCAGGAAATCCGACCCAGTTACGAAAAGCCGCCTTTTGGTCAGCCTGGTGTTCTCGGAGCTGAATCACACCGATTTCCTTTTCCTCTTCCCGCCCCGCACCAGCAGGCTTCGCCATCGGCCCGTTCTTGCATGCGGCAGGCTCCCCGAGGGGGACGGCAGGGGGTAGCGATCCCTGCCCCCGTGGGCCGGCAGTTCGTCCTCGAAGTCACACGCCGCTACAGCCTTCCACCCTCCACGCCACAGCGTCTCGAGCACGTCCGTGACCGCGGCCACCACCGCACCGGACTCCACTCCCGCGGGCGCTTCGCATTCCAGCACGGTCGACCACTCGAGGAACTCGGAAGGATGCGCCTTCCTGCCCGTGGAGTAGTCATTGCAGACGCCGCTCACCCGCAGCGCCCCCACCATCAGGCCGCGGCCCTCCTCTTCGGGGCCGAGACGCTCCTTCAGCCAGGCGATGACCGTCGAGCTGTCCGTGACATCCACATAGATCGAGCAGTCCTCGTACGAGACCCCGGCGTTCTCCGTCACCGACACCCACCCCTCTCCAGCCCGCCCTCAGCACACTGCGGACGGGCCGCCCTACCGCTCAGACCTAGTTCCTTGATTCAGTCGCTCTTCACCAGCCGTGCTCCCCAGGCCCTATGACGTCGTGTCCGATCTGACGGGCGAGGTGCTGCGCCCGTTCGTCCTCCCCGGGCCGGACGTGGACGTACATGGTGTGGCTCGGGGTCGGCTCGTGGTTGGCGTCGGTCCCGAAGCACGCTTGTACTCCGGTCCGCGCATGCTCCGGACCGAGGCCGAGTTCGGGCACAGCCGGCCAACTGAGTGCCATCCACGCGATCTGTCCCCACCCTGCCTGACGCAGCACCTCCGGCGCTCTGTCCAGCAGATCACCCTCCACCGGCTCCTCGACCGAGAGCATCATCGGCAGCAGATGAGCCAGCACCGCGGCGTCATCCGGAAGGTCGACCCCACGGAAGTGCTCGCCGCCTCCCGAGAACCAGCCCTGCGGGAACACCTCGCGGGCCCTCACGACGTCCTCGACCCGAAGCAACTCGGCATCCAGGTCGACACTCGCCCCCTCCCACAGCTCCCCACACCCGACCAGAGACACGGCCACGGTGATTACCGCCGCCACATCCCCGTCCTCGCTCCGGTAGACCGGATATGCCCTCGCATTACCCACAGGGATCCCCTGCCTTCCACACAGGGCACCCAAAGGGGTATCCCTATCTTCTGCAAACTGTACATGCTGCATCACTTCGAAACAGCTCCCGCAAACCCAGACCGGCACCACCCTCCAGTCAGCCAGGCCCGCGACAGCGGGCCCAGGCGGTCCTGGAGGCGCAGCCGGAAGGACCGTTGAGGCGGGGGAGCGCAGCGGACCCGCCGGCTTGGGCCAGAGCGAAGCGAAGACCCAAGCGTAGAACGAAGTCCTATCGCTTCGGAAGCGCAGCGGACGAAGCGTCACTTCCCCTGCGAAGCAGGGGAAGTGAGCGGGCCGCGCAGCGGCCCGCCAGCGCTCCCGCGGGCGGAGCGCAACA